>NZ_QNUF01000023.1 GCF_003385455.1 Chryseobacterium rhizosphaerae | reverse complement strand
AGCTACGGCATTTACCGGAAAGCAGACAGAAACTATTGTCTCAGGATTGACCACCACTGTTAAGGAAACAAATCCGGCAGACTACGGAAGGACAACTTCCCAGACGATGGACGCTTTAGGAAATGTTATTTCATCTACAGATAAGGGAGGAACCGTAAAGTTCTCTTACAATGCAGCAGGACAGCAGGTCCAGGCAGAATATGAGGATAATATGGTGGTCACAAATTATGATGAATGGGGAAATAAGATAGAGGTAGCAGATCCTTCTACTGGTACATACCTGTACGAATACAAAGGCTATATGGGCGCATTGTCCAAAATTATAAGCCCTAAAGGAGAGAAAAGATATACGTACAATAGTCTGGGCCAGCTGATCAGCCAGGTGGAGAAATCAACTACAGGAAACGATACGGATAAAAACATCAATTTTGCTTATAACAATAAAGGAAGACTTATCTCAAAAAAAGGAACGTCCAATGGAAAAGTGTATACCTACACGATAAAGTATGATCCTCAGGGAAGGGTGATCTCCTCTTCCCAAAAATCCCCCGAAGCTACTTTTGTTCACAAAAATGTAGTCTATGACAGCAAAGGAAAAGTAATCTCCTATGAAAAGGAACTACTTTCTTCAGGAACTGTAACAAAGGCCTCTATTGAAAACCTGTACAACCCGTGGAACGGGGAGCTTGCCCAGGTAAAAGACCAAATTTCCGGAAAGGTGTTATGGGAGCTGAAAGAAACCAATGCCAGGGCACAGGTACTCAAAGCAATGTTGGGAACTTCAGAAGTAAGGAATATCTATAATGATGCCACAGGGATGATTCGGGAAATTAATCATGTAAATTATGTGGGAGATCCTTTGGTCAATATTCAGTATAGCTTTAATGCCATCAAAAATGAATTGAGCTCCAGAAAAGTACTGGGGAATTTCAATAGTAAAGAAACCTTTGATTACGATGATAATAACCGCCTTATCAACTGGACCAACCCGGTAACGGGAATAAAGCCGACTTCCAACAGGAATATCTATGATATAAAAGGAAGGATCTTAAAGAATGACCAGATAGGAAAAATAAAATTTGACAATCCTGACAACGTCTACCAACCTACCGGAATGAGCCTGAATACTGACGGAATCCAGAACTATAATAATGACCTGATCCAAAGTATTACATACAACGAAAACAATGATCCGGTATTCATAGACGGTGAAAAAGGGGATGCTGCTTTCCAGTATGGGCTTACTGCCATGAGGCAGAGGGTTACTTATGGGGGGAATTTCAGCAGTGGAAGTGATGGGAAATTCACCAAATTATATAGTGAAGAAGGAAGCTTTGAAGTGGTAAAAGACAATACGACCGGGAAAGAAAAACATATTATTTATATCGGGGGATCGCCATATGATTCTGATATTGTATATTTGAAAAGTTTTGAGGCAACTAATGGTGGTTACCTGTTGCTGCATAAGGATTATCTGGGGAGTATTCTGGCCATCAGCTCTTTAAGCGGCAAGCCGCTCGAGCGCAGGCATTATGATGCATGGGGCAATCTTACTCATCTTCAGCTGGCTGGCGGTCCTGTTATTACGGATAAGAATATACTCAACACTACTCCGTTATGGGTGGACAGGGGCTATACCAGTCATGAGTATTTTCCGGAAATAGGGATTGTTCATATGAATGGAAGGCTCTACGATCCACTACTCAGAAGGTTCCTGAATGCTGATGAAAATATCCAGGCACCATTTAATACCCAAAATTATAACAGGTACGGGTATGTGATGAATAATCCGATGATGTATAATGACCCGGATGGGGAATTTGCCTGGATGATTGCAGGAGCAATAATGGGAGCTTATTTCACAGGAGTAAAAGCGAATGGCTCATGGAATCCTGCCAAGTGGGACTGGGGAGCCACCTGGGGTAAAATTGCAATGGGCGGAGCCATAGGTGCATTTACCGGAGGTGTAGGGTTTGCCGTAAGCACTTCTGCCGCTGCCGCTGCTGCTACAGTAGGAATACAAGGTGGCCTTTTGGGAGGAGCCATTGCAGGAGCTTCAGGAGGTGTGGTAGCTGGTGCTATCAGCGGATTTGCTACCGCGGTGATGTTTGGTGAAGATGTAATAGAGGGAACCCTAATGGGTGGTTTGTGGGGAGGAGCTATTGGAGGTGGACTTGGTGCCGTTTCTGGTGCCGGAGGCCAGGCGATCAAGAATTGGCAAGCCGCTAAAGTAGGTGATCCACAGCTTACAATCTTGAAAGGCGCTCCAATTCAGCCAGGAAGAACTCAATGGACGCTGAATAATACTCCGAAAACTACCACGATAGGGGGAACTCCGGTGAAAAGTATTCTAATTATTGGAGATGTTGAAGGTGGTATTTTAGAATCTGCCGGCAACAAATTTGTCAATGAGCGGCCTGTACCCATATTGAAGGAAGGTCCTGCAATTACCTATAAGGGTGAGTATACAAGGACGACGGGCGGAAGGCTTGGAAATGAGGCAACAAGAGCTCAACTAAGTGAAATATCGTCAGGATTGAAAAGTAGGGGGTATAGAATTATAGGTGGCGGAGGTAAAGCACCTGAAGAATATTTAAAACCCTTGAATGTTGGAAGAAAAGGGGGATCTTATCCGGATATTACCGCAAAACATCCTAAATATCCTACCTTAAGAATAAATACTGTTGATGTCTTAAAAGATGGAGTTACTCCGACTGCAAGAGAATTAAGAAATGCCATAAGAATCAGAGCTCAAATTCAGCCGGGAGAACATTTATTATTAATTCCAAAAAAGTAAAATAAATATGAAAAGTAAACAAACCATGTTTTTTACAGTATTTGAAGATATTGAACAAATACTACGAGATATTGAAACAACTGTGGATATTTGCTACTATTATGATGCGCCTTTATTGCTTGATACCAAAAATATCCCTGTATACGATTCGATATTTGACACTCCTAATGTTGGGACTGCTCAGTCTGCATTTTGGCTGACAAATTATAGTTATTTGGTAATGAAGAAGGACATATTGCTAAATATTAATGAAATTCCGCAAAGAAAAGGGGGAATGAAATATGATATCGATCAAGTAATCAATCCCCAATCAATAGAATTAAAACTTGGAGGTATCTATACTGAAAAAGAACATGTAATTATAGCAGGACGAGTTGCAACGATATCGCAAGCAAATGATTCTTTGGAGCTTTACAAGCTATTTTCATCCAAAATCAAAAAGGAATTTAAAAAGATTGGAATGTTCTATGTGGGGTCAGAAGCCGAAAAAAAACTTAGGGAAGGCTGGCGGCTAGTACAAGATGAAGGATTCTCTAAAGAATATGATTTGACTTTAAAAGGATAGCATAATAAATATTTCAGGCGGTATAAAAACATGCCGCCTGTTTTTTAGAGAAAGACAAAATAAACACATATGATTTTTCCAAAAGCAAAAAAAATAGCCAGAGATCTTGGCTGGTACAAAACTGAGGACGGTGTATTTGGACTGTACAAAGGTTACTTTTTTAATGTTTCAGACGCAAGCCTGGTAAGCACCCCTCAATACAAATTTGTATCTGTGACTACGGGAAACCTGACAGAAGAAAAATGGCTGCAGATCAATACGGAACTGGTCACCAACAAAAAGAGGTTAAAATTTACAGGTTTTGAAATTAGAGATACCAGCATTTTATTCCAGTTTTCAGAAACCTTTATTTACACAAAACTCAAGACTGTTTATACCTTGTTTGACTTTTTAGTCGATCTTTTCAAAAAACTCAATATACCGGAGCAATACAAATGTCATAGCTGTGGAACAAATCAAAAAATCAACTATTACAACTTAAATGATAATGGAATATTACTTTGTGACACTTGTTTTCACGAAACAAATAATAAATTCTACGAAATTGAAAAACTAAGAATTTCAAAGGAGAAAAATTATCTGACAGGATTTTTAGGTGCCGTAATATTTTCAATTCCATGGATTATACTTTGGGTTTTATCTGCCGTATATTTAGGAAGAATCGCCTCCGCAATGGCCCTTATTATTGCTTTTTTTGCTTCTATAGGATACAGCTTTTTAAAAGGGCGTGAAGGTACATTAAAAAAGTATATCATTTTTCTGACAAACATTGTAAGCATCATTATGGCAAATGTTATGACAGTACTTGCTTTATTAATAAAAGAAGGTTCTACTTTAAAGCAGGCAATTCTGGAGTTTCAAACAAATGAAACGGTAAAAGAAGTATTTTATACGAATATTATTATTTCTTCTATATTGGGATTGGTTGCCTGGATCTGGATATTGTTTGTCATGAAAGACGAAAAATTAATAATAAAACGTGCGGATAAATTTTAGAAGTAAAAGTATTAGATATAAAGATTCTTAAAAGAATATTATATCACCGGGAATGTTTGATCCTGATGCTTTATTAAAAAACAATTTTAAAAAACATATGATATGAAAAAACAATTACTAAGCTTATGCATAGTTATGGGAACTGTGGCATTCGCTCAATCTACAGACGGACCAAAATTTGGTATTAAAGCCGGAGGTAACATTTCAGGCATAACAGGAGATGACACCCAATCGAAGTTCGGGATTTATGCCGGGGCATTGGTCAATATTCCGGTTTCTAAAGAATTTAGTATTCAGCCTGAGATCGTTTACAGTTCGCAAGGAGCAAAGGCAAAGGATAGTTATAATGTTGCGGGATATAGATTTACGAATATGAAGCAGATCCTTAATTACATTAATATTCCGGTAATGTTTCAGTACAATGCGGCACCAAAATTTTATCTGGAAGCCGGTCCTGAATTTGGATTTCTTGTAAATGCTAAAGCGAAAGCAGATATTAATGGCAAGCCTTATGATACAAGCAATAAAGATTCATTAAAAACCTTCAATTTTGGATTGGGAATTGGTTTAGGCTACAAATTTACTCCAAACTTAGGCATCAATGCCCGTTATACTGCTGGTTTAACGGATATCGTTAAAAATGGAGGTGGAGAAACTTCAAAAAATACTAATTTCCAGTTGGGTCTGGTTATTATTTTTAAGTAAGAAGTAACAAAAAAGCGAGGAATACTTTCCTCGCTTTTTCTATTTATTTTTTACCTGTTAACCATTGGTTTTGCAGTTTCAGTTCTGCCGGACTAGGATTGGCTTTGTATTTAAGCATTTCCATCGTCAGTTTATCAAGAATCGCTTTTCCTTTCAATTCTACTTTCTCTTTCTTTTCTCCATTACCTCGTAAAACAGTCACGGAAACATTTTGTCCTTCCTTGATTGTTTTAGCATAATTAATGAAGTCCTGCATATTCTGAACATTAATTGTTTTGCCGTCTAACGCAAGAACCTGATCAGTGATTTTAAATCCGATACTTGTAGCAAAAGGGGATAGGGCAGAGCTTTCATCAAATACAAAAGCATTGTTTTTCTCATCGTATCCGGTTTGGTTAGGATCTTTCACAAACCAGAAAATAGGAGGAGTCTCTTGTTTCTGTAATTCTACACCTACCTGGCTCAGATATTCAGCATAAGGGGTTGGCTGGTTGCCAGCGATGTATTTATTGTAAAAGTCTTTCACTTGAGGATATCCGGTTACCGTTACCAGTTCATCAATTAATTTATCATCTTTGAAAGGTTTGTTCTCTCCAAATCTCTGAGATAACTTTCTGATCATATCACGATAGCCCATCTCTCCGTTGGAAAGTTTTCTCAGCTCAATATCCAGACACATGGCCAGAAGGGCTCCTTTCTCATAAACATTTCTGTACTGATCCTTATAAGGTGCTTTCAGTACATTTTTACTCATGACCGTAAACGGCATGGTATCATCATAATTCTTTGAATTGGTGATTTTTTCGTTAATTCTCTGTAAAAACTCGTCTTTTGTGATCAGCCCTTCCTGAATCTGGAATAAATTGGCAAAATATTCCGTACCTCCTTCATACATCCACAGATGCTGAGACATTTTAGGATCTGCATAATTGAAATAGTGGATCTCTTCAGAATGGGTTTTCAAAGGATTCACGGTATGGAAGAACTCGTGAGATACTACATCGGTAATAGTTTTGTCGATGGCATCTTTCGGCATCATTTCAGGAAGTACCACACTCGTTGATTCATGGTGTTCCAAAGCTCCAAAACCTTTAATTTTCGGGCCGCCACCTCCGGAAAGATAAAGCATGATAGCGTACTTTTTATTCGTGTTCATATCTCCCAGGAATTTTTTCTGGGCAATGACCATTTTTTCCAGATTTTCCTTAAAATCGGCAGCTTTATATTTTCCTGTTGGAGAATACACTCCCAATACCAGCTCCATTCCACCGGCATTGAAGGTAATATAGTCCGGTTTGGTATACATCAGTGGAGAATCAGTTACCTTAGCATAATTAGCCAGCGTAAAAGTATCTGTAGATTCAGATTTATCCTGATCTACTAAAGCGGTAGTTCCATAGAAATCAGTAGGCTTTTGGATTACCAGCTGATAAGGAACATCCTGCATATTATCGATATATCCAATAAATCCATGGGTATTGATCATAAAGATTTTTCCCTGTTCAATATCGGTCCCTGAAGGTGAGAATACAGCTTTATGCTTTGAAGTATCCATTTCATCATCAAAACTGTCGTTAACCAGATAGGTGATCTTATTTAAATTTTGAGCGTTCTTTAGTGAATAGGTATTATCATCCACTTTAGAATAGGTAAGTTCCTTTCCTTTGTTGTCATAAAATTTGATCCCTTCTATAAATCTTCCGTAATCATCTTCCGAATAAGTACCCGGAACAGTCTTTGGAAAATGAAACTTGATGTCACCGGATTTCATTTTTGGAAACTCCATGGTAACGGCTACTTTATCGTCTTTTACATTGACGAGATCAATGGTGGTTTTTATAGACTGGGCATTCGCTAAAAAAGCGGCAAAAAGAGCCAAGCTAAGTGCTGTTTTTCTCATTGGGTTAAATTTTATAGTTAAATAGTTGTTGTTTTTACCATTTTGTTACGTGATAGGGTATTAAACTTTTCTTAAAATTAATTCCAAAGGGTTAAAAAAATAAAAAGGCAAATTTGCTGGTTTGCGAATTTGCCTTTTTTATTATTTACTGAACATTTTTATAATTGATATAATAGTTCTTGTTAAACTCAACAGAAGTATTTTTTGTAAGTGTTACCGTCTGCCAGTCTTCCGTTGGAGTAATCGTCTGCTCTCCGTCAATTCTGATTGGGAGTTTCAGATTTTTAACCACATCTGTATATCGGAATTTCAACGTCTGGCCATTCTGAGAATACTCAAGAGTAGGGATTTTTACCGTTCTCAGATATTGATCAAAAACAGTGGAAAAATCGATTCCGGATTTTGATGACAGATAATCTTCAATCTGTTTGGTGGTAACGGTCTGATGATAAAAATCTTTATTGAGTCCTCTTAAAATCTGTCTGAATTTTTCGTCATTATTGATCACTTGTCTCATCGTATGAAGCATATTGGCTCCTTTAGGATACATATCACCACTGCCTTCATTTCTTACCCCATAGTGGCCGATAATAGGTATATCATTGTTAATATTATTTCTGATTCCCTGAACATATATCTCCGCAGATTTTTTGTCCATAAATTTTTCAGTGAAAAGAGTTTCAGAATAGTTAGTGAAACTTTCGTGGATCCACATGTCAGCCTGATCTTTTGCTGTAATATTATTGGCGAACCACTCGTGACCACTTTCATGAATGATAATGAAATCCCAGTTCAGACCGACTCCTGTCCCTGAAAGATCCCTGCCCAGATAACCATTCTGGTATTGATTTCCGTAGGCTACATTACTTTGATGTTCCATACCCAGGTGAGGGGATTCTACCAATTTATAAGAGTCTTCATAAAATGGATATGGGCCAAACCAATATTCAAATGCAGAAAGCATAGGTTTTACCTGTTGAAACTGTTTTTTGGCTTTATCTAAATTATAGTCAAGTACCCAGTAATCCAGATCCAGTTTTCCTTTTTCACCATCAAAACTATCTTTGAAGTTGACATACTTTCCGATACTGGGAATGATAGAATAGGCGTTGATCGGATTTTTTACCTCCCAGGTGTAAGTGGTTGTATTGCCTTTGGTCTTTTTATCTATCAGCCTTCCGTTCCCAACGCCTACAAGATCGTTAGGGGTGAGGATTTTCATGGTAATACCATTGTCGGGCTCATCACTCCATATATCTTTGGTAGGAAGCCAGATTGAAGCCCCAATTCCTTCGTCAGCAGCGGTCATCCATGGATGACCATTTTTGTCTTTAGCAAAAACCCAGCCGCCATCCCAGGGAGCTTTTTTAGCAATTACAGGATTCCCGGAATAGGTAACATCAATACTGTATTTTTCTCCTTTTTTAAACTTTTTATTAGCGGTAATAAAAATAAAGTCGCCCTCCTGCTTATAACTTTTAATAGAGAAGTTTCCTTCCACTTTATCAGCTTTCATAGGTTGCTGCAGATCAATTTGAAATACAGGATTGGTCACATCTTTAATGATTTCAAAACTGATCTTATTATTTCCTTTGATACTTTTCTGATCAAAATCAGGCTCTACGGAAAGGTCATATTTTTTGACATCCCAAAAATTTCGGAATTGAGTGTCCGAACCCTTTAACGTATCCTGTTTGGTATAAACCTGACCTTTTTCAAAGAATTGTCCGAAAACCAATCCTGAAGCAAATAAAAGCGTATATGATAACTTCTTCATTTTTAAACTTTATTAATAATCTTTTCAAAAATAGAAAATTTAATTAACAGCAAAATTGTGAAAAGGTAAAAATGTGCAATATTAAAAGAAGATCAATCATTCAGACACAAAAAAGCCCGGCTTATTGATTGCCGGGCATGGTTTGAAAAATATTATTTTTTATTTTTTGATGAATTTCAGGTTTGAAGTAGTTCCCTGATCCTCAATTGAAATCACATAAGCTCCGGTGATCAATTTGGATACCGAAATTTTATTGTCTGTAATCTGTCCGTTCATTACAATTTGTCCCGCCATATTGGTGATGGTATATTGAGCCTTAGCCGAAACTTTAGTCACGTTTAATACATCGCTAGCTGGATTAGGATAAATCTGTATTGAGTTGTTATCTTTTGTTATCTCTTTGGTAGCAAGGTTTTCTGCTTGAATTTGTACAGGATAATCTTCAATTTCACCATATTGTTGGCTGCTACATCCGTTGGTAGGTTGTGTATTATAGGCAAGCACAACTCTCATTATGATATTACTGCCGACATAGGCATCTGCAGGTACCGAGAAGGTTCCTGAAACAGGAGTGATTTTACTAGGAGCACTTGTGAAGATGATTTCAGAATCAGAAAAAATTCCGTCTCTGTTAAAATCAATCCATGCACTTACCCCTTCATTATACTGAGCACCAGACCATTGTTTTTGTACACTGATGGCATTACCGGAAGATCCTTTGGTAAGGGTAATCAGTTTTGTAGGATCAGTAGCATAATTGGTATAAGGTGAAGCAGTGCTGGTATTGGAAATAGGGCTCATTCCTGTAGGAGTTACCGTGACGTTGGAAATAAATTCATCAGAAGAATTTGTTCCGGTTGCAGAACACAAGGTAAACGGAAGGGTAGTAAAGTTAGTAGGTGCGGAATAGCTTCCAGTGGTAGATCCACAAACATTCGCTATTTGAATTTCATACTGGGTACCTTCATTTAATCCGGAGATGGTATAAGAATTTGTTGTTACAGGAACGGTAGTCCATGTGGCGGTTCCTGTTTTTCTATACATTAGTGAATAAGTAGCGCCCTGCAATGCAGCCCAGTTTATACTGGCAGAACTTCTTGTGATTCCTGAGACCACAATTCCTGTTGGTGTGGCTGAAGAGCAGTTTTCTGCGGATGCAGAAACGCCAGCACTGCCAATAGCGTAAAAAACATTGTCAATGGCACTTACTCTGATTTTTACGTTGGATCCGGTAGGCAGTGAAGAGAATGAAAAAGGTTCAGCTCCATCATTGGGAGTAGATGGGGTGATAACGGTCCATGTATTTCCATTGTCTGTTGTATAGTCTATTTTGACATTTTGTACGCTATATGGAGCATTATTTGTATTGACAACATCCCAGGTAACAGCCCCCGGTAGATTATTATAAACTGTAGCAGAAGTTACTTTAAATGGTCCCTCATTTCCTACATTTAATTTTACCAGACTGCTCTGGGTTTGCTGCTGAGTAATATCAGGATTATTGTCTCTTACGGTTACTTTGAACTTTAGCTGTCTGGGAACATTGGGTAGAAGTTCCCAATCCTGTACCGTAGTAAGTGTTCCATTAAGAACTGTTGAAAGCTTAGGAAAATAACGTGTTGGAGATGCTGTAGGGGGTAGGGATCTGAAGTTAGCTCCACTGGTTCGGGTGGCATCCAGGTTATTAAACTTAGTGGCTGAAATATCATATTGTTCCCATGTATAGGTCATAGGGTCGTTTTGGGCATCGGCAGCACTTGCTGTCAGTACAAAAGCGGTACCTTTGGGGATTGCCTTATCAGGTGATGGTTGTATTACCGGTGGGGTATTGACTACCGGGATATTGATATCACAGTTTTTACTGTTTACATAGGCTTGTATCTGCTCAATGTTAATCGTATGAAAATAGGCATCAGAATGCATTTGCACATTAGCCTGGGTAATTCCTGCATATCCCATGATAGTAGATCCTGACCCCGGTTCTATTGGGATATCTGTTTGACCATGAACTACAGACATGGTGTGACGTCCTCCAAATTGGTGTCCTAGCTCATGAGCCACATAGTCGATATCGAAAGTGTCCCCAAATGGTTGATCATCTACTGCGGGAGAAGTAATTCCTGCTCCTTTAGAAGTTGCGTCATTGTTGTTGCTTGGGTTTCTGCAGACGTTTCCGATATCACCGGCAGATCCACCACCACCTCTATGCCCGAAAAAATGCCCCACATCATATGCATTATTACCTACACCTGCGGTGTTGGTAAATGTTCGTTGGGCTTCCAGATTCCAGTTACCCATATTTGCCACATCTGAATAAGGATCTGTAGCCGGATCTGTAAAAATAAGTTGTGGGAGGTCCTGTACAATTAAATGAATTCCCAAGTCTTTTTCATAAACGCCATTTACCCTGTTGATTGTAGCGTTGATGCGGGCTGCTGCACCAGGAACTCCTCCTGCCAGCTGAGTGTATTCACCATTAACGGAAACAGCAATTCTGTAAGTTCGATATTTTTGATCGTTACTTTTATTAATCCCTGCTCCGTTTACTCCTTTTTTTGACTGTAACAGTTTTTTCATTTCCTTTTTTGAGCTTTCAGGCTCGGATGCTTTACATTCAAAAACACCGTTTCCCCGTGCTTTGTCAGATTTGAAAAAGACTCCATAAATATCTTTTTCTTTGTTTACAGGCTCTATAAATTCATATTGTCCTGTCTTGGTGTCAAAAAGCATAGATTGAAAATCATTAGGAGCTGTACTGAATCTGATTTGTTTATTGGGATTGTCTACACCAACCCCGGAATAAGCTCCAAGTTGATATCTTTCAGCCATTGACTTTTCAACCACCGGCGAACTGTACACAGAGAATCTTTCGATCTTTCCCTCGGTAGTAGGAAGAGAGATAATTACAGGATTAGCTCCCTTTCCTGCCTCAGGAGCATTTTTCAAAAGTTCACGAAGTGATGTAAGGTCAACTTTGTAAGCGTGGATGATATTCACTTCCTTTCTGATCGGAGTGACCTTCTCGGATACGGGCTCCCACCGTTGTGCTTGCAGACTTGTTAAGCCAATAGCCAACGCAAAAACGAAAATAATTTTCTTTTTCATAATATTTAATAAATTGGATTTTTTTTGTAAAATTAATTAATTTATTACGAATATTTCTGTTTTTGATACTATTTCATGTTATTTATTCCATTGAATGAAATAAAAGTTATTTAAATGGTAATTTTATTGATTTTTTAATATAAATAACTTTATTTTAAGAAAATTAATAATTGGACTTGTGTGTATGATAAAAAAGGTGCTGGTTTTAATTATTAAAACCAGCACCTTTTTTATCATACAGTATAATCGTTATTTATTTCTGAACGACCGGAAGATTTCCATTATTTTTCTGCACCTTTTTATAAGTGAAAGTACACATGACGATACTGAATTCGTATAAAATAAGCAGTGGGAAAGCAGCCATAAGCATACTTAAAACATCTGCAGGGGTAATGATTGCAGCCACTACCATAATCAAAACAATAGCATGACGTCGGTAGGTTTTCATAAATACCGGAGTCAGAATACCAATACTGGTAAGGAAGTAAATAAGGATAGGGAAAAGAAAGATAATACCCATTCCCAAAATTACCTGCAAAAATAAGGTTGTATAATCACTCAGGTCATAAAGGGGAACAATAATATCCGAAATTTTAAAAATAACCCCAAAGTTGACTGCAAAAGGAAGAATTAAAAAATATCCACAAAGAATTCCTGTCATAAAGAGAATCCAGACTGCATTGATGATATAAATGGAATTTTTTCTCTCTTTTGGATGTAAAGCAGGGCCTATAAAACGCCATAATTCCCAAACAATATAAGGAAATGCGGCTACCATGCCTCCAAAAACAGAAACAGCCATCATCACATTAAACTGTTGGTAAAGTCTCTGTACACGCACAGGGAAATCTTTGGGAAGATGAATACTGTCTTCACCTAAAAGCATTCTTGAAAAGTGGTTCACCACTCTGAAGGTAGGAAAGTCATTTCTTGTTGGCCCAAAAAAGATATGGTCCATAATCCAATTGATATTGAAACCAACTGCAAAAGCAGCAATTACGATAGCAATAATTGAACGGATCAGGTGTCCTCTTAATTCTCCAATATGCCCCAGAAAGGACATGTCTTTATTATTGTCCATATAGTAAAATCTATCCAAACGGTTCACCTGTCCGGATATGCCGTTTAAGTCTGCGAAATTATGAAATAATAATCAGTATTTAGAATTTATTGATCATGATTTTGTTCAATATTGTACATATATATTTACGGTATTGGCTTGATATTTTAGGTAAGGAAGTGAGATGAATGATTGAAGAAGCAGGTTTTATCCATAAAAAAACAGACCTAACCTTATTTTGATTTCAGGTATAGTCTGTTTTTATCTATTTTATTCTTAGTAAATTGCTTATTTTTCAAGTATTTCCAATACCTTTTCGGCTACGGCACCTCCGGATTGAGGATTCTGACCTGTTACCAGTTTTCCGTCAGATACCGCAAAGGAAACAAAATCCTGATCAGCTTTTACATAATGGGCTCCTTTGGTTTTTAAAACATCTTCTGTAAGGTAAGGCATATGATCAGCCAGTTCAGAGGCTATTTCTTCTGAATTCGAAAAGCCTGTGAGTGTTTTTCCGTTAATTAAAAGTTCTCCGTTAGAAAGTTTAATGTTAAAAAGACCTACAGCACCATGACATACTGATGAAACTATGCCTCCATTTTCATAAATTTTTTGAGCTATCTGCTGTAATGTTTCATTCTCTGGAAAATCCCAAACAACTCCATGTCCTCCGGTGTAGTAAATGACACTGTACTCTTTCGGGTTGATCTCTTCCGGTTTTAAAGTAGTGGCCAGTTTCTGTCTGAAAACTTCATCTGCATAAAATTTCCATTCCGCAGGCTGCACAAACATCTGTAATGAAATAGGATCCAGTGGAGTATACCCTCCCCGTGGGCTTACAAAATCAATATCATATCCTTTTTCAAGTAATTTTTCATAAAAATGGACCGCTTCACCCAGCCACAAACCGGTTGCTCTATCCATATCGGGGTATTTTTCTACACTTGTTACGACAATTAATACTTTCTTTTTCATTGTTTTTTAGATTAAAATTATAAAACAAAGATGAAGAATTTAACATCGTTATCACTATGACATAGCTCAAAAAAAAGATGTGACCCACGTCACATCTTAAGAATATAGTCTGCTTAATGTTTCTCTTGAAACTCCCAGGTAACTTGCAATAAGCTGTTTGGGAATATGGTCAATAAACCCCGGATACTGCTGCAAGAAATCTTCATAACGCTCTTTAGCAGACTTGCTTATTAGAGAAAGAATTCTCTGTTGTAAAGCGATATACCCAAAATTGGATTTTACCCGGAAAAAATGTTCCGTCTTTGGGATTTTTGTACAAAGAAGATCTAAGTCTTCATAGGATATACAGTAAACTTCAGCATTTTCAATACAGTCAACAGCTACTGAGGATAGATCCTGCTTAAAAAAAGCTGCAAAATCTGAAATCCACCAATTGGGTGCTGCAAACTGAAGAATATGTTCTTTGCCTGTGCTGTCTATGAAGCTGCTTTTAAGAAATCCTTTTTCAATCAGGTATATGTCTTTTACAGGTTGATTTTCCTGTATTAAAAACTGCCTTTTTCTGAATTTCTGTTTTCTGAAAAGTGAGGTTACCATTTCAAACTCATCATCCGTGAGATTAATAATCTCCTGTATATGTTTTTTCAGAAAGTCTTCCATATAAATCGCTTAATTGATGCCTTCATCCAGCAGCTTATGAAGATCAATGATCCCGAAGTACTTTCCGTTTTCAGTGACAATAAGCTGACCTATGTTGTTTTCTTTCAATACCTTCATTGCCTGTTTGGCAAGAGCTTCTTTTTCAATGGTTTTCGGATGGGCAGACATAATGTCTTTAGCCAAAACCTTACTGATATCTTCACCTTTCAGCAACATTCTTCTCAAATCTCCATCCGTAACAACTCCTATGATTTGCTCTTCATTGGTAACTACCGTAATTCCATGGCTGGATCCACTGATAGAAATGATAACATCTCTTATGGTGGCATCTTCTGTAACCTGAGGCTTTTGTGAAGAAAGAAACTGCTCGACTCTCGATGTAAGATTTTTTCCTAAACTGCCTCCCGGATGGAATTTGGCAAAATCATTGGCTTTGAAATCATTCAGTTCCATTAAAGCAACAGCCAGGGCATCTCCCAAAGCCATTTGGATGGTTGTAGAGCTTGTAGGAGCCAGCTTATTCGGGCAGGCTTCAACATCAACATGGGTATCCAGTACAATTTCAGAAAATTCGGCAAGTTTACTTTTTTTGTTGCCTGTCATCCCGATCAAAGCGGAAGAATAGTCTTTTAAATAAGGAACCAGATTGGCAATTTCAGGAGAGTTACCGGAATTGGAAATACATAAAACGACATCCTGCTTCTGAATAACACCCAAATCTCCATGAATAGCTTCTGATGCATGAAGGAACTGTGATGGTGTACCTGTAGAATTTAAGGTAGCCACAATTTTATTTCCCACATGAGCAGATTTTCCTATTCCCACTACAATAAGTTTCCCTTTTGCGGCATGAATAATTTCCACTGCCTCGGCAAATTGGTCATCAATTCTGTTTTTTAATTTTTCAAGTTCCGAAATCTCTATTTCTAAAGTACTTTTAGCTATTGATATAATGTTGGTTCTATCCATTTTACGATGATATGGTATACAAAAAAGTTCCTAAAAAATGTTATATTTTAAAAAGAATATTTAATATAAATTTTATTTTTATAAATCCGTTCGCTTTTATTTTAAGCAAAAATTTTATAACTTTGGGTTATATGCAAATTTAGCAATAGAAAATTAGATGAGCGCAAAAAAAGCCAATTTATCAGGCGAATTGAAAAAGTATTTTGGGTTTTCTACATTTAAGGGTCAGCAGGAGCAAATCATAGAAAACCTATTGGAAGGGAAGGATATATTTGTTTTAATGCCTACAGGTGGTGGAAAATCATTATGTTATCAGCTTCCGGCACTTATTTCCGAAGGCACGGCAATAGTCGTTTCGCCCCTGATCGCGTTAATGAAGAATCAGGTAGATGCAGTGAACGGCCTTTCCTCGGAAGATGGAGTAGCCCATGTATTGAATTCATCATTAAACAAAACACAGACAAAACAGGTTTTTGACGATATTAAAAGCGGAAAAACCAAACTTTTGTATGTTGCTCCGGAATCATTGATCAAAGAAGATTACCTGGAGTTTTTGAAAGAAGTGAAAATTTCTTTCTTTGCTATTGACGAAGCGCACTGTATTTCAGAATGGGGGCACGACTTCAGGCCTGAATACAGAAATCTTAAACAGATTATTGATAAGATCGCAGATGTATCTGTCATTGCACTGACAGCTACTGCCACTCCTAAAGTTCAGGATGATATCCAAAAAACATTAGGAATGACCAATGCTTTGGTCTTTAAGGAAAGTTTTAACCGTCCTAATTTATATTATGAGGTATGTCCAAAAGTCAATGTAGATAGGGAAATCGTAAAATTTATCAACCAACACAAAGGGAAATCCGGAATTGTATACTGTCTGAGCAGAAGAAAAGTAGAAGAATTTGCCCAGCTTTTACAAGTTAACGGTATCAATGCACTTCCTTATCATGCCGGTCTTGACCAGAAAATAAGGGTTGCCAATCAGGATAAATTCCTGATGGAAGATGTGGATGTCATTGTGGCTACCATTGCCTTTGGGATGGGAATAGACAAACCGGATGTACGTTTCGTGATTCACTATGATTTTCCAAAGTCACTGGAAAGCTATTATCAGGAAACAGGAAGAGCAGGAAGAGATGGGGGTGAAGGACATTGTCTGGCATTCTATGATCCAAAAGATATTGAAAAACTGGAGAAATTTCTGGCACAAAAACCGGTTTCCGAAAGGGAGATTGGTTTACAGCTTTTGAATGAAGTGGTAGGCTATGCCGAAACTTCAATGAGCAGAAGACAATATATCCTTTATTATTTTGGAGAAAGTTTTGATCCTGTAAACGGAGATGGAGCGAAGATGTGTGACAACTCTTCGAATCCTCCAAAATTAAAAGATGCCACTGATGATTTGGAAAGAGTACTGGCCCTGATCAGTGATACCGGTGAGAAGTTTAAAGCTAAAGATCTGATTTCTGTAATAGTAGGAAAAGAAACGGCGGTTACAAAATCTTACAAACTGGAGCAAAGCTCACATTTCGGTTTCGGAAAAGAAGAAAAAGATAATTATTGGAAGACAATTCTGAGACAGGCTACTGTTCAGAATTTTTTACAGAAAGATATTGAAACCTATGGGGTTTTAAAAATGGGGGCTAAAGGCAGAGATGTTCTGGCTGGCAAAACCAAAGATGTATTTTTAATTGCGGAAGACAGAGAATTTGACCTTAGCCAAACAAAAGCAGAGAGTGATCAGATCCAGCAGCAAGCCGGTGGTGGACTGGATCAAAACCTGTTTGGCCAATTAAAAGAACTGAGAAAAAAAGTAGCTAAAAAATACGGGATTCCTCCTTATACAGTATTTATGGATCCCAGTTTAGAGGATATGACTGTTCAGTATCCTATCTCGCTAGAAGAAATAGCCAAGATCTATGGGGTAGGAGAAGGAAAAGCCAAAAAATATGGTAAAGAGTTTGCCGACTTTATCAAAACCTATGTAGAAGACCATAATATTGAACGTACCCAGGATATGGTCCTGAAACAGGTCGCCAATAAATCGAGCCATAAAGTATTTATTATCCAGAGTACCGATAAGAAAATTGACCTTGAAGATATTGCAAGAGCAAAAAATCTTTCCATGAACGAATTACTGAAAGAAATGGAAAGTATCGTATATCAGGGAACAAAATTGAATATTGACTACTATATTGAAGATAATTTTGATGAAGATATCGTTGATGGCTTTATGGAATTCATGACTGATTCTGAAAGTGACAGCATGAAGGTGCTGTTGGATGAATTTGGAGATGAACTTTCTGATGAAGAAGTGAGAATGCTGAGAATTAAATTTATCAGTGATGTAGCAAATTAAAATGATGATTTTGAATGTAAACGAAATAATTTTAAAAGAAATTCTTCCAACGAAGAGTTTCTTTTTTAATATGACGGAGAAAATTAGGATTGTTTTTTCATTTTTTTATTTAACCATTTCCATTTTATTGCTTACAACTATGAATTCATTTTTGTTCATTTTTGCTATGATAATGTTTGGAGCAGGATTATATTTCACTATTTTTAGATGGGTTTTGAGATATTTTGATTTGAAAAATGATTGTTATTTAATAACCAATCAGAGAATAATCATAGTTGAAAGATCCAGTAAGGATATTTGGAAATATAAAAAACTGGAAGAAATAGAACAAGTAAATGTTGAATTGAATAGTCGGTTTTTTGGAAACATTATCTTCGGAGAACCGGAAAATATCTTTGGAAAAAATGACGAACCTTTTTCTTTGTTCAAAAGAAGAGGGATGAATTTTAATGAAGATAAGTATGTTTTTCTGAGTGTTGAACATATTGACGAAATTATTCCTCTATTTGAGGAGTTAGGTTTGAAGGTTAACAAAACTTTTTACTAATTTTACAGTGATGAAAAAAATATCAGTCATATTTATTCTGCCGGATCTAGAAACCGGGGGCGCAGAAAGAATAGTTACCACCATAGCGAATCATCTTTCCAGAGATCGGTTTGAGCCGAAGATTTTGCTGTTGCGTAAGAAAGGCGGGTATCTTAATTTTCTAAAAAAAGATGTTGAAATCATCGATATTAATACGGAGAGGATCAGACATTCACTGAAACCTATTTTGGGAGAAATTTACAGGAGAAAACCCGATATTGTTTTTTCCGGTTTTGGGGAAGTCAATGCTTACTTAGCATTATTTATCAAGCTTTTTCCAAGGACGAAATTCATTGCCAGGGAAACGAATGTGGTCACTCAGCATGTTACGAGAAAAGAAATAAAATTTTTCTATAATTTTTACAATAATTATCAGAGAATCATTGCCCAAAGCGATGATATGATGAAAGACCTGGTGGATAATTTTAATATCAAAAAGAAGAAAATTGTCAAAATAAATAATCCGGTTGATTTCGATTTTATTGATGATAAATTATCCGTTTCCCTTAAACCTGAATGCTTTAAATACAATTATAAAAATGTAGTGGCTATCGGTAATTTATCAGCAAGAAAAGGCTTTGATAACCTTTTGAAAGTTTTTTCAAGGCTTAAAAATGAACATATTCTGCTTCATATTTTAGGAGATGGAAAAGATAAAGAAGTCTTGCTTCAGATGAAAGAGTTTTTGGGACTAAAAAATGTAATTTTTCATGGCAGACAGGAAAATCCCTACCAGTTTTTAAAATATGCAGATTTATTTATTCTTTCGTCACGATATGAAGGCTTTCCAAATGTTTTATTGGAAGCAGGAGCTTGCGGAACCTATTCTTTAGCGAATAACTGCCCCGGAGGAATTAACGAAATCATTCAGCATAATGTGAATGGAGAAATATCTAATATAGAAAACTATGAAAACTTTGCACAGCAGATTATAAGAGTTATGCAGAGTAATTATAATCGGGATGCTATACGAAACTCTATTAAATCCAGGTTTTCAAAAAATATTATTTTAGATAAATATGAAAAGGTTTTACTGGATTTAGTAAAACGTTAATGACAGCATTTGCTTTATGGGTTGTTAATTTCTTACTTTTGGAATTATAAATTTTATCTGAAAACCCATTTTTCATTCATGAATAAAATCCAAAAATTAGGATGTGCCTGCGAGAAGCCAACTTCCAATTATACAGAATATAGAAGCTCAGCATTAGGAATTGATCATACAGACGGAAGAAATGCTGAGGTATCTGTTCAGCAATGTAAACTTTGCCAGAGGATATGGATCCATTATTGTATTGAATTTGAAAATGCTCCCCAATCTGAAAGATGGTACAAGGGGATTGTTTCTAAAAAAGACCGTCCTCAAATAAGTCCGGAAAATGCTGTCGGATTTTTAGAAAACCTTGACTGGTATGTGTATGGGGGTTCTTTTTTTGAAAGTACCGGTACATTTGGACAGGGAAAACTGAATGTGAGTTTGTAATATATATGCTGATTTAAGTAAAAAGGAGTCTAATTAAATATCAAATTTATGAAGCCATTTATAATCGTTATTTTGATACTGAATTCTGTTGTCATGACAGCCCAGCAGAAGACAATTTCCAGAAAAGAATTGTTAAAAACGGCTATTGATCAGCAAATTAAATCCACAGAGATTCAGGAAATAACAATGGCTGCAGGACAAGGAGCTCCTGAGCATCTGCATCCCTGTCCCGTTTTAGGAATAATCAATTCAGGAGAGGCTGTTTTTCAGATAGAAGGACAACAGAAAGTGATACTTCATGAAGGAGATGCTTTTTATGAACCTAAAAATGTGAAGATCCTCCATTTTGATAATGCTTCAGCAGAAAAACCACTTGTCTTTACCGCCATTTATTTGAAGGAAGGGAGTGAGGAAAATATAAAATTCATAAAATAACACTTTTCATAAAACTAAGGCTTATAATTATCATTTTTAAAATTGATAAAACTCACTTTGGTGCTTAGTAATTTATATGTAAATTTGTGAGAATTAAGATAGATAATAATAAACAAATTCATAATATAACATGAGTCAATTCGATGTTACCGTAATAGGTTCTGGTCCTGGAGGTTATGTAGCTGCGATCCGTGCAGCACAATTAGGTTTCAAAACAGCAATTATTGAAAAATATTCAACTTTAGGCGGAACTTGTCTTAATGTTGGATGTATTCCGTCAAAAGCACTTCTTGACAGCTCTGAACATTTTGAAAATGCAAAACACAATTTTGCAAGCCACGGAATTATCATCAATGAGCCACAGGCAGATATTGCAAGAATCATTGAGCGTAAAAATGAAGTGGTAGATCAAACGACTAAAGGGATCAACTTTTTGATGGACAAAAACAAAATCACTGTTTTTGAAGGATTGGGAAGTTTTGAATCTGCTACTCAGATTAAAGTAACTAAAAATGATGGTTCTTCTGAAACAATAGAATCTAAATATACAATTATTGCAACGGGTTCTAAGCCGTCTTCACTTCCTTTTATCTCTCTTGATAAAGAAAGAGTGATTACTTCTACAGAAGCGTTAAATCTTAAAGAAATTCCAAAGCACCTTGTCGTAATTGGAGGAGGCGTTATTGGTCTTGAATTAGGTTCTGTATACTTAAGATTAGGTGCTCAGGTAACGGTTGTTGAATTCATGGATAAAATTATCCCTGGAATGGACGGTGCTTTAAGTAAAGAATTGACGAAAGTTCTTAAAAAACAGGGTATGAAGTTTATGCTTTCTACAGCAGTTTCTGCAGTTGAAAGAAACGGAGATACTGTAAAAGTGACAGCTAAAGATAAAAAGGGAGAAGAAGTAGTTGTAGAAGGAGATTACTGTTTAGTTTCTGTAGGAAGAAAACCTTATACAGATGGCCTTGGTCTTGAAAAAGCAGGAGTAGAGCTTGATGAAAGAGGAAGAGTAAAAACAAATGATCACTTACAGACAAATGTTGCCAATATCTATGCAATCGGTGATGTGATCAAAGGGGCAATGCTTGCTCACAAAGCGAGTGAAGAAGGAACTTTAGTTGCTGAAATATTAGCAGGACAAAAACCACATATCAATTATAACCTGATTCCTGGTGTGGTATATACTTGGCCTGAAGTTGCCGGAGTAGGTAAGACTGAGGAGCAATTGAAAGAAGAAGGAGTGGCTTATAAAGTAGGTTCTTTCCCAATGAGAGCATTAGGAAGAAGCCGTGCAAGTGGTGATGTTGATGGACTTGTGAAAATTATTGCAGATGAAAAAACTGATGAGGTTTTAGGAATGCATATCATTGGAGCGAGAGCTGCAGATCTTATTGCTGAAGGAGTAATTGCTATGGAATTCCGTGCAAGTGCTGAAGACATCGCAAGAAGTTCTCATGCTCACCCAACTTATGCTGAAGCTATTAAAGAAGCAGCGTTGGATGCTACCGGAAAAAGACCAATCCACATATAGTACGATTAAAAAGATTTAATCATTTAAATATTGAAAAGAAAGAGAAGCATCTGCTTCTCTTTCTTTTTGGCACAAAAATGGAGATTGATTTTGAAAAGTAAAGTATGAAGAAAATTTTTATAAGTTTAATGTTTCTGGCTGGTATAAGCGTATGGGCACAGGAAGCGGGGAAAGCGGGGGAGTTGTTAAAGAATGAAGCTTCAACAACGGAAATGCAGTCTCCTAATAGCCTAAGCAGAGGAAATAAAACCTTTGATCACAATACAGCCAATCAAAACAACAAGATAAAAAATCCAGGGTATCAATGGAATAAAAATTACGGATATGCAGAGGTCTTTTTGCGCATTCCTGAGCAGGGGTTTTTCACTGTTGAAATTGGTGATCAAATGATGGCCAATGGTTCCGGGAAATATAGATTTTTTGACTTACAGTCCGGAAGAATACCGATTGCAATCTATGAAAATGGATTTTTAATGTACAGAACTACTTTGATGCTTCGGAATAACAGCAGAATGGTACTGGATTTCTTTACCAATGAAGGGTTATATCTGCTGGATTCTTATCCTGTTCAGGGGCAATACGGTTTTAATGACTGGAATGATGTCTGGAATAATCCTTACGGAAATCAATCCGGAAACTGGAATAACGCTGGTAATGTAATGGACAATACAACCTTCCGCCAGTTTTTTGAAATGTTGCAGAGAAATGAGAAATTTGATGATGGCAAAATAGCTATGATTAATCAGCAAATGCGAAATTCTATGTTTACCGCTGCACAGATCAGAGATTTGGTGAAGTCGATCAGTTTTGATAAAAATAAATTGTCTTTGGCTAAATCTATGTATCGGAATTGTGCCGATAAAAACAAATACTTTCTGGTATCCGATGCGTTTGATTTTGAAAGTAGTAAACGGGAACTCATGGAGTATGTTACGAATTTATAACAATAAAAAAAGAGGTGATTTTCATCTCTTTTTTATTGTTGATTGTTTAATCAGAAATATGCTTGTTTCTATTTTAATAATAAACGTATTTGGGTTTAGCCTCACCCTATTTTAGATTACATTATTTTTATTGGGTCATAAAATTGAGCGTGTTTGGGCGCAATATTAAACTGTATCCCAAATGTAACCCCTTTAAAGTATTTTTCTTTGTGGATAGGAAATGCATATCCGGTATTGAGAAAGATAATATTGAACAGTGTAATACCGATTCTGGGTTCTATGGAATAGGGGTTAGAAGATAGTCCGAATAATTTTCCCTGATCGGAAAGATAAATATGGGCTTCCGGAATAAATTTATCTGCATGATTGATATGGCTATACAGAAGGGAGGGGCCCAAAATAATAGATTTCCCATGAGTATTACCTATTCTGAATTCCAAGCCGGTCTGTAAAACATTTCTTCCGGTATAGCGATAGGCAACCGTAATAGCTGTTTTTTCGAGTAATTGAGCATTGATCGTGATCACCGAAATAAGAAATGCCACAGCGAAATACTTTTTCATGTCTTCTGGTATTTTTTATTCAAATGTACAGGTTTTAAAAGCTATCCGACAGATAAAATAATTCTTAAAAGTATTAAGTAGGGTAAAATCTTCAAATTTCCGTACCTTTGTCAGCTAATTTTATCATCAATGCAACTCGGAAAAACTCAAACTTTAAAAATTTCAGAAAAAAATAACTCAGGATGGATCTTAGCAGATGAATCCGGTGAAAAGGCTTTTTTGCCAAAAATTTTCACGAATGAAGACAAAGAAATAGGTGATGAGGTAGAGGTTTTTGTTTATCAGGATGATGATAAATTGAAAGCAACTACTGAGATTCCATTGGCTGAAGTGGGAGAGTTTGCTGTAATGAGTTGTGTGCAGAGTCTTCCTAGCGGAGCATTTATGGACTGGGGAATCATCAAAGATTTGTTTATTCCTTACAAACAGCAGAAAACCAAAATTATAGAAGGTAAAAGATACCTGGTTTATATCTACGTAGATGAAGATATGGACTTGATTACAGGAACTACAAAATTCAAGAGAAACCCTCAGTATCAGGATTTGCCATTCAAGAAAGGGGATAGTGTAGACCTGCTTATGATGAATGAAAGTGAGATTGGCTGGAATGTGGTGATCAACAAAAAATATATCGGGTTGATCTATGTTTCCGATGTTTTTAAAAAGCTTTATCCTTTGTCTGAAGAAACAGGTTATATTAAAGCGATTCGTGAAGATGGAAAAATTGATGTTTCTCTGCAGCCCGAAGGTTTTGAAAATGTTGATGAATTCAAACAAAAGATTCTGAACAGATTGGAGGAGAACTACGGACTTTTACATGTTTCGGACAAATCTTCTCCTGAAGAGATCAAAGATGAGCTTCAGATGAGTAAAAAGAACTTTAAGAAAGCAATTGGAGGACTTTATAAGGATAAGATTATTGATATCCTGGATGATAAGATCAAATTACTATAAAAAATAAAAGAGCAGAATTTTCTGCTCTTTTTTGTTATTCCCTGTTTTTAACCAGCAGCCATCCACTGTAGGTTCTTCCATCAGACACTTTTATGGTGTACCAGTAGGTTCCTGTGGATATAGGTTGGGAGTTATATTTTCCATCCCATTGAAAAGGTTTTTTACTGATGGTTTCCTTAAAGATCATCAATCCTTTTCTGTCATATAAATTGACTTCTGTTCCCGGATAATTCTCTAATCCGGCTATTTTCCATGTATCATTTGTTCCGTCACCATTGGGAGTGATGGCATTAGGAATGTTGAATATAGAGAAGTTTTTCTGGCCAATAATACATCCTGCTTTTGTTCTTACATAGACGGTGTATTCCCCGATATTTAAATTGGTGAAAATATGGGAGTCCTGCCAGGTACTATTGTTTAAGGAGTATTCATAATTTCCGGCTTGGGAAAGAATGACCGTTGCTGTATTATTAACAATGTTTACTGATACAATCTGAGCTAATACGGAATAGCTGATCTGCACAGAATCTGTATTTTCACAGCCGAAACTGTTTGTTACTTTTACAGAATAGGTTCCCGGAGTTGATACGGTAATGGTCTGGGTTGTTGCACCGGTGTTCCATAGATACTGCAATCCGGGTCCTGCATCTAAAGTCACAGATTTTCCTTCACAGAAATCCAACTGATCAGGAAGGTTGATGAAAGGTTTTGGATTGACCGTAATATTCAGCCTGACTATTGTAAAGCATCCGTCAGTTGTGGCAACTTTTACATGAACTAAGGTTGATCCATTGTTTACAACATAAGCTGAAGGATTAGTAATGACATTTCCACTCATATCTGTGTAAGTAAATATATAAGCGCCCGGATTCGTAATGATATTACTTTCAAAAGAATGTAGATCTACTGTCATTGTGTTTCCAGTTGTCGTATTACACAGTAGCGGAGTATAATCTTTGGCTGGAATATTATTGATAGAAAGGGTTACAGAAACAGCCAGTTTCTCAGATTCACAGCTGTTTGATGTCTGCGTTACATAATAGGTTTGTCCATGTACAAGAGGAGTGGTAGCGGGTAATACCGTTCCTGAGGCATTGTAAAACACCAGAGATGTTCCGGTTACGGCAAGGTTAGCTATCGTGGGATTAGCGGAAGCACAGAAATCCTGGTCAATATTGGCTGTCGGCTTAGGAGTGGTATTGACCGTCACCTGAACAGCAATTGTATTGCTTTCACAACCGTTGATAGTTTGAGAAGCATGGTAAGTCTGGCCATTGAGAAGAGGCGTTGTAGCCGCTAACAGATTTCCTGCAGCATCATACCATTTTATATTCTGACCTGTGATCTGGATATCTGAAATTTTTGGATTGTTTGTGGCACAGAAGGTTTGTATTAAGTTTGCTGCAGTGGGAAGGGCAGGTGATGTTATAGTTACATTTTGGTTTTGAGTGGCTGTATTTCCGTTTCCATCATTATACGTCCAATGAATGATATAGTTCCCTGGAGTTGAATATGACAGAGGGTCTGTGGTGGTTGCAGTAATTACCCCTGCACAGTTATCCGTAGCAGTTGGAAAGTTAGTAACCGTTGTATGGCAATCGCCTGTAATATCTGTTAGATTGACAGCATTCGGAACCGGAGCGGCATGATCACCTACCACAACGTTTACGGAGAAACTTCCGTCACAGCCTCCGGATCCGGAAACCTGACATATGTAGGTGCCGGAATTAGCTGCTGTTGCATTGTTGATGGTTGGGTTTTGTAAAGAAGAAGTAAAACCATTGGGCCCTGTCCAGCTGTATGTTGTTCCTCCGGTAGCATTCAGTTGGAGTGTTGAATTAATACAAACCGGAGAATTGGAAGTGATCACTGCAGCTGAGGTACAGTCCTGAAACTTGGCAATAAACATATCATTTGAAGGATGTGACCCCTGTTGTTGGAATGTTCCTGGTGTTGCTATACCTGTTGTATTGTTGCTAGACATACCGGTGAAATAAATGAAACCTTCATTATCCTTTGTGATTTCACCTAATTGTGTTCCTCCATTCCCTCCATAAAAAGTACCCCATTCTTTTATATTACTGGGATTATACTTAATCATAAATGTTTTAATATAAGGGCCGGTTGAAGTCATGTAAGCATTTGGTGTAGCAATGTCTGTTTGTCCTACATCTGATAATCCACTGTAAAAAATATTTCCCAGAATGTCAATATATGCTGAAAGTCCCATAGTATAGTGAAAAGGGAAATAAGTTTTCTCTATTGCATTGGTACTTAAGTTTACTTTCCATACTCCTGCGTTTTTACTCGGAATATTGTTGTCGAAAAATTCACCAGCCAATATCAATGTGTTGTTGATTATTCTTGCCTCACGTATAATATCTTGTCCGCTAAGGCCGTAATAGCTTGATCTTAATAGATTTCCTGTTTTTGAAAACTTTAAGTATAAGCCATCAGTTATTCCCGAATTTGTAGACTGAAATGGATTAATCATTAGTATGTTCTGAGCTTGGGTAGCCCCTATGACTTCTAAATCATCAACAGAAGAAAATATTTTAAAAATAGATGTTGAATGATCGGAAGCCCCAAAGAAAGTTGACAATTCTGTGTTCCCGGTGGAAGAATCAACCGAAGCTAAAAAAGCATCAAAGTACCCTGGAGGACTTGCTTTACTATTTTGTGTGGCATTAAGGACCGGAAAATTTGCGCTCATAGTTTCTCCTCCAATATAAACACGATTTTGGTTATATGAGACACCCCCGATATTATCATAATAGCTTCCGATAAAATCTTTCTGGAAAAGTAAATTACCATTGGTGTCAAATTTTACCAGAACAACGTCCCTGTTTGATTGTAAGCGCTCTATAAAACCTCCAGCATAAATATTATTATTTTCATCAAAAGTTACATCCATAAGTGCATCATTTCCTGAAAAGCCATAATATGTTCCCCAAAGCCTTTGTCCGTCTTTAGTTAATTTCATTAAAAAACCATCACTGTAAGCATTGATATTTTGCTGATATGCACCTGAAGTAGCCATATTGGTATTGCTGGTTGTACCTCCCAAAAGATAGCCTTTATTATCGATGTCTGTTTTAATCCTTCCGCCTTCTTCGCCATAGCCCCCTGCATAACTTCCCCAAACTCTTATGGGAACAGGGTCAATTATTACTGTTTTGTTTGAAATTTCTATTGGAGAGCTAAACCCAAAAGTCTGATCGCCCAAATCTTTAAAATAAACATTTAAACTTTGTCTGTTTTCTCCTTCAATCCAGCTGTTGGGTATATTTTCATGAATCTCTCCAAAACGGACATTCATTAAAAGTTTATTGTCTTTGATGGATG
Source organism: Chryseobacterium rhizosphaerae (assembly GCF_003385455.1). GTDB lineage: Bacteria > Bacteroidota > Bacteroidia > Flavobacteriales > Weeksellaceae > Chryseobacterium > Chryseobacterium rhizosphaerae. The sequence goes on along the minus strand of NZ_QNUF01000023.1, from coordinate 58,702 downwards.
CAGAGGCACCATTAATTTTCATTTTAATATCCGAGATCTTTCCACCTGGGTTAATGATAAAATTATATTCAATGGGTTTTAGGGTATCCTTTGGTTTGAAGAATACCAGATCAATATGAGGATATATTTCTTTGTATATAAGTTTTTGATAACGGTGAATATTGGTAACCCCCTCAGGCTTTTCAGAAAGGTTATAGTAATTGTCATAATCCAGAGATTTTCCTTCTGCTATAACTGATGTGTTTTTATTGGAATTGACTAACTGAATATCAATTCTATGGAAAAGCTGCTGATAATTAAACTCATCTTCATAGTAGGGCTTTGAATCAGAAACCGCATTCTTAATAAATTTTGAGGAATTTAGATTCAATGTCTTTTTTATTTCGTAGATGTCATATGAGAAGCCATTAGTTCGTAGCTGTACATTTAATCCGGAAGAATGATATAAGTATTTTACGCTGGGATTTGCCTTTCCTTCTTGGTCAACAATTTGTCCTTTATTTTCGTAGAAATAGTAATCGTTCTTAGGTTTGTTTTGAGAATAATAAAACACACAGTGGAGAACCATGAACATCAATAAAATTTTTCGCATCAGGGTATTAATTTTTTTTGCGGCAAAGATATAAAAATGCCCCTCTCATCAAATATTAAATAACACATGGTGTTGAATTATATGAAAAATATGATGTAAATCATAACAATTTTGTTTAATATTTTTGTTTAACAATTTTGTCAAAAACAAAATTTGTTTAATTTTGCACAAATTTGTTTAACAAAAATGTCAAATCAAGCAAAAAAAGACCAAACACAGGAATTGATCAAGGAGACGGCGAAGAATTTATTCTTTGTGAAAGGAAAATTTGATGCTACAACGCAGGAAATTGCTGATGCAGCCGGAGTGAACAGAACACTGATAAACTACTATTTCCGCTCAAGAGATAACCTGATTCAGATTATTTTCGATGAAGCACAAAAAGTGGAACAGGAGAAATCTAAGATTATCCAGACCTCAAATCTTCCTTTTAAGGAGAAAATGAGTGAGTTTATAGAAAGCAGCCTTGCTACAAGCCTTCAGTATCCTTATCTGGAAACTTATATTGTTTCACAGATCAATAAAGGAAGCTGTCATCAAAGAGAAATTGAAGAAGATATCCTGGACCAGATGTACCGCGATATTGAAAAAGAAATGGAATTGGGAAATATTGAGAAAATGTCACCCGTTCAGTTTATTCTGAATATGGTTTCGTTATTGGTTTTTCCAAGTGCTATAAGACCTCTGTTTATGGAGAATCTGATGATTAGTGATGATGAATACGATAAGATTATTTCAGAACGGAAAGAGATTATTATCAATATGTTATTTAAAAATTAAAGTATTTCAGAACGGCGTTCGTCATATAGAAATAAAATAACAACATTAAACTACATAAAAAAATAAACGAAGTATAAAATTATGAAAAGAAAACGTATAACTGCGCAAAAGCTAAAAATTGGGATAGCTGCAGCATTTATGATTTTCGGCTTTTCATCGGTGTCTGCACAACAGCAGGTTTCTTTACAGGAAGCCATTAAGCAGGCTCTTCAAAATAAGGCAGAAGCCAAAAAAGCGGCCTTACAGATCAAAAAAGCTGAATATAAAATAGATGAAGCCAGAGCAGGAGCTTTACCTCAGGTAACCGGTACGGCAGGCTTAACTTATAATCCAATTATTCAGCAGTCATTACTGGAGTTTGGTGGACAAAGAATAACCGCTCAGTTGGGACAGCCTTGGAGCACCAATGCAGGGGTAAATGTTCAGCAGGCTATATTTGATCAGAGAGTCTTTACTGGCCTTAAGGCTGCAAAATCAACAAGAGAGTTTTATATCCTGAATGCTCAGTTGACCAATGAACAGATTATTGAAAATGTAGCCACTGCTTATTATCAGGTGTTTGTACAGGAAGAAAACCTTAAGACTGTGGAGGTAAGCTACACCAATACAGAAAAAACAAGAAATGTTATCAAGAGTCTAGTTGATAACGGATTGGCAAAAGCCATTGATTTAGATCGTACAAACGTACAGCTGACTAATATTGGATCAAACAGACAGCAACTTATCAATTCAGTTGAGCTTTCAAAAAATGCTCTGAAGTTTTACATGGGAGTTCCCATTGATTCCAGTATAGAGCTTGAAGAAAAGACTATTGAACCGAAACCTGAGCTAATCGTCAGCAACGTGGATCTGAATAACCGCTTGGAGATGCAAGTGAAGAATAAAAACAGGGAGCTTCTTGTGTTCAACAAAAAAGCAACGGAAGCCTATCTTTACCCTACTGTAAGCCTGCAGGCCAATTATGCATGGGCGGCAACAGGAAAGAAATTTCCTCTTACCAATGGTTTGAGTAATGGGGTACTTTGGAGTGATTATTCAGCAATAGGGCTAAATATTAATGTTCCGATCTTTACAGGAGGGTCTACAAAAGCTAAGATTCAGCAAGCTGAAATTGATATTCAGGATTTGGATTTGGATATTCAAAATACACAGTTGACTTTGAACTTGGATTATAAAAATGCGATTTCCAATATGGAAAACTCTATCATTAATATCCAAAGTATGAAAGACAATGTAGGCCTTGCGGAAAGAGTACAGAAAAATACTCAGTCTAATTATCAGAATGGTTTGGCAACACTTACAGAAGTTTTAGATTCTGAGAATGCTTTGACTCAGGCAAAACAGAATTATTCAAACGCATTATTAGACTATAAGCAAGCTGAGATCAAATTAATTAAAGCTAAAGGAGAATTAAACACACTACAAAACCCATAACTAAAATGAAAAAAACTTTAATATATATCATCGTAGCAGCTGTACTTGTAGGTTTGGCAGCCTATAAGATTGCAGGTAACAAAGAGAAACAGACAAAAGAGGTTAAAGAAGTTGCTAAGCAGGTTGATAAGATCAACGTGAATGTTGTAACGGTTTCTAGAGAAAATATCAATACCGATTACTCAGCCAACGGAACATTTATTCCTAAACAGGAAATGAATCAGTCTTCAGAAATTGCAGGGCGTATCGTTAGTGTTTTGGTAAAGGAAGGTTCCAGAGTTTCTGCAGGTCAGACGTTGGCAACTATTAAAAGAGATGCCATTGAAGTTGATGTAACACAAGCTCAGAATAATTTGCAAAATGCAATTATTGACAACCAACGTTACGAAAACGCATATAAAACCGGTGGTGTTACAAAACAGCAGCTGGATAACTCAAGACTACAGCTGAAAAACATGCAGGCTGCCGTTAAAGCTCAGGGAGTAAGAGTAAATGATACCAGCATTCGTGCAGGAATCAGCGGAACGATCAATAAAAAGATGGTTGAGCCTGGAACAGTGGTTTCTGTAGGGACTTCTATGTTTGAAATCGTTAATATCAACAGTCTTAAACTTTCTGTATTGGTAGATGAAAGTCAGGTAGGAAGAATTGCACTGGGACAGGAAGTTCCTATTAATGTCAATGTTTTACCTGAAGATTCTTTCAGCGGTAGAATTACCTTCATTGCTCCTAAAAGTGATGCATCTTTAAATTTCCCTGTTGAAATTGAAGTTCAGAACAGAGGAAACTTAAAAGCAGGGATGTATGCAACCGCTTTATTTAAAACCAATCACGGTGCTGAAACTCAGAATATGCTTACCGTTCCTGCAGAAGCTTTCGTAAACGGAGTAAGTTCAGGGCAATTATTTATCGTAAACAATGGTATTGCTAAACTGATCAAAGTACAAACAGGAAAAGTGTACGGTGATAAAGTTCAGATCTTAAGCGGACTGAACGGTGGTGAACAGGTAGTGACCAGTGGACAGATCAACCTTGATAATGGTGCGAAAATCAATATCGTAAAGTAACAGAAGATGAAGTTAGCAGAAATATCCATTAAAAGGCCATCCCTTGTTATCGTATTGTTTACGATACTTACGTTGGGTGGTTTATTAAGTTACTCCATGATGGGGTACGAGTTGATTCCAAAGTTTGAAACCAATATGGTAACCATTTCTACGGTATATCCCGGAGCTTCGCCTGCTGAGGTGGAAACTTCGGTAACCCGGAAAATTGAAGATGCCGTGGGTTCCCTGGAAAATGTAAAAAAAGTAGAATCTTCATCTTATGAAAGTTTATCGGTTATTATGGTTCAGCTGAATACCGGTGCCGATGTAAACTATGCTTTGAATGATGCACAGAGAAAGGTTAATGCTATTTTAGCAGATCTTCCGGACGATGCAGATCCACCTTCTTTGCAGAAATTCTCATTGGATGATCTCCCGATCATGACATTGAGTATTTCCAGTGATAAACTGAATAATAAAGATCTTTATGACCTTTTAGATAAAAAAATAGAACCTATTTTCTCCCGTGTAAACGGTGTGGCTCAGGTTGATCTTGTAGGAGGGCAGGAGAGAGAGATTCAGGTAAACTTAGATGAAAAGAAAATGCAGGGATATGGGATTGCCATCGCAGACGTACAGCAGGCGATTCTTTCCTCAAACCTGGATTTCCCGACGGGAGCTTTGAAGACGAGAACTTCAAGATCTACGATCAGACTTTCCGGAAAATATAAAAGTGTAGATGAGATGAATAACCTTGTCGTTTCCAATAAAAATGGGGCTCAGGTTCGTTTATCTGATATTGCAACAGTTTTCGATACACAGAAAGATGTGGAGAAAGTTGCAAGATACAATCAGAATTCTACGATTTTACTTCAGGTTAAAAAGCAATCTGATGCCAATGCGGTTTCAGTTTCAGAATTAGTGAAGAAAACAATTGCCGATGTTCAGAAGAATTATAAAACTCAGGCAATTAAAATAAACATTGTAGATGATACAACAGACTTTACACTTGAAGCTGCGGACCATGTAATTTTCGATTTATTCTTAGCGATTATCCTGGTAGCAGTAGTAATGTTATTGTTCCTTCATAACATCAGAAATGCATTTATCGTAATGGTTTCTATTCCGATGTCATTGATTGCAACAGTAATTGGGATGTATCTGATGGGCTATACCTTAAACCTGATGAGTTTATTAGGACTTTCACTGGTTGTTGGTATCCTTGTGGATGATGCCATTGTAGTTTTGGAGAACGTTTACCGTCACATGGAGATGGGGAAAAGCAGAATTCGTGCAGCCTATGACGGAGCTTCGGAGATTGGATTTACCGTAACAGCTATCACCCTGGTAATCGTGGTGGTATTCTTACCGATCGCGATGAGTTCAGGATTGGTATCTGATATCCTGGCGCAGTTCTGCGTCACGGTGGTTATTGCGACATTATTCTCCTTATTAGCTTCATTTACCATCATTCCTTGGTTATCTTCAAGATATGGTAAACTGGTACATTTGACAGGTAAAAATCCTTTTGAGAAATTTATCCTTTGGTTTGAAAAGCAATTGGAAAAATTCACTCACTGGATCACAGGAATTCTGGAGTGGGCTTTAAAAACAACATTAAGAAGAATTATGACAGTAGTCGTAACCTTCATTATCCTGATTTCTTCATTCATGCTGGTCGCTTTCGGATTTATCGGTGGTGAATTCTTCCCTAAAATGGACAGAGGACAGTTCCTTGTTCAGATGGAATTACCTAAAGATGCTTCTGTAGAAAAAACCAATCAGCTGACATTGGAGGTTGAAAGATATCTTAGAAATGATAAAGATGTTGTAGACATGATCACCACGGTTGGTCAGCAGTCATCAGGATTTGGTGGTGCGCAGGCTACTTTATATCAGTCAGAGATCCAGGTGATTCTGGTCGATAAATCTGAGCGTAATGAAAGCACAGATATAAAATCTGCAAGAATCAAGAGAGCATTGGAAGAAAAATTCACAGGAGTTGAATTTAAAACGGCACCAATTGGATTAATGGGAGCAGATAATGCACCGATTGAAATGGTGGTAACGGCTCAGGATAACGAAACAGCCAATAAAGAAGCTAACAGAATTCTAGAGTTGCTTAAAAAAGTTCCTGGTTCCGTAGATGCAGAATTATCGACTGACTCTGGAAATCCGGAAGTTCAGGTGAATATCGACAGAGATAAAATGGCATCTTTAGGCTTAAACCTTTCCAGTGTAGGACAAACGATGCAGACTGCATTCAGTGGAAATACAGACGGAAAATTCAGAGCCGGAGAATATGAATATGACATCAATATCCGTTTTGGTGATGCCAACAGACAATCCATTGATGATGTAAGAAACCTGATGTTTACAAACCCTCAGGGTGAGCAGATCAGACTAAGTCAGTTTGCAGAAGTGAAAATGGGTTCAGGACCGAGTTTATTGGAACGTAGAGATAAAGCACCTTCTGTAAAGGTAAAATCTAAAGTGGTAGGTCGTCCTGTAGGAGATGTTGCTAACGAATGGGCTGCTCAGTTTATGGATAACGAAAAAACAAAACCGGCGGGAGTAAGCTACATCTGGAGTGGTGATATGGAAAACCAGACCGAAGGTTTCGGTACCTTAGGAATTGCATTGATGGCCGCTATCGTATTGGTTTACCTGGTAATGGTTTCATTGTATGATTCATTCGTATATCCGTTTGTAGTATTATTCTCTATTCCTCTGGCATTGATCGGGGTAATGGTTATCCTTGCTATCACCGCAAATTCATTAAACATCTTTACGATGCTGGGGATGATCATGTTGATTGGTTTGGTAGCGAAGAATGCGATTATGATTGTCGACTTTGCGAATATGAGAAAAGAAGCAGGAGCCAGTACTCATGATGCTTTGATTCAGGCGAACCACGCACGTCTTCGTCCGATCCTGATGACAACAATTGCGATGATTTTCGGTATGATCCCGATTGCGATTGCAAAAGGAGCAGGAGCGGAGATGAACAACGGATTGGCATGGGTTATTATTGGTGGTTTGACATCATCTCTATTCCTGACGCTGATCATTGTGCCGGTAGTTTATTCATTATTTGATTCAATTCTAAGAAGAATGGGTAAACATGAAAAAGTAGACTACGAAGCTGAAATGAAAGCTGATTATGTACATAAAGAACTAAGTGAAGACGGATTTACTCCGAAACACGTAGACTAAAAATAACAACCTTTAATTAACCCAAAAAGCGTATCATTTTTTTGATACGCTTTTTGATTTTTATAAATAGTAAGATTGTTTAAACTTATGAGGAGCCTGACTGTAAAAGTTTTTCGGTTAAAATTTTCCATTGTTATTTTTCCAGTTTTCCTTTGCCGGAATTTCTTCTATGGTATCCCAATGTTCGACAATTTTTCCGTTTTCAATGCGGAATAAATCATAAAAAGAGGTGTGCTTTCCGCCAAATTTACCTTCGCTTGCAGTGAGTACGAAATTACCTTCTCCCAATACTAAATGGATGGTGTCATATTGCATCGTAATACCCTGAGAAGCCATATATTCCAAAGCTTTCCCCAGGCCAGACAGACCATCACCTATTTGTGGATTGTGTTGGGTATAGTTTTCACCATCAATATAATGGGTTAACTTGTCCATTTTTCCGTTGACCAGAATATCCTCTACAAAGCTTCGTGCCAATACTTTGTTAGCCTCCGTTTTGTCTGGGTCTGTAATCGTTGTTGTACCGTCTGTCATGGTATGACCGCTTGGATTTGGGCCGGATGTCTCCTGAAGGTTATCCCAATGTTCCACTGCTTTTCCTTCTTCGAAACGGAAAATATCAAATCCTATTTTGGGGCCGAAAAAGTTGTAATCTACATGACAGAAGGCATAGTCACCATCCTCAAAAGCCCTTATGATATTTACCTTGGTAGAGCCTTTTGGAAGCTGCGAAAACAGGGCTTCTAAGCCTGCATGTCCTTCGCCAATATTCAGATTGTGTTGTATGTACTTCTCTTCATTGATATGATCAAGAGGTACCCGTGTTTCAATACCATTTAAGAGTTCGATTGCTTTTTGTTTGTTTTTCATTTTTTATGTTTTTTAATTAAGAATTGAAGATACAAAAAGATAGAACTAAGTAGAGATAAAATAATCAGAAGTTTAAAGACCTGATTTTCAACCTCAATATTCTGCAGATTGGAGAAGAGTGGAAATGCTATGACAATATCTACATCGTTCCTAAACAAAAAAAACAGCACCCAATCAGGTGCTGCATGATATTTTTAAATTCTTCAATTTTTCAATAAAAACAGATCTTACAATTCTTCACAGTTTTTTTTCAGCTTCATGAAAATCTTATCAAAATCTTTGTAAACGGTTCCTTCATCTTCACGCTTTTGTCTGAAACTACTGTTGGCACAGTTGTGAAAACTAAGGCCGATCAGATCAATCAAGGCGTAATCTTCTTTTTGAGGATCATTCATTTTTAGATCAAATCTGGCCATCACGCCTTTAGGGTCTGCGTTGTTTTTGCTTTTTAATTCCGTAAAGTTTTTCCAGGCCTCAAACATTTTTTCCCGATCCGGAGAAGATATAGCATCTATAGGCTCTTTACAGGTATTATAAAATTTACTGTTTTTGAGGGTCGAAGGATCAGAAAAAGCCATAATCTCTTCCTTGTTTAATTCATACTCATTTTCAAAAGTCTGAATAGCATTCTCATACAGGTTTTTCCAAACCGGTAAATCGATCACTTTAAGACTATAAAGTTCTTCTTTTTTTTCCTGATATTGTTTTTCGAGGTTTTCTAAGTGAGCCTCTTTATTTTTGCGAACCTCTTCAAGGCTGGAAAGCTTAAAAATAGGATTCGTATCAAAATGAACCCCATTGAATTTATATAGCAGTTTATTAACGCCGTCTATTTCTTCTTTTTCATATTTGGCAGCATCAAAATATCCTTTGTTGTCACAATTGAATGTCTGATAACTGTAAGCGGTAAGATTACTTACTTTTGAGGGCTTTTTTTGTCCCAAAACAATAACCGATAGGGCTGAACAAAGCCCGATCATCATTTTTTTCATGTACATAGTTGTTGAAGAATCTGAATTTTCTGAATTTCGCTTCAAAATTAAGGCTTTAAATTTGAAAATTAAAGAATTAGGGCAATTTTATGCAGTAATTTTTCTGATTTAATAAGATTTTAATTTTTTGTATAATAATTTACTATTCTGGCTCATGATGATAAACTTTTCTGTATCAGACATATTGAGTTTTTACGCGTAAAGGTCTATAAGTTTAATATCATATTATTCCTGATTTTATGGGTATTTTCCTCTGTTTTTAATTTTGTTTTTTATATTTTGCATACCACATCAAAAAATCCTTAGGCTTCTAAAGCTGATAGGAAAAAACAATAGAATTTTAGAACAAAATATTAATAATGTACAACAATTTTGAACAGCTGTTTTATCGTGGAGAACTGGAACAGTGTATTGCACAGGGTGAAAACTACTTATTATCCCATCCTGACCATGAAGACGTTTTATTTTTAATGGCAGTGGCACATCATGACAGGGTGTATGATGAAGGACATGAAGAAGTCTACAATGCTATCTGTGACAAAGTAATTCCGTATCTGCGCAGAATTTTAAAACTAAATCCGAACAACCTTAAAGCCCTTTATAATATTCTGGATTATCCTTTAAGCAACGAATATACATTGATGCAGATAGGCAGGATGAAAAAACATATCACAGAAGAAAACAAGGTAGAATTTATAACATATGCAGAACGTTTACTGGATCATATTGAATACGAAGCCTATGGCTATGATTTTTTGGTAAAAATATATGAATCTTTGGGCGAAAATGAGGCCCTTTTAAACAGCCTTGAAGGCGGAATATATTATTTTCAAAGAGCATTTGCAGACAACCGGGAGCTGAGGGATAAAAATACCTCCTTGTTCTGGATCAAAAAGATATATCTGCTGGATCGCGAAAAAATGATCCCCGGAGAAAAATTAATAACTCTTATTGAAGAGGGACAATCTACGTTTGTAAGCAGAGATGACAATGATTTTATTAACCTTGCAGATATTGCCTATGAAAATAATGCTCCGGATCTTTCAGTGAAGATGATGCTGAAAGCCATCAAAGGGACTAACAGTGCTTTGTATATACAGGAAAAGCTGGTAGAGTGGCATCAGCGTTTTGCAGAATTGATTCAAAACGGATATGATTATCCTGATGTTTTCTACTACCAGCTGATCATTGAAAGAAATTATGCTGACCTGATGAATATCTCTGAACACTTTTATTATGAGCATGCTCTTGAAGTGATTACTATACATTCGGAACTTTTTTCAGGTTACTACTTTGCCGGGACTTATCTCTATGAAGAAGAGAGTTACGCTGAGGCAATTCCCCTGCTACAAAAAGCCGTAGCCTTATCATCAAACGCAACGGCATGGAGACGGAAAGCAGAATCAGAATATCACCTTTATAAAGTGATACCGGCTGAAATTCCTGTATTTTCGGATTTGCCCGGAGACATCTATAATGAAGGAGTTTATCTGAATGAGTTTATAGAAAATATACAAGATGAAAATGATACGTTACTGTGGACTGAAGTTAGCCGGATAGTGTATGAGCAGGCTTACAAAGCATTCCGAAGATATTATAAACAGGGCCAGTTTGATAGCGATTATTACAGTGACCTGCATACCAGGGCGATGTGCTGTAATAATTTAGCCATTAAATATTCTTTGCAGGGTGATCATTATACTTCTGCCGCCAAAGCCTCTGAAGGGCTTACATATTCCGAGTTCAGGGAACTTCATTTTGTATTGCTGGATGCATTGTTAGAGGGTGAAGACGATGAAGAGGCTGAGGCAGCGCTGAACAGATATTTTAATCTCTATGATGAAGAGGACGATCGTTATTTTTATAAAAATTTATACTATAAAGCACGCCAGATTGAAGTTCATTGCCTGCTGGGATGTGATAATGTTTACAGGAATGCTGAAGAAACCCTTACTTACTTCTATCAGTACAGTATGGAACATCCGGAGATCAGTGATTATGATTACAGGGATCTGGAAGCAGGTAAGAATATTTTGGAGGAAATAATGGATCAGCGTCTGGATAACGAAGATTATATAACCAGACAATCTTATTATGAAAAAGTTGCCGAACGTTTTCCCCGGGAACCTCATCCACAATATATTCTGATGCAGCTCTATAATGAACGCGAAGATTACAGAAAAGTAGCCATCACAGCTCATAAGTATCTGGAAAGCAAAAAAGATTTTATGCTGGACAGTTTCGACAGGGCGAAAACAATTTATATGATGGTAAAGAGCAATTATTTTCATGGAGCATACCCGGAAGCTGCGTCCGCATTTGGTAATCATGATACTTTCAATGCGGAAATCATGGACACTGAAGATTATGTACTTTGGCTCAGCTATGGAGTCAGAATTTACAGTAAACTGGATCATAAAGATCAGACTTTATCACTTGCTGAAAGGTTTTTTACGATCTATAATAATGAAGAGTGGGGATATGACAAATTAATGGAAGGAGTAGAGCTGGCAAAGGCAGCTGTTCTGTACAAGTCTGGTAATCTTAAGGAAGCACATGCGATATTGGATCATGTGTGTTCTTTTCCAGACTATGATTCTATTGCTGATGAATACAGAGCATCATGGAAAAAACCGGGACTGTTTTCTAAATTTGGGCTTTAACTGTCTATCACTATGATACTCCATGATATTGGGTACACTGTATTTATGGATATCATATAGATTCGGAAATCAAACAATACGATCCGCATTATCCGGAAGAATGGAATTATGAGAGATTCCGGAGATGTTTAAAAAAAAGCCGGCAAAAGCCGGCTTTTATATCAAATTCTATTAATTGATAAATGGGTTTGACCATTTTTTATCCTTATAAACATTTTTTCCGGTAAGAGTTTTCATAAAGGCAATAACCGCCTTTTTTTCCTCCGGTGTAGCATTTAAACCTCTTAAACGGAGGTTATTATCCAGTTTGTTGTTTCTGGGGTCTTGTGGAATATTGTTATAGTGATCTATTACCTGCTCTAACGTAGAAAATACAGCAGAATGCATCATAGGAGCATGAGGTTGTCCATTGGAATTAACCAGATCCCGCATTGAAGGAGAATTGGTCACAGTAAGATCTATGTCAGTACTCCCTATTTTATCAATTACGCCATTATTACCACTCAGGGCACTCATCCCAAATTCCGAAGCCAGGTGGCAGCTTGCACAGCCAAAACCTCCTCCTGCACGGGTTCCCCGTACAGCAACAGGAAATTCCAGGAATAGTTTTTTTCCAAGGTTTTCTTCGGCGGTAAAGTTAGGGAAATCAAGAAAATCAGATCCACTCATAGTTCTTCCTTCGTCATACTTTGAGTCAAAAGAGATGATACTGCTGACAAATTGGGCTAATGCTTTCTGCATTTTTTCTTCGGTAATCTCCGGGCTGCCATAGGCTCTTGTGAAAAGGTCTTTATAATACTCCAGGCCCTGAAGTTTTGTAATAAGATTATCAAATGATGGGGCTCCGTTCTTACCACTATAGCCCATTTCTACATGGTCTTTTATCGGAATGGTTGTCTGGGTATCCAGGGAGGCTGCCCGTTTATCCCAGAATAATCTGGCTTCTTCTGCAAATCTCACATTGATCAGCCTCATAGAATGTCTGCCCGTTGTTCCATTTACCCCCTGACTGGCAACATTATTATCTCCAAATGCCAATTCCTGTTTATGGCAGCTGGAACATGATACGGTATTGTTGCTGGAGAGCTTCTTATCATAAAATAAAACCCTTCCTAATGTAGCTCCTTCATTGGTGATACGATTAATGAACGGAATGTTGTTCCTGAATATATACATGGGAATATTTTGGTTGGCATAATTGGGTAAATTGTTGAAATCTATATTATCACCAAAATAAGCAGATAGCGATGAGACATTTCTGGACATGGATAAAGCTGATATTTGTGCATTGGGTTCAGCAATAGGTTCCAGTGTCATACTATCATTGGAGCATGCATACATTAGACTAAGCAAGGCGATTGCCGGTAAGAATAATAATTTTTTCACTTTCATTTTTTGTTTTTTTAAGTTAATGGATTGTTTTAGTTCAATATTTGTGTTAGTATTTGAGTAAGTAATCTGGCGGTTTCTTCCGGATGTTGCATCGGGAAAAAATGATTGCCCTTTATCGGAAACCATTCTGTATTGCCTGAAGTATGAAGTTTCCAGTTTTCATAATAGGATAAGGTAGGGTATAGTTCGTCACTTTCGCCCATGATAACGGCTATAGTATTGGATACAGATATTTTTGACCAATTATCAGTCTGATATTTTTCCAATATTTCTACATCTTTTTCCATAATCTCCATTCTTTTCTTATAAATTTTTTGAAAAAGAGGAGCCTCTTTGTTCTGCTCATACTTGATAGGTAAAAGATCAGATAATAATTTGTTTTTAGCCTTTTCGGACAGGGTATGAGGTGATGACTGGTGGGTAGGTGCTTTCATTCCTGAAACCAATAATCCAACCGTATTGAACTGATATTTATTTAATTTGGAAGAAACCAATAGGGCTAAAATAGCACCCATACTGTGCCCCCAGATTAAAATAGGTCTTTGCGGAAATACCAGACTGTCTTTTATATGTGCATAAAGGTCCTCCACTGCCTCATCCAGAGAGGAGAGGAGTGGTTCTTTGTGTCTAAGACCTCTTCCCGGAAGTTCCAGGCATTTAATCTCCAACCCCTCCATGCTGATCAGGCTTCTAATATTTGAAAATGACATTGATGATCCACCTGCATAAGGAATACAGAATAAAATAGGCGTATTCATGCTTAAGAAGAGATTTTACTTTTATCAACAGACATCACTGTGATTTTGCCTTTTGCACAGATAGAGCCTTCTACCGATGCTTTGACGTTCACAGAGCTGGCGGATCCCTTTTTCCAATCTATGCTGACCTCCAGTTCCAGTAAGTTTCCTGGAAGTACAGATTGTAAAAAGCTGATTTGAACGCTTCCCAATACTCCCATTGAAGTTGCTTCTGAAGTTGGAATTTCACTGCCAGCTTGCCAATCCAGACTATCCAGGACCGTCATTAATGAAGAGGTCTGAGCAAGAGCTTCGGTAATGAGGACGCCGGGCATGATGGGAAAATCAGGAAAATGTCCTGAAAAATAAGGTTCTCCCATAGATACAGCTTTGACGGCTTTTAGTCTTTCCCCTTTTACATATTCGGTGACTTTGTCTATGAGTAAAAAAGGGTATCGGTATTTTACTATTTGGGAGATTTGATAGGATTCTAAAATGGCTTTCATACTATATACTGTTTTTTTCTATAATGGTGTAGATTACTGTTCCGGACGGATCTGCTGACAGGACAAGGATGTTTTTTTTGTCTGTTCTGTGAGAGTTTTGGCCGTTAAATACTGAAATGGCATAAGCAATACCTAGCATTCCTCCGGCATTATCCAGATCACCGAATTTATCTTCAGGATACAATACTGTCACAGGAAAATTCTTTTCTTTAAATAAGTTTTCGAATATATTGGTATGTATTGTGGAAGTTCCGCCGGAGACAATGATCGTATCTGTATTGTACAGTCTTATGACCGGGAATAACATTTCATACAAATAGGTTTCAAAAGGAATTGCATCATGGGTATAGGTTTCAGAATGCAGCATTGTAATTCGGGCTAAAGGCTTCCTGTTGTCCTTTTCTAAAGATTCCTGACGTTCCAGAATCATGGAGATTCCCAGTTCCGGAGATTTATTTCTCTGGGTTTTTTGTATTGCTTTCTGATAGGAATTCCGTACCTCCGTAGAAGCCGTTACTCCGTAATCTATCATTCCCTGTTTCAAATGAAGATAAGCAATATCCAATGCCTGGAGACTTCCCGCCATTCCTGCGCATACACTGAAGTTAGGTCCTTTTATTCCGGTTTGTATAGCCATCTGGCTGGCTGCTGCATTAGCGATTGTGCTGGGTGCTTTCATAGGGCTTACTCTGTCCGGTCCCTGATTTTTAGCTGTTAAATCGAAAATAAAACAGTCCTCAAGGTTAGATAGTTCCGTTCCATCATAGAGCCCAATCCTCTCCGGATTGTTTTGTATATACTTACCTAAATCCCGGTTATGAATAGACTGGAATGCGGCATTACAGTAAATTAATGTGGCTTTATTCAGAAAACGCTGCCCTTTGGGTTTTAAAAATTTCTGAGGATCATGATCTTCAATGATAGAAGAAGGTAGGGGCAGATTTCCCCAATTGTTCAGGTATTCATCTATTTCTGTTCCATACGGACTGTTAAAGCCAATAGCAGAAATTACAATATCGGTTTTTGAATTAATTTGTATCATATTTGCTGAATATTACACTACAGATGTTACCGCCAAAGGCAAAAGAATTACTTAGAACGTGTTCTACATGATGTTCTATTTCCTTGGATGGCTGTATCTGGAAGTTGATATTAAAAGATTCGTCAATTCTTTCTGTGTTTCTGTTTTTCGGAATTTGCTGATGATATAATGATAAAACTGAGCTTACAGCCTCAAGAGCACTTGCTGCCCCCATACAATGTCCCAGCATTGATTTTATTCCATTCACATATAAAGTGTTTATTCCTTCTCCAAAGACATTACTCATTGCTTTTATCTCATGAGCATCATTTGCTTTTGTTCCGGTTCCGTGAGCACTTACATAGGTGATGTTTTTTCTGTCAATATTACCTGAAACAAGAGCATTAGACATGGATAATGTAGCTCCTGAGCCTTCCGGATCCGGGGCTGTGGGATCATATGCATCACAAGCCAGTCCATATCCCTTTATTTCTCCATAAATCCTTGCTCCTCTGGCCAACGCATGTTCCAATTCTTCAAGAATTAAAACAGCAGCGCCTTCTCCTACAATCATTCCTGTTCTATCCTGATCGAAAGGTTTGCAATCATTTTTTGACATTGCACCTAACCGGTAAAATACAGTATAACATGACCTTGTAAAAGGATCTGCACCTCCTGCAATAATAAGGGGAGATCTACCTTCCTGAATCATAGAATAGGCTGTTCCTATAGCGTAATTCCCGGCTGCACAGGCGGTAGGGATAACCATATTGGGACCTCCCAGATGATAATATTTTGCAATACCAGCACTTAACTCTACAGGTCTGAATCTATTCAGGGTTTCATTGGCCTCAGGATTGAGCTCTTCATGCTCCATACCAAGATCCCATTCGTCAACGATACGTTCTACAATATCCTGATTGCCATTCGTTGTTCCCAGGATAATTCCATAGTTGTTTTTTTGAGTAAACTTATTTTCCAGCCCTGCATCTTTTAATCCCATATCTACAGCAGCGGCAGCATAAGTAACAGCTTTTCCATATGGGCGGAAATGCTCAATGACGTTTATATTGTGATATTCTTTTTCAAGATGCACTTCTGCAGCTCTTGTTACCCCTTTATAATTTGAGGAATCCAGTTTGGTAAGATCACTGACTCCGGTATCTCCATTGAGTATTTTTTTCCAGAAATCATCTTTCTCACAAGCTAGCGGGCTTACGACTCCCATTCCTGTAATAACAACTCTTTTCATATTGGTTTTGTGTTTATTTATAAGGTTAATCCACCATCAATAACGAATGTCTGACCGGTCACATAATTGCTTTTTTCAGAACAGAGAAAAGTGACCATGTCGGCAACTTCCTGTGGCATTCCCATTCTTTTCATGGGGATCATCTGGTCTATTTTTTTCTTATCCTGTTCATTCATTTGGGCAACCATTTCAGTATCTATAAATCCGGGAGCCACTGCATTCACCTGCATATTAAACTTGGCAAATTCTAAGGCGAGTGTTTTGGTGAGTGAGATAATGGCTGCTTTGGATGCACCATAATTGGCCTGTCCTACAGCACCACGCACACCGGAAACAGATGAAATATTGATTATTTTTGAATTTTTCTTTCGGATAAATGATTTTATAACCGCTTTGGAAAGAAAATAAGTTCCATTTAAGTTGGTATTGATCACGTCTCTCCACATAGCATGGGTCATGCTGAAAAATGGGGCATCTGCAGTAATTCCTGCATTATTGATGAGCCCATATAAAGGTCCTAATGAGGATTTTTCAATAGTTTCTATTAATAATTTTGACTGTTCCTCATCTTGGATATCAGCATGGTATAATGCGATCTTATCAGGAAACTCAACAGAAAGTTCCTGTAAGTATTTTTCTGCAATTTCCCGGCCTTGATTATAGGTAAATGAAACGGATGCTCCTGAAAAAAGTAATTGCTGAACAATAGCTTTTCCAATTCCCCGTCCACCACCGGTCACCAGGAAATGTCTGCCATCTAAGTTAATATGCATACCAAAAATTTAATATTAATTAATAAGTGTTAGAATAGTTTTGTGAAAGACTGATATTTAATCATAATCTTTATCCATGACATTGTCTATATCACCTTCATTAGTGGATTTCTTTTTAAAATACTCGACAGCATCTTCAACATCTTTTTCAAAACCATTTGCTTTCCATACTTCTATATTCTCATGGGTACAGATTCCTATTTCTACGAAATACCTCATCATAGGGGCCATAATCTTTGAATTGATTTTTTTTCTGTTTTCAGTATTCAGAACAGTTGGGATAAGCTCTTTATAGTTTTTAAAGGCTTTATCTTTAAAACCAACTCTGGCATATACCATTATACTGGATATGGACATGTCGAGCATACTTCTTAGCATGGGAGCTGTAATCTCCCTGGCTTCATTTAAAAAATCAGGAACAACATCTATAAATTCCCGGATCATATTTTTTCCCCATTCTATATGTCTCGCTTCCTCTTTATGGTGTTCTACCGCTACTGCCCGGGAAAGTTTGGAAATTTCTTTGCTGTTACAGTCTTCCATGGCATTGTTTTCTGCCAGCCATTCTATTAAAATAGTAAGGTAGATGGCTTTAAGCGGAAATTCAGACATGGAGGCATTATGGCTGTATATTTCCCGTAAGTTTAAAGGAACAGGGAAGGGGGCAATATTAAAATAATTCATTGCTTTTCGGAATACCATGGCATGTACGATTTCTTCTTTGCAGAAATGATGTATATATTTTACCACCTCCGGAAATCTTTTCAGAGAACCATGATTTACAATTTTCATATAATATTCCGAGACCAGGTTTTCAAATACAATAAACGTATACCACCAGGCTCCGGTTTCATATACAGACAGAAGCCTTCTTTCTTCCTCTGATGCAAGATCATAATACGGAGTTCCATAGATGGAAATATTTTCTCTCTTCTTGAGCCATACATTATCTATGGGTTCATCCCAGGGGTGATCCAGAAGCAGGCTCATTTGCTTTTTTTCAGATGCTTTATTAAGCTTCTCCAGCAGATCTGAAAATCTTGGGCTGAGTGTTTTTTTCTTTAACGGATTCATATTTTTGTGTTTTTACTCAATAATTTACCTTGCGTAAAGCCAAAACACATTGCAGTCTCATAACCCGGACCTCCAGCCCAGGTACTGACTAATTTAATTTTGTCATTGGGAAAGTCACTAAGCAGGCTTAAGTTGGTTCTGGGGAGCATCTTATAGGCAAAAGCAGAACCTTTGGTGGCAAGAGTAAATTTGTAATTTGTTTTTGGTGTTGATGATTCTGTATAGATCAGTTTTCCTTCAAGTTTTGGAAATGTCTTAAGGGCTCTTTTTATAAACTTATCCTGAATTTTT
The DNA here is from genome assembly GCF_003385455.1 of Chryseobacterium rhizosphaerae. GTDB lineage: Bacteria > Bacteroidota > Bacteroidia > Flavobacteriales > Weeksellaceae > Chryseobacterium > Chryseobacterium rhizosphaerae. The sequence continues at coordinate 40,063 of NZ_QNUF01000023.1, read as the reverse complement.
TGTTTTCGGGCAGTATATTCTTCCTCAGAAAGATGAAACCATCTGTCTCCATGATCCAGCATGACAAGCTGGATGACATAGCCGCCGGCAGGATCAAATCTATGATAATTGCTTATACTCAGGGTAAAAAGATCATAATATCTGTCGTTTTCAAAGTCTTCCTTCGTAAAGTTGTCTCCTGAGTCTGAAACCAAAAGATATTCGGGAGAAAATATGCCGATTTCTTCCGGAGGAACTGAGATTACAATGTATACGCAAAAGTGTCCCCATCCGACCTCAAAATTATTAATAACGCTTTGGAAACGGTCTGTATATTCCTGTTTCTTCAGCATTTTCAGTACATCTTCCGGAGGACAGGTTGCAATTACATTCTTGGCCCTGATCATATTTTTTCGGGTTTTGACGAGCATATGTTCATCATGGTCTTCCATCTCATAGACCGGATTCTTTTTTAACAGGATCCCCCCGCGATTGATAAATTCTTTGAGTAATACATTCGAGAGGTGTTGTCCTGTTCCTTTTACATAAGCCTGGCCTCCATAAAACATAGCATACAGGCAATGAAGAAAATAAAAAGCATTCACTTCATTGGAAATAGACCCCGAATAGATGGCGATAGGGCTGAGTACTTCAATGATATCATTTCCTTTAAATATTGTTTCAAAATATTCCCGTGCTGTAATTTTGGAGAGGCCTCTGCTTTCTCTTAAGATATCTTTGTTGATGGTATACTCATTCATCAGTCTTCTGAAAAACATATAATGCTGATATCCATGGGTTTCTATATCCTTAAATAGCTGTTCTATTCCGGTGGTTTCATCCGGAAAGTACATTCTCAGAGTCTCTTTAATTTCGTTCGGTTCCGAGGGAATTCTGATAAAGTTGCCTCTATAAACGACGGTTCCGATTTCTTCATGCAGATGAAACTCTTCCAGTAAAGAATGGAGTTCCAACCTTTTCAGAGTATTCCAGAGGTTTCCTACATGTTCTCTGAGTCCGCTTACTTTATGCTGACTACAGTCAAAAATGAATTTTCTCTTGTTTCTGTAAAAATTGGTAGCATATCCGCCTACTTTATGATGTGCTTCGCTAATGACGACAGAGCGTCCCTCTGTGGCAGCTGTTAAGCCATACATTAACCCACAGAGACCGGCTCCAATCACCAAATCATCGACATTAATATTGTCAATCATGTTTTGTGTTGGTTTGTTACAATAAGTTGATTTTGATAATTTGTCTCATTCCCTACCTGTTCATTTTTTGAACAAAATATGAATGAATAGTCAAGATTTTAGCTTGCTAGTTCTTCTTCCAAAACTTTAACAATATCTTTTGGGGTCGTCATATTAGCTAAAAGCTCTTCATCAAGGCTGACCTGAAAATTTCTTTCCAGTTCTACCAAAACTTCCAGCCCCATGAGAGAGGTCATTCCCATATCGTGTAACAGGTTGGTATCCGGCTGAATCTCCTTTGGATTACACTCCGTAATATCACCTAAAATCTCGTACACTTTTTCGAATAATTTTTCTTGTTTTTCCATAATTTATATTTTAATTTATTATAATGAGCGCTTTACTATAGTATAAAAGCAACTGATTAGTATAAGGGTTATACTAATGCTGAGGGTACAATTATAAGTTTGGCCGTATTTACCTTTTTATGGTCATCCAAATATTTATAATATGATGATAAAAGAGGGGAGAGGCTGATGTATTGTTTGATGAAAACATACTATCCTCACACCTGTCATATATGTATTTTCTGATAAGAATAAAAGGATAATTACAGACTAAAACTATTTTAAAATGTTAATGTCCGTGTAGGAGTGGATAGAATCCATCTGTTTGGGAATCAGATAGGGGGAAATGTTTTTTTCGTATTTCATTATTTGTTGGTTTTGTTTGACAAATATACTATACTAAAAACAACTGACAAAGAAAATAAGTAACTTTATAGTGAAATATTAATTAAATAAATGAATGTTTTATTGCATTGACTTTTATTTAAGTTATGACCTTATTTGTGTTTATTTTTTTTAAAAATACCACCGTTTTTAAGTATATTTTTCTTTATAAATACAGAATGTATAATGTTGAAACAGGATGAATTGAGTACATTCTGCTTCATATTTTACTATAATAATATGTTTGTGGTTATTTGAAATCCGGATCGTTATAAGTACTCACCTCGATGAGGTTATGATCCGGATCACGGAAATAAGCAGATTGGATTTTTCCCATAGCCCCGGTTCTGTCTACAATACCTTCAATAATGGGTATCCCTTTTTGTTTAAGTTCTTCAAGAACTTCAAAAATATCTGTTCTGGCAATGAAGCAAAGATCTGCAGATCCACAGGTAGGATGCTCCGCCTTAGGCTCAAATTCTTTTCCTTTTTGATGCAGATTAATCTTTTGATTCCCAAAGGCCAGGGCTTTTCTGTTGTCCCCAAAGGTTACCACTTCAAATCCCATAATCTGGGTGTAGAACTCAACCGTTTTATCAATGTCTGCAACGGTTAATACGAGATGATCTATGTTTTTTATTTCCATAATTTCCTTTTTTTTAACATCTATGATATTATTTACAGATAGATCTTGTTTTTTAATTTTAAAATAATAGTTTTACATCAATTAAATAATTACATGAGCTGGACATTGCCCTATTTTTTTCTTATCCTTACCCTTATATTATTTGCAGGAATTTCTTATCTGGTGATGCGCCTTTTTAAAAGATGGACTCAAAAAAGTAAATATGCTTCTTCTTTAAATATTTTGGTATTTGTCAGTTCATTTCTTGTGATCCTGTTCATTACCTTCATTATTTTCCTTATAAATCTTAACCTTGGCCGATAAAGACTTTTTTTTTCTGAAAACTAAGTAGGCGATAAATAAATTGATAAATAGAGCCAGCCATACATTGATACCATAAAAAAGCTCATAATTATGATATTCTTCATTATAAAAAAGGTTTTTGATGATTCTGAAAGTAAGAGCCGTGGTAGTAACGGCATAACTTAAAATCATATAGTTTTGGTGGCTGATTATCTTTCCTTTTTTGATGGAGATAACCGCTGCTATGGTAAAATAAGCCCAAAGAATATCCTGCAGCAAAAATCCTGTAATCCCGATTAAACCTCCGTTAGAGAACAGACCCAGGACAAAACAGGCAGGAACATTGATGATAAGGATACTGTAAACATATATCTTACCGATGATTTTGTGGAGTTTTCTGTTCTCAGCCAGGAAGCGGTTGGAAAACTGCGTTAAGCCAGCCAAAAGACAAAGTGTAATGGAAAAGATATGAATATAAAAAAAAGTGAGCCAATATGGGTTTCCAACTACCTGCTGTTTAACCATAAGGAAACCCACATTTTTTTCAAAACTGGTGTACTGAGAAATTACTTTCAGCATGAGAATACTGAAAAGAAGTACTGAAAATAGAGCCAGAATTTTAAGAATGTTTATTCGTAACGTCTTTGTCATCAATAGTTGATCATTGTGCAGATTATTATAGAAAATGGTCAGAACAAGTATCTGTTAAAATCTCAAAGTATAGCCATTTACCTGAACCATAACAAACTTATATGCTATTTATTCACATGGATGATTTCAGGATCCATCCCATCCAGATTTCTTTTTGATCTCCCAAACAGCCCGATCTCCAGATCGTTGGGTGTATCATTCTCAAGTTCTGAAGGGTGTACGTAGGTATACATTCCATAGCCGTGTCCTGCAACAAGCCAACCCTCGGTTTCAGTAAGATAAATGGTATTGAAATCTCCTGCGGGTGTGCCTCCAAATACAGGTCCGTATTCTTTCATCAGCTTTATCGCTTCATCCTTTACATTACCTACATTGGCAATGTCATCAAAGATGATATAGGTACCATTTTTGAAAAGAACCCAGTCCTTAAATTGGGGGTTAATAGCAAGGGTTACATGCTCAATAATACTAAAGTTGTCCATGGTTTGTTTTAAAAATTGATTAGTTATAGATTACAAATGGTATAGGTAATTTTTGTTATAAAATACTTTTAATCCGTAAATGCTGGAGCAGCATAATCGTTTTAGCATCATTGATTTCTCCTGAGTCTACCATTTGGAGAGCTTTTTCAAATGGTAATTCCAATACTTCAATGTTTTCTCCCTCTTCTTCAAGACCTCCGCCATCAGCAATTTTCATTTCATTAGAATATTCAGCAATGAAGAAATAAAGAATTTCTGTTACAGAACCGGGAGACATATAAGCTTGAAATACCTTTTCAACTTTAGAAATTTTATATCCTGTTTCCTCTTCCGTCTCCCTTTTGATACAGTCTTCGGGATTGTCATTATCCAACAGACCGGCACAGGCTTCAATAAGCATTCCTGTTGAATTTCCGTTGATATAGGTAGGTAAACGAAATTGTCTTGTCAGAATAACAGTATGGGAAGATGTATCGTAAAGCAGAATGACGGCTCCATTTCCTCGGTCGTAAGCTTCTCTGCTCTGGGTTTCTATAGTTCCATCTTTTTTTAAAATGGTATAAGTCACTTTATTTAAAGTGTACCAGTTATCTGATAGGATTTCCGTTTTTAGAATAGTAATATTAGGATTTTGCATCGGGTATATCTTCTATGTTATAATAAATTTTAAGGCCTTTTTCTTTGGCAATTCTCACATCTTCATCAGCTCCTTTAGAAATTCCATGTATCCGGAGTACCGCATCACATTTTTCTAAAATACGGTGAGCCGCCGGATATTGTATTTCCTGCCATGCTTCATCGCCCATCTGAGTAGAGCCCGCAAGATTGATTAATGGTAATGCGATCCATTCTCCAATGATGGGGATATGTCCTTTTCTGAAAATAGGGAGTGCTGCAGCTTCAAGGTTATGAAGGTTCTGCTGAATCAATTCCGGATCATCATTTGTCCCGCTACGGTAGGGACCTGCAATAAGTATAAGCATATTTTTTTGCATAAAATAACGGAACTTACAAGGTAAAAAAAATAATGTAGATTAAGAGGGGTTATTTTTCTGTTTATTTATTTTCATGGTACTTAAAAATTCTGGAGTAACACCCAAATATGAGGCAATTTGTTTTTGAGTAACCCGCTGGGCTGCCAGGGGATATTTTTGGAGAAAACTGTCATATCGTTCCTCTGCTGAAAGGGAAAGGTTTTCAATAACACGCAGCTGCTCTCTTATATAGGCATTTTGCATCATAATTCTGAAGAATCTTTCAAACTTTGGGATTTTAAGGTACAACTCATCGAGACTGTCTTTTTGTAATTGCAAAATGACACTGTCTTCCAGGGCTTCAATGTTCAGCATGGCAGGTTGTTGGTTGATGAAACAGAACATATCGGTAATCCACCAATCAGAAACAGCAAACATAATGGTAGATTCTTTTCCTGCAGCATCCAGGTAGAATGCTCTAAGAATACCTGACTGAACAAAACTGATTTCTTTGCAGACCTGTTGCTGTTTTAAAATCAGTTCTTTTTTCTGAACCTTTTTCTCTTTTAATAAGGACATAAAATAGGAAATTTCCTGATCATTGAGTGAAATATGCCGGGATATATTTTTTAGAATTAAAAGGTCTTCCATGTAGAACGAGTAAAAATTTTTATTCCGTTATTTTATTTTTAATAAGTCTGCCAGGGCTTCTTTCAGATCCGGAAACTTAAATTGAAAACCTGTATTCTGGATTTTTTGTGATGAGGCCCTTGATCCTTCCAGTATAGCTGTAGCGAGTTCTCCAAATAAAAATTTTAAAACAAAAGCCGGAACGTTAGGCATCAATAAGGGCTTCTTGAGTACTTCAGCAATCTCTTTGGTCAGCTCACTATTGGTGATATGCTGAGGGGAAACGGCATTATAAGCGCCGTGAAGAGAGGGTTGTCTTAAAGCAAATTCATACATTGAACAGATATCTTCAATATGAATCCATGGCATGTACTGCCTTCCGCTTCCTAAAGGAGATCCTATACCGTATTGAATGGGAGGAACCATTTTTTTTAATGCTCCGTCTTTTTCAGAAAGTACAACAGCGGTGCGGATTTTCACCACTCTTTCTGCAAGGTTATGTTCCTTGAAATGGTCGGCTGCTCTTTCCCATAAAACAACCACTTCACTTAAAAAATCATTTCCCGGCTTATCCTCTTCGGTATAAATTTTTTCAGTGGTTTGAGTTCCATAGAAATTAATACCTGAAGCTGAAATAAAGGATTTAAGTTTAATCTCTTTCTTTTTTAAAGTATTCTGTAATAATGCCGCAGAATCCACTCTACTGGAAATCAATTCTTTTTTTCTTTCATCTGTCCAGCGTTTTTCTGAAATATTGGCACCCGCCAAATGAATGATATGGGAAACATTTTCCAACGAAGACTCATCTATTGTCTTATTTCTGACATCCCATTCATATTCATGATCATGTTTCTTTTTTCGGGTAAGGAACCTTACACTATATTCATTTTCTAATTTTTTTGCCAGTTCCCGGGCAATCATACCGCTAGCGCCTGTAATCAGAACAATTTCTTTCATATTCATATCGTTTTGGTGGTGAAGGAAGGATTATATCTGGTTTTTTACGATCAGTATAAAATCATCTTCCAAAAGCTTGTATCCGTAATCATAAATAAACTTGTATTCAGACCCGTTTTTATAGACTTTTATGTTGGTAAAATAATCGAAATCAAAACCTAAGCCATCGAGTTTGGATTTTGGAGCTTTTGTTTTACCATCGGTATTTATTTCTACCAGGATACGATAATTCTTACGAAGCTTGTTGTTCACATTTCGCATCAGATTAGTAGAATCTTTATTCTGTTTATTATTGTAGGCGTTCCGGCAGGCATCATTACAGAACTTTTTGTCAGACCTTCCGATGATCTTTTCGCCACATTCCAGGCAGTTCATGCTATTTATTTTGTGTGTTTTGTATGTCTTTTCTTTAACAATCTTATAAACCTGCCGTGGGAAGGATAGCTTCTGTTTCGTGTTATATTATTGAAGAATAATGCCACAATCAGCAGGATAATACACCCCGATAAAACAGGAGAGATAACGTACCAGTACCCTAATTCAGGTATTTTTCCGGTAGAGCTTACAGCAATAAGGGCCGTCGCGCCGCCAGGTGGGTGCAGTGTTTTGGTATACTGCATGATGACAATGGAAAAAGCTACGGCCAGCGGGGCAGAGAGCCAGATGATATCCGGAACAATTTTATACACTGTAACTCCCACAAGAGCTGATAAAACATGTCCGCCTATCAGATTTCTGGGTTGAGCCAAAGGACTCTGAATAGCTCCATAAATAAGAACACTGGAGGCCCCAAAGGAACCGATCAGGAATATATTCTCAGTCTCTGCCAAAGAATGAGACTGGATGAATGCAATAAGTCCAATCCCAAAAAAAGCACCCAAAAATGACCAGAAATGCTCTTTGTAATCAACCAGCGTTTCTTTATATATGACATACTTTGAGACTCTAAACGTTCTTTTTATGGTCTTCTTCATTTAGTCTTCTTTATTGTTTATAATTTGAATTAAATTTTCTACAAAAGCCTGGGTATAAAATCCATTTTTATCATAATCGGGATCTAAAATGGTGATCTCTATTCCAAAACATTCAGGATGATGAATCAATGGAATCAACATTTCTTGCAGATCATCATAGCTTATGCCATCTTCCATTCTGCTGTCTACTGCCGGCATGATCTCATCTTTCAAAACATCCACGTCAAAATGGATAAAGAAACCATCCAGCTTTTTTTCAGCTGTCATTTTCAAAAAAAACTCAGCCGTTTTTCTGAATCCGTTTTTCCGGAGATGGTCAAGATCATAATAATGAATGTTGGAACTGATGACCTGGCTGACATATTCCTCATCATCTGTCTCTGCATTGCCGCTACAAAAGATATTTTCTTGAAGGAAATAAGGCTTAAGCCCATCAATATTGGTTAGCTTTTCATGCCCAATTCCGGAAACTATAGCAAGGTCCATTCCTGCAACACCTCCGGTTTCTGATAATTGCGGAGGGATAAAATCGGTATGACCATCAAGATAAAAAAGCCCGAAGTTTCCCAGTTTTTTCAATGCAACAGCATTTCCAATCAGAATACTGCAATCTCCACCAAGAATGATATTGAACGTGCTTTTATCATAATTCTTCAGCATAAGGTCAGCCTGCTTTTTAGCATATTCAATAATAGCATCTGCATTTTTAACCCCTGATTCTTTATCGAAATCCATGGCATATTCCGGAGCTTCCAGTCTGAAAATATGTTGAGGACCAATTCTTTTATGAAAATCAAATTTTCTGAGCCAATCCGGAAGTTTTCTGACTCCGGGCTCAGTTTCATGCTCCTTTTTTGTAAGTCCTAAGTTGAGAGGAAACTCAAAAATATTGATATCCCTTTTCATAATGAATTTTGACAAAGGTACGGAATTATCCGTTTGTAAATGGATAGTAGTGAGAAAGGTAATCGTTTTCTTGAAGGAAACTGATTTAATCTTTTTCTGATTTTAACCTTGAACTGCCAGTACTTTATATTAGATTTTAATGGAAATGACTAAATTCACGTATTATTGAATTATATGCAATCATAAAGTAATATGTCAAATTAAATCAAAATAAAATTACCATGAAAAAACAACTTATTAAACCAGAATTTACTGAGAAGATGTTTGAAATGTTAGGAGGGATGTGGATTACCGGCTGCATAAAGACAGCCGCAGAACTGAATATTGCAGACCATCTGGAAGCTGGTCCTCAAACAATCTCTTCGTTGGCGAAAAAAACAGGTTCACAGGAAAAACAACTGTATCGGATTATGAGAGCCCTGAGTAGTGTTGGAATTTTTGAAGAGTTGGAAAATAAAACCTTTAGACTGAATGATTTTGGCGCCACTCTGTTAACTGGAGTTCCGGGGACTGTAAAAGATTTTGTATTGGCCAATTTGAGCGAGCATTTTCCCGGTTTTATGAAACTCACTTATTGTGCCCAAACCGGAAAGGTTCCTTTTGAACATGTTCATGGTATGAATCTCTGGGAGTATTATAAAGAATATCCGGAATTAGGAGCCAATTTTGGAAGAGGAATGACCGGGCTTTCCAATATGGAGCTCTCAGGAATTATCAAGACCTATGATTTTAGCCCATACAAAACGGTTGTAGATGTAGGAGGGGGAAACGGGATAATGATGTATGCAATCTTAAATGCCACTTCAGGGAGTTCCGGGATTATTTTTGATGAAGAGCATGTAATCGCAGATACAATTAGACTCATGCCCGAAAATATGAAAGAAAGGTGTTCTGTAGCTACTGGAAATTTCTTTGATAAAGTTCCGGCAGGTGCTGACCTATATACAATGAAGTGGATTATCCATGACTGGAATGATGATGAATGCATACAGATTTTAAAAAACTGTTGCGAAGCTATGCCTAAAGGAGCAAGACTCTTAATTATAGATGCTGTCATTCCCGATGATTCTCAAAATAAACCACATCCAGCCAAACTTCTTGATATTGTAATGATGGCTTGTATTACCGGTAGGGAAAGAACATTGAGTGAATTTAAAGAACTCATTGAAAAAGCAGGATTGCAATGTAATCAGCTTATTTCAATCGGGACAGAAGCAAAAAGTATTATTGAATGTGAAAAAGTATAGTTTATTCGACAACAAACGACTATAAGCGAATTTAAATAGTTTATAACCGACTGGCTTGTGGTGACATTACAATCTTTGCAACAGAGATTTGAGAAAGCAGTGAACGTCTCTTATCTAATTATTAATCTTTAAAAATATAAAGTTATGTCACTAAGAAACAAAGTAACACTAATTGGTTACACAGGTAAAGAAGTTGAAATGGTAAACTTTGACAATGGAAACGTAAAAGCCAGCGTATCTTTAGCTACCAGCGATCATTACACCAATGCTAAAGGTGAAAAGGTAGAAGAAACACAATGGCACAATCTGATTGCATTTGGGAAAGTAGCAGAAATTATGGAAAAATATGTTCCCAAAGGAAAAGAAATAGCTATTGAAGGAAAGCTTATGTACAGATCATATGACGACAAAGACGGCGTAAAGAGGTACATTACAGAAATTCGTGTAGATGAGATCCTTTTGTTAGGCGGTAAATAATTCTAAAAACACAAATGATGAAAGTAAAAGTTTTTAAAATTAGATTGCCTGAAGAATTTCTCTACAAAGATCAGAAAATGCTTGATGATTTTCTGGAAGTGAATGAAATTATAAAAGTGGAAACGGCTTTTGTAAATGATGAATGTTATTGGTCTGTTATATTGTATTTTGAAGCTTTGAAATTGACGAAAAATACAGTGAAAGAACCAAAAGTAGTGAAATACTCTGCAGAAAACGATTTTTTGAATACCGATGAAGAACAAATTCTCAATGCTCTGAAACTTTGGAGATCTGAGAAAGCCAGAGAACAGAATCTGCCTACTTACTTTATAGCAAGTAACAAAGAATTAATTTCTGTAGCCAAGTATAAACCCGCTAAAAAAGAGGAACTGCTGGAGATTAAAGGATTCGGGAAACATAAAATTGAAAATTATGGCGAAGAAATTCTGGAAATCCTTGAAAGTGTCTGATTTTTTAGAATAAATGATCAAATAACAACAAAAGCCGGGGAAGGTTACTTCTTCGGCTTTTTTATGCTGGGTAAAGTCCTAGTAATTCCTTATTTTTGCATCTATCAAAATGACATACTAGAAATGAAGCCAAGTTTAGCAAAAGGAACAAGAGATTTTACAGCACAGGAAGTTTCCAGAAGAAAATATATCATCAGTATTTTACAGAATAATTTTGAATTATTCGGGTTTCAGCCATTGGAAACACCAAGTTTTGAAAATCTTTCTACTTTAACAGGAAAGTACGGAGAAGAAGGAGACCGCTTGATTTTTAAAATTTTAAATTCAAGTATCAATGAAGCAAAAGAAGATAAAAAAGATCAAATGCTTCATGATTTTCAAAAAGCATTGGAGAAACCTTTTAATTCGGAATATCTTACTGATAAAGCCCTTCGCTATGACCTTACCGTACCTTTTGCAAGATTTGTAGCCATGAATCATGGGAAGCTGACGTTTCCATTCAAGCGTTCCCAGATCCAGCCGGTTTGGAGAGCAGATAGGCCTCAGAAAGGAAGATTCAGAGAATTTTACCAGTGTGATGCAGATGTGGTAGGAAGTGAAAGTTTATTGCAGGAGGTGGAACTGGTTCAGCTGTATTTAAAATCCTTTGCTGATCTTGGAGTTCCTGTAACCATTCACATGAACAATAGAAAGATTCTTTCGGGATTAGTTGAATATGCCGGGATTACCGACAAGCTGATTGACTTCACTGTAGCATTGGATAAACTAGATAAAATCGGTAAAGACGGAGTGGTTAAAGAATTACTGGAAAGAGAAATTTCTCAGGATTCTATTGATAAACTGGACTTCTTGTTTAGTCAGTCTGATGATGCTCTGGAAAACCTTCTTCAGCTTAAGGAGAAATTTGCAGGCAATGAAATAGGGTTGAAAGGAGTGGAAGAGTTGGAATATGTTCTTACCCAGTCTCTGAACCTTGGTGTTAATATGCAGAACCTTGTGTTTAATATTACATTGGCAAGAGGATTAGACTATTACACCGGAGCTATCTTCGAAGTGAAAGCGGATGAAGTGGCTATGGGATCTATCGGTGGAGGAGGTAGATATGACAATCTTACAGAAGTTTTCGGAGTTAAAAATATTCCGGGAATAGGGATTTCATTTGGGTTGGATAGAATCTATCTGGTAATGGAAGAACTGAACCTTTTCCCTGAAGAAGCTTCTTCTAAAATAGAATATTTATTTGCCAATTTTGGTGGTGAAGAAGTAACAGAAGCTCTAAAACTAATTATACAGCTAAGAGCAAAAGGAATTTCAGCTGAGCTGTATCCTGAAAGTGCAAAAATAAACAAGCAGTTTACTTATGCTGAAAAGAAAGGGATTAAAAATCTTGTTTTCCTGGGAGAAGAAGAGATTAAAAATAATACTGTTACTTTCAAAAACCTTGAAGCAGGGGAACAGAAAACGGTTTCTCTGGAAGAGTTTTTAGGATAAAAAGAAATATCTAATACTATATAAAACAGCTCAAGGTCAAACCTTGAGCTGTTTTTTTATCATAGAAAGAATTTTAAATATTTTTAGACTAAAAAATTAAATGAGAATTTGTAATTTGGGTCGATATAACAAAAACAGAGTGGATATCGTTCTCTGTTTTAATGAAAACTTTTAAACCTAAAAACCAAATGAGTATGATTTGCGCATCATGCGGAACACCACTGACGTCTACAGATATGCTTGTAGGAAAAAACAAACTCGCAGACGGAGGTTATTTGTGTACAGGATGCTTTAATAAAGCGGTCAGTATCAACCCTAATCTTATCAATACTTTAGATCAGTTTTATTTTGCAGAAATTACAGGAATGTTTCTTAAACATAAAATTGAGGAAAGCCAACATCCCGGAACATCTCAATATTTGGGAGAGAATACTTATGAATACGATGCCCCTACCAGGTTGGATCAGATTAAAGATCAGATAGTGGCTCTTAATGCCAGGCTAAGTGTTTTGGCTAATGAAGAAGTGAATGCATTGGATACTGTGTTGGATCAGGATGAAAAACTTTTAGCGATTGCAGAGTGTATATACCTTCAAAATAAGCGTGAAGGAATCGTTTTTGCAACGCCAAGAAGAGTTGTTTTTATTGATAAAAAGATTTTGGGTGGAGTGGTTAGGAATGAATTTCCTCTACATGAGATTATTTCTATTGAACATAATGAAAGCCTTCTGTATTCTATTCTGAAAATCAATATTAAAGGGGCCTCCGCAGAATTTAAATTACACAACAAAACTGACGGAAGGGGATTTTGTAATGTGGCGAACGGAAATATTCAATATCCTGAAAGGTCTCAAAGTCAGCAATCCGAACGCATACAGGCATTCCATCAAAGTATCCCAAATTTGGCTGAGGAAAATGTATTCAATACAGGTAAGGAATCTTCTGAAGCTATTTTCGAGCAATTGGAAAAATTAGGAAGGCTTAAAGAAAATGGAATTTTAACAGAAGAAGAATTTGCAGAGCAAAAGAAAAAACTGCTTGATAAATTATAAAAGAAGAAGAAATGAGCAATAATTGTGCATTGTGTAATACAGAATTAACATCCATGGATACGCTTTTGGGAGCTAATAAACTCTCAGATGGCAATGTTTTATGCAATAAATGTTTAAACAACGCAAGCAATATCAATGATGAATTGCTTTACAAGCTTAATACGTTTAGCATTGATGATATTAATGAAATGCTGAACACTGCGAAAACAGAAACGGTTCAGACATTGGCAGTGACAGGACAGAATATTCCTGCAGCTATAGATTCCGGGTCCCGTCAAATCTCAAAAGAGGTGTATAAACGAAGATATCAGAAAATAAAGCATGAGCTGGAAATACTGAATGCTAATCTTTCTGTATTCACCAAAGGAGAAATAAAAGAACTTCCTTATTTGATTGCTGAAGATGAAAAAATAATCGCGATTACAGATGCTCAGTTTGTCAATACATTGGCAGCCGGCATATTGGTAGCAACCCCCATGAGATTGATTTCTGTATCAAAAGCAATGTTCGGAGCAGCAATAATCAATGATTATCCTAACGAAACCATTAAAGCTATAAGTTTTGTAACAGATCCAAGATCACCCATTATTAAATTACATCTTGATGAAAGAGTAGTAGAGTTTGAATGTTTTATGGATAAGGATGATGCCGAGCAATTCTACGACAAGATAAAAGCTATTTATAATAATCCTAAGGAACAGTCTCCGAAACAAATTGATACTGTAAGTAAAGGGGTTTCAGTTTCCTCAGAAGAAGTATTTAATAAACTTGAGAAATTAGGAAAACTGAGGGAAAACGGAATCTTAACCGATGCAGAATTTGCAGAACAGAAAAAGAAACTGTTGGAGCAATTAAAATAAAACTTTTAACATTGGATCATGAAGGATAAAGTATCAGTAGAAATAGTGGAAAACTGGCTTAAAGGATGGTGTTTATCAAGAGAAGTATCTTTTCCTGTACCCTATAAGTCAGGATTCAAAGTGATTGTAGGTGATGAAAAACAAAAAGAACGTTTTGTATTTCCTAAACTTAATGATGATTTTTTCCAACTTGCCCATTCAATTGATGAGCCATGGATTTACCTGAAAGTATCCAGTTCTCCTGGTGAATTTATACAGAAAATCCCTGAAAGATGGAAACTACAGCCACAGGGATATATGATGACCTGTTTTCACCCTATGAATTTCCCGGAAATTAGCCTTGCTGAAGGATACTACTTAGAGTTTTCTGAGTACAATACGACTTTTGTTGTCAGCATTGTAGCAGAAAATGGCGAGCAGGCTTCTATAGGCCGTGTCTCTCTTATAGATGATATTGCGGTTTATGACAGGATTATTACCGAAAAAAATCACCAAAGGAAAGGACTCGCTACTTTTTTACTGAAAGAACTTGAAAAGATAGCTTTATCAAAAGGATTTTCAAATAATCTTTTAGTGGCTACAGAAGAAGGAAAACTCTTGTATGAAACCTTAGGCTGGAAGATGTACTGCCTGCATACTTCCGTTGTGATCCCCGCAGAAGACTAACATTTTTACTGAATTAAATTTTTTATGACTAAGAAATAGTAATTTAGATCCATAAACTAAGTAATATGAGTGAAAAATCAAGACTTGACGAAATAAGAGATGAGCTTAAAAAGCTGGATATCAGCCCTACGATATTTGCCCGAAAAGAAATTCATGAATTGCCGGATATCCTTTTGGCGGACGAAAAAATTGTCTATCTCGTTGAAGGCAGAAACAAATTAAACAATCACCATATTATTTTAGTAGCCACAGACAGAAGGTTGATTTTTGTGGATAAGGAATTCATGTACGGATTGAAAGTAGAAGACTTTTCTTACAGCAAAATAAGTTCCATACAGTATGAAACAGCATTCTTACTGGCTTCCATAGATATTCAGATTACAGATGATATCGTAGAGATTGATGGAGTAGGCAATTACCATGCTGAGCTGTTTTGTGAAAAAGTAAGAGAGTTCATGGCTCGTCCTAAGGAATATCTCCAAAACAAAACTGAACCGACTATTTTAGATCAATTGGAACAGTTAGGAAAATTAAAAGAAGGCGGTGTATTGACTGAAGAAGAATTTAATGAGCAAAAGAAAAAATTGCTTGAAAAATAGTAGACCCGGGCTCACTACGTAAAGAAAAACAATCATGGAAAATTACTTAGAAATCAATAAAAACTCATGGAATGCCAAGGTAGAACCGCATTTGAAGTCGGATTTTTATTTTGTAGATGAATTTTTAAATGGCAGAAGCTCACTCAATTCAATAGAGCTGGAGCTTCTTGGAGATATACAAGGAAAGAGTATTTTGCACTTGCAGTGTCATTTTGGACAGGATTCTATTTCGCTTTCAAGAATGGGCGCAAAAGTGACAGGAATCGATTTATCAGATAAAGCAATTGAAGCCGGAAGAGACTTAGCTAAGAGATGCGAAACCGATACGGAATTTATCTGCTCAGATGTGTACCATTTACCGGAGGTTTTGGATCAGAAATTTGATATCGTTTATACAAGTTATGGTACTATAGGATGGCTTCCTGATCTGGAAAAATGGGCTGGGGTAATCAGTCATTTTCTGAAGCCCGGCGGTCAGTTTATTATGGCAGAGTTTCATCCTGTGGTTTGGATGTTTGATGATGACTTTACAAAAGTAGCCTACAATTATTTCAATGAAAAACCAATTGTAGAAACGTATGAAGGTACTTATGCTGATCAGTCAGCACCTATTGTACAGGAATATGTCATGTGGAATCATTCTCTGGCAGAAGTTCTTGATAATTTGATTAAAAAAGATATAGAACTGAAGATATTTCAGGAATTTGACTGGTCACCATATCCATGTTTCAGGCATGTAGAAGAATTTGAAAAAGGAAAATGGAGAATTCCTCAATTTGGAAACAAAATACCGTTGGTATACGCATTTACCGGAAATAAAAAATAAGCGGTTTCATTGGTAAACTGAAAGATCCGGTAAGGTTTTAAAGTTGAAAAATTATGAATATATAGACTGTGAAATCAAAAAAGCCACCGTAATGATTACGATGGCTTTTTCTATATATGAATGTTAAAAAACTACTTTCTATTTTCTTAGCTTAAAGAATCTTCAGCTTTTGTTTTGGCTTCATCAACTTTATTCTGAACCTGGGAAGCAACATCATTGGCTTTACTTTTAAGGTCATTTCCCCATTTGTTAAGATTATCTTTTGCTGTATTGATTTTATCTTTTACAGCTTGTTGATCTTCAGGAGTTGAATTTTTATATTTCCAATAAGCTAAAGCTCCTAATCCTAATAACGCTAATATGCCTTTTGTTTTGTTTCCCATGATTTCTATTTTTAAAGTATTAATATTAAAATTTGTTATTAATAAGTATGTAAAATACGTGCCAAAAAAATAAATACAATGATAAAAAAATGTTAAAATTAAGAGAAGGTTTCAAAATGTTCTCCATCGAAACTTGCAAAAACCATTGTAGGATAGGAATCCTGATGATAGATATTGCCATTTTTATCTATGGCAATGGCTCCCGCAAACCCATCAATTGTTTTAAGCTCGTCAAAGGTTTTTTGAAAGGCTGTTTCAAGGCTCATACCGTCAGTAACCCTTGTTACAATTTTTGTGGCAGTAGCATTACTTACAATATCTTCTCCCACTCCTGTACAGCTTACTGCACAGAATGAATTGGCATAATTTCCGGCCACAGTGGCAGAATCTGAAATTCTTCCCGGAATCTCAAAACCTTTTCCGCCAGTGGAAGTAGCAACGGCTAATTTTCCGTCCTTATCGATGGCTACGCAGCCTACCGTTCCTTTTCCTCCATTACTGAGTTTGGCTTCATATTCTTTCCTTCTTTGTGGGATTTCTGTAGAAAAGTCTTCAAAACCATGTTCAGTAGCATAGATTTTTGCCCCTTTTCCTCCCAATACACGGTCATCTTCTCCAATCAGATCTTTGGCAACCAATATGGGATTTTTTACATCCTGAAGGTTGATTACACCACTTAGTCTCTGAGTATCTCCGTTCATAATGGCTGCACTCATACGAATAACACCATCACTCTGAATCTGTGATCCAATTCCCGCATTGTATAAAGGATCATCCTCCAGAAGAGAAACTGCATATGCTACTGTATCAAAAGCCGAATGAGTCTGAAGGTATTCAAATGCTTTTTGAGTTATTTCTTTTAAAGATTCCTGTTTTGCGGTCTTTACTTCATGGCTTTGATCGCTTTCAGAGAAAAAACCACCGTGGATAATGAGCTTCATAAATAAAGTTTAGTTTTTAGATTATTATTTGTCCGGAAAAGGTTAATAAGGTATTGTAGTTCTTTTAAAATGAACCTTTAATTCCTGACAAAGCTTTGAAATATTTTCTACATTATGTTTTTCTACAATCATGACTTGCAGCTCATCAGAATAGCTGTCTGCCAGCTCAATAATTTCCAGTGGAGGATTTTCCTGATCAAGCCTGGGCTGCAGCCATGCAAAATAATCTGATACATATTTTACTCCCATTGGAAAATCTCCGATTATATTGTTAAGACTTTCATCAATGAGCTCGTGTACTTCATCTATTTTGTCACCACGGATCAGAAAAGAAAACAGTTCGTTAGTAACTGAAAACTCAAAAGCACCATCTTCATCACTTTCAATTACCCATTCCGCTTCATTGTCTGCTATATACTGAGCCGGGTTTGTATAGGAAAAAAAACAGTTTGAAATGATTTCCTGCTTATTGGCAACATCATAACCCTCCAAAAGGAGATCTATAAATTTTTCAATTTTTTCTTCTACCATTTAGTTTTATTTTTTAACTAAAATAGGAATTACTTTTGAATAATTTTTTTAGATTATTTATCCTGTGGGATCGGGTTAAACTGAGAATTTTCAATAGTCAGTGCTTTTGTGGTAAGATCATAATGGTCGTTCATAGACATTACATGTACCGTTAAATTATCAATAGAAATAGGTTCTCCAAGGTTGATATTCGTAAGATTGGTGTCTTTGATGAATCTGCCATCGACTAAAATGACAAGACCGGAACCTACAGCAGTCATTACATCATTATGGATGAAAAGTCCTGTGTCTTCACCTAATCCAATTCCTAATGTTCTAGGGTTATTAACCACAGCCTGGAAAAGACGGCCTATTCTGCCTCGCTGTACAAAATGGGTATCAATAATGACATTGTCAATAAGACCTAATCCTTGTGTTGTTTTAATCTCTCCCTTTAACAGAGCTTCAGAACTGCTTCCCTGATAGATCATATTTTCAGAAGCAGCGGCTGCCCCGGCAGAAGTTCCGGAATAAATAAAATCCTGTTCCTGATATTTTAATAAAATAGTATCGTGAAATCTTGTTCCTCCAAGAATAGAAGTAAGTCTCAATTGATCTCCACCGGTAAACATCATTACATCTGCAGCATTGGCTCTTGCCACCATAGCATCAGAATTCGCTTCTTCTCGGTTATGGATATCCAGAATATTGACGTTTTTGGCACCTAGAAATTCGAATGCTTTTTTATATTCTGTTCCTACGATCTGAGGGATTTGAGAAGCGGTTGTTACCACTTCAATAACAGAATCTTCCTTCAGTTTTGATTCATTAATAATCTTTCTTAAAATTCCTCGCTCAAAAAAATTAAGGTTCTTCTCGATGTTCTGATCATAATCGGTTTCTGCAAAACTACCTTTGTTTACAGCTCCTCCGATAACTATTAATTTTCCAACAGGTTTCGTCATGGTACAAAATTAAAAAATAATTAACATTATTTGGCGAAATTCGTGCCATCTTTAGTTGATTTTTAATGTTTTAGAAATGTTAATGAAAATTAATTTTTTTTTAATAAATCTTTAAATCTGCTATAGTTTCGTTTAGGGTTTTACATTATCTTTGGCTATAAAAGGAGTTATTGTTAACTGTTAAAATGCCAATAGACTATGAAAATCGAAAAGATTCAGGCACTGCGTGGTCCTAATATCTGGAGTATCAGAAGGAAGAAACTGATACAGATGAGATTAGACCTTGAAGAAATGGAGAATTATCCGACCAATAAAATAGATGGATTCAGGGAAAGGATTGAAAAATTAATCCCATCGTTGATGACTCACAGATGCTCAGAAGGAGTGGAAGGAGGTTTTTTCCATAGGGTGGAAACGGGAACCTGGATGGGGCATGTCATAGAGCATATTGCTTTGGAGATCCAAACGCTGGCCGGGATGGATGTTGGCTTCGGAAGGACCCGTGAAACCAAAACTCCGGGAGTATATAATGTGGTTTTCAACTATATTGAGGAAAATGCAGGAATTTATGCGGCTGAAGAAGCGGTAAAAATTGCTTTGGCCTTAATAGAAGGGAAAGAATATGATATGAATGCCTGTATTCATAAACTGAAAGAGATCAGAGAGCGTGTTCGCCTAGGTCCTTCGACCGGGAGTATTGTTGAAGAAGCTGCTTCCCGAAAAATTCCGTGGATCAGACTGGGAACCAATTCTTTGGTTCAGTTGGGCTATGGAGTAAATCAACAGAGATTTCAGGCGACTATTACAGGGAAAACAAGTTCTATTGCTGTAGATATCGCATGTAATAAAGAGCTTACCAAGAGAATGCTTCATGATGCTGCTATTCCTGTTCCTATCGGAGATCTTGTGGTGGATGAAGAGGACTTAAATATAGTGATCAAAAAAATTGGATATCCTATTGTTTTGAAACCGCTGGATGGAAATCACGGAAAAGGATCATCAATTAACGTAAACGATTGGGAATCTGCTAAAATAGGGCTGGAGCATGCTCAGAAATACTCCAAAAAAGTAATTGTTGAAAAATATATTACAGGCTATGATTTCAGGGTGCTGGTTATTGATAATAAAATGGTTGCGGCCGCAAGAAGAGTTCCTGCTCATGTGGTGGGAGATGGTGAGCTGAATATTCATGAGCTTATTGAAAAAGAAAATAAAGATCCAAGAAGAGGATATGGCCATGAAAACGTCCTTACTGAAATAGAAGTAGATAAAGATACTTTGGAATTGCTTGAAAAGCTTCAGTATACCCTTGAAACCATACCTCAAAGAGGAGAAGTAGTATATCTGAAATCAACGGCAAATCTTTCAACGGGAGGAACTTCAATAGACGTTACCGATATGGTGCATCCGGAAAATATCACAATGGCTGAAAGGATTTCTAAAATCATAGGCCTAGATGTCTGTGGTATTGATATTATGGCGGAGAATCTTACCCAGCCTTTAAAGGAGAGTGGTGGTGCAATTATAGAAGTAAATGCAGCTCCCGGGTTCAGAATGCATTTGGCGCCAAGTGAGGGATTGCCAAGAAATGTAGCTGCTCCTGTAGTAGATATGCTTTATCCTCAGGGGAAACCTTTTACAATTCCGATTATTGCTGTAACGGGAACCAATGGAAAGACAACAACAACCAGACTTATATCACATATTGTTAAAAGCAATGGCCATAGGGTAGGTTTCACTACTTCGGACGGTATTTATATTCAGAATACCATGCTTTCGAAAGGAGATACTACAGGGCCGCTTTCTGCAGAATTTATTTTGAAAGATCCTACCGTAGAATTTGCTGTTCTTGAAACTGCCAGAGGTGGTATCCTGCGTTCCGGGCTAGGTTTTTCACAATGTGATATAGGAGTGTTAACCAATATCGAGGAAGACCACTTAGGAATGAATGATGTTCATAATTTAAGAGATCTTACCAAAGTAAAAAGAGTCGTTCTGGACAGTGTGAAAAAAAGTGGTTGGAGCGTTCTTAATGCTGATAACGAATATTCCATGAAGATTGTCAATGATCTGGACTGTAATGTGGCTATTTTCAGTATGAATGAGAACAATCCTCATATCGTTAAGTTTGCGAAGGAGGGAAGAATTACCTGTGTATATGAAGAAGGTTTTGTAACGATCAAAAAAGGTGACTGGAAGATCAGAATTGGAAAAGCGAAAGACTTTCCTATTACGATGGAAGGAAAAGCCAGATTCATGATTGAAAATGTATTGGCTGCCAGTTTGGCGAGTTATCTTCACGGTTTTGGAATTGAAGATATTTCAAATTCTTTAAGAACATTTATTCCGAGTGCGCAGCTTACTCCGGGACGATTGAATGTTTTTAAATTCAAAAACTTTAAAGTCCTGATTGACTTTGCCCATAACCCTTCAGGCTATGAAGCCATTGAGGATTATCTGAAAAATGTTGAATCTACCAAGAAAATAGGAATTATTTCCGGGGTTGGAGACAGACGGGACAGTGATATTAGGGAATGTGGAAAGATTGCCGGAAGAATGTTCGATTATATTATTATCCGTAATGAAAAACACCTTCGTGGAAGAACGGAAGAAGAGATTAACGGACTTATTATTGACGGTATTAATGAAGCCGGTAAAGACGTAAGTTATGAGATTATTCCTAAGGAAATTGAAGCATTGAAGCACGCCATGGGAATGGCTGAGGAAGGAACGTTTATTACGGCCCTAAGCGATGTGATTTCTAACGCTATTGATCTTGTACAGGAATACCAGGCAAGAGAGTTGCTGGAAGACGATAAAAACGGATAGATCAATCTTTATAAATTTATTAAATTGCAATACGGAATGAAAAACGTATTGCAATTTTTTATTGTACCCGTTGCATTATAGAAGGTGGTTTTCAATGATTCAATAGAGGAAGTACATACTTTTAACCTTTTTTTAAAGAGATAAGAAATAAAAATTATTAACTTGCCGTACGATCGGTTTTATGAAAAAGGCACTCTTTATTTTCTTTCTTTATTTTTCTGTACAGTCTTATTCTCAAAACTATATTCCGGCAAAGCTGGATAGTATCACGAGTATCTATAAGAATAAAGGAGAGTATGAAAAAGTTTTTCAATACAATATAGCTGCACTTCAGTATTATAAAGAACATGATAACCCCGAGGGAGAGGCTTTAGCTAACATTAATATTGCTAATGCCCTTTCTACCTTTGATGAACACCAGAAAAGCCTACATTATCTGGATGAAGCTAAAAAGCAGCTTCATATCATTAATAATAACGGACTGAATGCCAGATTGTGTAATGAAATTGCAAGAAACTATGCTTTTTTAGGGCTTTATAGCCAATCAAATATTCAGCTTAATAAATCGATAGAATATCTTAAGCATGCCCCTGATACAAAAGAGAACAGAAATTCTTTATTTTTTGTGTATATTTGGAAGTGGTCCAATTTTGAGGATTTAAAACTACCTGATTCTATTAACGCTATGCGGAAAAAAGGAAAAAAGGATTTTCCTAATGAACCTAAGATTTATGTAAGAATTGCAGAGCAGTTTTTATCTAAAAAACAACATCTTGATTCCGTAGAATATTACCTGAATAAAGCATCTGTACTAGCCGTAAAAAATAACAGCTCACTTCACGCCTACGGAGCTATTGCAACAAGACGAGGAAATCTGTATACGCTGAAAAAAGATTATCCGAAGGCACTTGAATATTATCAGGAATCTTTACCTATCTATCTGAAAATAAATCGTGGTGCAGATATTATAAACACTTATAAGAAGATTTATGAAACATATCTGGCCTTACATGATATTCTTAAAGCCAATGAATATCTGACAAAATATACTGAACTCAACGACAGCATTAATTCCGGAGAAAGAAAAGCGGTGGCCTCTGTCGTTAATAATCTTGCTATTGAACAGGAAAAAGAGAAGAATAATCTATATCTTATTATCGTTGTCATTACAGGTATTGCTTTGGTGTCTCTTACTGCGGTATTTATGGTCCGGAAACGGAATAAAAATAAAAATATAAGAAGAGATCAGCTGCTTGAAGAGCAGAAGAAACTCATCAATGAGAAAATATTAGAAACAGACCAGCTGAAAAAGAAAGTAGATACTTCCATTAATGATTTGGCTAAAATGGCTACCTCCAACAATCCTTTTTTTATAAGTAAGTTTAAAGAAGTATATCCGGAATTTTATGAAAAACTGATTTCACAATATCCTGAGCTTACCCATCATGATATAAAATTTATCGCTTATGTAAGGCTTAATCTGACCAATAAAGAAATCGGACAATGTGGAAATGTAACACTAAGAGCTGTGGAAACCAAGAAATACAGGCTTAAAAAGAAACTCGAATTACCCGCTGATATGGACTTAGGAACCTGGGTTTCAGAATTATAATTAAAATAAAAATACCTCAGGTATTTCTGAGACATTTCATTGTGATTGATTATAATTTTTCAGACTTTTCTAAATAAGATAAGAGTTTATAAGCAATATCAATCCTTTCAGAATTAGGATAGTTTTTATTGGAAAGAATTACGACACCAATTTTTTTCGAAGGAACATACATTACATAGGCTCCAAAACCATTGGTAGCCCCAGTTTTATTAATTAATACATCAAGTTTCGGTTTTTGATGAGGAAGAATTTCCTTCACAGGATTAGGTTTAAAGGCCATGTCCGCTGAATTTCCTTTTTGGAGCTGTTCCAGTGTTACCGGGTAATTATATTGCTCCCAGATAAGATCCTGCGTCATTTCTGAGGTGTTAAAATAGCCGGTATGCGTATTCATTATAGCAGCAGATAATTTACTGTCAATGTTTCCAATTCCCATATTGGCGTCTACAAACGTAATCATATCCTGTGTGCACGATTTTACTCCATAAGCTTCATTTGCCAAAACTCCCGGATTTACACGGATCGGTTCATCATTTTTACTATACCCGAATGCATATTGATTCATATTTTCAGCCGGTATTTCATAAAAGGTATTATTTAAACCCATTTTAGCAAAAACATTTTCAGTCATTGCTTTTGTGAAAGGCTGATTCATTGTTTTTCCTGCAATTACCCCTAGCAGACCAATGCTTGGATTAGTGTACATTCGTTGTGTGCCTGCCGGATAATCTGGCTTCCATGCATTATAATAATTAATGAGCTGTTCATTGTTGGTCACCTCATCAGGTAACTGTAATGTAAATCCACCAGCTGTGTGGGTACCCAAATTGTAAAGTTTTATTTGGTCAAAAGCTGTATTTTTCAGTTCAGGCATGTATTTGCTTACGGGATCAGATAAGTTAAGCCTTCCGTTTATTTGTGATAAACTGGCTAAGGTAGCTGTGAAGGTTTTACTTACAGAACCCAGCTCAAATAACGTTTTATTGGTAACTTCTATTTGGTCTGCTTTCGAAGCCAGTCCGTAATTGAAAAATGTATGTTTTCCATCTATCGTTATGGCAATACTCAGCCCAGGAATTTCATTTTTCTCCATTACAGGTTTCACCAGAGCATCCAAATAATTGTTAAGATCTGACGCATCCTCTTTCTTAGGATTGTTACAGTTTGACAAAAAAGATAAACATAATACCGCAACAGATATGTTTTTTAAATTTTGCATAATTTTAAGATTTTATAATTGATTTTTTTTACTATTGTTTATAATGAGAAATTTCCGAAAATTTTAAGCGAAAGTAAAAGAAATTCGTTGATGTGATTGTACTACAATTGCACTACAATATCTTATTGTATTTAAAATCAGTTATTTGTGGTTTTGTTGAAGTGCGTTTGAAATAATGGAGAATTTGTAGAAAATAATTATCTGAAAGAATTTTATCCTTAAAAAAGGAGTGATGGCGAATAGGTATATGATAGATAAGCTTCGGCTGAACCAAAGGTTCAGCCGAAGCTTATCTTATTTCAAATGATTATTAAAATGAATCTTATCCTTCAGCAAAAAAAGCATTGGAACTCCCAATCCAAATAGCATCTTTCTTATTGAAGTCTACATTCACCATTGCTGCTTTGGTCATTCTCCCCAGATTTTCCAGAAGAATAGGGCGTTCATCATTTTCTCTCCAAATATACAGTAACCGGATCTCTGCTTTTGAAAACTCACCGTTGATATCTTCAAAAATAGGTTCATAGCTTACTTTTCTCTGCAGAATATAGTTTTCTTTATCCTCAATAGCCTCGGTAATCTCTTTCGTGGGATTCAGATTCACCCCACTTCCTGCAAATGAAAATAAAGGCTTCAATACAAAATCTTCAAGATTTTCATGTTGAGGAAACTCATGTAAAAAATAGCTTTTAGGAACAAACTGATGTTGTAGCAGTGGAAGAAGGTACTTTGATATTTTAAAGAACCAGTTGGGATGTGTGATCCATTTTACATCCACTTCTTCACGGAAATCAAATTCTGTATTAAGATTAGGAATTCTGTCCAGTTCATCAAAAATAACACGATTGTAGATCCTTTTAATTTCTGTCAGCTTTCCATTATTTTCATAATACAGCTTTTTGCCTACTTTCTTTACTTTTGTAAGGCAAACAGTTTTTATTCCCAGTAATTTCTCTGTCAGAGCAAAATCTATGGCCGTTTTTTGCTTTTCGGGAAAAATTTCCAATAGGATTACATTTTCCGGGTTTTCATCACCTACGATCAGTTCCTTCAGGAGACTTTTAAAGGTTTCGTGAGGCATTGGGTTTCTGATCTCCGAAAGAAAAGGGTAGACTTCACAAAATGCATCTTCAAAAGTTTTCTGAAAAGCATAGAGTGAAGGAAATGCCTGGAGCTCAATAAGCTGAGGTTCTATTTCTCCATTTTCACTTCTGCAGACTCCAAAATCTATAGTGAAAAAATGAGGTCTGTCGGTATCATTAGGAACTCTGCAGTTTTCAGGAATAGCTTTTCTCAGAGTTTCTGCAGGAAGTGCATTGATCTGACTGATGATGCTTTCACTGGCATTAATAAGCTGGGTTTCAAATTCTTTGGAAAGAATAATTGGGCTTTCCGAAATCCTGAAACCCGGCTCTACACCGCCTTTTTCTTTTAAAATATCTTTGAGCTTCCGGTATTTTTCTTCTGAAAATTCCTGATTAAACTGTTTTCTGTATTTTGGGATCATATTTTTTCTTTTGTGATGTTAAAAAATCGAGCATGTATGCCCGATTTATGTATGGTTTAACGACTCATGTGAGGTCACATTCATGTTGTTTATTCTTTTAAGCCAAAGATTCAGTCTTATTCAAAATATTTTTTTTTGCAAACTGAAGAAACCTTGGAAGGATCTGGTTTCTGGTTAAGATGATTTTGTCTTCATCATCTATTCTATCCATTGTTTCAAGATATTTTTCCATTCCGAAGTTTTCGATCATAGCTTCTCTGTTTTTATCATCTTTCAGATTTTCTATCAAAGCTTCAGGGCTGGCTTCAGGGTGAAACTGGGTTCCGAATATTTCATCTGAAAAGCGAACAGCCATTATAGCTCTTTCTAAATTGATATGGGGACGTGACTTTTCTATAGCAACGATTTTCATACCCAATTTTTCAAAACGTTCATGATCCGGTTCAATAAACTGGTAGGCCCTGGAGTCTACTGCATAAAAAGGATCCTGAAGATTTTTGAATAAAAACTCCTCTTTACCTTCTTTTGTTTTATGAACAGGCATGACTCCGAAAGAATAGGATTTTCTTTTACAGATATTGCCCAGGTTCCAATGAATACTTGCCAGCTGAAATGAATGACAGATCAGGAACAGGTATTTTTTATCCTCATTATCCTGATTATGCTCAAAAACAGCGTCTAAAAATTGAGCAAATCTGTTTTCCCATTCAAGACCTTCTCTGTGTGGGTTACCGGGACCGCCTGAAGAAATGAAGATGTCAAAATCTCCAATTTCCGGCATTTCATCTTTAAACCTTACATCAAATGTCTTTATGACTACATTTTCTTCAGAATTCTGTTGGAACGTTTCAGAAATTTCTTTTATATTTCTAAAGCCTTGATTGACATGGTTGTTATTCATATCCAGCAGAGCAATTCGAATATCTTTCATTACATCATATTTTTTGTAAAGTTACCAAAAATATTATGAAGCAGGCTGACCGTGTGTGATGCCATATTCTGTTTCTGAGATCATATAATCTACCACTTTCGTCAGATCGCCTGTTTCCTTGAATATTTGAAGTTGTCTGTCTGCACCGGTTCCGTTTTCCAGAATAGTCCAGGCATATTCAACTTCATTTCTGCATCCTAAATCATCTACTACATCATCAATAAACTCTAAAAGTTCTTTTAAAAGATGAGGATACGGAACAGACTCTTCTTTTCCAAAATCGATCAGATGTGCTTCAATACCGCTCTTGGAAGCCCTCCATTTATTTTCATTCAAAAGCAGCCTTCTATAACTTCGGAAACTTAGATTCAGCTGATGGAGTTTGTAAATCTTAGCAACCAGACACTGCATAATGGCAGCAAGGCAGACTGTTTCGTCAATCCTTAACGGCATGTCACAGATTCTGAATTCTATGGTCGGGTAGAATGGGTGAACTCTTAAGTCCCACCATATTTTCTTGGCATTGTCGATGGTTCCGGTTTTAATCAGAAGATCTACATAGCTGTCGAACTCGGCCAAAGAATTAAAATAACTGGGAATACCCGTTCTTGGAAATTTGACAAAAATTTCCTGTCTGTAAGATTTAAAACCTGTATTTCGTCCAATCCAAAATGGAGAGTTGGTAGAAAGAGCATACACATGGGGAAGGAAGTACCGCATGACATTCTGTATTCTTACTCCCTCTTCACGGTTGGGAATTCCAATATGTACATGCAGACCGAAAATAAGATTTTCACGCGCAACATCTCCCATGTCATCAACAATTTTGATGTACCTCTCGCCCTGAGTGATTGTATTTTCTGACCAATGGGAGAAAGGATGTGTCCCTCCTCCGGATACCCGCAATCCCTGTTCATGAGCGGTATTAATAAGATGTCTTCTTAGATTTGTCAGTTCGGCCCTTGCTTCCTGGATATTCTGACAAATTCCCGTTTCCATTTCAATCATAGACTCGTGCATTTCGTGCTTTAAGTTTTCACTTAAAACCGCTTTGCCCCCTTCAATGATTTTTGAAACGTGAGAAATAAGATCCCTGCTTTCAACATCAATGATCTGATATTCTTCTTCGATTCCAATAGTAAATTGATGCATTTTATTGTGTTTTTTTATTTCTTTTTCAACGTTATTTGATTGAATCCTTCACAAAGGTTCCCCAGGTAATATTAGGTTTTCCCGGAACATATTCTTTAGCTTTTTCTACGGCCAGTTTTGCAGCATGTTCTATAATCCAGGCAAAGTTTTCTTCTCCTACAGAATTTCTGTCTGCATCCGGAGCCGGATTACAGAAATCAATAGCATAAGGAATACCGTCTCTTACTGCAAACTCTACTGTGTTGAAATCATACCCTAGTGCTTCATTCATCTTGATGGTATAATCATGAATGGTTTTTAGTAATTTTTTCAGCTCTTCGCCCTCAGTCTGATGAGTGGTAGCATATCTCAAATGGGGTGCATTTCTGGGTTCATAAGGCATGATATGAACATATTTTCTTCCCAAACAGTATACTCTGTAATAGTCGTCGAAAATGATTTCCTCCTGAACCATCATCACCAGCTGCTCTGTTTCTCCGAGCTTATTCCAAAGATCATCAGGGTTTTCAACTCTGTATACATTTTTCCAGCCGCCACCATCGTGAGGTTTCATATAGGCAGGGAAACCAACATAGTTAAAAATATATTCCCAGTCATGAGGAAACTTAAGGTTTCTGAATGAGGTTTCCGATGTATTGGAAGGTCTTTCATGGGAAGGCAGTAAAACAGTCTTTGGAAGGGGGATTCCCAATTTGATCATCAGGGCATTGTTGAAAAATTTTTCATCAGCACTCCACCAGAACGGATTGTTGATTACGTACGTCCCGTTAAGTGCGGCATTTTTCAGGTAAGCTCTGTAAAAAGGAACATCTTGTGAAATTCTGTCGATAATCACTGCATACCCATAATCTGCACCTTGCTCCAGTTTATCAATGGTTACAGGCTCAGCTACGATCTCTCCGCCACCCAGTTCATTTACCTTGTCTATGAATGCCCAAGGGAATGTATCTTCCATGCCGAATAGAATTCCTACTTTTTTTGTCATAATTTTTGTTTTTTTAAAATTGGTGTATATTTTTTCTATTGTATCATGCCTAAAGCCCCACCCATTAATCTTTGATTTGACCCTTCTCCGGAGGAGGTGAGTATCACGTCTTTAATTGTGATCTTCAGGGAGGGTAAGGTTTTGTGGTTTATAAATCATTATTTAAGAGAAATAAGCACTTATAAATGTAGGAAAGACCATTCTCCATAATGGCCAGTCGTGTCCTATCCATTTTCTTTCGTCATACCAGAAGTCTATGCCTTTTACCCTTAGGATTTCTGCCATTTCAATATTCTTGTCTTTGCAGATATCCTGATCGGAAGTGCTGAGGACAATATGCATATGCTTATACTTCCAGGCCTCATCATTTCTTATAAACTCCCTAGGGCAGTTGAAATACACTAAATCATCAGAATATCCATCCATAAAATTTCTTATGCTGAAAGCTCCCGAAAGACAGAAAAGATGAGATACCACATCAGGAAATCTAAAGGCAAAGTTGGCTGCGTGGTAGCCTCCAAAACTTGCTCCGGCTACTGCTACCCGATGGGTTTTATGGAGTTTCTGAATGTAGGGAACAAATTCTTTAATGAGGAACTGTACATAGCGTTCATAATTTCTTATTCTCTGCTGTGGAGAAATATTTTCATCATAAAAGCTCCAGCTGTCGATGGTCTGGATATTATACAATTTTACTTTTCCCTGTTCTACAAACCAGTTGATACTTCCATTGAGATGAAAGTCATGGTTCTGGGTATATTGGCCCTGAGAGGTTGGAAACATAATAATAGGATGTCCGTAATGTCCGGTTACTTCCACTTTAAGGCTTATTCCCAGTATATTTGAATAATACTCCGTATGTTCTATATGAGGCATTGATAAATTTTCTTTAATGATTATGTTTTAATTGCTCAGCTTCTTACTTTTGGAGGTAAAATATTGAGCATTTCGGCCTGGATCTTATCGGCAGCACTGTCCAATCTTTCCTGTATGATAGCAGCATCATTGGATTTGTATACAATTCCGACGTGATGATCTATAGGGAGAAACTTCACGACTTCTTCACATTCAAAATTACTGTAGTTGGGTTCCTTATCTTTAATCAAAGCAATGATTAATCCCGAATAATATCCTGTAGGAGGAGAAATGGTATAGGATTTATCCCTTAAAAGAGCATCCTCAATTTTGGCCCATTCTCTCCAGATATTGATATTACTTGATGCTTCCACCAAATCAGGAATGTGTGCTCCACCCACTCTGGAAGAGGTTTCCAGAAAGTACCATTTTTTGTCCTCTTTTCCTCTGATAAACTCCGTATGGGTTGCCCCATTGAGCAGACCGAAATTGGAGAGAACTCTGGCATTGATCTCCTCAAGAGCTTTAAATTCTTCTGAATACCTTCCTAAGGTTTTAGACCTGAATACCCCTCCTTCATGAGAAACCTGCATAGGAGGAGCCAGATATTTTGATGCTGAGGTAAATACAATTTCTTTATTGAAAGTGAGGCTGTCTACATGATAAACATCTCCGGGTTTAAAGCTTTCCAGTAGAAAAAGATGACGCTCTTCTCCAAGAAGA
Organism: Chryseobacterium rhizosphaerae; assembly: GCF_003385455.1. GTDB lineage: Bacteria > Bacteroidota > Bacteroidia > Flavobacteriales > Weeksellaceae > Chryseobacterium > Chryseobacterium rhizosphaerae. The sequence continues at coordinate 9,358 of NZ_QNUF01000023.1, read as the reverse complement.
TTTAAAGCTTCATGAAGCTGTTCCTGTGAGGTGATCTTTTTAATTCCCGATGCAGAAGCTTCTGATCGTGGTTTTAATACCCACGGAGCAGGAACTCTTTCTACAAAGCTATTCACCTCATCATCATTGAAGACCGCAGTAAACTCAGGAACACTGATTCCTGAATCTTTCGCTTTCTGCCTCATGGCCAGTTTATCCCTGAAATAACGGTGGGTGGTCTGTCCCATTCCCGGAATGCGAAATGTTTCCCTGATCAGGGCAGCCTTTTCCACGTCATAATCATCAAGAGCTACTACAGCATCTACTTTTCGCGTTTTCATCAGGTGTGAAAATCCCTGTATTAAATGCTCAAGATTCCATACTGAAGGTTTTAATTCCGGCATATAGAAGGTTTCTTCAATAGCATGCCAGGGCCAGTTTTTTTCTTTAAGATTTTCTGATGTAACTAAGATTATTTTATTACCGAGCGCTTTCATTTCGTCCATGAAATCGTAACCCTTGTAATAGCACGAAATACATACAATAGTTTTCTCCTCCATATAATGTTTTTTTAAGTTTAGTGAATTATCAAAAATAAAAGCAATTCTTTGTTGTTTGATTAATATCAAAAATTGAAATATGCTGAACTTTTGAGAAATCCCTACTCAAGTATACAGAGTTTTTTTTTAAAAAACTAATTTTTAATGATAATTTTCGATTAAATCAGCCAACAATTGAACCCCAAATCCGGTAGCTGCTTTTTCCTTCGCATACTTCACGTTTCCGAAAGCTACTCCAGCGATATCTAAATGAGCCCAATTAGGGTGACCTTCAGTGAATTGCTCTAAGAATTTTGCGGCAATAATACAGTCCCCAACCGGCTTCAGAGAGATGTTTTTCAGGTCTGCTACATCAGACTGAATGTCGTCTTTCCAGATGTCCCAAAGCGGAAGATTCCACAGTCTTTGATTGGTATGATCTCCTGTCTTTATTAAAAGATTTTTCAGGTCTTCATTATTGGAAAATAAAGCACCGCAGGTATCCCCGAACATCCTTACGGAACTTCCTGTGAGCGTTGCCAGATCAATCATACAATCAGTTTTATAATTCCTGGCCAGATAGGAAAGTCCATCCGCAAGGATCATTCTTCCTTCTGCATCAGTATCGATAACTTCAATTGTTTTTCCGTTGTATGCAGTCACTACATCACTTGGAAGTAAAGCCTTTTCAGAAACAGCATTGTCGGTGATTGGAAGAACGGCTATGATATTAACGGGAAGTTTCATTTCTGCAGCATAGATCAGTGTACCCAAAACGGCCGTAGCACCACCCATATCAGATTTCATATAGTGTAAATTGGCGGAACCTTTGATGGAAATCCCTCCTGTATCAAACAATACACATTTTCCTACTAAACCGACGGTTTTAGCATTTTTAACGGTAGACTTATATTCTAAAATGGTGAAAGCTGCATCATAAGCACTTCCCTGATTGACTGCCAGATAAGCTCCCAAGCCTAGTTCCTCACACTTTTTTCTATTAAAAACAGTGTATTTTAACCCCTGTTTTTTGGCTAGGTTTTTAAGATATGAACTGAAAATATCAGGCTTTTTCAGATTGGCAGGTTTATTCAGCCATTCCTGACAGGCGGTCTGCCCGTTGCTTAATGCCTCTGCTTTTTGGCTAATGTGATCTAATGTTTTTTGGCTTATATTTTCAAAGTGAAGTTCGAATGCCGGGTTCCAGAATGCATGTGTTTTTTCAAAAGGATAATTGTAGGTGCCTATTAGCAATCCTTTTACAAATTCTTCACATTGTTTCTTATTTATGAAATCTGCCACTACTAAGGTAGGAACAGCTAATAGTCTTTCTTTTTGTGCCTGAGAAAATGTATTTCCTACCTGCTGTACTTCAAAATCCTGAAGAGAGGTTTTACCCAATCCTATGAAATAAGTAATGGTTTTCTCATCTGTATGGACAAAAGTTTCGTGTTTCTTTCCGGTAAAAAAGTTGCTTATATTTTTATTGAAATTGGTATTGGATTTTGCCCATTCCTCTTCTGTAAACAGTTGAAAAACCTGGGTGTAATTCTTATTTTTTTTATGGATTAATTTCATAAACTTAATTTTTAATGCTTTGTTGCTGAGGTTTTACCTCTACAGGGTTCTCAGTATTGTCATAGAACAGCCACTCAATAGCTCTGGGGAACTCCTGTGACCAGTAAAACTCATTGTGGGTACCTTCAGGGTTAATATTTGTTCTGAATTCAAAATCAAAAAGATTCTTTTTTTCCCACCTTTTTAAATATTCTTCAAAAATATGTATTCTTTTTACCATTTTGGAGCCTTCCTGACCACCGCCGTACAAATATATTTTTGTTTTAAACGGAACCCTGAAGTTCATCATAGGAAAGTTATTATTAGGCTCTACCCAAAGAGATGGAGAGAAGATCAGCAATTTAGAATAGACTTCCGGATAAAGAAACCCACTGTAAATACTGATAAGAGCTCCCAGTGAACTGCCACCAATACCGGTGTTATCCCGGTCTTTTTTTGTGCGGTAATTTTCGTCTACAAAAGGTTTTAAAGTATCCGTAATAAAGCGGATATATTTTTTGCCTTCAGAGCCGTTAGCAATATTATCATTGTCAAAAATATATTCTTTAATCCTGTCTTCACTTCCATGTTCTATAGCAATGATAATAACGTCACCCCGCCCATATTCAGCAAGGATAGATAGCTTTTTGTCAATTTCCCAATTTCCGAATCCACTTCCTTCATTGAAGAGATTCTGTGCATCCTGAAGATACAGGACCGGATAGTTTTTGTTGGTAGTGTGATAGTCGAAAGGCAGTAAAGCCCAGATCTTACGGTAACGGTCAAGCTGAGGAATATAGAATTCTTCAGAAATTACTTCTGCTATAGGAAAAAATTCTTCTTTAAAAGGGCCCCAGTTAAATCTCCATTTTTCTACAATGTCGGATGTTTTTCCTGCTGTTTTTTTTACCTTACGGTTGGGTGAGATATTTCCATATTTATCAAGTTCCACATTTTCCCATCCTCCCTTTGTGAATTTGTATTCAATTTCATCAGGAAGAGAAGAGGAATCAAGTTCTATAAAGTAATTATGAGGATCCACCTGCTTAAGCTGGTAGTTGTAGTCCTTAGGATTCCATTTGTTGAAATTCCCGGTAACAAATACAGGTCTGTCATCTTTTTCTTCTATGTAAAGTTCCAATCTGATCATATGTGTTTAATTGATAATTATTTAGTTTCTAAATTTATAAAAAAGATTGTTTTAAAATCATAAAAAAATGAATAGAAAAATGATATATTTGATAGATGTGCGAATGAGGAACCCTGGCATGACAATAATTTGATTAATAATTAACGGCTGTTGTCGGTATTTTTCGTAGTTTCAAAGAAAATATTAAATACAATCGGACCTTGATGAATTCTGTTAGAACCTATACACTTTTTACTGATCATGATGTGTATCTTTTCAAAGAAGGTAGGCATTATAAGCTGTATAGTAAGTTTGGGTCACACGCTGCGGAAAAAGATGGAGTGAAAGGAATTTATTTTTCGGTCTGGGCTCCCAATGCTAAAAAGGTTTCTGTAATAGGAAACTTTAATAACTGGAACCATAAAGATCATATTCTGTATCCACGATGGGATGGATCAGGGATCTGGGAAGGTTTTATTGAAGAATTATCCTGGGGAACTCTTTATAAATATGCTGTTGAAACAGCAAGAGGTGAAATTTTAGAAAAAAGTGACCCTTATGCATTAAGCTGGGAACAGAATAAACAGGCCGCTTCACAAATCTCTACTACCTGGTATGAATGGAATGATCAGGAATGGATGGAAAACCGCTGGCAAAACAACAGCCTGAAAGCTCCCTTATCCGTTTACGAGATACACCTCGGATCATGGTTGAGGGATGAAAAATATCCTGACCGGTTTTTAAACTACCGGGATATTGCAAAAAAGCTTGTTCCTTACGTCCTGGAAATGGGCTTTACCCATGTAGAATTTATGCCGGTTATGGAGTATCCGTACGATCCGAGCTGGGGATATCAGATTACCGGTTTCTATGCTGCAACTTCCCGTTTTGGTTCCCCACAGGACCTGATGTATCTTATTGATGAGCTTCATCAAAATGGAATTGGGGTTATCATGGATTGGGTACCCTCACATTTTCCAGGGGATGCTAACGGACTTCACCGTTTTGATGGATCATATCTGTATGAGCATGAAGATCCGAGAAAAGGTTTTCATCCCGACTGGAAGTCCTATATTTTTAATTACGGAAGAAATGAGGTTAAATCTTTCCTTATTTCCAATGCTATGTTCTGGCTGGACCGTTATCATGCTGACGGATTGCGTGTAGATGCGGTAACCTCAATGCTTCATCTGGATTATTCTAGGAATGAAGGAGAATGGGAGCCAAACATATATGGGGGTAATGTTAATCTTGAAGCAAAAGCCTTTCTTCAGGAGTTCAATACAGCTGTTTATAAGGAATTTGGAGACCAGATTATGACCATAGCTGAGGAAAGTTCAGATTTTCCTATGCTTACTAAACCTGTTCATGATGGTGGTGTAGGATTTGGAATGAAGTGGATGATGGGGTGGATGCATGATACACTGGATTACTTCAAGGAAGATTTTATCAACAGAAAATTCCATCACCATAAGCTCACCTTTGCTTCCATGTATATGTATAATGAAAATTATATGATGCCGTTGTCACATGATGAAGTAGTGCATGGTAAGGCAAGCCTGATATATAAAATGAAGGGAGATGAGTGGCAGAAGTTTGCGAATCTTCGTACCTTGTATGTCTATATGTTTACCCATCCGGGAGCAAAACTTCTTTTTATGGGAGATGAATTCGGACAGACCAGTGAATGGAATTTTACCCAAAGTCTGGATTGGCATTTACTGGAATATCCAGTTCATAAAGGATTACAGAGGCTTGTAAAAGAGCTGAATCATTTATACACCACAGAATCTGCCTTGTATGAAAACCAGTTTGATAAAAGCGGTTTTGAATGGGTGGAAGCTGATGATCTTGAAAATTCGGTATATGTATATCTGAGGAAAGGAAAGAGAAGAGATGATGTTTGTATGGTTATTTTAAATCTTGCTCCACAGGTACTGGATTACAAAATAGGAATTCATACAGCAACGCATTGGGAAGTTGTTTTCAACTCTGACGATGAGAAATATAGCGGCAGCGGAGTAGATGCTGAAATTCTGGATCAGAAACATGAGGAATGGATGGGGCACCCGGAATCATTAACTGTAAAACTTCCTCCGTTGGCCGGAATTATCCTTAGGCAGAAAAAAGATAAAAAGTATAAATTACATAGAATTAAACATAAAAGATAAAAATGGTTGTTTATCATTTAAGTACAGAATGCTATCCTGTAGCGAAAGTAGGAGGTCTGGCGGATGTAGTCGGGGCACTGCCGAAATATCAGAACAAAATAAAAGGAGTAGAAGCTAAGGTCGTAATGCCGTGGTATAATAAATCTTTTGTCTACGATCATGAATTTGATATTGTTTTTGACGGATTTATTCATCAAGGGGAAAATATGCTTCAGGTTCAGATTATGAAAGAGAAGACCAATGTGTTGGGATTTGAGCTGTATATGGTGAAGATTCCAGGGCTATTGGATAGAGAAAATCCTTATGGATATCAGGATGAGAGTTTTCAGTTTCTTGCCTTCCAGCAGGGGATATTGCATTGGATGTGCGCAATGAAGATTCATCCGGATGTTCTGCACTGCCATGATTACCACACCGGACTGGTTCCTTTTATGATTGAGCACTGTCCGGAATTTCAGTTCTTGCAGGGAGTAAAGACCATAGGAACGATTCATAACGGAGAATATCAGGGTATGATGAGATGGAGTATGGCCAATTATATACCTTCTTTTGATGCTTATAAATGGGGGCTGATGGATTGGAACGGACTGATTAATCCTCTGGCCAGTATGATTAAATGTTCTACGGCTTTTACTACAGTTTCTGAAGGGTATCTGGAAGAGCTGTTTATCAGCTTCCATGGACTGGAAAGCCTGGTGCGTCAGGAATTTGGTAAAGCATATGGTATTATTAACGGTATTGATACCGAAGTCTGGAATCCTGAAACGGATCCTATGCTGGATTTTAATTTTAATATCAAAAATGCAGTTGCCCAAAAGAAAAAAAGCAAAGAAAAACTGTGTAAGGAATATGGCTTAAAGCCTGAGCTGCCTTTGTTTGCCTTCATTGGTAGATTTGCTACGGAAAAAGGAGCAGATTTGCTGCCGGATGTTGTCTGGAAAAGCATTAAACAGAGCTATGGAGCCTTAAATATTATGATTCTTGGATCCGGAAACACCTATATTGAAAATAAACTGAAAGAGTACGAATATACTTATACCAATTTTGCTTTGGATCTGGGATATAAAGAACATCTTTCCCATAAGATCTATGCATCAGCAGATTTTTTACTTATGCCGTCACGTGTAGAGCCCTGCGGACTGAACCAAATGTATTCTATGAGATACGGAACAGTTCCTGTCGTAAGGTATACCGGAGGACTCAGAGATACAGTGGAAGATATTTCTACCGGCGGAGCGGGACTGAATTTTACCTATCCCGGAGTAGATGATATCGTGCATGCGATGAATAGGGCTATGGGAATCTATAACCAAAAAGGCGTTATGAAGGAACTTATTCATGCCAATATGAATTTTGACTTTTCATGGGAAAAATCTGCGGAGAAATACATAGCTTTATATAACAACTGATATGATAAGAATTTTTCTTGTTATGTCTCTGATAATAGCTCTTGTTTCCTGTAAAGTAAAAAACACTAATGCTTTTTTAAAAGAAAATACTACAGCTCAGGACAGCTCTTATTATACGATTGTAAGTTATGGCTTTCCGAATTCGGAAAGGCTGGCACTTATGGAGATGATTTCAGAAAAATGGAAAATAAAATATATAGAAGCTGCCGGCTGTGAAGTTACTGAAGAACTGATAGACAATGCTGATGTTGAGAATAAGAAAACATATGCAGCCATAGAAAAGAAATATGGTAAAGACTGGAGGGAAAAATATGAAAAAGACCTCGAAGATGCAGCAATGAAACAAGCTGACATTATGGACATTTTAATTACCAATAAAACCTTCAGAGTACAGCTTAAAAAGTGTAATATTGAAATTGACGGAATTTATAAGGACGTAAAGCAGCTGAAAGGTTCTGCAATATATGAAACAACTATATATGGGTATGATGAGGAGAACAAGAGAATTAATTGTTGTACAGTATGGGTAGACACCAAAGAAAGGACGATAAAAATTTAATACAATAAAAAACGCAAAATAGTTATGAATCGAAACGTAATCTCCATTGTTTTAGGAGGCGGCAGAGGGACAAGATTATTCCCGTTAACGTATACAAGATCAAAACCGGCAGTTCCTATTGCTGGAAAATACAGGCTTGTAGATATTCCTATTTCGAACTGTCTGAATTCGGGATTGAATAAAATTCTGGTCTTAACTCAATTTAATTCAGCTTCACTGAATTCACACATCAAAAATTCTTTCCATTTTGATATTTTCAGCAAAGGATTTGTAGATATCCTGGCCGCCGAACAGAATGTAGAAAATGAAAGCTGGTATCAGGGAACAGCAGACGCCGTACGTCAGTCTATGAAGCATCTTGAAAAATATGATTATGACTATATTTTAATCCTTTCAGGAGATCAGCTTTATCAGATGGATTTCCGGGAAATGCTGGATTTTCACATTGAAAACGGTGGTGATCTTACCATCGCTACTATTCCTGTGAATGCCAAAGATGCCACCGGTTTTGGGATCTTAAAATCTGATGACGAAGGAAATATTACTTCCTTCTATGAAAAGCCGGAATATGATATGCTGGACGGGCTGAAATCTGAAGTTTCGGACGAAAATAAGCATAATGGGAAAGAGTTCCTGGCTTCTATGGGAATTTATATTTTTACCAAGACCATTCTCAAAAAAATGTTTGATGAAGGTGCCGGAGATGATTTCGGAAAAGATATCATTCCAAGTTCAATAGGAAAATATAAAACACTCAGCTATCAATATGAAGGTTACTGGACAGATATAGGAACAATAGAGTCTTTCTACGAAGCCAATCTGGACCTTTGTCAGGATCTTCCACAGTTCAACCTTTTCTCATCTTCCCCTATATACACCAGGGCGAGGATGCTTCCGCCATCAAAAATCAACGGTTCTTATGTAAGCAAAGCTGTATTTGGAGATGGATGTATCATTATGGCTGACAAAATTGAAAACTCTGTCATTGGAAACAGAACGAGAATAAATAAAGGAAGTACTATTGTGAATTCTTATGTGATGGGAGCAGACTTCTATCAGAATACCACAGAAATAGTTCTGAATGACAGGAAAGGACGTCCCAATATGGGAATAGGGAAATATTGCTATATTGAAAAGGCAATCCTGGATAAAAATTGCTATATCGGGGACAATGTAAAAATCATAGGAGGAAAACATCTTCCGGATGGAGATTATGAGACCCATTCTGTACAGGATGGTATTGTAGTTGTGAAAAAAGGAGCTGTATTGCCTCCGGGAACACATATAGGATAATATTTCCTGACTTTAAAAACAAAAAAAGTACCTCATATCGAGATACTTTTTTTGTTTTTTATATAAAACTATTCTTTAGCTTTAGACTTCCAGTAAGCAACCTGCTGTTCCAAATCTTTTATACGGACTTCATACAGTTCAATCAGTTTCTCAGAAAGCATATTGAAAGTATTTATACTGGTGTCAACATTTATAACTCCCTCATTTTTTTCAACAGTATTGATATTTGTTTTTCTTTCATCAAGAATATCATTAATATTCACATCCAGCTCCTGGGCTATTTTGTTCAAAAGTATAGAATTAGGAATACTTTTATCAGACTCTATACTGGAGATCGTAGTTTGGGCTACGTCCAGACGGAAAGCAAGGTCTTCCTGTGACCAGCCTTTAATTTCCCTGTATTTTCTTACTTTACTTCCGATACTCATTTTAGCATTATTTTGCTCAAAAATAGCAATATTTTGGTAATAAATATCACAATGGAAGTTTAGTTTTGTGAAAAAATAATCACCACGCGGTGATTATTAAAAAAAATGATATATTTAACCACTTAAAAAACACACTTATGACGAAAAAACTAATTCTTCGGCTGGCTCTGCTGGCTGTGACGGTCTTCTCGGTATATTCCTGCCGGATTGAAGATGATGTCACTCAAAACACCAAAGAACCTCAAAACAAATTTGCGGCCTTTACCCAACAAGGAAATGAGAAAGTAAATTTCC
>NZ_QNUF01000022.1 GCF_003385455.1 Chryseobacterium rhizosphaerae | reverse complement strand
AAAATATTTTATTTACTGTGGATATGAGCATGCATATGAAGGAAAACACCAGACTTGGGAAAAAACAATGGCAGGAAGACTTTCTGATCTAACAAAGATTAATCCCCTTACAATTGATCAAACGCAATTTTCTGAAAGAAGTAACCCCGAGCAGAATGATCTATTATTAAGCACTATAAATGGAAATTATCCTGTTGTTTTATTAGAAGAAAATAAAACGGTACTTACAGGAATTCAAAAGGAGCCTTTTACCGACATAAAAATTATACATCCAATTACCACCTATATTAAAGCAAGACCTAATTGGATGCTTAATAAAAGTCGCAGATTTTATGAAATACCAACCTCAGACATTAAAAGTTACCCCTCTTTGATTTTTGCATATAGAAAGGGTGAATTTGAAAATAAGGGTGTTCCGGCAGATATTATAGAATTACTAAGTGTAAAAGACTCAAGATATCTTATTTTAGACCAAGGCAATTATGATATTGTAATAAAAGATAGAGCATATAAGATTATTAATAAGTTTGAAAAAAACATAGAATAACTGCTTCTTAATTGCCAAGTTCTAGTTGATTTTTAACTAACCAATAGTACTCCCCTTTCAGAGAAACCAATTCCTTATGATTTCCTTCTTCAACGACCTTACCTTTATTCAAAACAATAATCTTATCTGCATTTTTTACGGTGGATAGGCGAAATGCAATGACAATGTAAGCTTTCAACAAATATTGGCTAATCCCTGAGACCACCCATCAAAAAATGGCTCATAAAATTATAGAGCTGGAAATATAAAAAAATAGCCGGAATTGGTATCCGGCTATTGAAATTTTTCTGATTTCTTTATTTTTCAGTTGGTAGAGACTCTATCCAATTAACGATTTCTTCAACCTTTTCCTTAGAGAGCTTTGCGTCCTGATGAAGATACAAGTAAGAAGGAAGTGGCATCTTCCTCTGTTTCACCTGATTCGCTATTGCCTTTAATTTATTGGTTTGTTTACGCTGGCTGTAAAGTCCCCATTCATTAAAATTCAATTCTTTCTTTCCTTTTTGAATATGATTTTCAAGATAAGAGCTTACAGGCTGAACATATGCATAAACAGGGTAATCTGTAGAGTTACTGTGGCAGTCATAACAAGATGTTTTCAAAATAGACTGTACTTTTTGAGGCACTTGATAAATCTTTGAAATATCAGATGAAGGTACCTGCCCATAATCAATATTGCGGGCAGGCTGAATCATTTGAACTATTAAAAAAATAAGGATAAACCCCAAAAGTATTTTTTTAACAGGCTTCATCTGTCTACAATACTTTTTCTATTGATCCACAGTTGATCATTTTGGAACCTTCATAAGGATTCACAATTTCTTTGGACTCACTTATCCAGGTTCCTCCTTTCCCATTATTGTACATTGGGCAAAAGTCCTGATATAATTTCAAGCCATCGGTTCCTTTTTCTCCTATTAAATCTGTAATATCATTGCTTAGAGACAGAAGATGTTCTCTCTGATGGGCAATATCTTCAGAATTTTCACTTATATGCTCTGCATTTTCTGCTGCACTTTCTATAATATCGCGCAACTCAGCATCTTTTTCAGGACTCAGCTTGCTGATATCGACTTTCTTTAAAATAGAAAATAAGCGTTGAGCTGCGTCAGAGGCGGCTTTAGAGTCATCTTTCGTCAAGGCATTTTTTAAGGGCAGATAGCCTTCAATAATTTGTTTGACTGATACTACTGAAGCGTTTTCGGGTTCTTTTTTATCCTCTACTGCTTTTTCTTTTACTGTTGGATCTGAAGCTAAAACAGGTTTATCTATAGATTGAGGTGTAGCTTTTGTTTCCTTTTTTGATGAATTATTGGGATTATTACAAGAATATAAAAGGGCTCCCATTACAAACACGGTTAATATATTTTTCATTGTATTCTGATTAGTTTTATAAAAATTTGTCTGATTAAAAGATTAATAGGTAAAAGTAAGACCGGCTCCCCAGCCCATTTCATTATCATAATTTCCGGAAAGAGATAACCACTTTTGTACAATGTATCTTATTCCTGTTGAGAATTCTCCATCGGAATTAACACTGAAATTACCTCTTAATCTTCTGGACAGCGGGATGTCTTCCCTACTCAGCTCCAATAATACTTTTCCATTGTGGTCAACACTTGCATCTGCTGTAATCAACATCGGTAATACATATTGCATCCCGACAATGAAAGCATATTTACTTTTTGAAGCCTTCTGTTGGCCAAACCAGGATTTCTTACCATGAAAATCCATTCCCATATCCTCTGCCATCTGTCTTTCCATGATCTCGTGGTTCTTCTGGATTCTCACTCCCGCATATGGAAGTGCCCATTGGAACTTTCCTAAGAACCTTCCTACTTTTACATTCCCTTCAAAATGATCAAAATTCCAATTGGAATGAAACTCATTGAGATTAGCCCATCTTGGTCCGAACATCGTCATTGTTTCTGCATGCATTTTATTGCTGGCAACATCCAGCATAGCCATAGAGCTGATCATTTTATTGTCCTGCAGGAAGTTCTTCCAGGCTAGTTTTCTATTAGGCAGCTGTGGGTTTGGTTTTGAATTTTCATAACTGAATATTCTTCCCATCCCGGCCATCATATGATACAGGATATGACAGTGGAAAAACCAGTCGCCATCCTGATTGGCTGCAAACTCAATAGTAGTCGTTTCCATCGGCATGATATCCACCACATTTTTCAGTGGAGAGTATTCCCCTTTTGAATTGATCAGCCTGAAGTCATGACCATGAAGGTGCATAGGATGTCGCATCATAGAGTTATTATAGAGTTTGATTCTAAGGATTTCACCTTTTTTAATCATAATCTTATCTGTTTCTGTGACTGTTTTATTGTCTAAAGTCCACAGATAATGGTTCATATTCCCTTCCAGGGTAAACTTCATTTCACGAACACTGTCTGCCGGAAGAATTGTTTTTTCGGGAGACTTCAGCATATTGTAAGACAGTCTTTTGATGGTCTTTTCTTCCTTCATATCCATTCCAGCATGCTGAGAATGATCTTCTTTTTTCTCCTCTTCCTTCGTTTTTACGCCCATCATCTCATTCATATGCTTCATGGTCGTTTTCCTTTGGTTTTCAGATAATTCCGGATACATCACTTCATTCATGTCCATCATTTGATTTCCCATCGTCATATTCATCGGCTTCATATTTCCGCTCATTTCCATCATCCCGTTCATCATTTTCATCCCTTCAAAAAGCATTAATCTTGGTAAATTGGGAGCTTCTGATTTTTCACCTGAACCCAGCCAAAGGGAAGCATGCCCTATCCTGTCTTCTGAAGTGGCCCTGAATTCAAAGCTTTTATTTTCGGGGATGGTGACTTCAATATCATAGGTTTCCGAAACTCCGACAATCAAACGGTCTACTTCTACAGGAACTACATCATTACCGTCATTTCCTACTACTTTTATCTTTCCACCTCCGTAATTCAGCCAGAAATAAGTGGATGAACCACCATTGGCAACTCTTAATCTTACTTTATCTCCTGCTTTTAGATGGGAATACTCTGAGCTGGGACTACCGTTAATCAGGAATTTATCATAATACACATCACTCACATCCATCGCTTCCATCCTTTTCCATTCATTCAGGGCTTTTGTTCCAAAATTTCCGGATTTGATAGCTTCCCAATAACTCTGAACAGCATTTTTCTTTATGGCATACCAGTCTGTATTTGCCATATGAAGTCTTCTAGCAATCTGCATAGGATCATCATCACTCCAATCTCCCAACAATACCGGTATTTCGGCATTATATTCTGTCTTAGGCTCTCCTTCTCTCTTGTTAAACACCAGAATCCCATTCATTCCTATCTGCTCCTGAAGTGCTTCATGGGAATGGTACCAATAGGTTCCATTTTGTGAAACCCTGAATTTGTACAGATGGGTTTCCCCAGGTTTTACAGGCTTTGTGGTAAGGTATGGAACACCATCATGTTCATTGGGTAAAATGACACCATGCCAGTGGAGCCCTGTGTTTTCCTTAAGCATATTATGGAGATAGATTTCTGCAGTATCCCCTTCAGTAAAATACAATGTCGGAGCCTGAAGTTTTCCGTTGATCGCAATAGCTCTTCGGTTTTTTCCGGTAAAATTGACGATTGTATCTTTTACGTATAAATCATAACGAACTGTTTTGCCTCCAAAACTAAGTCTGCCATTTTCAGAATTTCTTTTTAAAACAGAACTTTCATCTTTTGGATTTTCTGAAGCAATGGGTTGATGCTCCTCTTTTTCCACCAGCTCCATTCCACATTTTGGACATTTCCCCGGCTTATCTGAAATGACTTCAGGATGCATGGGACAAGTGAAAACAGACTGTTGCTGAGATTGTGGCTTGGATACGATTTGATTTTGTGTTGCAGCCTTTACATCAGGCTTTATCACGTTCACTTTTTGAGCTTCATTCGCCTTAGTTACTTTTTTGATATCAACCTTTGGCTTATTTATTTTAGCTTCTACCGGTTGAGATTTTGCCACTACTTTGGGTATTGATTTTTCCTGTGGTTTTGCTACGACTTTAGGTTTTACGACAACCGTTTTCTTTACCAAAGTCATTTTGCATTTCGGACAGTCTCCAGGTTTTGAAGAGACCACTTCCGGATGCATCGGACAGGTATAATAGGTTTTGGTTGTTTGTGCAAAAGTAAAGACAGAAAACAAAAGCAACAGAAATATGATTAGTTTTTTCATAATATTCCGAACTTTTTTAGAAGTTGCATACCTTAAAGTCAATTATAATTTAAGATACGCAACTTATTATTTTAAAGATAAATACACTGTATTATTTAATTTCTGACTTTACACTTCCGCAAGAAAGCATAGCTTTACCATAGTAGGGATTGACAATCTGTTTCTCATCACTCAACCAGCTTCCGTCAGCCATTGGGCAATATTGTACATACACCGGTTTTTCTGAAAGCTTGAAGTCTTTTGTCAGCGCAATCATATTGTCTGAAAGGTTCAGGAAAGTTTCTCTTTGTGCTGTAACACTTCTTGCCTCAGAGATCGCAGAAGCATCTTTTCTAAGGATATTAAGATTTCCTTCAGACACTACCTTATAATCTACAGCTGAAGCTGTCTTAATGAATTCTGAAGCCGCTTTTGAGGTTTTATCTGCATCATCTGAAGCCAGTGCCGATTTGATGGCAATATAGTTCTGATATAGTTTTGACACCTGAGCGTCTTTTTTAGACTGTGCAGAAAGTGAAAGTACTGAGAATAAAGATAGGGCTGCTGTAATGATATATTTTTTCATTGTTTTAAATTTTAGAATTAATTTTTAATAAAGGATATTAAGGACACATCAGAAAATGCGTCAGAGCGTGTCGTCTGTAACGATATGATTATCATACCGAAAACGACGGACTTATTCTAAATTCTAAAATTACAATGATGAATGTAAATAGGAACCGGTCTGTATTCCGGAGGCCCATTGATCTGAATTTGAGTGAATTTTGAAGCTGAAAAAGATTTGTCTGCAAAGAAAAACTGGTGTGTGACAGGGATTTCAGAAATCTGGCCTAAAAAGTCAATATTAATCAAATCTGATTTTTGAGAATCATCAACTTTTACAACTTTGATTTCTGTTTTACAACATCCTTTTTTCTCTTTAACACCACATTTTCCGCAGATGTCACTTGTTTTCTGACTTACAGAAACAAATTCCTTCATACAAAAATGAACGCTAAATGCTGCTCCGGAAGAAAATCCAAAGTAGAAAATAGAGAACAATATGGCAAGAATCTTTTTCATTGATAGGACAAAGTTAAAAATATCTGTGAAACCATTGTTATAAAATTCGGTATTGTTGTTACAAAATTCTGGTTTATTAAAAAAGCTCCGGAATATTTTCCGGAGCTTTTAATATTTTTTAGTATTTCATGCGGATTGAGTATATCTACAAAAATACGGCTGACTTCTAAGTTCTATAGCTTAAACTCTAACTTAACATTAAAGAACCGCCCGGTAAGACGTACAGGAACCGGATACATAACATTAGAGTTGTAATCTGTTATCCACTGATTAGCGACCGTATTGTTTATATTGAATGCATTGAAAACCTGAACCCCCAGTGTTAGCTCCTCGAAGTTCCCCCAGAATCCATATCTTTTCTTTTTATCCTTTGGATCAATAAAAACTTTTGACAACCCAAGATCCACTCTTTTATAGGCAGGCAATGTACTTTGATACTGATACGGGTTTGTGAAAACAGGTGCCCCATTCGGAAGTCCCATAGCGTAAACCAATGTAAGGTTAACACGCATTGAAGGGAATCTCGGCATATAATCCTGGTAGAACATCGCAAACCTGAAACGCTGGTCCGTAGGTCTTGGGATATTCCCCTGTCCGTCTATATTCTCAAATACCCTTGCATAACTGGCAGACAGCCATGAGTCTACTCCGGGAACAAATTCTCCAAATAACCTGGTATCTATACCATAAGCATATCCGGTAGCATTATTCTGCCCTGAATAACGGATTCTTACATTATCCATATAATAAGGAATCAGATTATCCATTTTCTTATAATAGAGCTCTGTAGTAAGCTTAAACGGTCGGTCATACATCTGGAATTCATAGTCGTTAGCAAGAATTAACTGTATCGAACGCTGAGACTTTATATTGCTGTTGAAATTCCCATCAAGGTCTTTGATCTCCTTATAGAAAGGAGCCTGATAATAAATACCTCCTGAAACTTTAAATAACATATCAGATTCCCAGTCCGGTTTTATGGCAAACTGGAATCTTGGTGAGAATATTGTTTCTTTATTAAAGCTCCAGTTTGCTACCCTTGCTCCGGCATTGATAAACACCTTACTGGCACCCCAATAAAATTTTTGAGAATACTGTGCATAAGCAGATAATCTTGTGGGCTCAATATTGTTGGCTCCTGCAATATAATACGCCAGCTTAAGATCCCCGGTCCCTCCTCGTGGATCTACAATAGGTCTCGGAAGGCTATACCCTGCCGAATCTACAAGTTTCCATTCGTTGGTAAGATCTTTTAAATTCTCTTTTTCATATTTGAATCCAACTTCTATATCTGTATTGCTATTAGGGGAAAAACGGGCTCTGAACTGCGTTCCGTATGTCCTTACAAAAAGATCATTTCTGGCATGATCTATCTGTGCCCCTGCATCAAAGCTGGGAAGCGGATCTTTTGTAATAGGATCAAAAGTCTGCAGCTTGTAGCCTGACTGTATAGAATAATATTCCTTTTCCCTGTTTTGGTACGCAAAACTATCCAATGTCAGTCTCCATTTATCGGATGGTTTATAATTCATGGAAAAAGTTCCCATCATATTTTTATACTGGTCCTTTTCCTGCCCGTAATAATTGATATATACATTGATAGGCTGCTGAAGCGTTCCAAAAGTAACATCTTTTGCTTTGGGAACCATTTCATAATCATTCTTGGAATAATAGCCGATGAATGACATGGAAAACTTATCACTCACATGATAATTGATATAAGACTGAAAATCCCAATACGTAGGGTTAAAGTCTGTATCTTCATTCAGTGTATTTAAAACAAGATTGGTATTTCTGTATCTTCCTGAAAATAAAGCCGTAAGTTTTTTATTTTTTGAAGCAAGTCCTGTGGTAAGCCTTCCTCCAATTAAACTTGCCTCCCCGGAAAGCTCAAACTTTTCAGGCTCACGGTAATAAATATTTAATGCAGAAGACATTTTATCTCCATATTTAGGTTCAAATCCTCCTGCAGAGAAGTTGACCGTAGAAACCATATCCGGATTAATGATACTCATCCCTTCCTGCTGAGAGTTTCTCACAAGGAAAGGTCTGTAAATCTCAATATCATTGATGTAGATAAGGTTTTCATCATAGTTTCCACCACGCACCATATATTGGGAAGAAAGCTCAGTATTTGAGTTTACGGAAGGAAGGGTTTTAAGTAGCCCTTCAATTCCTCCGCTTATAGAAGCCACTGCTTTAGCTTCTTTGGCTGAAATTTTTACATTGGTAAGATCGTTTGTTCTTCCTGTTGTTTTTTTCTGGAATACAACTTCCTCAATATCGGTTACTTTAGTCACCGTATCCTTTTTTCTGTGTTGGGAGAAAATCAGTACGGGAACTATAAGGCTTAACGGTAAAACTAGTTTTTTCAAAAGAAATATTTTAAGAATTTCTAAAATTAATGTTTTTTTAACAATTACAAAATTGATTCTCTAATTCTTGTTAATTTTTGCAGTAAATCTTCTAATAAATCCAGTCTTAACATATTGGCCCCATCAGACAATGCTGTTTCAGGTGTAGGATGTGTTTCTATGAAAAGTCCATCTGCACCTACAGCGATTCCGGCTTTAGCTACTGTTTCAATAAGGTCAGGTCTTCCTCCTGTCACTCCCGAGCTCTGGTTAGGCTGTTGTAATGAATGGGTAACGTCTAGAATGACCGGCGCATATTCTCTCATTGTAGGAATACCTCTGTAATCTACAATCAGATCTGTGTATCCGAAAGAGTTTCCCCTTTCAATGATCGCTACTTTCTGATTATCAGAATCTGTAATCTTCTGAACGGCAAATTTCATGGCTTCCGGAGACAGAAACTGTCCTTTTTTCAGGGTAACACATTTCCCGGTTTTTGCAGCTGCCACCAAAAGGTCTGTCTGACGTACCAAAAATGCAGGAATCTGTAAAACATCCACATACTGTGCTGCCAACGCGGCATGCTCATTTTCGTGAATATCCGTTGTCGTAGGAATATTGAATGTTTCACCTACTTTTTTAAGGATTTCAAGAGATTTTTCTTCTCCTATAGAGGTAAAAGAATCTACACGGCTTCTGTTTGCTTTTTTAAAACTTCCTTTGAAAATATAGGGGATATTATATTTGTCTGTGATCTCTATTACTTTTTCTGCAATTCTTAAGGCCATATCTTCACCTTCAATAATACAAGGTCCGGCAATAAGAAAAAAGTTTTTTGAATCTTTGTGTTGGATATTATCTAAATACTGAATCATTTTGTTGTAATTAAAAAGTTCAGTAAAAATACTGAGAAAGTTTCAGAACTGGAAATTATTTGGGACTTTCATTATTTCTCAGTTACAGATTCTCTTAAATTATAATTAACGGTCTCATAATCTATACTCCAGCGAAGTAAAATTTTATATCTTTATGTAATGAAAGCAAAAGAAACTTTGACAGAATTCTATGCTTTGCATGGAAAAGGGGCTAGCAATATAAGCCCGTTCAATGTGTACCGTAGGGAAAGTTTTGAATGCAGTGCGCATCTGGAACCCGTCTATCGAAGAGATTTTTATAAAATTTCAATGATTTCAGGCGGAACCGGAATATTAAGCTATGCAGACCGGTTTATCAAAATTGACAGGCCCTGCGTTGTTTTTCTCAATCCACTTATCCCTTATTCATGGGAACCTACTTCTGCAGTACAAACCGGTTATTTCTGTCTTTTCACAGAAGACTTTGTCAACCCTTCACTAAAGAATGAGAGCCTTTCAAAATCAGTCTTGTTCAAAGCTGGAGGCGATCACATATTTTTTCCTACTGCCGACAGTATTGAGTTCTTAAAGACGGTTTATGAAAATATGCTTAAAGAAGTACAGTCAGACTATCACCACAAGTATGAGCTTCTGAGGAGCTATGTCCAGATCATCATGCACGAGGTGATGAAAATGCAGCTTCCCCAAACCTTTCACAAACATCTGAATGCTTCAGAGCGTATTCATACTTTATTTTTTGAACTCCTGGAAAACCAATTTTTCATCAATTCACCTGATAAAGTACTCTCATTAAAAAATGCCAATGAATTTGCCTCTCAGCTGAATGTACATACTAATCATCTGAACAAGATATTAAAGGAAACTACAGGCAAAACTACTACAGAATGGATTTCCGAACGTATTATAAAGGAAGCAAAGTCCCTTTTACACTTCAGCAATTGGGATATCAGTGAAATTGCTTACTGCCTCGGATTTGAGCATTCTTCAAATTTCATCATATTCTTTAAAAAAAAGACGGGCGAATCTCCTAATCGGTTCAGAAAAAGAGTTCTTTCCATTTCATAATTTTTAGTTTGTTTCGCATAATTATTTTTCTCCCACAGAGCCGAACTTCGTCTCATCTAAATTGAGAAATAATGACACAACAAACTTTAAAAGGAAAAGTAGTTCTTATCACCGGAGGTACTACAGGTATCGGACTGGCTTCCGCAACATTGTTCCTGAAAAGCGGGGCCAAAGTGGTAATTGCAGGACGCAAATCTGAACAAGGTAATGCAGCGATAAAAACATTACAGATCATAAGTCCCGAGGTCTGTTTCATCCAGACAGACGTCTCAAAGAGCAATGAAATCCAGCATCTTATTAATGAAACAGTGAAACATTTTGGAAAGTTGGATATTGCATTTAACAACGCCGGAATTGAAGGTCAGTTTTTGAAGATTGACGAAACTCCTGAAGAAGAATTCGACAGGGTAATGAATATAAACACAAAAGGAGTCTGGCTTGCCTGTAAATATGAAATCACACAATTTAAGAAACAAGGAACAGGCGGAGTCATTGTCAATACCTCTTCGTGGCTGGCCCGGGGAGCATCTGTAGGTTCGGGAGTCTATTCAGCCAGCAAAGCAGCTCTGGACGGATTGGTCAGAGCTTTAGCTGTGGAAACCGCTTCTGAAAACATTCGCATCAATAACATTCAGCCTGGCTATATCCGTACTCCTATGTTTGACAGGTTTTTTCCTGAAGAAAATGCAGAAGAGGCCATAGAGCCTTTTAAGAAACATGCACCCATCGGACGTTTTGCTGCTCCTGAAGAAGTTGCTGAGCTCGTTCTATGGTTAAGCAGTTCTGCTTCATCATTTATTACAGGTGAAAGCATTCTGATAGATGGAGGATTGGCTATTGGAGGACAACGATAATCTATTTAAAAATGAAAAAATTATGCTTTTTATTTTTTTATATGCTGGGATATCCACAGGATACAATGAATGACTTTCCAATTTCAAAGAATATGGCAACAGACACTACAAAAAAAATAACATTATACAACAGGCTTTACCAATATGGAATAGCAGATGCATTTGTTGGGGGACTTTATAAAGGAACATTACCTTTAAAAGATTTAAAGTCAAAAGGTGATTTTGGATTGGGAGCCCCTGACATGCTGGATGGAGAACTCACGATATTAAACGGAAAAGTATACCAAACCAAGGCGACAGGGATTACTATTGAGGCTGGAGATCAATTTAAAACCTCTTTATCCTTTGTTACCTTCTTCAGACCAGACAAGGGGTTCTCTATGGAAAAGGAAGCAGACAAAGAAGCTGTTTTTCAGCTGATAAGCGCGAATCTTCCCAATAAAAATTCAATATATGCTATTAAAATAACCGGAAGATTCAAAATGGTCAAAACGAGAGCTTTCCCGCCTGTCAAAGAGGAACCGTTTCCTGTATTAACCTCTATCTTTCATACACAGAAAACTTTTGATTTTTCACATGCAGAAGGGGTGCTGGTGGGGTATTATATTCCGGAATATCTCAATGGCATCAATGTAAAAGACTTTCACTTTCATTTTCTTTCTGCCGATAAAAAACAAGGGGGACATGTTCTCGATTTTGTAGGTGAAAATCTAAAAATTGAGCTTGCAAATTTGAATAGTTTTGAGCTGGAGCTCCCCCAAAATAAGGATTTTCAAAACTTTCAGTTCACTACAAAAAACAATGAAGCTTTACAACGGGTAGAACAAGGAAAATAACTTGCTTATAGAATTGGTATAAATATCAATGGTTTCATATGCATCTCAATGATCCCTATGAAACCATTTTACTTTTTTACTGCCAAACAATTATAAATGAAAATATCTTGGATCCGGATAACGGAAAACAAAGTCGAGTTCCGAAATTAACTTTGAAGACAGGATTTTCTTTCCCTTTACTTCATCAGCTTCAATATCCGGTAAATCCTTCTGAGCATGAATTACCTGGTTTTTTGACGGATGCATCGGAGCCGTCACATTATAAAGCTTTCCTTTTGATCCCTTTTCTATCATTTCTGAAATCACCCTGACAATATCAGTATAATGAATATGGTTGACTGCAGCATCCGCATTGGTCACAGTATAGTTTTTAAGAAGCCTGTGATCTCCCATCAGACCTCCCAATCTTAAAATATTCACCTGTGGATATGTATTTCTGACCAATCGTTCTCCCGAAACCTTTTCTACAGGTACATCTTCTTCGGTTAAGTCTTTTGAAATATCCGGATAAACACCCGTAGAGCTCATCAAAAACATCTGTCCTTTGAAATCGCCGATAAATAATGACAAATTCTTAATTCTGTTGTATAATGAACTTACACAGCAGCTTTTCTCTGAAACCGGAATTGTAATAATCAAAGCATCCATATTTTGAATTTCTTCCCATTGCGGGTAGGGCTCTGTCAGCTGATAATCCATAAAATGAGCAACCTTTGCACAAAATCCTTTAGCATTCAGTTCATCTGCTTTATCCTGTGTAGTGGTGGTGGCACATATTGTATATCGATCAGACATAGCTGTTGCAATTCTTTCTCCCAGCCATCCGTAGCCTATAATTCCAATCTTTTTCATAAGTCTGATTTTTTTTGAGAAGAAAGCATTTCATCCAGGACAGCCGTTAAAACAGTTTTTGTTTCTTCATTGATATGGATGCATTGCTGAACCGCTTCCGGAATATGTTTTGCCTTTTCCTGAAGCGCCTTTCCTTTTTCTGTAAGGTGTATAAGCACTACCCTTTCGTCCTCTGTGCTTCTGGTTCTCGTTAAAAGTTCATGGGTTTCCATTCGTTTCAATAAAGGAGTCAGAGTTCCATTATCCAGATGAAGGTGTTCTCCTATTTTACCGATATTCATCCCTCCATTCTCCCATAGAACAACCAGAACCAGATATTGAGGATACGTCAGTGAAATTTCATCCAGATAAGGTTTGTACAATCCTGTGATATATCTTGAAAGAGCATATGTTTTAAAACATATATGTTCGGAAAGAGCCATCATAATTTTTTATTAAGCAACAAAAGTAATATAATTATTTTGTGCACAATATTTTTGTGCACAAATTTTTTGAATATGGATAGAAATAGTAATCTGTCACGAAATACTACTACACTTTAGTGTAAAATTACTACCATTTGTTTATTTTATTGTATGCTTCTTATTTACACCTTTGTTTTTTTATTAAATTCGCAATGAACAAACCTTTAAAAACTAAGATTAAGCATGAAAAACACTAAGCTATCCGGTCTGTCTATTGACGAACTCACCAAAGAAGACAAAAAACGTTCAGCCATTTTTATTTCATACTGTATTATTATTGGAATTATGATTGGGGCTTCCATCTATGCCACGATCAAAAATGGATTCAGCGTCATCAGCCTCCTTTCTATATTTTTCATTCCAATGTATCTGATCATATGGAATAATTATAGAGAGGTACGCAAAGAAATCAGATCCCGTAAATCCAATTAAAAACTTTACGAAATGCAGAATACATGTTTAAACTGTAGTCAGACCGTCACTACAGTGTATTGCGGCAGCTGTGGACAAAAAACCAGTACCCATAGATATTCTCTTAAACATTTTATAGAGCATGATTTTATCCATGGCGTCTGGCATGTGGATAAAGGGCTTTTGTTTACAGTAAAAGAATTATTTACCAGGCCTGGTCATAGCGTAAGAGAATATATTCAGGGAAAAAGAGTTAATTATTTTAGTTTTATAACACTCTTAGTACTTGCGATCACGTTCTCTGCACTCATTTCACATTATTCTCATATCAATTTTGGAGATCTGGTTCCGGAATCGAGTAAATCTACCATGAACTCTTTTCAGAAATTTACGTCTGCTTACCCTAAAATAGTAATGCTCATTACCATACCTATCACTTCTTTTTTCAGTTATATCTGGTTTCGGAAGGCTTCTTTTAACTATTCTGAACATCTTGTTCTCAATTGTTATAAAATGGCCGCCGAAATGATTGCAGGCATGGTATTTACTTTAATTACCTTATTTTTTGATAACAGCAAGACTCTTACTTATCTGTATTTGTTAGCAACTTATCTTGTCAGCCTAACTTATGGAACCTGGTTTTATTTCCAATTCTTTTCTCAATCGGGATATTCCAGAGTATCCGTACTTTTCAGGAGTCTTATGATTCCCTTTACTTTTATGCTCTTTGTAATGGTTATTGGATATTTATCGGGGGCTATTGCTGCGGCATTACATTAAACTATAAAACCCTATTATAGAAAAAGGGCTTCCAAATTGGAAGCCCTTAACACCATATCACATATAATAAAAACTTTATTATTCAAATTAAAACTCATTAATCATGACGTAAAAATGTCCCGAGTACAAACTATTTGCATTTCCGGAAATATTGGTAAGATTAATGGTAACACTGGAAGTTGAGGTCATTCTCGGATTTGAAATTGAAAATGATGAATTTCCGGCAAAGTCTCCTGCTGGAGATACCACTACAACTGCTCTTGTAGAAGCAGGCTGAAATCCTGCCGGAACCGGTATTTCCAATGTTACAGATTTCCCCGGAGGCAGATTATTGATTGACACTCCCGGCCATGATTCAAAATTCATCTGATTTTTCTGTATACTTCCCTTTTCTCCCAGCTTAAACTGTCCGTTTACATCCAGCTTAGCAGAAGTGTTCGGAGCAACAGTGCCAATCCCTACATTCGCATTATTATTTCCCAAAACAATGGCATTGGCCTGTGAAGTGGTTGCTCCATATCCTACAGCCGTTGAATATTGTCCCAGAGCATTAGCTCCAGAGCCCACAGCCGTTGAATTTTCACTATTGGTAACCGCATTATACCCTAGAGCGGTTTCACTATTAGTATTTGTTTTTGCATTATACCCTACTGCCAATGACTGAAAACCTCCTGCAGAGGAGTTGTTTCCAATAGCTGTAGATTCATTTTTACTGGTTTGGGCATTGTGTCCGATTGCTGTAGACTTAAATGCACCTGCTGATGATTTATTTCCTATGGCCAGCCCCTCATTTGCTGAAACTGACG
Source organism: Chryseobacterium rhizosphaerae (assembly GCF_003385455.1). Taxonomy (GTDB): domain Bacteria; phylum Bacteroidota; class Bacteroidia; order Flavobacteriales; family Weeksellaceae; genus Chryseobacterium; species Chryseobacterium rhizosphaerae. The sequence goes on along the minus strand of NZ_QNUF01000022.1, from coordinate 74,745 downwards.
CAGCACTTCCAATGGATACTCCCTGGAATGCCGAACTTGAACTTCCGATAGCAATTCCGTTTTGGCCGGCATTGGCTCCCTGTCCAAAACTAACAGAATTATCAACTCCAAGTCTACCGGCAGTTAATGAATTAACTTTAAATATCAAATCATCCATGGTCTTTGTTCCCAAGAATAAATTGGTATTGGCTCCGCCATAGTTTCCCACATTGGTACCGGTAGTATTCCAGCCGCTTCCATCATCTTTAACCATACTTCCAGATGCCGTCGTTGAAATTTTGTTCCATTTGGAAGCATACCAATAATAAAATCCGGATTCCGGTAAACCTGCTTTCCCGTTATTCCATACTATAAGTCCGTCAGCAGGAGACTGTATAGTAGTTTGGTCTGCTATAGATTCAAGACTAATACTTGGCAGCAGTACTCCTTTATCTTTTGAATTGATTTGCAGCATTGCAGAACGGTCAGGATCAGGCGTACCTATCCCTACTTGTGCGAATGTAAAACCAGCAAATAATAAAAAAAGAAGACTGAGTTGAAATTTAGAATTTTCCTGCATTACCATGTTTTTTTTGGAGGCGCAAAGATACAAATATTTTAATAAATCAACAATTTTATTAAAAATAACATAATTAAACACACACAAAAGTGATTAAATTAAACTTTACTCACACTTGAATGAAAATTATTTATATATCAATACTTTAAACAAAAACCACTGGTATCCCCTAGCAATAACTCTACTATAAATACATCAAAACCTACTTAAATTATTCTTAAAAATAACCTTATAAAAATGATTTAACCAAAATTACTCACAATCTAATGAAACAACTTTCAATATGATCATTGACCATTCCTGTGGCCTGCATATGAGCATATACAACGGTAGATCCCATAAATTTGAATCCTCTTTTCTTCAGATCCTTAGATATACGGTCTGAAATTTCGGTTGTTGCAGGAACATCCGACAAAGTCTTAGGTTGATGATCTATAGGTTTTGCATCTACAAAATTCCATATATATTGAGAAAAGCTTCCGAATTCTTTTTGTACCTCCATAAACTTCTGAGCGTTGGTTACAGCAGCCAGTATCTTCAGCCTGTTTCTGATAATCCCGGAATCATTCATTAATTCTTCTATTTTATGATCAGAATATAAAGCCATCTTTTGATAATCAAAATGATCAAATGCCTTTCTGAAATTCTCTCTCTTGCTGAGAATAGTATACCAGCTAAGTCCTGCCTGAAAGCTTTCAAGAATCAAAAATTCGAAAATAGTCTTATCATCATATACAGGCCTTCCCCATTCCTGATCATGATATGCCCTATACAGATCATCTTTTTCGCACCATCCACAACGAATTTTTTCCATAGATTAAAAATTTATAGGTTAAAGTTAATACCCATTTTAGAAAAAATAAAAAAAGATTATGAAAAATTTAACAATATCACATCTTTTTAGGAATGGTTATTGTTTATTTATTAACACACAATTCAAATTACAAAATATAATATTATGAACAATTCAGAGTATAACAAAGCGGAAAATGCAGTGAATAATGTAGAGAACTCTTTACAAAATGCAACAGATCAGGCCAAGTGGAAAATCAATGAATTGGCAGACAGGGCCAAAGATTATATTAATGAGAAAAGGGGTAACGATCAGGAAGCTAATCAAGAAGATTGGTTAGACAGGGTAAAAGCTAATGTTTCAGATGCCTGGGAAGATATAAAAGATAAAGCGGATGAGGCATGGGAAAAAACCAAAGATGCGGCAGAGGATGTAAAAGCAGAATGGAATAAGAAAACCAACTAATAATTTCAGTCATATAAATATTTTCAATAAAATGGAGTCTTAAATCGATAAGGCTCCATTTTTATTATGTCATAACCACAATTATTGCTACATTTGTATTTCAATAAACATTAAAAAATTATGTCATACGGTTTACTTAAAGGCAAAAAGGGGATTATTTTTGGAGCCCTTAATGAACAATCTATCGCATGGAAAGTTGCTGAAAGATGTCATGAAGAAGGTGCGGAATTCATCTTATCTAACGCTCCTATCGCTTTGAGAATGGGAGAGCTTAATGGGTTAGCAGAAAAAACAGGTTCTGAAGTGATAGCTGCAGATGCTACTTCTATAGAAGACCTTGAAAAGCTTTTTGATGCTGCGACAGCAAAATTCGGGAAAATAGATTTTATCCTTCACTCTATAGGCATGTCCGTAAATGTAAGAAAAGGAAAACATTATACTGAAATGAATTATGACTGGTTAGAAAAAGGTTGGGATATTTCAGCTGTTTCTTTCCATAAAGTAATGCGTGTAGCTTGGGAGAAAGACTGTATGAATGAGTGGGGAAGTATTTTGGCCCTTACTTATATTGCAGCTCAGAGAACTTTCCCTGATTACAATGATATGTCTGATAACAAAGCTTATCTTGAAAGTATTGCAAGAACTTTCGGTAATTACTGGGGAGCGAGAAAAGTACGTGTTAACACAGTTTCTCAGTCACCTACCCCTACTACGGCAGGTAGTGGCGTAAAAGGTTTCGGAGGTTTCCTTGGATATGCTGAAGATATGTCTCCACTAGGAAATGCTACAGCTCTTGACTGTGCTAACTATTGTGTAACTTTATTCTCTGACCTTACTCAAAAAGTAACTATGCAGAACCTTTTCCATGATGGTGGTTTCAGCAGCTCAGGGGTTACTCAGAAAGTAATCAGCAAGTATGATGTTGAATAATTAAGAATATTATTTTTACTTATAAAATAAGAATCGGCGGCCTCTTTGAGGCCGCCGATTCCGTTAAAAATAATATTAATATGAAGTTATAAAATTACAGTCTGTATAGAATGGGCAGGTGCATTCAGTTTGGCAGCCATTCCTTCTATCCACAGATTTGTGTCGATATCATTGTCTGAATCATTCATAATTACGGTTACCAGTTGTCCGTTTTGATTCATGAAAGCAGTAGACGTAAGGGCAGCTCTGTTAGAAGAACTTCCGATTCTCTGGGCATTCGGTTTAATAAATTTTGATACATGTCCTACGTAGTAATATTCATAGGTATAATGTACTTCTCCGGTTTTGGTATCTGCAATAATTGGGGCAAAGCAGAAATTTCCTTTATGATTAGGTCCTCCGGTTTCATCCAGCAGGATATTCCAGTCTGTCCATAATGCATTTCCTTTGTTGAAGTCGTTAAGCATATTTTTCCCGTACAGCTCACCTAAGCTTACATCATAGATCTGATCCATTTTGAACTGTTCTTTACAGCCTTCAGTAAACGCCAGAAATTTATCTGGAAAAGCTCTGTGGGTTTCTGCTAAATTATCAAAAAGCTGGGTTTTATTATTCCATGTTTCATACCAGTGATATCCAATTCCATGAGCATATTTTGAAGTTTCAGGATCACTCAGGGTGGTGGTTGCTCTTTGATAGATCAGGTCTCTGTTATGATCCCAGATCATAACTTTTTTATCTTTATATCCATTTTTCCAAAGGGTAGGTCCCAGATTGTTTTTCAGAAATTCACCTTCCTCTTCTGCTGTATAGATACATGATTCCCAGCTTTGTGTTGCCATAGGCTCATTCTGAACAGTTAATCCCCACACATTAATACCTCTTTTTTCATATTCTTTGATGAATTGGATATAGTAATCTGCCCAGGTTTGATAATATTGATTTTCCAGTCTTCCACCTTTGTATAAACTCTTATTAGACTTCATCCAGGCAGGTGGGCTCCAGGGAGAAAAATAAAAGGTAAAGTTATTTCCTATCGCATTTTTCGCTTCTTTAATCATAGGAATCTTATACTTTTCGTCATGGGCAATATTGAAAGACTTCAGAGAAGTATCATTATCTGCCACATAGGTATAAGAGTCGCTGGAAAAATCACAGGAGTTCATATTGGTACGTACCACGGTATATCCCAATCCATCTTTACCAAAATAAGCGTCTAAAATTTCTTTCTGCTTATTTTTAGGCATTTTGTAAAAAGTTTCAGCCGAAGCATCAGTGATCGCCCCTCCTATTCCTATTAATTTTTGATATTTAAAACCGGGAGCCACAAAAATACAGGCTTCCGTTTCCTTAGGCTGTCCGAATTTTTCAAACTTTACAGATCCTTTATCGGTCATTTTTTCATTGACCTTAGAATTGGTAAGAATTACTTTAGCTGTTTTTCCTTCATTTTTCTTCCAATAGTTTTGCGCATTGGCATTGAAAACAACACCTACAACAAAACAGCTTACAATTAGTTTTCTCATATTTTTTTCTGTTTTTGGACTTATCGTCCTCATTTTCGCTATTTATTTTGATAGACTCTTACATAGTCTATGTAATACTTCTGTGGAAAAACAAGATCATCAATCCCCTCTTTTCCACCCCACATTCCTCCTACTGCTAGATTTAAAATAATGAAGTAAGGCTGGTCAAACGGCCATGCTCCATAATTTTTTTCTTTATTTTCGTAGGTGAAAAATTTGCGTTCATCTATATAAACGTCTATTTTTTCCGGTGTCCAGTCTGCTTTATAGACATGGAACGTTTCACTTACATCCTTTACAAACAGGGTATCTGTTTTCTGTGTTCCCTGAATATGGTTGTATTTTTTAGTGTGAACAGAAGCATGTACATACCCCTGATTAAAACCCACGTGCTCCATGATATCCAGTTCACCATCATCCGGCCATTTTTTCATATTTTCGCTCATCATCCAGATTGCCGGCCATGTTCCGCGGCCCTTGGGAAGTTTTGCTCTGACTTCTATTGTTCCATACTGAAAAGCAAATTTTCCTTTGGTTAAAAGTCTTGCAGAAGTATATTTATTGTTTTCCCAATTTTCTTTTTTAGCTTCAATGATGAGATTTCCTTTTTCCATTCTGACATTCTCAAGCCGGTTTTTAGTATAAAACTGAGCTTCCTCATTTCCAAAACCACCCCCTCCGGTATCATAATTCCATTTTAATGAATCCGGAAGTCCTTTACCATTAAATTCATCATTCCATATAAGGGTTCTGCCAGAATCCGGTATGTTTGAAGCACAATTGACAACAGAAAGGAAGAAAGCTCCTACTGTACATATTTTGATGATACTTTTAGCTTTGAGGTTCATATGGATTAGGTTTGTTTCGGCTAAAGCCATTTTCTGACATTTTACTAAGCGGGCTAAAACCCGTTCTTATCGAATTGGGCTTATTTCACCCAATTAATTCTTTTTGTCTGAACATTTTGAGAATGGGTTCCGATCATTATATCAAATTCCCCACTTTCCCAGTCAAAGTTCAGGTCTTCATCAAAAAATTTCAGTTCTTCAGGTGTCAGCTTAAAATCTACTTTTTTGCTTTCTCCCTTTTTGATGAATATTTTCTGAAAGCCTTTCAGTTCCTTCACAGGTCTCACTACTTTTCCGAAAAGATCCCTGATATAAAGCTGTACCACTTCTTCACCGTCATATTTCCCTGTATTGGAAACGGTAACACTGATGTTCAGTGTCTGATTTCCGGTAAGGTTTACTGAGCTTAAAATCATATCAGAGTATTTAAAATCTGTATAGCTCAGGCCATATCCAAACGGATATTTCGGATCATTATCAAGGTCTATATAGGCGGAAACATAGTTTCTGTCTGTATTATTTTTCGCAGGTCTTCCCGTATTAAAATGATTATAGTATACAGGGATCTGCCCTTCTGTTCTCGGAAAGCTCATCGGAAGTTTTCCTCCAGGATTTACGGTACCAAACAGAACATCTGCAATAGAGTTTCCTGCTTCTGTTCCGAGCCACCATGTGTACATAATCGCAGGAATATTGTCTGATGCCCAGTTGAAAATCAGAGGCCTTCCGGCATTAACCATCAAAATAATAGGTTTTCCCGTTTTGGCAATTTCTTTCAATAAATCTTCCTGAACGCCTGTAAACCCGATATTGCTTCTGCTTTTTGCTTCGCCGCTCATCGCATGGCCTTCCCCCAATGTCATAATGACAACATCAGCTTTTTTTGCAGTCTCTACTGCTTCCGAAAACTGACTTTTATCCTGATCATCCACATTGCAGCCCTTTGCATACATTAAAGTGGAGTTTTTATCGAGTTGATTTTTAATTCCATCAAATTGTGAAACGATTCTTTGGTTATCATCTTTGAAAGCAATAGACCAAAATCCGTGATTGGCTACAGTTTCTTTAGCAAAAGGACCAATCAAAGCAACCGTTTTTACCGTTTTTGAAAGCGGAAGAATATTCCCCTGATTTTTAAGAAGAACAATACTTTTGGAACCAAATTCTCTTCCGAATTTTCTATTCTCCCGATTGTCGGTTTGTTCTTTCTGCCTTTTTTCATTGCTGAATCGGTAAGGATCATCGAAAAGCCCCATTTCAAATTTTCTGGTTAAAATTCTCCCTGTCGCATCATCTACCAGTTTAGCATCTACTTTTCCTTCTTTAACCAGTTTGGGAAGTTGTGCCATGTATACACGGCTTTCCATATCCATATCACTTCCTCCCTGTATAGCTTTTTCTGCGGCTTCGTTAGCATCTCTGGCATAGCCGTGAGGAATCATTTCCCCAATGCTTCCCCAATCTGAAACTACAAAACCTTTATAATTCCATTTTCCCTTTAAAAGGTCTCTCTGTATATATTGGTTGGCTGTAGCCGGAATTCCGTTAATGTCATTAAAGGAATTCATAAAAGTAGCTACTCCCGCTTCTGCAGCAGCTTTGAATGGTGGAAGATAGGTTTCATTCAGCTGTCTGAGACTCATATCTACAGAATTATAATCTCTCCCACCTACAGCCGCTCCGTATGCTGCAAAATGTTTTGCACAGGCCATTACGGCATCAAGACTTCCCAACCCTCTGCCCTGAAATCCTTTAATCCTTGCTAATCCTATTTTTGTTCCCAGGTAAGTATCTTCACCAGAACCTTCCATTACCCTTCCCCATCTCGGATCTCTGGCGATATCCACCATTGGCGCAAACGTCCAGTGAATACCATAAGCAGCCGCTTCCGTAGCTGCAATTCTTTCTGATTTTTCTATCATTCCCAGATCCCAGCTTGCCGCCTGTCCCAGATTCACAGGAAAAGTAGTACGGTATCCATGGATAACGTCCTGCCCGAATAGCAAAGGAATTTTCAGTCTCGACTGCATTGCCAGTTTCTGAAATGCCCGGGTTTCTTCCGATCCTGCTACATTCAGCATGGAACCGACTTTACCTTTTTTAATTTCCTCTAAAACAGCTGCAGAATTAGACTGCTGAGGTCCTGTAGCATATTCGAAACCACTATACTGAACCATCTGTCCTACTTTTTCTTCAAGGGTCATTTTAGCCAGCAGCTCTGCTACTTTCTGATCAATTGTTTTCTGTCCGTAAGTGCTCATTCCCAATGTGGAAAATGCCAGTAAGAAATAAACTCTTTTCATGATATCAAATTAAAAAATAAAGGTTGCTGTAGAACGTCCTGAAATTGTTGCAGCAGCGGTTTTCCCGGCAAATTTAATATTAAAATTTTCATCTGCTTGATTATCGTTCTGAACAATTAAAACTATTTTCCCAAATTGAGTCTTAAAAGCTACTGTGGAAAGTTTATCGGTCTGTGTGGAAGCGATACGCTGAGAACCTGCAGGAACAAATTTCGAAGCGTGTGCAATAATATAGTAGGAAACATTTCTTGTGAAATTTTCACTGTCAGATACGGTAATTGCTCCCTTACATTCTGTACATCCGCCATCTGTATGGGGCTTATACTGAGGATCATTTGCCAGGTTCCATTCCAGAGCTATTTTACTCCAGTTTCTCATAGAACCGATGATCACATTTTTTGTATGCCAATTCAGGTCTTCATTAAAAGTTCCCTTTTCACCGGTCCACTGCTCCGTAAAATACAGATTTTTATCAGGGAAAGCATCGTGCACAGTACTTAAAGCAGAGATTTCACCTTCATATAAATGAAAAGCAGACCCGTCAATATATCGATACGCATCAGGATCTTTCAGAATGTCAATGGCATACTCGGGTTTATTACAATTATGGTCATAGACTACAATTTTAGTATGGATTTGATTTGTTTTAAATTCCGGACCTAAATGATTTTTGATAAAGTCTCTTTGCTGCTCAGATGGCATATATAAACTGGGATTATTTCCCGGATGCAGAGGTTCGTTCTGAGGCGTAACCGCATCAATATGAATCCCCTCTTTCTTCATTTCCTGAATATACTTTACAAAATACCGGGCATAAACACCATAGAATTCAGGTTGTAAACTCCCTCCTTTTGATTTTCCATTATCCTTCATCCACACCGGGGCAGACCACGGCGCTGCAATGATCTTAATTTTAGGATTAATAGCTAAGATTTCTTTTAACATAGCAATCAGAGCTTTATCCTTTGCCAGACTGAATTTTGAAAGACTGGCATCCGTATGCCCTTCCGGAAGGTCATCATAAGAAAATACCTCACCATCAAGATCCGAAGCTCCTATACTTAACCTTAAATAGCTTACAGAAATCGAATTTTTATCGTTTCCAAAAACCTCATTGAGTAGAGCTTTTCTTTTTGAAGGTGATAACCGGTTGATCACTTCCACACTTCCCCCTGTCAATGTATATCCAAATCCATCAACATATTGAAACTTTTGAGAACCATCAATTTCAATATTTTGATCATTATTGGAACCATTTCCAAATTTGAAAGGAGTCTGAAGTTGTAATTTTACGCTTTCATCGCCTTTTGTCAGCCAATACTGGACCTCATCGCCTTTAACCTCAGCAACCGATGTGCAGGATAAAGGAAAAAGTACCACACCACAAAGTAGTGCGGTACCTCTAAAGAAACTATATAAGTTGTGAAACTTCATGTTTAATAGCCTGGGTTTTGCTTGATCAGTGTATTAAGAAGTTCGTTATAAGGAATAGGTAAAAGCTCATTCCTGTTAGCCTTGAAACCTCTTGATGCCAATTTGGACGGCGCATCTCCCCATCTTACAAGATCAAACCAGCGGTGTCCTTCCCCAGCCAGTTCTCTTCTTCGTTCATCTTTTACTGCCTGCAGGGAAACCGGAACTGACGACAACCCAACTCTGGCTCTTACAGCATCCAGTAACGCCTGGGCTCTTGCTCCTGAACCATTGAGTGCTTCTGCTTCCATAAGATAAGTATCTGCAAGTCTTATTACGATGTAATTTCTGCTGTAATTAAGCTCCGGAGCTCCCGGAAGGTTAGATACTTCGTCTCTTGAAGGGAGATATTTATTCAGAAAATATCCGGTATCGTTGTGAGCCGGAGAATATTTAATCTCCCCATTAGCAGCCAGCTGTTTTGCATTCAATATAGTAGATTTTACCCTTGGATCGCTGGCCATGAAATTGTAAAGATCTTCAGTGGCAGTATTAAAAGCCCAGCCGGAAACAATATCCGGTGCTGAAGTCTTCAGCCTGTCATATCCTCTTGGCCCGATCATGATGCATATAGAATTCCCCTCATCTTTTCCCTGTCCCCAGAAAGGCCAGTCGGAATTTCCTTTATTAGTGTGCATAACTTCAAGAATAGATTCTGAGGTAAATTTATTTCCAGCCTTCCACAGGTCGTCGTAGTTGGCTACTAATTTATAACCATATTGACTGGCCTGCCCCGGCGTTCCGTTTACCTCTGCAAATTGAGCTGCAGCCTGAGCTTTTTTATTGTTATACAGATATATCTTACCCAGAATAGCCCGTGCTGTTCCCTGACTGATCCTTCCCACCTCAGCTTTGTTGGTAGGAGCTATAGCTAACGGAAGATCATTAATGGAAGCCTCAATATCAGATTCAATCTGGCTGTAAACAGCCTGAGGGTCTGCCTGAGGAATATTATAATAATCGTCTGTAGCCGTAATAGGTTTTAGAATCAAAGGAATATTTCCGAACATCTTCAGAAGTTCAAAATAATACAGTGCTCTTAGTGTTTTAGCTTCAGCAATGAACCTGTTTCTGGTCTGGTCATTCATTTTAGCATCAGGAATACGCTGAATCAAAAGATTGGCTCTGGCAATTCCCTGGTAAAAATCATTCCAGTAGGTTTTAGGAACCGATATCTGATCAATGGAAAAGTTAGAAAAACTTTGTATACCGGCGCCGTCTGTAGGGCTTCCTCCTCCTGAATAGAAATCATCAGAACCTGCATTAAAGAAAGTTACTGTATTTTCAAAACCTCCGGAATATTTTCTGAGAAGATCATATACCGATACCAAAGCACTGAAAGACTGCTCTTCATTCTGGAAATAGTTATTGGAGTCAAAAGCTCCTTTATTCTGTACATCTTCGATGAATTCATCACCACATGAAACGGAACTGAATCCGATCCCTGATGTAAGAACGACTAATAATATTGTTTTATAGAATCTGTTTTTCATGTTGTTTTTTTTAGAATTGAATGTTAGCTCCAAATAAGAATGTTCTGGCTTGCGGATAGTAAGCTCTATCGATACCGTAAGAATCATTTACTGCAATTTCAGGATCATATCCTGTGTACTTTGTAAATGTAAACAGGTTTTCCCCTGTTACGTAAAATCTGATCTTATTGGCCCCGAAGCGTTTGGAAACATCTCCCGGTAAGGTATATCCCAGCTGTACCAGCTTAATCCTCATAAACCCTCCATCCTGAAGATAATAATCGGACATTTTCGTATAGTTTTTATTATCGTCGTTAGCATCCAGTCTTGCCACAGTATTCGAAGTACCCGGGCCTGTCCATCTGTCCAGAATTGTAGTCTGGTAATTGCTGTAGAATAGGTCAAGTCTTCTTAATCCCTGGAAAATTTTATTTCCACCTTGTCCCTGAGCAAATATCATCAGGTCTACATTTTTATAGTTAAGATTCACAGTAAGCCCATATGTAAATTTGGGTACGGAACTTCCTAAATATTCGTAATCTTCATCACTGATTTTACCATCACCATTCACATCCGTTCTTCTAAAATCACCAGGTTTAGCACCAGGCTGAATCAGGTCGCCATTGGCATTTCTATAGGCGTCAATTTCTGCCTGCGTCTGGAAAATACCCGCATTTTTATACCCAAAAAAAGCACCATATGGTGATCCTACCTGGAATCTTGTCACAGGTCCCATAGACTGGAATGTAGCAAAATTTTCATAAATTTTATCATCCTCAAGTCTGGTTACCTCATTCTTTAAATAGGAGAAATTCCCATTAACAGAAATTCCAAAGTCATTCCAGTTCTTTTTATATCCTAAAGCGATCTCTACTCCGGTATTATCCATATCTCCAACATTTCTCCACGGTCTTTCGGGAGCTCCCACATACCCGGGAATATCTACCTGGCGAAGGATATCTGTTGTCTTCTTTTTAAACCAGTCTACCGTTAAAGTGAAATCCTGCAATAGTTTCAGATCTGCAGCAATATTCAGCTGTGAGGTTTCTTCCCATCGAAGATTCGGGTTTTCCAAAGTTGTTGGAGCGTATCCGATGACAATATTATTGTCACCATAGGTATAGTTGCTTCCTGATTTAAGGAAATTGGCAAATCTGAAGTTCTCGATGGCATCATTTCCTAAAACACCGTAGCCTCCTCTAAATTTTAACGTGTTTACAATTTTATTTTCAGGCCAGAAGTTCTCATTAGAAACGTTCCATCCCAATGAAAATGCCGGGAAATTTCCCCAGTGCTGCCCTTTTGCAAATTTAGAAGAACCATCTCTACGGATTGTTCCCGTAAAAAGGTATTTGTCTTCGTAATCATAGATCACCCTTGCGAAATATGATGCTTTATGCGTCTGAACCCCATCATTGGCAACGGTAGAACGGTTCTCCTGAGGAACATCAAAGTTGAAAGATGCATCTTCCCAGCTATTAATCGGAAGATTAATATAAGTCGTATTGTTTCCTGAGCCAATATTATAGTAGTAAGCCCCCTGGCCTATCAATACACTTAAGTTATGCGCTCCCCATTTATTCTGATAGGTCAATGTATTTTCAGTATTCCATTCCAGCTTTCTGTTACTCTCTCTCAAAAAGCTGTTGAAAACAGTATTTCTGGAGTTGGTATTCAGATAGTATTTAGGGGTAAACTGCTCTTTGCCCCAATAGGAAAGTTTACCGTTTAATGTCGTTTTGAATGTAAAATGATCCAGAAACTTCAGTTCCGCAAACACATTGGCTACAAAATCATCTGACCAGTTGTATTTTCCCAGCTGCGTCTGTCTGAATGCCAGTGGATTGGTCATTTCATTTTCCACAATAGTAGATACTCCGTATGGATTTCCGAAAGCATCCCTGATCAGGTAAGGAGAAAGTCCGGAGTTGTTATACGGGCTCGTATTCAGTAAAGCAGGGTCTGTCACCACTACAGGTGTTATAGGATCAAGGTTGATCACAGAGCTTAAAGGACCTCCATACTCATCATTGGCATTAATACCTTTGGTCTTTTGGTGGGTATACGATAAGGTCTGCCCAATGGTAAGAAAATCGAAAACTTTATGCGTGGAATTTAACCTAACATTCATTCTTTTATAATTGGAAATATCTCTCAGGACAATTCCGTCCTGCTCGTAATAGCCAAATGAAGAATAAAAAGTTGATTTATCATTTCCACCACTGATACTGAACTCATGAGACATTCTTTCAGCTGTATTAAAAGCGACATCCTGCCAGTCTGTTCCGGCACCAAAAGATTGAGGGTTGGTGAACCTTGGGTCTTTTCCTGCATTGGTCAGGGCTTCGTTGATAATTGTTCCATACTGGCTGGCGTTCAGAAGATCAAGTTTCTTGGCAGCTGATCCTACACCATAAAAACCATTATAGCTTAAGTTCATCTTACCCTTCCTTCCCTTCTTAGTCGTTACCAGGATAACTCCTTTCGCTGCGGAAACACCATAGATAGCAGAGGATGCACCGTCTTTCAGAATTTCTATATTCTCTATATCCGACTGGTTAAGCCATGCAATATTATCTACCACAATACCGTCCACTACCCATAAAGGATCATTACTTCCGGCTCCAAAGCTGGTTACACCACGAACTCTTACTGTCGCTGCAGATCCCGGCTGCCCGGAATTGGTAACTACAGAAACTCCGGCTGCCCTTCCCTGAAGAACCTGTTCCGGCTTACCAGAAGGAATATCTTCAATATCCTTGGCCCTTACACTGGATATAGCTCCGGTTACATTACTTTTTTTCTGACTACCGTAACCGATCATTACGATCTCGTCTATTTTGTTTTCTTTAGAAAGCGTGTCCTTCACCTTAGTCTGGGCACTGAAGTTGGCCGTAAAATAGAGGACGGCAACCAACCCTAAGCTTCTTGATATTCTTACATTCATATACAGTTATTATTTTAATTCTCAAATTGAGACAATAAAAATATATTTTTTTTCAATTAATTAACATTACATTAATAAATATTTTAATTTTTCGTTTATTTTTAAGGGTTAGAAGCGTTATCTTCGCACTAATATTTCATAAAAAGTAATAAAAACCTAATAAAATTAATCCCCAAAATGACCGTCAAGCTTTCCAATATTTCTCTTCCGTTAAAATTGACTTTTCTTATTTTTTCGATGGTATTGAATTGCATGGGGCTTATTATTCTTCAGCTTTCTGAGGCTAAAATTACCTACAGTGAACTGGGACTTCTGGAATCATTCAAGGATTTACCTATCGCATTCATTTCTCTGTTTGCCGTAGGTTTCATTAATAAAACAGGAACGAAAAAAGCATTAATTATGGCTTTGAGTATTGTAGGAATATGTTCCTGCCTTCTCCCGTTTATTGAAGTATTTTGGTTTTATAAATTATGGTTTGCCATCATTGGGGCATGTTTTGCTATCGGTAAAATTTGTGTTTTTGGAATTATCCGGAATAATATCTCAGATGAAAAATCGCTGGCTAAAACCATGAATAATGTGGAAGCTTCCTTTATGATTGGAATATTTGTAGTCAATACAGGTTTCGGCTGGCTGATTTCAAGCTCCTATTCTCAATTCTGGAAATTTGGGTTCTTACTTATAGCACTGGTCTGCATCATCACCATTATTTTATTTGCAAAAGCTGATATTTCAGAGGCCAAGCAACAGGAAAATAAAGGGATGATCTCCGAATTATCGGGATTTGCCACCCCACAGGTACTGCTCTTTCTGGGAGTAGTCTTCTTTATCGTATTTGTGGAACAGGGATTCAATTCATGGCTTCCGTCATTCTATAAAAACCACCTAAAGGTTAATTCATTTTTTGCCCTTCAGGCTACCTCTTTCCTGGCACTTTTCTCTTACGCCGGAAGAACTGTAACCGCCAATATTATCAGAAGGTTTTCATTACCCGGTTATTATATTTCATGTATATTTTTAATCCTTGCCATTCTTATAGCCATTGTCGGCATACAGTATTTTGGTTCGGAAAATTCAAGCCTGCTGCTGTTTTTGTTTCCGGTTATCGGGTTGTTCTTATCACCCCTCTACCCTGTTATTAATTCGAAAATGATTGCCCAGACCGATAAAGAGAAAGTAAATCTTTTTACTTCACTCATCGTCATATTCTCTTCTTTAGGCAGCTCTGTAAGCTCTATCATCATGGCTGTCCTTTTTGGAAAACAACTCTTACATTTCTATCCTTTATACATATTATGCTCTGTAATTGTGCTTTTTATGATTAGTTTGTTTTATTTTAAAGTATCTAAAAAGAAAATATAGAAAATAATTTTATTTTTACTCCCATGAAAATCAAAGACACAAAAAATAAAGAAACCCTTCGGGAACTTATTGATACAAAAGATTTTGTAGCTCATATATCTGTAGACTGCACCATATTCGGATTCCATAATAATATTCTGAAAGTATTGCTTCTGAAATATCATGATCTAGATTTGTGGTCACTACCCGGTGGTTTTGTATTCAATGATGAAGATCTTCGGGAAGCTGCCGAAAGAGTCCTGTTTGAAAGAACACACTTAAAAGGATTGTTCTTAAAGCAGTTTCATACTTTTGGAAGAATTGACCGTACAGAAAATAATGTCCATCAGATCCTTCTTCAGAACAAAGGAATTGAAGTCCCAAAGGACCACTGGATTTTCCAGAGGTTTATTACAGTGGGATACTGCAGTCTTATTGATTTCTCAGTAGCCAATACCTTTCCGGATGCATTCAATGAGAGTTGTGAATGGTTTGAAGTCAGTAAATTACCGAAAATGGCTTTCGATCACGACAGGATTATAGAAACCGGTTTGGAATATCTCCGTATGAACATCAATACAGAAGTAGCTGCCAGTAATCTCCTTCCTGAAAAGTTTACCATGAAAGACCTTCAGGCCCTCTATGAAACAATTTTAGGTCAGAAATTCCGAAGAAATAATTTTCAGCGGAAGATTTTAAGCTTAAATATCCTTGACAGGCTGGAGAAACTTTATGATGGCTCTGCTAATAAGGCTCCATACCTGTATAAATTCAAAAATGAAGTCCACAATTCTACCAATCAGTATCCTATATCTAATGATGAGGAGGAATAAAAAAGGAACATTCTTTTATAAAAATCAAAAAAATAACACTATATTACTGAAAATCAGCATTAATCTAAGTTTTTAAAAAAATTTTTTTAACCACCCGAAAAATGCTATTTTTAACAAAATCAAAAAAATCATGTCATATTATCCTCTTACAAGCATTCCTGATTACTATGGAATTGATGCTTTACTTACTGAAGAACATAAACTGATCCGCCAATCTGTAAGAGACTGGGTTGAAAGTTATGTAATGCCGCAGATTGACCAGGCAGCTCAAAATCACACCGATCTTCCCGGCCTTATGAGAGAATTGGGAAAAATTGGTGCTTTAGGTCCTTATATCCCGGTTGAGTATGGCGGTTCCGGATTAGATCAGATTTCTTATGGTCTTATCATGCAGGAATTGGAAAGAGGAGATTCAGCAGTACGTTCTGCTGCTTCAGTACAGAGTTCTTTGGTGATGTTTCCTATAAACGAATTCGGTTCTGAAGAACAAAAAATGAAATATCTTCCAAAGCTTGCTGCCGGAGAAATGATAGGATCTTTTGGACTTACTGAGCCTAATCATGGTTCTGATCCAAGTTCTATGGAGACCTATTTTAAAGATATGGGTGACCACTATCTTTTAAATGGTGCTAAAATGTGGATCACCAATTCTCCTCTATGCGATATCGCCGTAGTATGGGCAAAAAATGAGGAAGGAAAAATACAGGGATTAATCGTTGAAAGAGGAATGGAAGGCTTCACAACTCCTGAGACTCATAATAAATGGAGTTTAAGAGCTTCAAAAACAGGAGAACTGGTATTTAATGATGTAAAAGTTCCGAAAGAAAATTTACTTCCGGGAGTAACAGGATTAAAAGGACCTCTATCTTGCCTTAATTCTGCAAGATATGGAATTTCATGGGGTGTAATTGGTGCTGCTATCGACTGTCACTGTACGGCGGTTCAGTATTCTAAAGAAAGAAAACAGTTTGGTAAACCTATCGGATCTTACCAGCTTCAACAGAAGAAATTGGCTGAATTCTTAACTGAGATTACAAAAGCACAGTTATTATGCCTTCAGTTAGGAAATCTTAAAAACGAACATAAAGCGACTCCTGCGCAGATCTCTATGGCTAAACGTAACAATGTGAAAATGGCTATTGATATCGCAAGAGAATCAAGACAAATCCTTGGAGGTATGGGAATCATGGGTGAATTCCCAATGATGAGACACGCTGCCAATCTGGAATCTGTAATTACCTATGAAGGAACTCACGACGTTCATTTGTTAATCACCGGTTTAGATATTACGGGAATCAACGCTTTTTAAATAAAAGACAAAATAGAATAAAAGAGCCTGGCCAGTTGGTCAGGCTCTTTGTATTACTCACTTTCAAGAGAATTTATATTCATTGAATAGTTATTGATGTCGTAATTTTTTAATCAATTCCTTAAAAATATTACCTTAATCCCATTATAAATACATCAATATGAAAAAAATTACAACTTTTTTATTGGGCATTACCGCTCCGTTTTATTTTTCTCAGCAAAGAGGAGATCTCATAAGCGCAGAAAAAAAACTGGATCTTACTCCACAGGGAGTTGCTAATTTTATTGCCAATAATCTTGGTGAACAGAATGCTCCGGACTTTGTCAGTTATCTCAATGGTTTCAATGTAGGAGTAAAAGGATATAAAATAACCTATTATACCAAAAACGAAAAAGATGTCCTTGTAAAAGCAACAGGGCTTCTTATGTATCCTAATGTCAATTTCAAGCTTTCAACCGTTGTATCTGAGCACGGGACTACAGACAGTAGAAATAATGTACCTTCTAATTTTAAAGGGGCTTTAACGGCAGGATTCGTTGTGGAGCTCTCCTATGTTCTCAACGGATATATCCTAATGGCACCTGATTATGTAGGAATGGGAAGTGGAGACGGTGTACACCCTTACGTAGATTATCCTACGGAAGCAGGAGCCACCATAGATTTCATCACCGCAGCAAACAAGGTCCTTGCTCAGCTTGGCCTCAAACGTTATGATGAATATTTTCTGACGGGTTATTCTCAGGGAGCCCACGCGGCTATGTCGACATTAAAAAGCTTAAGTATTTCCAATCCGGGAAATATAAAATTTAAATATGCTTTTATGGGCGACGGGCCGTATGATATGTCCGGAACCACTTTACAAAAAGGGGTTTTAGACAAAGATATCTATCCGTTTAGCTCATTTTTGGCCAATGTTCTTCACAGTTGTAATAACGCTGGATATAAAACATATACTAATGATATTTCGGAAGTAATCTCAGCCGAATATCTGGACAGATATAATTATCATGTGGTTCAGGATAACGGAGGTTTGCTTTGGGGGCCTGTCATATGGAGAAAGCTTTTCACCAATACATTTGTCAATGAAGTTACAAACAATCCAAATCACAGATTCAGACAATGTCTAAAACCAAAAGACGTCTATGACTGGTACAATAAAACACCCATGACATTGGGGCACTCTACAGTAGACCTGGCTATTCCACCGGAAAACACTTCAAAAACCATTGATGTACAGAGAGGCTATTATCCGTGGTGGGATCTGAACAAATATAAACTGGATGCTATATATTGGGGACCTTTGGGGCATGTGGGAGGAATAATTCCATTCACTCTGGCTTCCAATGTAAAATTTAATACGCTTAGAAGTGGCGGACTTCTAAATGAATGGGCATTCCTGACTTCAAAACAGGCAGGAAATTCTTCACCCGAAGCCGCTCCATTGTATTCCTCCCAGATAAAACCGGATCTTGGAAACAAACAATTGGTTGAAATCACAGATTTCAATCAGGAAAAAGCAGCAGGCAGGTCTGCTTCAGAAAAAAGCCTGACCACCTTAAAAGATGGAGTCTATTTGTTGAAAGTATCAGAAAACAATGAGAATAAAATGATTCCGTTTGTCAAAAATACGCCTGCCGTAATTGCAGAGAATGAGATTGTACAATCGGAAAACAATGGCCTTCTACAATTAAAAGTTGATCAGGACGAGCTTTCCTCTATCAATGTTTTTGATGATAAGAAGAATCTGATCAAAACAATTTCTAAGGAACAATACCGTGAAGATGGCGGAATCAGCCTTCAAAATCTGGATCATCAAAATTATACCTTTGAAGTGGTTACTCCGTTTTATAATCTGCAGTTCAGTAAAGCAGTTGGAGAACGTCCATCCGAAAGCACTACCGAATTATTTACGCAAAACCGCCAGATTATGGCTAGAGCCCAGAATGATATTAAAACCATCAGCATATACTCTATTTCCGGTGCATTAATTCTCCAACAGGAAGTTAATAAACCACAGTTTGAATCGAGGAGTTTAGATCCGGGAATGTATGTGGTTCAGCTCACTCTATCCAATGGGAAAAGTATTCACAAAAAAGTAAAATTATAACACACTTTAATCCATTTTCATATTCATTTCAAGTTAATTTTATGCACTTCATTTTACGATGGATGAAGTGCATTTTTTATGATTACCCTTTCAAAAAGTAAGAAGAACTTCGTTCATATAAGGTCTTTTTTTATTAAAATTTAAATCCAATACTGAAATAAATCCTTGAAAAATCGAGCTGGTTATTTCGGGAAATATTAATATTAATGGGACCTATAAGAGATTCATATCCCAGGTTCAAAGCGTACCCGAACATATCAAAACTGTTATTAAAAGGAGAAAGCTCATCACTGATCTTCCCATAAGTAAAAGAAGGGGCAATATAAAACTTCTTCATCACTCTGTATTGCAGTGACAGTCCCCCTTTAACTACAGAGTTAGTAGGTAATTCTTTCTGCCGTAGTCCATTAAACTCAGGATTCATCAGCTCAGTGTTATATTCACTACCTCCCAAATTGTATTTTTCATTAAGAAAAAGATAAGGAATCTGTTTTTCTCTTACAGAACCCAGGCTTGCTCCAAGAAAAAAATTGGCTTTCAGCGCCAGTCTTCTCGTAATAGGATAAGCAAAATTTTCATTCAAAGTAAATGAAACAAAGTTCTTAGGTTTAAAATAATATTCAGCTTCAGGATTCAGTATCGCATACAGCGTGGGCTGTACACTGCTTAAATCATATAACTTATAGCTGTCTCCATAATACAAACGTGCACTTACCTGGAGATGATTTCCTCTGGTAAAATAATATCTCTTATTAAGGTTATTCTGCTCAAACTTCAAAAAAGTATTGAAATTGCTGTGATTGTACAGCTTTTTGTTATAATTATCCGTTTTTGTCTGATCTACTTTATCCAGCAACGTATACATTCTCTCCAGATTGAATTCCGTTCCTAAAGAAAGAAAAGCATTGGGAGACACATTATAGTTCAACGCTATTTTCCCGGTGATATTTCTATACATATGATTGGGGAATTTTGCATTGGCATCTTCATCAGATACATTAAGCAATCTGAAGGTTAAGTCATTACTTTTAAGGTGAACAATCTTCGCTTCGGCATCAAACCACCAGCGGTCCTTCTTACCTAGAAACTGCTGATAAGCCAATCTCGCCTTAAAACGTTCTGAAACATCTACCGTTGCCAAAAATCTAGATCTGTTCATCAGGATATTTCTATAGGTATAATTGACAATAATCCCTACCGATTGTTCATTGTCATAGTGAAGGGCCAGTTTGAAAGCTCCTTTTTTGGCCTTTTTTACAAAAACATTCATTACAAGGCCATCACCTTCATTGGTATAAGTGTAATAAACCTTCACATATTGCCGCATCCCAAATACCCTGTCTATTGCTTCATTAACTGTTTTCACATCATAATAATTCCCTTCTTCCAGGTTCATTTGGTTTTTAATAACCTCAATTTCTGTGGCATCTGTAAGTGGCGTTCCATCTTCGTCGTTAAATGTAAACTTTGTAGTAGGAAGTTTTACTTCTTCAATCAACGTATGCTCATACTTGATGCCTGCTTTTCGCTGAGCCTCTGCCAAAGCTACAAACTCAGAAAGATGTTTTTTAGCTTCAATTTCACCAATTTTAATAATCCTTCTGAATTTGGCAAAATCTTTTGTGGTAATCTCTCCCAAAGGATCCACAAAATCTACCAGGATATTGGATAATGCTTTCTGATGCTTGAAATCTTCCACAGACCTGATTGCATGAGTCTGATAGATCATTTTCATAGGATTCTCAATCTCCTTTTTGGTAAAGAGCCTGAATCCCGTATACCCTCCAATCACAAAATCGGCGCCCATCTCGCGAACTTCATTCGCAGGATAATTCCTGTCCAGACCGCCATCCACCAAAAGCTTCCCATCGATATACACCGGAGCAAAAGCTGCCGGGATAGCCAACGTAGCACGGATAGCCAATGGCAGGGAGCCTTTTTTCTGCATGATCAACCCTCCATTTTCGATATCTGAAGAAGTAAGCTGTACAGGAATCCGCAATTGGCTGAAATCATTGATATGCTTTGCATTGAATGTAAGTGTATTAAGAACCTCACCCATATATTGTCCTTCAATATAGGAACTGGGTAACGTGGGAAAACCTTTCACAACCGGAAACTCAAGGATGTACTTATCATATTCATCCTTTTCACTGATATTCACTTTACGATAAGGAATTTTATTGCTGAGAATTCTGTTCCAGTCAACTTTATGAACGGTAGACTTTAGCTGATCAGCATTATATCCCATTGCATACAAACCTCCTAAAATCCCTCCCATACTGGTTCCGGTGATATAATCCACTTTAATTCCCAATGAATCTACCATTTTAAGAATCCCGATATGAGCAAATCCTTTAGCCCCACCACCACTAAGGGCCAAACCAAATTTAGTATCCTTGGTGATGTGTTGTAATGCAATATTCAGAGAGTCATTTTTTTGCTGGGACCTGGCAGTTAAGAAAAGAAATGTGCTTAAAAATATCAGATTCTTCTTCATGCGGAATTTTTATTTTTTCAGGCTCAACTATATACGAGTTTAACCGAGCCCTAAATATACAACAAAAAGCATTTTCCTTGATCTACACTCGCGTACTAAAGAATAATTTTATCAAAAAAAATCGGGTTAACAATAAAAAGAAAAAGGACTCTTAATAAGCCTTTATACTTTCCACAAAAGGAATATCCGGATTGAGAATTTCAAGAATAAGACTCTTAACAGATTTCATAGCATCATCAATATTTCCTTTTTCAAACTGTAAGGAAATGACCCCTTTTTTAGCTTCAGAAAAGCTCCAGATTCCGGTTTCTATCGGGAAACCCCAGAACTCCGGTAAATGCTGCACCACATAATGATAAATACAAAGCTGTAAAGCCTGTTTTCTTTCACTGTTATGAAAATAACCCTCTACATTCTCACCATCAATCTTGACAATGAGATTTTTAATCTTGGCCGTTTTGTAATCGATGATTCTTAAAGTTCCATTCAGTTTATCTATCCGGTCAATGAACCCCAGGAAGGAAATTTTATCATTTCCATCAAGATAAAAATCAATATTTTCAAACCTCCTTTCTATATCGATGATCTCCAGTTTATTCCCTTGTTTTACCAGCTCAAGATCATGTCCCAGAATATTTTCAATCACTTTTTTCGCAATGGCTTTGTGAATATAGTTCATTCCCTTTTCATAGAATTCCGGCTGATGTTTAAGCTTTTCAATCGCAATATCTATATATTTATCAATCGCTTTAATTGAATTTTCTAAATCACTTTCTTTTAACACCTTACCCTTTATCTCTTCATATATTTCCTGAAGTGAATAATGCACAAGATTTCCATAATTTTTCACAGATAATTCTTCTTCAATTTCATCTGTTTCTGAAGTATTTAAAATCTTTGATAAATAAAAATCGATAGGATTATAAAGGTAGCTTGTAAGGTGGGAAGCCGATACTTTTTTCTTCCAGTTCTGAAGCCTCTCCTGAACAATTTCTGTCTTAGGAATTTCTATAGGTTTGGTTAGAATAGGTTCTGAAGAATTTTCAATAATCAGGTGTTCAATAGTATGGGAACTCTCCATTTCTATCTGCGTAATAAATCTGCTTTTTTCACCGGTATTCACTCCGGAACTCAACGCATTGTACAACAAATGTACATTGGTAGAATCCTGAATCAGGCGGTAAAAGTGATAGGCATAAATACTGTCATTTTCCAGGAAAGTATGAAGATCAAAAAACTTCCTGATATCAAAAGGAATATACGTATTCTGTGAGTTTCCAAGAGGAAGTTTTCCTTCATTAACGGAAAGCATAATGACATTCTCAAAATTCAGGAGACGGGTCTCCAGCAGTCCCATAATCTGTAGTCCTCTTAGAGGCTCACCCTGAAAATCAATACTTTCAGAATTGATATACTGATTGATCAGGATCTCCAGCGTATCCATTTTAATACTGATATTATAGGGAGTCAGCTGGTTTTTGATAATACGGAAGGCATTTTCAAAGTGAGAAACATTTTCATATTGAATATCATCTATTTCCAGCCATTTTACCTGCTGACAAAATGTAATAAGGATATCCAGGTATGCATAGGTATTCTCTGCCTTTTGAAGCAGTCCGAAATAAGAAAGTCCGCTTAAAAGCTCCTGCAGGAGTTTTCTGGAAATATAAACAATATTCCTTTCTTCTATTTTCGCTTTAAAATCATTGATGATCTGCTCATCTTCAGCAGATTTTGGCAGTTCTTCCAAAATAGGAAAAACATCCCGGTAATAATAAGAAGATTTATTTTTCTCCAATTGTTTCTGAAGATAGAAAAGGCGTTTTACAGCATTGGAAAAAGACAGGTTTTTCAATGGAAAACCCATGGTAATATTTAAAGTCTCTATCCCGTGCATCACATCGAGACTCGCCGGAAGAAGGTTTTCATCAAGCAATACTACAGCTGTATTGGAATAGGTTTTATTATTAATTTCCTTGAATATTTCCGGTAATACTTTCGTCTGCGTAACATTTCCTGAAACTTCGTATACTTTGATATTTTTAGGCTGGTTAAAATCATCTTCAATCCACTGAAAAGCACGGTTGTCATCAAACTCCTTCCATGTTTTATGGTTTCTGAGAAATTTTCCGGCTTCCTGTCTTTCATCATCAAAATAATAGCGGTCAGCCTGAAAGAAACACTGGGCTTTATTCCATTGCAACAGGCTCCTTACGAGTTTTTCTTCCACCGGTGTGAAAGCATTAAAGCCACAAAACACAAAGTGTTCTGAAGTATTTTTAGCGAAGGAGACAATTTCAGCTTTAGCCGTTTCATGAATCATCCCTGAGGTTGCCCAATTTCTTTCTTTAAGCCTTTCCTTTAACGCCGGAAGAAATATATTCATATTCTGCCAGAAATTCAGGAATTTCTTTCTGGGTACATCATCATCTTCTCCAAGATTCTGAGCCCATTCTTTAATCCTCTCCTCATCAAACATATATTCTAATACGGCCTGATCACTATCCGAAAATTTCAAAACATCATCCCAGTCTTTCTGTAAAGTAGGAAACCATTTTAAAAATTCTGAAAAATCATCATTCGGAATAAGATTCAGACTTCTGTAAACATCAAATGAAAAAAGCCAGAGAGGTATTCCCTGGATAGGCTGTTTATCTGCAATGGTATTAATCAGCTCTTCCACGGTAAAGAAATTGGGAAGAAATCCTGAGTAGTTGCTCTCCTCTAAGATCTGTCTGATAAATACAATGGGACGCTTTCCGGGCAGAATGATATTAAACGCAGAAAGGTCCTGGTTTTGTGCCAGCAGTTCGTGAATGATCTTATTGAGGAATTTCAAGGGGCTTTATAGCTTTTTAAATGTTCTAATTCTTCAGCAATGGCAGTATTATATTCTGCCTGCTTTTCTTTATTCATCCCATGACTGGTATCTTTGTCATAGGAGATCTGAAAGTTTTTATAATCGTTGGATATGTCTTTATAAATTGAAGCAAACCATTTATCATAATCAGCCGAAGTATTGATTTTTTCGGCAATCATTTTTCGCATTTTTCTTACAAATAACTCTGCAATATCAAAATGTTTTTGCTCATGGACTAAGATATAATCATTAATCTTTTTCACATCCTTCCATGATTTATCTTCATTGAAAATTGTTTTGATCTCTATTTTAACAGGAGATTTAGGATTGGTAGATTTGATGACTGAATATTCCCAGCCACAATGCGTATAGGCGGCTACATCCGGATTATTTTTTCTGTTCGCTGTACTTTTAAAATTATTCCAGTCAAGTTTTTGATCTTCCTTCCAGATTATCTTTTGTCCAAATACAAGGTGTACAGCTAAAAAGAGGGATAAAACAATCAGTTTCATGCTTATTCCGCTACAATTGTTTTTGTAATCCAGTTTTTTCCGCCATTCCAGAATCTAAAAGTATAGGTTCCTTTCTGCTGCGGGCTAAACTTAATCTGATTTGTTCCTACATAGCTGCTCTGCTGGCAAGGACCACTTGTCATATATTTATAAGTAGTCACCGTTCTTTCAAGATCATCTTCATAAATATAATCATATCCGTAAAAACCATCACAATGAGAAGGATAAGTAGAATACGTTTTTATACTCTGTATGCTAAATACACTCATGGTGTCTTTCATAACCTTTACACTGTCTATTTTGATCTTAGCAATAGATTCAATAGTCTGGTAATCATCATCATTACATGAGACTACTACTAATCCCAATAATAATGTCGAAAATCCAATGTTTAAAAACGTTTTCATAACCTTCAATTTTCTGATTATCAATAAATATTTAGCAAAGTTTACTTCCCAATCATACAAATTTAGGAATTAAAATTACCTTTTGATACATAAACTACTTTTTTTGTATCAAAAAATTCTTCATCAAAATAGTTTTTAAGATTATAGATCTCAGATTTAATCCCGGCAAGCTCCTCTGCAAGGTCACCGCCTTTTAAATATAAAATTCCGTTATGCTTGGCATTCAACTGTTCTTTTTCAAATTTTCCTTTCAGCCATCTTAAAAATTCAGGCATCTGGGTTACCGCTCTGCTGACTACAAAATGGAATTTTTCTTTCAGCTTTTCCGCTCTTCCATGGATAGCCTTTACATTTTTCAAACCAACACCTTCTGCCACCGCATTAACGACACTGATTTTCTTTCCGATGGAATCTATTAAGGTAAACTCTGTCTCCGGAAACATAATGGCTAAAGGAATTCCCGGAAAACCTCCTCCGGTTCCAATATCCAATACTCTTGTTCCCGGTGCAAATTCCATCACTTTAGCAATTCCCAAAGAATGCAGGATATGCTTTTCATACAGCGATTCCATATCTTTTCTGGAAATTACATTGATCTTTTCATTCCACTCATTATAAAGTTCCTCCAATTGAGCAAACTGTTTTAGCTGGGTTTCTGTAAGATCCGGGAAATATTTTAATAGTAACGTTGTAGACATGTGAATTATTATAATCTGCAAAAATAAGATTTTATTATTTTTATTCAAACTTTAGCAGCATCTATATCAAAAAATAAAACGGCAGCACCACATTGTACAACACATCTGCTTCTTTAGGTTTTTCAATTATAAAAAATGGCACTGAAATCCTTCTTATTTTACAGATTCATTTTAAATCTTCAATTACACTCAGGAAAAACATCAGTTCAAAATATTTTACGACACTTCAAAACCTGATAAAAATCTTTAAACTAGGGCTGTTTTTATTTCCCGACAAGACCTTTTTATTATATATTTGTTAAAATTGAAAAAAAACATGGATAAACTTTCAGATAGAGTAAAAAGACTAGGATACTCACAGACTTTTGTAATGTCTAACAAAGCCAGAGAAATGAAGGCAAGCGGAATTGATGTAATTAGCTTAACTCTTGGCGAGCCGGATTTCGATGTTCCGGACAATATAAAACAGGCTGCTTTTGATGCCATTAATGAGAATTACAGTCACTACTCTCCTGTTCCCGGATTTCTGGAATTACGGGAAGCAATTGCTTATAAATTAAAAAGGGATAACCATTTAGAATATAAACCCACTCAGATTTGTGTCTCCAATGGTGCCAAACAGGCTATCATTAATGTTTTGGCAGCTATTATCAATGACGGAGATGAAGTACTGCTTCCTGCCCCTTATTGGGTAAGCTATGATGAGATGGTAAAAATGATGGGCGGAAACTCTGTCATGCTTCCTACTTCTTATGTAACAGACTTTAAAATTACAGCAGAACAGCTGGAAGAGGCCATCACAGAAAAAACGAAAGCTGTACTTTTCAGCTCGCCATGTAATCCTTCCGGAGGATATTATACATATGACGAATTGAAATCGTTAGCAAAAGTGATCGCAAAACACCCTCAAATCACTGTTATCTCAGATGAAATCTATGAATTCATTAATTACGAGACAAAAACTACTTCTATTGCCCAGTTTCCGGAAATATATGAACAAACTGCTGTTATCAACGGAATGTCTAAAGCATTTGCAATGACAGGTTGGAGAATAGGATATTCTGCATGTCCTGAATGGCTGGCAAAAGCTTGTGAAAAAGTTCAGGGTCAAATGACCAGCGGAGCAAATACCGTGGCTCAAAGAGCTTCTATTACTGCATTAAAGGCAGATCCTTCCGAATACAAATACATGATCGATGCTTTCAAGCAGAGAAGAGATCTTATGTTTGATCTCATCAAGGAAATTCCAGGATTCAAAGTATTGCTTCCTAAAGCAGCTTTCTATTTCTTCCCGGATATCTCTCATTATATAGGAAAAACACTAAACGGAACGGAAATTAATAATTCAGATGATTTTGCCATGTTCCTTTTAGAAAATGCCCATGTAGGATGTGTAGGTGGACTTTCTTTCGGAAGCCCTGAATGTATCCGTTTTTCATATGCCGCTTCTGAAGAAGAACTTAGAGAGGCAATGAAACGAATCAAGAATTTACTGGCTCCTTTCAATTAATAACCCAATTCCAATATATCAAATGAATCTGTTCAAAAAACTGACAATTGCCACAAGTATTGCTGCCGCAAGTTTCACAGGCTATGCTTATGGGCAGGATTTCCAATGGAAAGAAGCAAAATCAAACGGCTACTCTTACAGGTATGTTACCAATGACCCTACTTCAGCCAGATATTACACGCTGAAAAACGGCTTAACGGTCATTCTGAGTCCTACCCATAAGGATCCGAGAATTCAGACTTATATTGCCACGAAAGCAGGAAGCAAAACCGATCCTGCAGACCATACCGGACTGGCACACTATCTGGAACATATGCTTTTCAAAGGAACGGATCAGTTTGGCTCTAAGGACTGGGCTAAAGAAAAACCTCTTTTGGATCAGATTGATGCTCTTTACGAGAAATACAATACCACAAAAGACGAAGCTAAAAGAAAAGAAATCTATAAAGAAATAGACAGGGTTTCCGGAGAAGCAGCAAAATATGCCATAGCCAATGAATACGACAAAATGCTGGCTGGTATGGGCGCTGATGGAACTAATGCCTTTACTTCTTTTGAACAGACCGTATACACAGAAGATATCCCGGCGAATGTTATTGATAAATTTCTGGCTGTACAGTCTGAAAGATTCAGACAGCCGGTATTGAGACTTTTCCATACAGAACTTGAAGCAGTTTACGAAGAGAAAAACAGATCACTTGATGATGATGGAGACAAAGTTTTTGATACCATGTTTGCCAACCTTTTCCCTAATAACAATTATGGAAAGCAGACAACAATAGGAACTATTGAACATTTAAAAAACCCATCTCTTCAGGCCATCAGAGATTATTACAATAATTATTATGTTCCCAACAATATGGGAATCATCATGTCGGGAGACTTTAATCCGGATGAAGTCATTGCAAAAATAGACAAAGCCTTCTCCTACATGAAAACCAAAACAGTTCCTGAATATAAAATCGGACAGGAAAAGCCTATTACAGCTCCTGTTGTCAAAGAAGTTGTAGGACCCAATCCTGAAAGCGTAATGCTTGGCTTCAGATTTCCGGGAGCTTCTACCAAAGATGCCAGATTGCTGAACCTTGTAGGAAATATGCTTACCAATGGCCAGGCAGGATTAATTGATCTTAATTTGGTCAAAAAACAAAAATTACTGGGCGCAGATGCTTTTCCTTATGCTTTAAAAGATTATTCTGTTCTATTGATACAGGGAAAGCCCACTGAAGGACAGTCTCTGGACGAAGTCAAAAACTTATTGCTTCAGGAAATAGACAAGTTAAGAAAAGGAGAATTCTCTGATGACTTAATTCAGTCTATAGTAAACAATGAAAAGAAAAACATCATCCAGAAGGATGAAAAATATTCTTCCCGAGCAGGGATCCTGATGGATGAATTCACCTCTGATGTAGATCATAAAGCTTCATTGGAATATGTGGATGAAATCTCCCATCTGACTAAAAAGGATATTATGGATTTCACTTCAAAGTATCTTCAAAACAATAATTATGTAGCTGTTTACAAGAAAAAAGGAGAAGATAAAAGTATTGTAAAAGTTGACAAACCCACTATTACTCCGGTTTCAGTAAACAGAGAAGATCAGTCTCCTTTCCTTAAGAAGATTGATGAGATGCCGGAAAATGCGATCTCTCCGATATGGTTGAATTATGATAAAGATATCGCCAAAAATAAACTGGGAGCTATAGATGTTCTTTCTGTAAAAAACACAGATAACGCCCTGTTCAGAATGTATTATCATTTTGATTCCGGAAAATGGAACAACAAGATACTTCCGTTGGCAGCAGAATATCTTCAGTATTTAGGAACGAAAAATAAATCTTCTGAAGCCATCAGTAAAGAGTTTTATAAGCTTGCTTCAAGTTTTGAGGTAAGTGCCGGAAACGAGGAAACTTCCGTATCTCTGGAAGGTTTAAATGAAAACTTTGACCAAACCATTGCTTTATTTGAAGACCTGATCAAAAACAGTCAGGCAGACCAGGAAGCTTTAGATGCCTATAAAGTAAGACTTAAGAAAGCCAGGGCTAATGCCAAACAGAATAAAGCAACCATCATGAATGGGCTTAGAAGTTATGCACAGTATGGGGCACAAAATCCTTTTAATAACGTTTTAACGGATGCAGAACTTGATGCCTTGAAAGCAGAAGATCTGATCAATGTACTTCATGATTTATTCAATTTTAAGCATAAAGTACTGTATTACGGACCAAAATCAGGAAATGAAGTCGTAGCATCCCTGACTCCCGTTCACAAACTTCCGGCAACACTGAAAGAGTTGCCTAAAAGTAAAACTTTTGTTCAGATACCTACGGATAGAAACAAGGTATTGTTTGCCCATTATGACATGGTTCAGGCCGAGGTTTTCTGGATAAGAAACTCCGATCAGTACAACCCTACCATTACCCCGACTGTAAGTTTATTCAATACTTATTTTGGAGGCGGAATGGGTTCCATTGTATTCCAGACCATCAGAGAATCTAAAGCATTAGCCTACTCTACTTATTCTTATTTTGCACTTCCGGGTAAGAAAACTGATAAAGATATGATTATGGCTTATGTAGGAACTCAGGCTGATAAATTCAATGAGTCTACTACGGCAATGAATGAGTTGCTGACTACACTGCCAAAATCCGAGCAATTGTTTGAAACTGCCAAAAGCGGATTGAAAAAATCTATTGCATCAGAAAGAATTACACAGGATGGTATCATTTTTTCTTATTTAAAATCCCAAAAGCTTGGAAACAACTTTGATATGAGAAAAAATGTCTACGAACAGGCTCCCAAACTGTCTTTCACAGATATCAATACCTTTCATGATAAGGAAATGAAAAACAAAACCTACACCTACTGTCTGGTAGCTTCTCAAGATAAAGTAAATGAAGCTGCTATGCAGAAATTAGGAGAGGTAAAAAAACTTAATTTAACTGAAATATTCGGATATTAAAATATACAAAAAGTCCTGGTTTCAGGGCTTTTTTATTTAGGAATGAATCAAAAACAATTATAGATTTTATTTATCGAAAACAACTTGTTCGATAGATAAAACTTTTATATCTTTGCATTAGAAATTAAATATAAAAACAGAAAATTATGTCTTTAGTAGGAAAAAAATTCCCGAATTTAACAATCGACGCAATGTCAGAAATGGGTGACGATCTTAGAATCAACATCCTTGATGAAGCAGTAAACAACCAACAAAAAGTTCTTTTATTCTGGTACCCGAAAGATTTCACTTTCGTTTGCCCTACAGAACTTCACGCTTTCCAGGAAGCTTTAGGTGAGTTCGAAAAAAGAAACACTAAAGTAATCGGAGCATCTTGTGATACTAACGAAGTACACTTCGCTTGGTTAAACACTCCAAAAGATAACGGAGGTATCGAAGGGGTTACTTACCCACTTTTAGCTGATACTCACAGACAATTAGCAAACACGTTAGGAATTGTAGATCAGGATTTCGAATATAACGAAGAAGGAGAAGAGGTTTTCATAGGTTCTAACGTAACATACAGAGCAACTTACCTTATCGACGAAACTGGAAAAATTTTCCACGAAGCGGTAAACGATATGCCTCTAGGTAGAAACGTAAAAGAATTCTTAAGATTAATCGATGCTTATACTCACGTTCAAAAACACGGTGAAGTATGTCCTGCAAACTGGGAAGAAGGTAAAGATGCAATGAAAGCAGACAGAACTTCTACAGCAGAATACTTAGCTAAGAACTAATATAATGTGTTAATTTGAAAATGAGATAATTTGAAAATTATTTAAGAATTATCTCATTTTCTTTATTATACTTATTAACGCATTTTCAAATAACAAATTTTCAATTTATTATCATGTACACAAAATTAACCGAAGATACATTACAGAATATTGTGAATGACAACGAAAAAGTAGTTGTTCAATATGGCGCAACATGGTGCGGAAACTGCAGAATCATGAAGCCGAAATTCAAAAAATTAGCATCAGAAAATGAAACTATCCCTTTCTTATATGTAGATGCTGAAAAACTTCCTGAAAGCAGAAAATTAGCAAAAGTGGACAACTTACCTACTTTCGCCATCTTTAAAAACGGTGAATTAGTAAATCAGGTTCAATCTAACCAGGCAGAAAGTTTAATTAACCTTTTTAACGAATTATCATAATGAAATTACCCGTAATCAGACAATTTTATCAGAATCAGACTCCTGAAAATCTTGAAAAAACATTGGAAGTTCTGGAAAGTTTCTGTGAATTCAGAGGAACAAGTGAAGAAGATCTTAATGTAGCCGGAGAGCTTATTACAAACATCTGTGGAGCTTTGGAAGTTCACTCTAATGTACAGAATGGAATGAGCGAAAAAGATGCTTTAAACTCTTTTGCACAAAAGGTTTTAGGATCTATCGACAAATAGTTCTTTACTTATTTACCATCAATTGGTTTAATAATTAAAAATTATAAAAACACAATATACCTGGGGCTTCCCCATTACTATATTTTTTCCCTATTCTTTAATAACTGCTTTACTTTCAACTGGAACAATACTTCAAAAACCTATCTGGTCAATATGAAGCCAGAAGTTATATCCGTATCTGTTAAAGAATATCCAATTAAAATCCCGATGAAATGTCATCAGGATTTTTTGGGTTCGCTGCTTTAAATATTCATATATCTCATCTGTAGCCCAACCATTTTCTTTGACTTACATTTAAGCAAACACTAATAGCACAAATATTTTTGCACGAATACCACAAGTACAAACTGCATTAATAGTGTCATCTGTGAAATATCAGTGTGATTTGTGGTTAAAAAAACGACTAAATACATCTATCCTATATCACATAAGCTTCATCAGATTAATTTCAATTAATCAATCCTTTGCAACCTTATTGATCAAGCTTCTAATTTTTTCTTTGCGTTAAAAAAATATTACTTTACTATTTAAGGACAAGAGGAATCGTAAAAGTAAAAACAGCTATATAAACATCTGCCAAATCAGCACAATCTGCGAGAGAAAAATTTTAAACAAGTTTAGGCTAAAGCCAATAGATATAATATAAAAAACAAGCGGGCTAAAGCCCACTTCTATTGAATTTCAAATCTCACTTTTGCTTACATTTAAGTAAACACTAATAGCACAAATATTTTTACACGAATACCACAAATACAAACTGCATTAATAGTGTCATCTGTGAAAATATCAGTGTTATTTGTGGTTAAAAAAATGACTAAATACATCTATCCTATATCACATAAGCTTCATCAGATTAATTTCAATTAATCAATCCTTTGCAACCTTATTGATCAAGCTTCTAATTTTTTTCTTTGCGTTAAAAAATATTACTTTACTATTTAAGGACAAGAGGAATTATAAAACGGTTACATAAACATCTGCCAAATCAGCTCAATCTGCGAGAGAAAATTTTAAACAAGTTTAGGCTAAAGCCAATGGATACAATCTAAAAAACAAGCAGGCTAAAGCTCACTCCTATTGAATTTCAAATTTTATCTATGAAACCATTAATTTTGACAGAAATAAAAAATCCAGATGAAAATATCACCAGGATTATATGTATAAACGACAAGCACAGGGCATATCATTATTGAATTAGTTTCTCTTACTCATTAAGATGCTTAAGATATACCAAAACAGAAGCATGATAGATGCAAAAAGCTGTAAAGCAGCTCCTACATACTGATCGGTTCCGTATGAATCTTTTAATTTACTGGTTTGGTATAAAATTGTTGCTGAAGCCAAAATAGTCATTCCCACTGAAAACCATAAGCCTAAGTTGAAACCGAATAACATTCCGCCAACAATCAATCCAATTGAAATAAATCCTCCGATAACGATAATATTTCTTAAGAAAGAAAAATCTCTCTTAGAAGTAAATGCCACAGCAGAAATACCGGCAAACATAGCAATAGTTAGAGTAGCTGCCTGAAAGATCACGTTGGCTCCTCCTGCCATATTCGTAGCAATATAAAGCATTGGCATAAAGATTACCGCCTCCAGCAGGACATAAAATCCTAAACCAAGATATTGGGTAGACTTACTTTGTGAAAGTGACCATTTAGAAGCTAAAATAGAAGCCAGCCAGAAAACACCGATGATCAATAACCAGGTATATCTTTGTCCGAACATCATGGCAATAATTTCTACCGGTACTGTCTTCAACAGAATGGTTTCCACTCCAATAAATGCAAGAATTGATAAAGCAACATGCAAATAGGTTTTTTTGTAAAAATCAGCTCTATCCACTTCCGAAGAATGAGCGACTAAAACATTTGTCTTCATAGTTAACATTTTTTAATTAATCGAAAATAAATTTATTTATCTTTTTTTCCGGGCATAATTCCCAGAATTTTTCCATCCTCTTCAAATACGGCACTCACCACTTCTTTTGAAGAAGAATCTCCTGCATATTTGTATTTAATATTAGGATGATTAGCACCGTCCATTGTTACGTAATACCCTACTTTTGAGACTTCAAGTTTTTTGTTAGGATCTATACCTTCTTTTACTTTTTTAAGAATATCATCCGTCACAATTTCTTTTACTTTATCAGAAAGCAGACCGTCAATAGTCTTATGGTCAGAGGCTTGTAAAGCCCCCATAAACTTCATAAAATTATCATTATAGAGACTTACTTTCTCCTTACTTATAGTAGCCGGCTGTTCTTTCTTTTGATTGTTCTCAACCTCCAGTCCTACAACTTTTTGGGCGAATATCAGTTGTCCTCCAATGATGGCAAGTCCTAAAAATAATTTTTTCATATGATCCATTTTATTATTTTGGTGCAATAAGTGATGGAAGATACGAAAATCAGACCATTTCCAAAAATTTCATCGTATCTACGTTATCGGCATAGGTATCAAGACCAGGATTCTGAGCATCTCCGAAGTGAATAGAGTCTAATCCCAATTCGTCTTTAGCGACTATACACTGAATATTTTCTTCATTTTCAGCTATAAAATCCTTGACATCATCCAGTGAAGTATATCTGCTGAAATTGATCACGGAAAGCGGGCTAAACAGTTTATCATCCTCTTTCAACATGACAAAATTATTGTCCCAGAATTTATCCTGATTAAGCAGGTATACTGCTCTGTTATAATCATAATTGTTGGCGTATTTATGATGATTGATAATATCCTGGAAGCCTATGAAACTTTCAAATAATCTGTCGATTACATAGTCCTGTGGAATAAAAATTCGGGTTACATTCCTGCATCCCAGGCCAAAATACTGAAAAATATCGTTGGCTAAAAGCTGTAATTCTTCTTCTGTTTCATCACCTTTCAAAACAGCAACTGATGTTCTGTTTTTACGGATAATACTTAAATGATTTTTAAAATAATATTCCAGATATCTCGCAGTATTATTACTTCCGGTAGCAATTACCGCATCAAAATTCTCTAATCTTTCTACGAATTCAAACTGAACCTGATCTCCGGAAAACTCTTTCCATTTTTTGAGCAGGAACGGAATCATATATTTATCTTTTGAAGACAGCTTAATGACCGGAATATGATTGCTCAAAACCACAGAAACCACATCATGAAATCCTACTAAAGGAATATTTCCGGCTAAAATTAACCCTACTCTCTTTGAAATTTTCGAGATAGAATAGTTTTTCAGCCAACCGTTAATACTTTCTGCTGTCAGTAAATCTGCCCACTGTTGTAAAGCAAATTTCTGATTCTCAAGGGTAAACCATTGATTCTCTATTTTTGTTTTTTGTAATAATAATTCAATATCTACATCATCCTGATTGTAGTCTTCCGTTTTTTTCGATAAAAACGCCTTTATATAATCACTTAATTCAATAAGTCCTAAAACTTGATTTTCGGTATTCATAATTACTGTAAAATTGGGGAATATTTTGTAATTTTGTGCAAATTTAAAAAAAATTAGCGATGGCTATTAAAATAACTGATGAATGCATTAACTGTGGGGCTTGTGAACCTGAATGCCCGAACAATGCAATATATGAAGGAGCTGTAGACTGGAAAGCTTCTGATGGTACTGCCCTGAATGGGACAATTACATTGCCATCAGGACTTACTGTAGATGCTGACGCGGCACAGGAACCTGTAAGTGATGATGTATATTTCATTGTAACAGATAAATGTACGGAGTGTAAAGGCTTCCATGAAGAACCACAGTGTGCGGCTGTATGCCCGGTAGACTGTTGTGTTCCTGATGAGGATCATGTAGAATCTGAGGAAGCACTTCTTAATAAAAAAGCATTTTTACACGGCGAATAAAAAATTCCGTCTCATCATCTGTGAGGCGGTTTTTTTAACGATAAATTCAAAATCTAGTAAAAAAGAAAAAAATAAATCGCAGGGAAGCCAGCTCCCTGTTACAACCAAAAAGTAAAAAAATATGAACAAAAAGCACAACTTCAGCGCAGGACCATGCATTTTACCTCAGGAAGTATTTGAAAAATCAGCCCAGGCTATTTTAGATTTTAATGGTATTGGATTATCACTTCTTGAAATATCACACAGAAGCAAGGATTTCGTAGCCGTAATGGACGAAGCACGTGCTATTGTAAAAAGGTTGATGAATCTTGGTGATGACTATGAAGTACTTTATTTGGGTAGTGGTGCCAGCATGCAGTTTGCAATGGTTCCTTATAACCTTATGAAAGTAGGTGGCAAAGCAGCTTATCTGGATACAGGTACGTGGGCTGCAGGAGCGATCAAAGAAGCAAAAAAATTAGGAACTGTAGATGTTGTAGGTTCTTCAAAAGAGGAAAATTATTCTTTCATTCCTAAAAATTATACGGTAGGTTCAGATTATGATTATTTTCACTGTACCTCCAACAATACAATCTATGGAACTCAAATGAAATCTTTCCCTGAGGTAGATACGCTGATGGTTTGTGATATGAGTTCTGATATTTTCTCAAGACAGCTTGATTTCTCAAAATTTGACTTAATCTATGCCGGAGCTCAGAAAAATATGGGACCTGCAGGAGTTACTTTAGTAGTTATAAAAAAAGAAATTCTAGGTAAAACAGGAAGAGAGAATATGTTGTCTATGCTGGATTATTCTCAGCATATCAGCAAAGAATCTATGTACAATACTCCACCTGTATTCCCTATCTATGCATCTTTACTGACTCTTCAACATCTTGAAAATAACGGGGGAATTGCTGCTGCAGAACAAAGAAATGAAGCAAAAGCAAAACTTTTATACGATGAAATTGATAGCAATCCTTTGTTTAAAACATTCTGTGTAGAAGAAGACCGTTCATTAATGAATGTTTCTTTCAACATTACGGATGAAAGCAAAAAAGAAGAATTTGATAACGCATGGAAAGCTGCCGGTATCAGTGGACTTAACGGACACAGAAGCTTAGGCGGATACAGAGCAAGCTTGTACAATGCTTTGACTATTGAAAGCGTACAGGTTTTAGTGGACGTCATGAAATCTATCAAATAATTTAAACCTTAAAAATTCAAAGATTGAAAGATTGAGAAGCAGTTAATTTAAATTTATTAATTTGCACCTCAGTTTTAAAATTTTGAAATATTTAAATTTTTCAATCTTTAAATCAAATAACACATGAAAGTTTTAGCAAACGATGGAATTTCAAAATCAGGAGAACAGGCTTTAAAAGAAGCCGGAATTGAGATTCTGGACAATAGAGTCGCCCAAGATCACGTTATTAAATTTATCAATGATAATAATGTAGATGTTCTTTTGGTAAGAAGTGCAACAAAAGTAAAACAAGAACTGATTGATGCATGCCCCGGTCTTCAGATTATAGGAAGAGGTGGGATTGGGATGGATAATATTGATGTGGACTATGCTAAAAGCAAAGGAATTAAGATTATCAATACGCCTACAGCATCTTCAAAGTCTGTAGCGGAACTGGTTTTCGGACACTTTTTTTCATTGGCAAGATTTCTTCATGAATCAAACAGGCTGATGCCTTTAGAAGGAGATACTCACTTTAATGCCATGAAAAAGTCATTCAGTAATGCTTATGAACTTTCAGGAAAGACATTAGGAGTGATTGGCTTTGGAAGTATTGGCCAGGAAGTGGTAAAAATAGGAATTGCCTTAGGCATGAAGGTTCGGGTTCTTACAAAAAGTCCGAGAACGGAAGTTCTTACCCTGAATTTTTTTGATGGCCAGGCTGTTCATTTTGAAATCACTTCTACCAATGATATGGATGCATTTCTTAAAGATGCAGACTTTATCAGTATCAATACTCCAAAAACAAATGAGTATATTATAGATACCCCTCAGTTTGAAAAAATGAAAGACGGTGTTTATATTGTAAATACAGCAAGAGGCGGAGTTATCAATGAAGTGACATTAATAGACTTCATTGAGTCAGGCAAAGTAGCAGGAGCGGCACTGGATGTTTTTGAAAATGAGCCTAGCCCGGAACTGCCTTTATTAATGAACCCTTCATTATCCCTGTCTCCTCATGTAGGAGGTAATACAGTGGATGCGCAAGAGAAAATCGGAGTCGAACTTGCGGAACAAATTATTAAGTTACAAAAAGAAACTATAAGATAAATATGCCTGTTTTTAAACCTTTCCGTGGAATAAGACCTCATAAAGACTTGGAGAGTACTTTCCCTACACACCCACTGGATAATTTCACCCAGGAAGAGATAGCAGAGAAGGCTCAAGTTGAAAATACTTACATTAATATGATTAAACCCTATGTTGTAAGTAAATCCAAAGATATTGACCGGAATCTAAGGAAGATCCGTTCTACATTTGAAGAACTTCTGGACGAAAAAAAATTGGTCCAGGACAGTTCAGCCTACTATCTTTATGAGCAAATCTACCCCAATAAACAGGTTTTCAGAGGACTTTTGGGACTGGCCAGCATTGAAGATTTCTGGAATGGAAAAATCAAAAGACATGAAAGTACCATTCCTCAGAAAAAAGAAAAACTGGCACACTATCTTGAGAAAGTAAGCCTGCAGGCCGAGCCTGTCCTGCTTACCTACCCTGCCAACTCTAAAATTGAGCTGTTGATGAATCATGAGGAAAAAAATGTTCCTATTTTTAATCATACAGATAACCTGGGGATAAGACATAAAATCTGGAGAATAGATAACCGTTTGAAACTTCAGCAGTTCAAAGAAGTAATCGATCAGATTGATTCATTTTATATTGCCGACGGACACCATAGAATTGGTTCTACAGCCATCAATGCAAAACGTCACAAAGAGAAAAATAAAAGACACAACGGAACCGAGCTTTACAATTTTGTATACAGCTTCATCGTTTCAAATCAATCTATTAAAATTCATGATTACAACAGGATTTTACATGATATGAACGGTCTTTCCAATGAACAGTTTTTAAAGGAACTTGAGACTTATTTCCTTATTCATGAAAAAGGAGAAGCATCTTATTTCCCTTCTCAGAAATTCCATATTTCAATGTATCTGGGTGGGAAATTTTATTCACTTCATGTAAAACACGATCTGCGTTCCAAAGAAATGTCTCTGGACAACCTTGATCACCATCTTTTGGATAAGTATATTTTCAAAGATATCCTGAAAATTGAAGATCCTGATAGCTCAGATAAAATATCTTATGTAAAAGGAACTTCTAATCTGAACGGAATCAACATCCTAAAAGAAAAGGTGGACAGTGGTGAGGGCATAGTAGGCTTCGGAATTTATCCTGTAAGTTTTAATGATATGATTAAAATTTCAGACTTAAAATTAAGTATGCCTCCGAAATGTACATTCATTGAACCCAAATTGGTTACAGCTTTATTAATGTACGACATGAAACCTTAATAAATTCCTATTTTTTCCCTACTTTTAACATCGGAAAAGAAAGGTAAATAAAAAATGAAAAAAATATTCATCATACTTCCACTCTTTTTGAGTGGATTTTTATTTTCTCAGAAAAAGCCGCAAAAACATCCGGCAAAAAAAGGCACAGTAGCCAAATTCAATTATCATGATGA
The DNA here is from genome assembly GCF_003385455.1 of Chryseobacterium rhizosphaerae. Taxonomy (GTDB): domain Bacteria; phylum Bacteroidota; class Bacteroidia; order Flavobacteriales; family Weeksellaceae; genus Chryseobacterium; species Chryseobacterium rhizosphaerae. The sequence continues at coordinate 35,386 of NZ_QNUF01000022.1, read as the reverse complement.
ATTTAAAAAGATATCAGACGAAATCTTAACCAACGGTGAAGCTTATTCTAATCTTGGAGAGCTTACAAAAGGCATCGGACCGCGCTTCAGTGCCACTCCGGGATATGCAAAAGCATCCGAATGGGCTGAAAAAAAGCTGAAAGACGCCGGTATACAAAATATATGGAAACAGGATGTAAAAGTTCCTGTCTGGATCAGAGGTAAAGAGTCTCTGCAAATAAAATCAGGAAACGGAGAATGGAAAAATATCAGAATGCTCTCCTTTGGAAATTCTGAAGGAACAGGGGGAAAAGATCTTACAGCAGAACTTTTACTGGTGAATGACATGACAGAACTGAACGCTTTAACTTCTGCTCAATTAAAAGATAAGATCATTTTTGTCAATTCTCCTTTAGACCAGAAAGTAGTTAATACCGTTGACGCTTATCTTATCACTGCCAAATCTAAATTGCTCTCAGCCTCTGTTATTGGCAAAAGAGGGGCTAAAGGTTTAATTATACGCTCACTCACTACAGCTTCAGATGATACACCTCATGCTAAAATGATTTATTATGAACCGGACGACAGGGTGAGAATCCCTGCAATAACCATTGGTGTAAAATCAGCTGATGAACTTGAAAAATTACTAAAAAAGCAAAAAGTAACCGCCAAGCTGAACCTATCTGCCGAAACAAAAGGAGAAGCTGTTAACCAAAATATCATTGGTGAAATTCCTGGAAATAAAGATGGGAAAGTGATTGTTTTGGGAGCGCAGCTTGATTCATGGGACTTTGCAGAAGGAGCCCATGATGACGGATCCGGAGTTGTACAGTGCATTGAGGTTTTAAGAACGCTTAAAGCGCTTGGTTTCACCAATAATCATACGATAAGAGTCGTCTTGTACGCCAATAGTGAAAACGGCGGCCAGGGTCGGGATATGTATGCTTCGTATGTAAAAAAGAAAGATGAGAAACATATTTTCGCTTTAGGAACAGATTCCGGAGGCTATTCTCCAAGAGGATTCTCATTAGATATGCCTCCCCAAAGAAGAAGACAGATCTTTGAATGGAAAAATTATTTCCTTCCCTACGGAATTTATGATTTTGATCAAACGTATGCAATACAGGATATTGCCCCTTTAAAAAAACTGGATATTCCTCTGGCAGAGCTGGTAGTGGACACACAGCGCTATTTTGATTACCATCATTCTGTAGAAGATACTTTCGACAAAGTAAATAAAAGAGAGCTTCTTCTGGGAGCTGTTGCTATGACTCAACTTATTTTCATGATTGATAAAAACTGGTAACATGAAAAAAATTATAAATCTATCAGTACTGATTCTCGGGGTGGCTTTTGTATCCGGCCAAACCAAAGAGGATTCTATACAGTTTAACAGGATTTCCACAGAAATCCTGAATAATGGAAAAGGCTACAATGAATTAAAAGAGCTCACCAAAAATATTGGTAACCGGTTGAGCGGTTCTCAAGCTTATGAAGAATCTGTAAAATGGGCGGCACAGAAACTTAAAGATGCCGGAGCTGATAAAGTCTGGCTTCAGGAAGTGATGATTCCTGTCTGGGAAAGAGGTAAGGAATCCTTACACATCAAAACTTCAAATGGAAGCTGGAAAAGCCTTAAAATGCTTTCTTTGGGCAACTCTGAAGGGACAGGAGGAAAAGATGTTTCAGGAGAAATCATCATGGTAAAATCATTGGAAGAATATGACAGGTTACCGGCTGAAAAAGTTAAAAATAAAATTGTTTTCTTTAATTACCCCTTCAATCAGGGACATGTACAAACCTTTATTGCCTATCGGGAAGCTGGAGCTTACAGAAGGACAGCAGCTTCTTTAACGGCTAAAAAAGGAGGGAAATTTGCTGTTATACGCTCTCTTTCTTCCGCTTTTGATGATGTTCCACACACCGGAAATATGCGTTATGATGATAATGTGTCTAAAGTTCCCGCAGTGACGATTGGAAACACCAGCGCAGACGAACTGGAAGCTTTATTAAAAAATCAAAAGGTAACGGCAAAACTTAATTCCAACTGTGGGATGAGAGGTGAGAAACTCTCCCACTCTGTTATTGGTGAAATTACAGGCAAAAAAGATCAAAACGTTATTGTTGTTGGCGGCCATCTTGATTCGTGGGATGTAGGAGAAGGAGCTCATGATGACGGAGCAGGAATCGTTCAGAGTATAGAAGTCTTAAGAACCTTCAAAAAACTGGGAATACAAAATAACCATACCATCAGAGCCGTTTGTTTCGCCAATGAAGAAAATGGGACAAAAGGAGGCAAGCAATATGGAAAAACAGCTAAAGATCACAACGAAAAACATCTTTTCGCCATTGAATCTGATGCAGGGGGCTATGCTCCACGAGGTATTTCGTTAGAAATGGACAACACCAAAAGAGACCAGATCAAAAGCTGGGTAAACCTCTTCTTGCCCTATGGAGTTTACAATTTCGAGGGAAAATATTCAGGGTCAGATATTGCTCCACTCCATGAAATGGGTGTTCCCTCTGCAGAATTAGTTCCTGATCCACAACGTTATTTCGATATCCATCACACTTCAGAAGATACTTTTGAAAAAGTAAACCGCAGAGAACTTCTTCTCGGCTCCAGTGTGATGACACAACTTATTTATATGATTGATAAAAATTGGTAATCATGAAAAAGATATTAGGTACAACATTATTACTTTTGGGAGTAGCTGTTTTGGGCCAAACCAAAGAAGATTCCGTACAGTTTAACAGGATTTCTACTGAAATCTTAAACAATGGAAAAGGCTATAACGAATTGAGGGAACTCACCAAAAATATTGGCCATCGTTTAAGCGGTTCCGAAGCTTATGAAAAGTCCGTAAAATGGGCAGCGCAGAAACTTAAAGATGCCGGAGCCGATAAAGTCTGGCTTCAGGAAGTAATGATTCCGGTCTGGGAAAGAGGCAAGGAATCCTTGCACATCAAAACGGCAAACGGCAGCTGGAAAAATCTTAAAATGCTTTCTTTAGGAAATTCTGAAGGGACAGGAGGAAAAGATATTTCAGGAGAAATCATCATGGTAAAATCCATTGAAGAATATAATGCATTGCCTGCTGAGAAAGTAAAGGATAAGATTGTTTTCTTCAACTACCCTTTCAGTCAGTCATTTATAGAAACATTCAAAGGATATAGTGATGCTGCCAAATATCGGGTAACTGCTGCGGCATTAACTGCTAAAAAAGGGGGGAAATTCGCTATTATACGTTCTCTTTCTTCAGCTTTCGATGATGTTCCCCATACCGGAGCAATGCGTTATGAAGATAATGTATCCAAAGTACCCGCTGTAGCTGTTGGAAACACAACGGCAGATGAGCTGGAAACTCTGCTGAAAAACCAGAAGATCACGGCCAAACTTAATTCCAACTGTGGGATGAAAGGTGAGAAACTCTCCCACTCTGTTATTGGTGAAATTACGGGTAAAAAAGACCAAAGCGTTATTGTTGTTGGCGGACACCTGGATTCTTGGGATGTAGGTGAAGGAGCACATGATGACGGAGCCGGAATTGTTCAGAGTATAGAAGTCTTGAGAACCTTCAAAAAACTGGGAATACAAAACAACCATACCATCAGAGTTGTATGTTTCGCCAATGAAGAAAACGGCGTAAAAGGAGGTGTTCAGTATGGTAAAGCGGTAAAAGAAAACAATGAAAAACATCTTTTCGCTATTGAATCTGATGCCGGCGGTTTTGCCCCGAGAGGTATTGCCCTGGATATGGATGATACCAAAAGAAATCAAATCAAGGGCTGGTCAAAACTCTTCCTTCCTTATGGAGTCTATAACTTTAACGAAAGATTCTCAGGAACAGATTTATACCCACTTCACGATATGGGAATCCCAGCTGCTGAGCTGATGCCCGATTCACAAAGATATTTCGATATCCATCACACCGAAGAAGATACCTTTGAAAAGGTAAACCGCAGAGAGCTTCTGCTAGGCGCTGCAGCAATGACACAGATGATCTACATGATTGATAAAAACTGGTAATCCCCGTTTGTATCTTAAAAAATTAACATCAAAAGAGTTCATAGAAACCTTGAAAAATTCGGGTTTTTATGAACTCTCTAATTTATCATCAATCGAAAAGGGCTTTAGCCCTTTTATCTTATAAAAATTCATCTAATGGCTGTCGCCAAAACATAATTCGCATTCGATGCTTGCAAAGATTCGGAGGTTGTACAATACATCTGCCGGAGACTATAACTGATCAAATTTCATTTTAGTCTTCAATGGATCCGGATATTTTAAATCAGATTTTGTTTCTGAATTGCTATTTTGACCATATTAAATAGCTATATTACACCATCTTACATTAGAATAATAGAATATGGTATGGAAATAAGTAGATTCAAATCAGAAAAAATACATCAGAAATTTCTTACATTTTATGATGAAGCCATGAAGAAACTTCCTGTACCACAGGAGATCTTCGATATCGATACTACTTATGGAACAGTAAGGGTCTATCGGTTTGGAAACCGGGGAGGAATACCTATTCTGCTTTTTCCGGGAAGAGCAGCTTCAACACCCATGTGGGAACCCAATATGGCAGGACTGCTCAAGACTTATGATGTTTATTCTATGGATCTTCTGGGTGAACCCGGTATGAGTACCCAAACAAAACCTATTAAAGATAATGAACAACAGGCTGTCTGGGTAGAAGACGTCTTGAGGGAACTACAACTAACAAAGGTCCATCTGGTGGGTGTTTCTTTTGGCGGCTGGTCCGCAGTAAATTATGCCGTCTATTATCAAAAATATATTGCATCCATTATCTTGTTGGATCCCGCGCTGGTTTTTGCTCCATTTTCTCTGAAAATCATTCTGTTTTCACTGATTACTATTCTTCCTTTTGTTCCTGAATCCTGGCGCAAAAAATCAATGAGCTGGATTTCTGGAGGAGCTCAGGTCGATCCGCAAGATTCTACCGCTCGCCTTATTTCGATTGGATTAAAAGATTTTCTGATCAAAACACCACCTCCTAAGCAGTTTACTACTGAACAGTTAAACTCTATTCAAGCACCAATATTGGTCATTTTTGCAGGCAAAAGTATTGTACATGATTCAGCTAAAGCCTTAGCCTATGCAAAAAGTCTTTCGAACCCTATTGAAGCTGAAATTTGGCCGGCAGCTTCACATGCAATCAATGGAGAGTTTCCAAATGAAATTAATGAGCGGATTGGTACATTTCTTTCAGGAATAAACAGTCAAAAAAAATAGAATATAAAAACAGATGATCACACCTATTTTTACGGTTGTGATTATATAATCAAATGGCTTATTTATTTTCTTAATAGAAATGAGCTTTAGCCCGAAATTTTCATCATCAGAATCCAAAATTTAAAACATTTCTCCTTGTTTAAGGAAATAAGTCTGAAAAAACACTGTAAAACAACTACATACAGCCATAAAAAATAAAATGTTAATGGTAAAATACTCACTTTGGCATGAAATTGGCATGTCTTAAAACGAAAAAAACATAAAAACACTAGATGAAAAAAAAGATCTTCTATAGATTTTCAGTTTTCCACTGATTCAAAATGTGAATCTTTTTTTTCTACGATACCCTAAATGATATGGAAATTGTGATTAATCAACCTTCGGTTTGTTTTTCGCAATAAAACTTATAATCTGTATCAAACTGGTATCAGAACCCATGAGTCATTAATGATTCAAAAAATTTACTGATCAACCCTAAGCTTTATGCTCCGGGCTCAGTCGTATAAATAAATGGCACGTCTTCGTGAACCTTAGCCCAGTAAGAGAATATATTCTTTTTACCATGTAAGACAGCTGCTTATCCATATAAATTAATGTATAACCCTTAAAATGTTAGTAATGATGAGAGATTTTTTTGAAATGATTTTTAAGAGAAATGAAGATGCTGCAAAAATGCATATCTGGAGCCTGCTTTTGGTATTGAGTTTTGCCGTCTTTTCTGTATTGGTATACACCTTAAAACCAAGCTTTAACAGCTTAATAATATATCTGACCGCATTTGCCGCTTACATCGGCTTTGGTCTTGTATTCATCAGTTCCCTTGCGGGGACAAGTATGAAAAAAAGGTCCAGCAGAAACATATAACTTTTAATTCTTTTTTTTACTGAAAAAACCGTCCTTTGGGACGGTTTTTTGTGTTAGACCCACTGATCATTTATTCAATGCCTTTCATCATCTCGGTAAGAATCTTTATCGTTTCTTCCTCAATCATTTTTTCAGATTTTGCTCCCAGTTCTATCCTGAAAGGTTCACAACAGGCCTTTATTCCAAAACCATCATCTGTTTTCACAAATTCAGGATGCAAACCATGTTCTTTACATACTTGTGCTTCAATTTCTTTTCGGATCAAAGCATAATCTAGATTAATCATATTCTTATATTTTGTTTCATTGGTGATGGATAAAGATAAGCATAAATTGGTTGTACAGAAATCCGGATTTCTACGGTAATCCATATTGGCATACATCAATTTTCCTGATCCTTTTTTAGAATATCAACAATCCTTTTCTACAACAGCTGTTCGTTATTTCAGATATGCTTTCTTTTTCAGGGTTATATCCAGTATATTCCCATTCCTCTTAATTTTCACATTAATCGTATCATATTGACTTTCTACCCTATTGAGAAAATAGTGACATGCACCATCTTTATCGAGATTATCAAGCTTAATATCATTAATACTGATAATTGAATCGCCAATCTGTAAAGGAAAATGCTCTTCCTGAAATATATAAACAACCGTAGGTTTTGTATCTATAAAACGATATCCAAAACCGAAAGATTCCAGTTTATGAGAATTATTTCCAATCTGTTTCATATAGATTTTATGATCAGACCAGTCTAAAATAAAAACAAAATTTTTCAGGAAATCATTTCCAATCAAATTTGAACTTCCTGTAGTCATTATCTCATTGGTAAAATTTTTATTTCCCAATACCCAATCTGAGGGTTTGAAAATATAACCGAGTGTGGGCTTTCCGGCACCATAAGCTCCTACCGCATTATTCCCATATACTTCTATTCGCTCTGATACTTTCTTAGCATTAAAGTCATTCTCTGTAATCTTTATATTCCCTGAAAAACCGGTATCGAAAGTAAAATTATTTTTTTTATCTAAAATTTTTGTTTCTACGATGGGAGTTTTCTGATCTTTCGTCTCAAAAGGGATAACAATATCATACCCTTTAAGATCAAACCTGGAAAGACTTTGAGTCACTTCCAGAGATTTTTCAGTATAATTTATCCGCCAAAAAAGTTTTGCCATCTGATTGGCTCCGAGAATACCATCCACTTTTAGACATCCGAATTCTGCCGCTTTAAGATCCATCACCATAACCCCTATATTTTTAAAGGTAACCTGGTCGACAACCATCTCAGGCAATACGGTGAAAATCTGTTCCTGTTTGTTTTTCTGAGAGTCCTTTACAGTACTTTTATGTTTTTTTTCAAGCCCCAGATCAGTATAGATGGCTGTAGAAATAATAGTTGGAGCTCCGGTATCGAACAGAAAATTATACATTTTTCCATTAATATTCACTTTTACAAAAGGTAAATCGGTAGAATATTGTAAGTTGAGTTTTTCAACGGCTTCTTTTAGCTGAACCTCTCCCCCTTCAAAGAATTTCTTCCCCTGGGCAAACAAGTTAAGATTAGATAATAACAAGAGACTAAGTAAAATTTTTTTCACAAGGTATTTTTTACTAAAATAATATTTTTTAAAGTCTGACCAAAATTTCTTATTCTTCCATCAAAAACAAAAAAAGCCGCCCCTTCCGGAACGGCTTTTATATCTTAAAAAGATTTCAATTATTTCACTTTTACAAGCTCAACATCGAAGATTAACCAAGCGTTTGGCGGAATAACTCCTCCTGCTCCTCTTTCTCCATAAGCCATTGCTGGCGGGATCAATAAAGTAGCAGTTTCACCTTCTTTCAATAACAGGATCCCTTCATCCCATCCTTTGATTACTCTTCCCATTCCGATTGGAATATCGATAGGCTCATTTCTTTTGAATGAAGAATCAAATTCTGTCCCGTCTACTAACTTTCCAGCATAGTGTACAGATACATTATCACCTGATTTCGGAGCTTTTCCGTCTGTCGTTTTTGTAATTTTGTAATAAAGACCAGATTCAGTTTTCTGCATACCTGCTTTCAGGGCTTCAGTCATTTTCTCCTGATTAGCTTTGAATTCTTCTTCTTTTTTCTTTCTTTCAGCTTCCTCTTTAGCAATGAAAGCTTTATTATTTTCTGCGATTTTAGCTTTCCCTTCGCTGAAAGTCTTAGCTGCATCGTAGTTTTTGTACTCATCACCTTTACCGAAAACAGAAACTTTTTCTAAAACGATATCTGTTTTAGGCTTATCCTGAGCTCCTTTTTCAACGTTAGCAATAGCATCAATTACGTCATTTCCTTTCACTACTTTACCGAAAATAGTGTGTTTTCCGTCTAACCAAGGTGTAGCCACTTCAGTGATGAAAAACTGAGAACCATTGGTATTAGGTCCAGAGTTTGCCATAGAAAGAATACCTTTTCCAGTATGTTTAAGGTCGTTTCTCTCATCCTCGAATTTATATCCAGGATCTCCCATTCCTGTTCCCTGAGGATCACCTCCCTGAATCATGAAATCTTTGATCACTCTGTGGAAAATTGTTCCATCATAATAAGGAACTCCTTTAGCTTTAGCCTTGTTGTCGATTTTCCCTTCTGCAAGACCGATAAAGTTGGCCACAGTTACTGGTGCTTTCTTGTCTTCAAACTTTACAATCAGATTCCCTTTTGTGGTTTGAAAATTTGCATAAAGTCCGTCATTAAGACCTTCGTAAGTTTCTTTGTCTACGTTCATTTTTTTATAAATTGGAGTACAACTCATCAGCGAAATACTTGCCGCTGCCAGAATTATATTTTTGTTAAACAATTTCATGTATTATAAAGCTTTTAATTTTATGATTAATGGGATGTCGTTATCTATTTTTTTTTCGTCTCCAAATGTTCCATATGCCAGGGAAGATGGTACCAAAAGGGTTACCTCTTCTCCATTACGTATAAATCGTAATGCATTTTCTACAGCTTTCAGCTCATCAAAATGTCCAAATTTAGCGTCTCTTCTTTCAAAAGACTGATCATAAATCTTGGTCTCATCAAAATCATACAGATCATAAGAATAAGAGATCATGGTATTATCTGCTCTCCTTTCTCTCTGATCATACCCTTCCACTGTAACCCAGTAATTAAGCTGTGTAGGATAATATTTTACCGGCTGGCTATTGGCCCACTGCTGGATATGCCCTCTTTCTATGGTATTCAGATTTTTCATCCTTTCTTTAGAAACGTCCAGATCTTTTTGGCTCAAAACACCGCCTACGGGAGGATGTGCCGGCTGTGCATTTCTATTGCAGCTCAACAGACTGACTAATGATATGAAGACTAATTTTCTCATAAACTTTTGCGAAAATACACATTTCGTGAATCAATTACAAAACTTATATCAGATTTCCAGGAACAATTTAAGGAACATAAAATACGATATTTTACCGTAACAAAAAATTGCTTCCAACTACAGGTTTTTAAGATGACTAAGAAAAACTTTATGCAAGGCTCTTTCATGTTAAAAAATACTGGATTTTCCATATTAATTTTTCATCCCCTATGGCAGGTCAATAAAAAAAGCCGGAAATATTCCGGCTTCTATATATTTTATATTCAGTTTAGATTAAACTGTTTCTAAAGCGTGGTCAACCACAACTCTCCATCCGAATGGATCTTCAGAAAGATTGTTCTGTAGGTCTACCAAATCTTTCTTAAGAGTAGCTGCAAAACTATCCTCATCAGATAATCTTGGAAGCTCCAGTTTTTCTCCCTGGTATCCTAAAGCCTGGAACACCGTAGTTACTACAGCAGTTCCTACTCCCCATACTTCTTTTAAAGTACCATTTTTCTGAGCTTCAACTACCGTTTTTACCGGAATTGGTTCTACTTTCACTTCAATACCTCTTTTCTTAGCCAATTGAAGGAAACTGTCTCTTGTAACTCCGTCAAGAATCTTCTCTGAAGTTGGAGGTGTATAAATAGTATCGTTAATTCTTACAAATACATTCATAGTACCACTCTCTTCAAAATATTCATGGGTAGCATCATCCGTCCAGATAATTTGCTCATATCCTTCTTCGATAGCCAACTGAGTTGGGTAAAAAGAAGCGGCATAGTTTCCTGCAGCTTTAGCAGAACCTACCCCTCCATTTGCTGCTCTTGAATAGTGATCAGAGATTTTTACAGAAACAGGCTCTGAATAATAGCTCTTCGCAGGGGTTGCAACAATAGCGAACATATATTTGTTAGAAACTCTTGCTTTCAAAGCTTCTTCAGTAGCAAAAATCAATGGTCTGATATATAAAGACATTCCTTCTCCTTGTGGAATCCACTCTCTGTCGATATCTACCAACGCTTTCAATCCGTCTAAAAACATTTCCTCAGTCACTTCAGGCATAGCAAGACGCTTTGCTGACTTATTGATACGTTCAAAATTCTTTTCAGGCCTGAAAAGGAAAACCTGCCCATCTTTGTCTTTATAAGCTTTCATACCTTCAAAACAAGCTTGCCCATAGTTTACTCCCATCATAGCAGGTGTAAATGGTATCGGACCGTAAGGAACTAATTTCACATCACCCCATTTTCCATCTTCATACTCACAGATGATCATATGATCAATGAAAGTACCACCAAATGAAAAATTATTTGGGTCAAATGTAGAAATTCTAGAGTTTTCAGTTTTTTGAATTATCATTTTTAAAATTTTTTACGATGTTCTACAAATTTAATATAATTTTCTAAATATAAAAATTTTAGAGTAAATTTGACAAAAAAATAGCTTGAAAAGAGAAATAAAGACCACAAACGACGGGAGTAAAACATTGTTTATCAATGATTTAAATGAAAACTACCATTCTCATCATGGCGCATTGCAAGAAGCAGAACATGTGTTTATCAAAAATGGACTAAATTTAGTTAATTATTACGAAATTAATATTTTAGAACTCGGTTTTGGAACAGGTTTGAATGTTTTGGTTACAATTAATGAATATTTAAAAACTGACAAAAATCATGTCATTAATTATTTTTCGCTCGAAAAATACCCCGTAAATGAATCCGAAGTTAACGATTTGGCATATTTTGAGCTTTTTGATAACCCTGAATTCAAAAATATTTATCAGAAAATTCATCTAGCAGATTGGGAAAAGCCAGTTGAAATCATTAGTGGTTTCAACTTAAAAAAGATAGAATGTGACTTTTTTGACCTGAAGGATATAGAATTGCCCAACATTAACCTGGTCTACTTCGACTGTTTCGGAGCAAGGGTGCAGCCTGATCTTTGGGAAAAACCATTATTTGAAATGGTTTCTGACAAAATGGCCATTAATGGATTATTAACAACCTACTCTTCTAAAGGAAGCGTAAGAAGAATTCTTCAGGAGCTGAACTTTAAGGTAGAGAAAAAACAGGGTCCCCCGGGAAAAAGAGAGATGATTAACGCACTAAAGCTTTAATGGGTGTAAAAAGGTGGATTTACCTCCATTCCTTTTTCCTATTTTCGCCCTACTGCTTCATGAAAATTCCTTACCTTAGCTTTACAAAATATTATACCTATTATATATGATAGACAAGATCAACATTAGAGTGTATGGTTGTGCAGTGAAAGACAAAAAAGTTTTAACCTTATTTGAAGAATATGCAGGAGAAGCTTTAGTTAAATTCCCCGGAGGAGGATTGGAATATGGAGAAGGAGTCCTGGAATGTCTGCACCGTGAATTCGATGAAGAGCTCAATGTAAAAATAGATATTAAAGAGCATTTCTTTACTCAAGAAAATTTTTTGGTTTCCCGCTTCAGAGAAAACGAACAGCTCCTTACCATATATTATATTGTCCATATCACCAATGAAGAAGATTTCCTGATTATGGATCCCTGCATTGAGAAAACAGAATGGATGGCTATCGACAGACCCGACAATCCGTTTCCTCTTCCCATAGATAAAATTGTATTCGATAAATTAAAAGAAAAATTCCTGTAAGAAACTTACAGGAATTTTATATTATTATTTTTTCACTTTAAACTGATTGGCTCCCGGATAAGGTTTTAAATAACCGGAATTCCAGTTGGACTGAAGCAATGACTCTATAAATTCATCACTTCTGTTTCTGTGAGGATCATATTGTTCTTTCAAATCAATATCAGCCATCTTTCCTTTTACATTCCACCAAAAGGCGCTCCATCCTCCTCTAAGCTCTTTTATAATTTCATAAACATTTTTGCCTGTAGCTCTGTTCATCAATTTGGCAAAAACCTGTCCTTCAGTTGTCGTAAGATCTCTTAACTGTTTTTCATATTGGTCAGCAAGCATGTTCTGTCTTTCTCTTATAAATTTTCTTTTAGCCTTGCTGTCCATATCATTCATATCCGCCTGCATATCCCTATACTGTTGCAAAGCTGTCACAAATAACGGATATACTCTGTATAGCTTTTTATTTAGGAAATAATAGTAATTTTTATCCAGCTGATTGTTGAATCGGGGTTTGTTTACTAAAACAAGCTCATCCATCACCACTACAGGTTCTCCGTTAATCTCATAGATTTTAACCTTTTGCTGCTCGTCGTAATAATACTTATTACCGAATTCATCCACTTTCAGAGATTCAGCAGGGTATTGGTTAAGGGGTTTTGCCACAATAGAATCCTTCTGACCAAAAACACTGACTCCAAAAAAGAAAATAAAAAGGCAGATAATCTTCCTAAAATTCATTATTTTTACACTTATAAGAATAAAAATTAAACGCAAAAATCATTCCTTTTTATGAAATTTGAAAAGAAATCTTTAAAATTTTTAGAAAAATATTTAAATACTTCATCGCCAACAGGTTACGAACACAAGGGACAAGAGGTCTGGATGGACTATATCAGACCGTATGTAGATAAAATTGAAGTGGATCATTATGGGACCTGTTATGGCATCATTAATCCCGAAGCTGAATTTAAAGTAGTGATTGAAGCCCATGCCGATGAAATCTCCTGGTACGTAAACTATATTACTGATGACGGATTGATTTATGTCATCCGAAACGGAGGATCGGATCAGACCATCGCTCCTTCAAAAGTAGTACATATCCACGGAGAAAACGGAATTGTAAAAGGAGTATTCGGATGGCCGGCTATTCATACCAGAACCAACCAGAACGAACCTACTCCAAAAATTGAAAACATTTTCATCGATTGCGGAGCCACTTCCAAAAAAGAAGTGGAGGAAATGGGAATTTATGTAGGCTGTATGATCACTTACCCGGATGAGTTCTTTGAAATGAATGACAGATACTTTGTATGCAGAGCTTTGGATAACAGAATCGGAGGCTTTATGATTGCTGAAGTGGCAAGGCTTTTAAAAGAGAATAAAAAAACAATTCCTTTTGGGCTGTATATCACGAATTCTGTTCAGGAAGAAGTAGGCCTTTATGGAGCTGACATGATCGCAGACACGATTAAACCTAATATTGCGATAGTAACCGACGTTACCCACGATACAACCACTCCTATGATCGAAAAGAAAAAAGAAGGGGATCAGAAATGCGGAGACGGACCAGTGGTATTCTTTGCACCAAGCGTTCACCATACGATCAGAGAATTGATTATTGATACCGCAAAAACAAAGAAAATACCTTTCCAGAGAGCAGCGGCAAGCCGGGCAACCGGAACGGATACAGATGCTTTCGCCCACTCCAACGGAGGGGTACCAAGTGCTTTAATTTCCTTACCTTTGCGTTATATGCATACAACGGTGGAAATGGTATCTAAGGAAGATGTGGCTAATGTGATCAAACTCATCTATGAAACCATTCTGAAGATTAAACCGGAAATGAAACTGAAGTATCATTAAAGATATTAGATAGCAGATATCAGACCCTAGACTATTACACCAGAATTCTACGTCTGATATCTGATGTCTAACATCTGAAATCTAATATTAAGTAAAAAGTAAAAATGAAAACGAAGCTTATTGCTCCTTCCCTTTTATCTGCAGACTTTGGGAATCTGCAAAGAGACATTGAAATGCTGAATGCCTCTCAGGCTGACTGGTTCCATATTGATGTCATGGATGGCAGATTTGTACCTAATATTTCATTCGGTTTTCCGGTGATGAAAACGGTTCAGCAGCATGCTAAAAAATTCGTGGATGTACATTTAATGATTGTAGAGCCCGAAAAATATGTTGATGAATTTATCAACCACGGTGCTGATCTTGTTTCTGTACATTATGAAGCGTGTACCCACCTTCACAGAACAATTCATCATATCCAAAGCAAAGGTGCGAAAGCTGGGGTTGTTTTAAACCCTTCCACTCCTGTTTTAATGCTTGAAGATATTATTGCGGATGTAGATCTTGTTTTATTAATGAGTGTAAACCCTGGATTTGGAGGGCAAAAATTCATTGAAAACACGTATAAAAAGATTGCAGAAACAAAAGATCTTATTTTAAGCAATAACTCTACTGCACTCATTGAAATAGACGGTGGTGTTAACCTTGATAATGCCTCTAAGCTTTTTGAAGCAGGAGCTGATGTATTGGTGGCCGGAAATGCGGTATTCTCTGCAGAAAGCCCGGAAAGAACCATCGAGCTTCTTAAAATTTAAATTGTATTTTTAAACATACAGAAAAAGGCAGTTCGTAGGGACTGCCTTTCCTCATTTTGGAACTTTGAGTAGATGTGGTTATTAGCTATTTTGAGTTTTTATCTTTATTTCTTCCTGATAACAACACAAATTTCTCAATAAAGATCCACACATCCATCAGTAGAAATACTGAATTTAAACGTAAGCACTTCTACGTAATCACTATTATTTCTTTATATTTCCTTGCTCCAAATGCAGGCGCAGACCACCAAAGCAATACTGATAACCGAGAAAACCGTTCTTATGTTATTTAAGAGATTCCACCTCTTCTCAAACCCTTCGCGCATTTGTTGAATCGCATCGGTGGTAGCTCCAGAAATATCAAATTTATCAAGTATATCATTCATCGGAACATTTCCTGCTACCGTAACCCCGAAAACACCAATCAGATAAGCTAATGTTGCCAGCAAAAGAAAAATAAAAGCAGGCTGTCCACGAAATACAAATGCAGCTACCGGAAGAAGAACTGCAGTTCCCATAAAACTTATAAAAAATACAGGATTAAGAATTTCCCGGTTGATGCTCTGCATTGCTTTCAGATATTCTCCATCAGATAACTTTCCCAATCCCAATACTACAGAACAGGAATAAGCATAAAAGAGCCCGGCAATCAAAGCCGTAAGTACAGCAGTAAAAATTAATAATAGGGTTGCCATTTTCATATATTTTGATTTGTGGTTAGTAGTCGGTATATTTTAATAGGGATTCCATTTTTTAATAATGTTCTGGGCAGTCAGAATCATTTCAGGATCCCAATTTTCTGTTTTAAAATAATGAAAATTCTGATTTTTAATCAACGTTGGGTCAGTATGATCAAATAACAGTTTTGTAAGCCGGATCTGTTCCTCATATAAAATGGAATCTTCCACAGGTTCTGGAAGGAGCATTTCTCTTTTCACCCACTTTTCTTTTTTCCTCTTCATCCCATCTGAATCATTAAGAATGCTTTTAACCCTCACAAAATCATTAAAAAAACGCTGCTTCTCCTCTTCTGTATGAATGGTATGCCCCAGCCTTTCAATGATCACATACTCAAGGTTACGGCATTGTGACAACACTGAGGGAAGTACACTAAAGATCTCTTCCGGGATTACATCATCATGCGTATCTCTACGGATCATTTTTTTACCATAAACACTATCCTGCCAGCTTCCTCCCGAAAGATGAATCTCTTTAACTTTCTCCAAAGGATACAAACTAACAATTTCCTGTATGCTCACATCAAAGTTACAAGACTGACAATATATATTATGAAGATCAAGGATTAAAAAACCATCGATATCATCCACCAGCTTATCCAAAAAAACACCTTGCTCTCTGACGTCATCAACGGAAAAGGAAAATGCCAGATTTTCTACTCCAATAGGAATAGGTACAGCATCCTGTAGTCTGTAAAGCCTGTCTTTTCCAATCTCAAGAGTTTTCGGATGCAACGAAAGGGGCAATGGTACACCCTGATGATAGTTTTCGGTATTCATAAAACCGAAATGTTCTGTAATATGATTATAATTTCTCTTTTGAACTTCGTGCTTTAGTTTTTGAAGCCACATTTCCTGTCGCTCCGTCCATCTTGCATCGAATAAGGAATAATAAACGCCATGCCCAAGCAAACGCCCATTTTCTGCATAAAAATTCAAAAGATCTTTAAGCCATGACGGCTCTTCCGCTGCAAAGAAGGTATCAAATGACCACTCTACTACATCCACAGCGTTGTCCTGTAATAAAGGCAAAATAGCAGAAACAAAATCCGCCTCTGCCATCATGGATAATCCTAATAGTGGTCTTCCCATATCTTATCCCATTCCACAGGCAGGACAACCATGAGGTAAACGTACCACTGTATCTTTCTTCGCAATAACTTTAGGAGTTCCCGGTTTTGGTTTTTCCGGCGTTTCTTTAATTACCGCTTTTTTAACTTTCTTTACGGGCTTCTTAGTGTTCGTAGCAGGCTTGGTAGTTTGTGCAGACACTCCTACTGCTAATAAACTGGCCATTAATAGGGTTGGAATTTTCATTTTTTTCTTTTTAAGGAAGTTTACAATAAGTGTTCCATTTATTTTGCTTTAAAAATACAATAATTTATCATTGAATATTTTAGTTTTTTCACGTAGTATTTCTCTTATTAAACGAATATTTGAAACGGATATTTGAAAAATAGGTATTCTTTATTTATATTTATCATTAAAAATAAAAAATGAGAAACAGGCTTATAAAAGCTGTTTTCCTTGGATTGGCAATATCGGCACACAGCATCAATGCACAAGTACAGTCCGTTGACAACAATAAGAAAATGGAATGGTTCAGGAACGCTAAACTGGGGATTTTCATTCACTGGGGAATTTATTCGGTTAACGGAATTTCTGAATCATGGTCCTTCTTCAATAATTATATCAATTATGAGAATTATATGAAGCAACTGAATGGGTTTTCAGCTTCAAAATACCAGCCGGAACAATGGGTTGGACTTATCAAAGAATCAGGAGCAAAATATGCGGTTATCACCACAAAACATCATGATGGCATAGCACTTTGGAACTCTAATGCTGAAAAAGCGATCACTATTCCCGGTAATGCTTCAGCCCAAAAAGATGTTTTAAGTCCTTTTGTTACCAGTCTTAAAAATTCAGGATTAAAAACAGGCCTTTATTTTTCGCTTCCGGACTGGAGCCATCCGTACTATGACATCAATACCCGGACTAAAAAGCGGTATGATTTAAAAAATGATCCCAAGCGCTGGCAGCAATTTACCAATTACTACCAGACCCAGCTTACTGAACTTTCCTCAAAGTACAAACCTGATCTTTTATGGTTTGACGGAGACTGGGAACATACCTCTGAAGAATGGAAAGCTACGCAGACACTTGGAATTCTGAAGCAATACAATCCGGATATCATTATCAACTCAAGGCTTAATCATCATGGTGATTATGACACTCCGGAACAGGGAATTCCCGTTATTGCTCCGCAAAACCCTTATTGGGAACTCTGCTATACGATGAACGATTCGTGGGGATATCAACCCTATGATCAAAACTATAAAACTCCTAATATGATTGTCCGTACCCTGGCAGATGTTATCAGCATGGGAGGCAACCTATTGCTTGATATAGGACCTAAAGCTGATGGAACGATTCCCGAAAAACAGGTGGAAATCTTAAAAAATCTTGGAAGATGGGTCTCCAAAAATGAAAAGGCTGTTTATGAAACACAACGGGGAATTCCTTTTGAAAATTATAAAGGAAAGTCTTCCCTGTCTGATTCTAAAAAGTCTGTATTCCTCTATCTGGAAGAGGCTAAAAACATGACCAAGATATATGGTTTGGGCACAAAGCCAACCTCTGCAAAAATCATAGGAGACAGCAAGGCTGTAGTAGACGTGAGCTATAATGACAAAAATACAGTAAGCCTTCACTTTTCAAATGTGAAATTCGATAAAGATGTTAGTGTTGTAGAGCTATCTTTCGATACCCCTCCTGTATTTCTCAAGGATTTTGAGAAAGAAAAGCAACCCCTTTCCAAGCTTATGGATCAAAAAAACACCCGATCAGCCATTTATGATATTGCTGACGCCCTTCATGATGGGGATGATCTGTTCACCAATTCCGGATTAACCGGTGATGGGATTGATATGCATCTTGGTAAAAGCGCTCATACAAATCCTGAAACACTTCAATGGATCAGCAAGCATACAGAAGCTCTTCTTGACACTGAAAAAGGGTTGCCAGAAGGTCATTATCCGGGTATGAGCAGCCTGTCTAAGGACAAACAGACAGTTTATCTTTTTGTGGAAGGTGAACCTACCGGTCCTATTGCTTTAAAAGGAATAAAAAATAACATTGCCAGAATCAGAATTGTTGGAGAAGGTACTTTACTTGATCACAGCATTTACAATAAGCTATATTGGAGTGACAGACCAGGTATTATATACGTAGATATTCCGAAGGAAAGACTCGATAAAAATATGACCGTCATTGCCGTTTTGCTTGACAAGCCCATCGAGCTCTACAGAGAAAAGATTGGAGCCATTGAAAATAATCTTTAATCTTAATTTCAGAATAGGTGTAAAAAACAAAATCCGGAGAAATTCTCCGGATTTTTTATTTTGTAAGGTAGTTTCCTAGAAAATCTCTCTTCCTGAAAAATGGAATTGAGCTTCAATAAGAGCGTTCTCGTCAGAATCTGATCCGTGAACAGCGTTTTCACCAATGCTTCTTGCAAACATTTTTCTGATTGTACCTTCTGCAGCTTCTGCTGGGTTTGTAGCACCAATCAATGTTCTGAAGTCTTCAACTGCGTTGTCTTTTTCTAAAACAGCAGCTACGATAGGACCTGAACTCATGAATTCTACCAATTCTCCATAAAATGGTCTTTCAGCATGTACTTCGTAGAATTTTTTAGCATCAGCTACTGTAAGCTGAGTTAATTTTAAAGCTTTGATTTTAAAACCTCCTTCTGCAATCTTACCTAATATAGCACCGATATGTCCGTCAGCAACTGCATCAGGCTTAATCATAGTGAATGTAATGTTAGACATAAATGTATATTTTTTTAATGCCGCAAAATTACAAAAAATATCTTTGATTTTTATTTTAATTTTTTTTTAACATAAAAATAACTTTTATTAAGAAATCGTGAACTAAACTTTGGCACAGTAATTGTTTATTCTATTGCGATTCTCATGTTTAATTTGAGTTTTCATGGTTATTAGTTTTTACCCAGCTTCGGCTGGGTTTTTTATTTGTAAAAAATCAACACTTTTATTGCTGATTTCGTAAAATTAAAAACCATATAAAATCATATTTATACGTTATTGCTTCTATTTCAATCAATGAAATAATGGTTTTTTTTTGATTTTTTTTTGAGTGACTTATTGGGACGACCCATATCGATCAAAAATATGACATTACGCCCTATATTTTGAATGTCAAAAAGTGGAGTTATTGTAAAAATATTTTTTTTAAGGCGTAGAAAAAATCAGTCGGAATATTTTCCTGGGAAAAATTTTAATTAAAAATAAGACCCCGAAATGTATAGGGTATTTTTTTAATATGATTCCCTAGCCTGTTTTCGATGTTTGACATAAATTATTCCCGGGTCAATTTATACTGATCCGATATTTTAATGGAAAGTGGAAAATAAGTGATTATTTTTGAGAAGCTTCTTCTGCTTCATCCATAAGCTTAATGTAGGTAGCATAACGGGAATGTTGAATCTCTCCGGTCTCCAGAGCATCTAAAACCGCACATTTTGGTTCATTAATATGAAGACAGTTATGGAATTTACATTCTTCTCTTTTCTTGAAAATTTCAGGAAAATAATGCTGAACTTCTTCCTTTTCGATATCAATCATGGCAAACTCACGTACCCCAGGTGTATCGATCACATTACCTCCGAAATCCCAAAAGTGCATCTGGGCAAAGGTTGTTGTATGTTTTCCTTTTAGGTGGGTATCTGAAATTTCAGAAGTTTTTAAATTAAGTCCAGGCTGTAGTGCATTTACCAGAGTAGATTTCCCACATCCTGAATGACCGAAGAATACTGAAGTTTTATCATGAAGGAGTTCCTGAAGCTGATCCAGGTTCAAACGGGAGTAAGAAGAAATTTCTAATGTCTCATACCCTATCTCCTGGTAAAGGAATTCAATATCTTTTACAATTTCAATTTCCTCCTCATGCAGGACATCAATTTTATTGAATAAGAGTAAAGGAGTGATATTGTAAGCTTCGCAACATGCTAAAAAACGATCCAGGAAGCCAAGTGATGTTTCTGGATGTTTCAAGGTAAAAATAAAACATGCTGTATCAATATTGGAAGCAATGATATGCGCTTCTTTTGAAAGGTTTACTGATTTTCTGATCAGGTAATTTCTGCGGGGTTCTATCTTAGTAATCCACGCTATATCATCCTGCTCTAATTGAAATTCAACAAAATCTCCTACTGCAAGCGGATTGGTAAGCCTTGTTTTTATTAATTTGAACTTCCCCCGGATTCTGGCCTCGAAAATTTTATTTGTTTCCAGTTCCAAAACCTGGTACCAACTTCCTGTAGATTTAATGATTTTTCCTTTCATAGATAATACTAGGTGCAAATATAAGAAATTAAGAGATAGAAAGTAGGGCTTAGGGTTTAGGAAATAGGTTAAAACCAATGTTTCAGTCGCTACTCCCTAAGCTCTAAGCCCTTTATTTAGTATTGTCAGAACTTAATTCATAGAGTTTCTGAGCTTTTCAGTTCAAATCCTCCTGTCTTAAGTCCTTTCATTTTATGCTCTATCAATCATGATATTATTCTGCACCTCAATAGATTCTTCATGGATTGCCTTGAATACCTTTTCGATAAACTCGTTAGACATTCCTGTTTCTTTAGCTTTTTGATTAGCATATTCAGTAATTACTTTCCAACGTTCAGGCTGGAAGATCGCAATATCATTTTCCTTTTTAAGTTTTCCAATTTTTTCTGAGATCTTCATTCTTTGAGAAAGAAGTTCTATTAACTGGAAGTCAAGATCAGAAATTAGGGTTCTGTGTCTCCCCATTTCACCTTCAAATCCTGCCAGGTTTGAGCTTCTTACTTTTAAGTTTCCGATAAGTTCTGCCAGTACTTCAGGGGTAATCTGCTGAGCTGCATCACTCCATGCTTCATCAGGATTACAGTGGCTCTCAATAATAGCTCCCTGGTATCCTACGTTAAGCGCTTCCTGCGTGATATCAGCTAATCCTGTTCTGTTTCCACAGATATGAGAAGGGTCAATCAGCATTGGAATGTCCGGGAACTGACTTTTGAAATCCAAAGCAATCTGCCAATTTGGGTTATTCCTGTATTTTGTTTTCTGGTAAGTGGAAAATCCTCTGTGAATTACTCCAAGATTTTTAATATCCTGACCTAAAAGTCTTTCTAATGCCCCAATCCATAAAGCTAAATCAGGATTCACTGGATTTTTAACGAATACAGGCTTGTCTGTACCTCTTAAAGCCATAGCAATTTCCTGCACCGTAAAAGGGTTTACCGTAGAACGCGCCCCAATCCAAAGAACATCTACATCTGCTTCCAAAGCGGCAAACACGTGATGTGCATTCGCAACTTCCGTAGCAGTTTTAAAACCGTATTCTTCTTTTACTTTTTTTAACCAGTTTAAACCAATTACTCCTACTCCTTCAAAACCATTAGGTTTGGTACGAGGTTTCCAGATTCCTGCACGGAAAACAGATACCTGAGCATTTGATTCTTTAATTCTTTTAGCCGTTTCAAGCATTTGAGCTTCACTTTCTGCACTACACGGTCCTGCGATCATTAGAGGTTGCGTAAGCCCGCTAATCCACTCGCTTTTTAAATCTTTTAGGTTCATATTCTAAATTTATTGTTGTTATTTATTCTAAAGTTCACAGCACGGCCCTTTCATTATAAAATTACTTTATAATTCTTTTCAAAAAATGCCGTTCAAAATTTTTTAAAGGAATCAGGAGAATAAAAGGGCTTCACTCCTCCTGTATTTTTTGGAAAGAAATTCAGTTAGTAATACCAGTAAAATCGGTAATAGGTTCTGAAATTTCTATAATAAGAAGCAGAAAAGCTAAAATAACCGCTAAAATAATTAGCGGGTGTAAAATAAGACAGATATGTTGTAAATAAATTTTCCATTTTTGTTCTGGAAATGTCTTGTTTTAGCGTTTCTTGTTACTATTTGCTTTTGTCAAAAAATGATTTTTCACAAAATGATTTTACAAATATATAAAAATTATGTCAAATCAAACTTCATTAAATCATCAAGATCTTTTAAAAGTGGATTTTTTTCTATAAATTTTTCAAATATTTTTCTTTTCGTGACTACCTCAATCTTCAGATTTTCAACGTCCCGCTGGTATTCTACGACGATAGCATGATTGTGAACTTTGCTTCTGAAATGGTTGAAAAATTCTCCGCTTATTTTATCAAATTCTACTTTAGCAGAATCTGAAGGGTATAAAACTTTGATTTTATTCTCTTCTTCCTTTACCAGTTTAAAGGTTTTTACCGCATTAAAGATAAAACCGTCTTTTCTTTGCAGCTGCTTGAGCATAAGAATCCATTCTGCCTGCAAATCTGTCTCCGTAAAATGGTTTTGCGGGAGTTTTTCAGTTTTCACCATTACGGTTTCTTCTACCACTTCTTTCTCCTCTTTATTCAGAAAAGAATTGATACTGAAGCCCGAAGAACCTCCTGGTCTCGATAAAGGTTTATTGGTTTTCTGAATAACAGTTTCCTGAACTGTATCAGCTTGTGGGGTTGTGGGTTGTGCAGATAATTCTTTTTTCTCCGGAGCCTTTGCAGGTAATTTCACTTCCTGCCTCTCACTGAGAAATGGCGCCAGTATTAAGAACTTTTTTTTTTAGTATCACCTAAATTAGCTGTCAGAGAAGCCAGCTGCATTAATGCAATTTCAACCGTAAGTCTTGGGTTTTTAGAATTTTTATAATTGATATCTGCGTGATTACAAATCTCAACAGCATCAATCAATTGCTGGGCATTCCATTTCTGACTCTGTTCTACAAACTTGACCTTCGTCTTCTCTCCCACTTCAATAAGTTCTAAAGTGGCTGTATTCTGGGCCATCATAAGATCTCTGAAATGATTTCCTAAGCCCGCAATAAAAATGTGAGGATCAAATCCTTTCTTTACAATTTCATTAAATGCGAACAGGACTTCCGGAATTTTATTCTCTTTGGCCAGATCTACTATATTCAGATACTGGTCATAATCTAAGATATTGAGAACTTCAGCAGCCTTAGCCAGCGTAATATTCTTCTGGGAAAATGTGGAGAGCCTGTCAAAAATAGATAATGCATCCCTTAAAGCACCGTCAGCCTTCTGGGCAATCATATAAAGAGCATCATCCTCATACTGGATATTTTCTTTTTGAGCAATACCCCTTAGATGATTCTGAATATCTTCAATAACAATTCTCTTGAAGTCATAAATCTGACATCGTGATAAAATGGTAGGAATTATTTTGTGCTTTTCAGTAGTCGCCAAAATAAAAATAGCATGTGCCGGCGGTTCTTCAAGTGTTTTCAGGAAAGCATTGAAAGCAGCAGAGGACAACATGTGTACCTCGTCGATGATATACACTTTATACTTTCCTACTTGAGGGGCAAAACGTACCTGATCAATAAGTTCTCTGATATCATCTACAGAGTTATTGGATGCTGCATCCAATTCATAGATGTTATAAGCAAAGCCATCTTCTGAGACTGAGCCATCTTTTTCATTGATCTTTCTCGCCAGAATTCTGGCACAAGTAGTTTTACCCACACCACGAGGTCCACAAAAAAGCAAAGCCTGAGCCAACTGGCTCTCTTCAATTGCGTGTTCTAAAGTATCCGTAATATGAGATTGCCCAACAACTGTATCAAACTCTTGGGGGCGATATTTTCTTGCAGATACTATAAAATTTTCCATTGGTCAAAAATAAGGAATATAGTTTTAATTTGAAAATTAAAAGTTTTCAAATTGTCTACAAAATTTTATTTCTGGTCAAATCGGAAAACTTCTAATCATCATTTTTTGGTTTGGTAAAAATGATCTATAATCTCAACGATCACTTTTTCAACTTCTCCTCTTCCTTCTTCAGTTCTCATATCAATACCGCAGAATTCGGTTCCGTTATAGGCCGGGAACAGGTTTAGATAATAAACACCTGCCACTACCAAAGCCAGCATCGCTCTTATACTCGTCGCATTTTCTCCGAAATAAGGGTCCGTTACATTTTCAAATAAATTGGCTCCTACTTCTTCTCTTTGCTTTAAGATGTTTTTAAGGATAGGTTTACTTTCGGAAAGTTCCCAAAGAATAATTTTTTGCAGCTCCTTATTTTTCTTCAAGCTCTCAAACTGTGTAAGGATTCCCTGAGTTAAAGCTTCTTTACCTTTTCCAATCTGTACTTCTTCTTCTATATTCGGGCTGAACTTACTCCAATAATCCTGAGATTTAATATACTCGTCGATAAGCTTATCAGTACTTCCAAAGTACTCATAGATAAGCTTTTTATCAAATCCGGCTACGGCTGCAATTTTACTTACTTTCAGACCTGAATAGCCTTTTACTCTCAAAATTTTCCCAACTGCTGCAAGCAGTTTTTGTTTTGTTTTTTCTTTGTCCCTAATGGGGCCTTGCACTACTTTTCTAGGCATAATTTATTATTTTTTTGCAATATGCAATTTTTTATTAATATCATCAAAGACATTCAATGTTTTGTCAAGATGCTCTTTTTCGTGTCTCGCTGTTACAGTCATTCTGATACGGGCATCTTTTCTGGCTACAGCGGGGTACATAATAGGGTTTGTATAAACACCTTCTTCAAGCAATATTCTTCCGATATCCCACATTTTGCTCTGATCCCCTATTTTCACCGGAATAATCGCTGAGCAGGTAATTCCTGTATCCAACCCTAGATCATTAAGCCCATTTTTGAAATAATTAATGTTATCCCAAAGCTTATCTTTCCAGAATGGTTCTTCATCAACTAGATCAATTGCTTTTAAAATTCCGAAGGAAGAAGGGGGTGCTGTTACTGAGAAAATATGCTGACGAGACTGGAACTTAAGGAATGATGCTATTTTTTTGTTCGCAATAACATATCCTCCCAAGTTACCAAATGTCTTACTTGATGTTCCTGTTATAAAATCTACTTTATCCAATAAACCATCATCTTCAAGGGCTCCCCTTCCGGTTTTTCCCATCACTCCGACACCATGGGCGTCATCTACCATGAGATAGGCATTGTATTTTTTTACAAGAGCATGTATTTCTTTAGCACGTGAAGTATCTCCTTCTTGAGAGTATACTCCATCTACTATAACAAGTTTTGTACGGTACGTATTTTCAGATATCTTCAAAATATGTTCCAAAGCTTCCAAATTGTTATGGGGAAATGTTTTTTTATTTGTAAAAACACATCCTTCATGCACACTAGCATGTACCCCCATATCTAAAATAGCAAGATCTTCCTTCTGCATTAAAATCTGCAAAGTAGCACTATTAGCTGCATAGCCCGTAGTGAACAATATCACTTCTTCTTCCTTTCTTCCAAAAAAGCCGGCAATTTTTTTTTCTATAGCACTATGATAATCAAAATATCCACCGATGAGAGGTGATGCTCCTGTTCCGGTTCCATATTTTTCAATCCCTTCAATAGCAGCCTGTTTTACTTTTGGATGCTGTGTAAATCCTAAATAATCACTGGAAACGAAACTTACATATTCCTTATTTTGGTTTGCAATATCAATATTTAATGTTGCATTCGTTCCTGAAGTGTTTTTCAGTCTGTAGTTCATATGTCCTCTAGATTTCATATGATCCAAGAATTCATAAAAATATTCGGCTCTTTGAGCAATATCATAATCCGGAATATTTTCAAAATCTTTAAAAGTTGCCGTTGTAAAATCAATACTCATCCTTAATGTTGTTTGTGTGTGTGTTTGTGATTTAAGAAACAAATATATGACTATTATAAGAGTCCTCACCTTCTGTATGACATTAAAATATTATTAAGATACAGCGGTTTAGTCTTATTTTCACAGAAACAAGATTTCTTCTGTTTCCATGGCTCTTAGTATATTTTGTTCTAATTAATTCAATCAATTTTTCTAACCTAAATTTACTAAAAAAAAGAAAATGATAAAGTAATATCAATAAATAAATAACAAAAAAGACAGTTGTTAATTGCAACTATCTCATTTATACAACATTATTTTTTTGTGTACTCTTTTGAATGTTTATTAAATGGTGATTTATTATATAATTCTAATATAATTAACTCACTTTATAGAGAAATCATAACACGTAAACACCTATAAAAAGGGTTCTATATAAAAATAAATTATTATTTTTTATTGAATTCTCTAAAATTACCAGGTGTTTCACCAGTCTTCTTTTTAAAGAATTTAGAAAAATTGGACGGATCATAGGTAAAAATACGGGCAATCTCTGCAACAGACTTCCCAGAATTAGCCAGCATAAGCTTGGCTTCCATGATAATTTTTTCGTCATAAAAATAGCATGGATGTTTTCCGGTTTCTTTTTTTAGGGTATCTGTAAGGTGCGTGTGTGAAATGGCAAGTTTTCCTGCAATTTCATTCAGCTCCATAAACTCAGGAACATTCCCGGCAATTACATCCCGGACATGTTTATCTATAAAGTCAAAATACTGACTTGTAATTTCTTCGCTTCTTTTCATCATTTGTTATTCTTAAATTAATTCAGATTATAAATTTAAAAATAAGAATTAAAACAATATGGTGAACTTTTCGGATTTTAAGAATATATAGTTAGTAAAAACTGTCTTTAAAGGCCTGGGTAGAATTATTCACTTTCAGCTTTTCAAGGATATTCTGGCGGTGTCTGCTCACCGTATTTACGCTGATAAAAAGCAAATCTGCAATTTGTTTACTGCTATATCCTTCTCCTACAAATTTTAAAACTTCCAGTTCTCTGTGGGTCAGTATACTTTTATAATCCAGTTTATCTTTAACAATAATTTCCCCTTTCACAGTATTAACAATCATAAATTCAGGCATTAAAGACTGTTTTAAAGCAATATTATAAAGACAAAGTGCAAATCTTAACTTCCCATTATCCGGTGAATATATATAAAACATACGATGTTTTACCGCCTTGTATTCTTCGTTTTTATCTTTCATCCTGATGTTTGACAAAACAGCATAGTCCGAACGAAATTCAGGTTCTATTGAATCTAATAAATTAAAAAAACGGAGCTCATGAATATATTTTTTAAGTCTGTCATCAGGATGTATCTTCTTCAGCATCTCTTCTTCCCAAATGGAATCAATTTCTACAGAATCCGTATGAAAACTTATTCCCAGTTCTAAGGCAGTTTTTGATTTATAAATATAACTTTTATCAGCCTGCATGTCGCTTAGCACCCCTATTGCACCTTCTATCTGCGAGTACATTTGTGCCCTTTGCTTATAGATCTCGATGTCCAGTAAACATTTCTTTGAGGTCTTGTCCAGCAGCTTATCACTTAATTGTTCCCGGATCTCCATATGGTTATTTTTCAGTATTGATATGAGACTTCTTTAATTATACTTTTGCTAAAATAATAATTTACCCTTAGAACTTATTAAAAAAGAGAATGAAGAGATTGATATTAGGTTTCTGCGCGCTATTTCTGACCCAAAAGATTTCGGCTCAGACCTTAGAAAAAATGACCTGGTTTAATGAACCCGAAAAATGGGAGATCAAAAACAACAGTATATCCATGTTTGTCACACCCCAAAGTGATTACTGGAGGGTCTCACATTACGGATTTACAGTAGATGACGCTCCTTTTTACTATAGTCTCTATGGCGGTGAATTTGAAGCCAAAGTAAAAATAACGGGTAATTACAAAGCTAGATTTGATCAGATGGGCCTTATGTTGCGGACAGATAAAGAGCATTACATCAAAGCCGGTGTAGAATTTGTAGACGGAAAATACAATCTGAGTACCGTTGTTACTCACGGTAAAAGTGACTGGAGTGTCATTACATTAGACAAAATTCCCTCAGCCATCTGGATAAAAGCTGTAAGAAGACTGGATGCTGTTGAGATATTTTACTCCTTTGATGACAAAAATTACAGCATGATGAGAAATGCCCCACTTCAGGATAACACACCTGTCATGGTAGGTTTGATGGCAGCCTGCCCCGATGGTGAAGGGTTTACAGCAACATTTGAAAATTTCAGGGTCAAGCATTTGCCGGATGAACGTAGACTGAAATGGCTTGAAAACAATAAATAACCGATTGAATTACACTTCAATATACAGTCAATTTTTGCCTCCCGCTTTTTTGGGGGGCTTTTTTTATTTAGAATTTCCCGGCTGTTATATTCAAGATTAAAAAGCTTATACAGCTTTCCTATCATAAAAAAGGATAAACAGAAAACTGTTTATCCTTTTTAGTTTTATGGATCAGAGAATTTTATCCTCCGAATTTTTCTGCGTAATCAGCTTGAGAAGCCTTGATTACTTTTCTTGCGTGTTCAGCACCATATACCTCCTGGATTCTGCATTTTGCAGGCTCATCCGGTAAGTTTTTATAGGTTAGGAAATAGTGCATCAATCTTTTAACTTCAGCTTCCGGTAATTCAGAAATATCTCTGAAATGTCCGAATGCGTGGTCGTTAATCATTACGGCAACAATTTTATCATCTGCTTCTCCTCCATCGATCATTTTGAAACCTCCAATTGGAATAGCTTCCATCAATAAACCTCCTGCATGGATATTATGAGAACTTAATACACAAATATCAAGTGGATCATGATCTCCCATTGTTACATCATCAGCTCCCGCTTCAATAGCAAGCTTCATTACCTCATTATGACAGTATGTTCTTGGTACAAAACCATACAAAGCCGGAATAATATTGGAAAACTTCTGTGGTCTGTCTACTTTTAAGTATCCTGTTTCTTTATCTACTTCATATTTAATTGTATCTGAAGGAACAATTTCCACAAATACATTAACAACATTCGGTGCATCCTCTCCTGCAGAAATTCCGTGCCATGGATGTGCTTTAAAATTTGGAATCATTATTTTATCTCTTATTTTTTAAGTTATTATTAAAATTTCTTTTCTCAAGTCTTCTATTGTCGCTGCAATATAGTCATTGTCCTCCATATAGTTCATGATAAAAATAGTCTTGAACTCATTCAGATCAGCATTTCCATTCAGTCCTTCGTAAGTTTTATGAAGCAGCTCTATTACGGCATTTTTAGAATCTACGATATTCTTCCATGAATTTTTCGAAAGATACAGCTGCTGTGAAGAATTGTATTCAAACTCTTCATTAATCGTTTTCTCTGTAAGGAAAAGGAATTCGTGAACAGCCAGCTCTTTATCAAATTTCTGAATAAGATTGGAAGGTTTCAGCCTTTCAAGAAATAAAGTCATCCTTTCATAAGAATGTGCTTTATTTTCTGTATTCGACTTCACCGAAAGCAGCTTGATTTCCTGATTTTTAAGGGTAATATACGAATGTACAAACTGTCTGAGCAATACCAGGAAAGGAATCGCAATGATCAATGCAAATGCATACGGTAGATATTCTGAAAAATTAGCCATAATTTTAGGTGGCAAAATTACTAATATTTTCTGAAACTATAACTCAAATAAAGCAGGCCTTTGTGTAACTTCATGATAACACACGCTGTTTTCATCAAAAAAATGATAAACAAGACTTTTTCTGGTTCTGTTTTTATCCAAATGAGGTTCTCCGCCATGAAGAATATTAGCATGCCAGATTAGTAAATCTCCTTTTTTGGCTCTGAAAATTTCTTTTTTCAATCCCAGTTCTTTCACTTTATTCTCAAGGAATTCTTCATATGCTGTATAGCTCTTTTTACCTATTTTGAAAGCAGTTCCTTCATTATCATAATCAGAATTCAGGAAGTAAGGAAGCTTTTGACTTTTGGGGATATAATGCAGTGCTCCATTATTTTCATCTACATCTTCCAACGCAATCCATACCCCCAGAAGTCCTCCCAATGGATAAGTAGTCATATGAATACTGTCCGAATGGGTTTTCTGCTGGCTTCCATTGATGAAATTTATACTCTGGAAAAGCTTGGCTTTACCATTTAATAGTACGGATAAGAATTCTGTGAGGTCCTTATCATTTCCTATATTTTTAAGAATTTCCGAATGATGAATCGCAAACATCAGTTTCCCTCCATATCTAAACTTCAGAGTACCGTCATTAACCATGTTTTCAATCTCCTGATTGATTTTATCGGCAGTTTCCGGGCTTAGATAGTTTCTGATGATCATATATCCGTTATCATCATATTGAAGAGCACTTTCTTTAGCATCTTCTGATAATTTAGTAAAAAAAGGAGTGGCAGTAAGCTTATCTTTATCTGCTTTTCTTTCTGTATCAGGGAGATGGGCAAAATCTGAGCTGGAAATACTGGAAAAATAACTCTTCTTAATTCCGTATTTTTTATACAATGGGATATTATGCTTTAACTTACTCTTTTTAAATAAGTTATATAACATATATGATAATTTATAATTGCGAAGTTGCTGGAACATAATTGTTGGAATAAGTATGTTATAAAGTTAGGGAATAATACTTAATTAGAACCAATCTAAACAATGGTTTTTATCATATTACAAGAGTTTACCGCTTATTAAAAAATATCCAAATTTCTTCAAAAGATCTTTTTTGGAATTTTCAATAATTGCATAAGGTTTTAATTCCGGGCGGAACCCTCTGAAGAACTCTTCAATATTGGGTAGTTCCCCTCCTTCAAAATCAAAGATATGAGTTTCAATAGTTTCTCTGATGACGGTATCGATCAGAACCGAAGCTCCCGATATTTTCACGTAATCCTTGTCATTAAATGTTCCTAAAAGTGCTACCATATTGCAATCAGAATAAGTTGCAATAATATTGATAATCTTATGGTAATAAAAAAAGGCAGAAAATTTGAGATAATTCAAGTGATAGGAAGCTTCAAAAATCCTCATGAAATCAGGAAGATCATTTTCCTTACTCAACCCTATCATATTATTTTCTATAAAGAGTTTAGCTTCCTCATAGCTAATTGTTTTAATTTCAGAATTCTTTACCACTTCATCATCCAATCTGAGTTTTCTTTTTCTTTTTGGAGAATACCGTGCATATACTTTTTCGTAAGAATCCGGATAGAGCAAAAAGTTTTTTTTCAATCGGAGCTTCGTTTGAAGCTGGTTACAATCATTCAGTGGGTAAGCTCTAATCAAATAGTTTTTTTCCAGAAAATGCAAAAAAGCCTCGTTAAGCTGTACATCATCTTTAGGAGAAAAAATACCTAATTGCTGACAGAGTTTAGGATTATGAACAATTTTAATTCCATATTTTTTTACAAAAGGAACAGGCATTACTGCCTCATAGTCATTATAGACTAAGATTTCCCATTGCTTTTCCGAAGTGGTATCTAAAAAATCCTTTGTAGCAGAATACTTCTTCTGTTCAGACTTTTCTAAACATCGGGAATATTTTACGAAATCAATTTCATTGTATCTTAATCTTCTAATCATAATAATCCTGTGTCCGAAAAACTAAAATATGAATCCTGTGTAATGATAATATGGTCCAAAAGCTGGATATTTAGGGTTTTTCCGGCTTCTTTTATTTTTTGTGTAATATTAATATCTTCCCTGCTTGCTTTTAAGCTTCCCGAAGGATGATTATGTGCTATAATAATACCTGTTGAAAAATGATCCAATGCTTTTTTAAAAAGAATTCTTACATCTACAATAGACTGGCTGATTCCTCCCTGCGTCAGCCGTGATATATGGATGACTTTGTTACTGTTGTTAAGAAAAATAGCCCAAAATTCTTCAGTTCTCAGATCGGACAACTGATTTTTAAGCAGTACGTAAGCGTCATTGCTATTTCCAATAGTTGATTTTTCCGGAATTTCCTGTCCTGCTCTTCTTCTCCCTATTTCTAAAGCGGTAGCAATAGAAATGGCTTTAGCTTCCCCTATTCCTTTAAATTTCATTAAATCTTTAATAGAAAGCAGACTCAGCTGATGCCAGTTATTATCTACAGAAGCCAAAATCTTTCTTCCCAGTTCTAAAGCACTTTCCTCTTTACTTCCACTTCCCATTATGATAGCCAATAGCTCAGAATCAGAAAGCGAGTTCTTACCTTTATGTAAAAACTTTTCTCTCGGTCTGTCATCCTCGGCAAGAAACTTTATGGGCATGGGAGATAATTTATGGGTTATGATTTATATATAAAATTAATAAAATGCATATAAAATGATGGGCTGTTCTGATTGATCAATATATTTTGCAGTTTCATTAAATGCATTGGCAGAAAGCATTGGGCATCCAAGACTCAGACATGCCGGATTTTGAGATTCACTATCCGGAACACATCCATAAGAATGGAGTACAATTGCTCTTTGCATAGCATTGCTATTAGTGCTATCCAGCCCTTTTAAACGGTATGCTTTTCCAAATTTCCCAACATAGCTTTCCCGAATTTCATACTTTCCTAATGAAGACTGATAAGATCCTTCAATATTACTAAACTGCAAAGTACTTGAATGGGGAATAGCCGAACCTGAACCATGAGATACAATTGCTTTTTGTATTATTCTATCTTTTTTTAAATTGTAGATAAAGTAACGGTATTTCCCGGAATGTATTTTAAAATTTATAAAAACAGCCAATTCCTGATTATAGTTTTTCCCTTTGAGATAGCTTTTAATCTCAGAGATTTTAGACTGAGGAACTCCGGATACATCCAACTGCTGGGATTCAGCTTTTGAACAGGAGATCAATAGTATAAAAAGGAAAATAAAGTGTTTCATCATCTGGCTGGCCTCTGCTATTCTATAATCATTCCGTCTTTCATAACAAGTTTACGGTCTGTGATTTCAGCAAGATTCGGGTTATGGGTTACAATAACAAATGTCTGATTATATTTATCTCTCAAATCAAAAAACAGCCTATGAAGGTCGTCTGCATTTTTTGAATCCAGGTTACCTGTTGGCTCATCCGCAAAAATAATCTTAGGAGAATTAATCAATGCTCTGGCTACAGCTACCCTTTGAGCTTCACCACCTGAAAGCTGATTGGGCTTATGGTGCAGTCTCTGTTCTATCTTTAAGTCTTCAAATAAAGCATGTGCCTTATCAAGAGCTTCTTTTTCATTAGCTCCGGCAATTTTGGTAGGAAGCAAAACATTCTCCAAAGCAGTAAACTCGGGAAGAAGCTGATGAAACTGAAATACAAAACCAATATTCTGGTTTCTGAATTTAGAAAGCTGTTTATCATTCATATTGATAAACGATTCTCCAGCTATGGCAATTTCAGTATCATATTTAGATGAAGCCGTAGGATGATCCAATGTTCCTAAAATCTGCAATAATGTAGATTTACCGGCTCCCGATTCCCCAACAATAGAGACAACTTCTCCCATCTTGATGTGAATATCAACTCCTTTCAACACTTCTAAATTCCCATAAGACTTATGGATATTTCTTGCTTTAATCATGATTCAAAAATAGTAACATATTGTTGATTTTACAACAAATTGTTACAACATTATTGATCGTAAAACAAAAAAACCTCCCGCTTTGGAGAGGCTAGCATTATATTGCTCAATTTTCAAGGGGATATGTTTGACTTTTCCGTGCTTGAGAAATGAACTATTTTATTTTTTGTTTTCATGATAGAGCCTCCGAAGAGGCTTTATTATTGTTTTGTCAATACAATTTCTTTAGGTAGAGCCTGAGGAAATGGAGTTGTATTATAATACTGACAATCAGTTGTAATCATATTACTTCCAAGGGTAAGTTTCCAATTAAGCTGTGTTTTAGAGGAATCTGTAAAATTAATTGCTATCCCTCCTGAAGTATTACAAAGGTCTGGATCAACATAAATAAGAGAATACTTATCTCCATACTTTCTAAAGCTCACACCATTTATTTTTGCATTATCATCTGTTAAACTGGTATTGTCAAATAGAATATTTCCATTATTATCTAATACTTTGAACTTTCCAATTAAATAATCCTTATAATGCTTAAAATTATTATCATATTTATTGGATAGTTTTTTTAAAGTTACATAGATAATTTTATTATTCCATGTTCCTTTCCATATTCCTTCATAATAAGGAAGCTCATTATTTGTATCTTTTTGATAAGAATTCTCTGGAAGATCAATTTCAGATGGTCTTAATGAATATATCTGTTGAGCCTTAAAAAATATGCTCACATTAAAGAATATAAATAGAAATAAATTTTTCATAATTTTGAAATTAAATTGTTATTAAGGGCAAGGAATTGGCTTTACAGGTTTGTCTTTTCCATCATATTTCAACTTACTTGTACTACCTGTAGTCTTATCACTTTTATAAACTTCTAACCCGTCAAGTTTTACCTTCTCTTCAAGGAATTGAGTAAACAACTTTTCAACAATCGCAGGATTAGCCAATTCATTTTGAGATAATCGTTCGTACGCTGTTTCATACCAAGACTGCCAATTAGCTTGAGTATTAGGTCCAATACCATAATTACCATCTCCGGAGTATTTTAATATATAATTCCCCTGTGATGTAATTACCATGCCATAAGCATCACTCATTGTTCCCTTAACTTGAGCATTTCTTACACAACTTGTTAAAAAAGTAGATACATCAGCGGGTGAGAATATCTTAACAACTCCAGGTTTACTATCAAGATGAGTATGCATATAGCCAAAATATTTATTCCCCGGTGGGAACTTCAAATTATCATTTGCAGTATTTGCCAAGGGCTCGTAATTGGTCTGTGGCCCATATGCAGCAGCAAGTCCTGTTTCCTGATTTTTATTAAATACTTCTTGCTTATCCAAGTCTGAAACTTTATTTTTAAAGGTCTGATTAGAATTCTGTTCTTTCATTTTCTCACAAGGATCTTTCGTTGAAGCTGGTGGAGTATTTACAATACCACTTCCTCCATTGCTGCTACACCCTCCATATTTGGGACACTCTCCCGAAGGTGATCCTTGATCTGGTGGGCAGGCTGTACATCCACCTCCACCGTCGTAAGGAGGGAAATACATTCCTCCCCCACCTCTCGGAGGTCCAACTATAATTTCAGGGATATCAGTATTACTACCACTGCCTAC
>NZ_QNUF01000021.1 GCF_003385455.1 Chryseobacterium rhizosphaerae | reverse complement strand
AAAGTAATCAATGTTCCTTCTTCGTGAGATTTGTTGAATGTAATTTCTCCTTTAGTTGGCTTGTACTTTCCGTTCAATAAACTTTCAAGGATATCAGACTTTTCAGTAGCCTCTACTGTAACTTTGATTAAGGCATTAGAAGGATCTGATGCTACACGTCCAGATACATCGGTAGATCTTGATACGCTGTAGTTCATTTTTAATAGTTTTTGTCCTTCGCCTCCGTTGAATTTTAAGATTCCTCTTGAATTTCTTTCTGCCATGATTTGTAAATTTTAATCGTTAGTAATAAATTGTTATTCAATAATTATATAACAAAGATAAAGCCCCTGGTTTTGAAAAAAAAGCTTTTGATAAGAAATCTGAAATTTTGTAGTAGTTCTACGATTTCATGTCGTAATTCTACGACAATAGAGTTAAGCGACATCACAATCGCTTATTAATAAATAATTTAACTGTAATTTAAAAACAGCAATAAAATATCCATTAATACACTTTTATGGGAAATATTTTAATATAAAGACTCAATTATTACGATTTAAACATCATTCTGATTGAAGTCCTTTTTGTACATATTGGGATATAGATAAGATCTGAGAAAGCCCCTATCAAATGACAAAATATTTTCAAATGCGCATCTTTTCTTTCCTAGTTGCCATTGTAAAATCCGAAAAGTGACATGTCTACAGAATTATAGAGGTGAATAGATTTTTTATAAGTATTGGGGAAAATCTACATGCTTTATAGTTATCCATAATTAGCTACAATATTAATCCCGTTACCGGCATCTTCAGCCATAGCGTTGGCTAAAGCTTTTCTGGAATCTTCTGAAAAGCCTGTGGCAATAAACGGGAAGAAGAACCCAATAAACCCACCTCCTTTTACGCCAAGCTTCCCTATGTTCTTAATGTTTTGAAGTTTTAAAGCCGGTAATTCTTTCGCTAAATTGGGTAGGTTTCGGGGACGTACTCTTCCTAATCCATCTTTTGCTGTCTGTACAAGTGATTCAGAATATTTTCCGTTTCGAATGTTCTCCACGATTGCTTTTCCTTCCGGTGTTTTCCATACTTCACGAGAGTTTATCCCTTCCAGTGCTGATAAATCCTTGGATAAAGCTGTTCCTTGTTTTATTTCTATAAGATTCTTCTGCCAATCCTGAACGTACCACTTTCCATTAAAAAATATAGGTGTCTTTCCATCTCTGCTCGCCAGTCCTCCTTTTTCATTAAGTTCCAAAATATCCGGGCTGGCAAGATCAGAAGGTGTTATCCCCACTAAACTCTCTGGCACATCTTTTACGTATCCCGGTATTCTACTGTTTTCATCAACTTCATTATTCATATCCTGGTAATGGGTATTATCTTGTAATGAGCCACCTCTAATCCATTCCCTTTCCCAATAGGTACCTTCATTCATAGCCACCATCGTTCCTCCCATCCATAGTAAAGTTTTTGCTATTCCCATTTCTGCTCCGGCAATAACAATTCCGGCTCCTCCAAAGAAGGAAGCAAAAGCATTCAATCCTATTTCTTTATTATTATTGGATTTAATTTGCTCAGCATATTTTTTTGCTATTGCATAACTAAAAATTGGACTTAAAAGTCCTCCTGCATCACATACCAATATAGAATTTTGAGTAATGGCTTTTTGCTTGTCAAATGTTACTTTTTCATGTTCGATTTTCCAAGTTCCTTTCTCCAGAGATCCAGTACATAAGTGATTTATTTTTGTACCATGATAAATAGCTGCTCCTGCACACAAGAGCACCCCTGCTCCTACTGCCAATGCTGCCCACCCAATAGGTCCTGATAATACTAAAAGAGCACCCACAATAAGTCCTGCACCAAAACAAATAAACCCCCACATTGCATTTTTAGGGCTTTTACAGGGAAATTCCTTATCTCTTATATTTTTATCTGCAACGGTAAGCAATGGCCTTGTTGTATCCGTTCCATAAAATACAGTTGGAGCATTTCTTGTATCAATAAATTGTCTGGGCTCTGCATCTGTTTGAAATGTACAAACAGCATAAACATCTTTAGGTATATATGAAGCACTCATAATTTTATATTTTTATTTTGTGGAATACCAATAAATATTTTGAAATTTTTCTTTTTTTATTTTTGAAAAATGCAATTCTTTTTGTGCATGCTTTAAAAATTTCTTTAAACTTTCTCCTTTTTCTGTTTCATATTTGTTTTTATATTCAACATCATTAAGATAAATTTTAGAATCATTCATCAAACAAAATTTGAAATATATCTTGGAATTTTGTAGCGAAGGTGCTTTGCTCTCATAATCATAGGCATAAAATCCTGTAATATCAGACTTAAAATATTTTTCGATTGGTTGCTTTCCTTTTTGTATAAAAAGATAGTTATCATCAAACCAAATTTTAACCTGAACTGAAAAAGCCTTTAAAATTAAATAGCAACTTCCAAAATAGAAAAGTGTAAAAAACATTACAAAAGACAGCCTGAACATCCCTTTAAATAACAGATAATATAAAGCTCCATAGAAAATCATACATGGGATAATCACAAGTAGTGTCTTTGCTATATGGTATGGCAAAACATTTTTAAATATAAAACCTCGGTTCTCAATCATAATAAAGATTTCTAATAATCAATTTGCTTTAAATCAAATTGTGTAATAAATTGATAATTATTTTTCACTTCTTCTTTCATCAGTGCAGAAGCATTTACAATGGTTCCCGTTTTTTTATCTACCATTCTTCTGATCCGATAATCATAATTATATTCTGTAAAACCA
Organism: Chryseobacterium rhizosphaerae; assembly: GCF_003385455.1. Classification (GTDB taxonomy): domain Bacteria; phylum Bacteroidota; class Bacteroidia; order Flavobacteriales; family Weeksellaceae; genus Chryseobacterium; species Chryseobacterium rhizosphaerae. The sequence continues at coordinate 90,296 of NZ_QNUF01000021.1, read as the reverse complement.
TATTCTATAACAGGTTTATAGAATTTGTCATATTGATTTTCTAAAACAGAATTATCAATTTTATGTTTTAAAAGGGTCCCTACTGTTCTATATTCTACAAAATAATCATCTTCTTTTATAATACTGTGCTGCAGTTCCAGTTCAATCGGAATATTAACAAATATCTGGGAGATAAATTTTAAAATATCATTTTTTTCTCTCTTTTTATGGGCATCATAATCATTAAACAATACATGATATAAGAGTGACTTGTCATAGGTCTTTCTAAGATTGATCTCATTTTCAAACTCTAATCCGCCCCCTTTAATGATATCTTCTGCTGCTTTTGAATTGATATTTTCCACCTGTCTGTAAAATTCTGAAGCGGCCAATTTGGGTTTAAAACTTTCCCATTTTTCTTTAATCTCAGAAAAATTAACTACTTCCTTGATCGTATTATCGTTATTTAAATCCAGTACAACATTTTCTTTATCAAACTCAAGTTCCTTTACTGCCTCGATAGCCAGAGCCATATTTTCAGGATTTATTTTATACAGGTATTCTTTAAGTTTTACCTTAGCCCTTGTGTGGGCTGCATTTTTTTCAACAGTATATTCTTTCTTCGTATTACAATGAAATGATATTCTATCTTCTAATTTTGTAGTATTAAACTGCTCGCATCTATACCTAGCTTTTAAAGGGAAGTTTTTATCTTCTATAATTTTACTTATTTCTTCCTTAGTTTTTTTTTCCAGAAGCAAACTCTGCAGATGAATCGGCAGTTTTTCTCCAATGATAAAATTTGTTGTTCCACAATATAAATTATGGAAATTAATAAGTTCTTGAATAGATATACCTTGCTTATCTGCAATAGATTCTAAGGTATCCCCTTTTTTAATATCGTATTTTATAAACTCCATCCTATTAATTAATATCAACCTGACCTCCGGTAATCTTCGTATTTCCTTTAAAATTAGCCGTAGCATTTCCAGCTTTGATATCTACTTCGCTACTGGTAATCGAGATTTTAGTTCCTGTAATGACGATCTCACTGCTTCCTACTTTGAGGGTTATTTTATCAATTCCGGTGAGATCGATCACTCCGGCATTATCCATTGTAAAAACACTTTTTCCTTTTCCTACTTCTACTTTATGGGTGTTCCCTACATCTGCGATATGATCACAACCTACTTCCAGCTTTTTATTATTGCCAATTTTATCTGTTTTATTATTACCAACAGTCTTAGTACTATCATTATTAGCATTATGTACTACATTACCGGCTCCGTCAAAAAACATATTGGCTCCACCCTGATCTTTTAGGTTCATTGATCCGGCTCCATTGTCGTACTTCAGTTCAGCTCCACTTCTTCCGCTAAAGCTCATTACATTATTTCCTGCTCCACCACCTGCTCCGATACCTCCATGAAACATTCCTCCCATAACGAATGGACGGTCAGGGTGCTGATGTACAAAATTGATGATCACCTGGTCTCCCACTTCAGGAATTGACATGAAGCCCCGGTTTTTATTTACCTTATCACTGCTTCCGGCATCCGGAGACATGACACGGATAAATTCTGTAGTATCAGGACCATTCTGCCAGTCAAACTGTACCTTAACCCGTCCCTGGTTTAAAGGGTCTGCATTGGAAGTTACTTTTGCAAACTGGGCTTCGGCCCTTGGAGCTTCAAATTCCGGACGGGGAATAAATCCTGTATCAGCAGCAATGGCCTCAAATTTACCGTCATAATACCCCCTTGCATCTACTTCATGAGTAACTTCAAGGATCATTAATTTGGTAAAGTAGGACGTTTCATTGCTTCCGGATTTACGCATTTCAATATCTGCGGGACATCCCGGATACAAGAACGGAACTGTTGTGGTTCCTGAAGTAATGAAAACTTCAGAAGCCTTACTTCCTGCCGTTCCTTTCTGAGAAGCATCAATATCCATAAAAGATGTGGCCTTTATAGGAGCTACTCTCAAAGAGGGTGTTGTAAATGTTTTTTCTGATATTTCGTAAGCACGCCGTGCAATATCTGAAGTATGGTTTATTTTTGAATTTCCGGTAATTAGTTTTTCATTTTTGCTGCTGTTGTACCCATAAAATGTTGGGTTGACATGCTGTGCTTTCATTTTGATAGCGATATCACTTACACTGCTGCCATAAGTAAGTTTTACGGGTTTTTCCTGTGGTGGAAGTTTTCCAAAATGCAGAACTTCACCATCATAATAAAACTGTTCGCCATAAGCTTCAGCCATTCTGGCAAGATAATTATAATGGGTCTCTTCATACTGAGAGCTATAGGAAACGTTTCCATGCTGGGCATCTACCCGAAAATCGAATTTATTCTGTCCCAGCCCTTCTCTGATCACCTGGTCTGCAATACTGTTCAGGCTGACTGGCTGGCCCCCTCCAAAACTCTGGATGTGAGGTGCAGCATCTAAGAGAACTGTAGGACTATATCCTTTAAGAACAATATTTCCCAGACTTCCTTTTTCCTGGCTGAAGCCTACCTCTGTAATCACTCCTACAAAGTTACGTTCAGCTCCTTTTTCAATATCCTTATATTTGAAGACTACTGTAATTCTTTTTCCCAGAAAATTCTGAGCTTCTTCTAAATTGTGGTTCTCCGCATTTCCAAGGGTGTCATGAGCCAGTGTTAAACTGAATTCATGATGTTTAGCGGCACTTTGAACCAGCTTGAAATGCTTAAAATGTTTGATCATCTGACCTTCAATAACCACATCCAGCTTTACCACACGGTTTATACCGGAGACAAAGCTTTCAGCAATAGCCAGAGCGTTATGTATTTTTGAAGTGGGTTGTTTTGCCCATACTTTATTTTCAATGACGGAAGGTTTATTAGAAACCAGAGCCTGATTCATAAACATATCTGCGCCCTGTACAGCGCTTAAGCTTTGCTGTCCTGCTCTTGCTGCTTTCTTTACTTTTTCACCCGCTTTTTTTAATTTTCCCTCTGCCTGTTGGGTAGTTTTTTCCTTTACTGTGTTTTTCAACTTATCGACATCTGCTTTTTTAGCATTTTGCCCCTCTAGTTTAATTGATTGATCATCCTGAAACATAGTGTCTTGTGTTTTAATTAAAAAATTATTGAATAAACTACTGCTGTACAGAACATGGAATCAAAAATAGCAGAGCAAATTATACTCTTTCCGAAAAAAATGATTCCTGATGTCCTTCTTAGTCCTTATAATGGAAAAACAGAACAGCATACCCTCACGAGCGCGCTGTCCTGTACCAATTTTATTTTTACTAAGATGATGAATCGGCTTATTTACCCGATGAAGGCCACAGTCCTGCGTACTGAGAAGTACCGTAGTCGATTGTTTCAGCGCTGATCACGAAACTGATCAACATACTGTTGCTGTCTACTGCATCGAAGTCTACTTCGTGCTGAATTACATATCCGTTTTCCCAGTTTAAAGTAATCAATGTTCCTTCTTCGTGAGATTTGTTGAATGTAATTTCTCCTTTAGTTGGCTTGTACTTTCCGTTCAATAAACTTTCAAGGATATCAGACTTTTCAGTAGCCTCTACTGTAACTTTGATTAAGGCATTAGAAGGATCTGATGCTACACGTCCAGATACATCGGTAGATCTTGATACGCTGTAGTTCATTTTTAATAATTTTTGTCCTTCGCCTCCGTTGAATTTTAAGATTCCTCTTGAATTTCTTTCTGCCATGATTTGTAAATTTTAATCGTTAATAATATTTTGTGATTCGGTGATTGTATAGCAAATATAGAGGGTCTTTTTTTCTAAAAAAAACTTTTGAATATAAATTTGAAAAATTGTAGTAGTTCTACGATTTTATGTCGTAATTCTACGACAATAGAATTAAAAACAAAACTTAAAACACTATTAAACAACATATTACAACTGAATCAAAACTATATCAAAAAATAAAACTTTACACTCTAAAGAGAAATACTAAACTTTTTTAGTATAGATTAAGATGCTTTTAACAGATGTAAAGCTCCAGTACAATATTTGAAAAACAATATCAAAATAAACTCTTCACAATACTCTCCAGTCAGACCATTTTCCTATAGAATCTTTTACAATAAAAAATACAAAGACAGAAGTTCTGTCTTTGTATTTTATTGAGTTTATTAGTTTCATAAAGAATCCTTTTGGAGCTCTTTATGATCTAAAAAAATATAGGTATCATTATTATGGCAGCTGAGCCGCTCCCTCTTTTATGGACCTGGAAAGTATTTTATTCTTTTTCAGCAGAAAATCGGGCATAAGATCTGTGGGAAGGTAGAAAGTGCTTTCTCCCTTTTTCTGCAGTTCTTCCACTATCCCCGGATTCCAGGCAAGGATTTTATCTACTTCCACATCCAGTTCATCTGCAACAACCTTTAAATTAAAACCGGCATTGATGTCTGTTTCTGAAAGAGCTTCATTTGTTACATTTCTGCCACCCTCTTCAAAAAAAACTTTATTAATTCTCGAAGTATTATAATTACTGAGGACACTCTGAAGTTCTCCTGTTGCATAACAGGCATTCAGGTATTTTTTCACATGGTTGATTGTTTCTTCGGGAAGGTATTTTGAAAATTCGTGATATTGTGAAGAACCTGCAGCCTGCATTGCTTTTGCTATATTTCCTTCCCCGCAATTATAAGCTGCAACCACTGTTACCCAGTTGTTATACTTTTTATAAAGGTTTCCTAATGATATTACAGCTGTTTTTGTACTTTTATATACATCCGTACGGTTCTGCTCTGTAAGCCCGTACTGATTGGCATGTGCCGTCATTAGCTGCCAGATTCCTACGGCCCCGGCACCCGATGTAATATTTCTGTTAAAATGGGACTCAATCAGGGCCAGGTTTCTCAAATGTTTGGGAAGCCCTTTCTGAAGGAGTAGCTGCTCAATAAATTCCACAAGATCTTTATTGGAATTTATGATTCCTTTGTATTTTTTCACGCTGCTTTCCGAGGTATCAGAAGCAGTTAAAAATTGTCCGTTTACAAATATACCGGTACCTACCAGCATTACACCTGTAAAGATATTTCTGACAATAGTTTTCATTTTAAATATGTTTATAAAGCTAAAAACAAAAAAGGCTAAAGAACCAACTGGGCAATTAGCCTTTTTACTTTATTATTAGTCTACTTTCCAGTTCAGTTTATCTTCTTCTGTATTCCAATCCACATGGATGGTCTGACCGGATTTTACTTCTTCTCTTACAATCATTTTGGAGATAGGTCTGGCCAATTGGGCACGGATAACCCCTGAGATCTGTCTTGCACCATATTTACTGCTGAACCCTCCCAATGCAAGATTTTTCACGGCTTCATCACTAATCTTCAAGGCCATTCCTAATCGGGTCAATGAAGCATGAAGTGATTTCAACTGGATATTGAAAATTCTTTCTGCAATAGATTCTGTAATCGGTGCAAAAGGAATGATCTCGGTAATTCTTGCTAAAAATTCAGGTCTGAATCTTCCTGAATTAGACATGATCTGCATCAGTGAAGATGATTCCGGAATTTTCCCTTCTTCAAACTGTTTTACAATTTCTTCACTTCCGATATTGGAAGTAAAAAGGATCAGTGCATTGCTGAAATCTCCTTCTTTTCCTAGTTTATCATGCACTTTCCCTTCATCCATAATCTGTAGAAATACATCAAAAACAGAATGGTGTGCTTTTTCAATCTCATCAAATAAAACAACGGTATACGGCTGCTGTCTTATTTTGTTAACCAGCATACCTCCTTCTTCATATCCTACATATCCCGGAGGCGCTCCATATAATAATGCAGCAGAATGTTCTTCTTTAAACTCTGACATATCAAAACGTACCATGGCTTTCTCATCGTTGAAAAGCAATTCCGCCATTGATTTTGCAAGCTCTGTTTTACCTGTTCCTGTAGGTCCTAAAAGGAAAAATGAACCAATGGGCTGCCCCGGTTTATTCAATCCGCTTCGGTTTTCAACAATAGCATCGGAAAGGATTTTCAAAGCATGATCCTGCCCTACCACTCTGTTAAGTAGAAGGGATTCCATGTTCAGAAGTTTTTCTTTTTCCTGAGCCTGAATTTTACCGATTGGGATATTGGTTTTAGCAGCCATAACAGCAGCCAATTCTAATCTTCCCACTTTTTCTCTTTTCTTAGCGGCATGCTGAAGAAGCTCTGCGTAAGTATCATCAATAATTTTATGAATCTGCTCTACCGGCATTGAATTGTCAATAGCCGGTTGTTCGCTCAGTGATCCCCATAAAATAGGGCTTATTTTATCACGCAACAGATTGTAAGTCCAGATCAATTCGTCAGCCTGATCTTTATTGTCTGTATATTCTTCTTTTAAAATCTCTTCATAGCTTGCTTTCCAGCTTTCGAGTTCTTTTTCTGAAAGTTCATCAAGCATTTTGATAGCAGCCATTGTTCTGTCTAATAAATCGATGGCTGCATCCGGTAATTTTTTACCTTTTGCATATCTTTTAGCCAGACGTACACATTCAGGGATAGCTGTTTTTTCTACCTCAATCCCATGGTGCTTTTTATAGCCATCAAGCAGTACATCGATCATTTTCACGCAAGTCTGCTCATCCGGCTCATTAACGGTTAGCACTTCAAAACGACGGTTGAAAGCCTGTTCCGGTTCTATAATTTTTCTATATTCTTCCTGGGTAGTAGCTCCTATTACTGTAATTTCACCACGTGCCAATTCCGGTTTCAGAAGGTTGGCTACATTTCCTATACTGCCTTTCGGATCTAAAAGGGTATGAATTTCATCAATGAAAAGGATGGCTTTTTCAATTTTCTTGCATTCATTGATTATTTTTTTCAGGCGGTCTTCTATTTCTCCTTTATAAGAAGTTCCGGCCAGTAAAGCTCCGGTGTCCAGTTCCAAAAGGGTTCCATTTTTAAGCATTTCAGGAACATTCCCTTTGGTGATTTCAATAGCAAAACCTTCTACTAAAGCTGTTTTTCCAACTCCCGGTTCGCCAATAATGATGACATTCGGTTTACTTCTGCGGCAAAGAATCTCTACCAGCATTCTAAGTTCTTTATCTCTTCCGATTATATTTTCAAGATCTCCGTTTCTGGCCTGAGCCGTTCTGTCTACACAATAGCTTTTAATAGATGGAAATGAAGAGTCTGAAAAGTCTGAACCGTTTGAAAATAAGGAAGCAAAATCTCCATTTTCAGATACGGTGAATGGGGTATCTTTTCTATACAGGTTGAAGATCTCATGTTCTCTCAACGGAAGTGATTTCAGTTGCTGAAGAGTAAATACAACCTGTGGTTTTACGATAGCGGTAAGGATACAAATGGGTGTGATCTCATCCAAACCTAATTTTAAACGGATATCATCTGCTTCTTCCACAAGGGTATCAATGGCATCATCCTGAGCCACTTCGTCAGGAAGATGAGCTGTCTTAGGATATTCTTCAATGCGGACATCTGCCCATTCATAAAAATAGCCCGGATCTTTATCTATGCTTTTCAAAAATTCATTAAGTCCGATATCTTTGTGCATTAAAGCCTGTAGAATATGAGGTCCACCATAAGTAGCATTATAATTTTCCTTCGCTATCGACTGAGCAATATGAAATAGCTGTTTTACTGTTTCGTTGGTTACTAGTACTCCCATTTATAATTTTTCTTATATTAATATTTGCGCTCTGTTTTGTGAGACTTAAGTTCTCATGGCGGAGAATCAGAAGCCGTGATTTTTTATCTGCCTAAAATTAAATATTTTATTCTAAACGAGATAAAGATAGTTAATTCTTCAATTAGAGAAGTAACCATGGTGTTTTTTTAATTTTCAGCACTGGCATATATTGTCACATGTTACCCTTTTTTGATATATGATTACAATATTCTATATTTTTAGAAAATAAAGTAAAATTAAACTTACCCACTGCAGACCGATAAAGATATAGAACAACATAGCGGAAGGCTCTGCCAATTCCTGAAGTTTTTCAATAAGTGCCACTTTAATGATCTCGGAAAAATCTGCATTATCCGCTGATAGGTTCAGTTCGTCGAATTTTATTTTATCCAAAGCATAGCTTACAACACGTTTTACTATTTTATTTTCTGAGCTGTTTTTAAATTCATTCAACAGTTTGACTTTTGCAATGGCAAAATCTGAACCGGTCCGGATAACAGTAGGCTGCTTTGCCTTACATATCCCAATCACCTTTTCAATAAAAGGAACTACAATGGTCTTGGAATGATCCTGTAATAGTTTACTGATCACAACAGACATCGCATATTTTGTGGCAAACATAACAGTAAAGAAAGGGGCTATGATGATCAGCAGATAGAAAATACCCGCAGAAACCGGTTTTGCCGTAACGGTAGCCACTAAAAATGCGAGTCCACCACTGTGTCCTAATGACGAACCTAAACTGTCTGCTAAAATATAAATTCCCAGTACAAGGGTAATAATGGTGGAAAAAACTCCTATTGCGTAAATCTGCAGGACACTGAAAATAAATGCTGCAGATAGTTTTGAAAAGTATTTTAAATGGGTAGTAATGGTACTCATTGGCAAATTTTGTTTAATTGGTTTTATGGTTTTGTTTTTGGCAATATAGTGTAAAATAAACAAAGAGCTATAGAATAAATATTGGCTATGTAACCCTTTGATTCCGCTCTTCATATCAAATGGTATGGAGATTTTCCTTTTCATCACTGGAATCGTCGATATGGATTCTTCTCCTACGTTTATCTTAATTAAAAATTCTTTGTTGAGATAAGATTAATTGTTAATAAACTTCGATTCTTTTCTCGAAATTTCTTTACCGGAAATACCATCTAAAATAATATTTTCAACTAAACTTGGCTTTTTAAGCCATTCTATCTCCCAAATAGGTTTTTCATTTTCTATTCTTCGGGTAATGGTGGTATGAAAACCTGTACTTTGTAATACAGGACCTTTGGTTAAAGGGATTCCTTCTTTCTCACAGAATTTTAAGATATCTTCAAATGAAAATTTGTAAGGTTTGTCATAATCTACTTCCTTGATTAAATTTCCCTTTTCATCAAATTCATACCAAGTACCCTTAAGAAAAGTACTCCAGGGCAAATTAAGAGTTATACCTTTAGTCTGTATGATATTATTTAAATAATATACTTTTACAATCTTGAATAACGAATTATTAGGTGTGAATTTATAGCTAATATTGTTTTTATTTTTCATTATTTCAATAAAACCAGAATCTGTTTTTTTATTTACATTTTCTAATTTATCTATATCAGGAAACTTATTTGCATTGAAAGTTTCACTATGATTATCTATTAAAGGCAACATACTTTTTTTATTTTGTGATTTACAAGAAAAGATCATTACTAAGCTTAGAAAAAACATTATTTTTTTCATAAAACTCTGTTTTATATTATTATCGGTTATTCCTGTTCCTGTAAAAACAAACATTAATTGTTAATAAACTTCGATTCTTTTCTCGAAATTTCTTTGCCGGAAATACCATCTAAAATAATATTTTCAACTAAACTTGGCTTTTTAAGCCATTCTATCTCCCAAATAGGTTTTTCATTTTCCATTCTTCGGGTAATGATGGTATGAAAACCTGTGCTTTGCAATACCGGGCCTTTCGTTACCGGAATCCCCTCTTTTTCACAGAATCTTAAGATATCTTCAAAAGTAAATTGATAAGGTTTATCATAATCTATTTCCTTTATTAAATTTCCTTTTTCATCAAATTCATACCAAGTACCTTTTTGAAAACCTCCCCACACATTAAACTTCAGCCCTTTTTTTCTTATATTATCAGAGGGATAAAAATCTTTAAAAATCATAAAATATGATTTTGGAGGTGATTCATAATAGGCAGATCCTGACTTTATTTTAATCCTTTCTATAATTGTCCCATCATTTAGTTTTTCATAAACAGAACTTGATTTGTTCTGATGGAGTTCATTATATCTGATATTATCAAATTTTTCAAAATTATTATCAATTAAAGGCAACATATTTTTTGTATTTTGTGATTTGCAAGAAAGGATTATTAGTAAACTTAAAAAAAACATTATTTTTTTCATAAAATTCTATTTTGTATTATCATTGGCTATAATCCACTGCCACTTCCAAAGGCTGTAACGTGTTTCCGGAATGTGATGGGAATAGTCCATAATATTTTCTGTTTTGGCATATTCATAAGTAAATTGTGCTTTTGCATCAGCCTCTGAATTGGTAAAACTATGAGGTAATGCAAAACTATGCAGAAACTCATGAGCAGCCGTTTGATCATTTTTTGAAGGAAATAATACAACAAACTTGCCGGAACTATATCCATTAAGCCCCTTAACATTTCCTGATGCATCAACAAAACCTCCATTTTCACCTAAATAAATAGCGACATAGTATTTGTTATATTTTGTTTCAGGAATATTATTACTTTTTAAGTTTTCTTTCACTTTATTGTAAGCATAGTTTTGTAGTGCAACAAATCCGGAAGGAGCATTGCCAGCAGGCTCATAATAAGCTGCTATTTTCCCTCCAATCACATATCTACCTCCAATCTGAAAATGAGCATCACCAGACACATCTACAGTTTCGGTTTCTACATCTGCTTCTATAAGTGCTTGTCTCAAGTAACTTTCAAATAATTCCTTTTGACCAGTAGAATTCCCTGCCTTTTTACCATTTATATCGGTTTCTAAATTAATAATAAGTATTTTTGATTTTTTCCTTTTAGCAGCATGATTAGCCCAAACGTTTAATCTTCCCGCTACTTCAGAAACTTCAAGACCAGCACTGTCTTTCTTAACGGCAACCACTTCTATAATTTGATCATCTGAAAATTCTTCCAGACATTCTATAGTTACAAAATCTTTAAGATCATGTTTACCTTTTGTTTTAGGTGTAATCTCCATGGGAGAAATTTTGAAAAGTTTATTTTCTTTAAATCTTAAAGTATCCGGTTCCTCATCAACTTCAATATTCAGGCTTAAAATAGCTTTGGTATTTTTAAAATTGGAAGCGGTAAGCTGGTTTGTTTTAGTATCTTTAATTTGTGAAGGATAAAGTGATAGCCAGGAGCAGTAATAATTTTCAAGCGTACCATCCGCTTTTTTCTTCCACGGAATACTGTATACACCATATACCTGCTTTAGCTTAGAATATAAAGTAGGAGCCTTTTTAAAACTTCCATCATATTCATTAATATCTCTTTCTAATGTGGCATAAGTGGCATCTGTATATTGCTTCGCTACAATATCTTCATAATTAACATCACCAAAATTGGATGTTTCACCTAATCTCATCCAGTCAAAACCATATTCTTCACCTTTCCATCCATTTTTACTACGAAAATGTACAACACATTTTGCTTTTATTTCTGGAGGAGGAGGATCATTTGGTGTACCATGACTCACCCCTTTTTTATCACCTTTTTCTGTAAACCATTTAAAGGCACGCGAAATAATATTCTCCTGAGAATACATATTGTGGTCTTCATGAGAGATTTTATTATAAGTACCTCTTACAATTCTTGTTCGGCTCATGATTAATGTGCTTTAGATTTCTCCCCACTATTATTTTGTACTTCCTTCTGTGCATGTTTATTAATCGAAGCATTAGAACTTATGTTCATTTCTTTTTCAGAAATCTCATTCCGTCCTTTCTTTGTTTCACTGTGCACATCTCCTTCAATAATTTCAGTCAGTTTTCCCGTAATAAATGTACTTGCATCACCCATTACGGAAGTCAGCTTCATTGCTCCCACACTTTCTGTATTATTCAGGCCAATACTGTCCGATTTATTCATCCCTACCGTTGTACTCATGCTTTCAATCACATTGATATTCATATTCTTACAATTCAGGGTCATGGTTTCCGGTGCGGTAATATTGATATTGCTTCCTGTAGTATCCAGATGAATCTCATTTCCGCTCTTATCCGTGATAATGATGCTTTCATCTTCTGTAAAGACTATTCTGTGGCCGCTTCTGGTTTGGATCGATTTTACACGGTTATCTGCTCCGCCTCCAAGGCCTATTCCTCCATGGAACATTCCCCCCATAACGAATGGTCTATCGGGGTGGCTGTGAACAAAATTAACCATTACCTGGTCTCCTACTTCAGGAATGGCTACATATCCCCGGTTTTGAGTAATCTGATCAGTTCCTCCCGCATCAGGACTCATCATTCTTATAAAATGAGTCGTGTCATTCATCTGCCAGTCGAATCTTACCTGAACCCTTCCCTGACCTTCAGGGTCGGCATTGGAAATGACTGTGGCAATCTGAGGTTGTGCGGCAGGCACTGTAAACTCCGGTTTCGGCAGGAAGCCTGTATCGGCAGCTATAGATTCAAAACTGCCGGTGTAATGTCCAATGGTATCAATTTCATGTACTGCTTCTGTTACCATCACTTTGGTAAAATATGAGGTTTCATTGCTATCCGGTCTTCTCATATGGATATCTACCACGCAGCCGGGGTGCAGAAAAGGGACAGTTGTAGATCCTGAGACTGAAAATACACTTACGGCTTCACTTCCGGAGGTGCTTTTTTGGGAATTTTCTACATCCAAATGGGTAGATGCCTTTATAGGAGCTACCTGAAGAGCAGGAGTTTTATAAATTTTTTCGTTGTGACTGTATGCTGTTTTGGCAAGATCTCCCACATGGGCAACGGGCGTATCACCAGAAGTCAGTTTTTCATTTTTACTGCTGTTGTAGCCATAGTATTGCGGCTTGGTATGTACCGCTTTCAATTCTACTTTAATGTTATCGGCATTGCTTCCGTAAATCAGTTTGATCGGTTTATTCTGTGGTGGAAGTTTTCCAAAGTGCAAAACTTCTCCGTCATAGTAAAACTGTTCGCCGTAAGCTTCTGCCATTCTTGCCAGGTAGTTGTAATGGGTTTCATCATATTGGCTGCTGTAGATAATCTGGGAGTAATCGTTGGTATCAATTCTTATATCAAAACGCTCTTTATCAATCCCTTGTTTGATGACATCTGCCGCAATGATTCCCATATTAACGGACTGGCCTCCACCAAAACTTTGGATATGGGGAGCTCCATCCAATAATATAGTGGGACTATACCCGGACAATACAATATTTCCGAGGCTCATTTTATCCTGGCTGAAACCTACTTTGGTAATAATTCCCACAAAATTTCTTTCGGGGCTTTTATCTATATCTTTATAGGAAATAACTGCTGTGAGGCGTTTTCCCAAAAATTTATTAGCTTCTTCAAGGGTATGATTCTGCTGTTCTTCCAATGCATCATGGGCAAGGATAAGAGTAAATTCATGATGATGATCTGCCCTTTGTTTAAGAGTGAAATGTTTATAGTATTTTATCATTTTACCTTCCACAACCAAGGATAACTTTACTAACCGATTGATCCCTGCATGATGGTTTTCGGATATGGCATCCGCATTTTGTGACGGACGGAAGGAAGATCCGTTTAAGTCAGTTCTCATATGTATTTTGTGTTTGTGTTTGTTTAAAGATAATAATATTTAACGAAATAGTCATTCAATATATCCTATGGAAGTGATAAAAATAAATCCTCGTTAACGCTTTATCTTAGAAAAAAAAGACCGTCTTTGATAAGGACAGTCTTTTTTCGTATGAATGTGTGATAATGTGTCAATTTTAACTGCTTGGCCAAAGTCCAGCATACTGAGAAGTACCGTAGTCGATTGTTTCAGCACTTACTACGAAACTGATCAACATACTGTTGCTGTCAATAGCATCAAATTCTACCTGGTGTTGGATAACATATCCGTTTTGCCAGTTTAAAGTAATCAATGTTCCTTCTTCGTGAGATTTGTTGAATGTAATCTCTCCTACTGTAGGTTTGTACTTACCATTCAATAAACTTTCAAGAATATCAGACTTTTCAGTAGCTTCTACTGTAACCTTAATTAATGCGTTAGAAGGATCTGATGCTACACGTCCAGATACATCGGTAGATCTGGATACACTATATTTCATTTTTAATAGCTTTTGTCCTTCTCCTCCATTGAATTTTAAGATTCCTCTCGAATTTCTTTCTGCCATGATTTGTAAATTTTAATCGTTAATAATATTTTGTGATTCGGTGATTGTTTAGCAAATATAGAGGGTCTTTTTTTCTAAAAAAAACTTTTGAATGTAAATCTGAGAAATTGTAGTAGTTCTACGATTTTGTGTAGTAATTCTACGACATTAGATTTATCAACACACAGATAACTCCCTCCAGTAAAAGGATTTAAGTAATTTACATTTTTTCAGTAAAAAAGCAATTTTCCACTTAAAAGAGAAATAAAAGTCTTTTCAAGACATAAAATTTAAATTTTGAAGCTCTAAAATGAACCTCTCAATTTGTTTTTTATGTTTGATTAAGAATTATGAATCAATATTTAAATCTTAGTTCGATGTGTCCATACATTCTAATAGGTGCTGCCATTTGCTATAAACGTTCAAGCAAAAATTCCTATTCAAACTTAAGTATATACCATATCTCGGCTCTCTTCCTCCCCCAAACAAAAAAAGCAGAAGTATAACTCCTGCTTTTAATAGTATAAAATATAAACAATTAATGTTTAGTGTATTCCGGCTGTTCTGTTGGAATTCTGGTAGGTGTAAAGTACTCATTAAGCCAATAGAATGTCTGTCCGTTCTGCTGAATCTTCACCGCAGGATTATTCCTGTTGGCAAGCATTCTGTCTGCAAGATCTTTATAGTGATGGAAATAATTCTTCACCGTTTCATTAGGAACAATTTTAGATTTCCTCCAACCTTTAAGCTTATATTTAGCCATCAGTTCTTCTTCTGTAAGATCAAAACCGGTACTCATTCCAATTGCATAAGACATAGGCTGCTCATAAAGAGCTCCTTTGTCAAGGAATTTTATCGTTGGGTTATATTTCTTCAGAAGTTTTACATATTCTTTAATGGCTTTTGCCTGGTTAAACCCTGGTTTATCAGCTTCTGTATTTCTATAGACTTCGGTATAGAAAGCTTTCAGATTGTCATATTCCGCTTCAGAAATAAGGATTCCTTTTTCGATGACCGGTGTAAACTCTTTTAAATCTTTCGGGATATATCCTTTTACCAGGAACGGACTTCCATAGTTGATCAGCTGGGCTGCAATTCCTGCAGAAACAGGATTGGTAAGTCCCGGATACAGATATTTATATTTCAGGTCAACATCTGTTTTCCCTGCTCCTACGGAAGAATGGAAATATTCGTTAAGCGATTGATCAATGGCCAAATTATCGGCAGTTACCTGAGAAATCAGGCTATCCACAGATTTTTTCAGGTATCCCGGAGTTGCAACATCTCCTTTTTTAGGGAAAATAACATACCCCTGAGACATACTCTGCTTAGGATAAGCCAATGAGAAAAATCCTTCATCCCCTTCTACAAGGCTGAAATTATTCTTAGTCAGAACATCATATTGATTGATGATCTTTTGTTTTTTAAGCTCTGCAATATTTTTCGCCGTATTGGTTACAATATTTTCGGCCATCAATACAAAGTCATTATAAGTATCTGATGATCTTGCGCTCGTCTGGAACATAATCAGTCTTGCCTGAGCCTGGGTAAGGGAACTGATTACACTGTACATATTTCCGCTTTGGTTAGCAGAAGTTCCTACAGTCACTACAATATTCGTTTCATCCGGAACGTTTGAAAGAAGGTTTCCTGCAGCCGTAAGCGCTTCTCCTACCGGTTGATAGCCACTGTTGCTGTTACAGTTCATTTCATTCGTTTTTTCAGTAATGAATGTAGTGATTTTACTGTAGTCTGCACTTAAGTTTGAAACTGAAGTATTGTTTCCACAAGGGTTATTTTTATATAAAACCACTCCATACTTAACGTTACTGAAATAAGATGGTTTTTCAAATCTAAGCTGTAAATCCTGTAATAATGATTTTACAATAGGTGCGTAGGGTGCATTCGGTGCGCTTACATCCAATGCAAAAACAATATTGATATTTTTGTCCCTTTCTGTAATTTCCCTGTAACGGTCAAAATAAATAGGTTCCCCTAACACATTGTAAACAAAGTTTTTACTGTAATCTAGAATATTGGTGAAATATTTTGTTTTGATATCCGGAGTCGGAGCTTCATCCAAAGGCAGATTCACCGGATAAATATTTTCCAAAGGTGATCTTTTGTTGATATCTGAAATAAAAATAGCCGTTTTGTTAGTGGCATCTGATGCTGATCCACCCGGATAGCCTTCGTGTATCCCTAGTTCAGAATCATTAATTCCGGTTGTATTTTTCAACTTTATAGCAGAACGTTCTCCCCATGTAGAGATCACGTTAGAACTCACCCATCCGTAAAGACCTGTACTGATACTGTCTATATCAAGAGAAGGTTTTTTACCTACCAAAAATCTTTTATTATTCTCAGCCTGCTTGTACACGTATACCATCTGTCCGTTAGGAATCTTTACGTTGGCCGTTTCAATAAGACTTGGAGAATTAAATACAATGATAGAGTCATTCTTATAGTATCTTTCTGCACTTCTGATCACCTCGCTGTTATTAGGCACTACGGCTACTCTTACAGGATATCCTGTCTTTTCACTTTTTAAAGAATTATTCCATAATAAAAGGTCAGATTCAGGAATCCAGCCATACGTCTTAATAGACTTTGATGAAACTTTTTTCATTAAAGCATCCGGAACGTATTCGGCCACCTTTACCATTCCGTCTCTATGTTTTAAAACCATTAAAGGTTCTAAAAATTTAACTTCTTTATATGACTTTTCGTCATTTTTATCTAAATACGCTGTATTTCTTGACCGGTCTGAAATCACAATCCATGGAACAGATTTCTTGGGGTATCCATTGACAACAGTAGAGTTATCTACCTTTCCATACTGAGATGGTTCGGGAGTTTTCTTTGACGGAAGCTTTACCTGGCAACTCGTCAACAATACTGAAAGTCCTATATAATATGCTGCTAGAGGAAATTTATTTCTCATCCTATTTTATCTTTTTATGATTGGCGCATCCGGCAGTGCCGGACGGTATTATTTGCTTTGGTTTATATCTACTTTAGTTACACAGTTTTGTGTATCATCTAAATTCACCTTTACGGTTTGGATCACAGTATTTTTGTCAAACTGAAGACCTGCACAGTACATATAGAAGTTATTTACTTTGCTGTCATTTACTTTTACCACTGTGTTTTCATTGTTACACAGGTAAGTTTTCAACAAGTAGTTGTAGTGCATATTGAAACTGTTCCCGTTGGCAATCTGCTGTAAGTGATATTTAAAATCATTATCCACCTTAGCGTATGAATCTTCTACAGAAACTTCATCCTCTGCCAGAGAGTTATAAGCAGGAATAATTTTGATATTGTGATAGATAGGCTCCTGAGTTTCTTCGTTGTATAAAGTCACCAGATAGTCACCCGGCTTTTTATAAGCATAAATTGCCAGCTTATCTTTCGAATCTATATTTCCTGTTTCACCAAATTTCCACGCAAACTTTTTAGCTTCAGAAACGGCACGAAATTGCACGTTTTCATTTTGCATCGCCTGTATAGGGGCCTCAATGGTTGATTTGATTTTTGAGGTATCTTTGGCCTTCTGCAGGCTTCTTGCGGCCACCATTACAGGGAAAGATTTCGTATACTTGTTGTCAACGATTAAGCTTACCTGATAATACCCCGGTCTGTTGTAGAAGTGAATACCACTATTTTTGTCAGAGGTTGTACCGTCTCCAAAATTCCATCTTTTGGTTTTTGCAAATTGGGTTTTATCTTCAAATAGAAGTGTATCTCCCACAGACAATGAGGACGGATAAACCACCCCAACAATATCATCCGCAGAATGAATCACCTTTTTCTGCAGCCATAGTGCAACCAGTGCTGCTATGAGCAATGTTGCGATAACACCAATGATAATGTTCTTTTTGTTCTTTTGAAAATAATTCATAGTTAATAATTGTGATGTGTTCTGTTTAAGTTCCTAATATTTTATTTCAGACTATTGAGTTCGTGCTTTCAGTGCGCTTTCACGCTCATAGAGTCTATTCTGTTTATCTTTAAAGCCAATTCTGCAGTCTTCAACCTGTTTTTCAAATCTCTTGATATCTTCTGTAGTCGTTGAAACCACTTTTTTATCTTCAAAATACATTTTGTAAAACTTGGCAATTTGTGGGTAAGCATCTTTTCGGATATCAGAAATATCATAGTTGCTAAAGTAGCTGTTCAAATCGTTAATACCTACCTGAATATTATTTTCCACAAAAGGCTGTGGGGCTTCGTCTGTAAGTTTGGTGATCATTGTGTAAGTGCTGTCCATGATCGGTAACACAATCTTTTGGTGCTGTTCAAATTCTGCTTTCTGCTCAAGGTTCTGAATACCTCTTACATCTTCATCAGAAAACGGAGATTCAAATCCTTTTAAAAAGATAATTCCCAGAAAAATCATAGACATCACAAGCATCAGTATTAAATAAAAAAACTGATAATGCCTTTCCTTTTTAGATAATGTAATTTGTCCTTGCATTGTTTTTCTTTTTTATTTTCTTCTTTTACTTCCCGTGAAATTTCTTGTAGGGTCTTTTCTGAGCTCGTTATTGGCTCTTACCGTTTTGCCCATGCATTCTTCAAGGTCCCTGAAGACTATTTTCTTTTTGTATTCTACCTCAATGATCTTACTTTTTAAGTTCATGATAGATCCAATCTGCTTCATCAAGACAGCATAATGCTTAAGGCTTCCGGCACTATCTTTACTCATGATATTTTTGGCATCCCTTACATTATCCATAATACTGGTTCTGAGAAATACATCATTCTCCACCTTGTTTATATTAAGCTGGGACATCTGGTCGTAAATAATATCAACGTGATTTTTCAGTACATCACTTCTTTGCATCAGTTCCTTATAGGCATCAGCTTCCTTACTGATTCCCTCTCTTTGCATATCATAACTCTTAAAGAAGAGAAATAAACACGCAAAAGAAACCACAGACAAAACAGCAAAAGATAGAATAAACTTCCAAATGCCCGTTCTGACGTCAGATTTGTTCAATTTTTTTTCCCGATTTGAAGACATAATTTGCGATTTGTTTGGCCTGTGAAAGTATAAAAAAAAAATTTTATGTACAATACGTATTTTCCCTCAGCAAATTTCGTGAAAACCCGGATTAACCTAATATTAATTTTCTCTTTGATAAGTTTTTCCTAAATTAGGCCTCTGAATTTCAAATATCATTTGCCAAATCGATATTAAGAATGAGTAAAATATTATCTAATACCGTGCGCTTTTCTATAGCTGACAGCGATTTTTATTTTAAAAAAATAATGATCAAAACGCTTATGGAAAACCCTTTCTATATGCTTCTGAACGACTGTAATAACGGCCATGAGCTGGTAAACAGAATCTACAGAAGACAGGAAGACGTGTTCATCATAGAGCTCTTTATGCCGGTATTAAGCGGAATTGAAGCTATAAAATATATCAGGAAAAGTAATACGGAAACCCCTATTGTCACTTATTCCGGGACCTTTCAGGAAGATATGGCCGAAATTCTTGCAAAGATTCCCAATACGTATTACTGTCAAAAGAAAAGCAATACGATAAAGGATATCATTAAAGGAACTATTGCTTCAGATGAGTTTGATTATCATACTTATTCTAAAGAATGGGAACAGCAGCCCCTTGCCGTACAGGAATACATGGACAGGCAGAAAAAAAGCCAGGAAGAACTTTCTCCGGCAGAAATACAGCTGATGAGATTCTGCTATGAAGGATACAGCAATAAGGAAATTGCAGAGAAACTGAATTTAAGCACAAGAACTATTGACACTTATATCAACAGGCTTACAGAAAAGCTGGGATTGAAAACCAAGCTTCATCTCATCCGTTTTTGTGTAGAAAACGGATATTATAATTCCAGTATGTAAAAAAAGTTTGAATAATTACAGGACGTCAAAGAGGAGTTATTATTGAACCGGTTGAACACGGTTCTTTTTCACTTTAACCATTGTTATACGGCTATATTATAAATTCATTAAATGATCATAACTCTGCCTTAATATAGTGTTTACAATAAAAACTCAACGATCAGAACAAAAATATTTCGCCACTAATTTGCTAGTATTCAATTTTTTTAACTAAATTTGCACACCTAAAATTTAAAATTAAAATAAGGAAATGACAAAGGCAGAATTGGTAAACACCATCTCAAATAAGTTGGGAACAGAAAAGAATGAAACACAGAAAGTTGTAGAAGCTTTTATGCAGGAGATCAGAACTTCTATGTATAATGGGGATAACGTTTATCTAAGAGGTTTTGGATCTTTCATCATTAAAACAAGAGCTGCTAAAACAGGAAGAAATATTTCTAAAAACACTGCAATTGAGATTCCTGCTCATAACATTCCTGCTTTCAAACCATCAAAATCTTTTGTGGAGAAAGTAAAAACTAAAGTCGCAGTAAAATAAGAACATTAACTGAATATTAACTAGTTACTAAAAAATTAAAATTATGCCAAGCGGAAAGAAAAGAAAAAGACACAAGGTTGCAACACACAAGAGAAAGAAAAGAAGAAGAGCAAACAGACATAAGAAAAAATAATCTCTTCTTCTCGAGATTTACAATATAATAATATAGTTGGTGGTTTTAAATTTTAAGACTCACCGACTATATTTTTATTTACAACTATAAGATTCCGCGGAAGACAGCCGGTTTCAAATATTATTTTAATAAAAATATAATGGTTTTCATTCTAAATCCTTATATTTATATTTATGAATTAACAGAGACACCAGCCAATTTCCTATAATCTTAACAATTTTATCTAATAACAAAATGAAGAAAGAACTAATAGTTTCGCATGAAGATGATCTTACAAAGATTGCACTGCTGGAAGACGGAAGACTATGTGAACTTCATGAGCAAGAGGACAAAAGCGATTTTATAGTTGGAGATCTGTTTATAGGAAAAGTAAAAAAACTGGCACCTAACCTGAATGCCGCATTCGTTAATATCGGATATGACAAGGATGCTTTTCTGCATTATCAGGATCTGGGCCCACAATATCTTACATACAGAAAGTTTTTAAAAGATACTATTTCTAAAAAACAAAGCGCTTCAAGCTTAAAAAATTTCGAGATACAACCCGAAATAGACAAAAACGGAACAGTAGACAAAGTAATTGCAAAAGACGATTTGGTTCTTCTGCAGATCACTAAAGAACCCATTTCCACAAAAGGCCCCAGGATTTCTACCCAGGTCTCTCTTACCGGAAGATTTTTGGTTCTGATTCCTTTCGACAATAAAGTTTCCATTTCCAAGAAAATAAGAAGTTTTGAGGAAAAAGAAAGACTGAGAACCCTCATTGACAGTATCAAACCTGAAGGATTTGGGGTTATTATCAGAACAGTGGCCGAAGGAAAAAAAGTAGCTGACCTCCATAATGATATGAATCAACTGATTCAAAAATGGGAAAGCACTTTTAAAAACATCCAGAAAAATAAAGTTCCGTCAAAAGTTTTAAGCGAAGAAGATAAAGCTTCCGCTATTTTAAGAGACAATTTCAATCAGGATTTCGTCAGTATTATCTGTGATGATGAGCAGATGGTCCATGAGATGACCAATTATGTTGAAGTAATTGCTCCCGAAAGAAAAAATATTGTCCAGTTTTATGACTCTCATATTCCACTTCTGGAATATTACAATGTTGAAAAACAGCTTAAACAAAGCTTCGGTAAACACGTCAACATTCCAAGCTCAAAAGGAGCATACCTTGTTATTGAACACACAGAAGCACTCCATGTTGTGGATGTCAATTCCGGAAACAACATTACTACCGGAGCCGCTGTCAATAAGGAACATGCCCTAAAAGTGAACAAAATGGCAGCCACAGAGATTGCCAGACAGCTACGTCTTCGAGACATGGGAGGTATTATTGTCATCGACTTCATCGATATGCCTAATGCCGACCACAGAAGAGATCTTTACGAACATCTTAAAGAGGAGATGAAGCGTGACAAAGCACGCCACAAAATCTTACCTCCAAGTAAATTTGGACTGATCCAGATTACCAGACAGAGAAACCGTCCGGAAAAACAGATCGAAACCAAAGAGGAAAACCCTAATAAAGACGGAGAAATTGTAGCTCCTATTGTTATTGTGGAAAGAATGGGTGAAACCATCAGAACCATTATGCAAAAAGAAAAGGGTAAACTTTACCTCCATGTACATCCATTCGTAGAAGCTTACCTTACTAAAGGAATCAAAAGCATCCAGATGAAATGGTTTATAAAGTACAAAAAATGGGTAACCATTATCCCAAGGGATTCTTTTAAATATTTAGAATACAGAATTTACAATTCAAAAAAAGAAGAATTGATAGGACATTCTAATTAAATCAAAACAAAATTCAAACCTTCAGCTATGCTGGAGGTTTTTTTACTACATTTACACCAAATTTATTTACACAATGAAAAAAAGTTTATTTCTTGTATTCATTCTGACTATTCAGAGTGTGTATTCTCAGATCGTTTCTTATGATAATAACTTTGCTGTAAACGGAAAATATGCTATTACAGCTGGCGCCAATGCCAATTATCTCACCAAAATTCTTCAGCATACTGACGAAAGCATTTACTTCACATACGCCAGAGACAATACTGTTTTAAACAGTCCGGAATGCGTGGTATCAAAACTTCATCCCAATGGAACCCTTGATTCTACTTTCGGAAATAATGGAGAAACTGTGATTAGCAACTATTTTACAGCTGTGGACAGTCAATTAACTCAACAAACAGACGGCAAACTTTTAATCTATGGTTTTAATACCGACGGATCCGTCATTACAAGGCTGCTGCCCAACGGCCAGGTTGACACTACGTTTGGAGTAAATGGGGTTGCAAAAATCACCAATGTTTTTACAGATTTCAATGGATACGGCTATGGTTTATATGTGCAAAATAATAAGATCATTATATATGGATTATCCACTGACGGACCTTCCAATTTTTATAAAATAATTTACAGATTGAACAACAATGGAAGTATTGACAACACATTTGGTAATAACGGTTCTATCAAAACAACTGGGAATTTTGTATTTCTAGACAGTCAATCAAATATCATCAGCCTGATTAGTGATCATAGCCATACGAATGCAAATACCCTATACCCTAACGGAGGATTGGAAAAATATACCTCAGATGGACAGCCTTTAACAAGCTTTGGAAATAACGGAACTTTGGCTTTCAACACTTATCCTGGAATGGTAGGAAATGCTCTCATAGATAGCAATAACAATATTATCTGCTATAATATGAATAACGAAATTTTTAGGATTAGCGCTAACGGGGCTTATGATACCTCTTTTGCATTTGACAGTGCTAACGCCTATCCTTTTGCAATCATCAGCTTATCTTCTGTAATGGAAAAAAACAACAGTTATTATATTGCAGGGCAGACAGGAGCAATGGGAGAGACTTTTTTCATTTCCAAACTGACACCTTCAGGAACTGTAGACCCCGTTTTTAATTATTACTCCGAAACTACCCCAACTTCAGAAGGAATTGGTGATATGATTATTAATAACAATTCGATCATTGCAGGAAGAGGAACTCATATTTTGAAATTTTTATTAAGTAATTCAACATTAGGAACCTCTGCCAAAGTAACGGAAACCAATCTTCCTTTATTTTCATTTGAAAATCCTGTTCAGCAGAATTTGATTTATCATACAAAAGAAAGAGTACAGTCCATAGAAATATATGCTTTAAATGGTAAGCTTATCAAAAATATAGAAAGTAACAACACCCGTATTTCTGAGGTCCCAAAAGGAGTTTATATGGCAAAAGTTGTCTTTGAAAATGGAAAGACAACCACAAAGAAGCTGATCAAAAACTAATACATATTTCTAAAATGTTTGTTTAAAACAGACACTTTTCATTTCTCATTAAAAACTAAAAAACTACAATGACAAAAAAATTATTTCTCGTGCTGCTTCTGGCGGCACAGGCTGCTTTTGCACAAATCATCTCTAAAGATCCAACATTTGCTTCGAACGGTGTCGCTGAAATCCCCAGCTACTCTATGAGTAACTCGTATCAAATGGTTCAAAATTCTAATGGAGAAATTTATTTTACTTATAATGTGGACGTTGCCACGGGAGTCACTCACGGATTTGTATCCAAGCTTACCCCTAATGGACTCCTGGATCAATCTTTTGGAAACAATGGAACGGTTAAGCTAGCTTCCGAACCATTCATGAACCAAATCAAGCTACAGGCAGATGGAAAATTATTAATTTTCGGTTTATGGGGCAATGCTCAAATAGTAAGAATGCTCCCTACCGGTCAGCTAGATCCTACCTTTGGTACAAATGGTATATCACCGGAAATATATGCCGATCATGATGATTTCTATAATTCTTATGAATTTATTCTGCAGAATGAAAAAATAATTGTGCATGGCATCAGGAGAGATCAAAATCCACATCATGCAATCTACAGACTGAACTCCAATGGAAGTATAGATCAGACTTTTGGTAGCAACGGTTATGTATCCACACAGGGAAACATTACCGGCAGAACATTTGTGCTTATTGATAATCAATCTAATATTATCAGTTTCAGTGACAATATCGGCGTTATTGAAAAATTTGACTCCAACGGACATCCTATGACAAGTTTTGGAAATAATGGAGTGGCACAAATTAACATTAATGGCTTCGCTGTAGGGAATGTTAGTGCTGCAATGATGGACACTAATAATAGAATTCTTTTCTCAACAAATGAGAATCATGATATTTTCAGAATAAACCCGAACGGAACCCTTGATACCACATTTAATTACGACTTATATACCAGTCTGGGATTAAGTGCAGGGCCGGATATTTTTAGTATAAATGAAAAAAACGGATCTTATTACGTTGGAGGAAATGCTGGAAACACATTATTTAGTACTAATTATTTCATTTCAAAACTTAATCAAAATGGGTCTATAAATTCCACGTTCAACTATTATATAGAACCCAATTTTGCTGATCCTCCCTATCTTACTCCCCCTTTCTCAGGAATAGCAGAAATGATTGTGAATAACAATAATATTATCGTAAAAGGGAATAATTATATTGTAAAATACC
The DNA here is from genome assembly GCF_003385455.1 of Chryseobacterium rhizosphaerae. Lineage (GTDB taxonomy): Bacteria > Bacteroidota > Bacteroidia > Flavobacteriales > Weeksellaceae > Chryseobacterium > Chryseobacterium rhizosphaerae. Next base: position 65,219 of record NZ_QNUF01000021.1, on the reverse strand, counting down.
TGCTTAATAGCGCTACACTATCGACAACAGATATTACAAAAACTGATTCTGATATTTCTTTTGAAAATCCAATTAAAGAAAGCTTAATCTACCATACAAAAGAAAAAGTACAATCGATAGAAATATATACTTTAGATGGTAAACTTATAAAAAATATAGAAAGTAACAATACCCGTATTTCTGAGGTACCAAAAGGAGTTTATATGGCAAAAGTTGTCTTTGAAAATGGAAAAATATCTGTAAAAAAACTTATAAAGGATTAATTCCCCTTTTAAAATCTTTTCAGGTTGATAAAAGTATTTACTTACAGGCTAAGTAAATACTTTTTTGTTTTTTAAGCTTAAACAAAATAAATTTACATTATGAATAAAGAACACCACTACAAAACCATCATCCAATGGACCGGAAATAAAGGAACCGGAACCAGCGGCTACAGAGATTACGAAAGAAGTCATACGATTTCTGCAGAAAACAAACCTGATATTGAAGGTTCATCCGATCCTTCTTTCCGGGGAGATAAAAAGAAATATAACCCGGAAGAAATATTTTTGTCTTCGCTTTCCTCATGTCATATGCTTTGGTATCTTCATTTTTGTTCCGAAGCAGGCGTTATTGTCATAGACTACACGGACGAAGCTACGGGAATAATGGCAGAAACCTCCAATGGTAGTGGACATTTCACCGAAGTAACCCTATATCCTACAGTGATTGTAGCTGAAGAATCTATGATTGAAAAGGCAGCACAGCTCCATCATAAAGCCAATGAATATTGCTTTATTGCCAATTCTGTTAATTTCCCTGTAAAACATATCCCCACAACGTTGATTAAATAATTTTATCATTAAAAAAAAACACTCAACAAACCATTATAAACATTAAGTTTTAACAACAATAACTCTAAAATATACAACTAAAATTCATCAAAAAGAGATTTATTTATCAAATAATCAATAAAAAATAAAATTTTTTACACATAAATTCATTAAAAAGCGTAAATATTTATCAATTTTACTTAAAATGTGATTTTTTATTTATATTTTTATATAAATAAAACAAAACCATGATGAAACCCAGATTAACCATTTTTGATGAGCCCATGCTGTATACGGAAGGACTCTCAAAACTGCTTATGCAGAGTAAAATTTTTAACACGATTGACATCTGTAATTCTTTAGAAACCCTTTCCAGGCACTTAAAAGATCAACCTCCCGAAATTCTGGTAATGAGTTCCAACATCCTTATGTTTACTGAACTTTATAAATCTATAGAAGATATTACCCATGAATATAATGGTATAAAAATCATTATTATAGGAAACTGCTATGATGTAATTGATATCCGAAAGCTTTTCAATAAAGGGATTAAAAGCTATCTCGACAAAAACTGTAAATATGATGAATTCCTGAAATCCATCAACGCTCTTCTGCTAAACGAGATCTACATCTGTGATCACGCCAAAGAAAGAATGATCAGCTTTATCAGCAATGAACAGGAAAAGCGGAATCTTCATATGAAAGATCCCCTTACCCGTCGTGAAATGGAAATTCTAAAACTCATTTGTGACGGTTACAGCAGTAAAGACATTTCTGAAAAACTCTTCATTAGCATCAATACGGTAGAGACACACCGGAAAAGAATCCTTTTGAAATTGAACGTAAAAAACTCTGTAGGAATTGTAAAATACGCATTAGAAAATCATATCATCGACTAAGCCATAACCAATTATCATTAACCAAAAACTTCCAAGCCTTTCGGTTTGGAAATTTTATTTACGATCATGAATTTCTAATGACCAGTGCTTATGAAAATTCAGCAATAAAGGTTGGAAAACTTAGAGCTAAGACCTGTGATGGAAAACAGAAATCTTAGCTCATACACTTTAAACCCTGTTTTTCACCTTTACAGCTATTCATTACTCATAATCCGGCATTTCACCATTAGTAAAGAGAGAGGTTCGTGAAAGATCTGTCATACTGCTGTTCAGATCAATGACCATAACATTTTTCAACGAGATATTATCATTGGAGGTATTCATAAAGATCACCTGTGCATTATTCGGTGAGAATCTTGGATCGAGATCATTGGTTCCCATAGGTTTCTCGCTCGCATCAGAAATATCGTACACCATGTCATTGACGAGGTTGTAGATAAAAATATGAGAATCAAGCTGACGGTAGTTTCCGCTTCCATCCTGATATCCCGAAATATCCCGGGTAAACAGGAGAAGCTGACCATCTACCGAAAAATTCAGTCCTCCACTTGCTCCTGCTGATCCTGAAACAATGGTTTTAAGAGTATTTCCGGTCATGTCAATAATGTAGATTTTTGTATTGTAGCCATTGTAATCATTGGTTTTCAATGCAATTTTGCTTCCGTCATAGCTCCAGTCGCACTCGGAGATCATACTTCCATCCGGAGTGGTATACACCAGATTCAATCCACTCCCGTCCTTATTGATCCGGTAGAGTTTATTAAAGTTTGAATAAATAATTTCCTGACCATTGGTACTCCAGGCAAAATCCATTTCATAATTATTAAAACCCGCTGCCGCAACAGTTGTTACCTTAAACGGATTGGAACCATCAGGATTTGCTGTATAAATATGGGTACTTCCACCTTCCGTACGTAGAAAGGCAATGAGACCGGCGTTATTATTTTTCCTTGGCCGCCAGCTGTTATAAGAAGCACTGGTAAACTGAAAATTATTCCCTTGTGCATCACTTGATATGATTACAAAATTACCATTCTGTTTCTGTACATAATGATATCTGTTGGCAGGAACCGTATTGGTCGTAAATTTACCTATTGAGCTTAAAACTGGCTGGTGAATGTCGTCCGAAACAGACACCTGCCAGAAGTAACTTACACCAAACTTCAGATTTGACAGCGAATAATGATTAGCTGTCAAATCATTAACCTGAATCACATTAGTGTCAAGATTATTTTTAATTGTTAAACTATATTTTAAAACATCTGCCGTATCGGGATCTGTGGCACTCCAGGTCAGCTCCACACTTAAAGGCTGATTGACCGCATTGTCTATCGGACTTAGCAATTGCGGTGCTGTAGGTGGCGAATTCAGAGATGTATCATCATTCATTTCAAACACCACTGTTACCACCTGATTCTGGTTCTGTATATTAACCGCCTGAAAGCTTGTCAGGTATCCGGAAAGTTCTGCTTTTACAGAATAATTACCAATGGGCATTGCATTAATTTCAAAAGAACCGTCTGTACCGCTAAAAACAGTCTGTGTGGTAGGGTTTGTGAAGATTTTCACGTTAGCAAGAGGTACATTACTTCCCCTTTTTACTACTTTTCCTTTTAAGATTCCCGTCTGAGCCTGTTCTACAAGATCTTCATTGCATGAAAACAGACAAAAAGCAAGGATGAATATGCTGAGTATTTTTATTAAAGTTTTCATAGTTTAGATTTTTATTTGTTTCCAAAATAGAAGTTGATTCCCAATGCAAAGCGCAAAGACTGGTCTTTTCTTTTTCCATTTACAAGCCCTTCCCAGTTATCTTTAAAACCGAGATCGTACTGTGCGGAAGCTCTCAGGGAGATATTATGGTCAATCATATACTCGAGTCCGCCGCCAAACTGCCCTTTATACTGAGGTTTGTATTTTGAATACATGGCTCCTGCGCCTCCGTAAACATATGGACTGAATTTATATTTGGGAAAAAGCAGAAATTCGAGATTCACCTCGGGACCGAAATAGTTTCTTTTCACAATATTCTCATTCTCCAGTGTAAAATAACTACCATTGACTTCAATGTTAAAATTAGGGTTGAGAAAATATTTAAAGCCCACTTTTCCTCCAATATTCATTTTGGGATTCACATAATCATCTTTAACCTTTTGTGCTTCAACATTTGCAAATACAGCGACTTTCTGTCTATAATTTTCAGGAAATCTATTGCCCACTACCCTTCCTTTGTTCTGATCCTGTTCTCTGTTATATTCATTGATTAAAGATTGGTAAGCAGATGTATTTTCTGCTGCTTTTCCCCATATTTTATCTCTCACCCCTTCAACAATCAGAGATTTCACCGCTTTTTCAATGGCTTCAGTCACCGCAAGCTGAACGGGTTCGTTCTGGGTAAGTCCTACTTCAGCCTCAAGAAGCCTTTCCGTATCAATATATCTGAAAAAGCTCCCGTTTATACTTGTTGAAAGAATCGTTTTGGAAGTATAGACTGTTTTAAGAATCTCCCCATTAAGGGTAGAAACAGCACGCAGGTAAATGGTAATCCTGTCCTGACGGTATTGGGTAGAAGCCCCGATTCCGAAATATCTCGCACCAAGCCCTCCCGTCATAATATTACTGTCATAGGAAATCACACCCCCTTCGAGAAGAATGCCCGCGTATAAAAGTGGGGGTAATGCCTGGTTATTTTTATCAGCATCTTTCATATATTCCTGTCTGGTGGAACGGATGATCTGCCTTTCATTGAGAAGATTTGCAATATTTTCCCTTTCAATAGGGATAAACCAACGGCTGTCTTCCAATGCTTTAATAAGGATGGTTGTAGTACCCTGCGGCACTGCCGTACTCCAGTTATTCCCATTTTCAGAAGGTTTATACTGACCGGTCTGGTCTCTGAATTTGTAGACTCCTATGACTATTTTTTCACTAGGCAAAGGAAGGTTTTTCAGTTCTGTAGTAGAAGTCGTGGTCTCTCCCATCGTTGATTTCTCGGGATCCGATGGCAAACCAAAGATCGAGCTGCAAGCCTGCAATATACATAGCAGCAATGTACAGAAAAAAATTCTGGTGTAAGTGTAAGTTCTCATGATAAGTCTGGTTTTTAGTTATGGCTATTTCGGAATCACGATCTCGGACTGATCGCCTGTACTGGTATCCAAAATATTAATCAAAAGTCCCTGATTGGTCGTTGTAATCTGAAGGTAAAGTGATCCGAAAAGATAATCTCCGGGCTTTATTCCTCCATCTCCGAACTGATCTTCAAACAGTTTTCTGGAAAGTTCACTTAGTATCTGGCGGTTGAGGCTCTGACTGAAACTGTCCAGTGAATTCAAATTATCAAGAAGACTTTTATAATCATCTTTTTCATCAAATTGATTTTGTGCATTGGCGGAGCTTAGAAGCCACTGATAATTAAAGGTATCTCCTCCGAAAGCCGGATTCACAGGTTTATAGACAAGTTGCTGAGATTTTCCGTAAAAAATACCCGCAATAAAGGTCAAAATAATGATACACGTTTTCATGGCGAATGTTTTTAGTAGATGAATTCATTTTTAATAAGGTTTTTCTTTACATTAAATTCTTTAATATATTTTAAACTGGCAGCGAGCTGCTCTTTTAAATAGTCTTCACTTGGATTGGTCATAAAGCTGTAAACAATCTTATCTTCAATCTGGATATTGATCTGACCGCTTGTTCCCCGAAGAGGAAGCTCTGAAATAGTGACGGCCCCACTGCTTTTATCCGGAAGCTGGCTGTACTGCATATAGAAAAGGTCATAAAAATCCTTTCCTACTTTAGTTTTGGTTTCATCAATCGTAAGTCCTTTAAGTTCGAAAACCGCATCCTCTTCTATTTTAGCCGCTTTTCTTTTAAAAAAAGTATTGTTAATTTCCAAGCTGTCTTTGGCTATTAGATTTTGGTTTTCCTCGTCCCTGATATAGAGGAAAGCTTTCAGGGCATCTTTTGGTTCAAGATTTACACTGATTTCAGATAAAATTTTTACTTCATTGGGATTAACAGAAAATTTACCGCTTTGTTTGTTATTGGAAAGGTTTCCATCACTGTTCTTTTTGATGGATACCAGAAGATAATTCAGCTCCTTGTAGACCGCTGTATTGTTCATGACAACAGCTTTCAGTTTGATCTGATTTTCAAGGAGACTATTTTCAAGCCTTGCAATTACTTTTTTATCATCCTGCCCATAAATCATCACAGACAGGAAGATAAAAAAAGTGTTCAGGCTCATCGAGTATAAAATTTTCATCATTTGTGTTTTAATAATTTCTCATGAAAACAGTTTTATTATCTCCTTTCATATTGATCTGCATTCCTTCCGAAATACTGTTACTCCCTGTAACATCAATAATGTTATTATTTCCCTGGGTAGTAATGCCTGCCTTTGTTTCCTTATCTGTAAAGGAATTGATGAAGTACAGTGTATTATAGTCTCCCAGTTGTTTTACTGCTATACTAGTCCTGGCATTAAGAGAAAGTTCAGCATTATTGAAATCACCGATTTGGATGATATGAGACAGATCCTGATCCATATTCTGCATGGTTATCATATTAAAGATTGTATTACTATTGATCTTATCCCAGTCTGTATTTTGCGCATGCAGGGGCAACATCGTAAAAAGAAGTAATACTCCCCATTGTAAATTAAGCATGACATTAGTTTTTATTATTAAAGGTACATTAATAGAGAATCGGGAAAAACACACCTGGCAGGTATTGATATAAAATCACGGTTTACCGGTATATTTGTCTTGAAATAAAAAAAGGAGAAACCCTGCAGTCTCTCCTTCACAATTTCTAAGATTTACAGTATTGTTACTAAAGGCCTTAGTTTGATTGAGTGATTACCATTGAATTACTGTTTCCTATCTGAGTTCCTACATGAATGTGAGAATCACCGCTTTGAGCCACCCAGGTAAAGTTACCGTTACCCAACTGAACATCTATCGCTGTGTTGGAATCTCCTAACTGAAATTGGTATAATTGATTACTGTTTCCGACCTGTAATCCCATAGAGGTGTTATCATTTCCCATCTGAACAGATCCTGCAATATTATTATTACCTGCCTGAGTATGAGTAGCACTGTTATCATTACCATCCTGGTATTGTACCAAAAGGTTAGCATTTCCTACCTGAAGACCATCAGCATTATTTCTTCTTCCTAATTGAGTCTGAGCAGCTATATTACCTGTTCCTATCTGGATCATCGAAGCATCATTTCGTCTTCCGTCCTGATATTGAACAACCGCATTACCCACACCAAGCTGTACTGAAGAAACACTATTTCTTCTTCCAATCTGAGTTTGATCTGTAGAATTTAATATTCCAAGTTGCCAGGTTACTGCAGAGTTTCTGTTTCCCTGTTGAAGCACATCATTAGAGTTTCCCAAGCCTATCTGATCAACATCAATAGAGTTTCTGTTACCAATACTTTGTGCTGTATTCACATTCAAAACTCCTACCTGATCAATGTCTGCTGTATTACGGTTTCCATTCTGTGTTAAAGAATTAATGTTCAGAAGACCTGTCTGGTCCACGGTAGCAGTATTTAAGTTTCCAATCTGTGCAGTCACATCAATATTAGATTGCGCAAAGCCGAAACTCATGGCCAATAGTGTAAAGACACCTGTAAGTAAATTTTTCATTTTGGTAAAAATTAATTGGTTAATAGTAAGACAAAGGTAACCTGTGCCCCAAAGTGAAAAACCACCATCAAAGTGTAAATTTCAAAAATCATGGTTTCCGGTTTTGAAAGTCACCATTTATGGTTTTCCCTGTATCACTGGTTTCGGTTACGGGAAAATACGGTAGCAATATGGGGCAGCTGGTCATGATTACTCCACTTTGCTTGTGAATCTTCCCCAAACCCTATTCATCATTCACTTTGCGAAGTAAAAAATCCACTCTTGACAGTTCTATCACTAAAAGAATCAACATAGGTTAATTATTGTTAAGCCCTTTAATTCTTCGAGATATATTGTTAAATTTGGACTATGGAAAATTTTGGAAAAGATTTATTAAGGAAAATAACGAATGTAGAGCTGCCTGGTGAGCATGCACACGGGGTATTCTCACCCCCTTACCGTCCTGTTTTCACCTACGATGAAGTGCTGGCAAAGAATCCCAAATTTGCCGCAGTAAATATTGTATTGTATTTAAAAGACAATGAATGGTATTTTCCTCTGATCCAAAGAACGATTAATGAGCATGACAGACATAGTGGCCAGATTTCACTGCCTGGCGGAAAACGTGAGGAAATGGATCAGGATTTTGCGGAAACAGCCATTAGAGAAACCTCTGAAGAAATTGGAATAGATAAACATTACCTGAGAGTGATCAGGGAAATGTCCCCTATCTACATTCCGCCAAGTAACTTTTATGTGTATCCCTACATTTCATACACTAAAAAGAATCCACTTTTTGTTCTTCAGCAAAGCGAAGCTGTGGAAACAATTGAATTTCCTATCACCTCTTTTCTAAATCTGTCTGACACCCCGGAAATGATGGCTCTTCCCAGTGCGGGAGGGCATGAGGTTCCTGTGATTAATTTCAACGGATATATTATCTGGGGCGCTACAGCGATGATATTAAGTGAATTCAGCCAGTTGCTGAAAAATATGTAACTTTGCACAACCGTGTTTAATTGAGAGATGGCGAAGAAAAATATTTTCACCGATGCATTCGGAACACCTTATTTTTTAAAAAGGTTAGTTATTTTTATTTTAGGAATTGTATCCTATAGACGATTCAATGGCTTTAATAAATTGAAGATAACCGGCACAGAGCACCTTGTGGATCTTCCGGACTCTAATGTACTTTTTGTGTGTAACCATCAAACCTATTTTGCGGATGTGGCAGCAATGTACCATGCTTTCTGTGCCGTAAATAATGGTTATTTAAACACCATCAAGAACCCGATCTACCTGTTGAATCCAAAGATTGATTTTTACTATGTAGCCGCTGAAGAAACTATGAATAAAGGTATTCTTCCAAAAATTTTTAAAATTGCAGGCGCTGTAACCGTAAAAAGAACCTGGAGAGCAGAAGGTAAAAATGTCAACAGAATGGTAGATATGAGTGAAGTTGACAATATCATGAAGGCTTTAGACAATGGTTGGGTAGCCACGTTCCCACAGGGCACAACATCAGCTTTTGCACAAGGAAGAAGAGGTACGGCCAAACTGGTGAAAAACCAGCGTCCCATCGTAATTCCTATCAAAATAAATGGGTTTAGAAGAGCTTTTGATAAAAAAGGACTTCGTGTAAAAGTAACCGGTGTAAAGCCAACCATGGAATTTAAAGCCCCTTTGGATATCGACTACGATAACGAAAAGGCACCGGAAATTTTATTAAAAATTATGACTGCCATTGAGCAGACCGAAGATTTTAACCTACTACACACTTATGATGAAGAACTTAAAGCTAAAAAATTAGAACAACAGGACCCTAATAATTAAAGTAAATTAAAGAATTATGAACAGAATAATAGGAATCTTATTCGCCATCATAGTATTAGTTTCGTGTAATAGCCAAAAAGTATATTCAGATTTTGATATAAGTTATTCCAAAAGTGGAGGATATGCACCGGTATATGAAAATCTACTTATAAAAGATAATAATGCACACTATTCTTTCGAGGGGCAGGGTAAAAAATACAAACAGGATTTTAAAATCTCAAATGAAGATTTAAAAAAACTGGACCAAACCCTCTCTCAGAACAATTTTAGAAGAATTCAGGAAAGTCGTAAAAAACTTTATGATAACATTACGACTTCTATCAATATCAAGAAAGGGCCAAATGAAGGCAGTAAAACAGATGCAAGTCTGATTGTTCCCAACTTTCAAACCAATTGGAACAATATCCTTCAGGTTTTCCAGGAGCTCATTAATAATAATGTTAAAAAACAGTAAATACAATTGAAAACCCACTTCATTGCCATTGGCGGAAGCGCTATGCATAATCTTGCTATTGCGCTAAAAGATAAAGGATATCAGGTTACAGGTTCAGATGATGCTATTTTTGAGCCTTCAAAATCCAGATTGGAAAAAAAGGGACTCCTGCCACAGGAAATGGGCTGGTTTCCGGAAAAAATAACTTCGGATATTGATGCTGTTATCCTGGGAATGCATGCGCATCAGGATAATCCTGAATTGGCAAGAGCAAAAGAATTGGGTCTAAAGATATATTCTTATCCGGAATTTTTATACGAACAGTCAAAAAATAAAACCAGAGTGGTGATTGCCGGTTCACATGGTAAAACAACCATTACCTCAATGATTCTCCATGTTCTGAATTTCCATCAAAAGGAGGTAGATTTCATGGTAGGAGCACAGCTGGAAGGTTTTGACTGTATGGTAAAACTGACTCAGGATAATGATTTTATGGTACTGGAAGGTGATGAATATCTATCCTCTCCTATTGATCTGCGTTCAAAATTCTTATTATACCAACCGAATATCGCTTTAATGAGCGGTATTGCCTGGGACCATATCAATGTTTTCAAAACTTTTGACGACTATATAGATCAGTTCAGAAAATTTGTGGCAAGCATTACTGCCGGAGGAGTATTGGTTTACAACGAAGAAGACCCGGAAGTAGTAAAAGTAGTGGAAAATGCTGAAAACTATTTCAGAAAAATCCCTTACAAAACTCCTGAATATGAGATCAGTAACGGAAAGGTTTATCTAAAAACTGAAATGGGAGACATTCCTCTTTCTGTGTTTGGAGCACACAACCTGCTAAACATGGAAGGAGCAAGACATATTTGCCGACAACTCGGAATTATGGATGAGGATTTCTATGATGCAATTATGAGCTTCAAAGGAGCTTCCAAACGTCTTGAAAAAGTAGAAAGAGAAGATAAAGGAACTCTTTATAAAGACTTTGCCCATGCACCAAGTAAAGTGAAAGCAGCGGTAAAAGCCTTCAGAGAGCAATTTAAAAATGAAAAGAAATACGGATTCCTTGAGCTTCACACTTATTCCAGCTTAAATCCTGCCTTTTTAGAGCAATATGACCATGCAATGGATGGATTGGAAGAAGCTATCGTATTTTATTCTGAAGATGCATTGAAAATCAAAAGAATGGAACCTATCTCTCCTGAATTCATTAAAGAAAAGTTTAAAAATGAAAATCTAAAGGTTTTCACCAATGCAGAAGACCTTCATGCCTACTGGAATACTTTAGATAAGACTAATGGTGCTTATTTGATGATGAGCTCCGGAAATTTCGGCGGCCTGGATCTGACAAAATAATTTTAATTTGAAAATAAGCTTATCTGACCATTTGAAAATAGAATGCTTATTTCAGATTTCTGTATAAAACAAAAAACCTTTCAGTTGTTCTGAAAGGTTTTTTATTTTTTATTTGATTTTTCTAAAGTATCTTATCACAAGATCCTTTACACCATCATCATCTCGGTCTTCTGTACGGTCTTCCGTCACCATTTCAGTAGGAGTGAGTTTAGACACAATTACAGCATTGCTGTTATTATCTTTATACCAGAGTTTTTTACTGGTTTTATCATAGGTATACTGGGTATTATAAGCTTCTGATGGAACACATACTCCTTTACTTAATGCATACCCAACTGTATTCAAATGGGTCTGATTAAACTCAAAAGTATTTTCCGACTCACAACCTTCCGGATAATGAACTTTTACTTTATTGTTGAATGAAGTATGTTCTTCACCTTTATACTGATTCCATGTTCCAATGATAGGAGATATCTCCTGTTCGTTATTATTATCATTATCAGTACTGCATGATCCTATTACTGAAAATACAGTAAATGATAGAAATATTTTTTTCATTATTAAGCCTACAATTATATTTAAGGCCCGAAGATAAAGCTTTTATTTCTACTTCACCTCTGTTTGAATAATGAGATTCCTCAGGATTTCTTCTGTAGAAAGCTCACTGTACTTATGAATAGACTGCCCTACCCAAAGTCCCAGGAAATCTGAATTCTGTAAAGACTTTGCAACTTTACGCAGCTGATTGGTCAGTTTGTTTTGATATGGATAAGGTAAAATATATTCTGAATTTTCAAGAACTTCAATGTATTTATTTTTAACCCCTCTGGCATATCTTCCTGAAAAACTTTTCGTTAAAATAATCTCATCTTCTCTCACCTTTTTAAGCCTTTCTTTTTCAAAAGGGAGCAAAGCACTTTCTTTAGATGCCAGTAAAAGATTACCTACCTGGAAACCCTGTGCTCCCAAATCCTTTATTGCCTGTACTGTTTTAGCATTATAAATTCCCCCTGCATAAATCAATGGAACATTCACATGATCATAAACCTGTGACAATAGAGATAAGCCTCCAATCTTGGGAATATCATCTGCATCAAAACTTCCTCTATGCCCTCCTGCTTCTATCCCCTGCACACAGATCATATCAATTCCTGATCTCTCAAGAGCCAAAGCTTCTTCTACAGAAGTACAGGTGCCAATAAGGGTTAGCCCGTTTTCTTTTAATTTCTGAATACTTGTATCATCTAAATTTCCAAAAGTAAAGCTTAGAATCCTGCATTTTTCAGCTATTATAGCATCTATTTGTTCATGATAAGTATGTAATTGAATAGCTTCAAGATCCGGAAGGCTGACTTCAATATGATTCTCTAGAGCCAACTGTTCTATAAACTGTTTGGCTTTGACAAATTTCGTTTTTAGCTCTGCTGTGATTTCTGGAATAGAGTGTACAAAAATATTTGCCGCAAAAGGCTTATCGGTAAGCTTTCGGGTTTCTCTGATCAGCTCTATAGACTGATCGGCTGAAAGATCAGCCAACGCCAGAGAGCCCAGACAATCTGCTTTTGCTGCTGCTGTAACCATCTGTGATGTACTTACTCCAAACATTGGAGCCTGAATTACAGGATATTTTACCCCTAATTTTTTACTGATTGTATCCGGCCAAAACATAAGGATTATTTTTATTAGAAGTTACGGATAAGCAGACAATACTCATGATTAAACGAATATGACATTGCTCACAAAGATGATTTTTAATAATAATCCCACAGATTTCACGGGAGATACAGACCTTTTGATCTGTAAAAATTTGTGAAATCTGCGGGATTATTTCAATTTTTTATTACTAAATATCTGCTACAGCATTCAGCATCTTCTGTTCCCATTCCGGATCTTTCGGATCAAAAAACAGTCTTTTTCCTGTATCCAAAGAACGGACAACATTCATTTCATCTTCTGTCAGTTCGAAGTCGAATACATTAAAGTTTTCTTCAATTCTTGACGGAGTTACAGATTTCGGGATAACCACAAAACCTTCCTGTAAATGCCATCTCAAAATAACCTGAGCTACAGTTTTACCATATTTTTCGGCAATAGTCTTTAATTCAGCATTGTTCAAAAGATTGGCGTTTCCGTTTCCAAGTGGGCTCCATGGCTGTGTGATGATGTTATTTTCTCTGTCGTAAACCTGTAATTCTTTCTGCTGGAAAACAGGGTGGAGTTCAATCTGATTAATCACCGGTAAAACACTTGAATGAGCTTTCAGTTCTTCCAGTTTCTCGATAGTAAAATTACAAACTCCTATTGCCTTAATCTTTCCTTCCTGATACAATTCCTCCAAAGCTTTCCAGGTTCCTAAAAAATCCCCGTAAGGCCAATGTACAAGATACATATCAAGGTAGTCCATCTGTAATCGGTTTAAGGTTCTCTGAAATGCACTCTTTGTTTTTTCATACCCATGATCCTGAACCCAAACCTTTGAAGTGATAAACAGCTCATCTCTGTTGATTCCGCTATTTTTCACAGCAGCTCCCACCGCAGTTTCATTCTGATAAATGGCGGCTGTATCAATCATTCTGTACCCTGTCTGAATAGCTTTAATGACTGCATTTTCACATTCCTTCAAGTCTTCCATCTGCCATACTCCAAATCCTAAAGCAGGAATATCTATCCCATTATGTAAGGTTACTACAGGTTGCCCTGTGTAGGTTTTCTTTTGCATAAACTCTTAGTTTTAATTTTTAATATAAAGTGATTAAACAAATTTGCAATAAAAATTTGAAATTTTCACCTACCATTTTTACTGGTTTTGTTAAAAAAATGTTATTTAATAGGCTTTTTTAAGCATTATTTTTTGAGATCATAAAGGGTTGGAAAAACGCAAAGACGCAAAGGGTTTTTCATACTTTATGCCATAAGACGCAAAGATTTTATCTCCGATAAAATGGAATGCTGCTAATCTAAAACTGCAATATTCTACTTGATAAGACTTACTGAAAATCTTTGATTTTCTTGCGCCTTAAAAACTGTTTATAATGAAACTTCTTTGCGTCTTTGCGTTTTTCCAACACATTATAACATAAAAAATTCATTTAATATTGGAAACGCAAAGACGCAAAGGGCTTTTCATACTCTACGCCATAAGACGCAAAGATTTTATCTCCGATAAAATAGAATGCTGCAAATCTAAAACTGCAATATCCTATTTGATACGACTTACTGAAAATCTTTGATTTTCTTGCGCTTTAAAAACAGTCCTGCTTATTAAATCTTTGCGTTTTTCCAACACATTACAACATAAAAAATTCATTTAATGTTGGAAACGCAAAGACGCAAAGGTTTTTACATACCCTACGCCATAAGACACAAAGATTTTATCTCCGATAAAATAGAATGCTGCAAATCTAAAACTGCAATATCCTATTTAATACGACTTACTGAAAATCTTTGATTTTCTTGCGCTTTAAAAACAGTCCTGCTTATTAAATCTTTGCGTCTTTGCGTTTTTCCAACACATTATAACATAAAAAATTCATTTAATGTTGGAAACGCAAAGACGCAAAGGGCTTTTCATACTCTACGCCATAAGACGCAAAGATTTTATCTCCAATAAAATGGAATGCTGCTAACATAAGACCACAATATTCTATTTGATGAGACTTACTGAAAATCTTTGATTTTCTTGCGCCTTAAAAACAGTCCTGCTTATTAAATCTTTGCGTCTTTGCGTTTTTCCAACACATTATAAACTCTTTTTCCTAACTTCTAATTTTCTATTTTTGCCTAAATTTTAAATCATGTCACATCAAATAAGGCTTGCCACTTCCGAAGATTATCCGAAAATCATGGAAATATGGGAATCTGCTGTAAAGGCTACCCACGATTTTCTTTCTGAAGAAGATTTTACGTATTTCAAAGAAGCCATTCCAAGGGACTATCTACCCAACCTGGAGGTCTATTTAATTATTGAAAATGGTGAAAGTAAAGGGTTTTCATCTGTTGCTGAAGGTAATTTGGAAATGCTTTTCATCCATAATGAAGTCCGTGGGAAAGGCTATGGAAAGGTTCTTTATCAATTCATGAAAGAGAAAACAGGCCTTACCAAAGTAGATGTTAACGAACAGAATCCCCAAGCCATTGGATTTTATGAGAAGATGGGTTTCCAACCAGTAGGAAGATCAGAAAAAGATGGTTCAGGAAAGGAGTATCCAATTATTCATATGAGTTTGTAATGGAAAATTTCACTTTCACCCGCATTGAATCAGGTTCGGAAATTCCCTATAAGCTGCTTTTATTAGCAGATGAAACTGTAGAAGCTATTGACCGATATATTTTCAACTCTGACATCTATCTTTTACAGGACGGCCTGCAGGATGTTGCTGTTATGGCATTGTACAAAAACAGTGATACCGAACTGGAAATTAAAAATATTGCTGTTATAGACCCTTATAGAAACAAAGGAATCGGAAGTATTTTGATAAATAAGGCGAAAGAAATTGCAAAAGAATATCCCTATAAAACGCTGACTGTTGGAACCTCGGATACAGGCTTCCAACAGATCAGATTTTATGAGAAAAACGGGTTCATCAAAAAGGGTATTCTCAAGGATTTCTTTATTGAAAATTATCCTGATCCTATTTATGAAAACGGATTACAAATGCGGGATATGATTTTACTTACCCATCATCTTGCGGAATAGTCCTTTAATATGTTCTATTTCCGATTGATAGTTAGTCTTTTTTCTGCATCCGAAATAGAGGGTATTTTCCAGCTTTTTCTTCCCTTCCCAAATAAGTTTTACATCTCCGCTCTCAATTTCATTCTTACATAAAAAATCAGGAATAACCGCTAACCCGGCTCCTCCTTTCAGACAACGGATGATTGAATTTAAATTCGGAACAATGAAATTCGGGCGAAAATTTGGCTTATGTCCAAAGTTCAATGTCCAGAACTGGAATAGATGTTCCATATCTCCCGTGGTTCCATACCATTTTTCTTTTTTCAGCCACTCTTCTATCTGTTCCCCATCCTTTGTTTTCAAAATCTTTTTAAAACTATCTGTATCGACCTCTTTCCCCCCTACCAAAACAATTTGTTCAGAAGAAAAAGCCTCATGTTCTATATTAGGAGAAGATCCTTTTTTAGGAGTGATGATAAGATCTAATATTCCTTTATCCAGCTGGTCAAGCATTTCCGGATATTCTCCAAAGCTGATGATCAGATTAAAAGGCAAAGAAGAAACATATTGCTCCAAAGTCGTCTGAAAAGTTTCAAAACACATTCCCACACTGATGGTCGGAGTATGTTTTTCCGTAGATTTCTGAAAATTTTTCTCTACATCTTCCAGTTTGGTAATAGGCTCAGCAACTGCGTTGAATAATACTTTACCACGCTCTGTTGGAATCATCTTCCTACCCGTTCTGTCAAACAATTTATATCCCACATAAGCTTCCAGTGAACTTAAATGTAAACTCACCCCTGGCTGTGAAATGAATAAAGCATCAGCTGCCCCAGTCAATGTCCCGGTTTTATAGATCGCCTTAAAAGTACGATACCATTCTAAATTGACCATAATTTAATCTATTAATATTCTGATGCAAAAGTACAAAATAATTATAATACTAATTACTATTTTAATAATATCAGGAAGCTTGAAATTGGAAGAGAGAAGCTAATATGCTTTCTAAACAATAATAACTGACTTTATTGATTTTACTGATCATTTAAATTACTTAACCCGATAACAGCAATACGTAATCTATTCAATAGCAACTATAAGCTTCACTCTCCCATCTTCCGCCCTTCAACTTTCCTCTAAAATTTTGATTACTTTAATACATGAATGATTGTATTCTGAAATTTTTCCGGTTCATCTTTATGTATCTGATGTCCTGAATTTTCGAATAAAAATAGATCTTTTCGGGGTGCTTTTACTTTTCTAAAATAGTCAGTTGTAATTCTCGTGGAAGTTTGAACATCGTTTTTACCCACAAAGAAATAAATAGGACAATCCACTTTTTTTAACGTCTTGGGCAGGTCAATATTCATCACTTCATTCCATGCAGGTGACCAGGTTTTTGACCATTGAAGAAATCCTTTTTTGAAATCCTCACCGGTTACATATTGTTTTCCGTCTTTGTAAAAGAGCCATTTTCTTAAATAAAACAGGTCCTCATCTACCGTGAATGGAATATGTACACTTCCTAGCTCTTTAGTGGCAACAGGATCTTCTTTAAAATGATCTTTTAAAATCTGAAGCAATTCTTTCTCACTTGCTAACTGGCTTACAACAGGATTTACCGCAAAATAAGCATGCAACAGTTCAGGATGATTTCTGACGATGTAGAAACCTAAAGCGTTCCCCCATGAGCTTCCTAACAGATATATTTTCTCCTGTTTTAATTCTTTTCTCAGGAAATTGATAACCTGATAAGTATCTTTCCCCATCAATTCAACGGAAGGCTGGACTGGTGAAGGATTTAATTCCAGCGTTTTTCCGGCATCTCTCTGATCCCATTGAACAATAGTGAAACTGTTTTTTAAAAGGTCGGTAAAAGAATTTGCATTTTTCCGCATTGAGCTTCCGGGTCCTCCTGATAAAAAGAGCAGTATAGGTTTCCCGGAGTCATCTGTCTTAATATCTATAGCTTGTTTTATTCCGCCAATTTCCGGAGTAAGCAAAGTGTCTATTTTTCCTTTGTGTAATTGTGACATACAAAATACTGATAATAGTAAAAAAATAAAAAAGCTTGTTTTTTTCATGATTTCTAAATTTTAATTTGACACAAATATCCTTCAGAGTATTTTCAGAAAAGACCGAATAAAAAAAGTCGAACTGATTTTAATAAAAAAATAAGTTCGACTCCCTGCAAATCAAAGTTCGAATAATTACAAAACACTGTAAATCAGACATTAAAAACACAATTAATCTTTACTTGACAGTTCCAAAAAAACTCAGTAAAATCCAATATTTTCAATCTATAAAATTTTATTATCCCTTTTATGAACCGGGAATGTCTCAATAGCACAAAAGAAATGTGGTTCTTCTCAGAACTATACACTGTATATTCAAAAAAAATTAAGACATTGATACCTGTTCATTTCTTAGAAATGAGGCATAATAATCCGGAATTTCACTTTCTTCAATCCGGCGGGCTGTTTCATCAAGCGGATAGCTGAGTTGTATGATCTCCGGAATAATCTTTTCTTCATCCAAAGTTAAAATTAAATAGGAAGCTAATCTGTTCTCTTCCTTAGAGCGCCCTACAGATCCACAATTAAGAGCCCAGCTATTATTTTCAAACTGTTTTTTAAATGATAAATGGGTATGTCCCATTACAATAACATCAGATCTGGATTCTTCCAACATTTTTATAAAAACCTCATCGCTTTCAGATTCATACAGATAAGTGTCATTACTCGATAAACTTGAGTGCACAAGTTGAATATTCCAGTGCTTCTCCCCTATCTTATAATTTAACTGCAAATGAAAAGGGAGCTCAGAAAGAAACTTCTTATTTGATTCCGTAATGTATTTTTTAGAGTGATCAATTGCAACGAAACGGGCAAAAGTTTCTTCTTCGGTATGCTTAGATAAGGGAACTACAGGAATATCGAAAGCAATTCTTTCGTCATGGTTCCCCATTAGACAGGGAATATTCAGGTCTTTAATTTTTTCAGTAACTTCATTTCCCCAGGGAGCAAAATCTACAAGATCTCCCAAACAGAATTTTTGACGGATTCCCCTTTTCTCTATATCCTCTAACACCGAATCCAACGCAGGAAGATTTCCATGCACATCACTAAAAACTGCAATCTGTATCATATTCATTCTGTTTATCATAACAAATGTACAAGAGAGAAAGGAATTTTGGCTCAGATAGAAGATGACATTTTACCATAAAACCATGAATGGTCAGTTTTGCTGCATAAATCCAATTCTGAATTTTTACACAACGAACAAAACCAATGAATCCAAAAAACTAAAACTATCATTATTATAATACTTTGGTATAATTTATACTATTTTTATTATACAATCATCCATCCTAACTTTGCATCATAAAATTTAAACAATCATAAAAAAATGAAAAAAGTATTAATCATCAACGGAGGGCAAAATTTTGGACATTCCGGAGGAAAATATAATGACACTATCGCAGAAAATACATTAGAGGTTCTAAAATCATTTGATAACATAGAAGTACAGATCACCAACGTAAGTGAGGGTTATGATAAACATGAGGAAGTAAAGAAATTTGTTTGGGCAGATTATATCATTTACCACACTCCGATCTGGTGGTTTCAGCTTCCGAATGGTCTTAAAAAATATATTGATGAAGTTTTCACTGCAGGTCATGCAAAAGGAATTTATATGAGTGACGGGAGAAATGCAGAAAATCCGCAGATCAACTATGGTACCGGAGGAATGCTTGGCGGTAGAAAATATATGCTGACAACAAGCTGGAACGCTCCTGCAACAGCCTTTACACTTCCCGGAGAGTTTTTCAGTGAGAAAAGTGTAGACGAAGGACCATTATTTGGGTTCCATAGAATGAATGCCTTTGTTTCTTTAAAAAAAATGGAAAGCTTCCACTTTCATGATGTGGAAAAGAATGCCAATATAGAACGTGATATGAAGCTTTACAGAGCGCATGTTAAAAACGTATTTGAACAGGAACTAAAACCACAATTAGCCTAATGGAAAAAATACTCATAACAGGAATTACCGGTTATATTGGTGGTACTGTTGCAAAGAAACTATTAGAAAAAAACTACAGCGTAGCAGGGCTTGTCCGCAATGCAGCCGCTGCAGAAAAACTACAGCAGTTAGGAATCGAACCTATTATAGGAAATATACATGACGAAGCCATTCTGAATGCTGCAATTTCTCATGTTGATGCCGTTATCCACACTGCTGATTCCGCTGATGATGCCTATGCTGCAGATAGTTTTATAAATGCTTTGGAAGGGAGTGGAAAAACTTTTATTTTCACCTCAGGCTCAGCCATTTTCGGAGGAAAAGAAAATGGAGAAAAAAATGACTTTATTTTTACAGAAGACTTTCCTCTGAATCCAAGGCTGGAAATGGCGTCAAGGGTATTAATCAATAATTATGTGCTTCAATCCGCCAAAAAAAATATAAGAAGCATAGTCATTGTACCGACCATGGTTTACGGAGAGGGATTAGGTCTGAAAAAAGACAGCATTCAGCTTCCGGCTTTAATCAATTTATCCAAAGAAAAGGGATTTGGAGTTTATTTTGGAAAAGGTGAAAATATATGGTCGAACCTTCACGTTGAGGATTTAGCCGATATGTATGTACTTGCTTTGGAAAAAGCAAAACCCGGTTCAATATACTATGCAGAAAACGGTTCTTCAACAATCAAAAATCTGGCGGAGCACATAAGCCTGCACTATAAATTACAGCCTGCACAATCTGTTAGCGTACAATCTGCTGTAGATCAATTTGGCCCCGCGGGTGGATATTTTGGATTTGCATCAAACAGTGTATGTCATTCCGATAAAGCACGAACAGAATTGGGATGGACCCCTCAATATAAATCAATCGAAAATTTTATTTAATTATGAAAATTTACCTTACAGCAATAATAAAATCCAAAGAAGAGCATCAGGCAGAAGTACTGGAAGTTCTTCAGAATATGGTAAAAGAAACGAGAAAAGAAGAGGCTTGCGAGTTGTATACCCTTCATCAGGGGATTGAAGATAAAAACCAGTTTATTTTCTATGAAATCTGGAAAAGTGAAGAAGGGCTGGCACAGCATAATCAGCAGCCTTATATTCAGGCTTTCGGAGCTTTGGTTGATATAAAGCTTCAGGAGAAACCTCAAATTTATATCACGAATATTATTTAATTATGAAAAAGCTGGCACTTTTATGTCTTAGCCTGTTCATGATAGGATTTATTCAGGCACAACACCAAAAAACGAGTCATATGAAAAAGAAAATTTTATTTGTCGTAACCAGCCATGATAAGAAAGGCAATACGGGTGAAGACACAGGATACTATTTGGGAGAAGTTTCTCATCCATGGGAAGTTCTTCACCAGGCAGGTTATGAAATCGATTTTGTAAGTCCTAAAGGCGGAACTCCTCCGGTAGATGGATTCGATTTAAAAGATCCTGTCAACAAAGAGTTTTGGGAAAATAAAGAATATAAAAACAAGATTGATCATTCCTTGACTCCATCTCAGGTTAACCCTAAAGATTATTCAACAATCTTTTATGCAGGAGGACATGGAGCAATGTGGGATTTCGCAGATAATACTGAATTGGCAGATATCGCTTCAACTATTTATGAAAATGGCGGTATTGTAGCAGGTGTATGCCACGGTCCTGCAGGCCTGGTAAATATTAAGCTTAAGAACGGGAAGTACCTCGTTGACGGTAAGAAAATCAATGCTTTTACCAACGAAGAAGAATCTGAAGTAAAATTGACAGATGTTGTTCCTTTCTTACTGGAAAATAAACTGAAAGAAAGAGGAGCTAAATTTGAAAAATCAGGTCTTTGGCAGAATCATGTAGTAGCTGATCAAAGAGTGATTACAGGACAGAATCCACAATCTGCAAAAAGCGTTGGAGAAGCAATTTTAAAAGAATTAAATAAATAACAACTCATTTTTAATCCTCAAAACCTGACGCTTAAGAAATACTTAAGTACTCTCAAAAACCTTTACTACTGTCAGAATTAAAACTGTAATAGCTCTCTCTTCCTTAGAGGTGGTAAATCAAAGATTTGAAGGAGTGGTTTTAATAGGGGATAAACAAAATTTTAAAATAAAAAAAATGGAATATAGAAAATTAGGAAATACAGATTTAGAATTATCAACCATCACACACGGGGCTTTCGCCATCGGTGGCAATATGTGGGGAGGTAATGAAAAACAGGATTCTATAAACTCTATTCATGCATCGCTGGACCACGGGGTAACTTCTATCGACACTGCACCATTCTATGGTTTCGGATTAAGTGAAGAAATGATCGGGGAAGCCATCAAAGGGAAAGACCGTTCAAAAATCCAATTACTTACAAAGTTTGGTTTAGTATGGGACGGAAGCAACAATGGCAAAGGAGAATTTTTCTTTGATGCTGAAGACGAAGGGAAAACAATCCCTGTTTATAAGCTAGCTTCCAAAGAAAATATCATCAAAGAAGTTGAAGAAAGTTTAAAAAGATTAGGCACAGATTATATTGATCTTTTACAACTTCACTGGCCGGACAGCACTACTGCGATCAGTGAAACAATGGAAGCCATGGAACTATTAATCCAACAGGGAAAAATCCGTTCTGCAGGAGTAAGTAACTACAGTGTAGCTCAGATGGAGGAAGCCAACAGAACTTTGAAACTGGCAAGCAACCAGGTCTCTTACAGTATGCTGAACCGTAGTATTGAAAATGATCTTGTTCTTTATTCTTTGGAAAACAATTCAGGAATTATCGTATACAGTCCTATGGAAAGAGGTCTTTTAACAGGTAAATATTTCAAAGAAAACAAATTAAAAGACAACGACCATAGAAACGGTTATTTCTCCCAGTTTGATGTAAATAAAGTAAAAACGTTCTTAGAAAAAATAGAACCTATTGCTCAGGAAAAAGGAGCCAGCCTTTCTCAGCTGGTGTTAAGATGGACAACACTGCAACCTGCAATCACCGTAGTATTGGCAGGAGCAAGAAATGCTCAGCAAGCTATCGAAAATGCAAAGACAATGTCTATTGATCTTTCACAGGAAGAATTGAACGTTATCAATTCTGCTTTGAGCGAAATATAATATAAAGCTGGAAGTACGATCAACATACTGATAAGAACTTCCAGCTTCATTTCTCTTACCTCATAAATCATAAAAAAAATGAAAAAGAATCTGATCAAAATGTTCGGATTAGTCACCCTATTGACTATAAACAGCGTAACATTACAGGCTCAAACCCTGGTCAATCCTGAAGATCAATCGTGGTACCCTTCTGCTTACGGGGCACAGGATGAAATAGGAGCCGCTAACCTGTTGACCCCTGAGGTAGTAAAACAAGCTTTAGGACTGGTAAAACAAGGTAAAACACTAGCTCTTGCCGTTCCTATTGATAAAAATCTTCCCGCTTTCAGACACAGAAGTTTCAATTTATACAATATCCAACCCGGAGAACAGGCCGGAAAAAGTATAGGCCCCAATAAATTCACCTTCAATGATGAACTGGTAAACGGCTGGACCGGAGTGGGAACACAGCTTAATGGTATTGGGCATATCGGTATTGACAATATCTACTACAACGGAAATAAAGCTACCAATTTTGTAAGTGTAGAAGGTGTAAAAAAACTGGGAGTTGAAAAAGTTCCTCCTTTTGTTACCCGAGGTATAGTCCTTGATATGACCGCTCATTATGGAAAATCAATCGTTCCGGGAGGAACAGAATTTACCGTAGATGATATTCAATCAGTTTTAAAGAAACAGGGACTGAGTTTAAGAAAAGGAGACATCATTCTTTTCAATACCGGATGGCTTGAACTGATAGGTAAAGACAATAAAAAGTTTCTGGAAACAGAGCCAGGAATCGGGATGGAAGCCGCAAAATGGCTTGCAGATCAGGGAATCGTTGCTTTTGGTGGTGATACGTGGGCTTCAGAAGTCTATCCAAATCCAAAAAGTAAGGAAGAATTTCCAATCAACCAATTTATGCTCGCCAAAAAAGGAATCTACAATCTGGAACTGATTGACAGCCGCCCATTGGTAAAACAAAAAGTATGGGAGTTTCTGTTTGTACTGGGACAACCTTTATATGTAGGATCTACTCAGGTGAATGTAAACCCTGTGGCTATCTATTAAATTCATTATGTATTTCTCAGCAATAAAGGAACTTATAATATACTGTAATAAACAGTGAGACAAAGTGATTCGTGTTTTGAAAAAATAAGACTAACCCATAGAATTTATTTTTAGAATTAATACCTGGCAAGGACTACTCCGCCTCATTGTGTTTACATAAAAAGAGCTTTTCAGTTTTGAAAAGCTCTTTTACAAAGTAAACGACAAGCAGCGAAACCGTCCTCATGAACTTCCTTCTCCATGTTTCCAGCTTTCTTACTTTATTTCTATTTTGCAATCGGAAGATGAGTACTTACCGCAATTCTGTTCCATGCATTAATGGTTACAATAGCTATGATGATCTGTGCGATCTGATTTTCATCAAAAATTGACTTGGCTTTTTGGAAAGTCTCTTCTGTCAAACCTGCATGGCTGATCAAAGTGATCTCTTCTGTCATTTCCAAAAGTACCTGCTCTTCTTCTGTAAATAAATCTTTGGCTTCTCTCCACCCGTCAAGGATGAAAATTCTTTGAGGGGTTTCACCATATTTAATGGCATCTTTCGTGTGCATATCAAGACAAAAAGCACATTTATTAATCTGTGAAGCCCTGATTTTAATTAATTCTTTCTGAATGTGGTTTAAAGAAATAGTCTGTAGGTATCCTTCCAATCCCATCATCGCTTTATAAGCTGCTGAATCTACTGTTGCAATATTTAATCTTGCGCTCATTATGATATTATTTTTTGGTTAATTGATCTATACTAAAGGAATATTGTTGCTGAGAAGCCAATAAAAATGCCCCTGCACATCCTACCCAAACAGAATAATCAAGGGGGGCTTTGATCCCCAATGCAATAGTCATTGACACTGCAAAAATCAACAAGAGAAAACCGCTTCCATATGCCGCAATTTTTGTTTTAAAACCTAAAATCAGCATCAGTGGAAATAGGATTTCCAAACATGTTGCAGCATATGCCGACACAGTACTTAAAGCTTCGGGAAGAAAAAATGTCAGTTTTCTTGTGTATGCTTCAAAATTGGCCATATTTCCCCATGCAGCGTTGGCGCCCCAAAAACCCAATCGGTCTGCTACTGCAGAGAGCATAGTCACTGAAAGTGCTAATCTTAAAAATAACTGCGGAAATTGATTCTGTTGATCTGTCATTGTATTGGCTTTTAATAACATGACAAATTTCCAAATTATAAATGGTAAAAAACTTAAACTGGTTTAAGATCGTAATTTTGCTCTGATTTCGCTGAGATATTCCGGAGTAAGATTTAAAAAGGAAGCGATCAGATATTGTGGAATCCTTTGAATAAACCAAGGGTATAATGTACTAAAATGAACATATAATTCTTCTCTGGACATTTCATACAAATATCGTATTCTCCTCTCTGATGCAGCATAAGCTCTTTGATAAATCATTCGGAAATAGCGCTCCATAATAGGATGCTTCTGCAGTAACAGCTCCTGGTTTTCCAGATCAATGACCAAAATAGAAGAATGTTCCACTGCCTGAATAGAAAAATCAGACTGTATTTGTCTTTCATAAGCAAATGTATCTGTGATCCACCAGTTTTCAATAGCAAATTCAGTAGTTTGCTCTACCCCTTTTTCATTGATGAAGAATTTTCTTAGACAGCCTTTATTGACAAAATACATATGTTTACAAATTTCTCCATTAAGCATTAAGTTTTGCTTTTTTCTGACTTCCAGTACCTTAAAAAAAGAAAGAATAGAAACATATTCCTCTTCGGTTACACTGATAAATTTGTCTAAATGTATCTTAAAACTATCCATCTTTAGATTTAAATACTCAAACTTAACTTTATTTTTTTAGTTTTACAATGACAAAATCGTAAATCATGGAACTCATTGCTAAAATTCTAATAGCAGTTGTTGCGTTAGAACATATCTATATTCTCTGGATGGAAATGTTTGCCTGGGAAACAAAAGGTAAAGAAGTTTTCAAAGCAGCACTGCCTGCAGAAATGTTTAAGCCAACTAAAGGGCTTGCAGCCAATCAGGGCCTGTATAACGGTTTTCTGGCTGCCGGACTCATCTGGTCATTTCTGATCAAAGACCCTCAATGGCAGGATAATGTGGCATTATTCTTTTTAGGATGTGTAGCTGTAGCCGGAATTTATGGGGCTATTTCTGCTACCAAAAAGATATTTTTTGTACAGGCACTTCCCGCAATACTGGCAATTATTGCTGTTTTACTGAAATAATTTCATCGGCCATATTCTAAAAAAATTTCTTAAAAATATTGATTCTGTAAGTGCTCTTTTATCTTGAATGATAAGGGTAAAATTGCTATGAATATCTTGTTCCATCATTAGACTTAAAACCAGCTTCTTAAGGCTCAAAAAATCCATTTAATATAAAATTTGTAAATTTGCACCGTCATAAGAAATTGATATACAGATTTTTTATGCTGATCTGCATTTTGATGGAATGTAGAAATTCAAGTTGTTCAGTACACATATCTTTAATTACTTCATCAGTAATTTAATTGTAGAATCTATGTAAAAGATTAATTTCTTTTTACATGATACACTCTTTTTCTAGAGTATAATCTATTGACATATTTAAAATAAACATAAGGCCTGGGGTCTTTATGGTCTTATTTTTTTGTGAAAAGCTTTTATCACCAGAAGCTTATATAGATGTTTTTTACTATTACCATCAACAGAACAACTAAGATAAAGGCATAATAATAAATTGGTTTACAATTTCTTATATCATTTATTAATTGAAAAATTCTGAATATGGAAAAAAATGAAAACAGTAGAAAAGTAAAACTTAAAGTTGAAGATCTGACTATTATTTTTGGCAAAAACAAAGAAAAAGCACAGGAACTTTTAGACAAAGGTTTTTCCAAAAAGGAAATTCTAGAAAAAACAGGCTGCACGGTAGGAATCAACAAAGCCAGTTTTGAAATCTATGAAGGTGAATTCTTTGTGATTATGGGATTATCAGGAAGTGGAAAATCCACTTTACTACGCTGCCTTAACAGGCTGAATGAGCCCACTTCAGGAAAAGTATTTATCAATGATGATGATATTACCGGTAAAAATAATAAAGAGCTTCTGGAAGTAAGAAGAACGGAAATGAGTATGGTATTTCAAAAATTTGGATTACTACCCCATCATACTATTTTAGACAATGCAGGTTTCGGCCTGGAAATCAGGGGAGAAAATAAAGCTTCCCGTGATGAAAAAGCTCAGAAAGCACTGGATATTGTGGGATTAAACGGCTTCGAAAACCAGTTTCCTTCCCAACTTTCAGGAGGAATGCAGCAGAGAGTGGGATTAGCCAGAGCTTTGGCCAACGACCCTGAAGTATTGCTGATGGATGAGGCTTTCTCCGCACTGGATCCTTTGATAAAATCTGAAATGCAGGATCAAATGCTTGAATTGCAAAATACATTGCAAAAAACCATTGTTTTCATTACACATGATTTGGACGAAGCCATTAAAATTGGAGACCGTATCGTCATTATGAAAGATGGTGTCATAGAACAAATAGGAACAGCCGAGGATATTTTAACCAATCCTGCCAGTGACTATGTAAAAGCCTTTGTAGAGAAAGTGGATCGTAAAACAATTATTACCGCTAAATCTTTGATGTTTGACAAAGCTACGGTAGTGCGTTTTAGAAAAGACGGACCTGAAGGTGCCTTAAGAAAAATGAGAGCAACAGGTTTGGAAAACTTACCTGTTGTAGATTTTCAAAATAAATTTCTGGGGTTTGTCACGCTTAATGATATCGTCAGAATTGCAAAGAAAAAAGAACCCACGGTAGAATCGGTTATCAACAGCAACGTTCCTTCCGTTTATCCGGAGGTGACTGTAGAAGAAATGTTACCGTTAATTTCCGGAAGTAAATCAGCCATTGCCGTGGTAGATGAAAACAATAAATTCTTAGGTCTTATCACCCAGCTATCTCTCATCATAGAAGCTACAAAGTTTAACGAAGAAGAGATCATTGAATTAAAAGAAATCGCAAACAATCAATAAGATGAATAAAACTATAGATATAGGTCAATATGTAGAAACTGCAATCAATTGGCTCACAGAAAATGGAAAACCTGTATTTGATATTATAAAACATGTAGGAAACTCCTCTATTATGGGGATTGAATGGGTTTTGGTAAACACTCCCTTTTATGTTATCATCCTCTTTTTTACGCTATTGGCATTATGGAAAGCCGGAAAAGGCATCGCTGTGGTGACTGTAGCTGGATTGAGTTTAATATTTTTAATGGGATTATGGAAAGAAACCATGGAAACCCTTGCCCTTATTTTTGTAGCAACCATTACTGCATTGATCATTTCAATCCCTTTAGGAATTTGGGCTGCCAAAAGCAAAATAGCCGCAAAAATTATCCGCCCATTACTGGATTTAATGCAAACAATGCCCGCATTTGTCTACCTGATTCCGGCTGTATTATTTTTCAGTATCGGTAAAGTACCGGGTGCTTTTGCAACGATTATTTTTGCGATGCCACCAGCTGTACGGTTAACGACATTGGGAATTGAAGCTGTTCCGAAAGATATTGTGGAAGCAGCGAGGGCTTTTGGAGCTACCAACCGCCAGATATTATTTAAAGTAGAACTTCCTTTAGCCATGAAAACGATTTTAACAGGGATCAATCAAACGATACTGTTATCCTTATCTATGGTCGTTATTGCAGGAATGATTGCTGCAGGCGGTTTAGGTGAAAAAGTATTGGAAGGAATCAATAATCTGGATATCGGATTAGGATTTGAAAGTGGATTATCCGTTGTGATTTTAGCTATTATCCTCGACCGGATTACTCAAGGATTTGTAAAGAAAAAACAATAAGATGAAAAATTTAAAATATCTATTTTTTCCAATTTTAATAGGAATA
Source organism: Chryseobacterium rhizosphaerae (assembly GCF_003385455.1). Classification (GTDB taxonomy): domain Bacteria; phylum Bacteroidota; class Bacteroidia; order Flavobacteriales; family Weeksellaceae; genus Chryseobacterium; species Chryseobacterium rhizosphaerae. The sequence goes on along the minus strand of NZ_QNUF01000021.1, from coordinate 36,522 downwards.
TGCTTTATATTAAATTCATGTGAAAATATAAAAAACTCTAAATATATCACCATCGGGATGGTAGATGGCTGGGCAGAAGATGTTGCCATGACGCATGTTGCCAAAGCTATTTTGGATCAGCAGGGATATCATGTTATTATTCAAAAAGCTTCTACAGATATGATTCTGGCTTCGATGAATAATGAAGATACGGATCTTTTTATGGGAGTTTGGCTACCTTACACGCACGCTAAAAAGGTAGCTAAGTTTCCGGGACTAGTGAATATAGGAACAAATTATGATAGCGGCCGTATAGGATTGGTGGTCCCGGAATACATTCCTGTTAATTCCATTGAAGAGCTTAATCAGCATAAGGATCAATTCAATCACAGCATCATTGGAATTGAGAAAGGAGCAGGACTGACATCCGGAACAGATCAGGCTATTATAGACTATACACTGGATTATAAACAAATCAACTCTTCTACCATTGCCATGATCACTGAATTACAGAATGCCATACAACGTAAACAATGGATTGTTGTAGCTGGATGGCAGCCTCACTGGATGTTTGGGAAAATGAAACTTAAGTTTCTTCATGATCCTAAAAAGGTATTTGGTGAAGCTGAACAGATTAAAACTTACGCCAGAAAAAGCTTTGGTAAAGATCATCCGGAGTTGACCAAATTCTTTGCTAAAGTACATTTTGATGATGAACATATGGCTGATCTTTTACTCAAAATGGAACACAGTAAAAATAAGGAAGCCACTGCCATCAAATGGGTGGAAGAACATCCTGAACTGGTAAAATTATGGCTAGATAAAAAGTAACGGACCGGTACTATTACCCTCATCTAAAATCCTCAACTCTTCAGGAGTCTGAGGATTTTTTTGTCATCTATGATTCAGAAGAATTCATGGATTCTTTGATCTTCTCCCGATGGAGTATTCCCCAATTAACCAATGTCTCCGTCACCGGAAATACCGATTTCCCATATTCGGTAACAGCATAAGTAACAGTGATGGGTTTTGTATCCTGAATCGTCCTCGTAATAAGAAGGTTGATTTCCATTTCTTTCAGTTCTTTGCTCAGCATTTTAGCAGAAATTCCTTCAATGCTGCGCTCCAGTTTTTTAAAATGAATTTTCTGATCAGGCCTGTTGGTCAGGTATCGCAGGATCATCAGTTTCCATTTTCCGCCTAATACATCCAGACTATCACGCATCGCGAACAATTCTTCCGTGCAGCTCGCTTCTCTTTCTATTCCGTTTTCAATGATTTTTGCCATAATAGTTTCATGAAGGTAACTAGTTACCATTTGTTAACTAGTAGCAAATATAAACTATTCCCTCTTTACATTTGTGTATCAAATGAACGGGGTGAAATCGCTATGATTTCTCAAATGCAAACAGATGATCTTGCGATTGCATATGACCTTAAAAAAATAAATATCAACATATGAAAGTAGTTATCTTAAATAAAAATTTCCAACTGGAAGATGGGAATATAGAAATACCACAGGTAAAAAGTAATGAAGTTTTAATTCAGATCAAAGCAAGTGGCTTCAACCCCATCGATTATCAGATGCTGGAAAATGAACTGGAGCGAAAACTGATCAGTTCACCAATATTGGGCCGGGAATTGTCCGGAGTTATTGTAGAAAAAGGAACGGAGGTCTCTGAATTCAATGTTGGAGATGAAGTTTTCTCAGGAAGTGGTTCTATGGGCAGCAATGGAACCTATGCAGAATATATCAGTGTTCCGGCAGCCATTGTTTCTCTCAAACCTCAAAATATATCCTTTGAACAGGCCGCATCTATCCCATCCGCTGGCCTTACATCTCTGCAGATCTTTAAACGGTTACAATTAAACCCCGAAAATACCATTCTTGTAACAGGCGCTACAGGAGGGGTGGGCTCTTTCCTGATCAAATTATTACTGACTAATCATATCCGGAAGATCATTGCAACGGTTGGCAGTGAAGCCAACAGACAAATCCTTCTCAATATGGGGCTGGAAAGCCATCAGATCATCAACTATAAAGAGGAAAACCTTATTGAAAACCTTTTAAAAGCAAATAAGGGTCAGTCTTTCGATATTGGGATAGACCTGGTAGGCAATCATATGTCAGAAGTCACGGCCAATGTATTAAAGATCAACGGAACTTATGTAGACGTTACCGCCCTGGTGACTAAAGAGGCCCATGAGCACCTTTTCAACAAAGGAAGTTTGATTATGAATATCTCCAATTACACCTACAGTATGGTGAAAGATTATGGATATTACAAAAATAGCTTGGAGGAAATATCAAAACTCATTGAAAACGGAGCTATTCTTCCTCCGCAATATAAAACTATAGGGAATTTATCCTTAGAAACGGTCCTTCAGGCTCATTCTCTTCTTAAAAACAATCAGGCCCAGGGCCATAAACTCATTATGAAACATTAATTTATGAATAAAATACCAAGACGCATTGTAACAGGAATTCAAAGCGGAAAATCTGTTATTATCGAAGATCAGCCTGTAGCAAATGCAGTAGAACATTTCCCCGGACTTATTATTTCCGATGTATGGAATACCCAACAAACGCCGGCAGGCTTAGACTTTGAAACCCCAATTCCTAATACCGGATTTCCGCAAACGCCAAAGAATGGAACCTACTTTCGATATGTAGTGGTACCTCCGGATAAAGATCTGGGGATAGAATGGAAAAAGAATGAACCTCATCCGATGATGCATCAGACACCGACACTGGATTATATTATTATTCTTTCCGGTGAACTCTACCTCATCATGGAAGAAGGCGAAACACTTCTGAAACCGGGAGATATTGTCATTCAGAGAGGAACCAATCATGCCTGGAGCAACCGCTCAAACAAACCGTGTATTCAGCTGGCAGTGCTAATAGATGCAAGTGCTCAGGGGTAGAATAATTGAAAGATTTAATTATTTAAAAATTGAAAGATTGAAGTAGTTCTCACTAATTTCAAAATACGTTAAAGAAAAAATCTGCGGGATCTGTGGGAAATGAAAAAAACTTTTAAGGTTGGGCAAACGCAAAGGCACAAGAAATCAAAGGTTTTCAGCAAGGATTTACAAATATTGTATTAGGAATATACAATTTTATCACAGCTAAAATCCTTGCACCTTAAAGCATAATAAAAAGAAAAAATTGCGCCCTTGCGTTTTCCAACAAAAACCACCCACTTACAAAGCAGAAATTTCCAACAGCTTCTGTTTCATTTTTTCAGCAGTAAACTGTCCCTCATGATAATAGACCAATTTTTGGTTTTTATCCAGAATGATCCACAGTGGATATACAGGCTGATCTTTATTTTTTGACAATGCCAGCGCCAACTCATGGATTCCTGAGCTCCCATTGGATAAATAATTAAACTCATGATCCTGAAAATAAATTTTTTCTTTTGTCTTTTCTGCTTCAAAATTGATAAAATAAAAATGGTCATTCATCATTGTAACAAGGTCTTTATCTTTGCTCAAACGGAAAGATTCAATTTTACAAACCGCACACCAGTCTGTATAAAGATGAATAACAGTAGGCCTGGCATCTTCTTTTTGCAAAACCTCTACTTCAGAAAAAGTGCCTGTCTTCATCTGAGACAGATAAAAACAGGGCACTAACATTAAAAATAAAGCTAATTTTTTCATTTCAAAGTATATTTTACTCCCAGGAACCCTCTGATACGCTGCATAGGAGCATACCCATAAGCCGTATCAAAAGTATAATGATTGGGATTGCTGATGGGATCATCAGCATGTTTATCAAATGGGTCAAACGGTCTCATTAAAGGATCTTTGGGAGTAAAATTGAATAAATTTTTCACTCCGCAATACACTTCAAAGCCGGATTTAAAGCTTTTTGAAACCTGAATATTGGCCAAAGAATAGAATGGTGAATATTCGGGACGGAAGTCGTTAGGTAAAACCGGAAGTCTCATGGGACCATAAAACTGCCCGGTAAAATCTACCGTCAGATTACTTGGGAATTTATACGTCAGGTTATAGGTTCCGCTCCATTTTGGAGCATGCAGTTGTTGTGTTTTCTGATTTTCATTATCAAATTTCTGATATACGTCAAGATAAGTTACTCCTAAGTTGACACTTAAAGGAAAGCTGAAGCTGAAATCTACATTCAGGGAAGCTCCTCTTGAAATTCCATATCCATGAAGATTATCATAAATAATTTTATCAGGATCAGAATCAAAATCACCTACAATTTTATTACTGAAATAGGTATAAAATGCAGAAGCATCAAGATTCACCATACGGGTACCCACAGGAATTTTCCAGATATAGTTCAGGTTTCCGTTAACCGACCTTTCAGGTTTAAGATCAGACTTTACGACCACTTCACGGGAACCCGTTAAGGCTGCATGATCTTCGGTAAACAAGTTCACAACCCTAAACCCCGTTCCAAAGTTGAAACGCAGAGTATGATAAGGATTCGGTGAAAATTTCCATGCCAATCTTGGGGAATGCACCGAATGATGTACTTTATCATAATCATATCGGTAGCCCAACAGCAGCGTATTTTTATCATTAATTTCCCACTGGTCCTGAATAAATGCTCCCCAGATCGGAGACTTCATCGGTGCATTGGTGATTCCGTCTGCTCCCAGCGTTCCCGGTGTATTATCATCATAAAAAGTTCTTTTGAAGGTAAGTCCGGCTGTGATATCATGTTTCCCAAAACTTCTGTCCCAATACGTTTGTACAAAAGCCACTTTTTGAAGTGCATTAAAGGGATTAGCTCCATAAAAAGAATTCTGGTCATGATAATTGTAAGAAAACTGAGTGACAATATGCTCTTTCATAGGCCATTCATACAAACCGAAAACCTCTGCTCTGTTGGTATAAATACTTTCTCCATATACTTCATCACTTCCCCGGTAGGATTTATTCCACTGCATTTCTCCTCCGAAACGGTCTTCATATAGATATCTCATGGCAAAGCTCGCCTGGCGGTTTTCTTTTCTTTTAAAATTCCATTTGTTAAAAACAGAAATTCGGCTCTGTAAAGTGGTATCGGTAAAATTATCTTTATTCTGATCTATTTTTTCCTGAAAACTGAAATAATTTAAACTTAGCAAGGACGCCGCGTTTTTCCCTACATTAAACTTTGTAGAGAGGTCCAGATTATTCTCACTCCATGTCGTAGTCATCAGATCCACGCTCAATTTTGGGGCTGTCAATGCGTTTTTGGTGATAATATTGATTACTCCGCCCATGGCTTCAGAACCATAAATAGAAGAAGCCGGACCTTTTACCACCTCTATCCTATCCACCAGGCTGTTCGGAATTCCACTTAGACCATATACCGTAGAAAGCGAACTTACTATAGGCATTCCGTCAATCAGAATCATGGTATAAGGACCCTCCAGTCCATTGATGTGAATATCCCCCGTATTGCAAACCGAACAGTTCAGCTGAGGTTTTACTCCATTTACCATAGCAATGGCTTCAAAAATACTTGGAGTAGGATTCTTCTGGAAAAATTTCTGGCTGTAAATCTCTACTGCCACAGGACTTTTGGATCTGCTCATCGGTTTTATGGTTCCGGTAACCACTACATCTTCAATACTGCTGGTTTTAATTTCTTTTTTTGAAATTCTGGTTGAATCTATGTTTTTATTTTGATGTAAACTTAAACTGTCTGTCTCCTGAGAGAAACAATAGGATGATAAAAAAGTAATAGAAAATAATATTCGTTTCATGAAATTAAAATTGTTAGACAAATCTAACAATTATTTTTAAAACACGAAACACTATGTTGAATATTTTGGTTGAGTCAATTCGTGAAAAATGATTAAATTTGAGAAACTACATATAAAAGTAAAATGAGATATCATTTATCGGGAAACATCCCACCAAAAAGACATACCATCTTTAAGTCTCCGGAAGATAAATTTTACTATGAACAGCTTTTCGGAACAGAAGGCTTTCACGGTATCTCTTCTCTGCTATACCACATTCACCGCCCTACACAGATAAAATCAATTGGGGAACCTAAGGATGTGACACCGAAAATTGCGGTAGAAAAAAATATTACCCCAAGAATGTTCAAGGGAATGAATGTCACTCCTGAAGATGATTTTATGGACAGCCGAAAGATCCTTTTGATGAATAATGACCTGAAAATGGGATTGGCAAAGCCGAGAAAATCAATGGATTATTTCTATAAAAATGCCGAATGTGATGAGCTTTTATTCGTTCATGAAGGAGCCGGTATCTTAAAAACATTTGTAGGAGATCTTGAATTCGTAACTGGTGATTATCTTATCATTCCGAGAGGAACCATTTATCAGGTGGAATTACAGTCTGAAAATACGGTGTTCTTTGTTCTGGAAAGCCACTCTCCTATCTATACTCCGAAAAGATACAGAAATGAATTCGGACAGCTTTTGGAACACTCTCCGTTCTGCGAAAGAGACATGATTGCTCCTGTTTTCAAAGAACCCAAAGATGAAAAGGGAGAATTCTTAATTAAAGTAAAAAAAGAAAACCAGATTACAGACTTCATCTATGCAACACACCCATTTGATGTAGTAGGCTGGGACGGATATTTTTATCCTTATAAATTCAATATCAAAAACTTTGAACCTATTACAGGAAGAATTCACCAACCCCCACCGGTACACCAGAATTTTGAAGCTCATAATTTTGTAGTGTGCTCATTCTGTGCCAGAATGTATGATTACCATCCAATGGCTATTCCGGCTCCTTACAATCATTCCAATATTGATTCTGATGAGGTTTTGTTCTACACAGAAGGAGACTTTATGAGCCGTAACCACATTGACCTGATGGATTTCACTCTTCATCCGGGAGGAATTGTACATGGACCTCACCCAGGGGCTATGGAAAGAAGTATTGGTAAAAAATTTACTGAAGAATATGCCGTAATGGTAGATCCTTTCCGTCCTTTGAAAATTACAGAAGAAGCTTTGAAAGTGGAAGATCCGTCATACAAAACTTCATGGCTGGAATAATTGAAATGATTTTAATTCTTTAGGCTGAACAAGAAGAATAGCCCTTAAGTTTCATAAAAATGTTTAAAACACAGGTTCTGTGACTTTTAACCACGTTGAATCTTAAGTTTTGAGTTAAAAATTCTAATAGATGTATCTCATACTAAAGAGCCTAAACAATTTCTTATAAAAAGTACTGCTGAATACATATAAAAGACCCTTTGAATGCTTTATTTAAAGGGTCTTTTTTCGTAAATTTGTGAGAGATGGTTAACATTTATAATCACCATTATTTTTCATAACGCATCCTAAGTAATGGTGGTTACCACAAAATCAAGATTACATGTTAGAAAGAATCAGATTAGAAAGTCTACACCAAAAAGTGACAACAGCTGAAAACGCTGTAAAAATGATTAAAGACGGTATGGTCATAGGATCTAGCGGCTTTACAAAAGCAGGTGACAGCAAAGCAATTTTGCCGGCATTAGCTGAAAGAGGAAAAACTGAAGATATTAAGGTCACTCTAATGACCGGAGCTTCATTAGGACATGGTACCGATGGCAAATTAGCAGAAGCTAATGTATTAAAGAAAAGGATGCCTTTCCAGGTAGATCCCATTTTAAGAAATAAGATTAATAATGGCGAAATTCTCTTCATTGATCAGCATTTAAGTGAAAGTGCCGAACTGCTTCACACTAAAAACCTACAGACTATTGATCTGGCGGTGATTGAAGCAGCTTATATTGAAAGAGACGGGAGCATTGTCCCTACAACTTCTGTAGGAAACTCAGTCACTTTTGCGGCATTGGCCAAAAAAGTCATCATCGAGATCAATACCGAAGTTCCTGAGGAAGTGTATGGTATTCACGATATCTACCAGGCTGAAGATTATCCTTACAGAAACGTTATTCCTATTGTCGCCCCATGGAACAAAATCGGAAGAAAAAGTATTCCTATCGATCCTGATAAAATTGAGGCTATTGTTTTTACCCACCTTAAAGACAGCCCTGCAGATATTGCAGAACCGGATGAAAAAACAACTGCCATTGCAAAGCACCTCCTGGGTTTCTTTGAAAATGAAGTTCTTCTGGGACGTCTTACAGACAGATTACTTCCTCTTCAGGCGGGAATTGGTAAAGTGGCCAACGCCGTTCTTACAGGATTTAAGGACAGTAATTTTTATGACCTGACTATGTTTTCTGAAGTGCTTCAGGACAGTACCTTTGATCTGATTGATTCCGGTAAACTAAGTTTTGCTTCCGCATCTTCCATTACGGTTTCTCAGGAATGCTATGAAAGAGTATTAGGAAACCTTTCAAAATACAGAGAAAAATTTGTTTTAAGACCCCAGAATATTTCCAATACTCCAGGATTGATCAGGAGATTAGGAGTCATTGCTATCAATACAGCAATTGAATTTGATATTTACGGAAATGTAAATTCCACCCATATTGGCGGAACAAAAATCATGAACGGAATCGGAGGGTCCGGAGATTTTGCAAGAAACGCTTACTTAAGTATTTTTGTGACTCAGGCTGCTTCCAAAGGAAACAATATTTCCCATGTGCTTCCAATGGTTTCTCATACCGATCATACAGAGCATGATGTTGACATTTTGGTTACCGATATCGGGCTGGCTGATTTAAGAGGTTTAGCTCCCAGAGAAAGGGCTCAGAAAATAATTGACCATTGTGTGCATCCTGATTATAGAGAAGAGCTGCAGTCCTACTTTGACAGAGCCTGTGAAAGAGGTGGCCACACTCCTCACTTACTTGAAGAAGCTTTTAGCTGGCATTTGCGATTTTCTGAAACAGGAAGTATGAAGCAGAAAACTGAAGCTCCTATTTTAAATTAAGAAATTAATTCTAGCCTATAAAAAGACCGAATGCAGTGCATCCGGTCTTTTTGCTTTTTCTTTAAATTCTTTATGTTTAACATGATAAAAATCTTCTAATTCGCCTGAAATATTTAGAATAAGTAAAGACGATAAAGCTTATCTTTGAGAGAAGACAGGTGTTTTATGAGATAAAAAATTAATATCAAAAAAATAAAATATGCATAATTACATAAGCGCTGAAGAAGCAATATATACTATAAAAAGTGGAAACAGGGTATTTTTCCATGGCAGTGCATGTACTCCTAACTACCTTATTGATGAACTGGCGAGACAATCTCATCGGTTGGAAAATGTAGAAATGGTTTCTATTACCCAACAGGGAAATGTAGAAATTGCAAAACCCGAATATAAAGACAGTTTCTTTGTCAATTCTTTATTTGTTTCCACACCGGTTCGTGATGCTGTCAATTCAGACAGAGGAGACTTTGTTCCCGTATTTCTCAGCGAAATTCCTATTTTATTCAGAAAAAATATACTGCCTCTGGATGTGGCTTTAATAACCGTTTCACCTCCTGACAGACATGGCTTCTGTACGTTGGGAACTTCTGTAGATATTGCAAGATCAGCAGTGGATACTGCAAAAATCATCGTTGCAATCGTTAATCCGAGAATGCCGAGAACTCATGGAGACGGAATGATCCATATCAGCAGGATTCATAAGCTGGTATGGCATGAAGAAGAGCTTCCCACAGTAGATTATGGTTCAAAAGTAGGTCCTGAAGAAATGCTTGTAGGAAAAAATGTAGCCGAGCTTATTGAAGACAGGTCTACCCTTCAGATGGGTATCGGAACAATTCCCGATGCCGTTTTAAAGTGCCTGGGCAATCATAAAGATCTGGGTATTCATACCGAAATGCTCAGTGATGGAGTCATTGATCTTATTCAGAATGATGTAATTAACAACAAATACAAAGGCTATAACGACAATAAAACCATCACAAGTTTCTGCTTTGGAACCAGAAAATTATATGATTATGTAGATGATAACACTGTTTTTGCATTCAGAGATGTGAGCGAAGTTAATTTCCCCATTAACATTATGAAAAATAAAAAAATGGTAGCCATTAACTCAGCTATTGAGATTGATCTTACCGGCCAGGTATGTGCCGATTCTATAGGAACCATGCAGTATAGTGGTATCGGAGGACAGATGGACTTTATGAGAGGAGCAGCATTGGGTGAAGACGGAAAACCAATTATTGCCATCACTTCAAGAACCCGAAAAGGAGTTTCCAGAATTGTCCCATATCTTAAACAGGGAGCAGGGGTAGTTACTACCAGGGGGCATATTCACTATGTAGTTACGGAATATGGAACAGCTTACCTCTATGGCAAAAATCTTCGCCAGAGGGCGCAAGAGTTGATCAGTATTGCGCATCCGGATGACAGAGAAATGCTGGAAAGAGCCGCTTTCGAAAGATTTAAACATTAATAATCAAACAGATAATCTCTTAAAAGTTGTTTTTATTTAGAATCAAAAAAGTATTTTCATGCCAGACTCCATGAATCATAATAAAACATTAACCTTTTGGCAGTATATTTGATAAAATCATTCTAAAACAAGGAAATTGAAAACGATATATAATTCGATACGAGAAGAAGTTGAAAAGCATTCGAAGGTAAGGAATTCTGTTTTGGGGAATGTGAGTGAATGGAAAAGAAGCCATTATATTATCCTTTCCGAAATTATTAAAGAAGAATTATCAGAAGCTGAAGAATTGAAGGGAGGGAAAAAATTTGAAATAGGAAATACTATTTCACATGTTACTTTACAACGTTTTTTTGAAAACGATTACCAGGACAAAACCCATAGCGACCTCAGATTTTTAAAAACTCTGGACAAGATATGTATCTTTCTGGGATACAAAGATCTTAATGATTACATCCTTTCTATGAGGCATAAAAAACAGGAAGATAAGGAAGCTGATGATCATTCATTTCTAACCCAAATGGTTTATGATTACTGTGCCACCGCTTTTGAGTTTTACAAACAGTTTCCTAATCATAATACCGGTATCTTTAAAGATCTGGTATTTAACGATTCCCCTTTTCTAGAAAGGGCATCATTATACAGTAAAGAGCTGTGTGACAAAGATTTTCAACTGGTCACAAAAAACAATCGGTCCAATTACGAAGTTTTTGACATCCACATTGTTACAGATGAGCCTGAAAAAAAAATACTGGAATCTCAGGAGTTTTGGAATCTTCTGTTCAAAGTAGGAGAAACCGGCGAAGAGCATTTTGTCAATCAGCTGAGCACCCAAATTTACTTTATCAGAAAGGTAGATGACACCTGGAAGATCTGGGATAATTACAATCCTGATGCAGGAAGCTTAAACAGGAAAATAGAAGTTTTATAAAAATAAGAAAGCCGCAGAAAATCTTCTGCGGCTTTCATGTTCGAAATATTATTTTTCACTTGTCTTTTGTATTACAAATGTAGGAGGTCCATTCTAAACCTAAGAAACTTAAATATACTTAAATGAACTCTTCTTTAACTTTATGTTAAATAAACACCAGGATTTCTGTTTATTATTTTCCCTATGTCCAAGATTTTTGTAATTTGCATACCAATAAAATAAAAGTAAAAAGAAAACATGTCAACACTAACATTTGCCGAAAAAATTGCTCAAGCAGAGAATTTTTTACCGATTAACGGTACAGATTATATTGAGTTTTATGTAGGAAATGCAAAACAGGCTGCCCATTATTATAAAACCGCTTTCGGTTTTCAGTCTGTAGCTTATGCGGGTCCTGAAACAGGAGTAAGAGACCGTGCATCTTATGTTCTTCAACAAGGAAAAATAAGATTGGTTTTAACTACCGGACTTAAGTCTGACTCTCCAATCAGTGAGCACGTAAAAAAACATGGTGACGGAGTAAAAATTTTGGCACTTTGGGTAGATGATGCCTATGCAGCTTTTGAAGAGACTACAAAAAGAGGTGGAAAGCCCTATTTAGAGCCTGTAACACTTACTGACGAACATGGTGAAGTAAGAATGTCCGGAATCTATACTTACGGAGAAACGATTCACATGTTTATTGAAAGAAAAAACTATAAAGGAGCTTTCATGCCAGGATATGAAAAATGGGAAAGCAACTACAACCCTGAAGAAGCCGGTTTATTGTATGTAGACCACTGCGTAGGAAATGTAGACTGGAACAGAATGATTCCTACCGTAGAATGGTATGAAAAAGTAATGGGATTTGTAAATATCCTTTCTTTTGATGATAAACAGATCAACACAGAATATTCTGCTTTGATGTCTAAGGTAATGTCAAACGGAAACGGATTTGCAAAATTCCCTATCAATGAACCTGCAGAAGGTAAAAAGAAATCTCAGGTAGAAGAATACCTTGATTTCTATGAAGGAGAAGGGGTACAGCACATTGCTGTTGCTACAAAAGATATCATCCACACAGTCACGGAATTAAAAAAACGTGGGGTAGAATTCCTTTCCGCTCCTCCTGAAGCTTATTATGATATGGTTCCTGAAAGAGTAGGTCATATTGATGAAGATCTTAAGAAATTACAGAGTTTAGGTATACTTATTGATCATGATGAAGAAGGGTACTTACTTCAGATTTTTACCAAGCCTGTAGAAGACCGCCCTACCCTATTCTTTGAAATCATTGAAAGACATGGTGCACAGAGTTTTGGTGCCGGAAATTTTAAAGCGTTATTTGAAGCACTGGAAAGAGAACAGGACAGAAGAGGAAATCTTTAATTTTACAGTATATACTAAGTTTTGTCAGGATGCAAAGTCTTGACAAAACTTTTTTATAAAAACACAGCATATGAAAAAAATTTTAATAGGAACTCTATTCCTTGGAACATTGGGCTTAAAAGCTCAATATGGAACATTGGATGCAATTCTTACCAAACTTGAAGAAAGAAGAGGCATCAATCAGAATCTCGACAATGTAAATATTGACAATAAAAAGTTTGTTTTCATTAAAGATGAGGCAGACCACACGGAAAGAGATTTTATTATCATCAAAGGAAATAATGCTACTTATGTAGAAGTTTTTGATGATAAAGCTACCGGAGAAAGCAGTTCCAATGTTTTTACAGGTGACATCATCAGAAAGAAAAACATTATTTCTTTAAGAGCAGATAAGCTTGAAGATAAAAAAATTCCACTGCCGGTAACTAAAACCCTGATGCTCACCAAGCAAAAGGATATTCTTTATCTCATTGATGTCAATACCAGAGACCGATGGATTGATGAAGAATCCTACTCGAAAAAGGCAAAATAAATATCTTGAAAACAGCTGTTTCTCAGGGTGCTATTTTAATCTAACTTAAATCTAATAAACTTATGAAATCATTTGTAGACTATTCCTCAAATTCGGATTTTTCTATACATAATATCCCTTTCGGAGTCGCAGTTTTTAATAAAGAATATATCGGATGCTGTACAAGGATCGGAGATCAGATTATAGATCTGGCAACCTTGTATGATCTTGGATATTTTGAAGACATTGAAGGATTGGATGACAATGTTTTTGAAGCATACACCATCAACGAATTTATTGAACTGGGTAAACCGGTTACCAATGCTGTTCGTACAAAAATTCAAACGCTATTACAGGAAGGTTCTGCTCTTTCAAAAGACCAGAAAACCATTGAAGAAGCATTTTATGATCTTGACAAAGTGAAAATGATGATGCCTCTTCACATTCCTAACTACACTGATTTCTACAGCAGCATTGAACATGCTACCAATGTTGGAAAAATGTTCCGTGATCCTGCCAATGCTTTATTACCAAACTGGAAACACTTACCGGTAGGTTACCATGGAAGAGCCTCTTCAATTGTAATTTCCGGAACAGACATTAATCGTCCTAAAGGACAGATGAAACCTGCGGATGTGGAAAAACCTGTTTTTGGTCCTTGTAAACAATTGGATTTTGAACTGGAAATGGCCTTCATCATCAACAAAAATACTGAGATGGGAGAAAGCATTTCTACAAAAGACGCTGAAGATGCTATTTTTGGAATGGTAGTATTCAACGATTGGTCTGCAAGAGATATACAGTCTTGGGAGTATGTGCCACTAGGTCCATTCCTTGCTAAAAACTTCGGTTCATCTATTTCACCATGGGTAGTTACCCTGGAAGCCCTGGAACCATTCAGAACCGCTTCTCCTACACAGGACCCTGAAGTGTTAGACTATTTAAAATTTGAAGGAGACAAAAACTACGATATCAATCTTGAAGTTTATATCCAGCCTGAAAATGGGGAACAAAACCTCATCAGTGAAAGCAATTACAAACACATGTACTGGAATATGACGCAACAGCTGGCTCACCATACTGTAAACGGATGCAACGTTGAGGTAGGTGATCTGTATGCCAGTGGTACTATCTCAGGAAGCGATCCAAAATCTTTCGGTTCTATGCTTGAATTGACATGGAGAGGACAAAACCCTTTATCATTAAGCAACGGAGAAGAAAGAAAATTCATTGAAGACAATGATACGGTTACCATGAAAGCATGGGCTGAGAAAGATGGTGTAAGAGTAGGTTTTGGTGAAGTTTCAGGTAAAATTATCCCAACCGTATAATAATTATTTAAACACTTTAGTTTTTTAAGCTAAATAATAATGGAAAAATTGAGTTCACTTTAGTTTTTGAAAATCTGCGATTTTCATTTTTTCTCACATGATGATTACTCAAAAATTGATTAACGAGCTATCCTACAAAATTGTTGGCGCTTGTATAGAAGTACATAAACTAGCGGGTCCTGGTTTGTACGAAGAGGTTTATCATCAATGTTTAGAAAAAGAATTTGATCTGTTAGGTTTAAAATATCAAAGTGAACTTGAGATTCCATTTTCCTATAAAGGAAACCATATAAATTGTAAGGTAAAATGTGACTTTTTAATTGAAGAATTAATCGTTTTAGAGTTAAAATCAGTTGCCGAAATTCATCAAATTCATAAAGCACAAACTATAAACTATATGAACCTTTTAAAAGCACCTCGTTCAATTTTAGTCAACTTCAATGTTACAAACCTTTACCATGAAGGTTGTGAATCCTTTGCGTCCAAAATATTTAAAGATCTTCCAAAAGAATGAAAATCGTAGATTTTCAAACTTAAGTGTACTTCAATAAAACGCAATAAGAAATAACTAAAAATAACTTAGGTGTTAAAAGTAAAAATATGAAAACAGTAATCCCCTCTGAAATAACCGCCGTGCAGCTGCAAACCATCATGCAGACCGCCGTGTCACCGCGCCCGATTGCATTGGCTTCTACGGTAGATAAAAATGGTACGATCAATTTATCACCATTCAGTTTTTTCAATATGTTCAGTACCGTTCCTCCGATTTTGATTTTCTCACCATCGAGGAGAGTGCGTGATAATACGACTAAACATACCCTGGAAAATGTTCTTGAAGTTCAGGAAGTGGTGATTGGAACAGTAAATTTTCCAATTGTTCAGCAAATTTCCTTAGCTTCCACAGAATATGAAACCGGAGTCAATGAGTTTATAAAATCAGGGCTGACAATGAAAGATGCTGATTTGGTACAACCTAAGCTGATTGAGGAATGTCCGGTCAATTTTGAATGCAAGGTTTTAGAAGTAAAATCTTTGGGTGATCAGGGAGGAGCCGGAAATCTTGTGATCTGTGAGGTTCAGAAGATTCATATCAGAGAAGAATACCTGAATGAGGCTGGAAACCTGGATCAGAAAAAACTCGATATGGTAGCCCGCTTAGGAGGCAACTGGTATTCCCGAAGCAATGAAAACAGCCTTTTTGAAGTTCCAAAACCTCTGGTTACAAAGGGAATTGGATTTGATCTTCTGCCTGATTCTATTAAATACAGTAAGATTTTCACAGGAAATGACCTTGGAATGCTTGCCAATGTAGAAGTATTGCCAACAGGAGACTTTCATGCGGATGAACATATTCATGCAGATGCACAGAAGCTATTATTGGAAAGTAAAATTGAAGAAGCCTGGATAGTACTAACGATAAAATAAAAAAAGCCTGAGATTTCAGGCTTTTTTATTTTAAATGAAGAAGGAAAAGCTTATGCTCCTCTTTATTTTGCTTTCAGTGTTTCTGAAACTGTAATTTTACCTTTTTCGGCAAAGTCACTTACTTTTCCGTTTTTATCAATCGCCACATTCAGGTTATCATTCTTTGCATCATAATAGATGGAAGTGGAATACCCCGGGCAATCATGTTGCTTACATCCGTTCAGCTTATAGATTCCGTTCTCTGAAACAACAGGGCTTTCTACATTAAAGAATTTTACCATTTCAGCATACTCAGAGCCTACCACTTTTTTCAATCTTTCTGTCAGGCTTTTGTCTTCAAACAACTTGATATCATGCGGATATTTACCTACATTTTTAGTAATAATATTGTCTGTAGAGGCTGTACCCTGGGAAGGAACAGCTACTGAGTCTGTTTTTGGAATTCCTGTAGAGTCTTTAGGCATTACAGTAGCTAATGTATCTCTGCTTGCTGAGGATTCTGTTTTAGTTTCTTTTTTACAAGAAACAGCTGTTGTCAATAATGATAAGGCGAATACGCCTGCAATAAGTTTATTCATAATTAATTTATATGGTGGTTACTATCATAACGGGATTTCTGATATATTATTTCTGATATTGAACGTATTACATCTTTGCTTTTATAAATTCAATACATTTTTCTGCTGCAGTATTCAGATCTTTTGGTAAGTCATTTTCTGTCCAGGGCTCCTTAGCTCCAAAGGTATGATTGGCATTTTCAATAAGAAACAGTTCAGAGTTCGGATGAAGCAGGTGAAGATGTTCTGCCTGTTTTACTTCTACCGCTTCGTCCTGTGTTCCATGAATAATTAACATATGGACTTTGGCCATTTCTGTAGCTCTTTCCACATCAAAACGGTTTACATTTTGCTCAAAATCCTCATAAAATTGATAGTAATGAGGCATTTCCTGTTTTGTCCGTCCATTCAATGCATAATAAACTCCTTCCTGCTTCCAGTTCGCTAATGCTTCATCTTTAGGGAAACGTTCCAGGGTATCTACACTGGCCAGGGTAATCAATCCATTGATCCTCTCATCTTCAAATGCTTTAATAATAGAAATTCCACCTCCTCTGCTGTGTCCCATCAAAATTATTTTTTGATCATCTACCTGAGGTTCTTTGATAAAGTGATCAATTACCACACCAAGATCGGAAAGTTCCTTGGAATAGTTATTATTTCCGAAAGCCTCAAGGTCTGCAAAATTATGGGAATCCCCAACCGTTGTTCCGTTGTGAGAAAAGTTGAATTTTACAAAGAAAAAGCCGGCTTTAGCAAATTTCTCAGCCATTACATCCCATGCTCCCCAATCCTTATAACCTTTATAGCCATGAACAAATATCACTAACGGCAATTTCTTTTCTGCATTCATATAAAAAACATCCGCAAGAAAGCTTCTTGTCTCAGTGTTTTCCAAATGTATATTCTTTTTGATAGTAAGATCCATACAATAAGAGAATTAATTTTAATCGAAATTTATGAAAAAAACTATTAAAAAATAACCTTATTTTTGCGGTATGCAGAATTTAAGAACGGTAACCGTCACACGTTACATTCTGCCATTAAGAGAAGGAGGTTCACTACCTGCTCTGGCAGAAGCTGATGATGATTTCAAATATGTTTTAAAATTCCGGGGCGCAGGCCATGGAGTTAAAATGCTGATTTCTGAATTGTTGGGAGGCAAAATCACGGAAGCTTTAGGGCTTAAAATTCCTGAGCTCGTTTTTGTAAATCTTGATGCAGACTTTGGCAGAACAGAAGCGGATGAAGAGATCCAGGATCTGCTCAAGTTTTCTGAAGGCTTAAATCTGGGGCTGCATTATCTTTCAGGATCTATCACCTATGATCCGGGAGTGTCTGTTGACCCTCTTCTGGCTTCAAAAATTGTTTGGCTGGATGCCTTTATTACCAATATTGACCGTACTTTTAAAAATACCAATATGCTGATGTGGAATAAAGAACTCTGGATCATTGACAACGGAGCCTCTTTCTATTTCCATCATTCATGGCAGAATTTCGATACAGCAGCAAAAACACCATTCAAATATGTGAAAGACCATGTATTGCTTCCGAAAGCAAAAAAACTGGAGGAAGCTGACCAGTTTGCCCACAGCATATTAAATGATACTTTTTTCAGAGAAATTGTCAACACAATTCCTGAAGACTGGTTACATTGGAATGACGCTGATGAAACACCTGATGAAATCCGTGAGATCTATTTTCAGTTTATGAAAACCAGATTAGAAAATTCTCAAATCTTTGTAAACGAAGCCAAAAATGCAAGAGGATAAAATATATGAATATGCGGTAATACGCTTAGTACCGAAGGTTGAAAGAGAAGAATTTTTCAATATAGGACTCGTTATGTTTTCAAAAAAAGAAAAATTTATCCGTGTAGCATTCCATTTGTGCCCTGATAAGTTCAAGCTGATGCATAGCAAACTGGATTATGAGGATATCATTCAAAACCTGGAAAGTTTTCAGAAAATCGCTGAAGGAAATAAAGAGGGCGGTCCTATTGCACTGTTTGATATCCCAGAACGCTTCCGATGGCTGACCGCTGTACGAAGTTCAGTAGTGCAGACCTCAAGACCTCATCCCGGAAAATCCAGAGATTTAAATACTACTTTTGGTAAGCTTTTTGAGGAATTAGTAAAATAATATGCCTCAAAAAGACTCATTATGAAATTATCATACGCCATATCTATCAACAGGTTTTTTACAAACCTGTTTTTTATTGTATTTTTAAGTTTTTCGCATTTATCCTTTTCACAAAATTCAGCCCAGGCTTCGCGTGTAAAGACTACCCTGCTTCCGGAAATAGCCACTGTTTCTGAAAATATAATTTACAAAACCAACAAAAAAGGAAATCCTCTTCAACTGGATATTTATACGCCTAAAGGTAATGTACCCGGTAAACTTCCCGTATTGATCTACGTTCATGGAGGAGGATGGGTAGAAGGCGACAAAGTGATCCTTAAAGATGATTATGTAGAAAACACAATGGCCAAACTGATCGCAAAGCAATATGCAGTGATCAGTATAAATTATACCCTGTTAAATGACAGTACTCACTTCCCTCAACCTTTGGAAGACACTAAGGATGCCATAAGATGGGTCAGAAAAAATGCAGAAAAATATAATTTCGACACTCATAATATTGGAATTTTCGGGACATCTGCAGGCGCTCACCTTTCCCTGATGGCGGCATACACTCCAGATGATACATTTATCGGAAGTCCTGAACTTTCATCTTATCCTTCGAGTGTCAATTATGTTATTGATCATTATGGCCCTGCTGATCTGAATAAGCTTTTTCACACCAAAACAGGCACTATTCCCGTTTTTATGGTGGGATTACTATCAAAAAAGATTATCAGTTTACAAAAGAACCTAGTCAAAGGACTTTCCGGATATGATATAGACAAAGACCAGCAAAAGATAATAGAATATTTCAAAACCGTATCTCCGGTTAATATTGTTTCAGGTGGGGTTCCTACTTTAATTATGCAGGGCAATAAAGACAAGATTGTCCCTTTAAGTCAATCAAAAAAGCTCTACCGAAGATTAAAAAGAGCAAATATCCAGACTTCCTTAGTGGTTGTGGATAATGGAGTCCACAGTTTCAGTACTACCGACAAACCCTATCTTGACAGGCTCACAGATCAGATGGTAGATTTCATCATTTCTCAGAAAAAATAATATATACACACAAAACAAGCATAACACACACATACAAACTGATAATCAATATTATAAATTAACAAAAAACACACACAAATAGCAAATTTGCTAAATTAGTATACATATCATTAATTTTTACACTTAAAATAATTAACTTGGCTAATATTTGAATTATTAATAACAAAATAGGATTCAATTTTAATTATTCACTACAAAAATCAAAATGATATGGATTTCCTGAACAATATCAATGCGCTTACTCTCATTTTTGCATCAGTCCTCATTTTTGCTATAGCTTATCGTGTGTATGGCATCTTTATCGCCAATAAAGTTCTTCGTCTCAATGACCAGCATACAACCCCGGCTGTTGAATTTGCAGACGGAAAAGATTATGTCGCTACGAATAAAAATGTACTTTTCGGACATCACTTTGCAGCTATTGCTGCTGCAGGCCCTTTGGTAGGTCCTGTCCTGGCTGCACAGTTTGGTTATTTGCCCGGTGCCCTATGGATCTTAATTGGCTGTGTATTGGGAGGAGGTGTACATGATATGGTGGTATTATTTGCTTCCGTAAGACATAAAGGGCAGAGTCTTGCCACCATAGCTTCAAAGGAGATCGGTAAAGCAACCGGTACGGTAGCAGGGTTTGCCATCTTATTTATCTTGATCCTTACCCTGGCAGGGTTATCCCTGGCATGCATCAATGCCATGCATGAAGCTTCCTGGTCTTTGTTTACAGTGGTGATCACAATGCCTATTGCAGTAATTATGGGACTGATCATGCGGTATAAAAAGAACAGTGTACTCTTTGCCAGTATTTTAGGCGGAATTCTTTTAATAGCGGGAATTATTGGTGGACACAGCCTCATGCAGAATCCCACTATGAATAATTTATTTTCGTGGGATATCAAGACCATTTCCATTGCTATCCCATTATATGGTTTTTTAGCTTCTGTATTACCGGTTTGGTTATTATTGGTTCCCCGTGATTATCTTTCTACATATTTAAAAATAGGAACGATCATTATGTTGGCTATAGGAGTTATTGTCATTCATCCTACTGTACAGATGCCGGCACTTACCGCTTTTGTAAACGGAGGAGGTCCTGTCATTGGTGGCCCAGTGCTTCCATTTATTTTTATTGTGATTGCCTGTGGTGCTATTTCGGGATTTCATGCTGTCATTGCTACGGGAACAACTCCAAAAATGCTTAATAAAGAAAGAGAAATTCTTTTTGTGGGCTATGGTGCCATGCTTGTAGAGGGTTTTGTTGCACTAATGGCTCTCATTGCTGCATGTACATTAATGCCGGGGGATTATTTTGCCATCAACACTCCAAAAGAATCATATGACGCTTTTCTTGCAGCACATCCTGCCTTACATGGAGTAGACATAGATTATTATTCACAAAAGATTGGTATTGATCTTCATGGCAGAACTGGCGGGGCTGTTTCACTTGCCGTGGGAATGGCTCACATCTTTAATAAGATCCCTTATATGGATCAATTAACCGCATACTGGTATAATTTCGCCATTATGTTTGAGGCCGTATTTATCCTGACAGCCATTGATGCAGGAACAAGAGTCGGGCGCTTCTTTTTACAGGAAATGCTGGGTTCTGTGATTCCAAAATTCAATGATAAAAACTGGGTTCCCGGAATTATTATCAGCAGCCTTCTTTTCACTTTTGCCTGGGGATACCTGGTATACACCGGAAATGTAAGCAGTATCTGGCCACTATTCGGGATCAGCAATCAATTACTTGCCGCTTGCGGATTGATTGTCTGTACGACTATGCTGATCAGGATGAACAGAGGAAAATATGCTTTATGCTCGGCTATTCCGGGTGTTTTTATGGCTGGAATTACTTTTTGGGCCGGCTATATCCAGGTTGCTACGATCTATATTCCAAAAGAACAGTACTTATTGGCTGCTTTAGCAGTAACAGCTATGGCACTGATGCTTATTGTTTTTATCGGAGCTTTTATAAAATGGTATGAGCTCTTAAAAATCAATACTACGAAAACAGATTTTTATGGAGAACAGGTAAAGGAACTTGTGGAAAGATAAAATTACGGGGAAGGTTTTTGCCCGGTCTGATAATTTTTATACATTTGTTTTGCTTTAGGGGTATTCTGAAAAAGAATTGAGAGAGTCCCTTTGAACCTGATACGGCTTACACCGACGTAGGGAAAAGCAAAATTACATGACCCGCTCATGTGATTTTTGTTTTGGATTTTTTCCTAAAGCTATTTTTATTTTAATGATAAGATAACAATGGAAAAAATACTTTGGCAGCAAGTGCAGCTTGTAAAACAAAAATCTCCCCTGGTTCACAACATCACCAACTATGTAGTCATGAACAATACGGCCAATGCTCTTTTGGCTGTTGGAGCCTCTCCCATTATGGCACATGCCCGGTCTGAGATCAAAGAAATGATCGGTATTGCCCATTCCGTGGTGATCAATATAGGAACGTTAGATGAATACTGGTCAGAATCTATGCTTCTGGCAGCTGAAACAGCACATTCCGTAAATAAACCATGGGTTTTAGATCCTGTGGGTGCCGGAGCAACCTCTTTTCGTGATCAGGTTTTACAACAACTCTTACAATATCAACCTAGTGTTATCAGAGGAAATGCCTCAGAGATTATTGCACTGGCCAAAGCTAATACCACTGTTACTAAAGGAGTAGATAGTACCGCTCAAAGTAATGACGCGGTTCATGCTGCTCAAATACTGATGCAACACTACCATTCAACAGTCTGTATTTCCGGTGAAACAGATATTATTATAAGCCCACAGCAGAGCTTTTTCATTAAAAACGGACATCCGCTTATGACTAAAGTAACAGGTCTTGGATGTTCTGCTACCGCATTAACAGGTGCGTTTATAGGTAGTGTGGAAGATAAAACATTGGGTGTTGCTGCTGCAATGGCATTAATAGGCATTGCTGGAGAACTGGCTGTCCAGCAAAGTAAAGGTCCCGGAAGTCTTCAGGTTAACCTGATTGATAAACTGTACAATATAACAGAAGAAGAATTCATCCAAAACCTAAAGATAGAACAAAAATGAGCCTGCATCCTTTCCCCTACCAACTGTACCTTGTGATTTCTGAAGCTGATTGCATTGGAAAAAACTTTCTGACAGTTGCCGAAGAAGCCATCTTGGGCGGAGTGGACATTATCCAGCTCAGAGAAAAAAATGACAGTACCGAATTGTTCCTCCAAAAAGCCCAAAAGCTTATGGAAATTACAGAAAAGTATGGTATTCCCCTCATTATAAATGATCATATAGAAGTTGCTGAAAAAGTAAATTCTGCGGGTATTCATGTTGGGAACAGTGATACTGCACCTACTTTTTTAAGACAACGACCTTCTATCCAAAATAAAATCATTGGATATTCTATTGAGTACCTGGCCCAGCTTGAAAATGAACAGACAATGGTTTCTGATTATCTTGGTATAAGCCCTGTATTTAAAACACATACCAAAACAGATACCATTACAGAATGGGGGCTTGAAGGTGTTGCAAAAATCCGACAGCTTACAGAAAAACCGCTGGTCGCCATAGGCAGTATACATCTTGGAAATGCGAAGGAAGTCCTCAACGCCGGAGCAGACTCCCTTGCAGTAGTTTCTGCAATATGCAGTGCTGCAAATCCCCAGAAAGCAGCATATGAATTAAAAAATGAAATTTTAAAATGAAAAAATACAAATACCCGTCCGTATTGACCATTGCAGGTTTTGACGGAAGTGGTGGCGCAGGTATTCAGGCAGATATCAAAACAGCTTCTGCTTTAGGCTGCTTTTCCACCTCAGTATTAACGGCCCTGCCTGTACAAAATACACAGGGAGTAAGAACAATATATCCTATTCCTGTGGAAGCAGTAGCCGATCAGATCAAAGCGATTCTGGATGATATTTTTCCTGATGCCATTAAGATAGGAATGGTACATACTCCACAGTTGGTTGAGACTATTGTTTCCACATTATCACAGTATACAAGAATTCCGGTTGTATTTGACCCTGTAATGGTAGCTACCAGCGGGCATAGGCTTATTGAGGAGGAAACCATCACAGCGATCACAGAAAAACTATTTCCAATTGCTGATATCATTACCCCCAATATGGATGAAGCAGCAATTTTAGCCGGCATGAAAGTCGAAACGCTGGAAGATTTATATACTGCAGGTGAAAAAATAAAACAGTTAGGCTGCAAGAGCATACTTCTCAAAGGTGGTCATCAGGAAACCTCCACCATCACCTCTTTATTCTATGATGAACATGGACAATACCATACTTTTGAAACGCTGAAACTAAACACCATTAATACCCATGGTTCCGGCTGTACTCTTTCTTCTGCAATAGCTGCTTACCTGGCTCAGGGAAAAAGCTTACATGATTCTGTTTCTTTAGGACAGGACTATGTTTATGAGGCTATAAAAAACAGCATAGATGTACAGACAGGATATGGCAATGGTCCTCTTAACCACTTTTTTAATCCTCAAAAACTCATCAAAAATGAAATGGTCTGAACAAACCTGGCAAACGATAGAAGAATATTATCAGTCTATTCTTAGCATGCCTTTTATCAAAGAATTATCAGAAGGTTCCTTACCTCAGGAAAAATTCCGTTTTTATATGGCTCAGGATTCATTATACCTTGAACATTTTGGCAGAACCCTCTCCCTGATTGCTGCAAAAATTCCGGATCTCAAGGATGTTCTTACTTATATGCGATTTGCTGAAAATGCCATTGTAGTGGAAAATGCACTGCACGAATCTTATTTTAAAGATTTTGGACTTACAGATAAAGGTGTTTTACAGCCTGCCTGCCATCATTACATTCATTTTCTGAGAAGTACCGCTGCCTTAGAATCTGTAGAAATTGCCATTGCCGCCGTGCTTCCTTGTTTTTGGATCTACAGAGAGGTTGGAAATTATATTTATCAAAACCATAATACCGTCAACAATCCTTATGACAAATGGATTGCCACCTATTCCGGAGAAGAGTTTTCAGCTGCCGTAGACCAGGCTATTTTCATCTGTGATACAATAGCAGAAAAAACCACTGAGGAAACACGAAAAAAAATGACCGAAGCTTTTATAACCGCCTCCAGAATGGAATATCATTTCTGGGAAGCAGCTTATGAATTAAAAACATGGAAGTAATTCCGTAAACAAACCGAAATTTCAGACATAAAAAAAGACTGTTCATTTTCAGAACAGTCTCCCTTCAAATTTTTATAACCATTAAAAATTAAAATTCAGTCTTGTGAAAACATATCTCCCGTTCTGCCCAAACTGAGAAGTAGAACGTGAATAAACAAACTGGTCATTATTAGTAGACGCAGGAAGGTTTTTAGTAGGATAAATATCAAATAAATTGTTTACACCGAGTGTCAGTCCAATGTTTTTGGTAAACTGATATGCCAGAGAAAGATCCGTAATAATTTTGTCTCCAATCTGCTGATGCTCATTGAATCCGATAATTCCGTCTCCGTTGGCATCAATAATATCTGCTCCCGTTACTTTTCCGAAATACGTATTTCTAAGATAGAAGCTCGCATTTTTCCATGAAAGGGTATGAGAAAGACTGGCCTTTACTCTCGGTACGGCTTCTTCCAGATATACCCTGGATTTTTCTGAGAAATACACTTTTTCAAGCTTTGCAGACTGTAGAAGTCCTGAAGAATGGATGTCTCCTACCTGTTTAGTTTGACTAAGATTGACAGCAAAGCTGTTATCCAGTTTTAAGCCTGAAACTCTGACATTATGCGAAATAACCACATCCACCCCTTTGG
Source organism: Chryseobacterium rhizosphaerae (assembly GCF_003385455.1). Taxonomy (GTDB): domain Bacteria; phylum Bacteroidota; class Bacteroidia; order Flavobacteriales; family Weeksellaceae; genus Chryseobacterium; species Chryseobacterium rhizosphaerae. The sequence goes on along the minus strand of NZ_QNUF01000021.1, from coordinate 11,134 downwards.
TTTCCGTATCAATAGCATTGGTAAAAAGCTGTGCTCCGTTAATACCTAAATCATCATAGACTTTTTGTGCAGCAGCAGGTACATCTGCTCTTAAAAACTGGTCTGTAAGAATAATTCTGTTGTCTATTCTCGTAAAGTACCCGTCTGCTGTAAAGGTCAAATTAACAGAAGGAATTTTATAGGTAAATCCTACACTTGCAGATTTTGAGGTTTCCTGTTTCAGTTTCGGGATTTCCAATAATCCTGCTACTGCCGAATCATTACTGAAAGTTCCTACTTCCAGAAGCTGATTGTTGGTAAATAAAGTAGAAGTTACATTATAATAAATCTGATGAATAGAAGGCGCTCTGAATCCTGTAGATCCGGCAAGCCTTACATTGAAATTGGGGGCTACCTTTATTCTTGAAGCCAATTTATAATTAAAAGTAGATCCGAAATCAGAATAGTTTTCATATCGCGCAGCTGCATCCACCAATAACCAATTGGTAAAATTAAATTCCACATCTGCATACGCTGCTACAGACTGTCTGTTTTTGTCTACTGCATTGACAGGCTTAAATCCACTGAATACCTGAGAGCCGCCGGGAAGTGCTGCCCCAAAGAAGTCGGTGGGCCTTTGAGAATTCCCCGTCCATACATTTCCTGAAGTATCATATGTAGCATAAGAAGCTTCCTCTCCTGCTGTTATTTTAAAATTTTCATAACGGTGTTCTGCTCCAAATGCAACATTGATTCCTTCCCAGACATCATATTTTTTTGAAAAATCCAGATTAATCGTATTTTGGGAAAATTTTAATCCTCCGGCCTTAAATTCATTGGGTGATGCAAAGCGCAAAGATGTATTTCCGGTATTCTGAATGGTATAAGTAAATGAGTTCTGCCCGAAAGTATTACTGAAATCAATATTCCAGCCATCCCATTTCCCTTTGATCCCTGCAGCCAGTGAAATATCCTGGATATCCGTTCCAATCTGAGGCAGATAACCGTTAGCAGACAGCCCGGTAAATGTTCTGCTTTGGTTAGGTTTTCTGTAAAACCCTCCGGAAGTACCATGTCTTAGGCTATATCCTCCGAAAGAATATACTTTCCAGTTATCATTGATCGGAACTTCCATATTGACAAAAAGCTGATGATTGTTAAGCTTAGACTGTCCTACCTGCATATTGAAATCCTTTCTTGTGAGTCCTCTGTAAGCAAGTTCCTGATCAGTAACATCAAAATTCAATAAAGACTGAAGTCCTTTCTGAATAACATTTCCGTTTCCGTCTTTTATATCCTGGATGGTAGATGCCCCCTGAATGGCAGCCTGCTGATCGGCAGTAAAGTAGTTTACCCCCTGAGCATACTGATGAATAGAGTTGATGATCTGTTGTGAATTCGGGGTACTATTGATATTATTAAAAAGAGAAGAAAGATTAACCCCATTATTTAAAGCACGCTGTTCAATAGCATTATAGGCATTATAAATCGTTCCGCTTTCTGCACCGGCTCTTGAAGTAGGTTCTCTGAACTGAGAAGACCAGGTGATATTAAAGAAACCACCTTTTGTTCCTATTTTATTACCGTAATTCAAGTCTACCTGAACATTCTGACCGTCAAAATTTCCGGTATGGTCGTTGGCTGTAGGGGTCAGATTTCCTCCGTAGCTCACCTGCCCGGTTAATTTTCCGGTATCTTTTTTAAGCTCAAGGTTAATAACTCCGGCAATGGCATCTGAACCATACTGAGCAGCCGCACCATCTCTCAGAACCTCAATCCTGTTAAGGGCAAAAGCTGGAATAGCATTCAAATCTGTTCCTACCGTTCCTCTTCCGGGTGTTCCGTTTACATTGACTAAAGCTGAAGTGTGCCTTCTTTTTCCATTTACCAATACCAATACCTGATCCGGTCCCAATCCCCTCAACTGAGCAGGATCCAGGTGATCCGTCCCATCAGAATTGGTCTGAATTGTAGAAGTAAAAGAAGGAGCCAGTGCATTCAAAATCTGCCCTATCCCAGATTGGGGAAGAATAGCCGAAGATTCTTTGATATTGAATACATCCACAGGAACCGGGCTGTCTACTTTTGATCTTGCTCCGGCACGTGAACCTAAAACCACTACCTCTTCTACATTATTCGTTTGTATGGTGTCTTTATGTACTTTTATACTGTCTTTTTCCTGGCCATAAGCATAGGATCCCAGAAAAAATAAAACAGAAGCTGAAAAAATAGTTTTTTTATTTCTCATATAGTTTAGAATTTGATTAACCATTTATGTTTTACAGGGTGCAAATGTAAAATATATTCACTAGTCTACAAAATTAATAGACTTTGTTTTTGTAAAAAATAATTATCGTTTCTTTCTATCCCTTATTAAAGTTAGATAAATTCAGAGAGATTTTAATAAAAAAATGATATTCAATAGGGACGGGCTTTAGCCGGTTCTTTGTAAAAATAGAAAACCACCCATTGGCTTTAGCCCAAACATAAGTCCGTATCATTATCTTGCGTACGTTGCCATTCTTAAGTTTAAGCTAAAGCCCTATTGGAAAATCATTTTTTGTAAATGGGCTAAAGCCCATTTCTATTGAATAATGGAATGAGCCCAGAAATAATAAATGAGTTGTTCTAGGAAAATGAGTTAAGATTTGAAAGTTGAGAGTGAATGGTCAATGATTGATTCCTGGTTCTAAAGCCTTGTATTAACAACAAAAAAACGGACTCAAAATTGAATCCGTTTTTCTATATCGATAGTACTATGAGTTCTAAATCTTAGTTAATTTAGCATATTTAAGGATCAGGTTTTTCTCTCCTTCATGAATGAAAACAACTTTGGCCTTGATGTTTTGAGGATCAGTTCCGTCCAGGAAAGTCACCTGTCCGATCCCGAAACGGTCATGTCTCACTTTATCTCCTACTTCAATATCCTGAGAAGAAGCTCCACTAGGATTGATAATTTTAGCGGTACTTACAGGTTTTAGCTTTCTTACTTCCTGAGCCGGCTGTGATTGCTCTCCTTTAGCAATTGTCTTTTTCTCAACTTTTTTGAACGTCTTTTGTTCTGATGGATATTCATCAAAAATATTGGATTTAACCCCGGAATTATTGATGAATCTTTTTTCCATTGCCGGATTAATGAACTCGATAAATTCATCATCTATCTCACTCAAAAATCTCGAAGGTTCGGCATCTGTAATTTTTCCCCATTGAAAACGGGAAACAGCATAAGAGAAAAACACCTGTTTCTCAGCTCTTGTCAATGCTACATAAAATAATCGTCTTTCTTCTTCAAGATCTTCACGGGTTGCAGAACTCATGAAACTCGGGAAAAGGTTTTCTTCAAGTCCCACCAGATGAACTACCGGGAACTCAAGTCCTTTTGAAAGGTGAATGGTCATTAAAGAAACCATATCATCACCCAGGTTTTTATCCTGTGTATCTGCCGAAAGAGCAATGTTTTCAAGGAAATTGGGAAGACTTGGATCTCCATCCTCAAGCTGCATCTGCTCTTCAATGAATCCCTGCATAGAGTTCATTAATTCCTGAACGTTTTCTACCCTGGAAATTCCTTCCGGAGTCTGATCATCTTTTAAGAATTTAATTAAACCACTTCGCTTTGCCACTTCCATGGCTACGCTATACGCAGTTTCGGTTTTCAATAACACCTGGAATGCCTTGATCATAGACCAAAAGTCATTCAGCTTGTTTAAAACACCATTGTTTAAACCCAGTTGAGGGGCATACATCGGAAGATTATCCAATACTTTTGACACAGAAACATTTTGAGCATCCGCAAAGACGATCAATTTATTCTGTGTGGTTTCCCCTATCCCTCTTGCAGGATAATTAATAATTCTCATCAGCGCTTCAGAATCATTTTCATTGACCAAAAGACGCAGGTATCCGATAAGGTCTTTCACCTCTTTTCTTTGATAGAAAGAAAGACCACCATATACTTTATAGGGAATATTTTTACGTCTCAAAGCATCTTCAAATGCTCTTGTCTGAGAGTTTGTTCTGTATAAAATAGCAAAATCGCTGTATTTTCTCTGATCACGGTTCCGAAGTTCCCAAATATTTCCGGCCACAAAATTCGCTTCATCAGCATCAGAAAGTGAGCGGTAAATTTTGATTTTATCCCCTTCTTCGTTATCACTGAAAACATTTTTCTTAAACTGCTGAAGGTTTTTTGCAATAACTACATTGGCAGCATTTACAATCGTTTGGGTTGATCGGTAATTCTGTTCCAGAGAAACCGTTACCGCATCCGGATAATCTTTTTTAAAGTTTAAGATATTATAGATATTGGCACCACGGAAAGAGTAAATAGACTGTGCATCATCTCCTACCACACAGATATTTTCAAATTTTGAAGCCAGTGCTTTTACAATAAGATACTGAGAATGGTTAGTATCCTGGTACTCATCTACCAAAATATATCTGAATCTATCCTGGTATTTTGCCAGAATCTCCGGAAAACGGGTTAATAATTCGTTAGTTTTTAACAGCAAGTCATCGAAATCCATAGCTCCATTTCTAAAGCATGCATCTACATATCTCTGATAAATCTGTCCGATAAATTTCATATTGGCCTTTTCATCCGCTTCCATCAGTTCCGGATTATTGAAATAAGCTTTTACCGTAATCAGGTTGTTTTTATAAGTAGAGATTCTTGCCTGAACTTTCTTGGGCTTATAAAGATCAGCATCAATATTCATATCCTTCAGGACTTTTTTAATTACGTTCAGAGCATCCTGCTGATCATAAATAGTAAAGTTGGAAGGGTAACCAAGGTAATGAGCCTCTATTCTTAAAATCCTTGCAAAAACAGAGTGAAAAGTTCCCATCCAAAGGCTTCTTGCATTACTGTCTCCCACTACTTTTGCGATACGCTCTTTCATCTCACGTGCCGCTTTGTTGGTAAAGGTAAGAGCCAGGATATTGAAAGGATCCACCTTATTGTTGATCAGGTGGGCAATACGCATAGTAAGTACACGTGTTTTCCCGGAACCGGCTCCTGCAAGCACCATCAGAGGGCCTTGTAAAGAGGTAACGGCTTCATATTGTGATTCATTGAGTCCTTTCAGATAATCCATACTGCAAAAAAAATTTGGGAGTACAAAATTAATGTATTCAGAGGAGAATTCAAACTTTGATTAGAGAAGTTAGAAATTATAGGGTCTGGAGTGGACATAAGAGACTTAGAGATGGGAAACTTGAGGCAAAACGCCACAACCGGCAGTTATAATTCATAAAGTTTGAATTAATGGATCAGCCAGGTGAGCTAACGATTCATCATTTACTTATTCTTTTTAGCTTATAACTCCATTTCTGTAACATTTAATTCACTTTTCCTACTAATTGATAAACAATTTCTAACTTTATGAAAAAGCGATTTCTCTCTGCTGCTGCCGTAGCTTTCTTCGGAATGATACTGAATGCTCAGCAAATCAAATTTGAAGAGTATGATCTTCCGAACGGTCTTCACGTAATTCTTCATCAGGATAATTCTGCTCCGGTAGTTACTACAGGGGTTATGTATCACGTAGGAGCAAAGGATGAAGTGAAAGGCAGAACCGGTTTTGCACACTTCTTTGAACACCTTTTATTTGAAGGGACTCCCAATATCAAAAGAGGTGAATGGTTTAAGATCGTTTCTTCAAACGGAGGACAGAACAATGCCAATACGACCAATGACAGAACGTATTACTATGAAACCTTCCCTTCCAACAACGAGCAGCTGGGTCTTTGGATGGAATCAGAAAGAATGCATGCTTCTGTAATCAATCAAATTGGAGTGGATACTCAGAGAGAGGTAGTAAAAGAGGAAAAAAGAATGAGAATGGATAACCAGCCTTATGGAAATCTTTTCCCAACTATCCAGAAAAACCTTTTCACCAATCACCCATACAACTGGCCTACTATTGGGTCTATGGATGATCTTAATGCTGCGAAGCTTGAAGAATTCCAGGCATTTTATAAAAAATACTATGTTCCCAACAATGCTACATTAGTGGTGGCGGGAGACATCAAACCTGAACAAACAAAAAAATGGATTCAGGAATATTACGGCGGTATTCCCAAAGGAACTCTTTATCCAAAAGATTTCCCTAAAGATGCCCCTATCACTCAGGAAAAAGAAGTTACAGCAACTGATCCCAACATCCAGCTTCCGGCTTATGTTTTCGCATACAGAACACCGGCCAACAAAGAGAAAGATGCTTATGTATTAGATATGCTTTCTTCTTACTTAAGCAGTGGAAAATCATCTGTTTTATACAAAAAACTAGTAGATCAGGAGAAAAAAGCACTTCAGGTAGCCGCTTTTAACCAGGGACTTGAAGATTACAGTATTTTCGCATTCTTTGCTATTCCGATGGGACAGACTACCAAACAGACTCTACAGGCTGATATTGATGCGGAGATCAAAAAACTTCAGACGACTTTAATTTCTGATGAAGATTATCAAAAACTTCAGAACCAGTTTGAAAATCAGTTTGTCAACCAGAACTCAAGTATTCAGGGAATAGCTGCATCGTTAGCTACTAATCACGTATTGATGGGAAATACCAATCTTATCAATAAAGAAATAGACATTTACAGATCTATTAGCAAACAAGATCTTCAAAATGCAGCTAAAAAATATCTGAATTCCAACCAAAGAATCATTATCAACTACGTTCCTGAGAAAAAATAATTTACCCATGAAAAAGCAATTTACCTATATAGCAGCGGCATTTTTATTTGCAGGAATGCTTTCCGCACAAAAAATTGACATCAATGCAATGCCAAAACCGAGGCCTACCCCTGCCATCAACATTGCCCAACCCAAAACCTTCCAGCTAAGCAACGGGCTTACTGTAATGGTTGTTGAAAACAACAAACTTCCAAGGGTTAATACAACTCTTTCTATGGACAGGCCTCCTTACTATGAAGGAAATATAGCTGGTGTAAGCCACCTTATGGCAGAACAGCTGGACAATGGAACCACGAACCTAAGCAAAGATGAGTTTAATAAAAAAGTGGACTTTCTGGGAGCTAATATCAGCTTTAGCTCTACCGGAGCCACTTCCAACTCGCTTTCAAAATATTTCCCGGAAGTATTGGGACTTATGGCTGATGCAATCGTTAATCCTAAGTTCTCTGCTGAAGAAATTCAAAATGCAAAGGAAAGAATTATTGAAGGCTTAAAAGCTGATGAAAAAAATGCATCTTCTATTGCCTCAAAAGTTTCTAATGCCTTGATATATGGAAAAAACACGTCAAGAGGAGAATTTGAAACGGTAGAATCCATCAACAAGATCCAGCTGGCAGATGTACAAAATATTTACAACAAATATTATACTCCGGATAATGCGTATTTAGTGATTGTAGGAGATGTAAAATTTGATCAGGTGAAACCTTTGATTGAAAAGGCTTTTGGAAACTGGAAAAAATCAAATACTAAATTTGCTGCTTTAGAACCGGCTTCCAATCTTTCCAAAACAGAAGTAAATGTAGTGGATGTTCCTACCGCAGTACAGTCTGTATTATCGGTAAGCAACCTGAACAGTCTTAAAATGAAGGATCCTAATTACTTCCCTGCTACAATAGCCAACTATATTTTAGGTGGCGGTGGTGAAGCCAGGCTCTTCATGAATCTTAGAGAAAAAAACGGGTTTACTTATGGAGCTTATTCCAGCATGACTGCAAGCAAATATTCTCCGGAATTTTCAGCTGAAACCAGCGTAAGAAATGAGGTTACGGATAAAGCTGTAAAAGAATTAATGAATGAGCTTAATGCCATTTCTACCGTAAAGCCTGAAGAATTGGAAAATGCCAAGGCTAAATTGAAAGGTTCTTTCATCATGTCCCTTGAAAAGCCTGAAACAATTGCAAGATTTGCCGTAAACCAAAAAATTCAGAATCTTCCTTCAGATTTTTATACCAACTATTTAAAGTCTATTGACAAAGTAACAGCTGCCGATGTTTCCAATGCTGTGAAAACAACGATTCTTCCCAACCAAAGCAGAATTTTCATCGCCGGTAAAGCATCGGATATTTCTGAAGGATTAGAAAAATTAGGGTATCCTGTAAAATATTTTGATAAAGAAGCGAACCCCGTAGCAAAACCTGCGGCACAGAAAGTAGATACCAGTGTGACTATTGCCTCTGTTGCAGATAAATACATCAATGCCATTGGCGGTTTAGCAGCTGTTCAGAAAGTAACTTCCATCACAGCGGATGCCACTACCAAACTTCAGGGAATGGATATGAGCATGAAGCTTACTCAGGCCAAAGGTGGAAAAATGGCTATGGATATGAAAATGATGGGCAACACCATCCAGAAAATCATTTTTGACGGTAAAGATGGATATGCAGAAACGCAAGGACAAAAAATTCCTCTAAATGACAAGCAAAAGGCTTCTATGGCAGAACCGGAACTTTTCCCGGAACTGACTTTTGCAAAATCTTCTGATTTTAAACTCGCAGGAATTGAAAAATATAATAATGAAGATTCTTACGTGATAAAAGGAGCTAAACAAACCTATTACTACAGTGTAAAAACGGGTCTAAAAACCGGAGAAATAAAAATGGGAGAAGGAGGTGCTATTCCAACCAGTTTTGCAGACTATAAAGATGTTTCAGGAGTAAAGTTTCCGTTTACCATCATCCAGAATATGGGAGGAATGGAAATCAATATGACTGTACAATCCTATGTGCTTAACCAGGCTAAGGATTCTGATTTTAAGTAAAATTTCAGATATATCAATAAAACGGCAGCAGAGAAGCTGCCGTTTTATTTTTGCCGATAAGATAAAATTGAAATTTGATCCGGAATCTGTATGTAAAAAGAGAATAAGGTTCAAGCGGCCTTAAAGCAGTCTAAAGATGTAATGCATCGCCTGTTTTGCTGTTTATACTTTCTTTCCATCTTAAATTTTAAGCTCAAAAGTATTGTCTGATCTCTAAACTTTTGCACTTGATTCACATTTACTGTCATCTTTTTTTGTCGTTCAGTAAAAAAAGGTTAAATTTGCCCATTCAAAAAGATATCAGAATTAATGGATACTATATTTACACTATTGATGGTTCTTATTATGATTGCCAGTGTTTTATTGGTGATTGTTGTTATGGCTCAAAATCCTAAAGGAGGAGGCCTTTCCAGTACATTCGGAGGTGCATCATCTGCACAGTTCGGAGTACAAAGAACCAATGATTTCATGGAAAAAGCTACATGGACTCTAGGCGGAACAATCATTGTTCTTATTCTTTTAAGTGTTGTGATTACCGGTAAACCGTCACAAGCGGCTCCTGCACAACAACCTGTAAAAAAGGAAGCTCCGGCTAAGCAATCAGCTCCTGCTTCTTCTACAACTACAGCTCCGGTTCAGGCTCCTGTAACCCCAGCTAAATAAGAAAGTTACTACTTTACATAGAACAAAAGCAACTCAAATTGAGTTGCTTTTTTATTTTAGCTTGATCTTTTCAACCTGGTGCCGGAGTTTCAATCCTGCCTTTAAGAATGAATACTGTACAGGCTTTTCTTCTTTATAATACTTGTCAATAAAAATCTGCATGGCTCCATAAAACCTCTTCAGATAGACATCATCTTTAATAGTACTTTCACCTTTATGATGAAGGATGGAAGCCTTACCATAATAATAGTTTGTATAATGATTTCTCAACAATGTATAGCAAAGGTCTATATCTTCCCCATACATAAAATAAGCTTCATCCAGCCCACCAATCTGTTGGTACACTTCATTCTTAATCAATAAAAAGGCTCCTGTTATGACTTCTACTTCAGCAACAGCATACTCCTCAATATCGCTTCTGTAATATGATTTTGAATTATTTTTCTTAAAATTGACAAACAGCTTCTCAAAAGAATTAAACATATCCGGTACTGATCGTTTACTTTCAGGCAGAAAATCTCCCTGAGCGTCATGCATGCGTACCCCAAGGCACCCGAAATCAGATTTAGAATCTGCAAAATCCAGCAGATCTCTCATATAAAAGCCCTCCAATTCTGTATCCGGATTAAGGAGCAAAACATATTCTCCTTTCGCTAAACTGATCGCCTGATTATTTGCTTTGGAGAATCCTCCGTTAATCTCAGAAGAAATAAAATGCACCATTGGAAATTCCGCAATAAGGTCTCTCCAGGAGGTATCTGTAGAAGCATTATCCATAACAATAACCTCAAAATCCACTTCTTTTATATACTTTTGGATAGACAAAAGACAGTTTCTGAGTAATTGGGTAACATTGTAGTTAACAATAATAACAGACAACTTCATATTAATCCTTTTCGTTGTACGGTAACCTGTTGATAATAGATCTTCCCAATGAAATTTCATCGGCATATTCCAACTCATCTCCTACTGAAATTCCTCTTGCAATGCTTGAAAAATTTACATTAAAATTTTTGAATTTTTTGTAAATATAATAAGCAGTGGTATCTCCTTCCATGGTGGCACTCAAAGCAAAAATAAATTCCTTAACCTTGGTTTCATTTAATTTTCTTTCAATACTTGGAATATTCAGCTGGCTTGGTCCTACTCCTTCCATTGGAGAAATCTTCCCTCCCAAAATCAGATATTTCCCTGTATATTTTCCTGTATTTTCAATGGCTATCACATCTCTGACATCTTCAACAATGCAGATCAATTCGCCGTTTCTCTTCTCATTACTGCAAATCTCACAGATATCAAAATCAGAAAAATTATGACATTCCTTACAGTACTTAATTTCATTAACCAGATTAATCAGTGAGTTCCCAAGGCTCACGGCTCTTGAGTTCGGCTGTTTCAATAAATGTAATGCTAATCTTAAGGCTGTCTTTCTGCCAATCCCGGGTAAACCTGAAATCTCATCAACCGCCTTTGCCAGCACTTTACTTGGGTAATCCATAGATACAAAAATAAGGATTATAGTTGAGGAAAAGTGATAATTTATCAGTTATAATTATGAATTATAGATGACGGAACTCAGGTTCTGCGAAGGAAAAATAAAAGGGGATAATCAGACAATAATCAATAGGCTTTGCTGTTCTTTATTTTTTAAAATGTATAATGTATAATGTATAATGTATAATGTATAATGTATAATGTATAATGTATAATGTATAATGTATAATGTATAATGTATAATGTATAATGTATAATGTATA
>NZ_QNUF01000020.1 GCF_003385455.1 Chryseobacterium rhizosphaerae | reverse complement strand
TTAATACTGCCATACTTTTGTTAAGAAATATTTACCGTGTCAGAATAATTTTGCGGGTATATACTTTTTTGTCTTTCGTTTGCAGGGTAAGGATATAAACTCCTCCGGAAAGTGTAGCTGGTAGATTAAAAGTTTTAGATCTTATTTTTGACTGGTATACTTCTCTTCCAAAGGTATTTCTTAAGGTTATACTGGCATCCTGTAGAAGAATATTTCCATCAAGGGTAATCTGTCCGGTAGTTGGATTGGGCGAAATACTGAAGATTTCATGATCTGATCTTACTTTTTGTGCTTCAATAGCAAAAGAGGGAATATCTAGTGGGATATTATAGCTGGTAGTTAATTGGTTCCTTTCCTCAGCACTCAAAATTCGATCGTAAACGAGAAGTTCATCGACACTGCCTTTTGCGACTGTCATGAGTAAGCTATAAGGAGGCAGCATCATCGCTAGACCGCCATCATTAATCATTTTCCCATTTCGATATACCTCTGCAGAAAAGTGATGATGACCTCCATTAGCATATGCTATGACATAATGATTGAGTTGGGATGAATTAATAGAATCCTCCTCAGGAGTGAAAAGTGCTGACCTACCTTGCTCTGATATAGATCTTATGGATATTAATGAATCAGTACGCCCCAGAAATGAAATAGTTAATGAACGTTCAGGAGCTAAAGGGAGGTTATTTTCTATATACAGTGAGTCTAAATGATTTGCTGTAAGGTTTTGTCCGCAGGTCGGACTATTTGAGAATGAAGCTGGAATTGTTGAAATTAAGTCTAACCCTCTTATTTTATCTTTGAGATCTCCATCAAATGGATAATAAAGAAGTGGGCCAAGAGGAGGGGTACCACAGGTTGTAAATGGAATAGGACTATGCTGGGCATAATATATTCTGAGCTCGTCTCCTAAATGAAGTAATCCACTGTGGAGAGTAATTTTAATCCGGTCAAAACGTTTTGATGGATTGAACTCAATTCTTCCTGTCTTGGGATCGGAATCAGCTTTCAGTATGGTGGTGTCTACTATTCTAGCATCATTGTTGGAGGCACTTCCATTAAAAGTTTCTATAGAGATTTTCCCTAATGGTAGCTGCTTAACAGGTGTATTGGCAGTACCAATTCCAATGGTCACTTTTCTGAAATGAGAGGCAAGCTCTGGGAAAATCAAGGTTTGTTCTATGTTGGCAAGAACTCCTATGGGAATGGTTAAACTGGCATAATCACCTTCATAGTGATCTAATGCTTTTTCTGGGTTTTGTACAGAACAGAGCAGGCAGATTCCGGAGATCTGGTTAACCTGGCTGTTTACATAGATTTTGTCCAGCTGTGCAAACGATAATGAGTTCACCAGGAGGGCAAATAATGTGAAGAGAACTGTTTTTCTAAAACAGCGACTTGCCGATACATTTGTTTTCATAGAGTTAGGTTTTTGATGTTATCATAGAAAGTATGACAGGATCTTTTAATACTGCCATACTTTTGTTAAGAAATATTTACCGTGTCAGAATAATTTTGCGGGTATATACTTTTTTGTCTTTCGTTTGCAGGGTAAGGATATAAACTCCTCCGGAAAGTGTAGCTGGTAAATCAAAAGTTTTGGAATCTAATTTTTCATGGTAAACTTCTTTCCCAAAAGTGTTATTAACAAAAATTTCTGCTCCTGTTATAGGAATATTTCCATCCAGCGTAATTCGCCCTGTCGTTGGATTGGGAGATAGAGTAAGTATATTTTCAGCAGGAGTGGTCTTCATTGCAGATACTGATGGGGCAGGATTTCCTGAAGGGCAGTTTTGTGGCAGATTATAAGCGCATGGTAAGGTTCTAAGTATAGCAGTGGACAATATTTCATCATAAACCAGAAGCTCGTCAATAATGGCATGGTTGGGAAGAACGACTGCTACCTTAATATTGTCCAGTCCAGAAGTATTGGTGTCTGGTTGAAGAATAATTGGAAAAGAAGACCAAATGACTCCATCTACATAAATAGAAATTGCTACCTCTGTTGGTTTTGAGCAGCCTTCTTGGGTTCCGCCTTGTTGTTCACAAAGTATTCTCTCCATAGAGGTACGGAATTTTGGAAGGGTAGTTATTGAATAGTGATGAAGTTCCGGGGAGGTGGGGTTATATGCAGAGATGCTTTTGGATATCGCATGATCGGGGGATAGTGCTGTGATTTTGAGAGAGTCTGGTGTCATAACGATTCCTGTATCAAAAATAGTTAACTGTAATTTTCCATTTGTATTGGCCCAGAAAGAGATCGTTTTTTCACGTTTCATCGAAACATTGAATCCGCCGGATTCTAATAAAATCATATCTTTTAAAGCCTTACCACATATCAGACTATCCAGAAATGTGGGAGGACCGATGTTAAGAGGGCTGGGGATTAGATCGTAATTATGGATTGTTTCCTTGATTTGGTCATTAACAGTTCCATCAAAAGAATAATATAGATAAGGTTCGCCGGGAAGAGAGGTGCATGATGTGACAAAGGCAGATTGTTTGGCTTCGTAGATCCGTAATTCACGATTGAGGCTGAGAACGCCTGCATTGAGGCTTATTTTTACCCGGTCATAGGGCTTGGTTGGTCTGAATTGGATCACTCCATAGTTATCAGACCATGTGTTAATGGTAAGGATCTGGCTGTCTATGATCCTGCTGTCCCCATTGGAAACATTTCCGTTCATGGTTTCTATAGTGGCTGCGCTTAGCAATGCCGCTGTCAGTTCACCATTGCCTGTCCCGACATAGATTGCTAATTTTTGTAAGCTGATTGCCGGGAATATAAGCGTTTGTTCTACTTTTCCCAATAACCCGATTCCCATCTTTAAAGAAGAATAATTGATCGGGTCGTTGCCAACGGCATTTTGTGGATTTTGAATACTGCAGCCTAAACAAGGGGCGGAGACTGCGTTGGTTTGGCTGGTTGCAAAGGTATGGATGTTATTACCCTGCGCGAGGAACAGATTGCTCATCAGGAACACTAAAGAGAATAGCAGGGCTGCTTTTATAAAGCAGCGACTTGCCGATACATTTGTTTTCATACTTTGAGGTTTAGGGTTGTGGTTATTTACAATTTATGTCATCATGGCTAATTTGGGTTTTAACTATTTTCTAAAGTAAAACGGCAAGCTTAAAAAGCTTGCCGGGTAAGGAACATGGGGTTTTTATTTCATCATAATTTTTTGAGTATAGGTTTTTCCTTCCTTCGTTTTTAAAGTCATAATATACAGACCTTGTGGCTGTTTTGATTCAAAGGTATTGGAAGTCAGTTTAGAATGGTAGACTTCTTTTCCTGAAGTATTGGTTAAAGTGATTTCCGAACCTTCTAATGGAAGTTTTTTATCAAGTGTCACCTGACCTCCTTCCGTATGGGCCATTAAATTGATAAAAGGATCTTTGTATTGATAAGAATAATACAAGCGAAGGGCACCGTTTACACTTAGTAATCCACCGTTAAGATTTACTTTAATTCTATCAAAAGGTTTGTTCATTGTAAGTTCAATTTCTCCTTTACTTGGATCTGTACCTCCTAGCTTAATAGCATCATTGTTAAGATTTTGATAATCGTTATTGGATACATCTCCATTGAATGTTTCGATGGAAATACCACTGATTAATTGAGCGGATAACATCACCTGATCCGTACCAAAACCTAATACCAGTTTATTGGTTCCCAAGGTGATATTTGTTGCCGGGAAAATCAATGTTTGCTCCGTTCTTGCGAGTAATCCTACAGAAACCTGAAGGGTAGAATAATCGCTTTCATTGCTTCCCACTGCATTTTGTGGGTTCAATACACCACATCCAAGGCAAATACCAACTACCTGATTGGTTTGGCTATTTGCGTAGACTTTGGTAATTTGTGCGAAAGCCATTGTGCTTGTTAAAAACAGGAATGAAGCCAAAAATGCCGCTTTAATTGTGCGTTGTCTCAATAATAAATTAGTTTTCATATATAAAAAAATTTTGATTTTTAGTTTTATGTAAATTTATAAATAAAATTATTATGTTAGCAAATTTATTTAATATTGTGGTGATTATGTAATAATTTGTTTATATAAATGTAAATATTTGTTTTTTATTTAATGGAAATAAACCTTTGCAGAATGAAAAATCCGGCTGGATTTTGCCCGGCCGGATTGAAATATTAAAAGTATATCTATTTAATCATTATTTTCTTGGAATACGTTTTTCCGTCTTTTGTCTGTAGAGTCATGATGTATACTCCTCCGGGTTGTCCGGATTCAAAAGTTTTTGACTTCAGTTTGGAACGGTATACTTCTTTCCCTGAGGTATTGGTTAGGGCAACCTCTGAACCTTCCAGTGAGATATTTCCATCAAGGGTGACGCTTCCGTCCTTACTATTGGCCATCAGGCTGATCAATGGGTCCTGGTAAGCGTAATATATTCTGAATCCACCACCCAGACTAAGTACACCGCCGGTTAATCCTATTCGGATACCGTCATAAGCTTTTGTCGGTTTGAATTCTACAGTCCCCCTGTTAGGAGTTGCTCCCAGTTTAAGAAGACTTATGTCTATCGTTCTGCGGTCTTCATTTGAAGTTCCTCCATTCATGGTTTCCAGGGTTACTCCACTTAGTAATTGTACCGATAAAGGAATATTATCTGTTCCTATACCTACAACGAGTCTTGTGTCTGCCCTAAGATCAGGGAAAATTAAAGTTTGCTGGATTCCTCCTAATAGTGCAGTACCCAGTGTCATTGTAGAATAATCATCTTCATTGTCTCCAATTGCATTTTGAGCATTTTCTACACGACAGCCTAAGCAGGCTACTCCAAAAACACCGGAGCTCTGTGCGTGAGCATAAATTCTGTTTTGTCCAAAGGATAAAGTATTTGCTGAAATCAGGAATAAAGCTACTAAAGCCGTTTTAAATGAGAATCGGCTTTCAGATAGTAAAGTAAATTTCATGTGATTGGTTTTTAAATTAAAAGTTTACGCGAATTTAACGATTAAAAAGAACAGTAAGAGATAATATTTCCATTTGTGGTGATATTTTTAATAAGATTTAATATTGAAGGAGTATAATCTCCTGGAAACAGGGTGAAGAGGATGTCTTCTTGAAGAACGAAGGTAGAAGTTTGTGATGATACTGGATGCGTAAGAACAGACCTTTCTGTTAAAAAGGGAATCCATTGGTTGGATTGATGGAGGTGATCATTTAATAGGAGAGTAGACCAGTTTTAAAGAGTTGTCCAGCTTTTAGAGAAAGTTAACCTTGAATGGATAGGATAGGTACCAAAGCAAAAAGAGAAGACTTAATAAAAGTCTTCTCTTTGTAGCCCGTAGGGGAATCGAACCCCTCTTACCAGAATGAAAATCTGAGGTCCTAACCGATAGACGAACGGGCCCTCTATCTTCCATTACCGAAGCAATGTGTTAGTTTTTGTTTTTATAAGTGTCAACTCTTAGTTTGTAGCCCGTAGGGGAATCGAACCCCTCTTACCAGAATGAAAATCTGAGGTCCTAACCGATAGACGAACGGGCCTACTATATTATTACGCTAATTTATTAACGTGCTTTGTCAATTTGCTTTTCAAGTTAGCCGCTTTGTTTTTGTGGATAATATTTTTCTTAGCTAATTTATCCAATAAAGCGATAACCTTTGGCAGTTGTTCCGTTGCAGCAGCTTTATTCTCTTCATTTCTCAAGCTTTTAAGCGCTGTTCTAGCAGTCTTGTGGTAATATCTGTTACGAAGTTTTCTAGTTTCGTTTTGTCTAATTCTCTTTAGTGCTGATTTATGATTTGCCATATCGTTCAAATGTGAGTGCAAAACTATAAACTTTTTTTTAAACTACCAAATTTATTTTATAAAATTTTTAATTTTCTTCCGAAAGGTACTTTTTAAGTTTATTTATTGCTTGTTCTATTTTTAAATTTTCTTGTTCCTTTTCTATTTTTTTGATTGTGTTTCCCAACATAATCATCGCATTGTTCCATTCCCCAGTAGTATTGGTGAAAGTAAGTTCATCTATTGTCACTTCAAAAGCAACCCTTTCTCCTGTCCTGTAAAGCCTGAAACTTATTTTATCATCCCTGCCTGTAATCCCGTCTTCATTGATTTGTAAATCATAACTTTTTGGGTTAGAGTGGATTTTATTAAAAAGCAATTTCGCTTCTTGTATTTTTAAATCCGGCATGATATCAAATTTGGTAGCCTATAGGGGAATCGAACCCCTGTTGCAAGAATGAAAATCTTGAGTCCTAACCACTAGACGAATAGGCCAAATTTTGAGGTTGCAAAAGTAATGATTAACTTTTTAACTTCAAAATTATTTTTTAATTATTTATATACTTTTTGTATCACGGTATTCTTAATTCCTTTGTTCTCAAGTTCTTTCTGAAGCTTCACTGCTTCCTCCAAAGTAGCCACTTTTCCATAGGTATAATAGAAAACACCGCTATCTTTCTCTCTTTCCACATCTTTTAGGTTCTGAAGAATATAAGAATTTCCGTTCAGTTTATCGCCGGCATACAGCTCTATGGTATAGTAACCCATGCTTATTTTTTGGTTAGGCATGAACCCTACGGCAAAGGCATTTCTAAATCCTGCATCCTTGGCAGATTTCAGGTTAATATCTTTTACAGAAGCCATATTAGTGACGGCATAATAGTATTTGTACTGGCCATTTTCTTTAATGGTAAGGATATAGCTTAATCCTTTTAGGGCAGGGTCTCCCTCATTGTATTTGGTAGGAGAACTCATCAGTAATATCCTGAAATCATTTTTCAACGGTGTTTCCGCCGGTTTTTCAGGCTCCTGTTTTTTAATGGTAAATGAACCTCCTGTTTTTCTGTCGATCGCTTTTTTATAGTCAATAATAGCATTGTAAATACTTTCTGCTATCTCAGCCTGTCCCTTTTCGGAGGCTATATAGTGGCTTTCTTCCGGATGATTGATAAATCCGGTTTCTATCAATACAGAAGGCATGGCATTCATACGCAGTACGTGTAGGTTTTTCTGGAAAACCCCTCTGGAAGATCTTTTGTCTTTATTCACAAAGTTGTCTTCTACCAATCCACCTAAAAGAAGACTGGATTCCAGATATTTACTTTGCTGAAGTTTCAGCGCGATTAAAGACTCCGGAGAATCGGCGTTATAAGAACCGAAGATCTGCTTATCTTTTTCATCCAGAAAAATCACATCGTTTTCTCTTTTGGCAACTTCAAGGTTTTCGTTATTTTGGTTGGGTCCCTGTACATAAGTTTCTGTACCGTAGGCTGTAGGTCTCTGTGAAGAGTTACAGTGAATCGATACAAATAAATCCGCCTTGCTTCTGTTAGCTAAGTTGGTTCTGTCGGATAAAGATGGGTATTCATCAATCTTACGGGTGTAGATTACTTTAAAATCTCTGTTTTTTTCAAGCATTGCGCCCAATCTTAAGGTAATGGCAAGGGTAACATCTTTTTCTGCG
Source organism: Chryseobacterium rhizosphaerae (assembly GCF_003385455.1). Classification (GTDB taxonomy): domain Bacteria; phylum Bacteroidota; class Bacteroidia; order Flavobacteriales; family Weeksellaceae; genus Chryseobacterium; species Chryseobacterium rhizosphaerae. The sequence goes on along the minus strand of NZ_QNUF01000020.1, from coordinate 87,426 downwards.
ACTCTTCCAATGTCAGAATAGGACCTGTTTGCCCCATGATCACTTCCTCCGTGTCCTGCGTCCAGAACGATTGTAAACTTCTTTTGAGCTAAAATAAGGTTACTGATTAGAATAAGGAGAAATGATAAAATTATTTTAAAATTTTGTTTGTGCATCTTACAGTTATAAAAATTATATTAATTTTGGGCCTTAATTATATAGAATAAAATTGGCCAAAACCGTCTTCAAAAATATATTACAAATTTTAATTATCCTAATTTTTAACAATTTTTTAGCACAAAAAACGCCTGAAAAATTGCCTAAAAATGTGGTTAATGATACTATTTCCAAAAAGGATACCATAGTTGTAAAAAAAGAATCTTTAGATGATATTCTTCGTACAAAAGCAGAAGATCAGAGAAGAGACATCCCTAAAAAGATGACTTTTCTTAATAAAAATGCCCAGGTGATCTATCAGGATATGCAGATTGATGCAGATTATATTTCAATAGATGATAATAAAAATCTGATTTATGCCCGCGGAAAACAAGATTCTTTAGGAAAGATTGTTGAACCTGTAATTACTATGCAGGGTGGAAAAAAGTATGAAACCAACGAATTCAGCTATAATACCAAAACCAAACAGGCAATCGCCTACAATGCCAGAACTGAAGAAAGTGAAGGGGTAATTATAGCTCAAAAAACAAAAAAATACAATGACTCGGTATTTGCCATGAAAAGAGCAGATTATACCACCGATGATTATTTTATCAAGAAAAAAGATACTGCCGCAGATTACTTTATGCGGGCCTCCAATATTAAGCTGATTAAAACAAAGAACAAATCTCAGATTGTAACCGGACCGATTCAGATGTATATTGAGCGGGTACCTACCCCTCTTATTATGCCTTTTGCTATCCTTCCGTTTTCGGATAAAAGAGCAGCCGGTATTCTGATTCCGAGTTTTGGAGAAAGAGAAGATGTAGGATTCTTCCTTAACGGGATTGGATACTATCAGCCTATTGGAGAACATTTTGATCTTAAAGTGCTTGCCGATGTGTATACAAAAGGAAGCTGGAACCTGCGTCCACAGATGAATTATCAGAAGAAATACAAGTATTCGGGTAGCTTTAATGCAGATATTGGGACAATGGTAAGAGGAATTAAGGGCTTGGATGATTATAACAAGAATAGTACTTATAGAATCAACTGGACCCATTCACAGGATGCAAAATCTAATCCTTTTCTTACGTTCAGTGCATCAGTGGATATTGTAAGTACAAAGTTTTACAATAACCCGCTGAATAACAACTATATTTTCAACCAAAATGTACTGAATACCCAGCAGAACTCTACGGTAACTCTTACCAAGAGGTTTCTGAAGCTTCCGGTAACCATCACCGGAACGGCATCTTATTCTCAAAACTTTGCAACTGGGTTGGCTGATCTTCGTCTTCCACAAATGAACGTTGCCATAAACCAGTTTTATTTATTTAAATCAAAAACAGGAGTACGACAGGGGCTTCTTGAAAATATTACGGTAAACACAGGGTTTAACCTTACGAATTTTGTGAACACACAGGAAAACGAACTGTTTACAAAGGCTATGTGGGATAAAATGCAGACCGGACTTAAAAACAATATTGCGCTGGCAACAAATACGACGTTAGCTAAATATTTTACATTCAGTTTAAGTGCCAACATAGATAACGCCCTGACGACAAAATCATTGAACAGATACTATGATCCGATAAAGAATGTTACTGTAGATGAAATCAATAAGAACTTTGCAGGATATTCTACATTCTCTACAACTGCCAGTCTTCAGACTACGCTGTATGGAATGCTTAAGTTTAAAAAAGGATCTTCGGTGGAAGCTATCAGGCATATGATGACCCCAAGTATCGGGTTTACCTATTCTCCGGATTTCTCAAGCCCAAACTTTGGATATTACAAAAACTACTATAATGCAACCGGTGCCATTACTCCTTATTCTATTTTTGAAAAAGGAATTGTAGGAAGTCCTTCCAGCGGAATGGTAGGTGCTTTAGGGTTTAATGTAGGGAACAATATTGAGATGAAAGTAAAGTCTAAGAAAGATTCCACAGGAGTAAAGAAACTTAAGATTTTTGAATCTTTAAACCTTTCAGGAAATTATAACTTTGCTGCCAAAGATCACCCATGGTCTATCTTCTCTATCAATGGACAATCTTCTTTCTTCAACAGTAAACTTACCGTTAATACAAGTCTTACCCTTGATCCGTATAGGATTGCATTTATTCCGGGGCAGGACACGGGAATCAGAACAGAAGAATTCGGACATTTTAGTGTACAGGGTTTCAATATCCAATTGTCTTATCCTTTAAGCAGTGAAATTTTTGGTGAGAAAACCGATTATGCTAAAAAGTATTCTTCCAGAGGGGAAGTCCGAAATGAAAATTATTATTTTGATGATGATAATTATGCTCATTTTGATCAGGCATGGACTTTGAATGTCAATGCTAACTATGCTTATTCAAAAGGACTCAACAGGTTTGGAAGTAAAATTGCATCCATAGGATTGGACGGTAGTATTAAGCTTACGCCTTACTGGAATATCAACGGAAGTACGCATTATGATATGGTCACTAAAGAGCTGGCATATACAAGAATCGGATTCTCAAGGGATCAGCGAAGTTTTACAATTAACTTCAACTGGGTTCCTTTCGGACAGTATAAAGTATATGACTTCTTTATTGGGATAAAAGCCAATATCTTAAGCGATGCTCTGAAGTATAAAGACAGAAGTTTTACCCAGCCTAATGCACCTTTCTAATATCAGATTGGCATTTGAGAATATAAATTTTATATTTGCAACCAAAATATATTCTAATGGAATTACTATTGGCAGAATTTTCAAACAAGTAAATACAGCAGATGGTGATTGCATGTGACCTTTAAAAAAATTAAATATCCACTTATGAAACAAATCATAAACACAGTTAATGCACCTGCGGCAATCGGGCCTTATTCACAAGCTAATATGGCAAATGGAGTATTGTATATCTCCGGACAGATTCCTGTAGATCCTGCAACTGGTAAACTGGTAGAAGGAATTGAAAAAGAAACTCATCAGGTAATGAAGAACCTTGAAGCGATTCTTACTGAAGCAGGAATGACTTTCAAAAATGTTGTAAAGGCTACAATCTTCCTTAAGAATATGGATGATTTTGCGGTAATGAATGATATTTACGCTTCTTATTTAGATGCAGAAAGCTTTCCGGCACGTGAAACGGTACAGGTTTCTTGTCTGCCTAAAAATGTGGATATTGAAATTTCTATGATTGCACATCAGGATTAATGAATTTTATAAGAAATACAATTGCGGTGCTGGTAGGTCTTGGGATAACCGGACTTATTATTACTCTTGGTATAAGGGCATTTCCGCAATGGGTTACTTTTGAGGCTTTTGCTCCGTTTGAGCATTGGCAAAGATTCCTTTTCAGTATGAAGGATGATAAAGCTTTCTTTGGATTCCTGTTATTTGTTTCCGGATTGGGAACGACGATAGGCGGTGTTGCCACGGCAATCATTGTTAAATATGCCAAAGTAGCTTATGCTATCCTTATAGGCTTTATTATGCTGTTTATAGCGATGCTGGATATTATTATATTTCCTTATCATCCTACCTTCTATAAGATTTCTATTTTCCTTACTTTTTTTCCGTTTTCCTGGATTGGCGGTAAGATTGTAGAGGTCATTTATGAACGGAATAAGAAAAAAAGGATCGCTGAAAAAATGAATAAACCCAAATAAATAAAAAAACGCTGCAGATTTCTGCAGCGTTTTTTTGTTGATATGAAAAGACTATTGTCTGTTTTCCATTATGGCATTTTGAATCCTTTGGTATAGTTTCTTCCGTAGTCATCTACAAACTTCACCTGAACATTCCCCTGGTATTTATCCAATACCTTTTCTACATCTTTCTGTGAATTTACCGGTTTGCCATTGATCTCTATAATGATATAGTTGTCTACAATTCCAATCTTAGCCATTTCACTTCCTTCAGCTACATTTTTAGCAACTACACCGCTATTTAGTCCATATTCAGTTTTAAATCTTTCGTTAAGCGGATCAAACTCAGCTCCTATTTTCTCGGTAACACTAAGATCAGCTTTAGTTCTCGTAGAAGTTCCTCCTTTTTGGTCTCTAAGGGTTACGGTACTGGTATTTTCTTTACCATTTCTTGTATACGTTACCTGAACTTTATCACCAGGGCGTTTGCTTCCGATAGACATGGAAAGATCAGCAAAATCTGTAATGGCATAATTATCTATTTTAGTAATGATGTCACCTTTTTTCAGACCCGCATCTTCTGCGCCACTGTTCTCACCAAATCCTGTAACATAAACTCCGGCTCCTGCTTTCAGGTCCGTTTTGTTTTGCTTATTGTACATTAAAACCTGCTGGTCATTGGAAAGGTCTAGAGACTGAACGCCTAAGAATCCTCTCTGAACAATTCCGAATTTTTTGATATCCTCAACAATTTTTCTGGCAAGGTTTGCCGGTACAGCAAATCCATATCCCTGATAATATCCTGTTGTAGATTGAATGGCAGAGTTAATACCGATCAGTTCTCCATTTGTGTTGACCAATGCACCTCCGGAATTCCCCGGGTTAATGGCAGCATCCGTCTGAATAAAACTTTCAATAGGGTTGGCCGCTTTACCCTGGCTTCCTAAAATACCGATTCCTCTTCCTTTAGCGGAAACAATACCCGCTGTTACGGTAGAGTTTAATCCCAACGGATTTCCTACGGCAAGTACCCATTGTCCCACATCAATATTGTCTGAATTGGCAAAGTTTAAGTAAGGAAGTCCTTTCTCTTCAATCTTTAATAAAGAAATATCTGTATTAGGGTCAGTTCCTATTAAAGTAGCTATGTAGGCTTTTTTATTGCTCAATACAACCTCAAGTTTGTTGGCCCCTGCCACCACGTGATTGTTTGAAATAATATAACCGTCCGGAGAAATGATCACCCCGGATCCCATTCCTGAAGGCATATTGTCTGGAGTCTGTTGTTGTTTTTGCCTTTGCTGGCCTCTTCCTCCACCTCCGAAAGGATCTCCAAAGAAAAAGTCAAACAGATCCTGCTCTGAAGCTCTGCTGGCGGTTCTACTCTGGTAATTTTTAATGGTAACTACAGCCGGAACTGTTGTTTTGGCTGCTTTTACAAAGTCATCACCCACGGCACCTGTGTTCATTCCTGCGAATGTAGTGTTAGGGGCTGATGTAGTGAAATAAGATTGATCTCCGTTGTTGGAGTTGTGTCCAAAATATTGTATTGCTCCAACGGTAGTAGCTCCGGAGACAACTCCTACTACTGCAAATGGTAATAGTTTTTTTAAAGTACTCTTCATTGTATATCTTTCTTGTTTATTAATTAATTTCTTTTTTATGTTTTTGAGTAAACAAATTTAATGTTAAATAAGTAAGCAATTAGTATGCTATGTTTCAATTTTAACTAAAATTTAACGGGTATTATGTCATTTTATATATTATGTCATAATCTTCAATGGTCTATTAACAAAACTTAAAAAATTATTAAAGAAAAAAATGTGACATTTTGTAAGTTTATTCCCCAAAAAATCCTGCTTAATATACGATAATTTATTGGAAAGATCCTGATCAGGTATTGATTTGGAATTCTTTATTACCGAGCTCTTAAAGGGTTGCTTTTTCCCTGGTCAATACACTTTATAGAAAAATCATTATCTTTGCAAAAATATTTTTCTCACTTAAAACGTTTATAGCATGCAACTGTATAACACCTTAAGCGCAGAAGAAAGAGCTCAACTTATTGATGAAGCTGGTAAGGAACGTCTTACACTGTCTTTCTATGCGTATGCCAACATTGAAGATCCCAAAAAATTTCGCGACGAACTATTTATAGCCTGGAATGCCCTTGATGCTCTTGGCCGTATTTACGTTGCCCATGAAGGAATTAATGCTCAGATGAGTGTTCCTGCAGACCAATTTGAGGCTTTTCGGGATACGCTGGAAGTCTATGACTTCATGAAAGGGATTCGTTTGAATGTAGCAGTAGACCAGGACAACCATTCTTTTTTAAAATTAACCATAAAAGTCAGACATAAAATTGTAGCTGACGGTTTGAATGATGCTTCTTTTGATGTGACCAATAAAGGGATTCACCTGAAAGCACAGGAATTTAATGATTTACTTGAAGATCCTGATACTATTGTAGTGGATTTCAGAAATCACTATGAAAGTGAAGTAGGGCATTTTGAGGGAGCGATCACTCCTGATGTAGAAAACTTCAGAGAAAGTTTACCTATTATCAACGAACAATTACAGGATTTTAAAGAAGATAAAAAGCTGTTGATGTACTGTACCGGTGGGATCCGTTGTGAAAAAGCCAGTGCTTACTTCAAACACCAGGGGTTTAAAAATGTTTTCCAGTTAGAAGGTGGAATCATTGAATATACCCGTCAGATTAAAGAAGAAGGTATCAAAAGCAAATTCATTGGGAAAAACTTTGTATTTGACCACCGTTTAGGAGAGCGTATTACAGACGATATTATTTCGCAGTGTCACCAGTGTGGTAAGCCTTGTGATAACCATACCAACTGTTCTAACGATGCCTGTCATTTATTGTTTATTCAGTGTGACGAATGTAAAGCTGCTATGGAGAATTGTTGTTCTACGGAATGTTTGGAAACAATACATTTACCTATGGAGGAACAGGTCAAATTAAGAAAAGGATTACAGGTCGGAAATAAAGTTTTCAGAAAAGGAAAATCGGACGCCCTGAAATTTAAAAATTCTGGTGATCTGCCTAATAAGCCTTTAGCAAAAGCTGAAACAAAGAATATCCGCCAGAAAATTACGGTTAAAAAAGTATTGCTTGGAAAAGCAGAACATTATTATTCAAAGTCAAAAATTGGACAGTTTTTAGTGGAGAACAAAGAACTTTCCATAGGCGATAGAATATTGATTTCCGGGCCTACCACCGGAGAACAGGAGCTTACAATTACTGAAATTTATGCAAATGGAGGTCCTTGTGAAACGGCTAAAAAAGGAGATCAGATTACTTTTGAACTTCCGTTTAGAGTTCGTTTATCTGATAAATTATATAAAATACTACAACCTTCTGAAAATGCATAGCCATTATGCTGAAAGCAGAGCTTAGAAAAAAATATATGCAGAAAAGAAAAGCCTTGTCACGTGATGAGGCTTTCTTGTTATCTGAAAAAATATTCACCCGTTTTTTGATATTCTTTAAACCATATGCGGGCCAGAAGGTGCATATTTTCATTCCAATTGAGAAGTTTAAGGAGATAGATACCCAAATCTTCATTCAGTATTTTTTAGAGCAGAATATACGCGTTTATGTGCCTAAAGTAGTGGGTAATGAGCTGATCAATATCGAAATCTTTAAAGATACTGTATTTGATACCAGTGCATGGGGAATTCAGGAGCCTGTTTCCAATGAAGATTCCGGAGAGAACCGTTTCGATTTTGTCATTACTCCCTTGTTGTATTGTGATAAAAGAGGGAATAGGATAGGCTATGGAAAAGGGTTCTATGATGGCTTTTTTCAAAACCTGCCTAAAGAATCAAAAAAAATCGGAGTCAATTACTTTGACCCCGATGAATATATTGATGACGTCTGGGAAAATGATATTCCCTTAGATTATTTGGTGACCCCTACAGAGGTGCTGTCTTTCTTAAGTGGTTTAGAATAGAAATCAAGGAAGTAAAACTTAAATTCTTTTTTAAGTTTAGGTGTGGAAAGCAGGATATACTGTGCATTCTTTTCAAAATTCCCTAAAGATTTATTCTTGCTGTCGAAATACTCTACATTGAATTTGGCATAATCCAGGGTATCCTTTTTATAAAATTCTTTATAAACATTCAGATTATTCACTTTAATGGATTTTACCTTCATACTGTCCAGTTCCCTGAATAACCTTTTAAATGTTAAAGAGTCCGGTTTGTGGAAATAACTTTGCATCTGGGAATAGATCACCGTATCTATTTCAGTGTTTCTGTTTCCGGACAAATAGAGCGTAGAAAGGTCCATTAATTCCTGAACTTTTTGTTTTGTGATTGAATTGATCGCCTGCATACTGTCCATTTGTACGGCAGGATAGCTCTTGGCATTGGTGCTGTTTCTAAGCTTATCGAGATCGCTTACTTCTGTTTTTTTATTGTTACAGGCAATGATTGCTAAAAAAAGCACTGCAAAAATTAAAAAATTATTTATTTTTTTCATCTGTGGATGCGATTTTAAATTTAATAGATATGATCTTACCGTTGTTGTCCTTTTTCATTTCTATAACATTCAGGTTTTTCAATGAAGTAGTGGGAGTGGTCACCAGGGTAATGTATTTTTGTTTGTCCAGCCTTTCTATACCATAAGTGTCGTTATCATATACCTGATATATAACCGCATTGTTGCTGATCAGGTTTTCTAACTGATTTCTTTTTTGTTTAATAAGTGCTACCTGTTCTTCAGGGTTTCCGCCTTTAATATCTTTAATAGAGAAATAATAAGCTGCCATTTTATAATCATCAGGCTTTAGCTCTATTTTTTCCTCTTCAGGTGCATTTTCCAGATTTCTGTTAACGTCCAGAGGCTCGTAGAATGGCGCGCTGATCCGCATTTTCAGGTTTTTATCCTTTGTGGAATAGAGAAAACAGTCACCGGGTTTTATTTTATACATGATCGGAGACTCATTTTCTTTAATCACCATAATGTCTAATGTATTAATCACATTCACACTGCGGTCCTTGTCAATAAAACAATATTTGTAAGTTTTTGAAAAAAGTACATCTTTAAATCCCAGCAATCCGGTTATTGTGATCAATATCGAAGTGATAAAAGCCCAGGCATTTTTTTTGAAGAAATTTTTCTTAGGAAAATCCGGTGATGGAGTTAGGTCCTTAGAAATTGGTGTTGTTTTATTAACTGACTGATTGTCAGTATTTGTTTTTTGTAAATCACTGTTTTCGGAGGCTTGAGTTTCGGTTTTTTGAACAGGAATTTCAGTTTTTGGTAGCTCCGGAGCTAGTTGAACTGTTTTCTCCAATTCTTTAAGATCTTCGTCCTCCAAATTTTCAATTTCCTGAAGGAGTTCTCCGGCAAAAAGATGCTGCTTTTTGAATTCGTACCAAGAGTCGTAACCTGCATAAATACTCAGTAAATTGAGCATATCAATTCTGGGTAATTTTGTAACCGGTGAAGTTTTAAAGTAAGTGTAAAATGACTTCTCACTGATGTTACCTTTGGCTTTTTTGCGTAGGTCTTCCTGGAAATATATAATGTCTATACCCTTCCACTTTGAAATATCATCATGCGAAGGGGTATATTCTTTTAAGTATTGACTCTGAACATCCTTTTTCAACTGCTCAAAGTGTAATAAATCTAAATCTGCCAATTTTTCAAAAAATAATTAAATTGTTGATTATCAGTTATGTTTTTTTGTAAAATTATTTTACAAAGTTATTACAATTATTTTTCATAAACAAGTTTTCTATCTGCTATACCTTTGTCTTGTTCAAATAACAGAACAGAAGAAAATTTTATAAAACAATATTAACAAAATTAAATTTAATTTATTATGAAAAAGTCATTATTCGTAGCTGCTATCGCTGCAATCTCTCTAGTTGCTTGTAAAAAAACTGAAGCTACTGCTACTGAAGGTACTACTGATTCAGCTGCTGTAACTGCTGATTCTGCTGCTGTTGTAGTTGATTCTGCTGCTAAAGTTGTTGATTCTGCTGCTACTACTGCTGTAACTGCTACTAAAGATGCTGCTGCTGCTACTACTGCTGCTGGTGCTGAAGTTGCTAAAGATGCTGCTAAAGGAGCTGCTGACGCTGCTAAAGGAGCTGCTGATGCTGCTAAAGGTGCTGCTGACGCTGCTAAAGATGCTGCTAAAGACGCTGCTAAGAAATAATTCTAGCATAAGCTTAACAATAAAAGAACCGTTTCACCCAGTGAAACGGTTTTTTTATGCTTTAGTTTTTACTTCCGTTGTAATCTACAATGGTAAACCAGAGGTAAAGTACTTCAGGCTATAGACTTAAGAAAGCAGAATCTTTTATCCTTTTTTCTGTTTTAATGATTCATAGCAGGTAATCGCTACGGCATTGCTCAGGTTTAAAGAGTCAATACTTCCGGCCATAGGAATCAGTGTATTCTGCCCTTTTCCCATCCAGAAATCACTCAGCCCGGAATGCTCAGTACCGAATAGAACAGCAGATCGCTGTTTGAAATCTCTTTTATAAAGATCTTCCGCACTTTCATCCATAAGAGTAGTGTAGATATTGAATTTGTTTTGCTGAAGAAATTTCAACGTTTCGTCATTTTCAGCCTGATAGACTTCCATACCAAAAAGACAGCCTACACTGGATCTGATGACATTGGGATTATAAAAATCCGTTTTTCCGTCTGCTACAATGAGTGCATCAATTCCGAATGCTTCACAACTTCTTAAGATCGCTCCCAGGTTTCCTGGCTTTTCTACCCCTTCAACAATGATAACAGTAGAATTTTCTTTCGGAACAAATGATGATAAAACGGCTTCTTTAGCCTCGTAGATACCGATAATCCCTTCAGAACTTCCTCTGTATGCTATTTTCTCATATACTTTTTCACTTACATAATGGATTTTTCCATCAGGAGTTTTTCCTTTAAAGATATTTTCACAAATAAAAAACTCTAAAGGTTCAAAATGATATTGTACAGCTCTTTCGTTTTCCTGCTGTCCTTCCACAACAAATACTTTGGATTTTTTACGGAATCTATTGTCAGTAAGGAGCTTAGTGACACTTTTTATTTTTTCGTTCTGAAAACTTTCTATCAACATATTGCAAAATTATGCAAAATTTATGATTGAACTTCTGTGCTTTTAGAAAAAAGCATTCTCCACGTAATCTGAAAAGGTATTTTGTTTTTTCTTTTATGATATACAATGAAGGCTATTATAAGAAAGATGGATAGGAGCTTATAGAGGTTTCCATAAAGATTTCCGGCAACATTTTCCGAAACAGAAAAGATTTCCCAATACAGATTCATGAAGAAATGGGGAAATATAGCAGACCATAGATTAAAGCCTTGTTCAATATATATCCAGGCAAAAAATACAGATCCCAGAAATGTAATGGTAAATATTTCAATGAGTTCCATTGAATTCTGACTTTGATATAAATGAACCTGTGCAAATACTAAAGATCCGAATAACAAGGACGATAAAAATCCGAGTCGGGTGAATCTGTATAATGTTCCGATGAGAAAAGCCCTGAAGATGATTTCTTCAAAGAACGCGGAGGAAATAGTATTGATGAATAAGGATTCAATGTTGAGCGCAGTGTTTATTTTAAAATAAAGTCCATAGCCTATCAGCATGGGTGAAGTGCCGAGAAATGCTAATATAAAGCCTTTAGTAATGGATTTATCCAGAGAAAGCAGACTGAGAATACTCTTTGTAGGAAATAAAACCTTTAATGTTATGACTAATGGAATCAAAGTAATCGTGTAAGCCATCATATGGGCAATAGCTTTGCTGTAAAATATTTCTTTTGAGAATTGCTGAATATTTTTGAAATAAAATACATCAAAAAAATAATAGATGATAAACCCCAGGATGAAGATTGAAAAGAAGCAAATTGTTTTACTCATATCAGTTATTTTGAGCAAAAATGTACTATTCAGTAATGCGTGTCAAATTAATGTGATGAGTGTCAAAGAATAGTGACCAATGGCAAGTTTTTACCTTTTAGACTGTTGTAATTGGGGAATAATACTGGAGATAAAACTTCTGGAAACCGGAATTTCAAAATCAATTTCCGGAAGAATTAATTTATAACCCTGCGCATTTCCTTTAAGATCCTTTACTTTTTCCAGATTGATGATGTAGGAGCGATGGCATTTTTTAATGGAATGGGTTTCCACTTGCTTTAAGATATTGGATAAGCTTATCCTGATTAAAAGTTTCTTTATCTTACCATCCTCTAAAAAGTAGACATTGCAATAGTTTTCCATAGATTGAGCATACAGAAAATTTTCTTCAGTAACTTCCAGTTCGATATTGTTACCCAAAATTTTCAGGACTTTTTCTTTGGGAGCCTCACAGTTACTTATGGGCTGCGGAGCCACATCCAATGCCGTATTTTCGGGAATATTCTTTAAATAAATATATCTTGACAGAATATATATAGTAGAAATGGGGATGCCTATTGCTAAAGAGTAGAGAAACATATAGCCATAATTTTCAAAGCTAAGTTTTACATGGCTGATACATAATGTATTGTAAAAGTAAGAGAAAATAGATCCTAATAATAAGATCACAAGGATTTTCATGAGCTCATATCCAATATTCCAATCTTTAAATTGGGAAACAAAAAGGCTTGAAATAAAAAAAGCTGATCCAAAAATAAGCGTGTAAGGGAAAAGGACAATGTATTTGTAAGGATGATGAAAACTTTCTGTACCAAAGGGTTGAAAAATAATCAGGAAAAGATAAACAAGAATTCCAGCTGCCAAAGAGGAAAACAATACTTCTTTTACAGATTTTGATCTTGGATATAAATAAGGTACAAAAGAAAACATATCAGTTATTTTATCAAATTTTAGTATCCGTTCCTGCATAGGCTCACCCTAAGCTTTTTAATTTTCAGGGTCTAAGATATTGCTATTATCAATAAGACTTGGAGGAAGGTCTTTTTTGTTTTTAATGCCCAGAGATTTAAGTTTTTGAGTCTGAATGATAAGGTTGTCATTACCTGTGTGAAGCTGTTTGTAGGCATCGTTATACACATTTTTAGCCTGATCAAGATTCCTTCCCACTTTCTCGAGATTCTCCACAAAACCTACAAACTTATCATAAAGTTTCGCTCCCCGTTCAGCAATTTCCAAAGAATTTTTGTTTTGGTATTCACGTTTCCAAAGATCTGCAATGAGCTTCAGAGAAGTGATCAGATTGCTTGGATTGAGCAACAAGATCCTCCTTTCATAAGCATAGTTCCAAAGATTCTGGTCTGCCTGCATCGCTGCAATATAAGCCGGCTCACTGGGGATAAACATCATCACAAAGTCCAATGATTTCCCATAGTCGTCATAAGCTTTCTGGCTAAGCTGTGTAATATGGTTTTTGATAGATCCCAGATGCTGGCTTAGTTTTATGGCATATACGTCCTGATCGGTTTCATCTACAAGATCCGTGAAAGCGGTGAGTGAAACTTTGGAATCAATAATCACATTTCTTTCATCAGGATATTTTATAACAGCATCAGGGCGCATTTTTTTACCGGAAAATTCGGAAAACAAAGCGTTGTTATCTTCATCGCGAAGTTCATGTTCAAGAAAATATTCTCTCCCTTTTACAAGTCCAGATTTTTCAAGAATACTTTCCAAAATCATTTCACCCCAATTTCCCTGGGTTTTACTTTCCCCTTTGAGAGCTCTGGTCAATTTTTTAGCATCATCAGAAATTTGCTGATTCAGTTCTGCAAGTTCTTTTACTTTTTCTGCTAAAGAGAAACGTTCTTTATTTTCTTTTTCATAGGCTTCATTGACTTTGTTTTTGAGCTCTGCAATTTTTTCCTGGAAAGGATCAAGAATATTTTTTAAGTTATTTTGATTCAGTGTGGTGAATTTTTCTGTCTTTTCCTCTAATATTTTATTTGCCAGGTTTTCAAACTGCAATTTCGACTCTTCCTGAATTTTTGTTATCTCTTCTTTTTGTGTATCCAACGATTTTTGAAGTCCCTCATTCTTTGCTGAAAGCTCAGCATTCTTAGCAAAAATATCCTGTTTTTCTAAAACCAGGGTATCGATATAAGAAGTCTGTTTGATGCTAAGCTGCTTCAATTCCTGATACTGCATATTCAGTGACGAATATTCCGCAGAGACTTTTGCAAATTCATTTTTCAGATCGTTCAGGAGATCCTGGTGGAGAAGGTTTTGTTCTTTTTCTTTTTCCACCTCTTTGCTCAGTTCCTGAATTTTTAACCCACTATTAGAAAGGTCGGAATTACTTTTAATATGTAAATTATTTAATTCATCATAAGAACTCCTTGAAACCATTGACGATTTCAAAGCAAAATATAAAACTACGGCTCCTAATAATCCGCCTACAATAAACCCAATAATTAAATAGATCATCTCCATTTTTCAAAATTATGAAAAAAGGCTGGAAGTTGCTACCGGATGATGAATTCCCGGAAGCGCTGCTCTTTCAATCTTCAGCCTTTTTCCTAAAGAATACTTATATTTATAGGAAATTTCGGGACTATATGAATATTTTGTTGGTAGAAGATGATCAGAGAATCAGTAATTTTCTTATAAAAGGGCTTACCGAAGCAGGGTACAGTATGACCCTTGCTGATTCCGGTGAAAAAGCCCGGGAGCTTCTTACCACGTATAATTTTGATATTATTTTAATGGATATTATGCTTCCAGGATTAGACGGAATGCAGCTTACCCAATTGATAAGGTTTAAAGGAAATTATACCCCGATTATTATTCTGAGTGCCTTAAATAGTCCGGATGATAAAATAAAAATGCTGGACCTCGGAGCAGATGATTACTTATCTAAACCTTTCCATTTTGAAGAGCTTATTTCAAGAATTAAAGCATTGACCAGGCGAAATAAACTGAGTTACCAAAAAGAAAATCAGCTCCTGTCTTGCGGTAATATTGTGATAGATACAGATCTTCATAAAGTAACCCAGGGTGATAAGGAAATTGAATTTTCTCCTACCGAATATAAACTTTTTACTTTCCTGATGGAAAATAAAAATAAAGTACTCAGCAGAACCCAGATTCTTCACAATGTATGGGGTATTGATTTTGACAATACAACTAATGTAGTAGATGTATATATTTCCTATGTACGCAATAAAATTGATGAAACCGGTCAGAAAATTATTCATACGGTAAAGGGAACAGGATATTTAATTAAAGACTGAAGATGACGCTCAGAAACAGGTTTACTCTTATTTCAAGCCTTTCATTCGGCATTGTTTCTATTGTCACATTTGTGGTGATATTCTTTGCTTATTATGACAGTACCAAGATCTTTTATTTTGAAAAGCTGAGAAATACAGCTCTTATTTCTGCAATCTATTATCTTGAAAAAGATGAACTTCCGAAAGACAGACATGCCCAAATCAAGCAAGAGTATAATCATCTTATCCAGAATAACCGGGTGGCTGTTTACAACCAAAATAATGAAGTTACATTCGGACAAAATCTGCATGATCCTAATATTAAACTGCAACATATTCAGACTGCGAGAAATAATAAAGGGGTGCAGTTTATGTCGGATAACAGTTTTTACTATGGGATTTTTTATCCGGATAATCAGGGGGACTTCGTTGTTTTTGTAAAATCACCCAACGATTCATTCCAGTCGCAGATGATCAGGCTCTCGGTTATTATGCTTGCTGTTCTTGTGCTTGGTTTGCTGGCTATTTATTTCCTCAGCCGTTATCTTTCAAAAGTGGTGTACAAGCCGATTTCCAATGTGGTAGAGCGCATTAATAATGTGGATTACAATAATATTTCCACAGCCATTACCTCTACCAATACCAATGATGAAATTGAAGACCTTATTAAATCTTATAATAAATTATTCGGAAGGATTTCTGAAAGCATGTTGCTTCAGCAGAACTTTATCAATTATGTTTCTCATGAATTTAAAACCCCTTTGGCCGCGATCTCCGGAAACCTGGAGGTATTTGCCCAGAAGGACAGAACTCCGGAAGAATACAAAGCCGTGGTCAGAGAATCTTTAGATAATGTATATGAGATTGAAAATATTCTCAACAATCTTTTACTGATGTCCGGAATGACAAAGCTTGAAACTTCCCATAAACAGGTGAGGGTAGACGAGCTGATCTGGAAGATTTATGAGAAGCTTGAACCGAAAGCTAAAGAAAAACACTCTTCTATTAAAATACAGCTTCAGGTGATAAAACCTGCTTTATTGGAAATTCCGGGAAATGAGACCTTGCTTTATCTGGCCTTATATAATATCGTAGAGAATGCGATCAAATATTCTCATGATAAACCTGTAGTTATTGCCTTGTTGGAGAAAGATAACTGCCTGAATATTGAAATCAATGATCAGGGGAAAGGAATTCCGGCAGATGATCTTACAAAGATTACTGAAACATTTTACAGAGGTAAAAATGTAGACCGTATTAAAGGAAGTGGTATTGGATTATCACTATCCAAAAGTATTTTTGATCATCATAATATTGTAATGAAAATAGACTCTAAAGTAGATAGGGGGACGAACGTTCTGCTTGTGTTCCCTGTCATTTAATCTCGCGCAGATTTTATAGATGTACGGATTTTCAGAGGTGTTTGTGAATCCTCTTTCCTCGATGAAATAGCATTATTCACGTTAAAAAAAATAGGCTTAATCTTCCTAATCTTCGGAGCCTTAAAAAAGTATCTCTACCTGTTCTAATCAAACTCTAATGTTGGGCTAATTGAATTTTAATTTGATTCGAAATTGGGTCTAATATTAGAGGGATAGCTTTGTGGTCTTAAATATGAGACCTTTGAAAAAGATTATTTTTACACTATTTTATATTCATTGTTTTAGTTTCTTTTCTGCGCAGATTTCCGATACTATAAAAATCGGCAGAAAGGAAGCTGAAACAATTTTTCTTGCTAAAAATCTTGATCTTATTGCCCAGAAACTGGAGATTTCCCAGGCGGAAGCCCGTGCTCTTCAGGCAAAATACTGGCCTAATCCTAAATTAAGCATCAGTGAAGTCAATCTATGGAGAACCTATGATATTGAAGAGCAGCCTGCACTTATTGGAAATTGGGGGAAGAATACTCAGATTTCTGCTGAAATAGAGCAGGTAATCCAGACAGCCGGTAAGAGGAGAAAAAATATAGAATTACAAAAGATTGAAGTAGAAGGAGAAAAGTATGAACTGCAGGAAGTATTTCGTGAACTTAAAAAAACACTGAGAAATACGATCACTGAAATTCTCTATAACCAGGAACAGCAGAAAATCTATCAGGGGCAGATCTCTTCTATTGAGAAACTAACAAAATCTTACAACAACCAATTGAACCTTGGAAATATAAGTAAAGCAGAATACGTCCGCTTAAAAGCACAGGAAATTGAATTCAAGAAAAAACTGATTTCATTGAAGCAGGAAATTGAAGACCAGCAGCTGGAACTGAAAGCTTTACTGATGATTCCCTCTCAGTCTTATCTTGTGATTTCTGATTCTTTTACCATGCCGGAAAAACAGCTTTCCGAAGTAGAAATGGTACAATGGATAGAAAAAGCAAAAGAAAACCGTCCGGACATTCTGATTTCCAGAAATAAAGAGAAACATGCAGATAAAAATCTGGAAATACAAAATGCTATGAAGACTCCGGATATTGCCGTTTCGATAGGCTATGACCGCGGTGGAAATATTATGAAGGATTTTATAGGATTGGGATTATCCTTCGATCTTCCCATTTTCGACCGCAATAAAGGGAATATTCAGGAGGCCCAGCTGGAAGTTCAGAAAATGAAGATTGAAACCCGAAAGAATATGCTGAAGTCTGAAAATGAGATTGTTTCTGTTTTTAGAAATTATATCCGGACACAGCAGGTTTCTGAAGAAATAGATGACACGTATGAAGCTACTTTGGATGGTCTGTTGGTAAGCCACGAGAAAAATTTCAGATTGAGAAATATCAGCATGTTGGAATACATGGATTTTCTGGATACCTATATTGGCAATAAAATGATCATCCTGGATACTAAAAAAGAGCTTAATCAATACTACGAAAACCTGCAATATGTTGTAGGACAAGATTTATAATACTTAGATATGAAAATGAATATTACCAGATACATTGCAGTGATTTATCTTTCTGCTTTGGTTTCCCTTACAGGCTGTAAAGATCAGAAACAGGATAGTGAAGCTCACAAAGGCTATTGCATCAGTAAAGAACTTAAGAAGGATATTAAACTTGTTCAGGCAGAAATGCGTCCTATTGAAGAAAGTATTACACTTACCGGAGAAGTGGAAAGTAATTCAGACAAAACAGTTCCTTTTGTAAGTCTTGTAGATGGAGTGGTTACAGAAACTTACTTCTCTTTAGGCGATTACGTGAAAAAAGGGCAGGTTTTAGCAAGTGTAAAAAGTACCGCCGTAAATGAGATGCAGGATGATACCCAGACTTTACAGGCTCAGCTGGCAGTGGCCAAAAGAAAGCTGTCTTCTGTAGAAGCGATGTATAAAGATGATATTGCTTCTCAGAAAGATTTGCAGGAAGCAAGATCCGAAGTGGCCATATTGCAGTCTAATATTTCCAAGACCCAAAAAAATATGCAGCTGTATTCAGCAGGAGGGAGCACCATTCAGATTAAAGCTCCTGCAGACGGCTATGTGGTTTCCAAAAATATTTCCAAAGGAATGCCGGTTACAGCAGGAGGTGATCAGCTATTTACCGTTTCCAATCTGGATAAAGTCTGGGTAATGGCCAATGTCTATGCGACCAATATGAGACATGTGTATGTAGATCAGCCGGTAGTGGTAAAAACTCTGGCATATCCTGATGACAGTTTTTCCGGGAAAATCAACAATATTTCACAGGTTTTTAACGAGAATGAAAGGGTCCTCAAGGCGAAGATCATTATGGATAATAATGGCATGAAACTAAGACCTGGAATGTCCGCGGATATTGTTCTGCCGGTTAATTCACAAAATAGAACTGCACTGGCAATTCCTGCTAAGGCTATGATCTTTGATAATAATCAGAGTTATGTAGTGGTGTACAAAAAAGACTGTGAACTGGAGATCAGGCCGGTAACGGAAATCACTTCCAACAGCCAATATATTTATGTGGAAGGAAATTTAAAGCCCGGAGAGAATATTATTGCTTCCAATGGGCTGCTGATCTATGAAAACCTGAAAAACCAATTAAATAACGCCACCAAGTAATGCGAAAATTTGTACAGAATATAGTTTCCTTCTCTTTAAAAAACTCATTGATTGTTCTTTTGGGAACTTTCCTTTTGTTGGCTGGAGGAATCTATTCCTATATGCATACTCCCATTGAAGCATTTCCGGATGTTACCAATACCAGAGTAAGGGTGATTACCCAATGGCCGGGAAGAAGTGCCGAGGAAATAGAAAAATTTGTTACCCTGCCAATTTCGAAAGAAATGAATGCCATCCCGAATAAAACATCGGTACGGTCTATTTCATTGTTCGGATTATCTGTGGTTACGGTAATTTTCGATGATCATGTAGATGACTTTTATGCCCAGCAGTATGCTTCCAATAAACTGGGAAATGTGGAACTCCCCAACGGGGCAGAATATAGTATTGAGCCTCCTTCCGGGGCTACCGGTGAAATTTATCGGTACATTATCAAGAGTAAGCTACCGATCAAAGAAGTTACAGCGATTCAGGATTGGGTCATCGAAAGAGAATTGTTGGCAGTTCCCGGAGTAGCTGATGTGGTTAGTTTTGGTGGTGAAGAAAAAACATATGAAATAAAAATTAATCCTACAGAATTACACAATTATGACCTTTCCCCCCTGGATGTGTATGAAGCGGTTTCGAAGAGTAACATCAATGTAGGAGGAGATGTAGTGGCAAAGGGAGATCAGGCTTATGTAGTACGGGGGATTGGTCTTTTAGAGAAAAAGGAGGATATTGAGAATATTCAGATTGAAGTAAAAGGTTCTACGCCTATTTTGGTAAAACATGTGGCAGAGGTAAAGATCTCGGCAAAACCAAGACTGGGACAGGTAGGGTATAACAAAGAAAATGATGTAGTAGAAGGAATCGTGATCATGCTTCGTGGTGAAAATCCAAGTGAAGTTATTGCAAAACTGAAGGATAGGATAGAGCAGCTGAACGGAGGAGAACTTCCAGGTGATATTCAGATTGTTCCTATTATTGACCGTACAGAACTGGTGAATACAACCGTTCATACCGTTTCCAAAAACCTGATT
Organism: Chryseobacterium rhizosphaerae; assembly: GCF_003385455.1. GTDB lineage: Bacteria > Bacteroidota > Bacteroidia > Flavobacteriales > Weeksellaceae > Chryseobacterium > Chryseobacterium rhizosphaerae. The sequence goes on along the minus strand of NZ_QNUF01000020.1, from coordinate 67,447 downwards.
GAAGGGGTAATCTTGGTCTCTATTATAGTATTTATATTTCTGTATAACTGGAGAACGACGTTCATTGTGGCTTCGGTGATTCCTCTGGCTTTCCTTTTTGCTATTATTATGTTGAGAATTCAGGGGCTTCCTGCTAATCTGATTTCTATGGGAGCATTGGATTTCGGATTATTGCTGGAGGGAACGCTGGTTATTGTAGAACATGTATTTGTGGCGCTCGAACAAAAGGCCAAGAAAATTGGGCTCCGAAGGTTCAATAAGATTTCAAAACTCGGGATCATAAAAAGAAGTGCCGGAAGTGTGGCCAGCTATATTTTCTTTGCATTGCTGATTCTTATTGTGGCATTGCTGCCCATTTTCTCTTTCCAGAAAGTGGAAGGAAAAATGTTCTCTCCTTTAGCATTTACATTGGGATATGCCTTGTTGGGATCGTTAATCTTGAGTTTGACCTATGTGCCGGCAATGTGTAAACTTTTGCTGACTAAAAATATAGAAGAAAAAGAGAATTTTATTTCAAGATTTTTCAGGGTAAATATCTATAGAATCTATGAGTTCAGTAACCGTCATAAAAAAGGATTTATCATCGGGTTTATTACTTTATTGGCGATTTGTGGCTGGAGATTCTCCAATTACGGATCTGAATTTTTACCCAAACTGAATGAAGGAGCAATCTACGTACGTGCAACGTTGCCCAATAGTGTAAACCTTGACGAATCTGTACGTCTGACGAAAGAGATGAAAGGGATTTTAATGAAGTATGATGAAGTGAAATTTGTCATGACTCAGACAGGCCGCCCGAATGACGGAACGGATCCTACCGGATTTTTTAATATAGAATTTAATATTCAGCTGAAGCCGGAAAATGAATGGAAGAAAAAAATATCCAAAGAAGAACTTCTGGAAGAAATGAGAGGCTCTCTTGAAAAATATCCGGGTATTAATTTTGGATTCAGCCAGCCGATTCAGGATAATGTGGAAGAATATGTGGCAGGAGTGAAAGCCCCATTGGTGATTAAAATTTTCGGAAATGATCTGTTTGAACTTGAAAACTATGCCAATCAAGTAGCCAATTCCATCAGAACGGTTCCCGGAATTTCAGATGTGAATATTTTTAAAAATATAGGACTTCCTGAGCTTAGAATACAGCTTCATGACTCAAAAATGGCAAAATACGGTGTTTCTACAGCAGATGCACAAGCCGTTATTGAAATGACTATTGGAGGGCAGGCAGCTACCAAATTTTATGAAGAGGAAAGGATGTTTGATGTTATGCTGAGATTTGAAAAACAATATCGTGATACCCCTGAAAAAATGGGGGATATCCTGATTCCTACTCAGGATAATAAAAAAGTACCGCTGAAAGAAATTGCAACGATTGATTATCATACCGGTCCGTCTTTTATTTATCGTGAAGGAAACAGCAGGTATATTGGAGTAGGATTCAATATTGAAGGTCGCGATTTGGGAAGTACAATCAAAGAAGCCAAAGCCAAAGTTGAAAAAGAAGTAAAACTTCCCAAGAGTCATAAAATGACCTGGGCCGGAGAGTTTGAAAGTAAAGAAAGAGCGGCAAAACAGCTGGCCATGGTAGTGCCCATTTCTTTAGTTCTTATTCTGATGCTGCTGTATTTCAATTTTGGGAATGTAAAAGATACACTGATTTCTTCCATTACATTGGCGTTTGCGTTTATCGGAGGGTTTTTATCTCTCTGGTTTACAGGAACCATTTTCGGAATCTCCGCAGGGATTGGTTTTATTATCCTTTTTGGAGTAGCAACTATTGACGGTATCGTTCTGATTGGAGTCATGAAGGAGAACTTACAAAACAGGATGCCTCTTAAAAATGCGATTGCTCAGGGGGTACAAAGTAGAATCCGTCCGGTAGTGATGATTGCCTTAATGGGGTCTATGGGACTTTTACCGGCAGCAATGTCCAATGGAATGGGTTCTGAAATCCAGAAACCATTAGCGATTATGATTGTAGGAGGGTTGATCATCTGTATGCTTCTTTCATTTACCATACTGCCGATTGTATTCTATTATGCTTATCGTAAAAAATACAAGGAAGCAATATAGTTTCTTTTATTTTGTTCATTATGTTAACCGGGATTCTTGAGGAAGATCCCGGTTTTTTTATCCGGATTAAATACTTTTTGTAGACTCTAATATTTCAATATTCCTTATCACATCATTACTTTCACATTTTTTAAGCTCCTTGATAAGTCCGGAATTAGTGAGCTTCGGATTCAATATCTGTGAAGCTACTTTTGCTGCGGCATAATCGATAATGCTAATGACAGGTTCTCGCAGAAAATTTGGAGTGTTGGAGGCAATCACGGCAGTTGTCCATGAAGTTTCTCTGGCTTTGGAAATGGCAAAATCCAGTATGGCATTGTCTTTTCCGTTAGAAAGCTGATCAATCAGGTCTACAGGGTAGCATATCTTGCCCAGAGAATCCTGAACCTTTTGGTTAATAGAAGCAATAACGCTGTTAATATTCTCAAAATCTTTCTTTAAGGGATTTATTTTCCGGTAAGGCATAATCGCAGCTGCTGAAATTCCAAGATCAAGGTTGATATGGGCATTCATTCCCAGAAAAATGTGCTGTAATATCAGAAGGTTTTTATTTTTTGAAGCTTCAAAAGCTGTATACCATGAGTTGCTGCAACGGTTACCTTTGCGGTAGCTATCCCAAGCTTCAAGATATCTTTGTGCAAAAGCAATGTCCAATGTTACCATTCTCGGATTATCTTCAAATTTTTTCTGTTGAATTCCTTTCAAAACCTGTGCGGTCATAATACGGTAAGTACAGGCGAAATATCCTGCCGGACTTTGATTTTCCTTGCACCAGATGATGATAGTATCCAGTTTTTGCAGAACTTCTTCAATGGTTTTCATGGCGGTTTTTGTTTATTTAAAGATAATAAAAACCTATGATCCATGTATGTATTGTTTTGAAAACGAGTAGAATGATCTTTTTAATAATAAAAAAGTGAGCCGGAAAGACTCACTTTATTTGTTGTTCATTAGATTATGGAGTAATTATAATCGGATCTGGAAAAGGTTCAAGAACCAAGGGCTTGCACATTGCTGCCGGTTGGCAGGTTCCTCCCATGCATATAAAATTAGTCATGGTGGTGGTACCGTCAGGACATCTGATCATCCCTTCACCATGGCATCCTCCCGGACATTCTGCCGGATATAAATACCCACCGAATAGATCTTTCAATTCTGTTCTTGAAAGTTTTGATACGTTCATTTTTTTCATGGAATTAATTTTTATAGGTTTTTAATTTGTATGGTATTGAAAATGAACATCTAATATAGTAAAAAAAACAAATCACTATATGACGATATAGTGATTTGTTTTTATTTTGTTTAACAATGAGAATGAATACTCCGGAATGGGAGTCTTAATGCGATGTCTAAAATAATAGTATAACATCCCTTTTCCTTGTAATGAGTAACAGTCTTATGTATTGATCTTTTTACAACTCATGTAATAACTTTTCTGAATTCCATACAACAGCAAATTCATCATTTAAATTAGCAAGAGTAGTGAGGTGTATTAATTCTGAATCATATTTTTCTCCGTTTATTCCAAGTCTGTCGAATGCAGCAGTTGCATCAGAAATTAAGTAGGTTTCATAACCATAATTTCCAGCCATTCTCGTCGTGGTAGAAACACAATGATTTGTCGTTATTCCAATGATAACTAAAGTCATTATATTTTGATGGTCAAGTTGCTCTTTTAAATTGGTTCCTATAAAAGCACTGTTTACATTTTTTGTAATGACAGGCTCATCGTTTTTGGGCAATACATAATCATTAAATTCGAATCCGGTATGGGTTTCATGTAATTTTGAATTGATGTTGGATGAGCTGTGTCTGATGTGAAAGATAGGGAGATGTAGCGCTCTCCATTTCTCTAATAATTGTCCACTGATTTGCTCTGCTGTTTTATTATTTCTATTTCCACCCCAATAGTCTTCATCAAGAAATCCCTTTTGAATATCAATTAATACTAAAGCTGGTTTTTTATCTCTAAGTTTCATGTATTCAGAATTATATAGGTGTTTTTCAATAATGGTTAAGGATTTTCCTTCGAAATTTCTTCGTGATGTTTCAGATACAAAGGCAATGCCGCCGATCCATACCACGGGAAAATTTCATAACTAAAGACTCCGGCCTGAACTGCAGGGTCTGTTTTTACCCATTGCTCTGCTTCTTCTTTAGATTTCGTATTAAAGATGAACATTCCTCGGTAGTTTTCTTTATTTTTTTCCAGAAATGGACCTGCCACAATAATTTTCCCTTCATCAGCCAGCTTCCCGATATTAGCCATGTGACCTTTCATCAATGCCCCCATTTTGGCTTTATCATCTATTTTTGTGCTTCCGGTAGTAAGCATGACAATTGTGTAGGCCTTCATCCCGTATTGGTCTGCACCAAGAGAGGTTGCCAGCTCCTGATTGAATTTTACTTTTTCTTTTTTCTTCTCCTGAGCGAAGGATAAGGTGGTCAGCAAAATACTAAGGGTGATAAAAACTTTTAATTTCATAGATGTTTTAATTATAATGTGAATATCTGAAATCTAAATTCTAATCTTTTATTCTTAAAAACTCCTTGGCAAGCTCTATCATTTTAGGATCACCCGTATATTTTCCATGCTCATCAGAAAGTTTTACCGTAGGGATCCATTCTTTATTAGGTGCCTGAACGCCGATAAGTTTCATAACGATATTCATTGGTTTTACTCCTACATCATTGGTAAGATTGGTTCCTATTCCAAAAGAGATTCCTATTTTTCCTCTGCAGTAGCTGGTAATCTCCTCTACTTTTTCAAGATTCAGGGCATCAGAGAAGATAATATATTTAAACATCGGATTGATACCGTTATTCTGGTAATGAGCAATGGTTTTGTCTGCAAATTCTAAAGCATCGCCGCTATCATGACGTACCCCATCAAAAAGCTTGGCGAATTTTTTATCAAACTGCTGGAAGAAAACATCTGTGGTATAGGTGTCTGAAAGGGCAACTCCCAAATCACCTCTGTAAACATCCACCCAGTGTTCCAAAGCAAGCTCATTGGCCATTTTGAAACCATATTCAGCCGCATGGAACATAAACCATTCGTGAGCATGGGTCCCAATTGGCTTTACTCCATACTTCATCGCGAAATGAACATTGGAGCTTCCGATAAAAGTAGAATCTTTTTTCTGGGTCAAAGCTTCCATTACCAGGTTCTGTACTTTATAAGAATGTCTTCTTCTGGTTCCGAACTCGGCAAAGGTTACCCCCAGTTTTCCCAATGAATCTGCCTTCTCCAGGGTTTTGTTCATCACCACTTCATTGGAGTCCCTTTCCATGTGATTCATTTCGTAGTGAAGTTCACTGATCAGTGCCAGCAAAGGAACTTCCCAAAGAATTGTTCTGTACCAAAGTCCTTCCACTATTACAGAAAGATCACCTCCTTCCTGATGAATTTTCACTTCAGACGGATCATAATGATACCCTTCTAAAAAATCGAGGTAGGGAAGATCAATATAAGGACAGGTCCTTGCCATGAATTTCTTCTCATCTTTGGTAAGTTTAAGTTCTGCCATTTTATTGACCGCTTCTCTTAAAGCAGTATCAAAGCCTGGCGGAAAGTGATGTTTTCCCCTATTGATAAATTCGTATTTTACAATAGAACCAGGGAAAAGTTTTACCACTGCATTTTGCATGGTTATTTTATAAAAATCATTATCGAGAATTGAGTTGAGTTTTACGTCGTTCATAATATGTGTAATTTTAACGCAAATATAGAAATAAAAAATAAAATCGCCTAAATGTAAGGCGATTTTTTTGAAATATTTCAATGCTTGCTATTGAGCTATTTTCCAAGGTAAGAATTGTACATCCAAACTTCTTTTTCCTGCTCCGTGATATAGTCGCTCATTTGAGAGTTTGTACCTTCATCACCTGCTTCATCCGTAATATCTAATAACTCTCTCTGAAGATCAATAACCACCTTGAAAGAGCTTAAAATCAATTCAACACTTTTTGTACCATCTGTCACTTCTTTTGTCTCTTTAATGGTCGCTACTTTCAAATAGTCGGAGTAATTGTGAGCCGGGGTAGCTCCCAAAGTCAGAATTCTTTCTGCAATCTCATCAATTTTTAAAACCAGACTATTGTATAGTTCTTCAAACTTAGGGTGAAGGGTGAAAAACTGATCTCCTTTAATATTCCAGTGAGCCCCTCTGGTGTTCTGATAGAATATAGAATAGTTGGCTAAAAGTGCATTTAATTTTTCTGAAATCTTTTTACAGTCGGCTTCTTTAAGGCCGATAATACTAGCGTTTTTCATATGTATATATTTATATTTAATTTTTATAAGACCGTATGGAATTATCTTTCTCCCTGTGGTGTCTGTTGGGAGATATTAATAATGACCATTTCATACGTTATCTTTTGTATATATCAAATTTACGAAATATTGTGCCGAACTGCCCCAATATTAATAGATGATAACTATAAGAAAATTTTTTAAAATAGTTTGGAAGTATTAATATTGCAGAAGATGAAAAGTTTTTTGATCACTGCAGCCATATTTTTTGGGATATGTTTTATCTATATCCTGATCATGCTTTCTACGACCGAGCATTATTTTACCTATTTACTGGATGATGCCTATATTCACATGGCGATTGCTAAAAACTTTGCAGTTCATGGTATCTGGGGAATGACCAGGTATGCTTTTTCCTCTTCCTCTTCATCACCGGTTTTTACCCTTATTTTAAGTGCATTGATTTTTCTCTTTGGAGATCATGCTTTAATTCCGTTGATTTTTAATCTGGTTTCAGTAGGATTGCTTATTGTTATCCTTAACAAATACTACTCCCTGTTTTTCAATCAGAACAGATCTATAGTTTGGGCCTGTTTGTTTAGTCTTTTCTTTGCAGTGCTGCATGTGCAGATTGTAACCGGGATGGAGCATATTTTACAGACATTGATGATTGCCATCAATATGTACTGCTTTAAAAAATGGTCAGACAGTGAGGGTAAAGACAGGATCTCTCAATATGGTTTCTATTTTACGCTCCTGTCATTAGGTCTGATCAGATTTGAAAGCATGTTTTATTTTGTCTCCCTTGCATTTGTCTTTATGCTGATCAGGAAATGGAAGGACTCAGCACTTGTACTGGTCTGTGGTTTTGTTCCTATTTTTCTCTTCGGCTACATCAATTATCCTAAAAGTGGGTATTTTTTTCCCAATTCAGTTATTGCCAAAGGATCACTGATAGATTTCTCAGGCGGTATACCGAGGCAGATCATTGATCTCGTACTGAAAAAAGTAATTTTAAATACCAGTTTCTATAAAATCGGATTGTTTCCCTTAGTGATCAGTATGGTTTTATTATATAAGGACTATCAGAAAAAATTGAGCTTTCAAAAAATTATTGCGAACAACTTTCTCATCGTCGCCTGGAATTCTACTTTTATCCTGCATAGTTTATTTGGGGAAATAAAAGGGCAATTCAGATATGAAGCTTATCTTTTAGTAGCTTTTGCAATGGTTCTTATTCCAAAGCTTACATCTTTTTTCACCCAGCCATTACAGTTTTTTAGAACAGAAAGAATCATAGGAATAAGTATACTGGCGAATGTATTATTGCTGGTATATAAGTCTGGTCATGCTCATATTTTGATAACCAATGGAAGTGCCAACATATACGAACAACAGATTCAGTCTGCAAGATTTTTGAAAAAATACTATAATTCCTCTAAGGTGGTGGCTAATGATATTGGTGCCATCTGCTACTTTACGGATATCCATTTACTGGACTTCATGGGATTAGGATCTAAAGAAATGCTCCCTTTCAGAACGAAAGATAAAAGGCCTGACGATCAATTTGAAAATTTTTTGACACGAAGTGCTGTTGAAAATCAGTATCAGCTGGCTATCGCTTACGAAGAATGGCTGGATGGACATACCCCAAAGAACTGGAAAAAGGTTGCCTATCTGGAAGTAGGAGGAAAGAATGTCGTACTGGGTGAAAAACATTTGTTCATATATTCCATTAACCCTGAAATTCATAATTCTCTACAGCAAAATATTAGAAACTTTAACTGGAATAAGAATGTTAAGGTTACAATCATTGAATAATTAAAGCAAGCTATTGCTGTAATTATCTTAATGAATAGATAATAATTTGTTAACCGATCCTGCAGATTGTTTTTTTTAGCTTTACCCTCAAGATTGAAATGGCAGGTCCCAGCAATGACCTTTTAAAAAGAAAAGCAATACCGGATACTTTTAAATAAAATTTTATTTTTTTGAGAGAATCTTTAAGGCCCAAAAATAAGCCAATAACATGAAAACCAATAGGGTTGCCGTGGGGTATGGAAAACAAAAAAAAAGTTTTTATAAATAAATAAAAATATATAACTACTTGTCAATTAAAAAAATATTAGTATTTTTGCACCCTAAAATAAAAAGCAATTAAATGCCTACTATTCAACAATTAGTAAGAAAAGGAAGAGCCACGCTTGCCAAGAAGAGCAAATCGGCTGCCCTTGATTCTTGTCCACAAAGACGTGGTGTATGTACGAGAGTATATACTACTACACCGAAGAAACCTAACTCTGCACTTAGAAAAGTAGCAAGGGTAAGACTTTCTAACGGTAAAGAAGTGAATGCCTATATCCCGGGCGAAGGACATAATCTTCAAGAGCACTCGATAGTATTGGTTAGAGGCGGAAGGGTGAAAGACCTACCGGGAGTACGTTACCACATCGTAAGAGGTGCATTAGACACAGCTGGTGTAAATGGAAGAACTCAGAGAAGATCTAAGTACGGAGCTAAGAGACCTAAACCAGGACAAGCAGCTGCTGCTCCTGCAAAAGGGAAGAAAAAATAATCATTAAATAAGGTACAGAAACAATGAGAAAGACAAAAGCGAAAAAAAGACCGTTGTTACCAGATCCGAAATTTAATGATCAATTGGTAACTAGATTCGTAAACAACTTAATGCTTGACGGTAAGAAGTCAATCGCATTCAAAATTTTCTATGATGCATTAGAGATCGTAGAAACTAAAAAAGGAGATAACGAAAAAACTGCACTTGAAATCTGGAAAGATGCACTTACAAATGTAATGCCTCACGTAGAAGTACGTTCTAGAAGAGTAGGTGGAGCTAACTTCCAAATCCCTATGCCAATCAGAGCTGATAGAAAAATTTCTATGGCAATGAAATGGTTAATCAAATATTCTAAAGCTAGAAATGATAAGTCTATGGCTTTGAAATTAGCTAACGAAGTTGTAGCTGCTTCAAGAGAAGAAGGTGCTGCTTACAAGAAAAAGAGTGATACTCACAAAATGGCGGAAGCTAACAAAGCGTTTTCACACTTTAAATTCTAATCTGAAATGGGAAGAGATCTTAAATTTACAAGAAATATTGGTATTGCTGCGCATATTGATGCCGGTAAAACTACCACTACAGAAAGGATTCTATTCTATACAGGGGTAAACCACAAAATTGGAGAGGTTCACGATGGTGCTTCTACAATGGACTGGATGGAGCAGGAAGCTGAAAGAGGTATTACTATTACTTCTGCTGCTACTACTTGTTCTTGGAACTTTCCAACTGATCAAGGAAAGCCTCTTGCAGATACTAAACCTTACCACTTCAACATCATCGATACACCGGGACACGTTGACTTCACAGTAGAAGTAAACAGATCTTTAAGAGTATTGGATGGATTAGTATTCTTATTCTCTGCAGTAGATGGAGTAGAGCCTCAGTCTGAAACAAACTGGAGACTTGCTGACAACTACAAAGTTGCAAGAATGGGATTCGTAAACAAAATGGACAGACAAGGTGCTGACTTCCTTAACGTTGTAAAACAAGTTAAAGAAATGTTAGGATCTAATGCAGTTCCAATCGTTTTACCAATCGGTGCTGAAGAAGATTTCAAAGGTGTTGTAGACTTAATTAAAAACAGAGCGATCATCTGGGATGAAGCAGGACAAGGAGCTACTTTCGAAGTAGTGCCAATTCCTGAAGATATGAAAGATGAAGTTCTTGAATATAGAGAGAAATTAGTAGAAGCTGTTTCTGAATATGACGAAACTTTGATGGAGAAATTCTTCGAAGATCCGGATTCAATTACAGAAGAAGAAATCAATGCTGCATTGAGAGCTGCTACTATCGATTTATCTATTATCCCAATGACTTGTGGTTCTTCATTCAAGAATAAAGGAGTACAGTTTATGTTGGATGCAGTATGTAAATACTTGCCTTCTCCATTGGATAAAGATGATATCAAAGGTACTGACCCAAGAACTGACGCTGAAATTACAAGAAAGCCGTCTGTAGACGAGCCTTTCTCCGCATTAGCATTTAAGATTGCTACTGACCCATTCGTGGGAAGATTAGCATTCTTCAGAGCATACTCTGGAAGATTAGATGCAGGTTCTTATATCTTGAACACTCGTTCAGGAGATAAAGAAAGAATCTCTAGAATCTATCAGATGCACGCTAACAAGCAAAACCCGGTAGAATATATTGAAGCTGGTGATATTGGTGCAGCGGTAGGATTCAAGTCTATCAAAACTGGTGATACTATGTGTGACGAGAAAAACCCAATCGTTCTTGAATCGATGGTTTTCCCTGATCCGGTAATTGGTATCGCAGTTGAGCCTAAAACTAAAGCTGACCAGGATAAAATGGGTAACGCTCTAGCTAAATTGGCTGAAGAAGATCCAACGTTTACAGTGAGAACTGATGAAGCTTCTGGACAAACGATTATCTCTGGTATGGGTGAGCTTCACTTAGATATCATTGTTGACCGTATGAGAAGAGAATTCAAAGTTGAAGTAAACCAAGGTCAACCTCAGGTAGAATACAAAGAAAACTTAACAAAAGTTGCTCAACACAGAGAGGTTTACAAAAAACAATCTGGTGGTAAAGGTAAATTTGCTGATATTGTATTTGAACTAGGTCCAGCTGACGAAGGTAAAATTGGTTTAGAATTCATCAATGAGATCAAAGGTGGTAACGTTCCTAGAGAATTTGTTCCTGCAATTGAAAAAGGATTTAAAGCTGCAATGAAGAACGGTCCTTTGGCTGGTTTCGAAGTTGAAGGTATTAAAGTTACTCTTAAAGATGGATCTTTCCACGCGGTGGATTCTGATGCACTTTCTTTCGAATTAGCTGCTAAATTAGGATTTAAAGAAGCGGGACGTGCTGCTAAGCCAGTAATCATGGAGCCTATTATGAAATTGGAAGTTGTAACTCCAGAAGAGTATATGGGTAACATCATTGGTGACCTTAACAAAAGAAGAGGTACGATCAGTGGTCAGGAAGAAAAGAACGGTGCTGTTGTAATCAAAGGTTCAGTTCCACTTTCTGAAATGTTTGGATATGTAACGACTCTAAGAACACTTTCATCAGGAAGAGCTACTTCTTCTATGGAATTAGAGAAGTACCAAGCAACTCCACAAAACGTTGCTGAAGAAATCATTGCTAAAGCAAAAGGTTAATTTTTAAATTAAAGAAATGTCACAAAGAATCAGAATAAAACTAAAATCTTACGATTACAACTTGGTAGACAAGTCTGCTGAGAAAATCGTAAAAACGGTAAAGGCTACTGGTGCTGTTGTAAACGGTCCAATTCCATTGCCAACGAATAAGAGAATCTTCACTGTGTTGAGATCTCCGCACGTAAACAAGAAAGCAAGAGAGCAGTTCCAACTTTCAGCTCACAAGAGACTGATGGATATCTACTCTTCTTCTTCTAAAACTGTTGATGCTCTAATGAAATTAGAACTTCCTTCAGGTGTAGACGTTGAAATTAAAGTGTGATAACTGCATACTTTGCAATGATTATACAATCCGTTCCTTTTTAGGAACGGATTTTTTTTTGCTATCAACCTCTCCATACTACGACCTCCATTTTTGAACAGAAAAATTTATCTTTTTTCAGGTTTTACTTTTTATAACCATATGCCGGCTTTGACATGATACTACTAATGATGATATGTATCTGTTGGCATATTGTAAGCAGACTGTTACGTTGGTTGTTGATCCGGTATTGATTAGTCTTTTGCAGGTGACATATGTCAGTGAGGTTTATTTTATTTAGAATGAATAAAAACAATAAATTTGCAAAAAATCATTAAATGAATAAAGTAGTATCCTTTTCTCTGCTGTTATTGGGTGGGGTTCTTGCAAATGCACAGAAAGTGAATGATTCAATTAAACATAAAAAAATTGAAGAAGTAGAACTGTTCGGTGACAGAAAAAAACAACCGGAAGGCCTGGAAGCAATTACAAGATTGCCATTAAAAACCAGAGATCAAATCCAGAGTATTTCTGTTATTTCTCATAAAGCAATTGAAGAATTAGGAGCACTTACTGTTACTGATGTTGCAAAGAACGTTCCTGGTGTAACATTATTTTCAAGCTATGGTGGAGGAAGCGAAAGTATGTCCATCAGAGGATATCGTGGTGTTCCTGTATTGAAGAATGGGGTTCAGATGGACTCAGACTTCCGTACTTCGGGGATGATGACAGATATGCAGGGCGTTGAAAGTATTCAGGTAATTAAAGGTTCAGCAGCAGTAAGCCAGGGAATAGGAAATGGCTTAGGTTCAGCAGGAGGAGTAATTAATGTTGTTACTAAAAGACCTCAATTTATTGATCAAACAAATGTAGGGTTCCGCTATGGAAGTTGGGATTTTTATAGACCTACAGTAGATTTCCAGAGAGTTTTAGATTCTCAGGGGAAAGTTGCTGTAAGATTTAACGGAGCTTATCAGAATAATAATTCCTTTAGAAGTCACGTAAAAGGAGAAAGAATCTATGTAAATCCATCAGTAGCATTCCGTCCGGATGACAAAACATATATTAATGTTGAGATGGATTATCTGCACGATAACCGAACTCCGGACCGAGGGACTATTAACTTGGCAACTGGAGATGTAGAAGCATTGTATCACATGCCAAAAGGTAAGTTTTTAGGATATACTTCAGATTATGCTAAAACTGAAACGTATAATTTTGCAACTACGGCAATCCGTAAGCTTAATAATAATTTAAAGGTAAGAGCAGCTTTTGTAAATTCTGTAAGCAATTCTGATGGTGAAGCATCATCCATTTCACTGCCAACCGGAGGCACAAACTATAATATCAGACAACGTACAATAGGTAAATCAGAATCATTAGATATCAACCGTGTTTTACAGTTAGATTTCATTGGTGAGAAGATCAAAACTGGTTTTATTAATCATACATTCCAGGTTGGATTCGACTGGAGAGAAACGGAAACATCTTCTGTAACGTATGAAGCATATAAAAACTCTATTGCTCCGGAAAATCTAATTACAGCAAGACCTACTAAAATAGGAAGTACAACATATGGAGCTAACCCTCTTGATACATTTGATGTAGTGAATGGGGTCATTCCCAACACACTTCCTGTCAATGTTGTTTACAAAAGTTTAGGACGTACAAATTCCGTATTGACACCAAGCATTGGAGCTATGGCACAGGATGTAATGGCTATTGGTAAATATGTAAAAGCTCACCTGGGAATCCGTTACAGCAGATTGAATGGTTCTGGAAGCAGAGTGGTTGATACATGGAATCCTTCTTTCGGATTAATTATTTCACCAATTGAAAATATTAATGTTTTTGGATCTTATACAACAACAACTTCATTAAGATCTGTAAATAATATTCTTCAGGCTGGAGGATTCGTAGGAGCATCACAAACAAAACAATGGGAAGCAGGAATTAAGTCAGACTGGTTTAATGAACGTTTAAGATTTAATGTAACAGTTTTTGATATTAAGACAGATAACTTAGCCTTCCAAATATTAGATAAAAATTACAGACCGGTGGTAGATAAAGATAATAATGTACTTTACGGAATGGCAGGTAATCTAAGAAGAAAAGGATTGGAAGTAGAACTTATTGGAAGAATCTTACCCAATCTACAGGTAATGTCCGGATGGGCTTATTTAGATGCTCAATATCAGGATAGCCCGGCTTATATCAATGGTTCAAGACCTATGAATGCACCAAAGCATACGGCTAATGCATGGTTAAATTATAGATTTAATACAGGGGTATTGGATAGATTAGATGTAGGGGCTGGAATTTACTATGTTGGAAAACGTCCGGTAGATGAGTGGACTCAGAAGACATTCACCGCAGGCCATATCAACAGTGTGGAAGCGGGGACAAAACCTTTCGATATGCCGGAATATACTACTGTAGACGCACAGGTAGGATACTCATTGAAGAATGGTGTTGGTGTAAGAGTATTCTTCAACAATATTTTTGATAGTGTAGGATACAGTTCTTATTTCAGAGGAGGATATATTGATCAGATCCAACCTAGAAACTTTGCAGTACAGGTAAATTATAAATTCTAATCAACAAAATCATTATTATGAAAAGTATAAAATCATTAGTTTTTGCCCTTAGTATTGGAGCTTTTTTTGCTTCATGTTCCGGAGAGAAAAAGAAAGGAATTGATTATAACCAGTTCAAAACTGAAATACAGCTTACACCCGATCAGACGAAAAGCTTTGATGAGATCACTAAAAAATATCAGGATCTTCAGGAACAGAATTTTCAGGCCGCAAAAGCACAGGGAGGAAATATGGACCGTGTGGCTTTGGGAATAAAAAATGAAGAGCTGAGAGCACAACAGTCTCTTGAAATGGCCAAAGTATTGGATGGCCCACAAATGGAAAAGTTCAACAAATTCGTTGATGAAAATTCCAGAAAAAGACCAAGATATGACAATGCTCTTTTAGAAAGAATAAAAACAGAAGCACAGCTTTCCGAAGACGAATTTAAAGTAGTCAATGCAGCGAATGATGCATTTGAAAAAGCATTCAACGATGCTCACGATGTGTATCACGGTAACAATGACCTGGCTAAAGAATACTGGGAAAAGTTTGATGCACAGAGAAAAGCAGTCATTAAAAATACACTTACTCCTGAACATTATACGAAATTCGAAGAGATCGTAAAAGAGGTTCAGTTTAAAGGAAGAAAATAATTTGATCCGGATTCCCATCCGGAGAAGGGAAAGTAAGTTCTACCCGTATCACAGAACTTTCTTGTAAGGCTTATACAATATACACAGCAGATTATTCAGCGAAATTAATTTATAGGTCACCCTTTAAAATTATCAATCATTCATATCAATTTTAATTTAAAAAACATTAAGGTGACCCCAACCATCTTAATGTTTTTGTTATATGCCCAAATGAAGTTATTATTTAAAAGCCTTTACCGGAAAAAAAGGAAGAATGAATCGGTTACTAAATATCTGATGTGGCTTATTCATCTTTGGTTGGGACTTTTATCAGCGGTCATTGTTTTTCTAATGTGTCTTACCGGTTGCCTGTATGCATTCAAAAACCAGGTTATAGAATTTACAAACAGAGATAAAGTATATATCAGCCCAGCTTCCGGAAAAGTTAAAAACCCGGATCTGATCCGGTCAGAATTGTTAGAACAGAAAAAAGAGCTGACCTCCCTTCTGATTCCGGATGATAAAGGAAGAAGCTATGTTATTGGATATCGGGAAAATCAATTGGATAAAAGCACTTATTATAATCAGTATACAGGTGAAATTCTGGGGCCGGCAGATATCGGAGCGAGCCACTTTTTTGAAGTTGTACTTGATATTCACAGAAACCTGATGATGGGAAATGCCGGACGTCAGGTGGTAGGAGCTGCGGTACTTGTATTTTGTGGGTTGCTGATTTCAGGATTTATCCTCTGGCTGCCCAAAAAACTGAAGTTTCTAAAACAAGGGCTGACTGTCATGTTGAAAGCAAAGTTTCAGCGATTGAATTATGACCTCCATAATACCCTTGGATTCTACAGCTTCCTGATGCTTTTCTTTATTGCTGTTACAGGATTGTATATAACCTATCCCTGGGTGAAAAATGGCCTTATTGTGAGTCTCGGAGGATCTTCAATTGATCATATTTCAAATAATAATGAGAATGGCGATGATCCGTTCAGTGGGCTTATGGAAGATATGCTCCAGAAGCAGGATGAAAAGAAAAATCTTAAAAATTCAACGTCTGCTTCTATCGATAAAATTATACAGCTTTCGGACCGGTACCTTCCTTATACTGCTGTTACAAGTGTAGCGTTACCTAATAAAGATAACCCCCGATATGTGATCATCAAAACAAACAGGCAGAACCTGCTGGGAATGATGCTTCCGGATGAAGTGACATTTGATAAAACAGGAGTTTTTAAAACCAGGGAATTGTTCTCTGCAAAGCCTCTCAATAAACAGTTTACAACACTTGCCAAACCTTTGCATACTGGAGAAATCATGGGACTACCCAGTATCATTCTCTATTTTATAGTGTCTCTTATCGGATGTTCTCTACCTGTGACAGGATTTCTGATCTGGTGGCATAGGGCTAAGAAAATAAAATAAAAGATACCACTTCCCAACTGAAAACTCAACTTTATTTATCCCGGTTCATGGTAATTTTATACATTTATTATGTAAAACAACTTCTATCATGAGTCACAACAATCATAATTTTTTTGAGAAATTTTCAAACGAGGCAGTAAAATTTACAGGAAGTCCTGTTGCATTTATCGGAGCTATGCTTCTGGTCATTATCTGGGCGGTAACAGGTCCTTTTTTCGATTATTCGGAAACTTGGCAGCTTGTGATCAATACAGGAACTACGATCATTACCTTTTTAATGGTTTTCCTTATTCAAAAAGCCCAGAATAAAGATTCTAAAGCTATACAGATAAAGCTGAACGAGCTGATTGCTGCCCATGAAAAGGCCAGTAACAGAATTGTAGATATTGAAGATCTTACAGAAACGGAACTGGATCAGCTCCACCATTATTACGAAAATCTGGCTCAGTTTGCCAAAAAGGATGCGGATATCCATACCTCGCATTCTATTGATGCGGCAAAGAGAAATCAGAATTACAAGCATGAGTTCTTCAAAAATAAACATGAAGAATGGCTCAAGAAGCAGGAACGGAAGAAAGAATAATTAGTCTTCATTATAAAATTTCTTGAAGGAACTTTTTGGTGAAGACATCATTTTTATACAAACATATTTATATGAATTTAAAATTATCATGTTTACCATTTGTGTTTTTATCAACAATAGTAAGCGCCCAATGGAGTCAGAATGTACCTAAAGAAAAAATTGTAAAGAAAAGTGATAATTCGATTTATTATAGACTCGATATTGATCAGATCAGAACTCAGTTACTGAGGACCTCAAAAATCGGGGAAGGTTCTGCTATTAGTGTGAATATTCCTACATTATCCGGAAAGACGGAAAGATTTGCGGTCAGTAGTTTTCCGGTTATGGATGAAGCATTGGCAAAACAGTATGAACTCGGATCTTATGTGGGGGTGGGTATTGATGATCCTTCCAAGTATATCAGATTCAGTGTTGGCCCCAATGATTTCCAGTCCATGATCATTGGAAATGATGGAAAGTATGAGTTTATTGAGCCCGCTACTGCAGATAAATCTTTTTATTCTGTCCACGGGAAAACCAACAGGAACGGGCATGCATTTGTTTGTAATACCACTGAAAAAAAAGAGGCTGTAGACCAAATGAAGGAGATGCAGACGTACTCTGATAAAACAGCATTTGCCAGGAGAAGTGGAAATCAGAAATTCAGAACACTAAGACTGGCACTCTCTACCACAGGAGAGTACACTCAGTTTTTTGGAGGGCTTTCCGGAGCCATGACGCAAATCAATGCTACATTAACAAGGGTGAACGGAGTTTTTGAGCAGGAGTTTAATGTACATGTAAACCTCATTAATAATACACAAACCCTATTTACTGATCCAAATACTGACCCTTACAGTACCGTTACGGATCTTACCTCACCGCCGTCATCATGGAATATAGAGCTGATGGATACTTTACATGGAGGAGTATACGGAGTTACAGATGCCGATTTTGATATAGGCCACTTGTTTGGAGCCTCCGGAGGAGGAGGAAACGCAGGTTGTATAGGCTGTGTATGCAATAACAGTTTAAATGTAGGGGGTAATGCCAATAACAGCTACAAGGGATCCGGTATTACATCGCCGGGTGTAAACTGGTATCCGAACGGAACCTGGGATTTTAACAGCACAACTCAGCTGCCTCCTAGCGGAGATAGTTTTGATATTGATTTTGTAGCCCATGAAATAGGGCACCAACTGGGAAACAACCATACGTATAGTAACAGAGAGGGAACTGGTGTAGAGGTAGAACCTGGATCAGGGTCAACAATCATGGGGTACGCAGGAATTACAGGAGCTTCAACAGATGTGCAGAAGCACTCCGATCTGTTTTTTCATTCTGTAAGTATTGATCAGGTACAGGATAATTTTCTGACTGGTGCCAGAGTGAACTGTGGTACCATAACTACCATTATCAACCGCCCTCCGGTAGTTACAGAAATGCCGGTAACTTATACCATCCCGATGAATACTGCATTTGCACTCACCGCAGAGGCAACAGATCCGGATGGGGATGTATTAACTTATTCCTGGGAACAGGTAGATCCAAGTTATTTATATAACGGCATTAATAAGTTTTACATTGGACGAACTACCTCAGGGGCCAACTTCAGATCATGGCCACCAACATTAAGTCCTACCAGATATTTCCCTAAGCTTTCTACCGTATTAAATGGAGAGGTGAAGAATGCTGATGATTTTGAAGCAGCAAGTACGGTAGCAAGAACAACTCATTTCCGTGTAACCGTGAGAGATAATAAACCGGGGCAGGGGCAAAGCGCTCATACTACACAAACCATTGTAGTAGGCTCTGCAGAAGCCTTCAAAGTGGATACAGCATCTCTTACTCCTGATACCAGTTCAGAAATTAAATGGACGGTTTCCGGAACTACAGCCGCACCTTATAATGTGGCTGATGTAAAAATTGATTATACTGATGATAGCGGTGCAACATGGAATGATCTAGCAGCATCAGTACCTAACAGTGGAACAGCAAATGTTTTCATTCCTGCCTCTTTAGCTGGAAAGACGATTCATGTAAGAGTTTCAGCAATCGGAAATGTATTCTATGCAGTAAAAAAAATGACAGCAGGTACATTGGCCGTTTCGGAAACAGGAAAAATAAAATCGGTTCAGGTTTATCCGAATCCTGTGGACAATGTTTTGAATGTGAAAAATGTATCTCCAAAATCATCCTATGAAATTTTCAATGCTCCAGGGCAATTGATTTCAAAAGGCATAATTGGTGAAGGTCAAATAAATGTAAGCAGCTTCGTAAAAGGAATCTACTTCATGACCATAAATGATAATGGAAAAAATATCAAAGCCAAGTTTATTAAAAAATAAATATGAAGAATGGCTGAAGAAGCAGGAGCAAAAAAAGGAATCATTCAGATTCCTTTTTTTATTGTTTGCTGTTAAATTCACCCTCTACATATCCTCCATTTACATAGCGGGATGTATCATTCGTGTGCCAAGCATATACGCCGGCTACCATAATACCGAGATCCTGTACATAATTGCGGGTCATTTCCTGCCATTGACCAAAAGAAGGTAAATGCTCCTGTAATACGAGAAATTCTTTTAAATAATTATCATGCACTTCCAGAGCCATCATATAGGCTTCTTTTATTGAAGTTTTATGCTCTTGCTGTAATACTTTCACCAGATTCATGGTGTCCTCTTCTCTATGGAGTTCCTTTGGTAAAGAAATAATATCATTATGTATTCCGATCATCAGAGCACAAATAGTATGAAGGCGTTGAATATGTAAATGCTCCAGTATGCTGTCAGGTAGCTGTCGATAATCTTTTTGCATAGCTACATATTGACAAAAAGGTTTTGCCCCACTTGTAGCCTCACGAATCAATAGGTAAACGGGAAGAGGGGGGATTGTGTTTGATCTGTAATATACTCTTTCGTCTGCATACCCAATAAGTACTTCATGTAAAGATTTTAGGAATTTTTTATATAATCGTTCTGGCATTTCACATGCAATGGCGCTCTGTCTTAATATCCAGAATCGATGAAATATATCATTGTTAGCTGGTTCATCCGGATCATCATCAGTAAGCAAAGTCATAATGTGAGTTGCTATATCTTTCATTTCATCATATGAACAACGATCAAAATAATCATCCATCATAGCCCCATCAGCAGCATAAATAGCTAATGGTCTCAATTCTGCCAGATTCTTTAAAAAAGGGCAACCGCGTGCTGCAATATCAGTCAAGTTATGCTGTTTGTGTTTTTCACGGGCTTCTTTACTGTGGAAAATATACTCCCTGTCAATCCAATCATAATATTCTTCCCTCTGAAGTTGAAAATCATGGTGAATAGAATTTGGGAAGGGATACTTGGGCTTGGGTAACCGTTGTAATCCGGCGTAAAATTCCTCGTCTGAGATTGTCGTTTTCATGTTGTGTTGATTTTTTTGGTTAATGGTTTTTAGTTTTACTCTATCATTAAGTCATAATGATAGAGCAAAAGTAGTAAATAATTGATTATGATGTGGTTGTGTGTTGTATAATTGTGTTGATGATTCTTGATTTTGAATATGTAAGGGTAAAAAGCCATACTATAAAAGCTTCTTAGGGTCATTGCAGAAGAGGAAGTAAAGAGTAAAGATAGGGAGTCTGCTTCATGACCATAAACGATAATGGAAAAATATCAAAACCAAGTTTATTAAGAAATAACATAAGATCTAAAATAAAAAACCTCTGATGATTCAGAGGTTTTTTTATGTAGTGATGTTATCTCATAAAGTAACTGAAATAAGAACAGCTTCCGATCAGTGCTTTTGAGGTTTCAGTATCTGAGTACTGTGTTTTCAATTGTGCAAAATAGGTTCTGTATTTCTGATTTCTCAGATTGTCCAGTTCCTTTTGGTGAGCATCAGATTTTTCAGACCACTTAGGGTCAGAATAATCATAATCCATCTGGTTTTTTGCTTCATATTGATAGTATTTCCCTTGTTCAGCACTAGCCATCTGGAAAAGAACTCTTGCTTTTTCTTCCTTATTATTGGAAAGCTTCAGGGCTTTTTGATAATAATTAATTGCCAGGTCAAAATTGTCAGGCTCAATATAGGAAGTGTCCAGGAAGTTTTTGTAATAATATTTATAAGGGTTCTTTCTGTCGGTATTCCAGAAGTTATACTTTCCACCATTACTATTGTCGACATCCATGACGAACAACTCTCTGTAATATCCTAAAATAGAGGTGTTGTACAGTAAATTTCCGATAAGCTGGTTGGCTTTGGCAGCTTTTTCATCAGCACCATTTCCAATCTTTTTAAGCTGGATCAAAACATCAGCAAGTTCAAGTTTATTCATACTGCTTTTGATGAAAGGGAAATCAGTGTAGTTTTCAGCTTTCATACTTTCAGCCTCAGAACTCTGGAAGCTTTCCCAAACATTATGACCAAACACAAGATTTGAAATATTATCAAAACCGTTATACTCAGTAGGTGTATATTGTTTTGCAGTGATGGTTTGACCGCTTTTTTCTGACCAGTCGTAATTGACTCTTGGGATTCCGGCAAATTTCTGCGCTTTTTCATAATGGGATTTAGCCTTTTCAAAATTGGTAAGCCTCATGGCTCTGTCTCCATAAATGGTATTGAAAAATGCATCAATATTACCTACACTGTCCATATTTTTGGCAATAACCTGCTGCTCAAACTGTGTTTTATTTGACTTTCTGTAGAAGTCCTCCACACTTTTTACCAGACTTGAGTTCGGGTTATACTGAAGGTCAGAAAGTTTATTATTCATCAGGAATGATTTTCCATCCTCACCCTGAAGGAAGTAGCGGTTAGCCAAGACATCTTTAAGGAAGTCTGCAGTAGATGGTGCTTCCCCATAATAATCGAAATTATCTGTGGTGGCAGTGTCTTTTTTTACAGGTTTTTCCACAAAGTATTCAGGATAATCTTTCATTAAATGATCCTCGTATGCTGCATCTATTTTAGGCTGAGATACAATATCATTCAGCACTTTCATTCTCTTGATCTCCTCCTGGTACTCAGGATTGGTGGTTTTGATGTCATTAAGAATTTCAGAACTTGCTTTATAGTCTTTTTTCAAAAACTTAAGGTAAGCATTGGCAATCTGCCAGTATTCATCCTTAGATTTCTCCCTTGTTTTATCAGTGAATTTTTCCAGAGCATCAAGGAAGTCCTGTGTTTTCTGATCATAATAATACCCTGTTCGGGTATAGAAAGGTATCCTGTCCGGATTACTGAAGAGCTCATCATCACTTTGATCAGCTTTAGCTTCATCACCGGTTTTTTCAGACTTAGAACCTCCGAAAAGGTTTTTAAAGAACCTTACAATCTTTTGCCAGAAAGAAAGCTTTTCCTCTTTTACCACTGTGGTAGTGTTGTCCGCTACATTATCATTTGAAGCTTTGGTATCCGTTTTTCCTCTTTGTACAGAAACTCTCCCGGAAGCAGCATCAGTATAATAATAAGTGGGAAGATAACTTCTTTCCAGTTCATTGATACTTCTTACGGCCATTACTTTCAGAATTTCAGAGTCAGGATTAATATCATACATTTTTTCCATAACCGGAATAGGATTGTTGAAATCCTCATAGCCTAAAAGGAAATAAGCCATGTTTTTTTCCTCATTGGTATTAGCCCTTTTCATAATATTGCTGAAAGAAGCCGTATCCGAAAGTTTCATAGATACAAAAGAAGATTCTTTACGGTCTTTAGTGTTCATGAATACCTGGAAGAAGTTCCAGTTGGCATCACTGTTCATCTCCAGTCCCCTTTGAGCACCTGCCATTTGATCCAGTGCCATAAAATAAACAGCACCTTTTAGCTTGATTGGCTCTATATAGGTTTTAAATGCCTGCAGTGAAGCATCATAATTTCTTGTATAATGATTGAGACGTACCAGCTGGTATCCATAGCGCTGTTTAATCTCCGGATTTCTGGCAGCATTGTATAAAGAAGTTAAAGCAGCAATGGTTTTGTCATAATCAAGAGCCGTCGCATTCTTAGTGTTGGCATTTCTGTCATAGTAAAATGAATTTTCACTTTCAATATAATTGATGCTCATATAAGGTTCCAGATATTTAGCCTCAATTAAATAATCTATTCCCTCGCGGTACTTCTGGTAAAATCCTGAACCCAGCTTTTGGAGAAGAGGGTTGGAAGGATTTCCGTTTTTAAGACTATTGAGGTCGTTCATACTGATCTTATAAACCAGATCATAAGCTTCAGCATGATTAAGCTGGTTGCCGAAATACTTCTTCCATGTTTCCAGATTGTCATCAGGAATCAACGAGGTTTTATAACCCGTGTAGAATCTGCTGGAATAATTGTGCAGAAAAGGAAGGTAAGATTTATCTTTAATGATACTCTGGGTAAAAAGATTGAAGTATTCGTAGTCAGGATCCGACCAGGCGCAGGCATCAGATTTCGTATAGAAAAGAGAGGCCACTGCAAGTGAAAGAATATACTTTTTCATATGTAGAGTGGTGTTTTTAATTTTTTATAATGATTCATAATATAAATCCGTGCAGGTAGTAATACTCTGCCTTCATCTGTGATGATGATTTAAAATTTTCGATCTAACACAAATTTACTATCTAATTGATAATAAATAATATTAAAATGAGGTATTTTTTTCTCAAGAAAGCGGATGACATCTTCAAGCTGCTCACCTGAAATTTCCTCTACCTTTATTTTAAAACCTTTATTCAGATAGCTTCCAAAGTAAAAACCGTCTTTCAAAACTTCAGCCTCATTTTCAGAGATCTTTTTAAAATGCTCATTTTGCAGATCCTTTGTAGATAATGCATTAATAAGCTTATGCTTTTCCAGATGGTTGGTAACAATTCCCCATGAGTAGATAGGGAGTGCTACTTCAATAGTTTTGATGGGATACTCTTCAATTCTGGAAAGATAACTTTTTAATGTAGCCACATCCAGAATGGAGTTTTTATCAGATTTCTCTAATGGGGAAGAAGTGGAGTAGCACATCAGATATACCTTTTCTACCGGCGGAATTCCGGTCTGCTTTTTATCTTTAACCTGATGAAGACGTAGAGTACAGGTGATGTTTTTTCCGGAAACCCTTTTCAGTTCCTTTAGAAATTTAAAATAATCATTACGTGTACCAGCTGTCCAGTCGCAGTCGATCTGAATTTCATTGTTGATTTTTAAATGATACTCTTCTGTTTTCTTCAATATTAAATGATGAATGCTTTCTGCCAGGAATTTTATCTCCTCCGAAGAAATGTTCAGTAAAGTCTGGTTCGTGATAAAAACAGTAGGTACCACCTGCTTATCGGTCTGAAAACTCTGGTCTTTGGTGATGACAGCCACAGGCTGAAACTTTCCCCCTATTTTATCAACATCAAAAAAGCGGGTATATAAATAAGGAACAGAAGCCTGTGCCAATACTTTTTTCTCCTCCTGATTCAGTTTCAAATTGGTTTTCCAATAATAGAACGTGTAGGGATGGTTTTCATTTTTACTGCAGGAAACAATAAAAAATAAAACCCATAAAATATTTAGGATTTTCATACCGTGGTGTGCATAATTGATTCTTCAAAAGTAAAGATATTTATAGAAACCATACACCGTAAAATCCCGGTGATTCCTTATTCCTGACAAATTACATGATCTCAAACTCTCAACAAATCCCAACAATTCTTATAACCATTCCTCTCCACCAGAGAGGTGGCAAAAATTCAAAGAATTTTTAATGGGTGGCCTTTTTCTTTCCATTAAACAAAAAGCCACTCCAAAGGAGTGGCGCTATATTATCTTATTATTCATACAGTCCACTTTCACAGGTACAGGTTTCTTTATCCATACTCTCACTGGAAGAGCAACAGCCTTCAAGATTCTGAATATTTCCCTTTTCATCGGTCATAAAGATTTTATTTTTATCAAATTTCACAAAGAAAGTCTCATCGAATTTTTTGAAATGTACTTTCATTACTTTGTTTGCTCCGTATTTGCCTGCATTTATTTCTTCTGTAGTTTCTTTTCCGTTAGCCTGATTTACCTGAACATATCCAAAAAAGACATCACCGTTTTTTTTCACATCCAAATAATAATGAGGAGTACCGGTACCACTGTAGCCCTCCATAATATCAAAACTTCTATGTCCCGTAAAAGGAACTTTTACCTGTGCAAAAGACAAAATACTGATACACAAAATCATGATACTGAAAAATTTTTTCATAGTTCTTTTTTCTTCAAAAGTAAAAATTTTTACTTAAAAGATAAACCGTGAAATCCCGGTGATTGGATATAAGACCGTTATTAATCCCAGACATAACATTCGTATAACCATTCCCCGCCAGTGGAGGGGTGTCAAATCAAAGATTTGACGGGGTGGTTTAATTTGACAGTTGGTCATCATCATCCATAACAAAAAAATCACTCCAAAGGAGTGATTTTATAGTATTGTGGTAGATATTCGGGTTAAAAAACAGTCGCAGCAAGTTGAATCCTTGCAAACTTATTAGAGGGATTCCACATGGCCATCATATAAACAGGAAGACTGTAATGGTCAGTAATCTTAACAACCTTACCTGCTTTTACACCTATATTAACGATGTCAAAACTGTTTTTGCCATTTCCATACAGGAACGTTTTATCATTAAGAGCAAAGCCGGCGCCTACAAATGCATCCAGATTCACTTTCTGACCCTTTATTACGGGGTAACTTGCCTGAACATAAGTAGAATATTTATTCTTTTTATAACTTCCGTCCGGCTCAAGAACAACCTCTCCTGCATTGGCGCCTCCATAAAGCATAATATCTGCTTCAATATTAATAGGGAATGAAGGCCCGAACGTATAGTTGGTTCTTAAGTCAATAATATGTGCCGTTCTTCTTTGTGAATAGCTGAAGATGTCATCTGCAGCTACCGCAGTATTAATGTTTCTGGAATTATAAAGATCCCAAAGTCCGATATAAAAACGTCCGTCAGAATATTGAACATAATAATTGATTTCTTTATAATGGGTATTGTCTTTATCATCTGCTAAAGCGGATGCTCCCCAGATTCCTATTTTCCATTTTTTTTCCGCATCCAGGGCATAGGATAGATTTCCCATTACAACAGGCTTATCAGTAATGATTAAACCTCTCCATAAATGATTATTCTGAATGTTGGCCGTGAAATCAAGTCTGTTTTCCCTAGTCTCAGTAGTTTCCTGAGAAAATAACCTTCCGCTGCCTAGCATGAGCAGGAAGATTCCTTTTAAAATTCTCATCATCTGTATTTTTTAAGTTAAGAGTCCATATAAAACAGCGGCAAGCACAGCTCCTATCACAGGTCCCGCTACCGGTATCCATGCATATCCCCAATCACTGCTCCCTTTTACAGGTAAAATAGCATGCATGATTCTTGGAGCCAGATCCCTTGCCGGATTAATTGCATAGCCTGTAGTTCCGCCCAGAGACAAACCTATTGCCCAGACAAGGAACGTAACAGGAAAAGCTCCTACAGAACCTAATCCTACTTTTGCTGTAGGGTCAATATCGATCGAAATACTCGGATCCGAAAAGTGGAAGATGACAAATACCAGTACAAACGTTCCTATAATCTCACTGATAAGATTAGAAGAAGTCTTTCTGATGGCTGGTCCTGTACTGAAACAGGCAAGCATTCCTGGTTCATCTTCTGTTATAGCAAAATGATCCTTATGGAATAGCCAAACCAGAAAGGCACCAAGCATTCCTCCTATCATTTGGGCGGCTATATAAGTTGGAACCAAATCCCAGGAAAATTTTCCTGCGGTAGCAAGACCAATGGTGACTGCCGGGTTTAGGTGGGCACCGCTTACAGGTCCGGCTACAGTGACGCCGATGAAGACGGCTAATGCCCAAGCTGTTGTAATTACAATCCAGCCGGAATTATTTCCTTTAGTTCCTTTTAAGACAACATTGGCGACAACGCCGTTGCCTAAGAGTATAAGAAGCATTGTTCCTATTAATTCTGCGATAAATGGTGTCATATGTGTATTTTTAAGGTCAACGGGTTAATCTTCTATCCAGTTTTGCGAGCGCGATACAGCCTTCTTCCACAGGTGGATCATTTTATCAACACTTTCTTTATCCAGCTGAGGATGGAAATCTTTGTCTACGATCCATTGAGACTGTATTTCATCAATATCTTTCCAGTATCCTACCGCAAGACCTGCCAGATAAGCTGCTCCTAATGCAGTGGTTTCAAGTGTCTGAGGTCTTGTGATTTTAAAACCAAACAGATCAGACTGTATCTGCATCAAAAGATCACTTGCCGAAGCTCCTCCATCTACTCTTAGCTCAAGACTGGCTCTTCCGGAATCTGCTTCCATAGATTTTACAATATCATAAACCTGGAATGCAATACCTTCCAATGTTGCTCTGGCAATATGTCCGTCAGTTGTTCCACGGGTGATGCCTGCAATAGTTCCCCGTGCATACTGATCCCAGTGTGGAGCTCCTAATCCGGTAAGGGCAGGAACGAAATATACACCACCATTGTCCGGAACAGATGCTGCCAGCTCATTCACTTCTTCAGATGAACGAATAATTTTAAGACCGTCTCTCAGCCATTGGATTGCAGCACCTCCTACAAATACACTTCCTTCCAGTGCATAGTTTACTTCTCCATTGATTTTCCAGGCTACGGTGGTAAGCAGGTTGTTTTTAGAAGAAACAGCTTCTTTTCCTGTATTCATTAATAAAAAGCAGCCGGTTCCGTATGTGTTTTTTACCATTCCCGGAGTGATGCACATTTGCCCGAATAGAGCTGCCTGCTGGTCACCTGCAATACCTGCAATAGGAATTTTAGTGGAAAATAAAGTAGTTGCAGTTTCTCCATATATTTCACTGCTCTGCTTTACTTCGGGAAGAATGGCCCTAGGAATATTGAATAATTCTAACAAATCATTATCCCATTCTAGTGTATGGATATTCAGTAGCATTGTTCTGCTGGCATTGGATACGTCAGTGATAAACATTTTACCACGGGTAAGCTTCCATACCAGCCATGTGTCTACTGTTCCAAAACATAGTTCTCTTGCTTCTGCTTTAGCTCTGGCACCCTCTACATTATCAAGGATCCATTTTAGTTTTGTTGCAGAAAAGTAAGCGTCTAATACAAGGCCGGTTTTTTCTTTAATAACTTCAGCGTGACCCTGCTCTTTTAGCTCATCACAATATTTAGACGTTCTTCGGTCTTGCCATACAATGGCATTGTAAATAGGCTCACCGGTTTCTTTGTCCCATACAATGGTTGTTTCCCGTTGATTGGTAATACCGATAGCGGCAACTTCCAGTCCGGAGATACCTGCTTTCGCTATAGTTTCTGCTGCTACGGAGATTTGTGATGACCAGATTTCATTCGGATCATGCTCTACCCAACCCGGTGTCGGGAATATTTGTCTGAAATCTTTCTGTGCTACATATTTAATTTCTCCACTGTGGTTGAATAAGATCGCTCTGGAGGAAGTTGTCCCCTGGTCTAAAGCGAGAATTAATTTTTCATTCATAAAAGTGTACTAGATTAAGGTTGGACTTTAGGTGAATAAGGCGTTAATAAATATCCTCTTGCTAAATCAATAAATTCATTTTCGTGTTGCTGCGTCCATTCTTCAGAATATCCTTTTTCCTCAGCAATTATTTTTGCAACAGTGTGAGCACTGTCTATAGCTGCTCTGGCATCTAAGAATAATAAACGGACTCTTCTTGATAAGATATCCTCAATGGTTTCTGCCATCTCATTTCTTATAGCCCATACAATTTCTGCAATGGTAAAAGGATGATCCGGATGAAGTTTCTGGGAATAACGCGGGTTGCTTTCCTGTAAGGCTTTTATAGCAGGAATATCAGAACCGTAAACATACAGATGATTGCTTCTGTCTACCTGCTCCGGTTTTACATTACCATGAATGGAAAGATGTTCTGTTTTGGAGGCGGTATTTCCTAATCTGTGAACTTTCATCGCTTCATCTACAGTATCTTCAGCCATTTTACGATAGGTTGTCCATTTTCCACCGATAATGGAAATTAACCCTGTTTCAGAAGCAATAACTTTATGACTTCTGGAAACCTCTTTTGTACTTTTGCTTCCATCTTTGGGAGCGGCCAGAGGGCGTAATCCTGCGAATACAGATTTTACATCTTCGCGGGTAGGTTTCTTAGCTAAATACTGTCTTGCTGTATTTAAAACAAAGTTGATCTCTTCTTCAAGAGCACGGGGTTCAAAACTTTCATCCTTTAGAAGGGTATCCGTAGTTCCTACCAAAGCTCTGTCGTGCCAAGGAACAACAAATAGAACCCTTCCGTCTGATGTTTTTGGAATCATGATCGCATCATCACTTTTCAGGAATGATTTATCAAGCACCAAATGGATTCCCTGGCTTGGAACAACAAGTTTACCATGCTTAGGGTTATTCATATTAAGGATGTCATTGGTAAATACACCTGTAGCATTAATGACTACCTTGGCATGAATCTGATATTGCTGCTTGGACAGCTGATCTTCTGCAACAACACCAATTACTTTATCAGCATCATCTTTCAGAAGATTGATCACCTTTACATAATTGACTGCGGTTCCTCCTTTCTCGATAATGGTTTGAGTTAAATTCACAGCAAGTCTGGCATCGTCAAACTGTCCGTCCTGGTAAACAACACCACTCATCAAGTGATTTTGTTCAATAGTTGGAAGTTTTTCTACAGTCTTTGATTTGCTGATGTATCTTGTTTTTCCCAAGCTCAGCTTTCCTGCAAGGAAATCATAAATGGATAAACCTATTTTATAATAGATTCCTCCCCACCAAGTATAATTAGGAATAATAAAAGATTGATTTTTTACGATATGAGCTGCGTTTTTAGCAAGCAGACCTCTTTCTTTTAATGCTTCTTTTACCAATCCTACGTCTCCCTGGGCAAGATATCTTACTCCACCATGTACTAATTTTGTACTTCTGCTGGATGTTGCTTTTGCAAAATCGTGAGATTCAAGCAATAAGGTTTTAAAACCTCTGCTTACTGCGTCTAGTGCCGAACCTAAACCACTGGCTCCTCCTCCTATGACTATAAAGTCCCATTCCTTTACATTGGTTAATTTACTGAGTTCTTCGTTTCGTTTCATAAATGTTTCGTTTATGTTTCGTTTTCAAATATATAAATTAAAAATGAAAGCAAAAAGAAAATAAATGAAATTTTAGAGTACGAAAAAAAAACGCTAATTTTGATGAAACGAATAAAATGGAGAAGCTAATCCCAAGGCATGATGAAATATTAAAAGAGCTGGATGAAAAAGGCCATGTTCTTGTGCAAGATTTATGTGAAAAACTGAATGTTTCTTCGGTTACGATCCGAAAGGATCTGAACCATCTTGAAAGTTTAGGGCTGCTTTTCCGTAATCATGGAGGGGCAAGTAAGCAGGTAAGATATGCTTATGAGAAAAATGTAGGGGAGAAGGAGAATATTAATGTAGAAGCAAAACAAGCGATTGCAAAAGCGGCATTAGCACTGATTCAGGAGAACGACTGTATTATATTAGCTTCCGGAACAACAATGCATTATCTTGCCCGGATGCTGGTGAACTTTGGACCGCTTACCGTATTGACCTCTTCTTTGAGGGTAGCTATTGAGCTTTGTAATAATCCTAATATTAATATCATTCAGCTGGGAGGAGAAGTCCGTAAGAGTTCCACTTCTATAGTAGGATCTATTTCCGAAGGAATTCTTAAGCAGTTCTCCTGTAATAAACTTTTTCTGGGAGTAGATGGTATTGATCTTGAATTTGGAATCAGTACTTCTAATGCCGCAGAAGCCCATCTTAATCAGGTGATGATTGACTGTGCCGATCAAACGGTGATTCTTGCAGATTCTTCAAAACTCAACAAAAAAGGCTTTGGTAAGATTGCATCATTAGATAAAATAGACTATCTGATTACTGATACAGGTATTTCCGGTGAAGATGAGGCAGGAT
Organism: Chryseobacterium rhizosphaerae; assembly: GCF_003385455.1. Lineage (GTDB taxonomy): Bacteria > Bacteroidota > Bacteroidia > Flavobacteriales > Weeksellaceae > Chryseobacterium > Chryseobacterium rhizosphaerae. The sequence goes on along the minus strand of NZ_QNUF01000020.1, from coordinate 36,448 downwards.
TGGAAGAAGCAGGTGTGAATGTGATCGTATAAACAGATCTTCTTTCTAATTTCTTTTTTAAAATCAAAATAATTGAGGAGAAAATTTGTTCCGAATTTTCTCAAAAAGTTCTAATTGATTAAAAATCAAAATATTTTACTTAAAAAATTTGTCAGTAATAAAATTATTCATACATTTGCACACTCATTTTAGGGGCGTAGTATGCCTATATCAGAAGTAGAAATTACTTTAGACCTCCTAAAAATGGTGATAAAGAGAAAGATAAATTTTATTATAATATAAACAATGTCAGGTATTATTGGTAAGAAAATCGGTATGACATCTTTGTTTAACGAAGAAGGAAAAAACATTCCTTGTACAGTTATCCAAGCTGGTCCATGCTCGGTTTTACAGGTCAGAACCTTAGAAAAAGACGGTTATAAAGCTGTTCAATTAGGTTTCGATGACAAGAGTGAGAAGAACGTTGGTAAAGCGTTAGCTGGTCATTTTAAAAAGGCTGGTTCTGCTCCTAAAGCTAAATTAGTTGAATTCTACAGAGAATTCGTTGATGAAGTAAAAGTAGGAGAAGAAGTAAAAGTTGATTTATTCATTGAAGGTGAATATGTTGACGTAACAGGTACTTCAAAAGGTAAAGGTTTCCAAGGTGTTGTTAAAAGACACGGATTTGGAGGTGTAATGCAGGCAACTCATGGACAGCACAACAGACTTAGAGCTCCAGGTTCTATCGGTGCAGGTTCAGATCCTTCAAGAGTATTCAAGGGGATGAGAATGGCTGGAAGAATGGGAGGTGAGCAGGTAACTGTTCAAAACCTTCAAGTGTTAAAAGTTGATCAAGAACAAAATCTTTTAGTAGTAAAAGGTGCTGTTCCGGGAGCTAAAAATTCTTATGTAATTATCAGAAAATGGAACTAGTAGTATTAAATACATCAGGAAAAGAGACCGGAAGAAAAGTAACTCTAGACGAAACAGTATTCGGAATTGAGCCAAATCAGCACGCGGTTTACTTAGAAGTTAAACAGTACCTTGCTGCACAAAGACAAGGGACTCATAAATCGAAAGAAAGAAGCGAAATTACTGCTTCTACTAAAAAGCTTAAGAAGCAAAAAGGATCAGGATCTGCTAGATACGGGGATATCAAATCTCCAACTTTCAGAGGTGGAGGTAGAGTATTCGGACCAAAACCAAGAGACTACAGATTCAAATTGAACAAAGCTCTTAAGAGATTAGCTAAGAAATCTGTTTTATCTCAGAAAATGAGAGACAACAGCATCAGAGTTTTGGAAGATATGAGCTTAAGCGCTCCTAGAACTAAAGATTTCATCACAGTATTAAATGCTTTGGCATTAAACGACAAGAAAGCTTTATTCATCCTTCCTGAAGCTAACAAGAATGTGTATTTATCTTCAAGAAACTTACCTAAAGCTAAAGTAATGAACTTCAATGAAGTGAGTTCTTACGATTTAGTAAATGCAGGTGAAGTTGTATTCTTCGAAGGTGCAGTTGAAAAATTCCAGGAAAATCTAAAGAAATAAGTCATGTCTATTATTATTAAACCAGTTATCTCAGAAAAGGCTAATTACCTTACGGATTTAAGAGGTTCTTATTCTTTCTTAGTTAATCCTAAGGCGAATAAAATCCAGATTAAAAAAGCTGTAGAAGCGGCTTACGGTGTAAAAGTAGCAGACGTTAACACAATGATTTATGCTCCGAAGGTTTCTTCGAAATACACTAAAAAAGGTCTTCAAGTAGGAAAGACAAACAAATTGAAAAAAGCGGTAATCAAGCTTGTTGAAGGTGAGGTTATCGATATTTTTGCTGTAAATTAATTATTAATTATAAATAATAGTAATGTCTGTTAGAAAATTAAAACCTATCACCCCGGGACAGAGATTCAGAGTTGTAAACAATTTTGAGGAAATTACTACCAACAAACCAGAGAAGTCTCTAACAGTTGGTATTAAAAAGTCAGGTGGACGTAACCAAACAGGTAAAATGACCATGCGTTACACCGGAGGTGGACACAAAAAGAAATACAGAATTATTGACTTCAAAAGAAACAAAGCAAACGTTGAAGCAACTGTAAAATCTGTAGAATACGATCCAAACAGAACTGCATTTATCGCTTTATTAGAGTATGCTGACGGAGAGAAGAGATATATCATCGCTCCAAACGGTATCAAAGTAGATCAGAAAGTAGTGTCAGGAGAAAGCGTTGAACCAAACGTAGGTAACGCAATGAAATTGAAAAATATTCCATTGGGTACTGTAATTTCTTGTGTTGAAATGAAGCCTGGTCAAGGTGCTATTTTAGCAAGAAGTGCTGGTTCTTCAGCTCAATTAACTTCAAGAGACGGAAAATACGCTATCATTAAATTGCCTTCAGGAGAATCTAGAATGATCCTTACTGAATGTATGGCAATGATTGGTTCAGTTTCCAACTCTGATCACCAATTAACTGTATCAGGTAAGGCTGGTAGAAGCAGATGGTTAGGTAGAAGACCAAGAACAAGACCGGTAGTAATGAACCCTGTAGATCACCCAATGGGAGGTGGTGAAGGACGTTCTTCTGGAGGTCACCCAAGATCTAGAAACGGTATGCCGGCTAAAGGTTACAAAACTAGAAAGAAAAACAAAGTGTCTAACCGTTACATCGTATCTAAAAGAAAATAATTATGGCAAGATCACTTAAGAAAGGACCGTTCATTCATCATACTTTAGATAAGAAGGTTCAGGCAAATATAGAGTCTGGTAAGAAGACAGTTATCAAAACTTGGTCTAGAGCATCGATGATCTCTCCGGACTTCGTAGGACAAACTATCGCTGTACACAATGGGAAATCTTTTATCCCTGTATATGTTACAGAAAACATGGTAGGTCACAAGTTAGGCGAATTTTCTCCAACAAGATCTTTCAGAGGTCATGGTGGTAACAAAAACAAAGGAAGCAGATAATCATGGGATCAAGAAAACAAGATAGCGCAATCGCAAGAAAAGAAGCTAACAAAGACGTTGTAAAAGCTTCATTAAATGACTGCCCATCATCTCCAAGAAAAATGAGATTAGTTGCTGATATCATTAGAGGAGAGCAGGTAGATAAAGCTCTTTATATCCTAAAATATTCTAAAAAAGAAGCCTCTAACAAATTAGAGAAATTACTTCTTTCTGCTATGGCAAACTGGCAGACTAAAAACGAAGGTGCTGATATTGAAGAAGCAAACCTTATCGTTAAAGAAATCTTCGTGGATAGTGCAAGACAATTGAAGAGACTAAGACCAGCTCCACAAGGAAGAGGGTACAGAATCAGAAAAAGATCTAACCACGTTACATTAATCTTAGGTAATAAAGAAAATTAATCAAGGTATGGGACAGAAGACAAATCCAATTGGTAATAGATTAGGTATCATCAGAGGATGGGATTCTAACTGGTTTGGTGGAAACGATTATGGAGACAGAATCGCTGAAGACTACAAAATCAGAAGATACCTTGAAGCTAGATTATCTAAAGGTGGTATTTCAAAAATTTATATTGAAAGAACATTAAAATTAGTTACAGTTACAATTACTACTGCTAGACCGGGACTTATCATCGGTAAAGGAGGTCAGGAAGTTGATAAATTAAAAGAAGAATTGAAGAAACTTACAGGTAAGGATATTCAAATCAACATCTTTGAAATCAAAAGACCTGAACTAGATGCAGTTTTAGTTGCTGATAGTATTTCTAAGCAAATTGAAAACAGAATCTCTTACAGAAGAGCTGTTAAAATGGCAATGGCTAGTACTATGAGAATGGGTGCTGAAGGTATCAAAGTTCAAATCTCTGGAAGATTGAACGGTGCTGAAATGGCAAGAAGCGAATCTTTCAAAGACGGAAGAATTCCATTGTCTACTTTCAGAGCTGATATCGATTATCACTGGGCTGAAGCTCACACTACTTATGGTAGACTAGGTGTAAAAGTTTGGATTATGAAAGGTGAAGTTTATGGTAAAAGAGAACTTTCCCCGTTAGTAGGACAACAGAAGAAAGGTGGTCAGTCAGGAGATAGAAACAGAGGAGGAGACAGAGACAACAGAAGACCTAGAAAAAATAATAACAATAATAACAATAATAATTAAAAATTTTAGATTAGACATTTTGAATTTTAAATTACCGTTACTTTTTTAAAATAAAAAAAATCTAAAATCTAAAATCTAAAATCTAAAATTTAGAAATTATGTTACAACCAAAAAGAACCAAATTCCGTAGAGTTCATAAAATGAAGATGAAGGGGATTGCTCAAAGAGGTAATCAACTTGCTTACGGAACTTTCGGGATTAAAGCTACGGAAGGAGCTTGGATCACAGCTAGACAAATTGAAGCTGCACGTATTGCTGCAACTAGATATATGAAGAGAGAAGGTCAGCTATGGATCAAAATCTTCCCAGATAAGCCAATTACTAAGAAACCAGCCGAAGTAAGGATGGGTAAAGGTAAGGGTGCTGTTGAATATTGGGTGGCTGTAGTAAAACCAGGTAAAATCATGTTCGAAGTAGGAGGTGTTCCTTACGAAGTTGCGAAAGAAGCTCTTAGACTTGCGGCACAGAAATTACCAGTAGTTACTAAATTCATCGTTGCTAACGATTTTGTTAAACCTCTATAATCTTTGAATACAATGAAAAATGCTGATATTAAAAATTTAAGCGCGGGTGATATTCAAGCTCAATTAACTGAAGCAAAAGCTCAATATTCTAAATTGAAATTGGCTCATGCAATCAGCCCAATTGAAAACCCGATTCAAATCAAAGATTTGAGAAGAACAATCGCAAGACTAAACACTGAGTTAACTAACAAACAATAATTTCATTTTACAATGGATAGAAATTTAAGAAAAGAAAGAATCGGAGTGGTTTCCAGTAATAAAATGGAAAAAACTATTGTTGTTAGTGAAACTACAAGAGTAAAGCACCCGATGTACGGTAAATTCGTTTTGAAAACGAAAAAATATACTGCACACGACGAGAACAACGAATGCACAGAAGGTGATACAGTTCTGATCCAGGAAACTAGACCTTTGAGCAAGAGCAAGAGATGGAGATTAGTAAGAATCATTGAAAAAGCTAAGTAATAATGTTACAAACAGAATCAAGATTAAAAGTTGCTGATAACACAGGTGCTAAAGAAGTATTGGTTATCAGAGTTCTGGGAGGAACCAGAAGAAGATATGCTTCAGTTGGTGATAAAATCGTTGTTACTATCAAGGATTCTACACCATCAGGAAACGCTAAGAAAGGTCAGGTATCTAAAGCTGTAGTAGTAAGAACTAAAAAAGCAGTAAGAAGAAAAGATGGTTCATACATCAAATTCGACGACAATGCTTGTGTATTACTAAACGCAGCAGGAGAAATGAGAGGAACACGTGTTTTCGGACCAGTTGCTCGTGAGTTGAGAGACAAAGAATATATGAAAATCATTTCATTAGCTCCTGAAGTACTTTAATTTTTAAAATTTTTAAAAGAAAATGTCAAAGTTAAAAATAAAAAGAGGAGATAACGTAATCATTACTACTGGTAAGAAAGATATCAAAGGTAAAACTGGTGAAGTTATTGAAGTGATCAAGAAAGAAGGAAGAGACCCTAGAGTAATCGTTGCAGGACTTAATATCGTTAAGAAACACGTTAAGCCTTCAGCTTCTAATCCTCAAGGAGGAATTACTGAGAAGGAAGCTTCTATTCATATCTCTAACGTAGCTTTAGTTGGTAAAGACGGAAAAGCTATCAAAATCGGTTACAAAATCGAAGGAGATAAGAAAGTAAGAATTAACAAAAAAACGGGGGAAACTTTATAATTTGAATTAACACATGGAATTTATAGCAAGACCCAAAAAAGCATACAAAGAGCAAATTGTTCCTGCAATGATGGAAGAATTTGGGTACAAGTCAATCATGCAAGTACCTAGATTAGAGAAAATCGTTGTATCACAAGGTTTAGGAGATGCTACTGCAGATAAGAAAATCATTGATTATGCTGTAGAAGAACTTACAAACATCACAGGTCAGAAAGCAGTAGGTACGATCTCTAAGAAAGACGAAGCTGCATTCAAACTAAGAAAAGGAATGCCTGTAGGTGCTAGAGTAACTTTGAGAGCTCACAGAATGTATGAGTTCTTAGACAGACTTACTTCTTCTGCTTTACCACGTATTAGAGATTTCTCTGGTATCAAGGCAGATGGTTTCGATGGTAGAGGTAACTACAACTTAGGTATTACTGAGCAAATTATCTTCCCTGAAATCGTAATTGACAAAGTGAAAAAAATCCAAGGGATGGACATCACTTTCGTTACTACTGCGAAGACAGATAAAGAAGCTAAAGCATTATTAACTCACTTCGGTTTACCATTTAAAAAGAACTAAGAAATGGCTAAAGAATCAATGAAAGCGCGTGAGCGCAAAAGAGAAGCACTTGTTGCTAAATACGCTGACAAAAGAAAAGCTTTAAAAGAAGCAGGTGATTACGAAGGACTTCAAAAATTACCTAAAAATGCTTCTCCTGTAAGATTACACAACAGATGTAAACTAACAGGTAGACCAAGAGGATACATGAGAACGTTTGGTATTTCCAGAGTAACTTTCAGAGAAATGGCAAACAACGGTCTTATCCCAGGTGTAAGAAAAGCCAGTTGGTAATAATTACTAATTAAAATCGGGACAATTAAGTTGTCTAGATACTAAAGAATATAAATATCAGACCGAAGTTTTCTGAAGTCTGATATTTTCCTCTTCAAGTCTTTTCAATACTGATTGTCTTTAACCAATAATTTATAAAAGAAAAATGGTAACAGATCCAATTTCAGATTTCCTAACAAGAGTAAGGAACGCACAAAGCGCAGGCCACAAAGTGGTGGAAATTCCTGCATCGAAAATCAAAAAGGAGATTACTAAGATCCTATTTGATCAAGGGTATATCTTAAACTACAAGTTTGAAGATAACGCTGTTCAAGGAGTGATCAAAATCGCTTTAAAGTACGATAAGCAAACTAACAAACCTGCTATCAAGTCTATTCAAAGAGCTTCTAGACCAGGTTTGAGACAGTACAAAGGTTCTACTGAACTTCCAAGAGTACTAAACGGTTTGGGTATTTCTATCATCTCTACTTCTAAAGGAGTAATGACTGACAAGAAAGCTAGAGAAGAGAAAGTAGGCGGTGAAGTAATCTGCTATGTTTATTAATTTTTAATCAGAGGAAAATGTCAAGAATTGGTAAAGCAATTATAACAATTCCAGCTGGAGTTACAATCACTGAAAATAACGGTGTAGTAACTGTAAAAGGAGCGAAAGGAGAACTTTCTCAAGAGCTTACAGCAGGAATTACTTTAGAACAAAAAGATGGTGAACTTAATGTAAACAGACCATCTGATTCTAAGCAACACAAAGCGCTTCACGGTTTATACAGAGCGTTGATCGCCAACATGATCGTTGGGGTATCAGAAGGTTTCGAAAAGAAACTAGAACTAGTAGGGGTAGGATATAGAGCTTCTCACACAGGTCAAAAACTTGAGTTAGCTTTAGGATTCTCTCACGGTATCGTATTAGAACTTCCAAGTGAAGTAAAAGTTGATACATTGACTGAAAAAGGTAAAAACCCAATTATTACTTTAGCGTCTCACGACAAGCAACTTCTAGGAATGGTGACTGCAAAGATCCGTTCTTTCAGAAAGCCTGAGCCATACAAAGGAAAAGGTGTAAGATTTGTAGGAGAAATTGTTAGACGTAAAGCTGGTAAATCTGCTTAATAAATTATAAGTATTATGGCATTAAGTAAATTAGAAAAAAGAATAAGAATCAAAAGAAGAGTAAGAGGGAAAATCTCTGGTTCTTCTGAATTGCCAAGATTATCTGTATATAAAAGTAATAAGGAAATTTACGCTCAGTTAATCGACGATAAAAATGGTAAAACTTTAGCATCAGCTTCTTCTAGAGAGAAAGGTGTAGACGCTAAAGGTACTAAGACTGAAATTTCTGCTGCTGTAGGTAAAGCTATCGCTGCTAAAGCGGTTGCTGCAGGAATCGAAAGTATTGTATTTGACAGAAACGGTTTCGTATACCATGGAAGAGTGAAAGCTCTAGCTGATGGTGCGAGAGAAGGTGGACTTAAATTCTAATCATTAAATTTCGGAAAATATGTTAGGACTAGATAATATAGAAAGAGTAAAACCGGGAGGATTAGAATTAAAAGATCGTCTCGTAGCTGTTAACAGAGTAACAAAAGTAACTAAAGGGGGTAGAGCTTTCGGATTTTCTGCTATTGTTGTAGTAGGAAACGAAGAAGGTGTTATCGGTTTTGGTTTAGGAAAATCTAAAGAGGTTGCTTCTGCAATTGCTAAGGCAGTGGAAGATGCTAAGAAAAACCTTGTTAAAGTTCCTGTAATGAACCACACTATTCCTCACCAAACTACTGCTAGATACGGTGGTGCAGATATCTTCTTAAGACCTGCTTCTCACGGTACAGGACTTATCGCCGGTGGTGCGGTAAGAGCGGTATTGGAATCTGCTGGTATTCACGATATCCTTTCAAAATCTAAAGGATCTTCTAACCCTCACAACGTAGTGAAAGCTACTTTTAAAGCGTTATTAGATATCAGAAGACCTGAGGAGATCGCTAGAATGAGAGGAGTTTCTCTAAGTAAAGTGTTTAACGGTTAATATTAGAACAATGGCAACAATTAAAGTAAAGCAAGTAAGAAGCGCTATTGGTAGAACAAAAACCCAAAAGAGAACGCTTGAAGCATTAGGATTAAAGAAACTTCACCAAGTTGTAGAACATGAAGCTACTCCTTCTATCTTAGGAATGATAGCTGCAGTTAGTCATTTACTTGAAGTTCAAAAATAATTTTTAAAAAAGAAATTAAAATGAATTTAAATAACATAAAACCTGCTGCAGGATCTACTTTCAATTCAAAAAGAATTGGTAGAGGTCAAGGTAGTGGAAAAGGAGGTACTGCTACAAAAGGACATAAAGGACAGAAAGCAAGAGCTGGTTATTCTCAGAAAATCGGTTTTGAAGGAGGTCAGATGCCTTTACAAAGAAGATTACCTAAATTCGGATTCAAAAACGTAAACAGAAAAGAGTTTAGAGGAGTTAACCTTGATACTATCCAGACTTTAATCGAGAACAAATCCATCACTGGAGATATCACGAAAGAAGTTTTAGTAGCAAATGGAGTAGTTTCTAAAAACGAATTAGTGAAAATTATGGGTAGAGGAGAATTGAAATCTGCGGTTTCAATCTCTGCTGACAAGTTCACTAAATCTGCTGAAGAGCTTATTGCTAAGGCAGGTGGAAAAGCAATTACCTTATAATACTTACTAATGAAAGAATTTATACAAACACTTAAAAATATTTGGAGCCTAAAGGAATTAAGAGATAAAATTCTCTTTACGTTAGGTATTATCCTTGTGTATAGATTCGCATCTTATATTTCACTTCCTGCAATTAACCTTGCAGAGGTGGGAGATCTCTTAGAGCATTATAAAAATCAAGGCGGTAACAAGCAAGGAGCAGGTCTCCTTGGCTTGCTTTCGTCGTTTACGGGGGGAGCTTTCAGCCACGCTTCCGTAATGGCGTTAGGAATCATGCCTTATATTTCTGCTTCTATTATTGTTCAGTTGATGGGAATGGCTATTCCTTATCTTCAGAAGCTTCAGAAAGATGGAGAGTCAGGTAGAAATACATTGAACCAAATTACAAGATGGTTAACAATCGGAGTTTGTCTGGTACAGGCACCTTCTTACTTAACTTCTATTACTCAATTATTCTTACCGTATGCTCAATTCCAATCTGCATATTATGTAGAGCCAAATTCTATTATGTTCTGGTTACCAAGTATTGTAATCTTGGTAGGTGGTTCAGTATTCGCAATGTGGTTGGGTGAGAAAATCACCGACAAAGGTATCGGAAACGGTATCTCTATCCTTATTATGGTGGGGATCCTTTCAAGATTACCTGAAGCATTCGTTCAGGAGATGGCCGTGCAGAACGGAAAAGGAGGAATGGGATCTATTATGATCCTTATTGAAGTATTATTCTGGATGGTGGTGGTTCTTTTAGCAGTGATACTATCCGTAGCTGTTAGAAAAATACCAATTCAGTATGTAAGCAGAGCTCAAGCAAGAGGAGGTGTAAACAGAAATCTTATGCAGGGAGCAAGACAATGGATTCCATTGAAAGTAAATGCTGCTGGTGTAATGCCGATTATCTTTGCTCAGGCATTGATGTTCGTACCAGGACTATTAACAAAATTCGATGAGTCTAACACTTTTCTTGCAGGTTTCAAGAATGTTTTTAGCTGGCAGTACAATGTATTGTTTGCGCTATTAATTATTATCTTCTCGTTTTTCTATACTGCAATTACAATTCCGGTGAACCAGATGGCCGATGATTTGAAGAGAAATGGAGGTTTAGTACCGAAAGTAAGACCCGGTAAAGAGACAGCTGATTATTTAGATGATATTTTATCAAAAATTACCTTGCCAGGTGCAATTTTTTTATCTATCTTTGCAGTCCTTCCAGCAATTGTGCATGGAAGCTTTGTTCAGACGGATGCGTTTGCCCTATTTTTCGGGGGAACGTCATTATTGATTATGGTGGGAGTAATTTTAGATACTGTTCAACAGATTAATACATATCTGCTGAACCATCACTATGATGGTTTAATGCAGTCTAAACTGTCTAGAACGACTGGATATTAATTTATGGCAAAACAAAAACATATTGAACAAGACGGCGTTATAACGGAAGCACTTTCGAACGCTCAGTTCCGTGTAGAACTTGAAAATGGGCATATACTTATTGCTCATATTTCTGGTAAAATGCGAATGCACTATATTAAACTTTTACCTGGTGATAAGGTAAAACTAGAAATGTCTCCCTATGATTTAACGAAAGGGAGAATTACATTTAGATATTAAACAAAATAGCCAAATGGAATAAACATTCCATTTGGCATTTGTTAAAAAATAAATACTATCAAAATGAAAGTAAGAGCATCAATTAAAAAAAGAAGCGCTGATTGCAAAATTGTACGCAGAAAAGGTGTCCTATTTGTAATCAACAAGAAGAACCCAAAATTTAAACAAAGACAAGGCTAACATTAAATTATGGCGAGAATTGCAGGTATTGATTTACCAAAAAACAAAAGAGGTGTTATCGGTTTAACTTACATCTATGGAGTAGGAAGAAGTACTTCTTCTGAAATCCTTAAAGCTGCCGGTATCAGCGAAGACAAGAAAGTCAACGAATGGAATGACGATGAATTGGCTGCAATCAGAACATATATCTCTGACAACGTAAAAGTAGAAGGAGAATTAAGATCTGAAGTGCAATTGAACATCAAGAGATTGATGGACATAGGATGCCAACGAGGAATACGTCACAGACTAGGATTACCTTTAAGAGGCCAGAGAACGAAAAACAACTCTAGAACCCGTAAAGGAAAGAGAAAAACAGTTGCTAACAAGAAAAAGGCAAGTAAATAATCGTTAGGAATTATGGCAAAACAAAGTAAAGTAGTTAAAAAAAGAAAAGTAAAAGTTGAAGCTATTGGTGAAGCACATATTCAAGCTTCTTTCAATAACATCATCATTTCTTTAACAAATAAAAGTGGAGAGGTTATCTCTTGGGCGTCTGCCGGTAAAATGGGATTCAGAGGTTCTAAAAAGAACACTCCTTTTGCTGCTCAAATGGCAGCTGAAAATTGCTCTAATGTTGCTCACGAAGCTGGATTAAGAAGAGTAAAGGTGTATGTGAAAGGTCCTGGTGCAGGTAGAGAATCTGCTATCAGAACGATTCACAATTCAGGAATTGAAGTTAGCGAAATCGTTGATGTGACGCCAATGCCACACAATGGATGTAGACCACCTAAAAGAAGAAGAGTTTAATTTTTAGAATTTACCCATTATGGCAAGATATATTGGACCTAAAACTAAGATTGCTAGAAAGTTTGGAGCTGCAATCTACGGAGATGATAAGAACTTCGAAAAGAGAAAAAACCAACCGCCAGGACAACACGGTCCTAACAAAAGAAGAGGTGCTAAAAAATCAGAATATGCAGTTCAGTTAGCTGAAAAACAAAAAGCTAAATATACTTACGGTATTTTAGAAAGACAGTTTGCTAACCTATTTGAAAAAGCACACAGAAGCAAAGGAGTAACAGGTGAAGTTCTTTTACAACTTTGTGAATCAAGATTGGATAACGTAGTATACAGATTAGGTTTTGCTAAAACTAGATCTGGTGCTAGACAACTAGTTTCTCACAGACACATTACTGTGAATGGAGAAATTCTTAACATCCCTTCGTATTTGGTAAAAGCTGGTGATGTAATCGCTGTAAGAGAGAAATCTAAATCTCTTGACGTGGTAACAAATGCATTAGCTTCTAAAGCAAATTATGAGTGGTTACAATTCAACGATGAGAAGAAAGAAGGTACCTTCATTTCTGCTCCTGAAAGAATCCAAATTCCGGAAGACATCAAGGAGAACCTTATCGTCGAACTTTACTCTAAATAATTTTTTAATCAAATTTTTGCTCAACCCAATAATATGGCAATTTTACAATTCATAAAACCCGATAAAGTAATTTTACTTAACTCTGATGAATTTAAAGGTCAATTTGAATTCAGACCTTTAGAACCAGGTTTCGGGCTTACAATAGGTAATGCTTTGAGAAGAGTGTTACTTTCTTCTCTGGAAGGATACGCTATTTCATCTATCAAAATAGAAGGTGTAGAGCACGAATTTTCAACTATTCCAGGAGTAATCGAAGATGTTACCGAAATTATTCTTAACCTTAAGCAGGTGAGATTAAAAGCTACAGCAGAAGGCCAGGCTAACGAGCAGGTTGTTGCTAAAGTTTCAGGTCAAACGGTTATTACTGCTGGTGATTTAGGAAAGTCTATCAACGGATTTGAGGTTCTAAACCCAGATTTAATGATCTGCAACCTAAACAGTGATGTAACTTTCGAAATTACTTTCAATATTGAAAAAGGTAGAGGGTATGTTCCTTCAGAACAAAATAAGTCAAACAATGCACCTATTGGTACTATTGCTATTGACTCTATTTTCACGCCAATCAAGAAAGTACAATACAGCATTGAAAATTATCGTGTAGAGCAAAAAACAGACTACGAAAAACTTGTATTAGATATAGAAACTGATGGTTCCATCAGTCCTCAAAATGCTTTAACAGAAGCTTCTAAGATATTAATTTATCACTTCATGTTATTCTCTGATGAGAGAATCACTCTTGAAACTGAAGCTGTAAAAGCATCTATCCAATACGATGAAGAAACTCTTCATACAAGACAACTTCTTAAGTCTAAATTAGCAGATATGGATCTTTCTGTAAGAGCCCTTAACTGTCTGAAAGCAGCTGAAGTAGAAACTCTTGGAGAACTTGTTTCTTACAGTAAGTCTGATTTGATGAAATTCAGAAATTTTGGTAAAAAATCTTTGACAGAACTAGAAGAATTAGTGCATTCAAAAGGTCTTAACTTCGGTTTCGACGTTGCAAAATATAAGTTAGACGCTGATAAATAATTAATAATGAGACACGGTAAAAAATTCAATCACTTAGGAAGAACAGCTTCTCACAGAAGTGCTTTACTTTCTAATATGGCTTGTTCTCTAATTGAGCATAAAAGAATCAACACTACTGTAGCTAAAGCTAAGGCTTTAAGAGTATATGTTGAGCCTCTATTAACAAAAGCAAAAGAAGATACTACACATAACAGAAGAGTAGTATTCTCTTACCTTCAAAATAAATTTGCGGTTGCTGAATTATTCAGAACTGTAGCTCCTAAAATCGCTGAAAGAAACGGTGGTTATACAAGAATCATTAAGACAGGTTTCAGACCAGGTGATGCTGCTGATATGGCTCTTATCGAATTGGTAGATTTCAACGAGCTTTACAACCCTAATGCTGAAGAGAAAAAAGCTACAAGAAGAAGCAGAAGAGCTACTACATCTAAAAAAGTTGAAGCAGTAGTTGCTGATGCTCCAGTAGTAGAAGAAAAAGTAGAAGAAGCAAAAGCTGATACTACTGAAGAAAAAACTGAGGAATAATATTCATTCAGATATAAATTGAAAACCATCCGGACTCCGGATGGTTTTTTTATTGGTAGTCTATTGGGATAGTTGATAGCCCCAAATCCGAAACCGGATTCCAACTTAAATCTTTGTTCTTTTCAGTTCAATAATATTATTGCCTTGCTCAAGGTGGAGGCTGTCTCCTTTTACCCTGGCTGTCATATCATCTTTTTTATAAATGGTTTCACCATCTTTGGTTTCCGTTTTAGGTAACGTGAATGTTTTCTTATTGCTGGTAATAGCTACTGTATTTTCCTTCGGATCATTTTTGAAAACTACTTTTACCAATGTTCCGTCTGTTGCTTTATAAACAAAATCGGTTTTTTCAGTTTTTTGACCATTGACCTCTATGGTCGATGAACTTTGTGTTACTGAATCAACTTTTCCGTTAGTATCAGTCACTAAGGTTTCCGAACTGTCTGCTTTGATAACGCTTTTGTTTCCGCTTTCACTTTTCTTGCAGCTTATTGCTGTTAATGTAAGTACTGCACCCAGTACCAAAATGCTTTTTTTCATGATTATTTTTTTGATATTCAAATTAATTTTTTTGTAATTTAATTTTACAAAAATCATGCCCTATACTATGAAGAATTTCAACAAATATATATGTATTATTCTGTTCATTCTCTCCACAAATTTAGCATTTTCTCAGAAAGGAAATTTCGAAATAAAAGAGGGTCAGTTTTTATTGAATGGAAAGCCATTCATCATTTATTCAGGAGAAATGCATTATCCAAGAGTTCCATCATCTTATTGGAAGCATCGTCTTCAAATGATGAAAGCCATGGGGTTGAATACTGTTACTACCTATGTCTTTTGGAATTACCATGAAGAAGCCCCCGGCAAATGGAATTTTTCCGGCGAGAAGGATTTACAGAAATTCATTAAAACAGCCAAAGAAGTAGGCTTATATGTTATTATTCGTCCCGGCCCCTATGTTTGTGCAGAATGGGAGTTTGGCGGATATCCCTGGTGGCTGCAAAAGAACAAGGAGCTCGAAATAAGGACTGATAATAAAGCTTTTTTAGAGGAATGTGAAAAATATATCAACCAGCTAGCTAAACAAATTGTTCCATTACAGATTAATAACGGTGGTCCCGTGATTATGGTTCAGACAGAAAATGAATTTGGATCATATGTTGCCCAAAGAAAAGATATTCCCTTGGAACAGCACCGCAAATACAGCCATAAAATAAAAGATATGCTTTTGAAGGCTGGAATTTCCACCCCTTTATTTACTTCAGACGGAAGCTCACTTTTCAAAGGAGGATCTGTTGAAGGAGCTTTGCCCACTGCAAATGGGGAAAGTGATATTGATGTTTTAAAGAAAAGCATTAATGAATACAATAACGGAAAAGGACCGTATATGGTTGCGGAATATTATCCGGGATGGTTGGATCATTGGGCTGAACCATTTGTAAAAGTTTCCACGGAAGAGGTCCTGAAACAGACCGAGCTGTACATAAAAAATGGAATCTCCTTTAATTATTATATGATCCATGGCGGGACAAACTTCGGTTTTACAAGCGGAGCCAATTATGATAAAGACCACGATATTCAGCCCGATCTTACAAGTTATGATTACGATGCCCCTATCAATGAGGCGGGTTGGGCTACCCCGAAATATATTGCTTTAAGGAAAGCATTTCAAAAAATCAATCCAGATCCTCTTCCGCAAGTACCCAATCCCATTAAAGTAATTAGCATTCCTGAAATTAAGTTTTCAAAGATTAACAGTCTGTTTGATACCACGGATCAGCAGAAACCTGTTGTTAATAATCAGCTGCTCACTTTTGAAGATTTAAATACCGGACATGGGTACGTTTTGTATAGAAGAAAATTCGGCAAAGATCAGAAAGGTATATTGGAGATAAAAGGATTGAGAGATTATGCCAATGTCTATGTAAATGGTATTTGGAAAGGAGAACTTAACAGAGTTAATAAAAAATATGATCTCGATATTGAAATCAAAGCCGGAAACCGCCTGGAGATTTTGGTGGAAAATATGGGCCGGATTAATTACGGAGCTGATATTGTTCACAATGTAAAAGGAATTATCAGCCCGGTAAAAATAAACGGTATTGAAGTTTCCGGAAATTGGGAAATGCTTCCCTTACCTTTTGATACATTTCCCAAGCTTTCCGATAAAATGAAAAATATAGCGTCCCATTCTCCCGTGGTTCAGGAAGCTGAATTTATTCTTAATGAAACAGGAGATACTTTTCTTGATATGCGGAAGCTGGGGAAAGGAATCGTTTTTATCAACGGAAAAAATATAGGACGCTATTGGAGTAAGGTAGGCCCTCAACAAACCTTATATATTCCCGGAGCGTGGCTGAAGAAAGGAAGCAATAAGATTCAGATATTTGAACAGATATTTGAAAATAACACTTCAATCAGCAGTATTGACCATCCGATTCTGGAAGAGCTTGTGAAATAACTTCTGATGTTTCACTGTGAAATTATTACTAATTCAATATTAAGTTTATTTATTTCAAAATAATTTCAAATAATATATTTTTTGAAGCGAAAAATTAGTTAAATTTAATAAAACTAAAGACTGAACCATAAATGTAAACTCTGATTTTAAAATTACCCAAAGGGGTAATTGATTCGGCTTTGTTTTCTATTGAAATTTGTTTCAAACAAAAAGGACATGAGTATTTCTATAGCCATAGTAGAAGACGAGAAGAACTACAACAATGCGTTGAAGAAGGTAATCAATTATCAACAGGACATGAAAGTAATTGCTCAGTTCTTTGATGGCAATGATGCCCTGAATAATCTCGCCAGTATTTCTCCGGATGTTGTGATGATGGATATTCAGTTACAGGATATGTTGGGAATTGAAATCATACTCAAATTGCGGAAAGACATGCCCAATACCCAGTTTATTATGTGTACAAGCTTTGAAGAGGATGAAAAAATCTTCAATTCATTAAAAGCAGGTGCTATGGGATATCTTGTAAAGGGGGAAAGTATGGATAAAATTCTTTCCTCTATCCGGGACGTACACAACGGAGGCGCTCCCATGAGTTTCTCTATCGCCCGAAAAGTTCTGCATCATTTTGAAAAAGAAGCTCCCGAGGTTAAAGGCTTTGATGAGCTTACCGAGCGCGAAAAAGAAATCCTGGAACTCCTCTCACAGGGGCTTCTGTACAAAGAAATTGCCGATAAAAAATTCATCAGCATGGATACGGTAAAAAAACATGTTGGAAATATCTACAGAAAACTTCACGTCAATAATAAAGTGGAGGCCATCAATAAACTCAACCAAACTAAAAACTAAGAAACCATGAAAACTATTAAATTCTTAAAGATTATTCCGTTACTAGCATTGCCGCTGTTTTTAATAACCTGTAAAAAATCGGGAGATACTGATAAAGTGGGAACAAGTACAGATAA
Organism: Chryseobacterium rhizosphaerae; assembly: GCF_003385455.1. GTDB lineage: Bacteria > Bacteroidota > Bacteroidia > Flavobacteriales > Weeksellaceae > Chryseobacterium > Chryseobacterium rhizosphaerae. Next base: position 18,927 of record NZ_QNUF01000020.1, on the reverse strand, counting down.
AAATGCATCCGCAGATAAAAAGGGAAACCTTCATATTGATTTTCTGGACAGAATTTCCAATGAAGAAATAATAAAAGGTAAAGAGAATTTTCAAAAACTGAATCTAAAATCTGATCTTAAAATTAATTTAAACTATAGTGACTTTGAAAAAATGATCAATAGTGCTAATAAAAAATATGCAAAGTTCTTTTTCCTTTCAGATGCAAACGACTCTCTATCTTTAGGAATGGCCCTGTCAGATGACGATATGTTGAACTATGATAAAGATGCTCTCTATATTTTATCAGGCGATCATTTCGTGCCGGATTCAAATGGTATATTTAAAGATAAAAAGAAAAAATTTGACGCTTTCAAAAGTAAACTGGTAGACAGTGTGAGTAAAAATGATCCTTGTGATATGATTATATATACCCTTGATGATATAAAAAGGTATTTTCAAATGACACGTGATATTGAAAAAATGACTCTACACAAAATTATTGATCTTCAGTTTGAATACATTCAGTTTAAAGATTTTACTAGAAAAGACGGTACTTTAATAGACTACACCAAAAATAAAGACTCAAGAATTTCATTTGCTGTAAAAACGAATTACGATGATACAAGTGCGGCAAGGGATGTGAATATATCAAGTGATATTATCAACTTTTATTATGATGCAGGTGACTTAAAACCCTAATCAAAATGCTGATAGGAATTATATATAAGATACTATTATTATTTCCTTTAATAAAATCTTTTTATCTGGGTAGAAAATATTCTTTCTCTGCCCAGAATTATCTTTTTGTTTATTTTCTCATCACTTTTATGAATGAGTGGCTTTCCTTCACAAGAGACCAGTGTAATCCCGATGTGAAGGTAGGACTGCAGTACAATCTTTATTTTATCTTTTGTATTGTATTCTTTTATTTTTACTACTCATTGCTTTTTAAAGGCATTATAAAAAAAATAGCCCTGTTGAGTACAGTCCTATCATTAGGCTATATATTTTTTTGTACTCATTTTTTAGAAAATGATTTTGATAAGAGAATAGGAATAACAATTACCTTATTTTACATCATGAATGCGATGCTCTGGTTTTATCAGAAAATATCCTTTTTTGATGAGCATAAAATTACAAATGATCCTGTTTTCTGGATCTCTACTGCATTGCTGATGTGGAGTTGTTTTTTTATTTTCAGGGTTACCCCAATGTTTTTTTTCGCAGAGAATGATAACGAATTTCTGCAGTTTTTAAAAGTTGGACAGAATATTATTAACATTATGATGTATAGTATGTTTTATATAGCACTAATTAAATATGAAAGACGATCAACTCTATGACCCATATTCAGGATGATATCAAATTGGCTTATATTATTGCAATCTCAATAATGATGTTGTTTGTCTGTTTTATTGTTTTTGTTGTGTTAATGTATAATAAGAGACAGCTTTTATACCTCAAGGAGAAACAACTCAAAGAGGTCGAGCATCAAAACCAGCTTCTCCAAAAAGAACTTGAAAAACAAAAATCAATAGAGCAGGAACGGGAACGTATTTCCCATGATATGCATGATGATCTTGGAGCAGGCATTTCAGCCCTTAAGCTTCAGGCTGAATTCCTAAAACAGAAAGTAGAAAAAGATGACGTGCAGGATGATATCAATGAATTGCTGAAAACGTCTGAAGAAATGAATATCTCCATGCGGGAAATGCTTTGGAGCCTGAATTCAGAAAATGATACGTTGGGTAGCTTTATAGACTATGCAATTCAATATGCTGATCATTTTCTGAAAAAGACCCAAATAAAACTATGGTCAGAAAGCATAGATATTGTATCAGAAATTCCCATCTCTACAGAACTGAGACGGAATCTTTTTTTATGTTTGAAAGAAGCGGTTAATAATGGGTATAAGCATAGCCGCGCAGATGAACTGAAACTTTCATTTTCCCAGGAAAAAAATGTCTTTACTATGAAAATATCAGATAACGGGATTGGAATCTCCGAAGGGCAGCGGGAAGGGAATGGCTTTCGGAATATGAGAAGAAGGATGAATGAACAAGGCGGTGAGTTTGAACAGTCCTCCGGAGATTCGGGAACCTGCTTACTCTTTAAGATAACACTGTAAATAATTATTAGTTTTTTTTGAACAGCATCATTTTTTAATGGTGCTGTTTTGTTTTTATAATCACCCGTTTGTGTAATTGACAGGCGTGTTTTTTAGATGGAAATTTGATCTATAAAACAAATAGCCATGAAAACTTTAATTAATGACAGTATTGAAGATCTGGAGATTGCTTTAAAAAACAATACTGATCTCCAGGAGAAATTTAAACTCAATCCTGTAGAAGCATTAAAAAATGTGGAAATAAGAAATCCAAAAGACACAGATTACTGGATCTACAGAATTATAGTGATTATGCTTGGATTAGCTGTTCTGGGTATTATAACAGGACTGATCCTTATTACAATGAATAATCTCCGTTTCGATACCCAGTTGATTACCATTTTTACAGCCATTTCATCAGGGGCAATAGGCGCGCTAGCCGGACTTTTAGCCCCTTCACCCAATAAACAATAATTTAAAAACTAAGATCATGAAAAAGTTAACCATTCAAGGAACATGTACAGGTGAAAACAACATGGCAATAATTGATGTATTCAGTTCTAACGCCACCAATAAACCCTATGATGTACGAAAAGTATTCTACAAAAGTTTCATTTTTGAACTTGATGACCTGGAACCAGGGACCTCATATATTGTAGATGTTACAGGATTTACGTTTGGAACATTTGAGGTAAGCATCACAGGCGAAATTACAAAACCTTTTCAGGCTGCATTCTCAAATACAGATTTTTCACCAGGATATATCATAAAAACAAAGAAATGAAAACAATAGGTAACATTATAGTATTTGTGTTTTTATGTCTCAGTTGCTATATAAAAGCACAACAGGATGAAAGTATGAAATTGCCAGTAAATAAAGCTGAGATCAATAAAGCGACCAACCTTTATAAGACGGATAATACCAAAGAAATCCTGACAACATTTCTTAGAACGGCATTGAATAATATTACAAGCAAAGAGAAATCATTCAGTCTTAATACAACACTATATGCCATTGATTCCTTATTCCATCTTTCAAAAGGTAGCCCAAGTGATTTTATTAAGCAGACTTCATTTGATTTTAAGCTAAAAGCCAATGAACAAAATTCTATATCAAGTATTTATTTTGGATTTACAACCGCGATTGTTAATAATAAAGACCTAAAAACAAAAGAGCTGGATTCCAAAGATTTTGCAGCCCTTGAAAAGAATGTGTTTATACAGGCTGATATTAAAAAATCACTGCATGCTTTACGAATAAAAAAAGAAGAGATCAGCAATCAGAAAATTGATTCGACAAAAACACAGATCAATTCAATATTGCAATCATTAAATAAGAGCTCAAAATATGAGGATCCATGCTTTGCCCAGATAAAAATCAACAAACGATTACGGGCTTTATTTTCAAAGGTGAATTTAAGTCCTGATGAAAGTCATTTGAAACAAATAGGATTTGACAAAGTATTGGAGGGTTTAGAGGATAAGGAAATAAATGAAGTGCAGACAGCTATAGGTGGGGAACTTGAAGCACTAAAAGACTATATCAATACTAAAGAACTGGAATTTCTAAACAAAAAATGGGACGATGCCAAAAAAGAAGGTGATTTTATGATGCTTACAAATGACATTAATCAAATCAATTTTGATCGTGACGTTTTTAGAGGAACAGATGATGAAGATTATAAGAGAATTGTAAAAAGCTACCGGGAAGGAAAAGACCCTCTTAAAATGCTGTATAAAGAAGTTGCTGAAACTTATTCAAGAAGAATGCTCTGGACCGTTTCCCCGGCCATGGAGTATGACAGAGAAAATAAACAGGGAATTTATAACGTGGCAACAAAAATGACGGTAGGAATTTCTAATAAACTCCAAAGAAAACCTTGGGAAATAGAAGCTAATGCCTCATTTAAAGTTTCTAAAGATACATTGAAGCCCGCTACAAATTATGATAATCAGGTAGGTTTGATCAATTTTGGAGTGAATAAAGTCTTGCTTGAGAATAAAGATAATGAGCCCAAGATGGAGTTTAAATTCTTTACCCAGCTGGAACATCAGTTTGGAAAAACCTCCAATTTTCCAAAGAGTATTTTCAGTCTCAATTCTACTTTAAGAATAAACCTCTTCAAAACAATCTGGCTGCCAATAACCGTGAAATATGATCCGGATAACGGTAATCTTTTTGGCTTTTTTTCCATAGCTGCGAATTTGTCTGACTGATAGCCATTAATACCTTTTAAGTTTATCCTAAATAGAGCAGGTTTAAGTATGATAAAACCTTTTTTGAAACAAATCAAAGAAGGTTTTTTTCCTGTATTAAATGATATAGACAACAAAATGAAGAGATGGATGTTTCATTTTTGAATTCTTACTTATCATAATATTAAAATTAACTAAAATTTAACTCTGAAATTATTCTAAAAGATGACACTTAATACCCCCAAAAAGTTAAATTTTGATTAAATTTGTATAAACTAAAAAAAATAAAAAATGAGTGCAATTTCTTACATAGAAGCAAGACAAATTTTAGATTCCAGAGGTAATCCTACCATTGAAGTGGATGTGTTTACAGAAAGCGGAGCAATGGGACGTGCAGCTGTACCTTCGGGAGCATCTACAGGAGAACATGAAGCAGTAGAGCTACGTGACGGTGGTTCAGAGTATCTAGGAAAAGGAGTTCTGAAAGCTGTTGAAAATGTAAAAGAAGTAATTGCCGAAAATTTAGTTGGACAGCCGGTTTTTGAACAAAACTATATCGATCAGATCATGATTGATCTTGATGGAACTCCAAACAAAGGAAATCTTGGAGCTAACGCTATTTTGGGAGTTTCCTTAGCCGTAGCAAAAGCTGCTGCTGCAGAATTGGGAATGCCTTTATATAAATATGTAGGAGGAGTCAATGCAAACACACTTCCTGTTCCTATGATGAACGTAATCAATGGTGGGTCTCACTCAGATGCTCCTATTGCGTTCCAGGAATTTATGGTAATGCCGGTAAAAGCAGATTCTTTCTCTCATGCATTAAGAAAAGGAACTGAGATTTTCCATAACCTTAAATCTATCCTTCATTCAAGAGGTTTATCTACAGCAGTAGGTGATGAAGGTGGTTTCGCACCTACTTTCAAAGGAACTGAAGATGCTTTGGATACTTTACTTCAGGCTATTGAAAAAGCTGGATATAAGCCAGGTGATGATGTAATGTTAGCATTAGACTGTGCTGCTTCAGAATTTTACAAAGATGGAGTATACGATTACAGAAAATTCCAAACTCCGGATGCTGCTCAGTTCTCAAGCAGTGAGCAGGTTTCTTACTTAGCAGAATTGGCCGCTAAATATCCTATTATTTCTATCGAAGATGGTATGCAGGAAAATGACTGGGAAGGATGGAAAATGTTAACGGATAAAATTGGTGACAGAGTACAATTGGTAGGTGACGATTTATTCGTAACAAACGTAGAAAGATTATCAAGAGGAGTAAAAGAAGGAATTGCCAACTCAATTCTTGTAAAAGTAAACCAGATTGGATCTCTTTCTGAAACAATGGCTGCAGTACAAATGGCTCAGAATAACAAATTCACTTCAGTAATGTCTCACAGATCAGGAGAAACAGAAGATGCTACTATCGCTGATTTAGCTGTAGCTATGAACTGTGGACAGATCAAAACCGGGTCTGCTTCAAGATCAGACAGAATGGCAAAATATAACCAACTGTTGAGAATCGAAGAGGCTTTAGGAGAAACAGCAATTTTCCCAGGATTAGAGGCTTTTAAAATTAAAAGATAATTGAATTTATAAATGACGGCAAGCGATAATTTTTGTTTGCCGTATTTTATGGAAAGTGGTATATTTAAAAAAAATAAATAAATAATGTCAGACAACAAAGTAATATTGAATTACGACGGTAATTCATATGAATATCCTATCGTGGATAGTACTATCGGAGACAGAGGGATTGATATTTCAAAATTAAGAGACCAGACAGGTTTAATCACTCTGGATTTAGGTTACAAAAATACAGGAGCTACTATTAGCGACATCACTTACTTAGACGGAGATAAAGGAGAATTATTCTACAGAGGTTATCCAATCGAGCAGATTGCTGAGAAATCTAACTTCACAGAAGTAATGTACCTTTTATTACATGGAGAATTACCTACTCAGGATCAATTTACTTCTTTCGACAACAATATTAAAAAATATAACTTCATCGCAGATGAGATGAAAAAGATCATTGATGTTTTTCCTCGTTCTGCTCACCCTATGGGAGTTCTTTCTTCTATGACGTCTGCATTGACTGCTTTTAACCCTAAAGCTGTTAACGTAAACTCTAAAGAAGAAATGGATCACGCTGCTGAGTTGATGATTGCTAAATTCTCTCACCTTTGTGCGTGGACTTACAGAAAAACTCAAGGTTTACCATTAAACCACGGTGATAACAACCTAAGCTATGTAGAGAACTTCTACAAAATGGCATTCAGATTACCAAACGCTGATTTCGAAATCGATCCGGTAGTAGTTAATGCATTAGATAAATTATTAATCCTTCACGCTGACCACGAACAAAACTGCTCTACTTCTACAGTAAGAATGGTAGGTTCTGCACATACAGGTCTTTTCGCTTCTATCTCTGCTGGAGTATCTGCACTTTGGGGACCTCTTCACGGGGGTGCTAACCAGGCAGTAATCGAAATGCTTGAGCTGATCGAGAAAGATGGTGGTGACGTATCTAAATATGTGGCTAAAGCTAAAGATAAAAATGATAACTTCCGTCTAATGGGCTTCGGACACAGAGTTTACAAAAACTTCGACCCAAGAGCGAAAATCATTAAAAAAGCAGCTGACGATATCCTTACTGCACTTGGTATCCAGGACAAAGCTCTTGACATTGCTATGCAGTTAGAAAGAGTAGCCCTTGAGGACGAGTACTTCATTGAAAGAAAATTATATCCAAACGTAGACTTCTACTCAGGTATTATCTACAGAGCATTAGGAATTCCTACAGAAATGTTTACAGTAATGTTTGCATTAGGAAGACTTCCGGGATGGATTTCTCAATGGAAAGAGATGAGACTGAAAGGAGATCCAATCGGAAGACCAAGACAGGTTTACCAAGGAGCTCAGGAAAGAAACTACATCGATATTGCAAGCAGATAATCTTTCATTTTATCATAACAAAATCCCAAAGTACGCTTTGGGATTTTTTGTTTTTCAGGATCAGAAGCTATTTCCCGCTATCCACTCATACTCCTCACGCCAATACCCTGCCATCCCAAAATCCTCAGGCTTTCCAGCTTGTGTTGCGGGGTAACCGTTACTATCGGGGCTAGGAGTATAGGAGTGGGTAGTGAGTGATCAGTAATGAATACAACTATTCTCATTATGACCCTTAGCCGTTGTTTACAGTATATCTTTGCCAACCCAAGGATCCAAATAATGTTTTATCCACAACGCTTATTATTCAATAGGAAAGGGCTTTAGCCCGTTTGGAAATAAACAAAAATTCCATGGGCTTTAGCCAAAACCTAAAAAATATTTATCTATTTGAATTTCAATTCAATAATTTATTAAATTTACTTTTGCAGAATACAGGTTTTGACTCAAGCCAAATGAATAAACTTTATGACGTAAAACAAACTAAAAATTTGTTTCTATGGGTGCCTTCGTAACGTATTTCTGCTAGAAAAATAAAAATTAGTAAATCATGACCTTAGGACAACAGTTGTTATTTTTTTTCAGTGCAGTAGGAGCTTTCAATGGGCTTTTGCTGGGAATTTATCTGTTGTTTGTCAAAAAACTGAAATATGTACCCGATTTTTTCCTGGGGCTGCTGCTGCTGATGTTAAGTATAAGAGTGGGGGTGTCAGTAGGTATGTATTTCTATCCGGAAATACCGAGGATTATTCCACATTTGGGGTTCTCAGCATTGTTTTTTACAGGTCCGGCTTTATTTTATTACATTAAATCTTCTTTTCAGCAGGAAGACTTTGATTGGAGAAGCTGCCGACGGATGTTTGGAATATTAACCCTTATTTTAGGAACTGTTGGACTGCTTTATTTATTTTTTCCGGTTACCTGGGATCATTATTTTGGAACTTTTATTTATACAGTCTGGTCGGTATTCGTATTTCTTGCCGTATACCAGTATTATATATTTTCAAAGCAGAATATTAAAATTGCCAATAAATTTGTTCTTACTGTACTCCTCAGTAATGTAATTATCTTTTTGACATATCAGCTGATCTCTACAGGTTGGGTGGCGATCTACTGTGCAGGGGGAAGCTTGGTATTCTCATTTGTATTGTATGCTAATTTTCTGATTTTCTTCAACAAAAAATATCAGCAGGTTACCACGAAAGAGCCTAATAAATATTCTAATAAGAAAATCTCTGGAGAACGGGCGGACAGTTTTGTTTCAAAGCTGGAACGATTGATGAAGTCAGAAGAACTGTATAAGAATCCAAATCTGAAATTAAGTGATCTCGCTTCCAGAATGAATATGTCTGCCCATCAGCTTTCTCAGTTGCTGAATGATAATTTGGGTAAAAGTTTTTCAACATACATCAATGAATACAGAATTGATGAAGCCTGTGAAAAAATTGAAAACGGTTCCTGTTTAAAGATTGAAGAGATAGGATACGAGGTGGGATTCAATTCCAAGTCTACATTTTTTTCTACATTTAAGAGATTTAAAAATACAACACCTCTTTTGTACAAACAACTGCAAACTCCCGCAGAATCTAAGTTTCAGAGTTCAAATTTATAATTTCGTACTGCGGAATTTAAACTTTAAAACCCTATTCTTACCTTAAGCCGATACTTTTGATTCATAAAATTTAAAATTTATGATGATTAAATTAGGGCTGTGCATGTTGCTTTTGTTGTTGTCAACTTTTGGGAAAGCTCAGGATGTTTTAAAAAGAAAAGTTTCAGATTCTCTTATCGATGACAAATCTGAAACAACAGCGATTTCAGAAGTGATTATTCAGTCTGCTTCACGTAGTATCAAGTTGAATGATGGAAATGTGGTGATGGCTGTTTCCGGTAATAAAGATTTTAGAACATCAACGAACCTTTTTGAAGTCCTTAGAAAAACCCCTGGAGTTGCCATAGACCAGGAGGGTGGGATTTTTATCGGGGGAAGAGTGACTCCGGCAATATTTATTGATGGAAAACCTGTGGTGATGACTAATCAGGAGCTACAGGCATATTTACGGTCTTTGCCGCCAGAAATGGTGGAGTCTCTAGAAGTGAATTCCAATCCTTCTTCAAAGTATGATGCAGAATTTAAGGGGATTATTGATATTAAACTAAAAAAGAATACCAACCTTGGTTGGAAAGGAAGCTATAATGGAAATCTCTATATAAACAAATTCAGTACCCGGGAGAATTCTCTGAATTTAACATATAATACAGGAAAGGTTGCTTATAGTGTACAGGCAGGATACAATGATGGAATTTCGACATATCGTTATCACGCACTGCAGCGGCTTGCCAATACGAATGTTATGCGAACCAAAACCTATCAGGAAGATAGGGGAGCCGTTTATAGTATCCAAACCGGAGTAGATTTCAGAGTGAATGATAAAAACCGGGTGAGTATAAATCTAAGAGGTAACTTCCGGGAAAATGATCGTATCCGTTCAGGATCTCTATATACAACTGACAAAAGTGAAACGAAACTTGTTTCCCATACCGAAAGTGAAAATCCTATTTCTTATTCGCAGGATAATTATGGGATGACGGCTAATTATTCTTTCCAGAATAAAGGATTTAAAATTGACTTTTTGGGTAATTATCTCTCCGTTAAAAACAAACAACAGGACGATTTTATCAATAGAAATAAAGGATCATCAGCATTATTATCCTACTGGAAATCTGATCTTTTTAATAAAATTAGCATTTATACGGGCCAAATTGATGCTTCCCAAAAGATTGGAAGCGCAGATATGGAAGTAGGAATTAAATACAGCCAGTCAGATACTCATAATAATATCAGGTATGATACCTTATCAGCTGCAGGACAGTTTGTATTTGATCCGGCAAGAAGCAATATATTTTCCTATAAAGAGAAAATATGGGCAGGTTATCTAGCGTACAGGCAAAAGTTGGGAAAACTTCAGATCAATGCAGGAATAAGATTTGAAAATACAAACAGTATTTCCAATGCCATTACCGTAGACTCTCTGGTTTCAAGAAATTATCTGGAATGGCTACCCTCTTTCAGTGCAAGTTATACCATTAATCCATCTAACGAGCTGTCTTTCTCCTACAGCAGGAAAATAACCAGGCCTGTTTTTTCACAGCTTAACCCCTTCCGGTTTTATTTTAGTCCGTTGAATTACTGGATAGGAAACCCTTATCTGCTACCTTCTTTTACCAGCCAGATCAAAGCTACTTATCGCTACAAGAACTGGATTACAAGTTTTACCCTGGGAAAAGAAAAAGATGTAATGACCCGTTATCCAATCTATAATCCTGAAACGAATGTGCTGGAGTATCTGGGAACCAATCTTCCTTACCGAAAATTTGCCGTTCTGGAAACCAGTTTCCCCCTGAAAATCAAGAAATGGTGGACTGTAACCAGCCAGTTTGCAGGATATTATAATTATGAATTCAGACCTTATCTTGACGATGTTTTTGCATTGAAAATTTGTAATTACGAAATCAGGTTAAACCAGGTTTTCACTCTGCCAAAAGGATATACTATTAATCTGTTTGCGAATTATGAATCTAAAAGCGGGAACAGCCTTTACATCATCAAACCGCGTTATACGGTAGATCTTTCAGTACAGAAGTTTTGGTTGGATAATAAGCTGAATACTAAAATTGGGTATAATAATATTTTTGATTCATATGACCAACGCCTGGAATTCCGGCATAAACAGATTATGGATAATCGTTTAGGTCATTGGTGGGACAGCAGCCGGTTCTTTCTTTCATTAAGCTATAATTTCGGTAGCTCAAAATATCAGGCTAAAGAAATTCAGAAGACCGAAGAGGAGAACAGGACAAGATAAAAGAAAACCTGCTTGAAAAAGCAGGTTCTTAATTTATTTATGGGCACTGACATCTGTCACATGTCCAGATATAGCATACTCCATTTTCATCCCACTCACAGCATCTTCTGCCAGTTGAGATAGGAGCTCCTCCCATAACGGATTTCTGTTGATCTCTCCCTAATTTTCGTGCATTTTTCAGCATTGGATTGTTCTTGTTCATGATTTTGTTGTTTTGATGTTAAATAGTTAAGTTTTAGTTATAATTTCGCGAAAATTATATCACTAAAGTATGAAAATATTCTATAATAATGCTATTTTTTTTTATCCTTATGTAGATGGAATATAGTAGGTTGTAGATCATGGATGATAGAAAATTTTGATTTTATTCCGGAAAATGGGGCGAAATATTAAGAAGGAAGTGAAAATTCCAGGTGGAGTTATTGTATAAATAAATTCAAAATTGCCGGATAAAATAATGCAAAAGTTTTGCAGGTAGAGTCCTTTACTTATATTTGTAGTATTGCATAAATCTTTATGAGACTAAACATTAAAAACGAAACGGGAAGGCTGAAGTCAGTAGTTCTAGGCCAGCCTAATTCTTTGGGACCAGTTCCCACATTAGAAGAAAGTTATGACGCCAAGTCATATTACTCAATCGAACACAATATCTATCCTAAAGAGGTGGATATTATCAATGAAATGAATGCTTTTGAGGCAGTATTAAAGAAATATGATGTTGAGGTGCTTCGCCCTAGCATTATCAAAGATTACAATCAGGTTTTTTCACGAGATGTAGCCTTTGTCATTGATGATAAAATGATTATTTCCAATGTGATTGCTGACAGAGCGGATGAACAGGAAGCATATAAGAGCGTTTTTGAAAAGGTAGCCTGGAGAAAAATTATCAATCTTCCGGAAACAGCACATATTGAAGGTGGTGATGTAATTGTCTGGAATGATTTTCTTTTTATAGGAACTTGTTTCAGCGAAGATTACAGAAATTATAAAACGGCAAGAACGAACGAATATGCCATAGAAATTTTAAAAGAATATTTTCCAAAGAAAAGAATCATTGATCTCGAATTGAAGAAAAATGATAAAGTTCCATTTGAAGGAATTCTGCATTTAGACTGTACCTTTAACCCCATTGGAGAAGACAAATGTATCATCTATAAAAACGGATTTGTAGACGAAAGCGATTACCGCTTAATCATCGATATTTTTGGAGAAGAAAACTGTTTCCATATTAATGACGATGAGATGTTTGAAATGTTCCCGAATATTTTCTCTATTTCACCGGAAATTGTAGTGTCTGATAAGGCTTTTACCAGAATGAATAACCATTTGAGAAATGAATGGGGAATGACCGTAGAAGAAATACCTTACAGAGAGATCTCTAAAATGGGTGGTTTATTGAGATGTTCTACTATGCCTCTTGTGAGAGAGTAATTGAATGGGAAAGTAGTAGAGTAGGAGCATTGGAGTGTTTAAGTGAATTATTAATCTTAAATAATCAAATTATGTCAACGATTAAATTTCACCAGGATTTGAAGGTTTTTAAAAAGTCTTTTGATATGGCACAGCAAATTTATGACCTCTCAAAATCTTTCCCAAAAGAAGAACTCTATTCCCTTACGGATCAGATCAGAAGATCATCAAGATCCGTTTCAGCCAATATTAGTGAGGCTTGGGGAAAAAGAAAATATGAAAGATCCTTTATTGCTAAACTCACAGATTCTGAAGGGGAGGCAAGGGAAACCCAAACATGGCTTCAGTTTGCTTTGGCTTGTGAGTATATCAATACTGAAGAGTTTGGAAAATTAAATAATGAGTATAATCAAATTATTGGAATGTTAGTTATTATGATGGGGCAATCAGAAAAATGGTGTTCATTCTCTTCGCTCGATACAGAACAGAAAGATTGAAAAATATGACTGATAACTCACAAACCCTCATACACTAACACCCTCAAACTTAAAAGAAATGCAGACAACAGATACCGTATTAATGATAGAGCCGATCGCATTCGGTTATAACGCAGAAACTGCGAAAAACAATTATTTCCAGGTTGAGCAGACAGGAGCTGATATTCAGTCTAAGGCTTTGGCTGAATTCAATACTTTTGTCGGAAAACTGAGAAACAAAGGAATCAATGTGATCTCCATAAAAGATACCCTGGATCCTCATACACCGGATTCTATATTCCCTAATAACTGGGTGAGCTTCCATAAGGACGGGAAAGTGGTTTTATACCCCATGTTCGCGTCCAACAGACGGGTGGAAAGAAGAGAAGATATTATTGAAAGCATCAAGGATCAAGGATTTGATGTTGCTGAAATTGATGACTGGTCATTTTCTGAAACTCAGGGACATTTTCTGGAGGGAACAGGAAGTATGATTTTCGATCATGATAACAAAATTGCTTACGGATCTGTTTCTCTAAGATTGGATGAACAGCTATTCAGAGATTTCTGTGCAAAATATGGTTTCACACCGATTGTTTTTCATTCTTATCAAACAGTAGGTACAGAAAGACTTCCTATTTATCACACCAATGTAATGATGTGTGTGGCAGATAAGTTTGTGGTAATCTGTCTCGATTGTATTGATGATGAGCTGGAAAGAGAAAAAGTAATTGAAACGATCAAAAATTCCGGAAAAGAGATTGTAGAAATTTCTGAGGAACAAATGCAGCAGTTTGCAGGAAATATGCTTCAGGTTCAAAATAAAGATGGAGAAAAGTTCCTGGTAATGAGCCAGACAGCTTATCAGTCTTTGAGTCCTGAGCAGGTAGCAGCCATTGAAAAATATTGTGAAATTATCTATTCAGATCTTACTACTATTGAAGTAAATGGTGGTGGAAGTGCAAGATGTATGCTTGCTGAAGTATTTCTGCCAAAAAAATAATATATTTACGAAAAAAATTAATTGAAACCATTATCAAGTAAAGGTTTACATATTCTTCTGACTTTGGAAACAGAGTCAGAAGATTTGTTATTAGGCTGTTCCATACATCTGGGGAAAGGTCACGCGATTAGACATGATGTATGATAAACTTAGGAAAGGGTTGAATGTGAAAAAATCAATAGGTAAAAGGGTTCTGGGAAATTTTGAGCCCCTAGAGTCCCAAAAATTATCCTTGTTTCTTTTTTGGTCTTATCTTGTTCTTTCCTTTGAGTACAGAACTCAAAGAACACAAAGACAGCTTTGACAGCTCAATATTCCACATAGGTTGGCTTTGGTTATTAATTACAATCGTTTTATCATTCAAATCAAATGGCTTCACAAAACAATAATAAAGCAGTCGGTTAAGAGTTATTTGAACCCCCTTCTTATCATTCCTTAGGGAGACAGAGAAGCGAACTATATCTTTATTATTAGGTTTAACTTCAAACTTAAGCCTCATAATCTGCTCACCCATGTACGTTTTACTTTTCCCAACGATCCATCCGCTCAATCGCTTAACCCTCCCTTTGTTCGAAACAAGATAAGTTTTTTCAAAATCGGGGACAGGCTTCCAGTTTTCACCGGGAAAATCATTAAGTGAGAGGTTCATGCAGGCAGGCGGATTATTTTCGTCAATTAATGGTTTGCCCAGCCTCATCCAAAGGTTGATATTAAGAACATCATTTGTCCTTGCTGATCTTGTTCTGTTTTTTGAAGTAAATATAAAATCTTCCTTTTCAGGCTGATACTCTTTATAAAACCATCGGAATCCACCTGCTGTAAAATTTTTTCTTTGTAATACATACAGAATACCGCCACTAGCAATACCGAGCGCTTTATCAGCAGCATAAATGCTATTAAAAGAAGCTACAAAATCACCATTAATAGTGTATTGGCTTATAGGTTGCTGATAATCACTCTTCCAGCTTCTGGCTCTGTTTTTCCTGAACATTTTATAGCGTTGTTCACTAATGGAAAGCAGCTCCAGATTGCTATAATGAAGGTGGAAGCTATTGCTGTCTTTATAAGAAATAACAACAGACTTATTATCCATATCATACTTTTCTATAAAATGATAATACACCAAACGGGCTATCGACTTCCGGTATTTTACCCCTTCCGATGATAATGAACAAAAAGTATTGTAATAACTTCGCTCAAGATATTTATTAGAATACTTCGTAAAAAACAGCTCCATAACCTTTTCCGGTTCCTCACGCCTGCTGCGTGGTGTGACTGTAATGCGTTTTAGACTCTTCACTCTTCCGTAATTAGAGATTTCATAATTCTCAAAACCTTCAATTAGCTTCCATTCTTCATTCGGAAGGTTATTTAAGGAATTATTGTAAATCACCTCTTTCAGATATTGATCTTCTATTTCTTTGGGAAGTTTCATAAGAGCATGAATTTAATAAATGCGTTAATCGGGTTATATGTTTTTTTGAATAATGTTTAACCGGAATAATTATTAAGTACTATTTTTTCCTTTTGTTCTTCTTCCTTTGTTGAAGACGAATCATTGTTTTTTTTGTGACCTTGTCCAATCTCGGTTTCTCTATAACTAAACCAATATCAATATTACAATATTTTCATAAAAATACAAAAATATAAACGAGGAAAGATAGAAGCAAATGCGCAGAATCCTTTTATTACGACTCTGATCGTGAGGTCTTCATATTTATTTTCACATAATTTTGAATTATTATTTGTTTATTTTAAAACTTTTTATAAATTTGATATTCACAGTAAGGAGATATATAATGATTTTTGTAACTTTACGATTATCCAAAAAATTGTATATAATGAAAATCAAAACAATAAAAATAGCTCTAGCGTCAATACTATTTCTTAGTGTAGTTTCTTGTGTAAGAGAAGATGATGAGATAAATAGCAAAAAAGAGGAAATGACTCTCTCTAATAAAGAAATTATAAAAAAGAAAAGTACAGCCAAGAACATAAATCCTACTGAACAACTGGAAAGTGATTCTTTAAAAGCACAAAGTGATGGAGCAGCAATTAATCAACAAGAGACAGACACTGTCGATCCAACAAAACCAAAAGACAAACCTTGGTAAAGTTATTATCGAATACTTTGCCTCTTTTCTTGTTTTGTTAGCAGCAGTAATGCCATTCGCTAATAATCTTGCAGGCTATTTTATTGATACAAGTATTACATTTCCAAATGTTACTGGAAAAAGTACACTTGATTTAGATGATGTTCTATTTTTTTTATCCTGGCCGGTTACATTAAGTCTTTTATTTGTAGGTTTAAATTTTGGAGCACGTTTGTTTCCTAAAATTGCCGTAATAATATCTTTACTTATCCAGTATATTTTACTAATTCAATTTATATTTTTTGACAAAAATCATTTTAATATAGGTGGACTTATTGGGTCAATTTTAACTTTTGCTCTGTTCGCTTGGGGACTCTATAGATTATTTATTTATTATCAAAAAATTTTAATTGTTGATAGATTTAAAGATACTACTCTAGAAAGATTCTCTACAATTCTTAAGAAAAATTCTAACCTATGAACCACTTTGATGATTTCAAAATTCTTAACGCCCTAAGCGAGCAGTTATGCGAGGATCATTGTAACAAATTGGTTCTCGATAGAGAATTCATGAATAAAATGGACGACATCAGAATTAAAATGCAGGAAGCACTTAAAGGGCAATTAAATGATTTAGATGGCTTTGCAAAAAGTTTAGGATATGTCATTATTAGAACCCCAAATCCTACTCTAGTTTCATGTAAAGGAAAAAAATTCAAGATTAATAGAAATTAATGTGTTGTTAATTTTAAATCTTTTACAATTTCAAGAATCTGCCTAGTCATTTCTTGTTGAATTTCAAGAGATTTTTCTAGTTCCAAAATTTTATCTCTCATAAATATAATATACTTGTCTTGGTGAGCATCCTTACTGACTAAACCATGAATGGTTCTATTTACCTTTTTGATATCATCTCCTGATTTATTTTCATCCATAAAGTATTCTAACCACAACTTATACAAAACATTCAATTTCTCTTCAATAGGAAGCTCATTATATGGGCCTTCTTTCTTTTGTTCTAAATCTTGTTTTAATTGTTCATATTGCGAATATTCGGTGTAGTTCTTAAAATATACTTCTACAATTTTAGGGATAGCATTGATGTCTCCTTCCCAGTTCTGAATTGTTCGCATTGATACCCCTAAATTATGAGCTAATTGAGTTTGTGTTAATTTAATAGCTTTCCGCTTTTGCTTTAAAGTTTTACCATTCATAATCAAGTGATTATAATTTAAATGCGAATATTCGGTGTATAAATATTGTAAATATGAATATTCGGTGTATATTTGTATAACAAAACAGTATCAATTGTTTTACAAATGTAAAGAAATAAAAATGAAAACAAAATCAAGAATACCACAATTAATTAGCATTAAAGGAATGCAAGCATTCTTTCAATATTAAACAATTGGTGATAAATACGACAGGTTCTGGCGCCATGCTACTGTAGCTTTGCTTTAGTTACGAAACTGAAACACAAAAATTTAAAACCATATTTTTATGAAAACACTCTTTTTATCAGGGTAGAACATTCTACCGTAAAAACCCCATATGAAAATGGTATTTTCCCTGTAGTGGGAATTAAAAATAGCTTTTATATTCACAAAAAAATCAACAAATGAAAAAAATCTATTTAAGCGCATCCCTCTTATGCGCATCTCTGGGACTATCGTATGCCCAGGTAACAGAAGTTTACTTTAAGTATGACGAGGCCGGGAATCAACGGTACCGGGGTCCTGACTCTGCAGCCAAACAGGCTTCTGAACAATCCAAAACGTCTTCTTTAGCGGGATCACAGCTGATGGATGAAAAAACATTCTGGGAACAAATCCGTTTGTATCCTGTTCCGGTCAGCGATGTTCTAACGATCGACTGGACAGAAAAAGCAGACGGACTCATAGAATCCGTCTCTTTATACCAGCATAGTACGGTACACTGGAAATTCCAGCAACAGAATTTACCTGACCTTAACAGGCAGCTGAAGATTAATATGACAGGCTATGACTGGGGCGTATATGTACTGCGCTTTACGCTAAAGGACGGAAGAGCTTTCAGTAAAAACATCACTAAAAGATAATGCTATGAAAAAATATTATCATAAGAAACTCCAATTATTTTCATCCTTTGTATTATCTTTTATTTCCGTATTCTGTTTTTCACAGACAGGACCGAATTTTCACGATACCAAAGGGGATATCGAGGTTACCAAAGGCGGACAGTTACAATTTACTTTACCTATTGATGTTCCACCGGGTATAAAAAACGTGTCCCCCCAGGTGAGTTTGGTTTACAACAGTGGATCTGGAAATGGTATTGCCGGATATGGATGGAACATCTCCGGAACAACGAGTATCACAAGAATTGCAAAGAATATAGAGAATGCCGAAGAAGTAAAGGGAGTCCAGCTGAACTACTCAGATTATTACAGCTATAACGGCCAGAGGTTGATTTTAAAATCCGGAGAATATGGCAGGGATGGTGGAGAATATGTGACGGAGAAGTATTCTAATATCAAGATTAAATCTGTAGGAGCTGCTGCCGGATGGTATGGTCCGGAATATTGGGAAGTAACTTTCGAGGATGGTTCCCAGGCATGGTATGGCCGTGGTGCAGATGCCAGAATTCCAACTGAGTATAATATAAGTGAATGGAAAGATCCACAGGGAAATTACATTTCATACAGTTATATCCAGGGAACCCGTGTTGCCATGATCAGCAGCATAAGCTGGGGTGGCAACAAGGATGTGAATACACCTCATATGAACACCATACAGTTTGTTTATAACGAAAGGGAACTGAAAGAGGAATCTTACATACAAGATCTCAAATCTTACCAAAGCAAAA
>NZ_QNUF01000019.1 GCF_003385455.1 Chryseobacterium rhizosphaerae | reverse complement strand
GTATAAAGTATAAAGTATAAAGTATAAAGTATAAAGTATTTTTGCTAAACTCCAATCTGCAGCCTCCGGTATTTACTCATAATCTCTGTTTAAGAAAAAAAAATCCAAAGAAAATTACATTTTTTTTGATGATCGAATTATAATGATAGGTAAAATATGTAAAAGATAATCAGTGATTTATGATTTTTATTAACAAACATTAGGAATTAGAGTTAATAATTGGCACTTTAATTGACTTTGTCATTATGTTTAATTTAAAAGGGGATAATAAAATGAAAAAATTTTTGTTAACAGCATTTTTAATCGGGACCTTCAGCATGAGTTATGCTCAGTCCGATTATTATAATGATTATAGAAGAAGTATTAGTGATATTAATTGGCAGACTGTCGTAGCAGATCTGTTACTTTCCACCACACAAGCCAATCAGGTTTATGCTTTAAATGACCGATATCGTGATTATAACTCATGGAATAAGGTATATGTAGTAGAGCCCGGAAGATGGCGGGGGGAAAGATACTCGGAACTGGAGAGAATACTTGGAAGAGAAAAGTATATTGTATTTAAAAAGAAATATTATAGAGGACAAAATCCTGTGATGGTATATGGGCGTAAAAATGATGTGAAAAAATACCGTAAACAACAGGAGAAGTATTATAAAAATCAGGAAAAATATTACAAAAAACAAAATAAACATGGTCATGGAAACGGGCACGGGCATGATGATGACTGGGATTAGACCATTATCAATTATATATATTCACTTTAAGTGGCTGGCAGCAATGCCAGCCATTTTTATTTTATGAATATAGATTGTTTTTGTAGATATATTGGTTTGAATTTTATAATTTTGATATATGGAATCCAAAGAATCATTAGAGGGGTTTTATGAAAGAAACTCTTCCAATCTGGGGCCGCAGCAGGTGGGACCTCGTGGTATGGGACATTTCAATGTAGCCTCAAGGGAATATTGTGCGGTATTGACTCCCTACAGCAGAAGAGATTATTATAAAATCTCATTGATTATAGGAAAAGGAAGACTTCACTACGCAGATAAATGGATTGAGATAGACCGCCCGGCATTATTATTTTCGAATCCTATTGTTCCCTATTCCTGGGAATCACAGGATGAGAATCAGAAAGGATGGTTCTGCCTTTTTACAGAAGAATTTTTGCAAAATGGTAACCGTCTGGGAAATCTTCAGGATTCTCCTCTTTTCAAAATTGGAGGAACTCCGGTTTTCTTTGTGGAAGAAGAGCATCAAAAGATACTCTCTGATCTGTATAGAAAAATGATGGTAGAGATTAAGTCGGATTATGTTCATAAATACGATATGCTTAGAGCTTATCTTTATCTGATGATTCATGAAACAATGAAAATGAATCCTGCAGAAAGCTTTGAACCTTATCAGAATGCTTCACAAAGAGTAGCCTCCTTATTTATGGAACTTCTGGAAAGACAGTTTCCAATTGACAGTCCTGGGGCATATCTGAAATTGAAAACTCCCAATGATTATGCCCGGAGTCTTTCCATTCATGTGAATTCACTGAACCGTTCTGTAAAAGAGATTACCGGAAAGACAACCAGCCAGCAGATTACAGCAAGAGTTGTGCAGGAAGCCCATGCTTTATTGAAGCATACAGACTGGAATATTGCAGAAATCGCTTATGGACTGGGCTTTGAAGAACCAGCTTATTTTACCAATTATTTTAAAAAACAAACCGGACTTACTCCGAATACCTTAAGAATGAATCCTGTTTGAATTTTATAATTCTTAGTTTGAATTATATATCACAGATGCTGTTTCTATGTTCTAATTTTGTCTTATAAAATTTAAATCATACCATCATGAAATTTAGAAAATTAGGAAATACAGGAGAGCAGTTATCTGCTATTGGTTTAGGTTGTATGGGGATGAGCTTTGCTTATGGCCCTACAGATGAGCAGGAAAGTATCAATACTTTGCACAGAGCATTAGACTTGGGAGTTAATTTTTGGGATACAGCAGACATGTATGCTAATGGAGAAAACGAAAAACTGATCTCTAAAGTTTTGGTTCCCAACAGAGATAAAATTTTTATTGCCACAAAATTCGGATTCAGATTCAAAGGTGATAAAGCCAGCCATAGTGGGGCTCCGGGTACCTATTTTGATGGTTCACCGGAATGGATCAGACAGGCCGTAGATTTAAGCCTTCAAAGGTTAAAGATAGATACCATTGATCTTTATTATGCTCATAGAGTGGACCCCAATATCCCCGTAGAGGAAACAGTAGGAGCCATGGCAGAACTGGTAAAAGCCGGAAAGGTGAAGTATATCGGACTTTCTGAAGCTTCAGCAGAATCTATCAGAAAAGCGAATAAAATTCACCCGATAGCTGCTTTGCAGTCAGAATATTCTATCCTTACAAAAGATGTTGAAAAAGAAATTCTGCCAACGATCAGAGAGCTTGGAATTAGTTTGGTTCCTTATTCTCCATTAGCAAGAGGACTTTTTGCCAATATCAGTGAAGTACAGAACTTTGGAGAGGATGACTTTAGAAAGACTTTACCGCGTTACCAGCAGGAAAACATAGAAAACAATACCAAACTGGCAAAAGAAATCAATGATTTTGCAGCTTCTAAAGGAGTGAAGGGAACCCAGCTGGCATTAGCCTGGGTACTCAGTCAGGGTGAAGATATTATCCCAATCCCGGGGACTAAACGAATCAAATACCTGGAAGAAAATATCGCTGCCATAAACATAGATCTTTCACAATCGGATTTGGATACCATTGATGCGATCCTGAAGAAATATCCCAATGTGGGCGAAAGATATACTGAAGGTTCTATGAAATTAGTAAACAACTAAAGACTATACTGTAAACTGGGTTCCTGGATACTACCGGGAGCTCAGTTTTTTCAAATATAATAAATTCACACCACCACAATATCACATATTTAGATTATGAATAGAAGAGAACTGTTAAAGAATGGTTTACTGGCAGGAACACTGAGTTTGGTTCCTTTTTCCAGTATATTGGCAGAAACGAAAATAACTTCCGATAAAATAGAAGAAGATCTTTCAGGGTTTAAAAAAATGAAGCTTGGAGAATTAGAGCTTTTTGTTCTCACGGATGGATATATCCATGAGACAGATGTGAATTCATTTGCCCCACGAGGGAATGTTTCAGAAGTGAAAGCCATTCTTAAAGATAATTTCAGATCAGAAGATTATATTGATATGGCGATGAATACGCTGCTTGTAAAAACAAAGAATAAACTCATTCTTTTCGATTCCGGAATGGGGATTTTTGCTGATGAAAGAACGGGATTTCTACTGAAAAGCCTTCAAAAAGCAGGTTTCTCTGCGAAAGATATTACGGATGTTTTTATTTCTCATGCACACCCTGATCATATTGGAGGAGTTATAGATAAACAGAATAACTTTGTTTATCCTAATGCAAATATCTTCATTTCGAAAATTGAATATGATTTCTGGATGCAGGCTTCCCTCAAAGATTTTAATAACAGTGCCCTGAAAGCTAAACCTGAATTGCTCAATCAGATTGTCCCGGCGCTCCAGAATATTTTGAAAACAATTAAACCCAAACTGAAGTTTTATGATTTGAACAATACGCTGTATGATTATTTCAGTTTTCAGTTAGCTCCGGGGCATACACCAGGCTTAACGGTTACCACAGTATCATCAGGCAACGAAAAACTATTATACATAGCAGATCTTATTCATTCCGATGTTATTCTTTTCCCGCATCCTGAATGGGGGTTTTCCGGAGATACAGACCTGGATATAGCTGCCGCTTCAAGAAAAAAGCTTCTTCTGCAGTTGGCAGATACCAAAACAAGAGCTTTTGCCTGTCACTTGCCATGGCCAGGTCTTGGATTCACAAAGAAAAAAGCTGGCGCTTTTGAGTGGTTCCCGGAAAGTTTTATGAATTAAGAGATGTTGAAGAGTAAACAATAATAAAGCGGGCTTTAGTCCGCTTTATTATTGTCAATGTATCATTTAGCCCAAACTAAACATCAGCTGATCCCTAACATAAAACGAACCCTCTTAGTAGGTTGAGGATTCGTTTGCAGAAAAGAAAATCGTAGCTTTTCAAAAAATGAACATAAACTTTTCTATGACATTTCTGATTATCAGGCTTCTTCAAAGATGAGTTCGGAAGAGTATAGCTTTCTGAACATGAGATACGTTACTGAAAGTACTGAGAAAGCGATCATAGCATCTACTGCAGCCGGAAAACCAAGAACCGCAATCTTTGAAAAAAAGGCAAAGATGATATCGAAAAACATTCCGGCAAATACCCATTCTTTTAATCTCAACAGTCTGTTAGGAAGAAGAAGAACGAGAACACCTGAGATTTTAAAGACCCCTAATATATAAATGAAATGAGAAGGATAACCAAGCTGTTGGGTAATGTCCCATACAACAGGATTTTTTGTGAGTTCAAAGAAACCGCTTGCTCCAAACCATAGAGACATAAAGATTGCACCGGACCAATAGATGATTTTTGTTGTTTTTGTTTTCATTGTGATCGTTTTTTAAATTGTTATTGAATTTTAATGAATTGCTAAGAAGCGAAAAAGTTTGTGGGAGTGTCAGTTGTAAGAATTGAGATGGATGCTGTTGAAAAACTTATTTTAAATCCGTTTTTGCAGATCCCAGGATTTCTCCGGTTTTTGTATTTTGAATAAAGGCAATGATTTCCCAATTATCAGGAGAAAAATGCTCTGGAAGCAGAAAAGTTGAGGCTCCGTCTTGTATTGCATTTCCCTGAATCTTATTCTGTTTATGAACAATTTGCCAGTGTTGCAGATGCCGTCCTTCGTTTTCTCCTTGAGCAACCTGAGTGGAAGATTGTTTTTCAACAAGATTTATGACCAGTGTATGTTTAGGATCTGTTGAATTGGTCTTGTACTGTACGTTAATTTCGTTTTGAGAGGCCCTGGCTGAGAGCTCTACCTTTGTATTTTTAGAAACAAACAGTGCTTTTTGAATGGCGCTTTCCACAGCATTATGGTCGGAACCTACAAACTCAGTTTTTCCGTTGACGATTAACTGTGGTGTGTATACCTGAGAACCTAATATACGGCTGTACTGCTGTTGTCTTTGTGAGTTTTCAGAAGTGCTGAATCTGTCTTTCCAACCCAGGCGATTCCAATAGTCAACATGGTAAGAAAGGATATAAACAGGCTCATTTTTATATTTCTTTTCGATTTGTCCCATCAGATCATCAGCGGGAGGGCAGCTGGAACAGCCTTCTGATGTGAACAGCTCCAATACGGCAAAACCATGATCTTCGGAAGCTGAATGTAGCTCGTTTTCTGATGTCTGATCTACCTGAACAAAGGCAAAAGCAGCAAACAGTAATGAGGTGAAAGCCCCTGTTGTGATTAAATTTTTTAGTATCATATCTTTTAATTTGATTCAAAAGTAGACCGTCTTAGAACCTAAAAGAATGAGAAAATAAGTTAACCGGACAAATGAAGGGTTGAAACCGGAAAAAGAAGTTGTAGAAATTTTGAAAGGAAACTAAAAGAATGAAGAGGAACCTTTTCTAAACATGAAAGATCATGAAAAAGGCAATTAACCGGATAGTAATCAGTTAATTGCCTTTCTTTTATGACATGCCTTTAGGTCGTAATAGATTCATATGTACAGTCCGGTATTACCGATCTTCTATCCAGGTAAAAAAGCTGTGCGTTTTTTCTTTATTGATAAGAAGTTTTTCAGGAGTATCGACAACGAGGGTAACAAGGATTTTCCGTTGGAAATAATGCTCCATTTCTTTGATAGCCTTAAAATTAACCAGATATTGCCTGTTGACTCTGAAAAACTGTTTACCGGAAACCTGTTCGGCAACCTGCCCAAGAGGTTGGGTGAGCTGAAACTGTTCCCTGGAAAAGGTGACCAGGTGGGTAATTTCGTTGTGGATATAAAAATAAGCTATATTCTCAGTGAGAACACTAGTGTACTTTTGGTTTTTGAAAACAAGGAAACTGCTTTTGCCTTCAGGCTGACTGATTTTTTGCAAAAGAGACTCCAGGTCGGGTAATTCATTCTTTTGAAAGAATTTTTTTAATTCCTCTACTTTTTTGAGAGCTTCCGAGATATCTTCCCGGGAAAAAGGCTTGAGTACATAATCCACTCCTTTACTTTTAAAAGCATCCAGCATATACTGATCAAAAGCAGTACAGAAAACCACTGGACATGTGATTTCTACAGCTTTGAAAATTTCAAATGAAAGTCCGTCAGAAAGTTGGATATCCATAAAGATAAGATCAGGCTTTATATCCATTGATAAAGCTTCAATGCTTGCTTCAATACTGTCATAAACTCCCAGGATAAGGGAATCGGGCTGTAAATCTAAAATTAAGCTCTGAAGGGCCTTTGCTGCTCTAAATTCGTCTTCAATGATGATGATATTCATGGATCAGTGGTAGTTTTATCTGAAAGGTTTTTTCGTCCGAATAAATAATGATGTCCTGTTCTAGAAGATGCTTATAACGCATTTTAATATTGTCCAGTCCAACGCCCAAAGAATCTTCTGCCGCCATTTTACGCTGAATGGGGTTTTCAATAATCATCAGATCTTTGGTATTATAGATCTTAATATGTAAAGGTTTGCTTTGGGAAACGATATTATGCTTAATACAGTTTTCTACCAAAAGCTGAAGCGTAAAGGGGGGAATAAGCGTTTGCCCGGTTTCTTTTTCAAGCAGATTAGTAAATGTAATGCCATCACCAAAACGTGCTTTTTGAAGGAAAAGATAGGCATCTACTATTTTCATTTCTTCCTGAACACTGATGAGGTCTAATTTTCTGCTTTCAAGAGTGAAACGGTAAAAGTCTGAGAGCTTTACAATAAAATCTACAGTCTCCACATCATGAGTTTCTGCCATTAATTTTAAAGTATTCAGGCTGTTGAAAAGAAAATGAGGATTGATCTGTTGTTTTAAAAGTTCATATTGAGCTCCAAGATGATCACTTTTCACTTTTTCAAGCTCCAGCTGTATCTGCTGACCGGTATAATTGTTCTGAAGTAAGGTCAGAAACATATAGCAGACCAAATTGATTAAAATACCTCTTACCTCTACCATCAGCATAACCGGTCCAAAATTGATATGAGATAAGATCAACTGCTGAATCCATGCCAGCACAAACATAATCACCATTCCAAAAGCTAATATGACAAGCAGCCTCGGGTAGGAAATATGCTGTCTGCGCTTTCCTGCTGACCGGTTCAGCATATAAATATTGATATACCACATGATAATGGAGAATGCAGCGGTTATCGCCGAATTGACAATGGCTTCCTTCCAGTTAAATTCATGAGAGGCAAGCTGGGGAACCGAAGATAAAATTCCAAGAAAAATAGAACTTACCCAGATGACCGCCTGCGAAATTTTTATTTTTTGCTGTTGCATGAACCGCGAATTTGAAAAGGTTAAATTAATGTTTTTTATTGGTAAAACGGTGAATAATAAAGAACGAATAGTGAATTTGCTTTGCCTGTTAATCATCCATTCATCATTGATTGGGCTAAGAATTCACTATTCACAGGAAATAAACCAAAATCCAGTTTAATCAGGGTCTGCTTACCGGATGATAGCTCATCAAATATTGTATTCTCTCTTCTTTATTGACTGAAAGATTGTTAGACTCTGCGTTTTTCATTTCATAAGAAACACTTCCTTTTTCATCAGATTGGAGAGTCTCAATACTTACCAGTTCCCCGGTGATTGTTCCTCCCGTGTATTGAGGGTTTTCATGATAACGCCACGTTACCAATTTTATAACAGTACCTGGTTCCGGTTGGCTATTTTCTTTTGATAATGATTCTAAAGCTTTTGGGTTTCCATATAAAGCGGACATGGTTTCTTTTTTGGGATTCAAAGAAGTTGAGATGAATTTCAGGTGACCCGGATCAAAAACTACTCTTACAAGTCCATTATCCTTGTTTTCTTTGTTGCAGGAGATAAGTAAAATAAAACCTGTCAGGAGAATTGCGAATGTATTTTTCATTTTTTCTGTAAATTTTGAATTAATCTTTGGGTGTTGATTTTCATAGGAACATCAAATAGGTATCCTGTTTTTTCTGCAAGTTGTCTGTGGCAGGCAATACATGATTCTTTGGCAAATGATGCTGATTTTCCGGTAGGATGAAGGTCATCTCCTGAAAACTTTGCAAAGCCCCAACCTTCAGTGTCTTTGTATTTCTTAGCATCTTTTACCATAAACTGAGCATTGATAAACTTTCCGGCTCTGATTTCTCCGTCCGGAAGTTCCTGCTGTTTCCATACCGATTTTACTACGATGCTTCCGTCCGGCCAGGGATGAAAATTTTCGGTCTCAATGGCTTTGACAGCAGTAGGATTGCCATAGATAACGCGGATAGAATGGTCGAAGAGTGTACTCATGCTGATCACCTTCCAGTTTTTAAAATCATCATTATACTGAATGCCATTGGGGGAAACAGGATTTTTTGATGGAATAGGTTGGCGAGCTTCTTTGATTTCCTGACCTGTATTTTTATCCTTGGTTAGAGTACCGGTACCAGATAATGAGAGTGTATATTTTTTGATTGTTTCAATATCTTTTTGAGAAATTTTAGAAGAGGGATGTAGGAGGGTATATTCATGAAGTGGCATTTTCCCACTTTGCATCATGTTCAGAATAGCATACATTTTCCCCTGATGCTCCGCAGGAGACAGCTTTTCCCATTCCGAAAAATTAAGAACCTCTCGGGCTCTTTTTATATCTTTATTGACAGCCCAGGAAACTGGGGCAAGCTTATCATACCAGCTTAAGTTCTGCTGGTTGGAGTGGCAGTTAAAACATGAGTTTTCAAGGATAGCAATGACCTCACGGGGGGCTTCAATTTTCCCGGTGACAGGTTTTCCTTCCAGAGGTTGGCTCAATAGCTGAAGCCCTCCGAAGATTCCCAGTATAGCCAAAAAGATAATAGCAATGGGATTTCTTTTTTTCTTTTCAGTATTCATAACGAGTATTGTTTTTTTCTGAGCCAAAAGTAGAGGAGAAGTCCAGATTTTGAAATGTAAAAAAGGCTAAGCCGGACAAAAAAGAAGGTGAATAAGGAATTTTAAAGTCTGAAAAATTCAACATAAAAATACCGGCAATATATTATGATTGCCGGTATGTAAAAACTGAAAGCTTATAAAGTGATCCCTCCATCTATCACGATCTCCGTTCCGGTAATAAATCCGGAAACCTCAGGATCAGATAAATAGGTAACCCATTTTGCCACTTCCTCTGCGGTCCCCATTTTTTTCAGTGGAATTTCATTGATCAGGTGGCTGTTGAGATTCTTTAAAGTTTCCTCATCTAGTCCAGCCTTGCTCATAATATCTGTATTTATAGGGCCGGGGCTGATGATGTTGACTCTGATTTTCCTTGGAGCCAGCTCTGCTGCCGCAGTTTTTGTAATTGAATTAAGTGCAGCTTTGCTTGCCTGATATACAGAGCTGTTGGGTTTGTAGGTGGAGGCTACAATAGATGATAACATGATGACAGAAGCTCCATCGGTGAGTATAGGAATGAATTTGCTTAAGGTAAAGTAAGCTCCCCTGAAATTGATATTCATCACCTCATCAAAGTTGTGGACATCCATATTTTCAATCAGAGCCATGCTTCCTGTAATTCCTGCATTGATAAATAAAATATCTACCTTTCCGAATTGTTGTTCAACTTCTTTTTTTAGCAAATCAATGTCGTGAAGGTTGGCCTGGTCTGCAATGAAAGGAATTGCTCCAAGTTCTAAAGCTGCTTTTTCAACAGCTTCTTTTCTTCTTCCTGTAATGATGACTGTGGCTCCTTGTGAAATAAGTTCTTTTGCAGCAGCGTATCCGATTCCGCTGTTTCCACCTGTTACTATCGCTAATTTGTTGTTCATTTTTTTCATTTCTTACAATTTTTGACAAAGTTATTTCAATTTGGTATACTTTTGTAACCAGTATCACAGAGTATACCAGTATCATTCATGATATCACTTAACTTTGCACTTATGGAAAGAGATCAGACAGAAGAATTAAGAGCCCTTCAGGATACCCTTTATTTTATTGGAGGAAAATGGAGAATTCCCGTCATCAACTCAATTTGTAATGGGAACAGACGCTTTCGGGAAATTGAAAGAAGCATTCCCGGAATTACCACAAGAATGCTTTCAAAAGAACTTAAAGATATGGAACTGAATAAACTGGTAAAGCGCAATGTCTACCCGGAAACTCCCGTACTGATTGAATATGAGCCCACAGAATATTGCAGAACTTTTGGAAATATAATCCAGGAAATGATAAACTGGGGGAGAGAGCACAGGAGAGTGATTGTGGAGGATAGGTAGGTGAGAGGTGGCAGGGATTAGGGATACGTTGACTTTGATGAATAAATATATGGTCAATATTTCCCTCCTCTTGACGGGGTGGTTTTCGGTATATCTTTTAATGAATAGGCCAAAAACAAGAAAGCCCCTTTTGAAAAAGGAGCTTTCTTATTTATATTATATCAGAAATTAGATTCTGTCAATAATTTCATTTAAAACAGTACTTGGTCTCATTGCTGTGTACGTTTTGTATTTATCAGTTTTGTAGTAACCGTCAATATTTTGAGGCTTACCTTGAGCACCAATTAATTCTGCATTAATTACCTCTTCATTTTCCTTCATTTCTTTTGCAACCGGAGCAAACTTAGCCGCCAATTCTGCATCAACAGTTTGGTTTGCCAAGGCTTCAGCCCAATACATAGCTAAATAGAAATGAGAACCTCTGTTATCGATTTGTCCTACTTTTCTTGCTGGAGATTTATCTGTAGCTAAGAATTTAGCATTTGCTTCATCCAATGCATCAGCCAATACCTGAGATTTTGTATTTCCCTGAGTCTGTGCCAAATGCTCTAAAGAAGCTTGTAAAGCAAGGAATTCACCTAGAGAATCCCATCTTAAATATCCTTCTTCTAAGAACTGTTCAACGTGTTTTGGAGCAGAACCTCCGGCACCTGTTTCAAATAAACCACCTCCGTTCATTAATGGAACGATAGAAAGCATTTTTGCAGAAGTTCCAAGTTCAAGGATTGGGAAAAGGTCGGTTAAATAATCTCTTAATACGTTTCCTGAAACAGAGATTGTATCTTTACCTTCTCTTGCTCTTTTTAATGTTTCAGTCATAGCATCTTTTACATCAAGAATTCTGATGTCAAGACCTGCAGTATCGTGATCAGCAAGATATTTTTCTACTTTTTTGATGATTTCTCTGTCATGAGCTCTTCCTTTGTCTAACCAGAAAATAGCAGGCGTATCAGATAATCTTGATCTGTTTACAGCTAGTTTTACCCAGTCCTGGATAGGAGCATCTTTAGTCTGACACATTCTGAAGATATCATTTTTTTCTACTTTTTGAGAAAGAAGAACATTCCCTGCTTCATCCTGAACCTCTACAGTTCCGTCAGCAGATAATTGGAAAGTTTTATCGTGAGAACCATATTCTTCAGCTTTTTGAGCCATTAATCCAACATTTGGAACAGATCCCATAGTAGTAGGGTCCAGCTTTCCATGTGCTTTCATATCGTCAATTACAGACTGATAGAAACCAGCATAAGAACGGTCCGGAATGATACAAACTGTATCTTCTTCGTTTCCTTCTTTGTTCCACATTTTACCGCCTCCTCTTACAAGAGCAGCCATAGAAGCATCAACAATGATGTCAGAAGGTACGTGGAAATTGGTAATCCCTTTGTCAGAATTTACCATGGCCACTCTAGGTCCTTCAGCAAGCGCTTTCTCGATATCAGCTTTGATGTCAGCTTCCTGAGCATTTCCTTTAATTTTTTCAAAAAGATCAGCAAGACCGTTGTTAGGGTTGACATCTAAAGATTTGAATGTCTCAGCATATTTAGTAAATACATCTTTGAAGAAAGTCTCTACAATAGCTCCGAAGATAATCGGATCAGAGATTTTCATCATCGTAGCTTTAAGGTGAGCGGAAAGAAGTACATTTTTATTTTTAGCTTCTTCAATAGCCTCCTGTACAAATACTTTCAAAGCATTGAGGTTCATTACAGAAGAATCGATAACTTCTCCTGCCTGAAGACCTGCAAAATCTTTCAACAAAGTTTCAGCCCCGTCATTTCCTTTGAATACGATTTTATATTGTGTAGCATTTTCTAAGGTTGTAGAATTTTCTGTCCCATAGAAATCACCATTGTTCATATGAGCTACATCAGTTTTGCTGTCAGAAGCCCAGTCACCCATTCTGTGAGGGTTGGCTTTTGCATAGTTTTTAACAGCTTTTGGAGCACGTCTGTCAGAATTTCCTTCTCTTAATACCGGATTTACTGCACTTCCTAAAACTTTTGCATATTTAGCTTTGATTGCTTTTTCATCATCATTTTTAGGTTCTGCAGGATAATTAGGAACTGCGAAACCTTTCGCCTGTAATTCAGCAATCGCTGCATCCAACTGAGGAACAGAAGCCGAAATATTAGGAAGTTTGATAATATTAGCGTCAGGTTGAGTAGCCAGTTGGCCTAATTCTGCTAAAGCATCACCGATTTTCTGATCATCTTTTAAGAATTCAGGAAAATTAGCTAAAATTCTTCCTGCCAAAGAAATATCCGGAACTGCGATCTCGATGTTTGCTGATTTTGTGAAAGCTTTTACGATTGGTAAAAACGAATGTGTAGCCAGCATTGGAGCTTCATCAGTAAGTGTGTAATAGATTTTTGATTTTTCTGACATTATACTGTTATTTGTTATTTGAAATTATAGTTCTACAAATTTAGTTAAAATTTAATTTTGGGACTTACTCCTATACTGAGTTTTTTCACTTTAAGATTAATTTAACCTTTATTAAATTGAAAAAAAATCTATTTTGATTAAATTTGAAAAACTTTAAAAATAAAATTATGTCAACCATTACTTTAAAAGGAAACGAAGTACACACAATAGGAACATTACCGTCAGTAGGAACCACAATCAAAGATTTCGCTTTGGTAGACTCCGGGTTAAATGTAAAAACACTTGAAACCTTTGAAGGAAAGAAGAAAGTCTTCAATATTTTCCCAAGTATTGACACGCCAACTTGTGCCGCTTCCAGCAGAAAATTCAACGAAGAAGCTTCAAAATTAGATAATACGGTAGTGATTAATATTTCAAAAGACCTTCCTTTTGCCTTAGGAAGATTCTGTGCTGCTGAAGGATTAAATAACGTGGAAACCCTTTCAGATTTCAGAAGCAGCTTTGGTGATGATTATGAAGTAACCATTACTGATTCTCCTTTGAAAGGACTTTTAAGCCGTGCAGTAATCGTTGCAGACGAAAACAATAAAGTGGTATATACGGAGCAGGTTTCAGAGATTGCTGATGAGCCTAATTATAATGCAGCACTTACAGCATTAAACCAATAAAATAAACAACAGGAATAAAATACTTGTAACAGCCTTGTGAAAATAATTTTTTGCAAGGCTTTTTTAGATATAAAAAACACAAACAGATTATGTTGGATCATTACAAAAAATATGGAGAACTGTTTCAGGTAGATCGGGAGCATTTCGAAGAATTTTATGCCCTGCTTAAACATACACAGCTTTTAAAATCTGATTTTTTTCTGAAACAGGGTGAAAAATGTAAATACTTAGGCTTTATCAAAAAAGGAACGATAAGGTGCTTTTATATCAATGATCAGGGCCGGGAGATCAATTTCGGATTTTATTTTGAAAATGAGTTTTTTACAGATTATGAAAGTATTCTCTGTGATACCGTTTCCAATATGAATATTCAGGCATTGGAAGACTGTGAAATTTTGCTTTTAAGAAAAGAGGATCTTAAATCTTTATATGAAAAAGAAGCATATTGGCAGCAATTTGGACGTGTAATGAGTGAAAAAATTTATTTGGATGCCAAAAAAAGAATTGATGATTTGTTATGCTATTCTCCCGAAAACAGATATTTAAATCTTTTGAAAAAAGAACCCCTTCTGTTTCAGAAAATAGCCCAGAAACATATTGCCAGTTATCTGGGAGTAACAGAGCAGTCTCTTAGCCGGATAAGAAGTAGGATTGTTAATTAACTTAAGTTAACGTCCTTTGAGATTTTAGCACGTAGCTTTACAATCATCAAATTTTAAATAATCATTATGGAACAGAAAGATCTAACCATTATTTTGGTACACGGAGCCTGGGGAGATGGCTCACACTGGCAGTATGTTATTCCTTCTTTGGTAAAAGCAGGATACAAAGTGAGAAGTGTTCAAAATCCTTTAACTTCGTTACAGGATGATATCAATAAGACAAAGGACCTTATAGATGCCCAGGAAGGGAAAGTGCTTTTGGTAGGGCATTCTTATGGAGGTGCTGTGATTTCAGGTGCCGGAAACCATGATAAAGTCGCCGGGCTGGTTTATATCGCCGCTTTTGCTCCGGATGCAGGAGACAGTTTAGGATCTCTTTTAGGAAGAAGGGAATCTCCGGGTGGAGCAAGTATTTACCCAGACAGTAAAGGTTTCCTGTGGATTAAGTATGATGAATTTCAATCTGCTTTTTGCCAGGATCTTGATGACGAAAAGGCTTTGGTAATGGCATTGTCACAAAAACCTATTCATGGACAGTGTTTCGGAGACATTGCCGGAGAACCGGCATGGAAAACAAAACCTAGCTGGTATCAGATCTCCTCAAAAGATCATATGATTCCGGCAGAAACAGAGAAGGAAATGGCAGAAAGACTTCAGCCAAAGAAAATAATTACGTTAGATGCAGGACATGCCTCATTAGCTTCACATCCTAAAGAAGTTACCGAATTGATTTTGGAAGCTGCTTCTTCACTCTAAAGACAAATACCTATAAAAATCTTGTAAAGCCCTGTGAAATTTTATGTAATTTCACAGGGCTTTTTTAAATGATACAGTATGGTCAAAAGAATCGTAGTCAATATAAAAACAGATGAGGTATCAAAAGCCAGTCATTTTTATCAGGATATTTTAGAGCTTGATGTTTTGATGGATCATGGCTGGATCAAAACTTTTGGAAATGAAGAAGAAGCAAAAGTTCAGATCAGTTTTGCGGAACAAGGTGGAAATAATACCGAAGTTCCTGATCTATCCATAGAAGTGGAGGACGTAGACAGCATTTATACGAAGATGCGCCTGGCAGGATTTGAAATACCGTATGAATTGACCAATGAAGATTGGGGAGTCCGGAGATTCTTTGTAAAAGACCCGTTTGGAAAACTGATTAATATTCTTTCTCACCAATAAAATAAAGCATATTATTCAATAGGAGCGGACTTTAGTCCGCTTTCATAAAAAATAAACTATCATTTGGCTTTAGCCAAAACTTAAAAATAATTTCCAAAATCCACATAAATATTTAATTAATTGATATCATGAATGCAAAACAGGTTATTCCTATTCTCAGAATTTTTGATTATCAGAAAACCCTGGAATTTTACATC
This sequence comes from Chryseobacterium rhizosphaerae, assembly GCF_003385455.1. Classification (GTDB taxonomy): domain Bacteria; phylum Bacteroidota; class Bacteroidia; order Flavobacteriales; family Weeksellaceae; genus Chryseobacterium; species Chryseobacterium rhizosphaerae. The sequence goes on along the minus strand of NZ_QNUF01000019.1, from coordinate 80,167 downwards.
GGTTGGATGGGCTTTGAAATCGTATGGGAACATCATTTTGAAGAAAATACACCCGTTTATATGGAGGTGAAAAAAGACAATATTATTCTTCATTTGAGTGAACACCATGGGGATGGAACTCCCGGAAGCAGTGTTTTTATCTGGGGAGAAGGAGTCCCTGAATATCACAAAGAGCTGCTCGCTAAAAATTACAAATACAATCGTCCGGGCCTTGAAAAGACCTTCTACAATGCCATTTCTTTTACCGTCAATGACCCCTTTGGGAATAAAATTATTTTCAATGAGGAATTTGATGAAAAAAAGCATGGTGCTTTACCGTTGTATTCAATTGATTGATAGCGCTTATTTTTGAGCCCCTTTAATGCTGTCTAACTTTCGTATAAGCTCTTCATCTGTAGCTCCACCACAGCTGGAATGGATCACTTTTCCGTTGGAATCAATCAGTATTTTAGCCGGAGTACAGTAGATATTATATTTCAGCTGTTCCTGTTTGCTGGGAGATTGCGTATTATCTATTTGTTCAAATGGAAAACTGGCATCATGGAAGATCTGCTGAAGTTCCTTATCTGTTTCTACAAGTCCTTCCAAAATTCCTATAACGCCTACATTATCTTTGTAGTGGGTATAGATTCCATTAAAATCATCCACCATATTATAACTTGCATTAGGATCTTTTTTAAGAAATGTTTTACTGTAAATGAAGATCAGAAGGTTTTTCCCCTGATAATCCTTTGAATTGAATGGCTGCCCGTTAATTGTCTTAGCTGAAAAATATTGGGGTTTAGCAGCCTGAAAAAAGTCCAATCTGTTTTTGAGCCATTCCTCTCTCATTTTTTTAAGACCTTCTGCATTGGTTGATTCTTCTTTTTTACTTTGGCAGGCAGATAGCAAGGCAACACATAGAAATAGTAAAAGTTTTTTCATAATAGTGGGTTGGTATTGAAACGATACAAAAATCATAAAAAAATATGAATGGACAATCTTTTATGCTTTATTTAATGTTGATTCAAATCATGACCCATTTAGAATATTAAAACTAACTTTGTTTTTTAATCAAAAATGAAACGTTCAGGAACAGCAGATCTACCTCTTCACTATGGCAAAGTACCGCCATGGTTATACGAACGGATGTCTGTTCTCGGGCTTTCCATTATTGAGGTGATCCTGATGGATTATGGTAAAGATGAAGTTCTCCGCCGTTTGGCAGACCCGTTCTGGTTTCAAAGTTTTGGAGCGGTGATGGGAATGGACTGGCATTCTTCAGGAATTACCACTTCCGTTATGGGAGCTTTGAAACGCTCTATTAACCCCAACTCTCAATCCCTGGGAATTTATATCTGTGGAGGTAAAGGGAAACTGTCAAGAGAAACTCCCTCTGAGCTGATTCGTATTGCTGATAAGACCGGTTTGAATGGAACAGAGCTGGTAAGAGCCAGTAAACTTTCAGCAAAGGTTGACAATACCGCCATACAGGATGGATATCAGCTGTATCTGCATAATTTTGTGCTCTCGGATAACGGAAACTGGAGTGTGATTCAGCAGGGAATGCATGAGTCTGACGGAACGGCAAGACGATACCATTGGCACTCGGAAAATGTCAAATCATTTGTAGAAGAACCCCATACCGGAATTAATGGTATTTCAAGAGGGAAAATCCTTAACCTTACCGATTCCGAAGCTTCGGAAAACAGAAAAGGAATTCTGGACATTTCCCATACCGACTCTGTAGATGTGATGAAAGACTTTTCAAGACTGATTCTTCCTGCCCATCATGATGTACAGGCTTCTGATGTTGATTTGAGACGGCTGGGCGCTCTTTTGTACATAACCCGTGAGCAGCAGCCACAAAATTTTGAAGATCTGCTGATGCTGGAAGGTGTCGGTCCGAGAACGATGCAGTCACTGGCATTAGTGAGTGAAGTGATTCATGGGGCACCGGCAAGATTTTCTGATCCTGCAAGGTTTTCTTTTGCCCACGGAGGTAAAGATGGGCATCCTTTTCCTGTACCTACGAAAACTTATGACGAAAGTATCAATATTCTTAAAAAAGGAATAGAGAAGTCAAAGCTTGGAAACTCAGACAAATTAAATTCTCTACATAAACTCCACCAGATTGTAACATCAGCAGAAAAAGACTTTACTCCCGATTTTGATATTCAGCAGGTTATTGAAGAAGAAAGACAAAACTCCTGGCGTTTTGGAGGGAAAACTGTTTTTGGTGATGCTCCAAAACCGAACAAACCGATTCAGCTGTCTTTATTTTAAGCAAAAGAAAACCATCTCTCCCTTCCCCAGATATTTAACAAATGGCTTATTTTATACCACACGACCCCTAAAGGTATAAGCATTCCCCTCCTCTGGAGGGGTGTCAAATCTTTGATTTGACGGGGTGGTTTAATTTGATAAGACGTTTTATGAAAATTAGAACATTTGTTTAATTATTAGTTGTTGTCGATTGTCTTTAATTTCAATGTGATATATTGATTTTCATGAATAATTTTCTTATTTGTTTAATATTTATATCTTTAACTGGATTAAAAAATTTATTTTTAAAACTCAAAAAAAATTGACCTGATGACCAATAAAGCCTTAGAAACATGCTATGATTTTCCTTTTTTTCTTCATGAAGAGCTTGAAGAAATATTTCAGGCCCATGAGAAAACATCATTTCAAAAAGGAGACTTCATTCTTCAAGAAGGAAAAACGGCTAATGAATATTATATTTTAGACAGTGGCCTGGCACGTTCATTTGTCAATGATTTCAACGGGAATGAAGTGACTACGCATTTCTTTGTAGAGAATGAGGTTATTATTGAGGTTTTATCATTGTTTCAGAGAATACCTTCTCAGGAAAACATCATTTGTATTACAGATTGCGAATGTTGGAGGCTTGATTACGATACTTTTCAGGACTTATTCCATAAAATTCCCAATCTCAGGGAATGGGGAAGATCCTGGATGTCTAAAGAACTTTTTGACTATAAACAGCGGTCTGTAGAAATGTTTACCCTTTCCGCTACCAAAAGATACCTGAATTTGCTGGAACAAAAATCGAAGGTTATCCAGTTTGCTCCCTTAAAGCAGATTGCTTCCTATCTGGGGGTTACCGATACTTCTTTAAGTCGTATTCGTAAAGAATTGGTTTCCCATCCCAAGAAAAATTAAATCTTGCCTTATGGCAAGTTGATTTTCATCATACCTTGGTAATTTTGGTTAAAAGTTTAACACTAAAAATTACAAAAATGAAAGTCAATCAAATTTATGTCAACCTTCCGGTAAAAGACATACAGAAAACAAAAGAATTCTGGACTACACTTGGTTTTGAAATTAATGAACAGTTTTCAGATGATAAGGCGGTGTGTGTTGCAATGAAAGATGACAATATCTATGTTATGTTTCTGAAAGAGGACTACTTCCAGACTTTTACCAATAAACCTGTTGCCAAAGAGAATACAAGCCAGGTTCTTGTGGCTGTGGGGCTCAACAGCCGTGAAGAGGTTGATCAGGTGGTCAATACTGCCTTGCAAAATGGATGCTCACAACATGAAGAACCTCAGGATTACGGATGGATGTACCAAAATTCTTTTTGGGATCTTGACGGACATGGCTGGAATATAACCTATGCCGATATCTCTCAAATGCCGACTCAATAGTAGAGCACCTAACGAGGATCACTGCCAAAAAGCGTTTCTTATTCTACCTTAACAGATGCTTTACTTTCAAATAACATTAAATATTGCCTTATGCCAGGTTAGTTTTTATTAAACCTTGGTCATTTGGTTACAAGTTTAACACTAAAAATTACAAAATGCGAATCAACGATATTTACGTCAATTTACCTGTAAAAGACGTGCAAAAAACCAGAGACTTCTGGACGAAGCTTGGCTTTTCTATAAATGAACAGTTTTCGAATGATCAGGCAATATGCGTAGTCATGCGAGAAGATCATATTTATACCATGTTTCTGAAAGAAGAATTTTTTCAGACATTTACGGACAGACCTTTTGCCAAAGGAGATACCACACAAGTGCTTCTTGCAATAGGTGTAAACAGTCGTGATGAAGTAGATCATATGGTAAAAACAGCTCTCGAAAACGGAGGTTCAAAATATAGTGAACCTCAGGATCACGGATGGATGTATCAAAGTGCTTTTGCAGATATTGATGGCCATCAGTGGGAAGTGATGTACGGAGATCTCTCACAATTGCCTGCAGACCAATCATAATATTTTAGCATTATGGAAACTATATCAAACGAAATAGAATTTGTAAAAAACCAGGTGACCAGTAATTATCAGGTGATCTCTTTGAATATCGAGGGTATTACACATAATGAATCAATGGTTTTTCCAAATGGTGAGGCTAATTCTATGAATTGGATTCTCGGACATTTAATTTATATAAGAAATGCTTTTCTGAATATCCTGGGTGAAGAATCTGTTTGGGATGGAGAGAAGTTCTCATGCTACAACAGAGGAGAAATACCGTTGGAGCGGAAGGCTGAGTTTGTAAATTTTGAAGAACTAAAATCTTATCTGAACCAGTCTCAGAATATATTGGACGCAAAGCTTAATACTCTTGAAAGATTTACTCCTGGAAGCAGTACAGATATTGCAATGCTTTGCCTTCATGAAATTTACCACAGCGGACAGCTGGGCTACCTTCGCAGGATTCTGGGAAAACCGGGAGCGATAAAGTAAGGTTTAAAAATAAAATCCATAAAAAATAAAAAAATGGACACACCAAAATCAAAAAAAATGGAACTCATTATTCCGGCTTACAGAATGCATACCCAAAGCTTTATGAACGTTTTGGACGGTATTTCGGAAGAAGATGCGTTGAAAAGAATTGAAAATAAAACCAATCATATCATATGGATGGCAGGAAACTTTGTGAATATGAGGTATGGATTGGGTTGGGTACTGGGACTACAGGATCAGGATCCTAATAATGATCTCTTTTTTCAGGGAAAGGCATTGGATGAAAGTAATACATACCCAACTTTAACTGACCTGAAGAAAAATTTCCATGATATTTCTTCAAAAGTGTATCAGAGATTAGGGGAAGTAACAGATGAAGAGCTTGATGAGATTTTTGAAATAGGGATGAACATTCCTTTTATCACAGAAAACAAACTCAATTTTGTAGGAATGTGTATTGGCCGTGAAGATTACCTGTGCGGGCAGATCGGATTGATGCGTAAAATTTTAGACTACCCGGGAATGAAATATGATGTGGACGAAAATATAAAATATTAACCCATGAATCCGGTAGAAAAAGGCTATAAAAGAGTCAATGGAATTCAGCTGTATTATGAAATTTATGGTGCAGGAAAACCTTTGGTACTGATCCATGGAGGAGGTTCCTCTATTTTGTTTGATTTTAAAGAAGTTATTAGAAGGCTTGAAAATAAATTTCAGCTGATTGGTATTGATCTTCAGAATCACGGGAGAAGTGAACATCGGGATATTCCTGAAACATTTGAGCAGGATGCCCGGGATGTTGCTGCTCTTTTAGGGGAACTCAATATTAAAAAAGCTTCATTTTGGGGATTCAGCAATGGTGGAAATACCGTGATGCAGATTGCTCATCTTTATCCGGATGTTGTAGAAAAACTGGTGGTTGCTTCAGCATTTTATAAGAGATCAGGAATGATTGACGGCTTTTTTGAAGGGATGCAGGAGGCAACGTTTGATACCATGCCGGAGCCCTTTAAAATTAATTTTTTAAACCTGAATCCTGATTTCTCAAAGCTTGAAAATCTCTTTGACAAAGACTGTAAGAGGATGCAGACTTTTGAAGATTGGGATGATGAGGTATTGACTTCTATCCACTCACCCGTACTGTTTATCAGTGGTGATAAAGATGTCATGAAGCCCGAACATACAGTTGCTATGTGGAGGCTGGTGAAAAATTCACAATTAATGATACTTCCCGCTACCCATGGCACTTATATGATGGCCGATTTCGATGGAAGTATGGATATAGATTTAATAGACTTTACCGTAAAGGAAATAGAAAATTTTTTAAATAAATAAAATACGGCTAGTACCGGTTGTTTTAAAAGTAACGCCAATGTTTGATATCGTTGCCGTGTTATTTATGAACCTTTTGTACTATTTGTGTTTACCAATAATCTTAACAACTTAAAATTAAAAATCATGGCAAAATTAAATCCGTACTTAAATTTTGATGGAACCGCAGAAGAAGCGTTCAATTTTTACAAATCTGTCTTTGGAGGAGAGTTTCTGGGTGAAATCCACAAGATGGGGAACGCTCCGGGTACTGAAAATCTTTCAGACGAGGAAAAAAACAGAGTAATGCATGTAGCGCTACCTATTGGAAATGATCTTTTAATGGCTTCGGATATCGTTCCGGGATTCGGACAGACTCTGACAGTAGGAAATAATAATTATGTTTCTATTTTTCCGGAATCGAAAGACGAAGCTGAAAGACTTTTTAAAGGACTTTCAGAGGGAGGAAATATAGAAATGCCGCTTGAAGATCAGTTTTGGGGAGATTATTTTGGAAGTTTCCAGGATAAATATGGCGTTCATTGGATGGTGAACTATAATGACGAATACACAAAATAATCTTATATTTAACTCATTATAAATAAAAGGGCACTCATTTTTTTGGGGCGCCCTTTACCCAATCACTTAAAAATAGAACTATGGATCCAATTACAATAGACATTACAATTTTAGCTCCGGTAGAAAAGGTCTGGAATTATTTCAATGAGCCTAAACATATTACAAAATGGAATTTTGCCCATGAAAGCTGGCAGTGCCCAAGTTCTGAAAATGACCTGAAAGTAGGAGGGAAGTTTAAAAACAGAATGGAGGCCAAGGATAAAAGCTTTGGGTTTGATTTTGAAGGTGTATATGATGAGGTTATCCCTAACGAAAAAATACAATATCATATTGCGGACGGAAGAAAAGTAGAAGTGATCTTTGATCAAGTAGATGAAAATACGACAAAGGTTACTGAGATTTTCGATCCTGAAAAGCAAAACTCTGTGGAAATGCAAAGAGAAGGCTGGTATGCTATCCTCAATAATTTCCACAAATATGTTGAGAATCATTAAAAACACTTTTTACCGCCATGATCAATTTAGTTATCATGTCAAAGAGTTTAAACTCTATTTATACTTTTAACTATGATCCTAAAGAACATTTTCTTCATGGAGTGATTGCTATACCTGCAAGAAGAGCTTTGGAAAAGGAAAAAATAGACTCCCTGGAAAAGCTGTCGGATTATTCTGAAAAAGAAATTATGCAGATGCATGGTTTTGGGAAGAATACCATGGAAAAATTAAAGAATCATATGAAAGAGAATCACATGTTTTTCAAGGAACTATAAAGTGTAAACTACAGAAATTTTACCGTGTCATTGCAAAAAACAAGATGATCCTTGTGAATGCAAAGACATAAGATTTCCTTTGCCATATGTTTCCCTTGCGATTCTGAGTGGAAAATAGGATTTTCCAAACTCTGTTCGGTAGCAAAGTAAAAGTAATTAAATCAGAAAAAAGTAATCAAAAACTATATTAATCTATTTTAAAATCTAAACTAATGAATAAAGATATTTTCCCGTGTCTCTGGTATGACGGAGATGCAAAACAGTCCGCAGAATTTTATTGTAAAGTTTTTGATGGGGAGATTACGGCAGACACACCAGTTGTCATGAATGTTGACCTTTTTGGGCAGAGAATAATGCTGCTGAACGGTGGTCCGCAATTCAAAAAGAACCCTTCAGTTTCTTTCATGGTGATTTGTGACACAGAAGATGAAGTCCAGAAATACTGGGATCAGTTACTGGAAGGGGGAATGGCATTAATGGAGCTGGGATCTTATTCATGGAGTAAAAAATATGGATGGGTTCAGGATAAGTTTGGAGTGACCTGGCAAATATTTTTAGGAGAAAAGGGAGGCGATCAGAAAATAGTTCCTACCCTGATGTTTATCCATGAGAACAACGGCAAAGCTAAAGAAGCGATGGAGCTTTATACACAGACTTTCCCAAATTCGAATATCGGAAATATACTGAAATACGGAGACGGGGGAGAAGGACATAGTATAACGGAACCTGCCGAAAATGTTCAGCATGCCCAGTTTAGTATTGATCATTACAGTCTGTATTGTATGGATAATTCTTATGATCATCAGTTTGACTTTAATGAAGGAATTTCCATGGTGGTGATGACCGATGACCAGGAACAGACAGATCGTTACTGGAATGCTTTGACTTCAAACGGGGGCAGAGAAAGTATGTGTGGCTGGCTGAAGGATAAATATGGTCTGAGCTGGCAGATTGTTCCTAAAAGATTAATTCAGCTAATGAATGATTCAGATCAGGAAAAAGCTTATAAAGTAGTGCAGGCGATGATGAAAATGCAGGAAATTATAATACAGGATCTGGAGGACGCGTATCATTCCTAAAAGTTTTTCGGCTTGCCATTTGATGTCATTTAGGAAAGATTTGCTTATGAAAACACAGAACAAGTCAAAATCTAAATCAAAAGTCCCTCAAGAAGGACTGTTTCCGGAAATCATCCGAAACGATTACCTGGGAAGCCGGAAATTATTTGAAAAAAAGGCGGTAATCTCAGGAGGAGACAGTGGAATAGGGCAGGCTGTAGCCGTTCACTTTGCCAGAGAGGGAGCAGATGTTGCTGTGATCTACAAAGAAAGTGATGACGATGCAAAAGAAACCCAAAGACTGGTGGAAGAAGAGGGACAGCAATGTATCCTGCTGAAAGGAGATTTAACTCGAAAAGCTTTCAGAACAAAATGTACAGAGAAGATCAAGTCCGAATGGGAAAATGTGGATATTCTGGTTAATAATGCTGGAATTCATACCTCAAAAAACAGTCTGGAAAAGATTACGGATGAGCAGATCCGGGAAACATTTACGACCAATATCCTTTCAATGATCTCCCTGACGAGGAATTTCCTTCCGCTGATCAGAAAGGGAGGCCGGATCATCTGTACAACTTCCGTTACCGCCTATAGAGGAAGTGATCATTTGATAGATTATGCGGCTACAAAAGGAGCTGTACTGGCTTTTATCCGCTCATTGGCAGGTAATCTTGCTGAAAAAGGAATCCTGGTCAATGGGATTGCTCCCGGTCCCATATGGACACCCTTGGTGAAAGAAGCCTTTAATGATCTGTCTACATTCGGAAAAGATACTCCTTTGAAGAGGGCAGGACAGCCTTCGGAAGTAGCACCTGCTTATGTATTTTTAGCTTCTAAAGATGCGAGTTATATCACCGGAGAGGTGATCCACATTAACGGAGGTGATTTTGTGGGAGGCTAGGAATTAAATACTAAAAGTTGCAGTCAGCTATTGAGAAGAGATCTGCCGTCTGCAACCTAATGACAATAAATAATAAATACTATGGAAAAATTATCATACGAAATCGAGATTAATGCAGAACCGGAAAAAGTATGGAGTGTCCTTTGGGGAGATATTACCTACAGGCAGTGGACAACAGCCTTTACAGAGGGCTCCTTTTATGAAGGGACACTGGAAGAAAATAATATTATAAAATTCTATGACCCCAAACATAATGGAATGTACAGCAGGGTAGAAAAAATTGTACCTAATCAGGAAATAAAATTTCTGCACCTGGGAGAAATATATGAAGGAATTGAAGTTGCTCAGAACTGGGGAGATGCAACAGAGTCTTATTTCCTTGAGGAAGTGGAAGACGGAACGTTACTGACGGTGAAAATTCAGACTCCGGAAGAATTTAAAGATTTTTTTGAAGAAAAATTTCCAAAGGCATTAAATATCGTGAAACATCTTTCCGAAAATCAGCTTTAAACAGAAACTGGGACCCCTATGATGTAAAAACTGTATAAACAAACCAACCACAAAAAAATTACAATATGGAAACCTTATCGTATGAAACAATAATAGATGCTCCCTTGCAAAAAGTTTGGGACATCCTTTGGAGTCCTGATACCTATAGTGAATGGACCAAATATTTTGGTCCGGGATCTATTATGAAATCCGACTGGAAAGTTGGTGGGAAAACATATTTTCTTAATGATAAAGGAGAAGGTATGGTTTCTACCATAGATAGCCTGGAAGAGCCTACGCAGATTGTTTTTAAACACCTGGGAATGGTGGATAAAGATGGCAATGAGGATACCCAAAGTAAGGAAGTCATGGAGTGGAACGGCTGTTTTGAAAAATATTTTCTCATTGATTTTGGTGGAAAAACAAAGCTTCATGCAGAAGTGCAGGTGGAAAAAGATTGGGAAGACCATATGAATACAGGCTTTACAAAAGGCCTGATGACTGTTAAAAGTCTGGCGGAAGGAGTAAATCTAGGTTCCGTATAAAAAGCATAGTACATATTTACTATGTATAGACTGGTAGATTTAGGCTGCAGATCATTAAAAAATTGTAATTTTCCTAATCTCTGCAATCTATTACCTGCAGTCTGCAACCTAAAAGAAAAGTATGAAACTACTAACAGTCCTTTTTGGCACATTCATTCTGGCGTTACTGGGAACAATGGTATTCCAGGGGAAGCCTGACTTTTTATTTTCAGGAAACCTCGGAATGGCGGTTTTCATTATTTTTACGGGATTATCCCATTTTAAATTTCAGAAAGGAATGGCGATGATGATCCCGGAATTTATTCCCGGACGAATGTTTTGGGTGTATTTTACCGGAGTGTTGGAAATTGCAGCAGGAATAGGATTGATGATTCCGGCGATAAGGGAAATTACTGCGATCTTACTGATTGTTTTTTATGTATTGGTATTTATAGCCAATATCAACTCTTCAAGGAGAAAGATTAATATTTTTAAAGCAGATTATACCGGCCCCGGAATGCGGTATCTTTATGTTCAGAGAATTCCGATGCAGCTGATTTTAATAGGCTGGACGTGGTATTTTGGAATTTATTTACACTAAATAAAATGACAGTCTTTTTGGGCTGTCTTTTTTATTGTTAAAAAATATTTCCTCAACTGGTGTTAAATAATGTAACGTTTTGAGGCTGTTGTATGTCTAATTGTAAAGAAGTGTTTATTCTTTTGTTGATTTAAAAGTTTAAATACAAAACATAATTTTAACTTTAATACATAAGTTATGAATCTAAATTCCAAAATTTTAACCACCGCCAATATTGTAATCTCTGCTATTATGATCCACGCACAAAGTACAACAGCCAAATTACCTGGTGATCCTACATTACCGTCTTCAAAAGCTAGTTTGGAGAAACTTGTTTCTTATGATAAAGGAACTTTCAAATATAAAGTTGAAGATTATTTTGCAAGACCCAAAGCTTCGGCATTTAAAATTTCTCCTGATGGAAAATACCTTTCCTACAAGGAGAAAGATAAGGACATGAAAAATCATGTGTACGTCAAAGAACTGGGTACAGGAAAAATTACCAAAGCAATTGTAGAAAAAGATGACCTGATCAAAAACTATGGCTGGCTTAATAAAAACCGTCTTTTTTATACCCAGGATAAAGGAGGAAATGAAAATATCCACCTGTATGCAGCCGATACTGACGGAGGGAATCTTAAAGATTTAACACCGTTTGAAGGGATAACACTGGGCACAATCAGACCTATAAAAGATACTGATTTTGTAGTGGTGACCATGAATAAAAATAACAAACAGATCTTTGAACCCTATAAAATTAATTTTGTTACCGGCGAAATAACTCAGCTGTATGAAAATAAGGACGTCAATAGCCCTATTGATGACTATATTTTTGATAAAGACGGAAATTTAAGAGGATATACGGTTCTTGAAAACGGTCTTACTACCAAAACGTATTATAAAGATTTACAAACCGGAAAATTCAATCTTCTGAAATCAACGGACTGGTCTGATACCTTCAATATTATCAGGTTTAATGATAATTCTAAAAATAAAGATGAAGCGTATGTGGTGACCAATTTAGACAGTGACAAATCAAAAATCGTTTTATATGATCTAAAGAAAAATGCAGTAATCAAAGAGGTGTATTCTCATCCTGTATATGATGTAAATTCCATAAGTGTTGCCGGTAAAAACAGAAATTATGAGCTGGACTATATCAGTTATAACGGGGTAAAAGGAGAAACCGTTCCTGTAAGTAAATTTTACAAGGAAATAGATGACAAATTAAAAGCTCAGTTTAAAGATAAAGAGTTCGGAATTGTTTCTTCAGATGATAATAATGAAAAACTATTGGTTATTGTTGCAAGTGATAAGCTCTACGGAACTTACTATGAGTATGATAGCAAAACCAAGGAATTAAAACTTCTTTATAACCTTATGCCACAACTTAAAGAAGAGGATATGGCAGAAATGAGACCTATTGAATTCAAAAGCAGAGACGGATTGACAATTCATGGGTATATTACATTGCCTAAAGCAGCTTTAGAGGGTAAGAAAGTTCCTTTGGTAGTAAACCCTCACGGTGGTCCGCAGGGAATCAGAGATGATTGGGGCTTCAACCCTGAAACACAATTGTTTGCCAGCAGAGGATATGCAACTCTTCAGGTGAATTTCAGAATTTCCGGAGGCTATGGAAAGGGATTCCAGAAAGCTGGGTATAAACAGATTGGAAGAAAGGCCATGGATGATGTGGAAGACGGGGTGAAATATGCCATTAGCCAGGGATGGGTAGATAAAGATAAAGTGGCCATCTATGGAGGAAGTCATGGAGGCTATGCTACTTTGATGGGCTTGATTAAAACTCCGGATCTGTATGCTTGTGGAGTGGATTATGTTGGGGTATCCAATATCTTTACCTTCTTTGCTTCTTTCCCTGAATACTGGAAACCTTACAAAGAAATGGTAAAACAGATCTGGTATGATCTGGATAATCCTGAGGAAGCTAAAATTGCCAAGGAAGTTTCACCGGTTTACCAGATTGATAAAATCAAAAAGCCATTATTTGTAGTTCAGGGCGCCAATGACCCAAGAGTGAATATCAATGAATCTGACCAGATTGTTAAAGCAATGCGCGCTAAAGGATTCGAAGTTCCTTATATGGTAAAATACGATGAAGGACACGGATTTGGAAAAGAACCCAACAGGATAGAGCTTTATAAGTCTATGTTAGGATTTTTTGCAGAAAACTTTAATAAAAGTAAATAAGAAGGATAGCATTTTATAAAATAACGGAGAGCACTTAGCTCTCCGTTTTGCTGTTTACCATCTGGTGTAAGTTCTGTTTCTAAGAGTAGGTTAGGTGTGGAGAGTTGGAAAAAACGCAAAGACGCAAGATGATTTTACAGGCTGGGTATTTTTAAGGCGCAAGGATTTTATCTGCGATAAAATGTAATGTTCCATAGGTTTTTGAGTGGCATTGTCTTTGTCATTCCGTAGGAATTTAAACCATATTATTCAGAAATTAGGATAGATGGATATGGAGGTGTAAGGTGTTCTGTGTCTAAGAGTGGATTAAAAGTGTGGAGAGTTGGAAAAAACGCAAAGGCACAAGAAGATTTTACAGGCTGGGTGTTTTTAAGGCGCAAGGATTTTATCTGCGATAAAATGTAGTATTCCATAGTTTTTTTTGAGTGGCGTTGTCTTTGTCATTCCGCAGGAATCTAAACTGTGTTATTAAGAAATAGGATCGATGGATATGGAGATGTAAGGTGTTCTGTTTCTAAGAGTAGGTTAGGTGTGGAGAGTTGGAGAAAACGCAAAGGCGCAAGAAGATTTTACAGGCTGGTATTTTTAAGGCGCAAGGATTTTATCTGCGATAAAATGTAGTATTCCATAGTTTTTTTGACCGGAGTTGTCTTTGTCATTCCACAGGAATCTAAACGGTGTTATTAAAAAATAGAATCGACGGATATGGAGGTGTAAGGTGTTCTGTATCTAAGAGTAGGTTAGGTGTGGAGAGTTGGAGGAAACGCAAAGGTGCAAGAAGATTTTACAGGCTGGGTATTTTTAAGGCGCAAGGATTTTATCTGCGATAAAATGTAATGTTCGATAGTTTTTTTGACTGGTGTTATCTTTGTCAGTTCGTAGGAATCTAGATAGTGTTATTAAAAAATAAATATAGATTTCTGAGAATGACTAGCATTGAATGATAAGGGGTAAAATAACGATAATAAAAGCAAAGGGTTATGGATACATTATGTTGCCCATAATGAGTATACCCACAAATACTCCAGCCCTGATAGCAGTGGTTACCCCACAGCATGGAATGGCTCTTTTAAGAAAGCCCGGGCGTGAGGAGTATGAACGGATAGCAGGAAACAGCTCCCCGGAACATGAGTAATGAGTGATTAGTGATTAGTATTGAGTGGGTTGTAGGAAAAAAAAATTCTGAGATAAAAATCCGATGGATAAAAGAAAAATTGGATTTTGAGAAAAATATTTTAAATTTATTAAAGTAAAACCAAAAGGATAGCCGTCTTGTCAGTATGGAGGTTGTCGAAAAAATAACAATGCCACAGAAGGAGAAAGAAAGTATCATCTCACAAACCGTTTCAAGCTACGGAGGGAAACTGATGTCTTATATTCGTCCTAAAGTGAAAAACACGGAAGATGCAGAAGATATTCTGCAGGAAGTGTGGTATCAGTTCAGTAGCCTTACCAATCTTTCTGAGATTGTGAATGTAGGAGGCTGGTTGTACAGAGTGACGGCGAATAAAATAACAGACCGTTACCGGAAAAAGAAAACAGAAAATCTTGAAGATTTCGTCTATGAGGATGAAGACGGAAGCTTTTCCATCAAAGATATCTTATTGATGGATGAAAGCGCAGGTCCTGAAGTGAAGATGTTTCAGGATGAAATCTGGAAAAAGCTGTTTGAAGCACTTGATGAACTTCCCGAAAAACAAAGGCTGGTCTACGTAGAAAATGAACTGAACGACAAAACCCTCCAGGAGATTGCCGATGAACAGGGAGAAAATATCAAAACCATCATCAGTAGAAAAAACTATGCTGTGAAGCATCTGAGAAACAGATTGAGAAAATTATACGAAGATTTAAAAAGTTAGAAAAAGAAATTATGAATCATAAACACAAAAAGGGCTGGATTTTTTTATTGTTATGTCCACCATTAATCCTCTTAGCCGTTACATGGATTGTAATGATGCTTTGGAACTGTCTGCTTCCCGAAATTTTAGGGGTAAAGTCCATTACATTCTGGCAGGCCATGGGAATACTTGTTTTAAGTAAGATTCTTTTTGGAGGTTTCCATTTTGGGAAAGGGATGAAAGATTTCAAGGAAAGAAAAATGAGAGAAAAAATGGAAGGATTATCCCCTGAAGAAAGAGAAAAATTCAAGGAAGTCTGGAGAAATAAATGCTCAGGAGGATTCTTCAACAGAAACAACGAATAATTTAAAAATTTTAAAGAAGTAGTAAAGTAAAATTAAAATTCATTCGTCTATATAAAAAATAAGAAGTAGTAAAATTTAAAATTTAGAAAAATGAAAAATTCAGCATTAAAAGGAGCTCTTGGAGCACTAGCCGTTGTAGGAGTAGCACTCATAGCTAAAAAAGCGGCACAAAGAAAAAGATTTATCAGAGGGGTCTTTGATGAATACGGAATCAAAGAAAAATCCCCTTTCGGATTAGCCGATAAAATCAGGGAAATGAATGAGGAGGATTATCAGGAGCTGAAAGGAAAGTTTAAAAAAGAATTCAGTTCAAGATGCTGCAGAAAGGATAATACCTTTGAAGCATAATACGTGAAAGACTAAATTGAAATTGTTTAATTCCGGCGCGGGAAGCAGAGCTTCCCGCGCCGGAATTTTTGTATATAATGGTCTGAAGCCTCGCCGGGACCCAACGTATGATTAGTCATTTAAGTGCTATATTTGTTTAAGCATTATCTTCAGGAATTATGATGAAATATCAACATATCTTTATTGCCTTAGTATTATTTTCCTCAATGTTTGTGTCGGGCCAGAAATGTCGGCAAAAACAGTATATTTTCTTTTTGCATAATAAATTTTTAGAGGATCATTCTTTAAAAGAAAAACATCCGAAGTACGGTATTGCGGAATATGAGTCGATTCTTACGAAGCTTAAAGGAGAAAATAGAATTGTTATTTCTGAAAAACGGAAGCCCGATACCGATCCTGCTCTGTATGCCTTAAAGGTAAAGAAGCAAATTGACAGTTTGATTAAAAAAGGAGTTTCCGTTAATAATATTACAGTTGTTGGAACTTCCCAGGGCGGTTATATTGCGCAGTATGTATCTTATTATGAGAAAAATCCAGAATTAAAATTTGTATTAATAGGCTCAACTTTTAAAGATGATTCTCTGGAGAAAGACAAAAATTTTAGACTTTATGGAAAGATATTATCGATCACCGAACAATCTGATGACGGCCATGTTGCCCTTTCAGAAGAACAACGATTCAGCCGGTCGGGTATAAAAGACTTTAAGGAAATTGAACTTAAGACGGGTCTGAATCATGGTTTTCTGTTTAAGGCTCTTGATGACTGGATTATTCCCACTAAGGAGTGGATTTGTCATTAGTTTTTATTATGATGGTGTGATGTTTAATTTTCCTCAGGGAAATGATGTGGATCATATATAAGAATGATTCTGTATCATTTAATCAATAAGACCAACTCAACCAAGGGGATAAAGTCGTGTTATATTTTTCAAGTTTAAGTCTTTAGGAGAGAGGAGTAATGGATATATTCTATGAAAGATCATGCACTTTTTACTATAAGATCTTATCCATGGAAAAATAAATTCTTATTTTTGTATTGCTCAATGAAAGATTACTACTATTTTCTCGGTATATCGCAGGAAGCTTCTGAAGAGGATATTAAAAAGGCCTACCGGAAGCTGTCTTTAAAGTATCATCCGGATAAAAATGATAATGATGATTTTTTTGCTGACCGTTTCCGTGAGATTCAGGAAGCGTATGAAACGTTGAGTGATCCTGCAAGAAGACATTCTTACGATCAGAATTTAGAAAGCCATCAAAGAAGTTTCAGGTATAATGTTCCCCCTGCGATCAAAACTTTTTCTGCCAATAAAATTCATGCTAAAAAAGGAGAGGAGATTATCATCAGCTGGCAAACGACGAATGCTGATGTAGTGAAAGTATTGCCTTTTGGACTGGAAAAGCCGTATGGAGAAAGAATATTTAAGATTACGGAATTTAAGGATGGAAAATTCCAGCTTTTACTTCACGCTACCAATTCTCTTTTACATAAAACCGTTGTTCAGGGAATTACGATTACAGAAGTTTTTGAAAATGATTCGGAAAAATTCAAAAACACAGTAGAAGAAATGTTTAAACCCCAACCAAGAACAAGGATAAATAAGGCTGGTCAGCCTAAAATTGTAATGTTGCTTTTGGGAATAATGATATTGGCAATTGCTGTATATATCTTAGTGAAGAACTTTAGCTAATCTATGCCATTTTCTTTCTTCCGGGACATTTTTTACATCTTTTACCTTTTTTGAATTTTTTACAGCAAGATTTCTTTTCACAGAACATCTCTTCATTCTGAAAAGCATAGACAGGTGCTAAAGGCGGTACTTTAAATGGAGTAATCATATTCATGTTGCAAATATATTAATTTAGAATAAATATAATTAATAAAATTTCATAATTTTCTAAAAACCTGATGTATAGCAGTGGAAGATCCCTTTTAGAGCGATAAACCAGCCCGATAAATTAAATCAATTGCTCAGTTTATTTTCCACATTTCCCTATTGGTTTTATTTTTTCAGCATAAATTATACATAATTCATGATGGTAAAAATAATCTGCGAATTCATTATATTTCAATTGATCAACCAGTGTTTTATTGATGTTAAATTCTCTGTATTTTTGAGTATTATGTATTGAATAGTTATAATCTTTGTTTATAATGCTCTAAACCCGTCTTGATCTTATTAAAAGTAAATTCTCTTATAACAGTCAAGTATTTCTGTGAATGACCATCCGTTGAATGCTGTTGTACAATCGTTCAAAAAATTGTAATTTTAGCCATCTTTTTTACAAACAAAATCTAATAAATAAAAATGAATACAGAACAGTTTGTGAGCCGTCACATTTCCCTTAATGAAGCCGATAAACAGGCGATGTTGGAAAAACTTGGCGTTTCTAGTATTGAAGAGTTAATTTCTCAGACCATTCCTTCTTCTATCCGTTTAGAGAAAGATCTTGAGATCTCGGCACCGCTTTCGGAATACGAAATGCTGAACCACTCGAAAGAATTGGCATCTAAAAACACTGATTTTACAAGTTACATTGGATTCGGATACCACAATACACTTTTACCATCAGCAATTCAGAGAAATATCTTTGAAAATCCAAGCTGGTATACGGCATATACACCGTATCAGGCAGAGATTGCACAGGGAAGACTGGAAGCTCTTCTTAATTTCCAGACTGTAGTATGTGATCTTACAGGTTTTGGATTAGCGAATGCATCTCTATTGGATGAGTCTACTGCAGCTGCTGAAGCAATGCATATGTTCTTCAACAACAGAACTAAAGATCAGAAAAAAGCAGGAGCCAATAAGTTCTTTATTTCTGACCTTGTTCTTCCTCAAACAGTTTCTGTACTGAAAACAAAAGCTGAAGGACTGGAAATTGAAGTGGTAATCGGTGATCATAAAACGCATCAGTTTGACGGTACTTATTATGGGGTTCTATTGCAGTATCCGGGTAAAAACGGGGTTGTTTTAGATTACACCGAAGATATCGTAAACTATAAAAAACTTGATCTTCAGGTGGCTGTTGCTTGTGATCCTATGGCTTTGGTTAAACTGAAGTCTCCGGCTGAAATGGGTGCAGACTGTGCAGTAGGAACTTCACAGAGATTTGGTATTCCATTAGGGTATGGAGGTCCTCACGCAGCATTCTTTGCTTGTAGAGAAGATTATAAAAGAGATATCCCGGGAAGAATTATCGGGGTTTCTCAGGATATGTACGGAAAACGTGCATTGAGAATGGCACTACAAACCAGAGAACAGCACATCAAGAGAGAAAGAGCAACTTCTAACATCTGTACTGCTCAGGTTCTATTGGCTGTAATGGCAGGAATGTATGCCGTATATCATGGTCCTAAAGGATTAAACTATATCGCTGACCAAATTCACTTCAAAGCAAACGCTTTGAAAAACGGTCTTAAAGCATTAGGATATCAGACTGTAGAAGAGCCAATCTTCGATACCGTAAAAATCATCATGACTGAAGATGAGAAAGGAAGATTGATGAGAATGATGCAGGATCACAGAATCAACCTTAATTACTTCACAGAAGATGTTGTAAGTATTGCTATCAACGAAAGTACTACATTAGAGAAATTAAACTATCTGATGGCTTCTTTTGCTCAGTTTAAAGATAAGCAGACTTTCAAATTAGAAATCAAAGAAGGATATAGTATTCCTGAAGAGAATTTAAGAAAAGACGAAATTCTTACGGAACAAGTATTCAACAAATACCATACGGAAACAGAATTGATGCGTTACATCAAGCGTCTTGAGAGAAAAGATTTATCATTGACGCACTCAATGATCTCTTTAGGATCTTGTACGATGAAGCTGAACGCAGCAACGCAGATGTTACCATTATCATGGGCAGATTGGGGAAGTGTACACCCATTTGTACCGGTAGATCAGGCTGGAGGTTACCAGAAAATGATTGCAGAGCTTGAAAAAGATCTTGCTGAAATTACCGGTTTTGCAGGAACTTCATTGCAGCCTAACTCAGGAGCTCAGGGAGAATATGCAGGATTAATGGTAATCAGAGAATATCATATTTCAAGAGGAGATACGCACAGAAATGTAGTATTGATACCACAGTCTGCACACGGAACAAACCCGGCTTCTGCAGCAATGGCAGGAATGAAGATTGTAGTGGTTAAAAACCTTGAAAACGGGGAAATTGACTTCGAAGATCTTAAAGCTAAAACAGAACAGCATTCAGCGAATTTATCAGCTGTAATGATCACTTATCCTTCTACATACGGATTCTTTGATGCCAACATTAAAGAAATCACCAACTTAATCCACGAACACGGAGGACAGGTATATATGGATGGTGCCAACATGAACGCTCAGGTAGGATTTACAAGTCCGGGAAACATTGGAGCAGATGTTTGTCACCTGAATCTTCACAAAACTTTTGCAATTCCTCACGGAGGTGGAGGCCCTGGAGTAGGTCCTATCTGTGTTGCTAAACACCTGGTTCCTTTCCTTCCTTCTAATGCTAATATCAGAATTGGAGCTAAAGAAGCTATTGACGGTATTTCTGCAGCACCTTACGGTTCAGGATTGATCCTTAACATTTCTTATGCTTATATTAAAATGTTAGGAACAGACGGTCTTAAAAAAGCTACAGGACATGCTATCATGAATGCCAACTACCTTAAAGAGATTTTGGCAGCGCATTTCCCTATTTTATATTCAAATGAACACGGAAGAGTGGCTCATGAGTGTATCGTAGATTTCCGTCAGTTCAAATCTTTAGGAATTGAAGTGGCTGATGTAGCGAAGAGATTGATGGATTATGGTTTCCATGCTCCTACCGTTTCTTTCCCTGTTGCAGGAACATTGATGATTGAGCCTACAGAATCTGAAAGCAAGTCTGAAATTGACCGTTTTGCAGAAGCGTTGATCTCTATCAAAAAAGAAATTGATGAAATTGCAAACGGAGAAGCTGATGCAGCAAATAACGTATTGAAAAATGCTCCGCATACAGAGCAGTTGGTGATCTCAGATTCTTGGGATAAACCATACAGCAGAGAAAAGGCAGCTTATCCATTAGAGTGGGTAAGAGACCACAAATTCTTCGCTTCTGTATCAAGAGTAGATGAAGCGTACGGAGATAGAAATTTAGTATGTACTTGTGAGCCTATTGAAGCTTATATGTAATCCTAAATTTTTTCCAGATATAACAAATCCCTTTCAGTAATGAGAGGGATTTTTATTTTTATAATTCCGCAAAGTAAGGAGACTTTGCAGAGCGTGAAACCATAGTCAGTACGTAAAACCCTTAGCTTCATGTCATAGAATGCAGAGCGTAAGCTATTGATAGGAAAAAATACACAATATCTTTTCTCATTGTTATTATTTTACTATTTGTTTGATTTTAACATGATGTTTAGTAATGAAATGTTTATTTCTGCTTGTATTTTTATATTTTTGCGGACAATTAAACTAATAATCAAATAACTATTCGATGAAGAAATCTATCGTTTTTGCTTTCTCCCTGTCATGCATCATGGGATTTTCACAAACAGGCTTACCTCAGAATATTATCATAGACGGAAGTTTCGGAATTTCCGATGCACAAGATCTGATACCGAGAGATCTTAATAATGATAATAAAAAAGATGTACTGGTAAGAAATTATTATAGAGATTTATATTGGATCAAAAATACAGGTACTGGTTTTGAACATCCTGAATTAATTTACAAATCTCCAGTTGATGACATTAAAGATTACAACAGTGCAGACTTTGATGGAGATGGAAAAACAGATATTATATTTAGTACAAAAAAGGGACTTTTCCTTATGAAAGGTACCAGCAGTGGAGGAGCCGCCACTTTTACCCAGCCTATAGCTTTATCTGATCAGAATATTCCGCTTTTCAGGGTTGCCGATATAGATGGTGACGGAGATCAGGATATTTATCTTCATCAACCTATTTCCGGTACCTGGCTGAAGAACAATGGGAATGGTACTTTTACCCCCGGATCGCATATTTTCTCCTCTCTTCAAAAACCAGATTCTGTTATTCTCAGAGATCTGGACAATGATAATAAACCGGATCTTTTGGTTAGAATTAATGAATCAAGAATTTTACGCTGGTATAAAAATGACGGGAATGGCAATTTTACCGTGAAGCAGACGATTGATGACTTTGCATTAGGAGAGTATTTTGAAGTTGGAGATATAGATAGTGATGGAGATTTGGACATTATTCACTTGTTTGAAAACGGAAACATTAAGCAGTTTAAATGGTATAAAAATACAAATGGTGCGGGAACTTTCTCAACATCACAGTTGATATCAGATATTCCTGCTGGTCCTTATGCTATACAGAATGTTAAGCGATATGGTGTGAAAATGCTTGACCTCGATGGAGATCTTAAAGAGGATCTGGTATTTTGTGTCTATTGGGATCAAAAACTTTCCTGGAAGAAAAACCTTGGAAATGGTACTTTCGGTCCTGAGCAGATTGTTTCCCAGAATGCTAAATTGATAACGCAGTTTGACGCTGCAGATTTCAATAATGATTCAAAAATGGACCTGATCTCAGTGTCCTTTGGAGATGATAAAGTAGCATGGTATGAAGGGATTAATGGTACAGGAAGTTTTACTCCTGAAAAAATTCTTACAACGGATGTAAACTCACTTAATACTGTATCTGCAGGAGATATTGATGGAGATGGTGACGCTGATATTATCAGTCTTTCCCGAAAGAATAAAATTGCATGGTATAAAAATACAAACGGATTAGGGGATTTTTCCGGTGTACAGAAGATTATCAGAAATGATATTAGGTTACAGTCGCAGGTAACATTGGCAGACATGGATCATGATGGGGATAATGATGTTGTATTTATGGGAGAGGCAGATCCTTCCATTACTTATAGGTATGCCTGGCTTGAAAACGATGGAGCAGGAAACTTTGCGATTGAGCATCCGATTGTCAATCTGGGAATGGAGCCCACCTATAGGAATACAATAGGTGATTTCAATGGAGATGGCAAAAAAGATATTGCTTTCATGGCCTCTTCTACTAAGCTGAAAGTTGCATTTAATACAGGAAACGGAAATTTTTCAGCCCCTCAGGAATTTTTAAATCCTGCTATAGGCTCCGTTGGGATACTACAGAATGAAGATGTGGATGGAGACGGTGATCAGGATATTATTATTACTAATGATGGGAAAATTAAATGGTACGAAAATACAGACGGTTTAGGTAATTTTACAGCAGAACATGTGGTAGCAAGTTCTTCCAATGGTTTTACAAAACTTTATTTTGCTGATCTGGATGGAGACGGAGACCGTGATATTTCCTTTGTGAATGCTAACGGAAATAAAATAGGATGGTTTGAAAATATAAACGCACAAGGATCGTTCGGACCTGAAAAAGTGATTAGTACCGGGACCGCAGTGTCTCCTTATGCTATTGTAGCTATGGATATTGATGGAGACGGGCGCAAAGATATTGTCACCAATTCCCAAACCCAACCCAAATTAAGATGGTATAAGAACAACGGAAACGGAGTTTTTGATGCGACTCCTCAATTGATTACCAATAATACGGGAAGTGTCGTATCTTTATTAAGTGCCGATTTAAATGGAGATGGAATTCCAGAACTCATTTCTGGGTCCACTTACATTGATAATTATAAAGAAGATATGATCTCCTGGTTTGGAACCACAGAATCATTTCAAAACAAAACAAAAGGAAAAATAAAGTTAGACATTGATAATAACGGGTGTGATGCCAATGATACCTCTGCATCTATGATGATGGTTTCTACACAAAATTCAGCCGGTAAATTCTCTACGTTTACAGATGCAAGCGGAAACTATTCCATATTATCAGGACAGGGGCAGCATACTACTTTTATAGATGCTTCTCTTCCCAATTATACGGTGAATCCTCAGAATCATACTTTTAATTTTGCTTCTGCAGGTGTAACTGATACCGCAGATTTCTGTATTGCACCTAATCAGGTGTATAAAGACCTTGACGTAAGTATCTATCCGGTTCTGACTGCAAGACCGGGCTTTGATACCAAATACAGAATGGTTGTCCGCAATACAGGAACTCAAAAACTAAGTGGGGAAATTTCATTTACGTACAACGGGTCAAAGATGAATTTTCTGCAGGCTTCTTCCCCGGTTGTATCCCAAACCAACGGAAATATACGTTTCAATTATCAGGATTTTGCTCCCCTGCAGACTAAAACCATCGATTTAAAATTCAATGTCCTCCCAATGCCGGTAAACAGTATTGGCGGACAACTTAGCATTAATGGAATCGCAAATGTTGCCGGTGATGCCACCCCTTCAGATAACGAGTTTGCTTTAAACCATACTATTGTAGGTTCTTATGATCCGAATGATATCACGGTATTGGAAGGTTCTCAGATTCTTTTACAGGATGCAGACGAATACCTGCATTATATCATCCGTTTCCAGAACACAGGAAATCATTTTGCTGAAAAAGTAAGGATTCATAATGTCTTAGACAGTAAACTGGATTGGTCTACATTGAGTTTAGAATCTTACAGCCATCCCAGCGAAGTGAAAGTTGCCAATGGAAATGATGTAACATTTAATTTTAATGCGATCTACCTTCCGGGAAGCAGTGATGAACCCAATTCTCACGGATTCATAGCATATAAAATTAAGCCTAAAGCCAATGTCCAGATGAATGATATTGTGAATAATGTGGCGGATATTTATTTTGATTATAATCCGGCAGTACATACCAATACTGTTTCTACGAAGATTGTTGATCAGTTTTTAGGAACAAAAGAACAGGTAAAAGCTACGGTACATATTTATCCTAATCCCACTACGGGAATTATTTATCTGAATGCTCAGTCAGTTCCTGAAAAAGTAGAGGTATATAATGCTTTGGGACAAAAAATAAGAACATCTCAAAATGTAAGTAGAATTGATATTTCTGATTTGGCCACCGGAACCTATATTTTGAATATAACTTCAAAAGCAGAAGGTGTGAGCACATTTAAAGTGATCAAGAAATAAAACTGATATCCGGTAAAAAAAATGCACCTCCTTACATGATAAGGAGGTGTCTTTTTTTATGGTATTGCATACCCCGTTATTTTTTCTTGTAGGGATACGCCGCTAAAATTGCAATTCCTACCAAAACGAAGGTGATGATTGAAATGGTTTCCATTGAAATTCCGCTTTTATTTTCTGATGTATGTTCTGGGGAACACGAAAAAAGAAGAGATACTGTGATTAACAGATATCCCAATAAGGTCTTTTCATTCATAAGTGTATTTCTTTGAGTATTAGTGTTTTGGAATCAACAATTGTACCGGATTTGTGCTGTTTGAAAATTGATTTATTTTAATTGTATAATGGTTTTTTTTATATTTATATGTAAGAAAATAACCATAATAATTTCGTTAAAATATTCCTTATTAAGTTGAATTTTAATGCTGCTTTTTTCAAATAGAAATGCTGCCATACTCTGGATTCCGGCTCAAGATATCATTACTGCTATGACAACAATAAAGCACCTGTCTGTTTTGAGAGGTGCCCTTAAGGTATTGTAGTCTGTTATGTAATTATCTTCTTCTATAGCTGTATGCAACTAATATAGCAACACCCATAGTAAGGCAGGTTATGATTGAAATAGTTTCAATTGAGATTTCACTTTTCATCTGTGTGTTTTCCTTTTCACATGAAAAAAAGAATAATACTGTCATCAGCAGACAGCCCGAGAGTAATTTTTTAATCATAAATGCATTTGTTTGGTTATTAATGTTTTATGAATCAAAAAGTATACCGAATTTGTAGACTTTAAAAACCTTTTGTTTTAAAGCTTTTTTGCACATATTGATTGGTTGGCGAGAAATGATTTAGCGTATACAATTAAGACAAATAGTTAATCTCATGCGTGATTTCTTTTATCAATCCTTGACTTCCAAAATAACAAAACAAATGATTGACGATAAGTCCAAAAAGAGGAAGCAGTTTTCCAAATAAACCTTCAAAATAAATTAGCGTAATAATAAGAAATGCAAGAGCAAATAAGTTAAATTTCCATAGTTTAACTTTATAAGTCAATACTTTGCTTTTTTCATTATACGTGAATTTTCCATCATCAATGAAAGATAAATAGTCCCAATTGGATCTTTCTTTCAAAAAACCTTCATTGAAAGAAACAAATCCCGGCCCGTAAAGAATATTTTTAATTTTTTTCTCTCTCAATATTTCACGAGCTGTATAAATTACATTCTCAGATGTTTTATCGTTAATAATTTCTCTTTCAAAAGTATAAGTAAATGGGAACATATAATTTTAAGCTTTATTATTTGTTTTTCCTTAATTCCAATAATAGCTGTCCGGATAGATTCTGGCTCCAAAAACAGCCGTTCCTACACGCACAATTGTAGCACCTTCTTCAATGGCTGTTTCCAAATCTCCGCTCATGCCCATAGACAGTTCCTTCATTTCCACATGGGGAATGTTTTCCCTTATGATTTCCTGTTGCAGGTTTTTGAGTATTTTAAAACACGTTCTTATTTTTTCTGTCTCGGCACTGAACAGACCTATGGTCATTAAACCTTTGATTTTTAAAGTGGAAAATTCAGAAACTTTGGTAACCAGTTCAATGGCTTTATCGGGAGGAATACCAAATTTACTTTCCTCATGGGAGGTGTTCACCTGGATCAGTACCTCAATGGTTTTATTTTCTGCTGAAAACTTTTGATGAAGTTTTTCTGCCAGTTCCAAACGGTCAAGAGATTGAATGCAGGTGACCCCGAGTTTGAGGATCTCTTTAATTTTATTGGTCTGAAGATGCCCGATAAAATGATTCTCGTGTGGGGTAGCTTTCAAATCTTCATATTTCTCCTTCAGTTCCTGTACTTTGTTTTCTCCAATTAAGTGGTATCCGTTTTCCAAAGCTACTTTGATGTGTTCCGGGGAAACCGTTTTTGTAGCCAGTAAAAGCTTTACTTCATCGGGATTTCTTCCTGATTTTTCACAGGCATCTTTTATCCTTTTATTGATGATACTGAGGTTGTGGAGAATATCTTCTTTCATGACTGAAGGGTTTCTTTGGCTTCCAGTTTTTTGATTAATGCAGACTTTACAGCGGTGAGGGCATGGTCTTTGGCTTCAGCAAAAGAAATTCCGTATTTTCGCTCAATATGATTCAGATCTTCAGGAAATGAAGCCAGCAACTGATCATAGAACGTATCCAGAAATTCTGCAGAAGGCATTTCATAATTGATCTTCAGCTGAAAACGCCGCAATATGGCAGTATCTATTATTTCAGGATGGTTCGTTGCGCAAAGAAGCAGTGCATTTTCAGGATAATAGTCAATCAGCTGGATGAGGGTGTTTACAAGTCTTCTCATCTCGCCGACATCTTTGTCATCGCTACCTCTTGCTTTTCCGATCTGATCCAGTTCATCAAGAAAAAGGACAGACCTTTCCCTTGCGGCTTTATCAAATATCATTTTAATATTTTGGGAAGTTTCCCCGATACGTGACGAAACGATATTACTCAGGTTTAAAATAATAATGTTTTTACCTAAAGCATGGGCTATTGCTTTTGCCGTCATTGTTTTCCCGCATCCTGAACTTCCCTGGAGCAGGATCTTATTATTCACAGGAAGGCCATACTCCTGTAACTCTTTTACATAGGTGTTTTCCTTGATGAGCTGTATCAATAAGCCTTTATTGGTTTCATTGAGGAATACATCATTGAGATTTATTTGTTCTTTGTCCTGAATAATAAGGTTGTACAGATTCATGATGGCAATTCAAATAGTTAATGCTTAAGGAGTACAAAGATAAAACTTTATTGAATGAAGTTTCATCCTGAAAAAGAATAAATAGATAGGCCAGGAGTATCGGAATGTTTCAGATAAAAGCAACCGGGGTCTGCAAGATGTATGAATCCGGTAAAGTTCTGGTATCCTCTAAAACAAAGAAAAGCCAAACATACGTTCAGCTTTTCTTTTGGATATTAAAATGTGTTATGAAACTAAGATCTTTTTGTTATGTTTTTGGGCCCTTTTACCCTGTTGAGTAAAAGAGCGAGGCCTGATTTTCAGACTAAAAACATAAAACAATATAATTAGTATAGATATTCTATAGGCTTACTGTGTTTTTAGAATTAGTTTCTTTCTCTTCTTACTGTCATAAAATATGATGTGAACACTACTAAACATGTTGCGATACCGATATAAGTTACCATTTTGTATTATTTTTAATTATTTGACTTTTTTTTATCAATCTTTCAATTGCAATATTACAGTTTTCAAATCACGTGCCAAAGTAAAACATTATGATGTATATCAGTGTATTACGGAGGTTTTTGTTCATCTATTGGTTAATTTTTGTTTACAAAAAATTAATGCGTTATTGAGAATTTATTAATACATTTATTGTTCTCTCTGTAAAATTATGTGAAAGTGTTAAGCGTTTAAAGCTTTCTATATTGGACTTGATAAAACAAATAATAAATAATGCAATGCATAATATCGTGTGTTTGCTCTCTTTTTGAATGTGAAATTTGTGTGTAAAAAAGATTTATGTGTTAAGAAAAATTATTTTTACCGTTGATTTTTGTGTAGTGATTTTTTGTCAGCTGTCAGGTTTTATGACACCTTAGACTATGTTTTTATGTCAATGAGGAGAGAAATAATATGACATCATAAATCTTTATCAGTAGAATTATTATAAAATCAACCTTGCTTTTCGATGCAGTAAAATGCTTCATTCTAGCTGCTTATCAAAAGGTATTGAAGCCTGTCGGCGGAATTATCCTGGCAGAAATTATTGCTTGCATTCTTTCATAGGAGCAACATATTTGATTGAGGGCTTGGCTAATCTTTATATAGTAAGGCTTTCTCTTGCGAAAGAAGTTGAAAGAATACCTATCAGTTTTTATTACATTTGTATAAAGAACAATGATGGGACGAAGTTATATTTTTCTTGCATTAGCAATTGTATTTGAGATCATAGCCACTACTTTTCTGAAAAAATCAGAAGAATTTTCCAAACTATGGCCTTCCGTTGTCACGGTAATAGGGTATGCTTCTGCTTTTTACTGCCTGAGCCTTACCCTTCGTGAGATTCCTGTAGGAATTACCTATGCTATCTGGTCGGGAGTGGGGATTGTGTTTATCACCATGATTGGAGTCATTGCCTTTAAACAGGTACCGGATCTTCCTGCTATTATTGGGATTGTGCTTATTGTACTGGGAGTTATTATTATCAATGTATTTTCAAAAATGGGAACACATTGAGTTTTATATCCTGAAGCTCTTCCGGATTTGCCGGAAACCGGAGGTTATTTTACTCTGGGTTTTCCAAAAGGATTATAAGATACTCCGACATTGAAATAGAAGGACGGTTTATAGCTGGCTTCAAAAATGTAATCTTTAAAAGATTCCTCTTTATCAAAAGCTCTCGCTTGTGGAACGGCCCTGATTCCGGTTTTAAATGTCCCTGTTAAATTATGGCCGAGGTTGTGTTCGTAAATAACCCCTGAATTGATCTCCAGCTGGCGAAACTCATAG
Source organism: Chryseobacterium rhizosphaerae (assembly GCF_003385455.1). Lineage (GTDB taxonomy): Bacteria > Bacteroidota > Bacteroidia > Flavobacteriales > Weeksellaceae > Chryseobacterium > Chryseobacterium rhizosphaerae. The sequence goes on along the minus strand of NZ_QNUF01000019.1, from coordinate 50,942 downwards.
GTTTTGCTGTTCTTATACATATAAAAGGAAGTATTATCCATTTCCGTTCCCAAAGAAAGTCTTCCATTGGCAAGGATGTTTTTTCGGACCAATACTTTTTTGGGAAGAAGAATATCCAGTACCCAGCCGTTGTTGAATTTGTTTTCATAAGTGAATATCGGAAGTATGGGGATCTGAGAACTGGGATCAATGATACCTGCAAGGCCTATCAGCATCTTTGTTTTGGGAGTGGCCTTTAAAACAACTGAGGCCGTCAGCATTCCTCTGACTCTTTCAAAATGCTGATCACTTCCATCCACAGAAGCTGTGGCTGTATATATTGCCACTTTATTAAACAGTTTGGAAAAATAGTTGAAATTGAGTGCTTCAGAGTGATAATGATAATGATTTTGTCTGTCCGCTCCCAAGATAACAGGTTCTTCCGTATTCATTGAAGTGTAGCGATAATTAAGTGCCGTACTTAATAGCCATTTTTTCTTTTTAACAAAATAAATATTAGCTTCAGCTCTTACCTGCTGAAAGTTTTTCACCTTATTCTCCGGGAGGTCTGCTCCCTGAAGCTTGGAAGAAAATGAGTAAGGTGTGGTTTGGGTAAATTCAATATTAAGGTCACGGGTCTGGGGAATTTTATCGGCAAAAAATGCACGCACTTTCAACGGAATACTGTCTTTTTTTTGAGCGTAAATACTATTGTTAAATGGCAGCAGGGCGAGTGGCAACAATGCTCTTCTCAATGTTTTCATGGTTTTATTTTAAAGGATGAATAATAGATTGAAAGAAATTGAATAAGAAAATCTTTTCATAGAAAATATCCAGGCTGTTTTCGATGATGAGATCGGTATGGGTAGCCGTTTCAAGGCAGAACTCTTCTTCTACAAATACAAACCAGAGCGCTGACAGGTTATGTCTTCTTCTAAACGCTTCAGAATCGTTACAGTCTGGCAGTGATGAACGCTTCATATCATAAAATAAGATGCCTATAGTAAGGTCATCTTGCTTTACAATATTGATAGGGTGGCGAAGGTAGCTGACAACCTCCAGTTTCATAGGGGAACACTCTATAAAATGATGAAGATCGATGAGCTGTATTACTTTTTCTTCCTGCTGGGATGGGGTCATAAAAAAACATTCTGATGTTATTTCCTGGGTGAGTTCATGAAAAGTGGTAAGTTCCATACATAGTAAATTAAACAGGACAAAGAAATGAAGAAAGGGATTTCGTAAATTTGTTTTTATACAAAACAGCTGGTATTTTATACGAAATCCGAAGCGGTAATTGGTATAATAAAATGAAGGTTTTGTATAATATTGCAAGGATACATTGTGGTATTACCTATTTTTGTTACCATTAAAAATGGTCAGGTTGCTATGAAATACAGCTCGTTAAAATTTAAAGAAAGCTTTGTCATGGATTTTCTGATAGAAAGTCGATACAAATTTCGCAGGCATCTGTTGTTTCTCATCTTCTTTTTCTTACTTCTGTACAGTTCCAGTTTCTGGCATTCATACTCAGGAATATATCAGTATTATGCTTTGCTTTTTGTGTATGTCATCTTGATTTCGATGGTGTATATCAATATCTATGTTCTGGTACCCCGGTTTTTCTTTAAAACAAAATACATCAGCTACTTGATTCTACTGGTTCTTATGGGAATCATCGGACTGAATATTATTGGCTATAGTTTCAATTCATTTCTTGCAGATTTCAAAGTCAAAAATTTTCACAGAAATGGAGAGAAGGGAGGAATTTATGAGGGAATCCTGATGAGTATTCCTATTATTCTGACTACAACTACCGTAAAGCTTCTGCAGAAATGGATCAATGATAATAAAAGGATCAATGAACTGAACAATCTGACATTAAATATGGAACTTAATGAGCTCAGAAACCAGATCAATCCTCATTTTTTATTCAATATGCTGAATAATGTAAAAGCACTGATCAGGACAGACCCTGAGAAAGCCTCGGTAGTGATTGTAAAGTTTTCGGAATTTTTAAGATATCAGCTTTACGAAAGCGGTGAGGAAAAAACCTTGCTGACCTCTGAAATTGATTTTCTGTCCAATTTTTTAAATCTCGAAAAAATAAGGCGTGAAAATTTTTCATTCGATATTCAGACTGAGGGGGATAAAAGAGTAATAGGTACAAGTTTTATTCCTCCCAATCTATTCACAACTTTTGTAGAAAATGCAGTAAAACACAGCATAGATATTACCGGCAAGGAATCTTACATTAAAATATATATTGGTGTTGAAAACAAAGAACTTTATTTTAGATGTATCAACACCCGAAATCTAAACTATTCTGTTCAGAATAAAAAGAACAGCGGACTGGGACTTGCCAATATTACCCGAAGGCTGGAACTTCTTTACAATACTACTTTTAATTTGAAAATAGAACCCGAAGATCGGGAGTATACCGTACATTTAAAAATTCCTATATCATGAATTGCATCATAGTGGATGACGAACCTCTGGCAAGGGCAGAAATGAGGTCTCTGATCAGCGAAACATCAAAGATCGAAATCCTTGGTGAGTTTTCCAATGCCCTTTCTGCATTGGATTTTCTTAAAAACAATGATATAGACCTTATTTTTCTGGATATTGAGATGCCTATGGTAACGGGGCTGGAGTTTGCTGAGATGCTGCCTCAAAGGTCTTTGATTATTTTTACTACTGCTTACGCCCAATACGCATTGAAAAGCTATGAACTGGAGGCCGTAGATTACCTGTTGAAACCTATTGATCCCGAAAGACTGAAAAAAGCCATTGATAAAGCAGTACTGTATACCGAGCTTCTGTCTAAAGAAACGGTTAAAAATACAGTGGAATCTAATACCGCAGACTTTTTATTTATAAAGGCAGACCGGCGCTTTTACAAAATAAGCTTTTCAGAGATTAAATTTATAGAAGGATTGAAGGATTATGTGGTTATTCACACCAGGCAAAAGAAACTTATTACAGCCATGAATCTGAAAACCATCCATCAGAAAATCTCAGGGGAAACTTTTATAAGGGTCAGTAAATCATATGTTGTTAATATAGATTATATTGACTCCTTTGATAATCATAATATATACATTGATGTTTCTGAAATTCCGATAGGGGAAGTATACAGGAGTGAATTTTTCACAAAATATGCCGGTGGATTTTTAAATTCTGATTAATGGTTAATCATACAGTTTTTGGTCTTTTTCGCAATAGAAACTTCGTCTTTTGCCTAATCCGGTTTGTTTCCTGATCAATTTTAACCCACATATGGGGCATACTGTTTTTGTATGGACCAGCCAGTGTTTCTTCAGCGTAAATTCTCTTTTCCATTCCAGAAAATCGAAGCTGTAATTCCTGGCTTCTGCAATAAGTTCTTTTAACTTTTTGTCTGGGAGACTTCCAAGTAAACTTTCGGGCTGAACTCCTATTCTGAAAAGCACTTCATTCTTAATAATATTGCCCACCCCCGAAAATATATTCTGATCCATCAGGGCATCGCAAACCATCATTCCAGGGTTTGACTTCAGTTTCTTTTTTGTTTTTGCAGGATTCCAGCGGTCACTCAGTACATCGGCTTCCCAGTCGATTGAATAAAGATGCTCCATCTCAACAGATTTTACAGAACAGGTGTAAAAGTACATTCCACCTGTTGAAAACAATAAAGCTAAACGTAAGCTTTTGTCCGGTTTTGTCTGCTCGTCAATACTGTAAGAACCAAACATCAGCAAGTGGATGCGAATAGCTGCTTTCTCAAAAACCAGATAAGTCTGTTTTCCAAAAGTGCGGATTTCAAGAAGGGACTGACCCACAAATGGTTCTTTGTCAAATTTTGCATTACCTGAAGCTTCTGTTACTTTTTGACCAACAAACTGCAGCAGGTTTTCTTTCATTAGAATTATAGATGGACCTTCAGGCATAACTTTCTTTTTTATGGAAAGTCCAAATCCTGTTCCGTTTGTTGATCCGTAATTGTCTTATACAAGACTGAGACAGGTCAGAATGTCGGTTGGATATTCTGACCTGTAGTTATAATTATTGTTTCCTTCCCACAAACCTGATCACAGAGCCGGTTCCGTTATGAAATAAACCTTCTTTAAGTTCTATTTCAGTTTCTGTCAGTTCCACAATATCATATCCCGGAAAATCAGCTTTGATTTCATCAATAGAGAATAAAGATTCTATATCCTTCGGACCTCCTACATTGGGGTTTCTTGCGATATAGTCCAGATGATTCTTACTGAAAGCTTCGAAAATAATGAAGCCTCCTTTGCGGAGATATGCGTTAAGCATTCTATGGATTGATGATTTTATTTCAGCAGGAAAATGAGCATAGATAAGAGCAATGGCATCGAACTGCTCCTCCCGGTAGCCTAAAGTTGACAATTCACCTACCTGATAATCAATACTAATCCGGTGCTGTTCTGCGAGCTGTAGTGCTTTCTTTTGCCCTTCAGTACTGATGTCAAATGCTGATGATTCCCATCCCTGAAGTGCGGCGTACACCGAATTCCTTCCCTCACCGTCGGCAGGGAAGAGGATAGAACCGGGCTTCAGCTGTTTCAATTGTGCTTGTAAGTAAAGATTAGGATCCGTTCCGTATACAAATTCCTCATTCGTATATCTTTCATCCCATTTCTGAAGCCATGTGTTATTTTCCATTTTTAAAATTTTTGTATTGAATTTTTAGGTTATTAGCGGTTAAAACCTGGTTTCTTTTAGTCTTCTCAAATGTAAAACGTTTTAGGCTGTTTCTTTCAATGGAAAAAACAGTGCTTGTTATAGATTTTTCTAATGGGATTTTTTTGGAGGAGTGAACCTGTTTATTGTATCTGTTCCACAAGTTCCAGTCTTTTTACAATACTGTTGCCGGAGAGTATGGTTCCTGGTGATAAGACTGCATTCGCCCCAATTTTAGAATCATCACCTACTAAAGAACCGAATTTATGAGTACCGGTTTTAATAACTTCAGCATTAAAAAGAACAGAGATTTCTTTATCTTTTCTTTCATTGTAATGATTGGCACAAATGGAGCCTGCCTCAAAATTTACCCTGCTTCCAATAATACTGTTTCCTATATAATTAAAATGGGCAACGGCGGTTTCACTACAGATAATACTTTGTTTTACTTCACTTCCGGGACCTATCTTCACCTGCTTCCCAATATAAACGGGACCTCTTACGTAGGCATTAGCTCCAATAAAAGCATCAGCTTCAACAATGACTCTTCCTTTAAATACTACATTTTGTTCCACAACGGCTGTTTTATGGATAGCACAGGAACCAGTTATTATATAATCATCATGTAAGTTTTTAGACTTTTTGTCCAATATATCTTCCAGCCTGTTAATAATTTCCCATGGGAGATTATTTTCGTTTAAATCAGGGAAAGGAAAATCTTTGATAAAATGGAAAATGCTGATCATTTGAGAATATATAAAGTTGCTGTGCATTTCAAATTTATATAAAAAGCAGCTTTAATAAAAATCTAAATAGTATTCCGTAAAACTAAAATTTGAAGTAATTTTGAAAAATGATGAATTTAAACCAGATTTTCACCAATCAACGTACAGGAAATAATCCGCATACCAAAGCTTCAAGGACTGATTTTCAAAGGGATTTCGATAGAATTATCTTCTCTTCTGCCTTCAGAAGGCTGCAGAATAAAACCCAGGTTTTCCCTCTTCCCGGAAGTGTTTTTGTACATAACAGGCTTACGCACTCCTTAGAAGTCTCGTCGGTAGGACGAAGCTTAGGAAGTATTATTGGTGAATTTATTGCTGAAGATTTTAAAAATGAACTTAGTGAAGATTCGAAGAATTTTTATCTCTATAATTTAGGAAATGTAATTGCTGCCGGATGTTTGTGTCATGATGTAGGAAACCCTGCTTTTGGTCACTCCGGTGAAGATGCTATTGCAAGTTATTTTGAAAGGAATGAGAAAGATCTGAAATCAAAATTTAATGAAAAGGAATGGGCAGATCTGGTTAATTTTGAAGGAAATGCAAATGCTATAAGGGTATTGGCTCAGCAGCAGCAGGGAAAAGATGCCGGAGGTATTCAGCTTACTTTTTCCACACTGGCAAGTATCGCCAAGTACCCATGTGAAGCGGTTGCTAAGAAAAAAGGGGTCATCCACAGAAAGAAATTCGGATTTTTCCAGAATGAAAAAGATATATTCCTGGAGATTGCGAAAGGAACTCATCTGATTCCTGAAAGTGAGGAGCCTTATATTTTCAAAAGACACCCATTTGTATGGCTGGTAGAGGCTGCTGATGACATCTGCTATAATATTATCGATATGGAAGATGCTCACAGGCTGGGAATTGTATCAACTGCCGAGTGTGAGAACCTGTTTTTTGAACTGGTGAAGTCTGAAAGTAATGATATCAACAAAGTGAAAGATAAGCTGGTTACCATTTCTAATGAAAATGAAAAAATCTCTTACCTGAGAGCAAAAGCAATCAATGCATTGATCAATAAATCACTTGAAATCTATAAACAGAATTTTGAAACGATCCTTAAGGGCGGACTGGATAACGGATTGCTGGATATTTACAAATCTGAAAATAAAGCTTTACAGGATATAGAATCCTTCTCTATAGAAAAGATCTACAATCATAAAGCAGTGGTAGAAATTGAAAATGCAGGATATAATGTAATGTATGAATTGCTGGACCATTTTATTCCTTCTATCCTGAAATCTGAGGACGAAAGAAAATCATATGATAAAAAAGCATTGAAGCTACTTCCAAGGCAGTTTGTATATGAAACCGGAACAGATTATCAGAAAGTTCTTGGAATTATTGATTTCGTTTCAGGAATGACAGATAATTACGCTACGGATCTCTATAGAAAGATTAAAGGAATCGACATCGGAATGACCGTTTAGTTTGAAAATAAGTAGTATATTTATAGGAGGTGTTTACAGTTGTTGAAAAAACAATCACAACGTTTTCTGATATGGGCTGGCCTGAAAGTAATCTCATTCTGAAAAATCAAAAATAAATTTTAGTGATTTCTTTAACAAAACATCAATTATTACTACTTATTATAAAAACTTAAACTATGGGTATTTATCTTGCACCCGTTATTTTCTTCGGGCTTATTATTTTATTTGCATCTTTTTTTGTTGTTAAACAGGAAACCGCTGCAATTATAGAACGTTTTGGAAAATTCCAGGCAGTAAAACATTCAGGGCTTCACCTTAAGCTTCCTATCATTGATCAGATTGCTAAAAGACTTAATCTTAGAATTCAGCAGCTGGATGTTATGATTGACACAAAAACACTGGACAATGTATTTATCAAAATGAAAATCTCTGTCCAGTATCAGGTTATCAGAAATCAGGTAGGAGACGCTTATTATCGTTTGGAAAATCCTGAAAACCAAATTACTTCTTTTGTTTTTGACGTGGTACGTGCTGAGGTACCCAAAATGAAACTGGATGATGTCTTTGTAAGAAAAGACGACATTGCAGTAGCTGTAAAAGGAGAGCTTCAGGAAGCTATGAACAGTTATGGATATGATATTATCAAAGCTTTGGTAACGGATATAGATCCTGATGAACAGGTGAAACATGCCATGAACAGGATTAATGCCGCAGAAAGAGAGAAAACAGCTGCCGAATATGAGTCAGAAGCACAGAGAATACGAATTGTAGCCGTAGCAAAAGCTGAAGCTGAATCTAAAAAACTACAGGGGCAGGGGATTGCAGATCAAAGAAGAGAAATTGCAAAAGGTCTTGAAGAATCTGTAAGAATGCTGAACAATGTAGAGATTAATTCACATGAGGCATCTGCTCTGATCGTGGTAACCCAACACTATGATACGTTACATTCTATAGGAGCCAGCAACCGTAGTAACCTTGTCCTTCTTCCCAATTCACCTACTGCAGCAAGCAGCATGCTGAATGATCTGGTGGTGGCTATGACAACAGCAAATACTGTAGGAGAGGCCAGTAAAGGTAAGTATCCGGAGCCTCCTCAAAAAGAATCAGGATATTAAAAACAGAAGCTAAGTATTGATTTCTCTTTTGAAAAGATAATCAAATAGATAACCGCAAAGTAATTATGTTATAGAAGCTTTCAAGCTGCTTGACAATAAAAAACTCCCGAATTTTTCGGGAGTTTTTTATTATTATTTCTTCGTTTTAGAAACCTGCTTGATCAATGTGTACTTTATAGAAGACGCATCTGCCGGTGGGTTATCTATTTTTTCAGTTTTTACTTTTAATACATATTCATACCCCGGTTCATACGTAAACCCTTCAATATTGCTGTAGAAATTTGTCCAGCTTTCAGAAGCATTTTCTTTTACCTGTAAACACTTCATACGTCCTGCACCTGCTGAACAGTCTACAGTCTGTGCTCCTATTATAAGTGTTTTTTCGTTTGCTGCCACTGCTTCTTTTTTTGTTTTAGAAACTTGTTTCACCAATGTGTATTTTACGGAAGATCCGTCAGCTGGTGGATTGGCAATTTTTTCAGTTTTTACTTTTAATACATATTCATACCCCGGTTCATACGTAAACCCTTCAATATTGCTGTAGAAATTTGTCCAGCTTTCAGAAGTTTTTTCTTTTACCTGCAGACATTTCATAGGAGCCACTCCTGTACAATCTGCTGTTTGTGGTCCTACGATGAATGTTTTTTCATCAGCTGCGGATGCACCTGCGGTGGTTGTACATTGTGTCATTGCGAATAATGCTAACGCGGGAACTGCCCCTTTTAGAATTGTTGCTATACTTTTCATAAAACTTGATTTTACAACCTTACTCGCAATTACCATGCCGAAATTCCAGCCTGAATTGTCGCAGTTCTTCTATTGTTTTTTGTTTTTTTAATCATTTAATTTGAACTTCATAATAATTACACCCAAAAACAGAATTATTAAATAGAAATATGGATAATCAAATGCAAGTTGAAAATTATAAGATTCAAAAACCTGAAGTGTGGGCAGGAAATATTGGAGACCAGGAAATCATAGACAGAATCAAGGACTCTGAATTTTCCAGGAAACAAATTGAAGAGGGTAAAGATTACTGCTATTTTTTAGATAAAAAATATTATACAAGCAATAACGAAAACAGTGAATATGTCTGCATGGCTTATACACTGAATGAGCCCGGAAATTTAGAACGAGCCTCAGTTTCTGATGTTGTGGTAGAAGAAAATGAAGTCTATCAGATTCATAGAATCAGTGTTTTAAGAGATGGTGTTTTGATAGACAAAATTCCTGATACCAGGATTAAAGTATTGGATAGTGAAAACCAGAGCAGTGGAGGAGTGCTGAGCAGCAATAAAAAAATCAATATTACGATCAAAGATCTGAGGCTATATGATGTATTGGTCCTGGAAGATTCACGGATTAAAGAATTTACAGACCGTGATTTCCTGAGAAAGGAATTTTCAAAATATGTGTGGGTAAGTCCCGATAATTACTGGGCTTACGGTCATTTTAAATTTACCTTTATCAATGCCCGTGAGCAGACTATAGCGTATAAAAAAACCTTCTTCCGGAATGAAAAGGGGGAAGTGCTGGAGCCAGAAATCAAATTCCTGAAACAGGGGCAATGCTTTGTGATTGAGGAACCCAATTATATCAACACTGTAGATTCAGGACGTGAAATTTTTCCTTATGTAGATTTTGCAACGGAAAGCAGCTGGAAAGATCTTTCCAATTATATTGCTCCCCTTTATGAGGAAGTTTCTAATAAAGCTTCTTTACAAGACTTTGCTCCCAATCTTATTGAAAAACTGGAGGCTATTGCAGATCAGGGCGAAAAAATTCAGTTGGCCATAGAATATGTTCAGAATCATATTTACTATATTTTCGATGCAGATGAAATGAATGGTCATAAACCCCAGGAACCATCAGTAACCTATGAAAATAAGCAAGGGGACTGCAAAGCGAAATCACTTTTATTAAAAGTAATTCTTGAATATATTGGAGTGGAAGCATCCGTAGTATTGGTGAATTTTAATACGGATTATTATATTAAATACTACCTGCCTTCCTTATTAAGTTTCAATCATGCAGTCGTGAAAATCAAGTACAAAGGGGAAGAATATTTTGTAGATGCTACTACACGTGATGAGTTTGGACTGATTGAAAACAGAGGGTTTATGTATTTTATACATTATCTGGAGACAAAGAAAGACCAGGAATTGCAAGTCAGAAAGCCGCATAAATTCCCCTATTACTGTGTGGATGAAAAGGTAGATTTCAATGTAAAAGGCAATATTGGAAAGCTTAATCTGGTTACTACCTATAAAGGGAATCGGGCAAATGCCATGAGGAGGTATTTTAAAAGTACCCATAAAAGAGAGATTATAGACAGCTGGAACAGCTTCCTTTTTTATGGTTTCAATTATTCCAATGACAGAAACGGAACAGATATCAGAAATGTATTCAAAGATGCGGAAATTGATGTGGTAAGTGATGATAAAAAATTGAATGAAATGAAAATTCAATATACTGCGACAGTAGACAATCCTTATTATGTAGACCCACAGAATAACCGTTTTCTGATGTATTTTGACCGGAATGTAATAAAGGCCAGTGCACGGGATTTTATGCATAAAGATCTCCCTTTCTGGCATAGTTTCGACAGTGAAAAATATGAAGTCAATTTGTATACAGATCAGAAAATCGATACCGGAGAAAAATATACCGTTCAGGAAAGTACGATAAAAAACCCTTATTTCGAATATAGCAGCCGTAAGAAAGTGACTAAAAATGGAGCAAGTGTCTATATTGAATCCAATCCTTTAGTGAATATTGAAATTCCACAAAAAGACTTTGAACAGTTTAGAACGGATCACCATACGGTTGCGGACAGTAATTTCGGACTGGGGATTGATATCATAGAACCCGGATTAATGAACAGTCTTAAATTCAGTTTTAAGAAAAGATTTAAATAGAGATGTAAATTTCTTGGGGCAGCAAAGCTGCCCCAAGAAACCATTTTCAGGATTCTTTTATTTCAATTATTGTATCTTCGTTGAGATAACACAAACCTATTCTTTCAATGATTGATAAACTATTGCCGGTTGCTTTTCTTATGGCAGCCTATTTATCTGTAAACGCCCAAAAATTAGCAAAAGAAAATGTGATTGGATTCTGGAAGTTAAAAGAAGCCGGATTTTATGAAAATAAAGAGAAAACAGTGAAAGACTTTGATAACTGTCGTCTCATGAGGAATTATGCAATAAGGGAAGATGGCTTTGCTGTTTACAATTATACGGAAGGTAGCGTAGGAGATTGTATGCCCTCCGAACCCAGGCTTTCATTTTGGAGAATTGTAGAAAACAGAATTCAGTTTTATGTGGATGATAAAAATATCCTGGAAGAAGTAACTGTCACTTTGAATAAAGATAAAACAATGACTTTTTCAAGCTATATACCTGAACAGATCAAAGTGAAAGGAGATCCTGCAACTGAGAAAATCATCAATATCATTCATTATGATATTCTTGAGAAACAATACTGATAGCAAGCTTTAGATTTTACGTACGGATTAGCGATTCAGTTCAATCCAATATAGATCCTGTATTTATTGGTAAAGAATCAATGAATATACTCCCTTATAATGGTAAGGCAGTCCATATAATGTTATAGTGTTTCTAAAGAAAACCTGATTTTAAAGTGAGCCTTCCGGGTGTTGAGATTCTTTCGGCTGAACAGGAGTTATAAATTTTTGTTTTCCAATCAGCAATTCAAAGAATAGTCTGAAATCCGAGATCAAAGACCATAAAGGATACTTAAAAGTTGCAGGCTTATTTCTTTCGATCACCGCATGGCTGAACCACGCAAAACCATATCCGAAAATCGGAATATACCATAGAAATCTTTCTTTTCCCGAATTGATCACATATGCAATCACTGCAAAGACGAGTAGGGTTCCTATGAAGTGGAAGATCCGCGTCCCTGTTTTACTATGCTCGGTAAGGTAAAACTGATAAAATTCTCTGTATGTTTTTATTCTCTCAGACATGGCAGATTAGTTTGATGGTTCTGTTAAAATGATAGCAATAATGCTGCCGATTTTTAAAAGATATTGAAACTAAGGTAGTGAAAGGCAAAAAGTTAAACAATAAAAAAAGGCGAACGTGCAGTGTTGCCCGTTCGCCTTTATATATATTAATTATTCATTATTTTTTCCTTAACTCTTTTCCAAGTTTACTGTTCTTGTAGCCGTAGCAGAAATAAATAACCATTCCTACAAGGAACCACATTCCGAACCAGAACCAGTTTTCATGGCTCATACCGGTAAGAAGGTAGAGGCAAGAACTTAGACCCACTAATGGAATGAGCGAGAGATTCTTCACAAAAGTCAAAATACATAACGCTATATTAATCAGAATGAAGAAGAAGATAGAAGCTCTGAATTCCCCTTCTTTAGGATCTTTCCAGTCCATTAAAGTCTGGAAAAATTCTGGCTGCCAGTAGTAGAATGCAATCAGCCCACCTATGAAAACAATAGGGAAGATGATTTTACCATTAATATAAGGGAGATGGAATCTTCCCTTTATTTTTTCCTTAGCCGGAAGCATAAGAACCCCTGCACAAACTAATACGAAGGCGAAGATAGTACCGATACTGGTAAAGTCCAGGATAAATGTTTTATCTGTAAATAAAATAGGAATCCCTACGACAATTCCGGTAACAACAGTTGCATAAGAAGGTGTTTTATATTTAGGGTGTACCTTTTGAAATCTTTGAGGCATTAATCCGTCACGGCTCATCGCATACCAGATTCTTGGCTGTCCCATCTGGAAAACCAATAATACGGTTGTAATAGCAACGATAGCAACAAAAGAAACAACAAGTTCCATCCATGCGACATTAGCATTGGTTTTTTCAAAGATAAACGATAGCGGATCACCAACACCGTCAAACTTTTTATAGTCTACCATACCTGTTAATACTAATGTAAGGGCAATATAAATTACCGTACATAAAACAAGCGAGATGATCATTCCTTTTGGTAAGGTTTTTTGCGGATCTTTAGTTTCCTCCGAAAGAACACTTAAAGCATCAAACCCGATATAGGCAAAGAATACTCCCGATACGGCACTCATTACTCCTGCAAAACCATTAGGCATGAAGGAAGGGCTTCCTGTTACCGGGCTTATGGGAGTCCAGTTATCTGTATTGATATAGGAAAAACCAACCAGAATTACCAATATAATTACACCCAGTTTTAAAATAACAAGGGAGTTATTGAAGTTTTTACTTTCTTTTACTCCTACATAACAAAGCCAGGTGATCAAACCGTTAATCACCAGTGCAGGAATATCTACGATAAATTTTAAACTTCCAAGTAATGGAGCTGTTTTCCATGCATTCAGTAATTCTTTATTTTCTGAGCCGTTTTTAAAGGCTTTGCTGGCCTCTGTATAACTGCAGGTAAGATAATCAGGAATATGCATTCCGAGACGGCCTAAAAAGCTGGTGAAATAATCCGACCAGGAGAAAGCAACATAAATGTTTCCAAAGGAATATTCCATAATCAGTGCCCATCCGATAATCCAGGCAATTAATTCTCCAAAACTGGCATAGGCATACGTGTAAGCAGAGCCTGCCGTAGGTATTCTGCTGGCAAATTCAGCATAACATAAAGCGGTAAACCCACAGGCAAACCCACAAATCAAATATAGAAGAATAACACCGGGACCGCCTCTGAAAACGGCTTCTCCTAAACTGCTGAAACTTCCGGCTCCAATAATGGCTGCTATCCCAAAAAATACAATGTCCCATACACCTAAGACCCTTAAAAGCCCCGTTGAAGTATCTGTATCTGAATAGATTTTTCTTCTAAAAAGTTGACTCATTCAATAACTATATTTGATTTGAAAAAAAGCAAATGTAATGATTTTTTATTTTGATGTTAACAGTTGTTAAGAACATTTAGGTAAAAATGCTCAATCAAAAGCTGTTAGTCTTTATAAACAGGTATTTCAACATAGCTGTCATTATACCATTTTATTTCCAAAGGTTCCCCGGAATCCTTTATCGTTTCATCACTTACATCTTTTCCTGATCCATAATTGATCTGCCAGTTAGGATTTTTATTAATACCGACCAATAAAAGTAATTTGCTTCCTTTTTCTATCTTTTTACTCATAAAATAGGAATTATTAATCGGGATTTGTTCCGTTTTATTCGGTTCAAGAAGCTGTCGCTTTTCATTATTCTTTGCATAGCTGGCTCTCACAATATGAGTGGATAGTAACGAAGACTTCCCGTCCGATTGAATCTGGTACAGATAAGTATCCGTATCAAAATCTTTTTTGTTGATGGAAACATTGAAGAATCCTGAAAGATTTCCGCTGATGATCATGTCCTTATCCAATACTTCACTTTCAAAAGCAATTGAAGTAGTCATTTTTATGCTGTCTTTTTTGCTGACTTTGTAGTAAATGTCTTTCTGATCTCTGTTTTTAAAATCAACAACTTGAGTTGTGAAGCTTTTAGTCTCAGGTTTATTAAATACCGAAGAGGTGTTTTTCTTGTCCTGAAGATAAAATTTTAGGGTAGAAGTATGCATTTTGTCAAGATCAGCTACATGTTTCCAGGTATTGGTGTTCATTACCTGAAAATTGATTCTGTCTTTTAAAATTTCAGGTTTTTTACCGCCTTTAAGAATATAGTCAAACCATGAGAAAGCGAGATCATCAATGCTTATTCTGGCTACCGGATCAATAGGGTTTCCATTCACATAAGTAAACCCGAAACTTTGGGCTCCTCCATGATTATAAGGGCCTATCACCAGATAATGATCTGCATTTTTATTGTACAGATGATGCTGTTTAAAATAATACAGCGCACCAATCTGATCATCGTCATAATATCCTGTTGTCGTGAGAATAGGAATATTGATTTTAGAAAAATCCTCTTTGTAAGGAACCATTTTCTGCCAGTACTGATCATATCCCGGATGATCCAGCCATCGTTGAAATATTTTGCTCGGTTTACCGCTTATCGTGTCCAAAGACCTGAATGCTTTTCCGCTTTTGTACCATTTTGTATAGATAGAATCCCATTTTACTGCATTGGCGAAATCAGCCTCGTCCGTAAGTTTGTTATTGGTCACATACTGTATCCACTGAAGCATATAGCTCATGAAGATGTTATTCTGAGCAGGATAATCGATCCCGATTCCTACGGCTACCTGAGGAACAATTGTCTTTAATGCCGGATGCAGTTTTTTTACGGCTGCCCACTGACTGAAACCTAGGTAGCTTCCACCGATCATTCCCACTTTTCCATCACACCAAGGCTGTTTGCTTACCCAGTCGATTACTTCATAAATATCTTCTGATTCATGCTCAAAAGGATTATTTATATTGTTACTGTTTCTCTTACCCCGGGTATTAACAACAGCTCCTACATAATTATAAACAGCGGCTCTTTTTCCGAAGAATTCATCAAATGAACCTGCATAAATATTGCTGGTAAGAATAACAGGAAGTGGGGACGTATTCCCTTTTTTCCGAACAATAGTGATCGTTAAGGTAGCTCCGTTTTTTATGGTAAGATCTTTGGTTTCAATAATGAATCTTTCCTTGTCTTTTGAAGTCAGAAGCTGCATCACCTGAGGTTTTATACCGGAATAGGTTTTATAACTTAAATAGCTTTTACATAGAGCAAGAGCTGTTCTGTAATCAATACTGTCTTTGT
This sequence comes from Chryseobacterium rhizosphaerae, assembly GCF_003385455.1. Taxonomy (GTDB): domain Bacteria; phylum Bacteroidota; class Bacteroidia; order Flavobacteriales; family Weeksellaceae; genus Chryseobacterium; species Chryseobacterium rhizosphaerae. The sequence continues at coordinate 35,267 of NZ_QNUF01000019.1, read as the reverse complement.
CTTTTTGTTTGTCAAGTATTTTTTTCAGCTGCTTTCTGGATTCTTTTACATCACCGTCAAGAGCTAGCCTAAGTCTGGGAATCAATTTTTCCGGAAGACTTCTGTATTTTTGATTAAACACTTTCTGAAGTGCATTGGAAAATGAAGTGTTGCTTTCTTTTTGTGCTATTTTCGAAAGGCTGTACATTTCAAATCCAATATATCTGTACCCTCCCATATTGTTATCAGCGAACAGATTACGGTTTTCAGAAAGAGAAACCAGTGAATTTTTATAATCCTGAGCCACCATCTGTAAACGGAAAAGATTGTCCATAAGGTCAACGGTGTTTTCCGGTTTGTACTTTGCTGACTGAAGGTGAGGAATCACTTGCAGAGCAAGGTTAGGGATCTGTTTTTCCATTATAACAGAGTCAGTTACAGCTGTCTTTGGAAAGTAAAATTTTTGTGCCTGCAGGAGATTTACAAAAATTAATGCTAAAAGAATCTTAAATTTCATGGAATGGTGTGTTTATGGTATGTTTTTAGCTGTTGTTGAAAAAGTATCCAATTTAAATACGTTTTTGATAACGGTTAATTAAAATTGTTTACATTTTATTAGACGAAAGTAGTAAATTTTATCATTGTATAGTGAGAAAATTTTCATGGTTATGAAATAAGAATTAACATCCATTAACGGTGTTAAAACTTGCTTAAACAATAAGTTTTTAATATTTTCGTTAACTTATTTAGACTAATTTTCTTATATCAAGAAGAATGAAATCAAAAAAAATACTTTTAGCGGCTGCTGTGATCTATTTCGGAATTGCCGATGCCCAACAGTCCCAATATTTTACACAGAAAGAAAATTATAGATTTAATCTGGCAGAAAACCTTTATCAGACCAAAATATACAACGCTTCCCAATATGAATATGCAAGACAATATTTCTACAATCAGAATTTGTCCCGTTCAAAGAAGGAAGCGGCTCAGTTTTTTGACAACGTGATTGGGGTAATTCTCCAGAAAAATCATGCTGAAGAAGGTTTAACAGCTTTTATTAAAGAATATCCTAACTCTGCGTATTTTGCCCAGGCTAATCTTCCTTTAGCGGATTATTATCTGGCAAAAAAAGATTTTGACAAAGCATTGGAAACTTTGAAAAAAGTAAACCAGTACCAGCTTTCAAAAGAGGAAAATACCCAGTATATTCTAAAACTGGGCTATGCCAAATTCATGACCGGAGATTCTAAAGGGGCTACCGATGCATTGGAAGAAGCTTATAAGTCGGCTGATCAGTCTCAAAAAGGGGATATTGCATATATGCTGGGGCATTTGTATTACAGCAACAGGCAAAATGATAAAGCTTTCCAATATTTTGATTCTATAAAAGATCAGGATAAATTCTCAAAACTGGTACGTCCTTATTATGTACAGCTGTATTATAATGATAAGAATTATGACCAGGCAATTTCTGAAGGGAATGCCTTACTGAATGAAAATATTTCAGATTCCTATAAAGCAGAGGTTCATAAGATCATTGGGGAAAGTTATTTCATGAAAAATGATTACACGTCTGCCTATCCGCACTTAAAAGACTATCTGAACGTACAGCAGAATCCATCTGAAAATGATTTGTATGAAATGGGATTCGTAGCTGCTCAGCTTAAAAAATATGATGAGGCAGTTTCTTATTACAATCAGCTTGTTAACAGTAATTCAGCACTGGCGCAGAATGCTTATTACCAGTTAGGAAATGCTTATCTGGCAGTAGATAAAAAGCAGGAAGCACTTTCGGCATTCCGTTCTTCTTATCAGATGGATTATGATGCAAAAGTGAAAAAGCTGGCTCATGAACAGTATGCTAAATTAAGTTATGATATCGGGAACCCGTTTGAAAGTCCTTCAGGAGTAATCCAAAGTTATATCAACGAGAATCAGAACGCCGCCAATGCCTCAGAGATGAGATCGTTATTGGTAAAATCTTATCTGTATTCGGGTAACTATAAAGAGACCCTGAATGCTATTGACAGATTACAAAGCTCAACCCCGGAAATCAATAAAGTAGACCAGGAGGTTTCTTATTTGTTGGGAACAGAAGAGTTTAATAAAGGGAATTATGATGAGGCTGAAAAGTATTTTCTGAGGAGTCTTGGATTTAATATCAATAAAGAATTTAACAGTAGAGCTTTATATTGGCTGGCTCAGGTATATTACCAGAAAGGAAATTACCCGTCTGCTATAGCCCGTTATGAAAAACTTCTTACCGAGAGCTTTCCTGAAAAACAACAGCTGCCTTATGATTTAGGATATGCTTATTTTAAATCTAAGAAATTTGATCAGGCAGCAACTTATTTCAAACAGTATCTGACGAATCCTAAACCTGAGTTTAAAAATGATGCAGAACTTCGTCTGGCAGATATTCATTACGCGAATAATGACCTGAACGAAGCTATTGCCATTTATGATAAAAATGAAGATGCTACGGATTATACCGTATATCAGAAAGCAATGGCTTTAGGATTTAAGGGAGATACGCAGGCAAAAATCAATAATTTAAAAACGCTATTATCGAAATATCCAAATTCTGAATATTACGATGATGCACAATACGAAATAGGAACGGCTTATGCCGCTCAGGATGACTTTACGAATTCCAATGATTATTTTGGAAAGGTGATTAAAACCTCTTCAGACAAAGATCTGATTGCGAATGCTTCTATTTACAGGGCACAGAATTATATTGATCAGAATCAGAATGACAAAGCTCTTTCTGAACTGAAGTCTCTGGGTGAGCAGTATAAAAATACAGCATATGCCCAAAAGATCGTTCAGGCAGCAAAACCTATTTTCACGAAGAACGGAGATGTTTCCGGATATGAAAACTTTGCCAGGACGATTGGAGTCAATGTGGATGCTTCTGAAATTGATGAGATCAACTTATCTACAGGAAAACAGTATTTCTCTAAGAAAGACTATAAAAATGCCATTTCTTATTACGAGAAATATCTAACACAGAATCCAACAGGTGAGGGGCTTTATCAAGCGAAATACGAGCTTGGGGAAAGCTATTACCAAACAAATAATTCAACAAAAGCACTGCTTGTTCTTCAGGAAGTTGCTGGAGTTCAGAACGACTATCAGGATGATGCTCAAACCCGTTTAGCGCAGATCTCCCTGGCACAAGGGAATACTGCTGAGGCTAAAAAATATCTTGAAGGGATTAAGAATTCTTCAGATATCAGCATTAAAAACTACGCAAATGTTGAGCTGATGAAGCTTTATGCTGATGAAAAGAACTTCTCTGAAGCTGAAAAACTAGCAAATGCTGTTATTGCCAATTCTAAAAACTCGGCCGCTGTCATTGAAACAGCTAAAGTAATTAAGGCGAGAAGTCTGATGAACTCAGGAAAAGATAAAGACGCTCAGTCTGCCTATACTGCTCTTGAGAAATCATCCAATACTTCCGTAGCTGCGGAAGCACTGTATGCAAAAGCTTATTATCAGAATAAAGGTAAAGCATTCAAATCTTCCAATGAGGCAGTCTTTAAGCTTGCCAACAACTATTCATCAGAAGAGTACTGGGGAGCAAAAGCATTGGTATTGATGGCGAAAAACTATATCGGTCTGAAAGATAATTATCAGGCAAGCTATACCTGTGATCAGATCATTGCCAATTATAAAGATTTCCCGGAAATTGTTGCAGAAGCAAAAGAAGTAAAAAAACAGATTAAAAAATAAGAATTAAAGATGTTTAAAATAACAGCATATTCTTTTTTAATTTCTGCTTCCCTTTGGAGTTGCATTCCTGCATACAGCGCTTATCCTAAAGAATACAGAAAAGCTAAAGCTGATTTTCCGAAGCAAAAAGCTTTTGTAGTGAATAAAGATCTTAAAAGAGAGTTTGATATTTTAAAACATGCTGGTATTTATGAAATTGTGGAAGACAGTACCCATGCAGCTAAAATAACCCTGCATCCGATGCTGACCCGTACTCCTTCATGTGGAAACGCTATGATTGGAAGTATGATTACAGTAGGATTACTACCCTCAGGTTTCCCATACAATATTACTTATAGTTATGATGTAGCCGAGAACAGTACAACGAAGAATTATCAATATAATTTAGAAGTTTATCAGAGCCTTTGGCTGTTTAATATATTCAGACTAGGCAGAACTTTTTCAAAACAGTCAGGGAAAGCTTTGTTGGGAAATTATATTGCTTCCAGTAAATAGATCCCATTATATTTTTCAAATAAAGAAAATATGAACAGAAAAATTCAATTATTATCCATATTATTTTTAGGGGCTTCGCAGTTTGCGTTTTCCCAAATCAAGGAGGAAAAACTGGTTCTTAATAAAAAAAGAGAGCCGGAAGTGAAGAAGATCGAAAAGAAGAAGACTTCTGTGGAAACCATTAAAAATTATCCACCGGAAGAGAAGTCCCAGAATCCTGTGAAATATACCATCACGGATGTTCCTGCGGTTTCAGATTTTAAAACTTCAACGATTCAGGGGGAAGATGTAGCTCCGAAATTTGATGGAACGGCCCAGAATAATTATTTCCAGTTCGGAATGGGTAATTATGGTAAAATACTGGCGGATGGAAATATTTCCAAAACTCTTGAGAACAAAATTGAAGTAGGTGGAGATCTGCATGTACTTTCTACAAATGGTCTTAAAAAAGATTATGACTGGAATTCAAAGCAGACATCAGCCAACTTTGCGGCTTTCCTTAATTCTTACGGAGATAAAGGAAAATTCAATATCAACGCTGAATATGGGTTGAATAACTATAATTATTATGGGATTTATGCCCTGCAGCCTTCTGCTGATGTTGATCTGAAGCAAAAGGTTAATCAGTTTAAGGTAAATGGATACTACGATTTCTACTCCAATGAAATTTTAAATGACGTAAGGGTAAAATCATCATTTCTGAAAGATCATTTTGATGCTCAGGAAAATCAGGTTTCCATTTTGGCCAATTTCTCTAAACATGCTGTTGAGCTGGGGAAATCCGGAATTAATCTGAATGCAGATTTAGGAGTAGGAATAGATGCGGTAAAAACAGATTTTGCCATCCGCGACAAAAATTCAGCTAATTTTTTCAATACTAATCTGACTCCTAAAGTAACGTTCAGAAAAGGGGATTCTTATTTAATGTTAGGTTCGTCATTCTCTTTCCTGAATGCTAAAAATTCAAATGATCTGATGGCGGAGCGCTTGAAAACCAATAAAACGTATTGGTTTCCACAGGCAGAATTCCAGTTTGCTGCAGCTAAAGAATTTAAATTCTACGGTGGGGTAGATGGAGGACTGAAGTTGAATACGTATGCTGATCTGTTACAGGCCAACCCATTCCTGGTTTCTGACCAGTATTTAAAGCCAACAGAGACGCAATATCATTTTTATGTAGGATTGAGAGGGGACATCGATGAAACGTTGAAATACGACTTCTCAGCAGGGTATGGAAAAATGAAAGATATTATGTTCTTTAAAGCGAATGGACTTTTTGATAATGATTTTACGCTGAACCGTTCATCTTATAATTTTGCCAATACATTCTCTACGGTATATGACGATGGAAATGTAAGCGATATCAAAGGAAGTGTACAGTATTTCCCATTGGCAAACCTGGTATTGGATGGAGAATTAAGGTTTACAAAGTATAATCTGAAGAATTATAATGACATTTATAACGTTCCTTTGTTTAATGCAAGCATCGGAGCTAAATATACAATGCTTGACAAGAAATTATTGTTAGGCTTCAAAGGAATCTTTGCAAGTGACAGAACTACAAACTCTTATATGATCGAAGGTGTAGCTAATCCGAACATGGTTTTTCAGTCTACAGAGAATACCAATGATAAAGTTGGAGGGTATGCTGATTTAAATCTTTCCGCAGAGTATAAAATTCACAAAAATTTTAGTATTTTCGCACTTGGAAATAATCTTCTAAGCTCAAAATACCAGACGTACAAAGGATATAAAGTCCTGGGTGCTCAGATTCTGGGAGGGGTGAAGATTACATTCTAATCATCAGTAATAGAACAGTGAATGATAAGTAATTCTGGAATTACTCATTACTTATCATTCATTATTTATGAATATGGCTTCGTAGTTCAACTGGATAGAATATCGGATTTCGGCTCCGAGGGTTGGGGGTTCGAACCCCTCCGAAGTCACAAAAGCTCCTTTTTTAGGGGCTTTTTTTATATATTATCCCTAATCCTCCGATAATAATATTTTTTTGAATAATTGTTCGCGAAAACTGTTTAATTGAAAGAAAATAATGTTATGTCTGTAAACGGAAATCAATCATTATTCATTCAGAAAACAACCATGGAGAAAGTGAAAATAAAAGACGTGGGTAAGATGCAAGAGAAAATCAAGAAAGAGATGCCAGATCCAGCAAAAATAGCAGTACCAGAATAATACACAAGCCTTCTTTTTCAGGGGGCTTTTTGTTATATTTGCGGGAAAACTAATAATTATGTCTATACCAAAGATTCCATCTAAAATGTCTACAAAACATTTAACAGTAGTATTATAACGTTCACTCTAAAAAAACAATGGACGATCATTTAAACAATGATAGAAGATTGGTTTTTGTTAAAAGATTCTGTTTCGGCATTTCCGCCGTTGTCAATATGAAATTAAAAAATAACTATGAAATTAATTTTAAAAATATTTAAGTTTTTTGGTAAACTTATAATAGGAATTCTAGTATTATTATTGTTCTTGGGGCTGTGTTATAAATTATTTAGTCCAAAACCAGTTCCACCAGGTAAATTAGTTAATGTAAACGGAACCAATATTCATGTAAGAGTAGAGGGTGAAAAGAAATCTTTACCAACAATTATTATGGAAGCTGGCGCACACGGCAATACAGATATGCTTCATTGGATTGCGGAAGGGTTAAAAGATAAAACGAGAGTTATACGCTATGATAGAGATGGAAAATGGTTTAGTGAATCGAGTAATAGTGATGGTAGAGCTCCTGAGTTTTATGCCCATCAGCTTCATGAATTATTAGAAAAAATTGGCGAAAAACCGCCTTATATTTTGGTTGGTCATTCTATGGGAGGACCTTATAGTAGGATTTTCAGGGATCTTTATCCAAACGAAGTTGAAGGAATCGTTTTCATAGACTCAAGCCATCCTGAACAGTGGAATCGATTAGCACAAAAAGAACTGGTACCCAAAGGGCAGGCAAAATTATTAAAAATTGGATCTATATTAGCGGATTTAGGTATTTTGGGTATTTATAACAAAGTAATCAGTAAACCTCCGTATCAGGGTGATGGTTTACCTAAAGAAGTGTATGGGCGCTCACAATTACTAATCTATAATTCTGGTGATGTTTATAATATGTTTTTAAGAGAGAATAAGCTTACTAATGATGTACTGAAACGTGCAGGTACGGCAAAGAAATTAGATTCATTACCTGTTCTTGTATTTACCGCTACAGAACAGTATAAAGAATCTCAAAAAGATAGATACAGAAAAGAGGGAATTGATCCTGAAAAACAGACTAAATTATGGTTTGATATGCAGAAAGAAATCAAAGAACTTTCTTCTAATGGTAAACAAATTATTATGAATGCAAGCCATGGTAGTATCATTACAAAAAAAGAAAATGCTGATATAATAAATAAGGAGATTCTTTTACTATCTGAAAAGATTGGAAAGAAATATTAAGCAGGCTCTCACAAAGTGCAGAAGTCAATGAAATACTATTTAAAGCCCCGACTAAGGGGCTTTACTCTTTAAATAGATTATATAAAAGAATACGTTTCCGCTATGCTAAATCTCCAGCCTTTGAGGCTTTAGAGTTATTCTGTTTTTTACTAATTATAAGCAAGAAAAATCAACCCTGATTTCATGGAAGACAGGCTAATGGTGTTTTTTGAAGAATTCTCTACAAAATTGATTGATCTTGAGTAGACAATATGTATTTCTGTAAATGCAAATCAGCCATTATTCAAACGAAAAGCAACAATGGGAAAAGTTTTTGCTAAATTTGGAATATCAGTTTCATAAAGAAGTTTTGTGGTGAAAATCTAACCACATTACGAATTTCGAAAAGATAACTGCTAATAACTCCAAAAGAAAACATATTTTCAACTAATGAATATTGACAATCAAATATTATTTTTTTTAAGCGCTATAGGTGTTTTTAATAGTGTTATTTTGGGGTTCTATTTTCTATTCTTTAAGAAAAATAAAGCGATATCCGATTTATTTTTAGGGCTTTTGTTGTTAGCTTTAAGTACAAGGATCGGAAAATCTGTATTTTATAATTTTAATCCCCAGTTATCAAAAACGTATCTACAAATAGGCTTGTCAGCTTGTTTTTTAATTGGTCCTCTGTTGTATTTTTTTGTTAAATCAATACTGCAAAATCTTAATTATTCTTTTGCAAAATATAGTCTCATTTTTATCCTTATAACGATAAGCGTTTTTGGTTTTATCTTTCCATACAAGGAAAATCCTGAGATATGGAGACGGATAATTTATTATTCTATAAATATTCAATGGTTTATTTTTATTGTATTATCCATTTATGAGGCTAGATCAATTTTTAGAAAATTAGTAACCCATCGCAACCAAATTAGCTATCAGGAAACCTGGATATTATCAATTGTTTGTGGTGTTTTTGCCATTTGGCTTTCCTATTCTTTATCCAGATATACTTCCTATATTTCCGGAGCTTTGACTTTTTCCTTCAGTTTTTACATTTCTTTCCTTCTGATTTATTATGCAAAAAACAAAACGTCAATTTCTGTGATTAGTAAAGAAAAATACATCAACAAAATAGATGAAAAGCTGGTAAAGGAAATCCAAGAAAAAATTAATTTACTTTTTGAAACCAGAAAAATTTATACTAATCCTGATCTCACCTTATCCATTTTAGCCAAAGAATTAAATATTCGCCCTCAATTACTATCACAATTTATTAATGATAATTTGAATAAAAGTTTTGCTCAATTCATCAATGAATATCGAATTGAGGAAGCAAAACGGCTTTTAAAGGAAAGTGCTCAGTTGAAAATAGATGCTGTGGGTTTTGAATCCGGATTTAATTCAAGCAGTACATTTTATAGTTCGTTTAAAAAAATCACTGGAATGACGCCTTCCAATTACCAAAAAACATAATTTTTACTCCTAAAATATACATTCGTACTTCATGATGATAAACTTGGAATGATTTAAAAGGGAAGCAATATATTTTTGCGGAACGTTTTTTAAATCATTAAAATCCAAAGTTTATGGAAAAAATCTTTTTCGCAATTTTATTGGTACTCCTATCAAATGGGTGCTTTGCACAATCGGAACAATCTCTCATTGAGAATTGTATTCAAAACTATATTAATGGTACATCTTATAATGAGCCAGACCGTATTAGTGAGGCTTTTTATGCTGAAGCCAATCTTTTTCTAAGTCACAAAGAAAAACCTTTATGGATTGTTCCCGTTTCAGAATATGTTAACTGGTTTCAAAAAGGAAAAAAAGGAGAATTTAACGGGCGTATAGGGAAAATTATCTCTATAGAATACTTTAATGATATTGCTGTTGCAAAAGCCGAGATTCTTATTCCTGAAAAAAAACAGGAATTTATGGATATGTTCTTGTTAAAGAAAATTGACGGTAAATGGAAAATAATCAGCAAATCAGCAAGCAGTAAAGCCAGCAATAAAACCGGTAAAAAAATACTATTCATTGTTTCCAATGCTCATTATTACGGAAAATCTGCAATTTCAACGGGAAATAGCTTTGCCGAAATCGTAAACGCTTATGATACTTTTGTCAATTCAGGGTATACTGTTGATTTTGTAAGTCCGAAAGGCGGTGATATTCCTTTAGCTTATATCAATACCTCCGATAGTTTGCAAAAACAATATTTATATAATCAAGACTTTATGTACTCCATAAAATATACGTTGAACCCTAAACAAATTGATTATAAAAACTACAAAGCAGTCCATTATATTGGCGGTGGAAGTGCTATGTATGATGTTCCTGAAAATTCAGAGATCCAACGTATTGCGATGCAGGTATATGAAGATAACAAGGGTATTATCTCTTCGGTATGTCACGGAACAGCGGGTATTGTCAACTTAAGAACTAAAAATGGTAAATTCTTAGTTCAGGGAAAGACAATAAGTGGTTATCCTGATTCTTTTGAAAAACAAGATGGTGAATATTTTAAGCATTTTCCATTCTTAATCCAGAAGACAATAGAACAAAGAGGAGGAACTTTTAAATTTTCAAAAGGAAATGTATCTCATGTTGAACACGATGGCCGAATTATTACCGGACAAAATTTTCAATCATCAAATGGTGTTGCTCTCAAAATTATTGAATGGCTTGAGAAAAATAAATAAAATTTCTCATCGGCTAATAGAGGTTTACAGTATTGCTTTTTTTGACAAAATCTAAAGTTTGTTTTATTTATCTCTGAGAAATTGACTTTAATATTTTTTTAACACAAAAATTATTTTTTAGGCATGAAGATTGTTTATTTATATACCAATTACTAAAATATTATATTATGAATAATTCAGAGTACAACAAAGCGGAAAATGCAGTAGACCAAACAAAAAATTCTTTAAAAAATGCAGCTGATGATGCAAAATGGAAGATCAATGAGTTAGCAGACAAAGCCAAAGATTATATCAATGAAAAAAGAGCTAATGATCAGGAAGCAACTCAGGAAGATTGGCTGGAAAGAGTAAAATCAAATTTTTCAGATGCATGGGAAGATATAAAAGATAAAGCCGATGACGCTTGGGAAAAGACCAAAGATGCTGCGGAAGATGTGAAAGCAGAATGGAGAAAGAAAACAAATTAAAGTTAGTTTAATAATGCCCGGGACTAGAAGTTCCGGGCATTTATTGTTTTAGGATGATATTTAGTTTATTTATATCTTAATTTGATAGAACTTATTGATTATACATTTCTATTCATATAATTTTCTTCCCTCTATATTCATTCTTTTTTTTACTCATACTTATTGAATCAATTTAATATTGTATAAATTTAGTTCATTAATGTTCTTTTTAATTTGTTTATTAGTATATTTGTGTTTCAATTACAGAAAACAAATATCTATATTTTTTAAACAGATAAAACCATGAATAAAGTGAATGTTTTTTGGTTCAGAAGAGATCTCAGACTGGAAGATAATATAGGGCTTTACCATGCGCTTAATTCAGGATTAAAGGTTATTCCGGTATTTATTTTTGATACTGATATACTGAATCAACTTGAGGATAGAAAAGACAAAAGGGTAGATTATATCCATCAGGCTTTACAGGCGATTCATAAAGATCTGAAAAAATATAACAGTGGACTTTATGTTTACTATGGTACTCCCATAGAGGTCTTTAAAAAAATAATCCAGGATTTCAATATTGACACTGTCTTTAGCAACAGGGATTATGAGCCGGAAGCTATACAAAGAGACCGGCAGATAGCTGATTTATTGTTAAAGCAACATATCCAATTCCGGAATTTTAAAGATCAAGTCATTTTTGAGAAAAATAATATTCTGAAAAATGACCTTTCTCCATATACTGTTTTCACTCCCTACTCAAAGAAGTGGAAGGAGAATCTGAAAAATATAGAAATTGTTCCGGTTAACAGGGAAGGTTTTGCAAATTATGAAGGACCTTAAGCAATCATTTCATTGAAAGATATTGGATTTGAGAAAACGGATCTTGATTATGCTGAACCCAAACTGCACAAGGATATAATAGACTTTTACGGTGAGTACCGGGATTTTCCTGCAATGGATCGTACTACCCACCTTGGGATTGCACTTCGTTTTGGTACCATTTCGATCCGGGAATGTGTACAATATGCTGTTAAACATAATGAAGTCTGGCTTAACGAACTTATCTGGAGAGAATTTTTCATGCAGATCCTGTATCATTTCCCGAGTGTTGTCCATCACTGTTTTAAAAAGAAATATGAGAATATTGTTTGGAGGAATGATGAAAAAGAATTTAAGGCGTGGTGTGAAGGTAAAACTGGATATCCGATTGTAGATGCCGGAATGAGGCAGCTCAATGAAACCGGATTTATGCATAACAGGGTAAGAATGATCACGGCAAGTTTCCTTACTAAGCATCTGCTTATTGATTGGCGGTGGGGAGAGGCTTATTTTGCTGGAAAATTGCTGGACTATGACCTGGCTGCCAATAATGGAAACTGGCAGTGGGCCGCGGGATGTGGTTGTGATGCAGCGCCTTATTTCAGGATATTCAATCCCTATGAACAAACAAAAAAATTTGATAAAGATACTCAGTATATCAGAAAGTGGCTTCCGGAAGACTATAGGGAAGAACCCATCGTGGAACATACAAAAGCCAGAGAAAGAGCATTAAAGGCTTACAAAGAAGCACTGGCAGAATAATCGGTAATATAACTATTCACTAATAAATAAATAACATTGGCTAAAAAAGGAATTTTATTAATCAATCTTGGCTCTCCGAGATCTACTGCGGTAGAAGATGTAAAGGAATATCTGGATGAATTTTTAATGGATGAAAAGGTAATTGACTACCGCTGGATCTTTCGGGCACTTCTTGTTCAGGGAATTATCCTGAAAACAAGACCTGCAAAATCTGCCGAAGCCTATAAAACGGTGTGGACAGATGAAGGTTCACCATTGATCGTTATCACAGAAAAGATTAGGAAAAAGCTTCAAAAACGAATAGACGTGCCTGTGGAAATAGGAATGAGATATGCAGAACCAAGTATTGAGACAGGTATCAGGAATCTTGTTGAAAAAGGAATCACGGAAATTGTACTGTTTCCCCTTTATCCACAATATGCAATGAGTACCACTGAAACTGTTATTGAAAAAGCAGAAGAGATCAGAAAGAAAAAATTTCCAGGTGTAAGAATCAACTACGTACAGCCTTTTTATAACCGGGATTTATATACAGACTGTTTGGCAGAAAGTATCAGGGAGAAACTTCCGGAAGATTTTGATGCTTTATTATTTTCTTACCATGGTGTTCCCGAACGGCATATATACAAAACAGATTCCACAAAGACGTGTAATATGAATGATTGCTGTTATAAAGATACAAATCCAAGTCATTCATTTTGTTATCGCCACCAGTGTTTTAATACCACCGATCGGGTGATCAGAAAGCTTGAATTGTCAAAAGATAAAGTTATTGTTTCTTTTCAGTCCAGATTAGGAAAAGACAAATGGATAGAGCCTTATACGGATCATACATTAGAAACTATTCCACAAAAAGGAATTAAAAATCTTGCCATTGTTTGTCCTGCATTTGTTTCAGACTGCCTGGAAACTCTGGAAGAAATTTCCGTTGAAGGAAAAGAGCAGTTTCTGGAAGCGGGTGGTGAAAAATTCACCTATATACCTTGTCTGAATGATGAGGACCGCTGGATTGAAGTCATCCGTGTATTATGTGAAGAGCAGCTTAATCAATTCTATTTAATATAGTTTTGATCATATATTGCAAAACTCTTTAAGGAATTAGGTATTTTTGTAAACTATTTAACGGATATGAATTATACACTTATTAAAGATTTTATAGACTTACTGCAGGAGTTTGAAACCGAAGTCCAGGCTTGTCCTGATTTGTATCCGGGAACTATTCAAGGTTTTAAAGCATGGATTTCTGATAAGGATAATAATAAGCAACAAGATCATTCCGAAGAACCTTATTGGGAAGGGAAGGAAAATGGAAGAACGCCGGAAAGTGCCATAAGTACATTGCTTGTTCATCTTAACCGATATGCGAAAACCTACTCAAAATCTGCAATCTCAGATTCAGAATTCTCTACCCAGGAAGACTTTATTTATCTGATTAATCTAAAGGCTTTTGGTGAGATGAGTAAGATGGCGCTTATTAAGAAAAATATTCATGATAAGCCTGTGGGTATGCTAATTATTGCCAGACTATTACGTCAGGGGCTTATTGAACAGACAGATTCTGATTTGGATAAACGCAGTAAGTTAATCCGGATTACTGAAAGAGGATTATTGATCCTGGAAAATCAAATGGAAAAGATTCGTCAGGCCACCCATATCGTAGCTGGAAATCTCAATTATCATGAAAAGATGGAGCTTATACGTATTTTAAATAAACTGGATCGCTTTCATTATCCTATTTTTTCACGAAATATCAATTCTGATCAGCTGATCAATACAGTGTATGATGAATATACATTTAAGGATTCTTAGTATGTACATCAAAAATCAACAGATGATCAAACATCCTATTTTTTACGAAAATCCTTCAATTCATTTCGTTTAGTGGTATTGGCTGAAAGTTTGGTCAAATCCTTGACAAGGTGTTCGAAAAGTATACCTTCTGCAGTCATAATATTAAAATCAAAAGCATAAGCAAATTAAAGAAGCAAAAGTGAAAAATGTGGAGTACTGAACGTGCAGGTATTTCATAAAGCTTTTGAAAATTAATATAGTATTAATCCAGGATGAATTTATTATGGATACTTTTGGGGTGCTATTTTTATAGGACGCACAATGGCGCAATTCAAAAAAATATATTCTGAATATAAACATAAAGTTTATTTCTTCGTAAGAAAATACGTCCAGAGAGATGAGGATGTAGAAGATATTATGCAGGATATATTTGTGCATGTCTGGAAACATATGCACAAAACGACAGATTCTTCAGCAATAGAAGCTATTATTTTCAAAACAAGTAAACAGGAAGTTGCCAATTTTTACCGTAAAAATAAAATGGTATTGATTTCTTCCGGTCAAAATGAGATTCCAGACACTGAAGATGAGATTTTGGAGGAAGCCTTTATGGAAGAACAGATATCCAAAATTGAAGCTCTGCTGGATAAACTGCCTGAGAAAACCAAAGAACTGTTTATTCAGCACAAAATTGAAAAGCTCAGCTATTCTCATTTAGCCAAAGAAAATAAAATTTCCAAAGTCGCCATTGGAAAACATATCAATAAAGCGATCAGCTTTTTGAAAATTAATCTTCACTAATCTTTTCCGTCTTCTAATATGAACTATTTGTTAAATCTTAAAAAATAAGGTTTACGATTTTCTATTCCTGCGTATTTATTGGTAAATACCCTTTACAAACGAGAATAGATATCCCATGAGTGTAGAAGAAGAATTTGAAAAAACCTGGAAATCAGCTTCCGAAACGCAGGATACAATGGATGATCTTACAGACCGTAAGATCTGGACAGGAATTGAAGCGAAGATTGAAAAGAAAAACTCTGTTAAAAAATTCTATTGGGCCGCTGCTGTGCTGGTTCCTTTCTTTGCTTTTTTCATCGTTTTTAAAACAGCCAGTCAGACTTCAGCAAATGGAGCGGAGAGGAAGTATGTCTATGAAACATCAGCAAGTAGAAAATCATTTGAACTGCCCGATGGAAGTAAAGTAGAACTGAACCCTTACAGCAGACTTGTTTTAGATAAAGATTTTGGTAAAAAAGACCGGAAAATGGTTTTTATGGGACAGGGAAGGTTCAATGTAGCTAAGGATAAGAAGAGACCTTTCAGAATTAATGCCGGTGAGTTTGATGTTCAGGTTTTGGGGACTCAGTTCTTTTTGGATCAGAAATCAGCACAAAAAAAGGTGGAATTATTTGAGGGAAAAGTAAAAATAGCGCACGGAAGCACTATCACTTATCTGTTGCCTGAAGAAATCTGGATCAATGATGCGCAGAGAAAAGATTATCATTATTACCATCCTGAAAAACAAAAGCACTTTACTTTTGACCATTCAGCCTATTCTGAGGCGGTGGATCAGCTGGAGAATACCTATAATATCAGTATATCATATCCTTCTCAGTTTAGAAATAAAAAAGTAAGCGGAGCATTCACAGGAAACTTAAATGAAGTACTTTCTGTGATCAGCTTTCCGTTCAATCTTAAACCTGAAAAAATCAATGACAAAGAGATTATATTAAAATAGAAAAGCACCGATATTGGCGTATCGATGCTGATTATTCAATTTAAAAACCGGTAAAAGTTTAAAAATTAACATTTGCGAATTTATGAAAAAAACAGCAATTAGTATTGCCGTGCTGGGATTTTTGTGCACATCACAATTATCCTATGCCCATGGAATCCCCCCTTTTTTACATTCTTCCTGTGCTGCAGCAGAACTGCCCATTACAAAAGTCCTGGAAAAGCTCAGCAAAACAACAAAAACGCAGGTATTCTATTCCGTTTCCGATCTGGAGGATATTTTGGTGGATGACCGGAAGATCGATTACACATCCTTACAGAAAACACTGGATTATCTACAGAAAAACTATCCGGTAGAGTTCAGTATTCAGAATAAGGTCATTACAGTAAGACGAACTTCTGCTAAACCTGTGACACAAAACAAAACGGATAAAATCCGTATTTCAAAAAATGATACGATTCCTGACCAGGAAAAAAAGATTGAGGAAGTCGTATTGATTGGATATGGAAAGCAAAATAAAAAGGATATTTCCGGATCTATTGCTTCTATAGGAGAAAAGGATCTGAAAGGAGTGGCTTCCGGCAACTTTGGCGATATGATTGCGGGAAAAGCTACAGGAATTCAGATCACTCAGTCGAATGCCAATCCCGGAGCTTCACCGAATATCAGAATTCGGGGAATCGGGACTCTGACGGCGGGTGCTAATCCTTTAATCGTTGTGGATGGATTTCCATTAACAGAAGGTACGAATCTGAATTCCATTGATCCCAACTCCATTGCCACCATTGATATTTTGAAGGACGCTGCATCTACGGCCATTTATGGTTCAAGGGGTGCAAATGGTGTGGTTCTCATTCAAACGAAAGAAGGAAAAAAAGGAAAACTGGAATATACACTGGACTCTTACTACGGAATTCAAACCAGAAGTGATAACGAAAAGTTTGTTAATGCCTATGATATGGCAACTTTTATGAAAGAAGCCAGAGATAACAACTATCTTTCGAAAGGGGCCAACAGAAGTGCTGCTGATGACAATGCCACAAGGGTTTCCAAAGGAGCTACTTTAAGAGAGCTGATCCCCGGTTATCTTACCCCGTATTTAAACAAAGAAAAAGGTCTGACAGACACCGATTGGTACTCAACGGTCCTGAAGCCTGCACCGATGAGTAATATCTCATTAAATGTGCTGGGCGGAAATGATAAAACGAAATACTCCTTTACCGGAAGTTACCTGAATCAAAAAGGAATACTGATCGGAACAGACTACGAAAAATATTCCGGGAATATCAATCTCGTGACCCAAATGTCGGATAAGCTGAAATTCGGTGTTTCCATGACCCCATCTTTTGCTCAGGGAAGTCTTTTTGATATGGTAAATGGGGGACGTACCTACAACCTTCTTCAGATGGCAACAACGATGTATCCTTTCTTTGCTCCCCGGGATGCCAACGGAAACCTCCTTATTTCCCAACAGATAAAAGCCAATACACCTACTGACGGTGCTTTGGTGGAAAACCCTGTTGCTATAGCAGAAATGACAAAAAGAAGATATTCATTATTCAAAACATTCGGGAATATATTCGGAGAATGGAATTTTCTGAAAGACTTCAAATATAAAGTTTCCGCAGGTGGAGATTATACCAGCTATGAATACAATTTCTTTGACCCTTCAACGGTTGGGAGTTACAGAACGGCGGCTCCGGATGTAACCACAGCAAGCAGGACAGAATATATTACGAAAAATTATCTGATCGAAAACCTGCTGACCTATGATAAGAAGGTAGGTGACCATTCGTTCAATGTGATTGCAGGGCAGTCTTATCAGCAGGAGGAATCTAATAAGGTGACTAATCTGGCTGCTGGATTTCCTGATAACAGCATCACTAATATTGGGGGTGGAACTTCTTTTAAAGTAGATGCAGATCAGTATAAATGGACTCTTACTTCTTATTTTTCAAGGTTCAACTATTCCTATCAGGGAAAATACAGCTTTATGGCATCTTACAGAAGAGATGGTTCTTCGCGTTTCGGAGTTAATACAAAATGGGGAGATTTCTATGCTGTCTCATTGGGTTGGACGGTAAGTAAAGAAAATTTCTTTCCTAAAAACAATATTCTGGATCCTCTGAAATTCAGATTCAGCGTTGGAAGCAATGGAAACAATCAGATCCCAAATTTTGGAGCCCTTTCACTCATGGCTCAGGAAAACTATGTATTTGGTGGAATTCTGGCACCGGGTTACCGTTCTTCCACAGCCCCCAATCCTAATATTTCATGGGAAAAATCTGAATCTAAAAATGTTGGAATTGATTTCGGACTTTTTAATAAATATCTCAATGTGTCGGCAGATTATTATGTGCTGAACAGGGATGGATTATTGTTGGATGTGCCGGTTCCGCAGCAGTCAGGATACAGCACATCGTTACAGAATATTGGAAAGCTGAGAAATAATGGACTGGAAATACAGGTGTCCTTAAAACCTCTTCATATAGGCGAAAGCTTTGAGTATTCAAATAATCTGAGCTTTTCAATGAATAAAAATAAAGTATTGGCCCTGGCTGGTGGACAAACTCAGATTGTAGCAGGAGCCAATAATTTTGCCATTACCAAAGTAGGTGAGTCCATTGCTGAAATGTACGGCTATAATATTTTGGGAGTGTATAAATCCCAGACTGAAATTGATAACTCGCCTCATATTTCCGGAACTATGGTAGGAGATTACATCATGGAAGATCTGAATAAAGATGGGAAGATTGATACGAACGACAAAAAAAGCTTTGGTTCCGGAATTCCCAAATATGTCTTAGGATTAACCAATTCTTTCAGGTATGAAAATTTTGAACTGAATTTTACTTTATACAGTGAATTAGGCCGGAAAATATATAACGGAGATATGGTGAGTATTTCAGAATCCGGAGAAGGATTTGGAGTTCCGTCACAGTATTATTTTGATAACAGATATAATCCTGTAACCAATCCCAATGGGATCTACGCTATGCCGAATATGAACTTTTCCAATAACAGAAAGGAAGCGAGAACATCCAATATTTTCTTTAAAAACGGAGATTATGTGCGGCTGCGCTCAGTAAAGCTGGCTTATAATCTTCCGGACCAGCTGGTATCCAAGTTGAAAGTGAAGTCTATACAGCTGTATTTTGTGGGTAATAACCTTTTAACATTTACATCCTACCGGGGGCAGAATCTGGATGCCAATTCGGACAGCATCCTTACCCAGGGCTATGACAGCGGATATTATCCGATTGCAAAAGTCTATTCTTTTGGGATGAATATGAAATTTTAATCCCTATTTCAATGAATAAATTTAAAAAAATGAAAAGAATATATATACCGTTATTAGGATTGTTTTTATTGCAGTCCTGCTCTTCAGATCTGTTGAATACATCTCCGGAAAGCACAAAAGTAACTGCTAATTTTTATAAAGATGAAGCGCAGCTTGAACAGGGAGTGAATGCAGTATATGCATCGCTGCAATACAACGGTCAGTATCAGCTGGCTATGCAGGCTATTGGGGAAATTCCATCCGATAATACGTTTGATGAGGTTCCTGCCAATGATAGTTTTACATACGGAGAGTTTGATTTTTTCACCATTCAGCCTAATAATTCCCTGCTCGGAAGTACCTGGAAAGATCATTATGTTGGAATACAGCAAGCTAATATTGTCTTAAACAGGATAGGAGGGATAGCTATGGATCAGACCCTGAAAAATACCAGAACCGGAGAAATGAAATTTCTTAGAGCCTTAATGTATTTCAATTTGGTAAGAATTTTCGGCGATGTTCCTCTGGTCACCAAAGAAACGACAGATGTAAATGAATATTTTGGGCAGGGAAGAACTCCGGTAGAAACCGTCTATGATTTTATTGAAATCGAACTTAAAGCATCCATTGATCTGTTACCCGCCACTGCTTCTCAAAAGGGAAGGGTAACCCAAGGAGCGGCACTTGGGGTATTGGGGAAAGTGCTGATGACGAGAAACAGATATTCGGAAGCTCTGCCTTATTTACAAAAGATAGAGCCCTTGGGATACAGTCTGCTTACGGATGTGACCAAAATATTTGATCCCTCCAATAAAAACAATGCTGAAATCATTTTTGATGTTCAGTTTACTTCAGGTTTAAACGGAAATACGGAGGGAAGCCAGGCATATCAGATGTTCAGTCCTTCAGGGTTTATATCGGGAGCAAAGGGACATAATCTGCCAACAAAAGAAGTGTATGCTGTTTTTTCGTCGGGAGACTTGAGGAGGAATGCTTTTGTAGGACTGACTCCGAGTGGAGTGCCATACAGCAAAAAATTAGTTAAAACATCCGATGCTATCGTTGATGGCGGAAGTAATACGGTTGTACTTCGTCTGGCAGATGTCTTTCTTTTAATGGCGGAATGTTATGCAAAAACAAATAATTTCACCATTTCCAATCTCTATTTAAATAAGATTAAAACCAGAGCAGGATTAAACCCTGTAAACTTGTCCGGGGAACAACAGTTGCTGGATGAGATTGCGCTGGAAAGAAGAAAAGAGCTGGTAGGAGAAGGTCATCGGTGGTTTGATCTTGTTCGGACCGGAAAAGCTATTTCTATAATGACCGCTCATTTCCAGAATACTCCCGGATATAATACGGCGGTAATTAAAAGCTATAATCTTCTGATGCCCGTTCCTCAGAGTCAGATTAATACAGATCCGGCCATTAAACAAAATCCGGGATATTAATTTCAAATACAATAAAAAATGAATCATTATACATTACAAAATATAAAAAAAACAAGCTTTTTGCTGGGGTTGTTGATCGTTCAAATGGCTCTTTCACAGACCAATTATTTCAAACAGAGAATTCCGGAAAATAAAATCCTGGTCGTTGCCCATAGAGGAGACTGGAGGAATTACCCTGAAAACTCAGTAAAAGCCATAGAAGGAGCTATGAAACTGGGTGTTGATATTGTAGAAATAGATCTGCAGAAAACAAAAGACGGCCAACTGATTGTGATGCACGATAAAAAATTAGATCGTACAACGACTGGGAAAGGAGAAGTTTCAGAAGCTTCGCTTGCTGAGATAAAGCCTTTATTTCTTAAAAACGGCGCAGGGATGCCTACAAGAGAAAAAGTGCCTACGCTCGAAGAAGTATTGAATTTCGTTAAAGGTAAAAGAATCATGCTGAATCTGGATAAAGGCTGGGACTTTATCGAACAGGTAAGGCTACTTACTGAAAAAACGGGAACCACTGAACAAATAATTCTGAAGGGAAATAAAAAAGCCTCGGAATTAAAAAAAGAAGTTGGACAAAAACTGGATCATATCATCTATATGCCTATGGTTTGGCCGGAAGATTACAGTATTTATAAAAGAGATGAGGTGATTAATCCTACAGAATATATCCGGGATTTTTCTAAAATGTTCAGTCCTGTAGCGTATGAAGTGATTATTAAAGATGATACCCCGAAAGCTGATGAATTATTAACACTGATCCGCGATGCCCATGCCATGATCTGGATCAATGCCTTATGGCCGGAATTATGTGCGGGACATGATGATGATAAAGCGATGGATAATCCTGATGAAAACTGGGGCTGGATAATTAGAAAAGGGGCTAATATTATTCAAACTGACAGACCAGAGGAGCTGATCCGGTATTTGAAATCAAAAAACTTGAAGTATGAAAACTAAGAAATTCATTTATGCACTGTTATTCGTCTCAGGAATGGTTCTGGGGCAAAATCATATTTCTCTTTCAAAATTTCCTCATGATAAAATAATGGTGATTGCCCACCGGGCAGATTGGAGAGAGGCTCCGGAAAACTCTGTCATGGCCGTAAAAAAGGCGATTGAAAAAGGCGTTAATATGGTGGAAATAGATTTGGCTCTTACTAAAGATAGTGTACTCGTTTTGATGCATGATAATACCATAGACAGGACGACTACAGGTAAAGGAAAGCCTTCCGATTATACGTTGGAAGAAATTAAAAAATTTTATCTGAAAGATGGACTGGGCGTTCCTACACAAATGAGGATTCCTACTCTTGATGAAATATTGGATACGACACAGGGGAAAATATTCATCAATCTCGATAAGGCGTTTGATTATTTTGATCTTGTTTATCCTGTTTTAAAGAAAAGAAATCTTTTTGATGAAGTTCTTTTTAAAGGTACCGCAACTTACGAAGAATTCAATAGAAAATATAGAGCTATTAAAAATGAAATCCATTATATGCCTATTGTTCGGTTGGCCAATCATGAAGGCTGGGCCAAAATAAATGATTACATGAACCATTATAAAGTCTATGGTTTTGAATTGACTTTAGGTTCAGATGAAAGTCACATGATCAATTTTAAAGAGATTCAGAAAAGCGGAGCCCGGGTTTGGGTGAATTCTCTGTGGCCACAACAAAGTGCAGGACATCACGATGATCTCGTGCTTGAAAACCCGGATGCTTACGAATGGTTTGTAAAAAATAATATCAACAGTATTCAAACCGACCGCCCCAAAGAACTGATTGATTTTCTGAAAAGGAAAAAGCTGTATTCTCCGGTAAAATAAACCGTGATCTCTGAAGGAACAAAGCTATTGTGCTGGATTTAAAAACTATTTATGGATCATGAAATTCAGTAGTTTTGTTTAAACCTCCTGTCAAAATGTTCGGAAATTACACCTTGCAGTCACA
The DNA here is from genome assembly GCF_003385455.1 of Chryseobacterium rhizosphaerae. Taxonomy (GTDB): domain Bacteria; phylum Bacteroidota; class Bacteroidia; order Flavobacteriales; family Weeksellaceae; genus Chryseobacterium; species Chryseobacterium rhizosphaerae. The sequence continues at coordinate 12,661 of NZ_QNUF01000019.1, read as the reverse complement.
AATCGCCCTATGAGTAGGGCGATTTTTATTTTGGTGAAACTTATTTTAATGCTATTGAATTAATCTTTGTGTTGAGAAAAAAATTGAATACATAAAAAATAATAACAGTAAAGTTTATAGTCTGTATCCTATATATAATAAAGAAAAGCACTATTCGGTAATAATGCTTTTCTTGTTATTTTGAATGATGTATAAGATAAATATACCTTGTATAATCAGAGGTGTACAAATCTTTAGCTTTTTGGATATACTGTAGCAATAAATTGCTTATCTGTAGCTGATAAAACTGTGTTATTACCAACACTAAATCCGTTTGTAGTCAAATTTGAACTGATGCTATAGTGCATAATTGACAATTTATCATAAGCACTATATTGTGTCTGAGTGGTTGAATATTTTGCAAACAGATTATTATCTACCTGAGCTTGGGTCCAATAATTGGGAGCACCTGCATAATAGGCATATACCTTAGGTTTATCCCACGGGATAGCAGCCAAAGGATGTTGGTGTTCATGAATCATGCCAAGTGCATGTCCAAATTCATGAATGGTTGTTCTGCTGAACTCCGTATCAGTTGTTGAATCATTAAACCAACCAAAGTTCATCGTTTCCTGATTAGAGGCTATACTAAGCGCGTCTTTTCCTATATATGAATAAGATCCTGCACCAGAGATAAAGGAAACACGAATCTGTGCGGTACCGCTGGTGACAAACTGAAAGGTGATGTTGGCATATTGGGACCATTGTTGCGCATATTGCATTACTTTGTTGCGAACTTTAGTAGTACCTCCGGTAAGCTTTACGGTAATCACACTTCCATTTGGCCATTTTTTACTGGAAACAACCGCTCCCTTTGAGGCGGTTCCTGGAATATAACCTTCTCCGGGAAGATAAACATCTTTACACATTTGTGTATTTGCAAAATCTGCCGACGTACCTGCATTTAATGCAGTTTGTGCTTCCGGGCTTTTTTCCTCTATATTGTCGTTGGTAGTATTACATGATACCATTGCCATCGAAATAAATGATCCAAGCAAAATTCTCTTGTGTAATTTCATAATTTTCAGTGTTTTGAGTTAATTGTTCTTTTTTAGATTGCTAAAAAGATAAAATATATTTGTTTGTGATATGGTTTTTGTTAAATTAATGTATTAATTTCAATTTTGGTGACGATCAAATGTAGAATAAAAATATATTCACACCCTTTATTTTTTTTATAAATTTAAGTTTTAACCCATACTACTTATATACTACACTTACCTTAATCGCCTTCTACTACAAGTGTATTTATTGGTTTGAAAAAACTAAAGCATGATGTGATTTTTAAGAAAAACATTATTGGAAAAACTTAAATAATATCTCTGGAGGGAGAATTGAGTGGCAAAAAATAGTTTGACAGATCTTATGTTATAATTTCCTGAACAAAATTGATTGTATAAAAAAATTTTTTGGGTGCCAAAATTCAGACAAATTGACCCAAGAAAATATCAAATTAGTTCTTTTAATTTTTTTTTAAGCTTTATTTAAGCTTCGTTTAATTTTTTTTGTTAAATAATTGAATTGATTAAATCGTTTTTAATAAATGGCAAATTTTATTCATTATTAAATTATAATTTCTCTTATGAATTGTGAATAATTAAGTTTTCAAACTTGTGTGAATCTTAAAAAAAGTTTTCATAGAATAAAAATTTAGAAGTGTTGTTTTTCTTTTGTTTTAGGCTGTTTACGTGATTTTACAGACAAGATATGTCTACTTTTTTTAACATTTTTTTTAGAATTTTAAAAAATTTGTTAATTTTTTAAAATACTAAATGCATATATGATTCAGTTTAAAGTATATAGTTATTTTTTTATTTTTTTATGAACAAAAATTGATCTATGGTATTGAATATGTAAATAATAATTTGTTACATTTGCTTTGAAAAAAAAGACACCAAATGTTGAATTAAATAAAGTTTTAATGCTTTTTAGTTCTATTTTTTTAATATGGGGAATGTTTTCAGGATCAAAGAGTTAAGGTATTTACCTAGATGGCTGGTTTTTTTTATTGATATTTCGATTTTTTCTTTTTCAATTTTAATTTCATATCTGTTCTTAAAAAACCTTCAGGTAAAGATTAATTTTATTGAATATTTCAATGAAAAGATTTTTGTGATTATTGGGATCAATATTTTCTTTATGTTTTTGTTCAAAACATATGCGGGAATTATAAGATACTCAACTTTTTTTGACTTCTTTAAAATTGTATGGGCTTCAGGTAGTACTCTTATCGTTCTGCTTGGGTTAAATTTTATATCAGAACTTATACTGGGGAAACCAGTGTACCTGTATCCTGTTCTTTTTTTGTTTTTCTTTATTTCTACTTTTCTGATGTTCTTTTTCAGAATGGTAACCAAGCAGCTTTTTAGAATGTTTAGGGATTCCAAGAAAGATCCATCTAAAATAAGAATTGCTGTTATAGGTGTAGAAGGTGAATCTGTATCATTAGCGAACGCTATTATTCATAATCCGGGTCATGCGTATCAGTTAGCGGGATTTCTTAGTGCCAGACCAGACTCTAAAAAAGCAATGTTGCTTGGACACAAGATTTATAATAAGCAGAGCCTTCTTAGAAATGATCATTGGGTAAGCCGGTTTGATGCGATTTTAATCAATGAAACAATGCCCAGACCTAAGATGGAAGATTGGACGGCTTTAGCATTAGATAAAGGATTGAAAATATTAAAGGCTCCAAATGTCAATCACACGAAAGAGGAAGGTATTATAGGGGGAATTCGTCCTCTTCAGATTGAAGATTTATTAGACCGTGCACCGATAAAAATAGAAAGTGAAGAGGTGAAAAGCCGTCATTATAATAAAAGTATTTTGGTTACCGGTGGAGCAGGGTCTATTGGAAGTGAAATTGTAAGACAGGTTGCTCAGCTGGATTCATCACTTATTGTCGTTGTGGATCAGGCAGAATCACCTTTGCATGAACTGAAGCTTGAATTGTTGGAAAGGTTTCCCAATCAAAAATTCAAGTTTGTGCTGGCGGATATTTCCAACCTTTACAGACTGGAAAAGCTATTTGAAGATTACAGTTTTTCAATAGTTTATCACGCTGCAGCATACAAGCATGTTCCTTTGATAGAAGATAATCCGCACGAAGCTATTTTTGTAAATATTGGAGGAACTAAAAACTTAGCGTTGTTATCCAGACAATATAATGTTGATCGTTTTGTGATGGTATCTACAGATAAGGCTGTGAACCCTACCAATGTAATGGGGGCTTCTAAAAGAGCTGCTGAGCTTTTTGTGCAATCTTTGCAAGATTCTTCGGATAATACAACCAAATTTATTACCACGCGTTTTGGAAATGTACTGGGTTCTAATGGTTCTGTCATCCCGCATTTCAGAAAGCAAATTGCAAAGGGAGGCCCGGTTACCATTACCCATCCGGATATTATTCGCTATTTTATGACCATTCCTGAGGCTTGTGAATTGGTGCTTCAGGCAGGAACAATGGGGAATGGAGGCGAAATTTATGTTTTTGATATGGGGAAACCTATTAAAATTCTGGATCTGGCAAAAAGGATGATCAAATTGTCAGGATATACTCCGGATGTTGATATTAAGATTGATTTTATTGGTTTAAGACCCGGTGAAAAGCTATATGAAGAGCTCTTAACGGATAACTCTACTACTATTCCTACCCATCATGAGAAAATCATGATATCAAAAGATCCGGTGATGGAGTTGGAAGACATAGAAATTTTATGTAAACAGATTATGAGGTCGGCGATAAAAAAAGATGGGTTACAGGTTGTCAAGATTTTGAAGATCATTGTGCCGGAATTTATAAGTAACAATTCAGAATTTGAAATTTTAGATAAAACACCGGAATATGAAGTCTATCAGTAACATAGTGTAAAAAATATATAAATAACAAAAAAATAAGTAATTATTTTTGCTAAATTATCTTAATCGGAACGAAAATTGCATCGAGAAGAATTAATCTAAAAACAACATAATACATTAAAAATTTTCACAAAAAAGTGAAACTAATAATCATGTATTAAAAATACGTATCACGCTCCAATTATAGTGTAAACATAGATTCTAAATAAAATTGAGCGTTAACACCAATAGACTAAAAAAATATATGAAGAGAACTATTATTACGTATCTGGTACTGTTGTCGGTTACTTTGTTATCATGTAAGCCGAAACAAAATATGGTATATATGTCAAGGCATAATATGGAAGAAGAAGTTACGAAAGCAAAATTCCAGGGATTGCACATCCAGGAAGGAGATGTTCTTCTGATTCTTGTTTCAGCGCTTGATGAGATTGCTGTAAAGCCCTTCAACCTTAATACGGCAAATAAAGTGGGGAGTGAAGGCGGAACCGGAATTAATCAATATGTACAGCCAAGTGAATACTTAGTAAATGATGAAGGGTATATATCCTTTCCGGTATTAGGAAATGTATACAGTAAAGGAATGACCCAGATACAGCTAAAGCAAGAGCTGGAATCCCGTCTAAAGAGATACCTGACAGACCCTATGGTATCCATTACTCTGAAAAATTTTAACGTAAGCATTTTGGGGGAAGTAAAAGACCCAGGGCAGAAACAAAGTGTTTCACAAAAAATTAATGTCTTTCAGGCATTAGGACTTGCGGGTGATATGACAGATTTTGGAGACCGTACGAATGTAAAACTTATCCGTACAGGGGATGATGGAGTAGATCAGGTTGTTAATGTTGACCTAACCCGATCCGACATTGTAAGCTCACCGTATTATTACATCAAGCAAAACGACATATTATATGTACAGCCGGATAAAAACAAACAGGTTCAGGCTAATACTAATCCGAACAGAGCACTTACCTTCCAGATTATAGGAGCATTATTAACGGCAGGTACTCTTATAATTGCTTTAACACGATAGAATATGCAGCAGATGGAATTTCAGGCAAAAGAAGAAAAATTAAATATAGGGCAGACTATTTCTAAATACCTTTACAAATGGCCGTGGTTTATTGCCTCTATTTTGTTATTTGTATCAGGTGCTTATATTTACCTTAGGTACAGTGTGCCTAAATATCAGTCGAAAACGACTCTTAAATTTGATAAAAAACAAAATGACCTTTCCTCAGCTTTGGCTGATCTTGATAATCTTGGAATTGGTCTCGGTAATTCTGATGAATTAAAAAGTGAAGCAGCAGTAGTGAATTCACGACCGATACTCATGCAGGTTGTTAAAAATCTTAATCTCAATATAGAATATTTCAATGCAGGAGAATTTAAGGATTCGCAGCTATTTATTAATGCTCCTATAACTGCGAAAATTCTTACTTATACTAAAGAAAAGTTTGTGTCCTCCGCTTATACCTTAACTGATATAAAGGGAGACCAGTTTACACTTCATGACCAAAAGAAAAAAGAAATTGTGGGGAAATTCAATATTCCTGTACAATTGGATTTTGGAACAGTCATATTTCAAAGAAATTCTTCTGTAGCCATTAAGTCTGAATATAAAGTTATTTTTTGGAACCCTATTGAAAAGGTAAAAAAACTTGAAAAAACAATACAGGTGAATTTGCCGGATGAAAAGGCTATGTTGATGGACATCAGCTTGATCGGATCTCTTCCCGAAAAATCAGAAGCTATTCTTAATGAAGTGACTAAACAATATAATTTGGATGGTCAGAGAGATAAGAATCTACAGGCTCAGAATACCCAAGAATTTATAGATAAAAGACTTGAGGTGATTACTAAGGATCTTTCCGGAGTAGAAAACCAGAAAGAAGATTTCCAAAACCGTAATCGTATTGTAGATTTGCAGGCACAGGCAGAATTAGCTTTGCAAAATACAAGTGAAAATACTAAGGTCCTTCTTCAACAACAGGCTCAGCTTGACCTTCTGAATTCACTTTCTACAGAAGCTGTAAAAAGCAACAACCAGCTTATGCCGTCTAATCTAGGGTTGAATCCTTCATTAGAACAATCTATTTCTCAGTATAATACACTTGTAATCAGTAGAAATAAAACCCTTAAGCAGGCGACCAATGAAAACCCAGCTGTCATAGAAATGAACAAGGAGATTGCCTCTTTAAAGGATATTATCCGTGATAATATTCGTGAACAGAAACAAAGTGTTCAGACGGGGATTGCTCAATTACAAAATCAAATAACAACCAATAAAAATGTTATAGAAAAAGTTCCAGGACAATCTAAAATTTATAGAGGAATAGAGCGTCAGCAGAATCTTAAAGAACAACTATTTTTATTTCTCCTTCAAAAAAGGGAAGAGAATGCAATTAATTTATCAGTAGAAGTACCGAAAGCAAAAATTGTAAATCCTGCCTTTACAGAAGACACTCCTGTATCTCCTAAAAAAGATATTATTTTTCCAGGTGCTTTTTTCCTTGGGCTAGTAATTCCATTTGCAATTTTCTATTTGCTATTCCTTCTGGATGACAAGATTTATAGCAGAAGTGATATAAAGGAACGTTCAGGGTTAGGGGTATTAGTTGATATTCCTTCACTGAAAAATAATGAAAATCATCTTGTACAGAAAAATGACTTTTCAGAATTGGCTGAGGCATTCAGGGTACTTGTTTCCAATCTTAAATTTGTTTTACCTACAAAAGAATCAGCTAAAGTAATTATGGTAACTTCTTCGGTAAAAGGAGAAGGGAAAACCCTAGTATCAGTTAACCTTGCTCTTACCATAGCCAATAAAAACGGAAGAGCACTCCTTATTGGTTCAGATATCCGTAATCCTCAGATTCAGAGATATGATAGTGAACCCGTGAAAAGAAAAGGGCTTACTGAATTTTTATATGATGATTCAGTGAATGTTGAGGACCTTATCCATACATCGCACACCAATCCTTCATGTGATGTCATTTATGCTGGAGCTATTCCTCCTAATCCACAGGAACTTCTTTCTAATGGAAGATACCAAAAACTTATTGATCAGATGTCTTCTCAGTATGCTTATATTATTATAGATTCTGCACCGCTTATGCTAGTTTCAGATACTCTTAGTATTGCTGATACTGCTGATGCTACCTTATACGTAGTAAGGTCTGCTATATCAAGAAATATCTTAATAGATTTTGCCAATGATTTGGTGAGAGATTCTAAACTTAGTAATGTATCTTTTATCGTTAATGATGTTTCAAAGCGTGCAGGAGGGTATGGATACAACTATAGTTATGGCTATGGTTATAGTCAGACAAAAGACAAAAAAAATTGGTTGAAGAAAATATTTAAATCATAAAAATGTATAAAATTTTAATTACAGGCGGAGCCGGTTTTATTGGTTCTAACTTAACGGAATATTTTTTAAATAAAGGATATGACGTTGTCTGCTTGGATAATTTTGCAACGGGGCACCGTCATAATATCGAGCCTTTCCTTACAAATCCAAAATATAAGCTCATTGAAGGAGATATCCGTGACTTGGACGTTTGCCACAAAGCAGTAGAAAATGTAGATTATGTATTACATCAGGCAGCACTAGGTTCTGTGCCAAGATCAATTAAAGATCCTATTACAAGTAACGATGTGAATGTTTCAGGTTTTTTAAATATGCTGGTTGCGGCGCGTGATGCCAATGTGAAACGTTTTGTATATGCTGCTTCATCATCCACATACGGTGATTCTGCATCATTACCCAAAGTGGAAGATGTAATCGGAAGACCATTATCACCATATGCTATTACTAAATATGTAAATGAATTGTATGCTGATGTATTTGGAAAAACTTACGGAATGCAGTGTATTGGGTTAAGGTATTTCAATGTATTTGGAAGAAGACAAGACCCGAACGGAGCTTATGCCGCAGTGATTCCATTATTTGTAAAACAGCTGATCAACCACGAATCCCCTACAATTAATGGTACAGGAGATTATTCACGTGATTTTACTTATATCGATAATGTGATTCAGATGAATGAACGGGCGATGCTTACAGAAAATCCGGAAGCAGTGAATACGGTTTATAATACAGCCGTAGGAGACCGCACTACATTGAATGATTTAATTGGATACCTTAAAAAATACTTAAGTGAATTCGATGAGAAAATTGCTGAAGTGGAAGTGAACTATGGTCCGAACCGTGTAGGAGATATCCCACACTCATTAGCATCAGTTGAAAAAGCAGAAAAACTATTAGGTTATCAGCCTACCCATACGATAGACAAAGGATTAAAAGAAGCTATTAGCTGGTATTGGGAGAATTTAAAGTAATATTTTTAAATCGATTTTTTTATGAATAAACAATATAAAATTGCCGTTATAGGATTGGGGTATGTTGGTTTGCCTTTAGCTCGATTATTTGCAACCCAATATCCGGTTGTAGGTTTCGATATCAACCAAAAAAGGATTGAAGAATTAAATACAGGGGTAGATACTACTTTAGAAGTAGAAAATGAAGTTTTAAAAGCAACATTAAAAGAAGAGAATCCTTTTTATAAAAATGCTGAAAAAGGCTTGTACTGCTCTGCTGATATTAAAGATATTCAGGACGCGAATATCTATATTGTTACAGTTCCAACTCCGGTAGATAAACATAATCGTCCTGATCTTACACCGCTATATAAGTCTTCAGAAACTGTAGCAAAGGTATTGTCGAAAGGAGATATTGTAATCTATGAATCTACTGTTTATCCAGGTGCTACTGAAGAAGAATGTATTCCTGTTCTTGAAAAGGTTTCAGGACTGAAGTTTAATCAGGATTTCTTTGCAGGATATTCTCCTGAGCGTATTAATCCGGGAGATAAAGAGCATACTGTAGAAAAAATATTAAAAGTTACTTCAGGTTCAACACCGGAAATAGGAAAGGTCGTAGATTCTTTATATAAATCTGTGATCGTTGCAGGTACCCATTTGGCTCCTACCATTAAGATTGCCGAAGCCGCCAAAGTCATTGAAAACTCACAGAGAGATATTAATATTGCGTTTGTGAATGAACTGGCAAAAATTTTCAACCTTTTAGAGATTGATACTCATGCAGTATTAAAAGCAGCAGGAACAAAATGGAATTTTTTACCATTCAAACCTGGACTGGTTGGCGGTCACTGTATTGGCGTTGATCCATATTACCTGGCACAGAAAGCACAGGAAAATGGATATCATCCAGAAATTATACTAGCTGGACGTCGTCTCAATGATTCTATGGGGCAGTATGTTGCTTCTCAATTGGTGAAAACCATGATAAAAAGAAATCTCAATATCAATGGAGCTAAAGTGTTAAACTTAGGAATAACATTTAAAGAGAATTGTCCGGATGTACGTAATACTAAAGCTGTAGATGTGATTCAAGGACTTGAAGATTATGCTTTACATGTTACTACTTTTGATCCATGGGCGAAGCCTGAAGAAGTAAAACATGAATATGATCTTAATGTGGTTAATGTGATTCCAGATGAAAAGTTTGATGCTATTATTCTGACAGTGGCACATAATGAGTTTATGGATATTAACCTGAATGATTATTTAAAGGAACAAGGAATCATTTATGATGTAAAAGGAGTCTTGGATCAATGTGATTCCAGACTGTAATAAATTTAAAGTTGAGAGAACAGGTGAAATTTCACTTTTTCTCTTAGCTTTTTCTGGAAGTTATTCCGTTTTTCAAATATTGAGTACCGTATTGTATAATTTTTATTTAATTAAGAAATAAACACGCCTGTTGAGCATGGAGATAAATAAATCATATAAATTAGTTTTATTCTCTTTAAGTTTTCTATTTTTCTCTATAGGTTTTTTTATCTATGGGAAAGTTAGCAATACTTTCTATCAGAATGTTTATGTTCTGCCAGTAGGATTAGGCTTTTTTACATTATTTATTTCGAACATCTTTGTAAAGCTTAAGTCATATTTCATTTTTTGGATTATTACAATTCAGCAGCTAATAAGGTATATCATAATTCCCTGTCTTTTTTTAGGAAATGACAAATTGAAGTTTGGTAGCACCACGGTTAATGAGGCCTATGCTGTTTCAATGATGATCATTGAGTTGTTATTTATATTAATTGCCTATTATATTTGTACTTTTTCAAAAAAGGTAAAATTAAAGACCAATAAATTAAATTTTTTGCAATTAAATACGGTTACTACCGGCTTGTTTTTTCTATTTATATTAATTATTGCTACCAATAAAAGCTTTTTACATAAATTAAGTTTTGTATGGGATATTTCAGCCTATTTAAGACTTAAAGTCTCCGGAGACCTGGAAAGTGTTTCTCCATTAGTGAGTATTATGTTTCCTGTAATGAGGGCATATATAGTACTTTATATCTTCTCATTTATCGATTCATTTAAGTTAAAACAGAGCACAAAACTTATCCTGTCTATCATCGTTGTATTGATCAATGCAACGATTATTGTTGGGATCAGCCGATTCAGTATTGTATATGCTTCTTTTCCTTTAATACTCTTATTAGTTTATTTTTACCCTGTTTATAGGAAAAAAATTGTAGGATATACGTCTGCTTTCTTTGGACTTATATTACTGGCCGCTTCAGTTTCCAAATTTTCAGAAAGCACGAAAAAAGCTGATGTAGGTGGACTTCTGAGCCTTCATCAATTGAACGCTTATTTTGGAGGGGTAGCCAATTATGCAATAGGATATGATTCTTATAAAAAAAATGATGTAAATCCTTTTGACAAGTACTATTACTTTATCTCTGATATCAGTCAAAATATACCCTTATTGTCAAAGTTTTCAAATGACAACTATAAGACGAACATTAAATTTAACAATCAAATATATGGATCAAGCCGTTCCAGGGATCAGATTGTCCCGATCTCTGTAGCAGGACTATATCATTTTTCAATTTATTTTTTTTACATCTATATTTTTATATTAACTATTCTGGCGTTCAAATTTGAAAAAGAAGCCTATTCTACAAATTCACCGGTTTTGTTTTTCTTATATATCATCTTAGCTTTTGGCTGTTCAACCTCTATGATGATTAATATAGGATCAATTTCTGCAACATTATTTATCAATCTGGTTGTATTTATACCATTCTTTACAATAATTAACAAATTAACTCCAACAAAATGAAAAAGCTGATATTCTTATTTTTAGTATTAATATGTTTTTTGGGTAATTGCCAATATTATGTTAGTAATCGTTTTTCAGATTATGAAGTGGTTAAAACTAAATATTTTAAAACTGCTAAGGATCTTACAGGTTATTTGCCAAAAGGATATTCTACAAAGGGTGATATTGATTATACCTCATATATCCAGAAAGGACTTAACGAGAATTCAATCCTTATGATGCCTGACTTTCCTATTCTCGTTAATGAAAATGGCCTTACATTAAAATCTAATCAGAAAATTCTTTTCCAAAAGAATTCAAAGTTGATGATGAAACCTAATGCTAAAGATCGTAATGGTATACTTAATCTATTTAATATTCAGCATGTAGATATTTATTATCCCAGTTTAACAGGTGACAGACATAAACATTTGTCGACTACCGGAGAGTGGGGAATGGGAATCTATATATTGTCTAGTAGTAATATTAATATTATCGGGTCTTATATAGAGAGTAATTGGGGAGATGGAATTTGTATAGGTGGTAGAAACGGAGTTAGTTCTTCAGATATAACCATTAAGAATGTTGTTTTAAAAGATAACCGCAGAAATGGGTTAACCGTTGGAGCAGTAACAAATATGTTATTGGAAAATGCATACATAGCGAATACATCAGGAATCAATCCTCAGGCTGGAATAGATATTGAGCCGGACAACAATTATTATGACATAAAAAATGTGAAGTTTAATAATATAGAAACTGAAAATAATGGGAATTACGGAATCATAATTTCACCCGGCAATTTGGTTGGCAAACAGCAAAAGGCCATTTCAGTTACAATAAATAATTTCAAAGATAACGGATCTAAAATTGGTTTTGGAATGGCTGTTACAAGAGACAAAGCTAACACCGGATTTTCAAAATTAAATGGAGACATAAGTATCAATAACTTTTCTTCTCAAAATAATGCAACAGCAAAGTTCAGATCATTTAAAGGAGCTCCACATCAAGTAAATATAAATATGGATTTTGGGAAACTGGGAGCAACTTCTAGAAATGCAAATGGCTATGGTCAAAAGTTTAAAAATAATGACGAAACGATTACCTTAAAATAATGATTAACAGAATAAAAAAGATTTTTAACACCAAGGATAAAAAAGCATTGTTAGAAAACTTTGTTTCATTATCTGCATTGCAGCTAGTGGGAATGTTGCTGCCATTAATTACTCTGCCTTATATATTAAGGGTAATAGGGTTTGAAAAATATGGAGTTATTGTCTTTTCAGCATCACTTATAGCTTATTTTACTGCTTTAACTGATTTTAGTTTTAGAATTACAGCTACCCGCGATGTCGCTATTTATAGAGACAGTCCCAAAAAACTAAATATTATTTACAGTAAAGTCTTAACAATTAAAACTCTTTTTTTATTAATTTCCTGGTTGATCATTGCTATAGTAGTTTGTCTGTATCCTCCGTTTTATGAAAACAAAGAGATTTATTTTTATACAAGCTTACTTTTATTAGGGTATGTATTATTTCCCGAATGGTTTTTCCAGGGTATTGAAAAAATGCGTTATATCACTTATCTGAATTTGGGAATTAAGCTTTTCTTTAC
>NZ_QNUF01000018.1 GCF_003385455.1 Chryseobacterium rhizosphaerae | reverse complement strand
ACGCAGGATTTTCAGCAGCTTATTTGTGTATGAGAACTATCCGGTACCTAAGGGAGGTGAGGGTAATGAGTTGGGATTTGTATTCATGGACTCTGTAGAGAAGCTTGATTATCCATTGGGAATTATGGCTTCGGAACAGGGAGATAGTGTAACCGTCAAGATCAATTATGAAGGCGTTCTTTTTGAAGAACAAACGATACAGCAGTTGATTGAAGGAATGGAAACTCTTTTAGATCAGATCCTGAAAAATAAGAAAATCACAACAGATAAGCTTTATTATGTTTCTGATAATCAGCTAAAACTCATCCAGTCCTGGAATGTGGTAGAATCTGTAGTTTCAGATAAAACCCTTTCTGATTTATTTGAATCTCAGGCATCAAGAACTCCTGAAGCGATTGCGTTGGTTTATGGAGATGTTAGATTAAGCTACAAAGAGCTTAATGAGCGTTCAAACCGCCTGGCAAATTATCTGATAAAAACATATGCCCTTGAACCGGATGATTTAGTTCCACTATGTCTGGAGCGTTCAGAACACATGCTGATTGCTATTTTAGGAGTATTAAAATCCGGGGCAGCTTATGTTCCTATGGATCCCTCTTATCCTTCAGACAGAATAGAACACATTCTTAAAGATACAGGCAGTAAAATAGTTATTGCTGAAGAAAGCACTATAGAAAAAGTGACAGGTTCAGTAACAACTATTTCTATAAACGATTCTGTTTTCCAAACGATTCTGGAATTACAGGAAGTCTCAAATCCTGTTACGGAAGTTCAATCAGATAATCTGGCCTATGTTATTTATACCAGTGGAACCACGGGACTGCCTAAAGGAGTGATGGTGGAACATAAGAATGTAGTCAACGTTGTTTCTCAGGTAAGAGAGGCTTATGGTTTCAGTGAAGGAGAGAAAATAACTGCTTATACGTCATACGTTTTTGACGTATCCGTATCCGAGTTTTTCAACAGTTTACTGTATGGAAACGAACTTCACCTGTTGGATGAAGAAACGAAGAAGGATGCCGATGCTATCAGCAGATACTTAGTTTCTAATGAAATTGCTTATACCTATTTACCACCGGTGATGCTTTCTGTTCTTCCGCGTGTGTCTTACCCATTCCTTAAAGGTTTGTTGTATGCAGGAGAGCCTTGTGATTATGAAACAGGAAAATACTGGTCAGAAGAGAAAGTGTTGTACAACCTTTACGGCCCTACCGAAGCAACGATCTATGCCACTTACAAACAGGTAGAACATGGAGATGTTCATTTGATTGGCCGTCCGGTAGGGAACAGTTCAGCTTATGTACTGGATGAGTCCCATCGTTTAGTCCCTGTAGGTGCTGTAGGTGAGCTTTATCTTGGAGGAGTGGGAATAGCAAGAGGCTATTTAAACCGTGCTGATCTGACCGAAGAGCGTTTCATTGCTAACCCTTTCCAAACGAAAGAACAGAAAGAGAATGGAGAAAATGGAAGATTGTACAGTACGGGAGACCTTGTGCGTTGGCTTCCTGATGGCAATATAGAATACATTGGAAGAAATGACTTCCAGGTGAAGATCCGGGGTTACAGAATAGAGCTTGGAGAGATCGAAAACCGATTGTCTCAGCATCCTGAAGTAAAACAGTCTGTGGTATTGGCCAAAGAGAACAATGCGGGGATGAAATACCTTGCCGGATATTATGTATCAGCCGGAGAGCTGGATAATGAACTCCTTACTGAGTATTTATCCTCCTCTTTACCGGAATATATGGTACCGAGTGTCTTTGTTCATCTCACCTCTTTACCATTGACCATCAATGGTAAGCTAGACAGAAAACAGCTTCCTGAACCCGACTTCAATGGAGATAGAGAATATGTAGCCGTAGAAAATGAGTTACAGAGAACACTATCCCGAATTTACGGTGAAGTGCTGGGACTTGCCCCTGAAAACATCAGTATCCATGATGACTTCTTCCGATTAGGAGGAAACAGTATCATGGCGATTAAGTTAGCCGGTAAGATCAAGCAGGAACTTGGTATACAGGTGAAAGTGGCTAAGGTACTTACTCATAAGACTATAGTTTCTCTGGCCAATGTATTAAGTGGAGAAGATCATAATGATGAACAGATAACCATAACCCCGATAGCAATATCATCGCCTGAAGAGCAGCGTTTATCTTTTGCACAGGAAAGACTTTGGTTTATAGAAGCGTATGAAGGAGGAAGCAGTGCGTATAATATTCCAATGACTGTTATTCTGAATCAGAAAACGGATGTTTCCGTTCTGTGTAAAGCTCTTGAAGCGGTAGTAATGCGTCATGAAGTGCTCCGCACATTGATCAAAACGAATGAAGATGGAGTAGGGTATCAGATAGTTACAGATTTTATTCCTGAATTTAAAATAACAGAAGTAGAGACGAGAGAAGAATTGGATCAGCACATAAACAAATGTGCCAATAAAGTCTTCCGTCTGGATTCAGAAATTCCTGTAGAGATCAATATCTTCAGCTTCAAGGGGCAGCAGTATCTGTCTGTTGTGATTCATCATATTGCTTTTGACGGATGGTCTACAGAGGTCTTTTTAAAGGAACTGAGCAGTCTCTATCATACATTATCATTAGGAATAGCTTCTACACTTCCTGAATTGAAGATTCAATATAAAGATTTTGCGTTATGGCAGCGTAATTATCTTTCAGGTAAACGTTTGGATAGTCAGATTGAGTATTGGAAGGTTAAATTCGATGATTATCAAAGTCTGGATTTACCAACGGATTTCCATAGACCTGCAGACATCTCTTATGAAGGAGAAACAATTAATGTTGATATATCAGGAGAAATATCCGAAGGGATCAGAGGGATCTCCAGAAACCTTGGAGTAAGTGTATACAGTGTCATGCTGAGTGGATATTATCTGATGCTTTCAGCCTATTCCGGTCAGGAAGATATTGTAGTGGGAAGCCCTATTGCCAACCGTCATTATGCCGGTCTTGAAGATATCATCGGTTTCTTTGTAAACACCCTGGCTTTAAGAGAGAAAATTGACTCAGAGCAAAAGGTAAAAGACTTTATCCTTCAGGTGGCAGGTTCGGTGACGGAAGCACAATCTCATCAGGATCTTCCATTCGAGAAGCTTGTGGAAGAATTAGGAGTAGAACAGGATACATCCAGACACCCTGTCTTCCAGGTAATGTTTGGACTGCAGAATTTTGGTGGCGGAGATTCGACTGCTAAGGAAGATGAAGACTTATTCTATTCTTTTGATGGTGAAGTTGACTATCAGGCTGCAAAGTTTGATCTGACGACAATGGTAAATGATGGTCCGGAAGCGATACAGATGACCTTCAACTATGCAACCTCTCTGTTTAGAAAAGAAACAATTGTCCGTATGGCAAATTCTTATCAATTCCTTCTGAACCAGATGGTAAAATCAGGAACAGGGAATACAAGAATTAATGAGCTTTCTCTGATCGCGGAGAAGGAAAGCAAACAGATCGTAGACGTTTGGAATAATACCCAGAAAGGATATCAGGATAAGTTTACGATTCATCAGCTTTTTGAAAATCAGGTTGAAATGACTCCTGACACTACGGCTTTAGTCTATCAGAATATAAGATTATCCTACCGTGAACTGAATGAAAGAGCCAATCGTTTGGCCAATCACCTTATCAATGAATATCATCTTCAGCCGGATGATCTGGTACCTCTATGTCTTGAGCGTTCTGAAGATATAATTATTGCAATCCTTGCTGTGATGAAAGCCGGAGCGGCATATGTTCCTATGGATCCATCATATCCGGCAGAGCGATTTAATCATATTGTAAAAGATACTGAGGCCAGAGTGGTTCTTACCCAGAAAAATGGAGTCAATACATTAATAGAATCTTCTTTAGGGAAAGCAGAGTTGATTGTACTGGATAGCGAAAAGGTTATAGAAAAGCTTGATCAGTCAAACTCTGGCAATCCTGCTGCCAAGGTAAGCCCGGCCAATCTGGCTTATGTGATTTACACCAGTGGAACGACGGGACTTCCTAAGGGAGTAATGATTGAACATTCTGGAGTGATCAACCTTATAGAATCAATGATAAAAGTTCACCGACTTGAAGAATACCAGGAAGTGGGATGTTTTTCAAATTATGTATTCGATGCCTTTGTCTATGAAGCATTTCCGGCATTATGTAACGGGAATACCTTGTGGATGTATAGCAATGACCTTAGAACATCAGTGAACGAACTTAATGACTATATCAAAGAAAATAATATAGAAGTTTCCTTTATACCACCAGCTTTATTGAGGGAGGTTATAGATTATGGAACCCACTTGAAGCTGATTTTTGCCGGAGGGGAAAGTTTCCCTGCCCTGGATAAAAATATTGAGGATATCATCTTGGTAAATGAGTACGGGCCAACCGAAGGAACAGTCTGTACAACACTTCATTATTATAAAGAAGATCGCAATCCATTAAATATCGGGGATCCTATCAACAACATGACGGTTTATGTATTGGATGCCCATTTCCGTCCTGTTCCTGTAGGGGCAGTAGGAGAGCTTTATATAGGGGGAGCAGGTGTTGCCAGAGGTTATTTAAACCAACCTGAGTTGACAGAAGAACGCTTCCTGAACAATCCATTCCAGACGTTAGAACAAAAAGAAAAAGGAAAGAATGGACGGCTATATAAGACCGGTGACTTAGTACGCTGGCTGGCTAATGGTGAATTGGAATATATGGGCAGAAATGACTTCCAGGTGAAGATCCGCGGATATAGAATTGAGCTTGGAGAAATTGAAAACAGGTTACTTCAGTATCCTGGAGTGAAGCAGGCCGTTGTTCTGGCCAAAGAAAACAGAGGAGGAATGAAATATCTTGCCGGATACTATGTTTCTGATCCGGTAATAGACCCCCATATGATTTCTGAATTCTTATCAGAAACACTTCCGGATTATATGATTCCGAATGTGTATATACATCTGGAACGTCTTCCTCTCACTATCAACGGAAAAACAGACAGAAAACGCCTTCCTGAGCCTGAGTTTATCGGAATATCAGAATATGCCGCTCCTGAAAATGATCTGCAACGAAAACTTGCCGGTATCTATGGAGAAGTATTGGATCTGGATCCGGAAGGAGTTAGTATTCATGATGATTTCTTCAAATTAGGAGGAAATAGTATCATGGCTATTAAACTGATCAACAGGATACAGCAGCAGCTGGATGTTCAGCTCAAAATTGTAGAATTGTTTAAAGAGAAAACGATAAGTAAACTTTCTAAAACGATAATGAGCTACGGGAAAGAGTATAAGCCTATCGTTGCCTTTAATCAGGAGAATAGCAATCCAAAAATGTTCCTGATACATCCTGGAAACGGAGGTTGTGAAGTCTATCAGTCATTGGCAGAACAGTTAAAAGCAGAATATAACTGTTATGGAGTAGATTCCTATAACTTATACAATGAAGAGAAGATTAGTAACCTGAAAGGGCTTGCTCATTATTATCTGGATCATATTGATGACATCCGGAAAGATAATCATCAGGAAGAATATATCCTGTTAGGATGGTCTTTGGGTGGAAATATTGCACTGGAGATTGCCTCAGAGCTTGAGAACAGAGGACATCAGAAAATTACAGTTTATCTGCTGGATACTATTTTCTACGCCTCTGATCAGAAACTGGTAGAATTCCTTTCGTTTCCTACAGATGAAGAGCTGAGTGAGAAACTCAATATTCCTGTTGATGACCGCCGGTTTACAGCCACTAAAAACTTTATGTCAGCTGAGTATACGATTATTAAAGAAAATATTTCAAATAATCTTACTTCAACAAAAGTGGTTTTATTCAAGGCAATGCTTAAGGGAGAAACCTTCAATGAATCATTTAACAGCCATGTACAGGGATCAGCCTATAATAATGTAGATTCCATCATGGAAAACCGTGATTTATTATCTGTTTATCCTATTAATGCATCCCATCAAACGATGCTGGAACAGAAAGAACAGATCATTGACCTAATCCTTAAAACAGCTGCCAGTAATTAAAAAAACATGGGAGATGGTAAGAGATCTCCCATGTTCTAAACTACACACACTAAAGAAAACCTATGAACAGAACAACATCATATAAACCGCAGGTATTTTTATTGCATTACGCAGGCGGAGACAAAAATTCCTTCCGTCCGCTGATTGAAAATTTGGAACCCTTTTTTCAGGTAGTAACCCCCGAACTTCCGGGTAGAGGAGATCGTATGACAGCATCCTTTTTAAAAAATAAACAGGATGCTGTAGCAGATCTGTTGAGCCAGGTAAAAAAAGAGCGGAAAAAAGAAGTTCCATACCTCATATACGGCCATAGTATGGGAGCTATTTTAGGACATGAGATTTGTCTTGCAATGGAAGAATCTATGGATGCTCCCGCCTATTTTGTTCCAACAGGATATCCTGGCCCCAAAATAAAAAATAACCCACCTATTGCGGGACTGCCAAGAACAGAGTTCTTTATGGAGGTAAGAAAATTGGGTGGGCTTTCGGATGAAATCATGGAGTTTGAAGAATTACTGGACTTTTTTGAACCCGTGCTAAGAGCAGACTTCGGATTGCTGGAGAACAAGGAAAATATTCCGTTTTATGAAAAAATACAGACTCCCGTTTTTGCTGTAATGGGAAAAAATGAACGATATGCCCTGAACATAAGAAACTGGGCTCATTATACGGAATCCGAATGTGAATGTCAGATCGTAAACGGGAACCATTTCTTTATCAATCAAAACTTCAATTACATTGCGCAAGTCATTAAAAATCTAATGAATGCAGCGATAGCTTAATTGTAAAATATTCATACTTACTTTAAAAAAACAACCCCTACTTATGCAAAGAAAAAAAGATTACGCATTGGTTTTTATTTTTATCACCATCCTGATTGATATCATTGGAATAGGGATCGTTGCTCCCGTGCTGCCTACCCTTATTTTGAAGCTGTCAAATGGAGATTTAAGTACGACAACACAGTATATAGGGTGGTTTATATCAATATATGCCTTAATGCAGTTTATATTTGCCCCAATCCTGGGGAATCTTAGTGACCGCTTCGGACGAAGACCTGTACTTTTATGGTCTCTATTGGGACTCGGAATAGATTATCTGATTCTTGCATTTGCACCAAACCTTATGTGGTTGTTTGTGGGGCGGATAATAACAGGAATTATGGGATCCAGCATGACTACTGCTACTGCATATGTTTCAGATATCAGTACACCTGAAAAGAAAAGTCAGAATTTCGGAATGATAAGTGCCGTTGCCGGGCTTGGATTAATCATAGGACCTGTGATTGGAGGATTGCTGGGGCAGTATGGTGAACGAATCCCTTTCTATGCCGCTGCCGGGCTGAGTCTTCTTAATTTTATGTATGGCGTTTTTGTATTGCCTGAATCTCTTAAAGAAAGCAACAGAAGACCTTTTTCCTGGAAAACGGCCAATCCCATAGGAGCTATCAAAAGCATTAAAAAAGAGATATTGGCTCCTTCACTGATTGTTGCTTTTGTATTCATCGCTTTGGCGGGTCATGCTATGCAGAGCACCTGGAATGTATATGGGATGGAAAAGTTTAACTGGAAGGCGGATATGATAGGATATTCATTAGGGTTTTTTGGCGTTTTAATGGTGATATCCCAGGGGCTGTTTATTGGATTATTTATCAATAAGCTGGGGCAGAAGAAATCAATCATGATTTGCATGTTTATTTACTGCGTCAGTCTGCTATTATTTGGGTTAATAACTAAGTCATGGATGGCTTTTGCCGTCATGGTTCCTTATGCATTAGGAGGGATGGCTACCCCAATACTTCAAAGTGTAATTTCTTCCAAAGTTCCTGATAACAAGCAAGGGCTCCTTCAGGGAGGATTGTCGAGTATTGGCAGCATTACTGCTGTTTTTGGACCTTTGCTAATGACCAATGTATTCGCTTACTTTACATCTAGCCATAGCCCCGTGATTTTCAGTGGAGCTCCTTTTGTCTTAGCTTCTGTTTTGGCCTCAATTGGGAGTTTCTGTGTGTACGCTGCAATAAAAAACGAAAAATCTTAAAAACAGCAATAAAAGACAACTGCAGATTGTACTACATCAATATCTTTGCAGATCAGTACTTTTGATTTGGAAGAATATAAAAAACGGATCATAAAAGTGATCCACTATATTGACAATCATCTTGACACGGACCTCTCTTTGGAAAAAATAGCAGAGGTCAGTGCCTATTCTCCTTTCCATTTTCACAGAATATTTAAACTTATTACAGGAGAAACACTTCAGAACTATATTATCAGAAAGAAAATAGAAAAGAGTGCTTTCTACCTGGCGGTGCATAAAGAGGCTGAGATTAAAGACATTTATTTCGATCTTGGATTCTCAAGCCATTCGGTTTTTAGTAAAACATTCAAAAAATATTATGGAGTTCCTCCATCTGAATTCCGTAAGTCAGCACCTGAAACATTTCACAAGATTTTACAAACACAAAGCAAGAACGGACAAGTTGATACGGTTTTCAGCCAATACATTTGCAGTATTGAAAACCTATTAAATTGGACTACAATGAACTTAAAAATCGAAGTAAAAGAAATGCCGGAAATGAATCTGGCAGCAGTGATGAGTCTTGGGTTGGCCCAGGTGGAGCCCTCTTACAATATTCTCATAGACTGGGCAAAAAAGAAAAACCTGTTTCCGGGAGAAAATGTTAAAATGATTTCTGTGTATCATGATAGCTTTAAAATTACCCCTGCGGATAAAGTCAGAATTCATGCCTGTATGTTATTGGATGAAAAACTGGATAAGGCTCAGGGAGAGATATTTTCTGAAAGTATCGATGCCGGAAAATTTGTTATTGGAAGAGGAGAAGTAACGCTTCATGACTTTGAACAATGTTGGGTATCCTTGTTTTTATGGATGAATAAACACGGGTATTCCATGAGGAAAACATTCCCTTTTGAAATCTATCATTCCAACTTTAAAGAACATCCCGAAGGAAAAATGATTGTAGATTTCTGTATCCCTATTCACTAATTTTCCATTCAGTAACCAAACTATGCCTTTCAGTAAATTTTTTTTACAAAAAGGCATTTCTTGTAATATTTTTGACCAAGAAATTAGAACCATGAAAATACAAGGACAAAAATTACTATTCCTATTTTTCTTTTTAGCTTTTATAATGGGATATGCCCAGGTAAAAGTCTCAGGAAGGGTAGCTTTTAAAAATAAGGGAATAAGTGAGGTAAACGTTACACTCAAAGATACTTATGATGGAGCTACAACGGATGGGCAGGGAAACTTTTCTTTTGAAACCTCCGAAAAAGGAAGCCATATCCTCACCTTTACACATCCAAAATATGAAACCGTTGAAAAATCCATTGTTATTGAAAATCAATCTGTTGCTGTAAATGCAGATCTGAAGGAGCAGATCAGTGAGATTGATGCGGTAGTAGTTTCTGCAGGATCTATAGAAGCAAGTGATAAGAAAAGGGCTACCGCACTGCTTACTCCTATTGATATTTATACCACAGCAGGGGCAGATGGGCAGATATCTTCAGCATTAAACTATCTTCCGGGAGTTCAGAAAGTAGGTGAATCCGGAGGCCTTTTTATCAGGGGAGGGACAGGAACAGAATCCAGGATTTTTATGGATGGAAGCCTGATCAATAATTATTTCTCTAATTCTATCCCCGGAATTGCAGGAAGAGACCAGTTCAATACCTCTCTTTTTAAAGGGAATATATTTTCAAGTGGCGGATATTCTGCTCTTTATGGCCAGGCCCTTTCCGGTGTGCTGATGTTGGAAAGTGTTGACCTTCCGGATCAGAGTTCTTATGATATTGGGATTTCTCCCATTTTTTTGAGTGCCGGATTTCAAAAATTAGGCGCTAAAAAAGACTATTCCTTTGGCGCTTCTGTAGGATATTCAATTTTAAGCCTGATGCAGAAAGCCCTTAATTTCAATACAAATTTTATTGATGCTCCGCATGGACTTAACGGTGACCTGAATTTTAGAGTTAAAACAAAATCAGGAGGCTTTTTTAAGTATTACGGAATGTACAATTCCAATACAATGGGAGTGAGGTCAGAAAGTCTTGAGCCGGAATACGACTTTGGACTGGTAAGACTCAAAGGGAAAAATACCTACCATAACCTATCGTTCAGACAGAAATTTGGAAAATACCTGCTAAATGTAGGAGGCTCGTATTCCTATAATGAATCAGATCTTAATTTTTCTACAGAAACTCAGGAAAGAGAATCAGATAGAACAAAACTGCTGACAGATGGAAATTATATCAATTTTAAAGCAGTACTCGAGAGAAAGATTAATAAGATCAGTGCGGTAAGAGGAGGTTTTGAACTGAATAACACCAATGAAAAACTCAATTTTGAAGAGGTGCAGAAGAATTATAAAGACTTAATTTCTTCAGCTTTTGTAGAAACAGACCTTGGATTCAGTAATGCATTATCTGCAAAAATAGGGGTGAGGGCTGAGCATTCTTCTTTTCTGGGAAAAAGTAATATTGCACCCCGTTTTGCATTAGCCTATCGTCTTGCAAGAGACTGGACAACCTCTTTGGCTTACGGACTTTTTTATCAGAATCCTGAAAGCAAATATATCAATGGCCCGGCAGAATTAGGTTTTCAGAACTCACAACATTTTGTTTTCCAGGTGCAAAGAAGTTCAGAAGGAAGAAGTTTACGCCTTGAAGCTTTCTATAAAAAATATGATCAGCTGATTAAAACATTTAATGTTATCCCGGGAAAAGAACAAAATCAACAGATTCAGACGGCTCTGAATAACGATGGTTACGGATATGCAAAAGGACTGGAACTGTTTTGGAGAGACAACAAAAAGACATTCAAGAATATTGATTACTGGGTTACCTATTCATTCCTGGATTCAAAAAGAGATTTCCTTAATTATCCGGTGAGTTTAAAACCAAATTTTGCAGCAGAACATACCCTTTCAGCCGTTGTTAAAAGATTTATTCCGGAGTGGAAAATGGGAGTGAACCTTTCTTATACCTATGCTAAAGGCCGTCCCTATTACGATATTGCTTCTACGTTTGATAACGGAAAAGCCATTAATTATACCAGAAATGAGGGAAGACTGAAAGATTATAATGCCCTTAATTTCAGCATCAATTACCTTCCGAATCTTGGAAAAAAAGACGCAAAAGCATTTACGGTGCTGGTATTAAGTGTTTCCAATGTTTTAGGATCAAAAAATGTATATGGGTACAATTTTTCTGTGGATGGCTCACGAAGCTCAGCAGTTGTTCCCCCTGTCAATACCTTTGTATTTGTTGGAGCATTTATCAGCTTTGGAGTCGATAAAACAGAAGATGCTATTAATAATAACCTATAAAAGTCTACCTTAGACCAACCATTTAACTAACTTTTAAAAAATAATATAATGAAAAAATACCTTTTAAGCTTTGCTTTAGCTTGTATGAGTTTAACTGCTTTTGCACAGACAGATTATGAAAAAATCATGACTGAAAAAATAGCTAAAATAGAAACCTGTAAAACACCGGAGGATTTTCAGACCCTGGCCAACGATTTTGAGAGAATAGGAAGTAAAGAAAGCTCACAGTGGCTGCCTCCCTATTATGCCGCTTTTTCTCAGATTCAAAAAGGAAGGGTGATGATGAGAAACGGGAATATGCAGGAGCTTGATGGCGTGGCATCACAGGCAGAAAAATTTCTTGGGCTGGCTCAAAGTCTTGCAGGAGCTGATAATGCTGAAATTCATCTGTTGAAGAAAATGGCTAATTCACTAAGAATGATGGTCAACCCTGCGCAACGTTTTATGACCGATGGGGCAAGAGCTTCAGAAGAACTTAATATTGCCGAAAAACTGGATGCTGCTAATCCCAGAATTGCCCTGATTAAAGCCGAAGACATTTATTTTACGCCTGAACAGTATGGCGGAAGCAAAACAAAAGGGCTGGAATTGTTTAAAGAAGCATTGGTCAAATATAATAACTACAAGCTTAAGACCGCACTGGATCCCAATTGGGGAAGATCCGAAGCAGAATACTTTATCAGCCTTCCTGTTGAGAAAACCAAATAAAAACACCAGCAGAAGAGCAGGAAAAGGATGTCTCTAAGGCTTAAAACCGATTAACTCAAAAAACCTTCATCCCATGAAGGTTTTTTTATACCATTCAGGATTAAAAACCAGCCTTTCGGTAAGAAATAATTTTTGATACCTTTAATAAAAACTAATTTTGAGCTAAGAAAACGATCATGAAGCGTAATAATTTTATAACCTTGTTTTGGGTCTCTCTGGCCGTATCCATGTTTTTCTTTTTTGCCTTTACATCAGAAAAGACCATCGAGAATTTCCTGTATACAATCCTTATTTCCATGCTGTATTCTTTCGTGTTGGGAGGGGGAAATGGAATGCTTAACAGCTTTCTGAATAAAAGAATTCCCTGGGCAGAAGCAACAACGAAAAGAGCAATTTTAAGTATTGCCTCTATTCTTATCCTGAATTTTGTGCTGGTTTATTTTTGTAATTATGTCAATTTTGTACTGATCCAGAAAGCGGTGACTACAGAAACATTTTTTTCGGAAAAATATAATTTTATCAATTGGTTTACCATAAATGTAGCATTGCTTATCTCTGCCTTTCTCCATGCAAAAGGATTCATGGAGGAACTGAAGAAAACATCCCGGAAAGAAGTGGTGGAGCAGAAGCTTATTGCAAAGTCTGCCAATGCACAGTTTGAAAGTTTAAAGAACCAGCTTGACCCTCATTTTCTTTTTAATTCATTGAATGTTCTCAGCTCTCTGATTGATGAAAACCCACAGCAGGCCCAGAAATTTACCGCCTCAATGTCTAAGATTTACCGCTATGTACTTGAACAGAAAGACAAAGAACTGGTGACGGTAGAAGATGAAATAGAATTTGCAAAAACCTATTGTAACCTTTTAAAGACAAGATTTGAAGACAGTGTAGATTTTGTCTTCGATGTTGCCAAAGAAGACTATCAGAAATATGTGGTTCCACTCTCGCTCCAGCTATTATTGGAAAACTGTATCAAACATAATTTTGCTACTTCCTCAAAACCTTTGGTCATCAGAATATTTTCAGATGGAGGAACCCTCTGCATCGAAAATAACCTTCAGGTCAGGGAGCAGATCAAAGAAAGCTCAGGGATAGGACTTTCCAATATCGTACAGCGCTATGCTCTCCTTACCAAAAGGAATGTTTTTATTGAAAAATCAGAAGATTATTTTAAAGTAAAACTTCCGATGCTTTCAGCTAAACCCAATATTGTCAGTGTAAAACCTGATGATGAAATAAAAGCATACAAAAGAGCACAAAAAAGAGTAAAAGAAATCAAAGGATTTTATACCAACCTGATTTCTTATTGCATTATTATTCCCTTTTTAATTTTTATCAATCTCTTTACGGGAAGCCGCAGTCACTGGTTTTGGTTTCCGGCACTGGGATGGGGAATTGGCCTGGCTTCCCATGCGTTTCAGGTCTTTGGCATTGGGGAGTCCTGGCAGGAAAAGAAGATTAGAGAAATTATGAATCAACAAAAGAACAGAAATAATGGAAACATTTGACGAAAATGATATTCAATACCAGCTCGCTAAAAAACAGGTAGACAGATTGAGAGGCTTTTATGGACATCTATTTGCTTATATTGCTGTAAATGCGATGATTGTTGTGTACAATTGTGCCAATCTGAAACCTGGAGAAAGTTATTTTCAGTTTAAAAACTTCTTTACAGCGACATTCTGGGGAATTGGTCTCCTTGCCCATGCGGTAACGGTTTTTATACCCAAGACCAATTTTATGAAAAAATGGGAAGATAAAAAGATCAGAGAACTGATGGAAAAACAAAACTCTAAAGAAGACTGATAAAGGAAAAAATAATATATATCTTTACTTTTAAAAGTGTTTATGTCTAAAAATATAGCTTATCTTGAAACAGGATCTTGAAAAAAATAGGGCTGAGATACTGTTTCTTGTCAATGATAAATCTTTGGGTAAAGTATGCTTGAATATATGGAAATAATCTCGATAATTAAATTAAATCCAAATAACGTATGAAAACAACATTTTTTTTATTTTTCGCCATTTTTTCTTTGAATTTAAAAGCACAAAATGTTTATAAATTTTCAAATGATATTGAAAAGGAAATCAATAATGATAAAAGTAAGGATGATTCTTATAAATATCAAATTGGAGCAATGAGGTATTCTATATCAAATTATTATTTTAAGGGATTACAAACCTGGGATAAACTAAGGCAGAAGGAAAAAAAAACACCTAAAGATTATAGTTTGAAATTCATAAATCATAAAGTTGAAAATGCTAAAGATTATATCATAAATAAATCAAAAAAAGAGGAAATAGTGATTCTCAATGAAGCACACCATTATGCAAGTCATAGAATGTTTGCGGCATCTTTATTAAAAGGACTTTATGAAAATGGCTATCGTTATTTAGGTATTGAAGCTTTAGGTGATGATTCAATAAATATTAGAAAATTTCCAACAACACAAAGTGGCTTTTACACTTCAGAACCACAATTTGGTAATTTCATTAAAATTGCTTTGGATTTAGGTTTTACATTATTTAAATATGAGGCAGAACAAGGGAAAAATGGGAAAGAAAGAGAGATGGAACAAGCAGAAAATATCTATCAATTTATGCAGAAAAATAAAAATGGAAAATATTTTATTTACTGTGGATATGAGCATGCATATGAAGGAAAACACCAGACTTGGGAAAAAACAATGGCAGGAAGACTTTCTGATCTAACAAAGATAAATCCTCTTACAATTGATCAAACGCAATTTTCTGAAAGAAGCAACCCTGAGGAGAATGATCCATTATTAAGCACTATAAATGGGAATTATCCTGTTGTTTTATTAGCAGAAAATAAAATGGTACTTACAGGAATTCAAAAGGAATCTTTTACCGACATAAAAATTATACATCCAATTACCACCTATATTAAAGCAAGACCTAATTGGATGCTTAATAAAAGTCGCAAATTTTATGAAATACCAACCTCTTACATTAAAAGTTACCCCTCTTTGATTTTTGCCTACAGAAGGAGTGAATTTGAAAATAAGGGTGTTCCGGCAGATATTATAGAATTACTAAGTGTAAAAGACTCAAGATATCTTATTTTAGACCAAGGCAATTATGATATTGTAATAAAAGATAGAGAATATAATATTACTAATAAATTTGAAAAAAACATAGAATAACTGTTGATTTATAGTTTATAGAAAACAAAATCTCTCCTGAAGCTGATCAGGAGGGAAACCATCAAAAAAGATCAAGTGAGTGCATAGCCTTACTGGCTTAGCACCTATTATCATTCAATTTTTCGTAAATCGCTTAAAAGTTGATTCATTCTTTCCTCTCTTTCTTTCCTCTCTTTTCTCTCCTTAGCTTCTCCATTTTTATCACCCCAATAATCAAGATATACCGATTCTCTACTAAATGCAGCTTCTGCCCACTTTTTTACTTCAGGTTCAATACGGCCTTCCAAAAACAATTGAGAAAATGCCAATGCAATTACTTCGTTATCAATTGCATTTAAATCGATATATTGGTTGTGCATGGTATTGACTATCCTCCTAAGCCTCTCTGGATCTTTGCCATCCAAATAAAGATCAAATCCGGGATATCCTAAACTAACAAGCTCCTCTTCCATAAACTTTTTTACATTTTCTTTTGGATGCTCCCGCTTCCAATCACAATACAAATAGTATGTATCATTTCCAGTATCATTTCCAAAGGGGGACCATGCATCTAGTACATCATAATAAAAGTTGCTTTTCATTATTTTCTTTGCCGCCTCACTTCCATTCTTCCATTCAATCTCTATATACTTTGGAGAAGATTGAGCCATGCATACCTCACAATATAGTAGACAGCTAAAAATTGCTAGGGTGTTAATAATTTTTTTCATAGGTGTATATTAAGCTATTTGAAAAGAAGCAAAGTAGGAAATCTTCCTACTTTGTCTCATAATGTATTTAATTAATTATTTCCTTCAAATTGAAAATTTCAGGTGCTGTAAAAAGGGTGTTAAAAACACTGCTGTAGCTAAATGCCAAAATATCACCATCTAGCTTAAAATTTTTGAAGTTGGCGTCTGTCATTATCTTCCAAGTTTCAAAATCTTTGAGTTTAATCCACTTTTCGTCAGAATCTCTGACTAAAGCCAGTTGTGCTCGTTCAGTTGAAAGGTCTATTACAACGGTATAAACTTCCTTGTTATATTTCAATTTCTTCTTAATCGGTGAAGTAGTTACCTTCCAATCTTTATTTTTTAGTTCATCCAAAGACTTTATTACTTCAGATTTATCGATTAAAAAGTAATCGTCCGAAAGATTACTGAAAAGAACCTTCCATTTTTCAATTAGGAAATCTTTCCTCTTTCGTTCAGAAAGATTATTCCAATCTGTTTCTTTAATTGCAATTGAAATATTTATAATTCCAGTACTTGGCTTCTTATTATAATACAGCCCTTTAAAATATTCTATGTCGTCATTTTCCAAATCGGAATAAAACATTAGCATTATTTTTTGTACTTTTTTGTCTCTATTAATTTTATCCTGAATTGCAGGTATAAGTAATATTTCAAGTAATGTGCGATAATTAGCAATTCCTGAATATTCCTCAATTGAACCTGTATAGATTGTAAACCAAATATTTCTCATTATTTCAAATTAAGATATTTTATTAGATATTCTGTTAACTTATCTGCTTTTGGATACTTTTGGGCATATGGCATCGCCCCAGTATTTTGAACATATTGCCATACATAATACTTTTCGTATAAAAAAGCTTCGTTCACTGAGACTCCTTGGTGCAGATACATCCAATTATGTGGCCCCTCCTTGGCATAATCTCTATTTAGTCCTGAAATCTGCCTTGAAGGCCTGCTGTCTGGATCTTGTGCCCTGGTTATTCCAAATTTTGCAACTTTTTCTCTACCCATTATAGTATAAACATACGCTTTAGGTGGGCCCGAACTATCACCTCTTACAGATAATAATAGGCCTAAAGCAAATGTTCTTGCCAATATAGTATTACCTGTACTTGCTACCGACGACCAGGTAAGGCCACCACCTGCTCCAATAACACCTGCTCCGGCTACTTCCGCGCCAATTGCTCCTATCAATATCCTTGCAGTCACTGCCGAGATTATTCCCGCAGAAGCTAATTGTCCTATTTCCATTTTATCAAACGGCGGCTTTATACCTCCACTTGCGCCATACTGAGCGAAGCCTGCCATTTGGAAATATTGTTCAGTTTCACCCGTTTCATTATAATCAGGAGAAACGATATATTTATATCCTGCATCAACTCCAGTAGAGGTCATACTATTCCCCGCTAAATTAAATGAATAATTTATTCCAGAGAATCCTGTTAATGCACTTTTAAAAATGTTTTGCCCATTGGTGAGTCCATTAAATATACTTCCAACAGCTCCCACTACGGAATTTTGAATAAATTTTGTTCCGTATACACTAATATTGCTTATCCCCTGACCAAGAGCGGCCCCGGCGAATGCTCCCCCCACTACAGAAGTCCAGGTGTTTTTCCAATCCCATTTTAAAGGATTCCAATTTCCATGATTGGCCTGAACTCCACTGAAATAACTCCCTACCATAGCCCCAAAAAGCCATGCTAAGAACTCTCCACTTGGATCATTATACATCAGCGGATTATTCATCACATACCCATACTTGTTATAGTTTTGGGTATTCATAGGATTCTGTATATTTTCATCAGCATTTAAGAACCTTCTTAAGAGCGGATCATACAACCTGCCATTCATGTGGATAATCCCTACCTCTGCAAAATGTTCATGGCTGGTATAGCCCCTATCTATTAATAAAGCAGAATTATCAATGATGTTTTTATCCGTGATCACTGCTCCGTCATTTCCAAATGACAGGGCTACCAAGCTGCCCCATGCATCATAATGCCTTTGCTCCAGCTTATTTCCCGCTTCATCGCTGATGGCAAGAATGCTTCCTATATAGTCTTTATGAAGAAATTTATAAGAACCGACAATCTGACCAAAGTCTTTCAAATATACAATATTGGATTCATAAGGACTGCCACCAATGTATAAAATATGTTTCTCTTTGCCTATGCTATTGTCTTTTACTACTTCAAAGCTACCGTCTTCACTATAGAATTTCGTGAATTTTCCTTCTCCCTTAGGATCAAAATTACCGCCATAACTAACCTTCTGTCTCATACCTGAAACCCCATACTGAAAGGCCACATCCCCTTTCATCCCATCAATAAATACCGGGTCATTATTCTCATTATACACAACACTTTGGATTAAATCTCCATTATAGTTCTGTATTCCGGCGGCATTCAGGGTCATTCCTGTAGGCTGGTAAATTTTAGCAGAATTTTCATATTTAATGATCCCTACCTGGTCATTTTCCATGATTCTTCCTTTAACATCATAAATATTTTGAGAATTCTGTCCTGTTACCGGATTGGTCCAGTTGATCAGTCGGTTATTATCGTCATAATCAAAAGATTCTGTAATACCGAAATCTCCTCCGGTCCCTCTTGTCTTCAGCTCATTCTTTATGGCATCGAATGAGTAAGTGAGTTCAAGAATACCTGCCATTACCGGTGAGGAATGATTGACATTTGTAAGGAAACCATTAACATCATAGGTATTACTGACAGCTGTTGTACCCAGACTGGCTTTTACTAACTGTCCTTTGGTATTGGCTTCTTTCAGTTCCCAGAGAATTTTTCCAGAGCTTTTATCTTTCATCTGATAAAGATCACCGTTCCATGGGCTGTATACATTTTCTACCATAACTTTAGTGTAAGCTCCCGAAGACTGTAATTCTTTTTCATAAGAAACTATTCTTCCTTTATCGTCGTAGGTGATACCTTTCTGCGAATAAGTTTTCCCATTACTATTTTCTACAGAAGATAATAACCTTCCCTGAGGGTCATAGGTGAATTTATAAGTAAGTATCTGACCTTTTGCTACACATAATTTTCCTAAAAGCAACCCTTTATTATTATAGGTAAAACCAATTGTTTTATTAGTTGCCTGCCCACCATCAGTAGTAGAAAGCTCTTTCTGGGAAATAAGCTGTCCTAAATTATTATATTTGTATTCTTTTGTTCCTTTCGGGCTAATAGTCTTATTAGGTTGCCCGAGTCCATTATATTCATATTTATAGATCCCGTTAGAAGGGTCATTAAATTCTGATTTCCTTCCCCATGCATCATATTTAGTACTCACTGTATTTTCTTCATAAGCAGCTATTGTTTGTTGCCCGGCAGCATTATATTTGAATTTGACAATTCCTCCCTTATCTGTTGAAGAGATCATATTTCCTAAAGCATCAGCAGTTTTGGAAGTTGTTCTTCCATACCCGTTAGTTTCCTTAACGGTCGTTGTCAATCCTGAAACAGTAGTTTCCGTTTGCTTACCACTAAATGCGGTAGTTGTTACTTTGGCAGGGTATACAGAGTCATCGTAAGCAATAGTATTAAATTGACCCGGGCTCTGCCCCTCAAAATAAGGCTCAGATTCCCTGATTTTTCTACCTAATATATCATAGTAGGTTTCTTTAGATACAAATTGTCCCTGTCCAAAGGCTTTAGTGGTTGTTTTATATTCCTGCCCCAATTTATTGGTGAAGACTTTTGATATATTACCATCAGGGTCATTTTGAGTAACTGTTACGTTGGCATTAGAGTCTCTTTCATAGGTATAGCTGGTTGTTCCCTGTAAATTGGTTGTGGAAGTGAGCAATTTGCCCCAGCCGTCATAGGTGTTGGTTAGGGTATTTCCCAATGGGTCTGTCTGGGTTAATATCTGCCCCTGATCATTATAGGTAATCTGGGTTTCTAATCCTAAATTATCGGTTTGTTTAATGGCAAACCTTCCTTTGCTTTCATATTCTGTCTTCGTGGTCTGGGTCCCGGAATCTGTACTATTGCTTATCATTTTCTGGGTGAGATTTCCAAAACCGTCATAGCTGTAGGTATCCAATATATGGGCAGTATTATTTTCATTCCATTTTTTTATGGTTTTTATACGGTTGCTTTCATAGGTATACTCCTCTTTACCTGACTTGGTATCATTATATGCCTTAATAACCTCAGTTTTGGATGTTGGGCGTCCTATATAGTAATCAGCACCAACACCAGAAGGATTGTTATTATATTCATAGGTGGTGGTCGTTTCAGCAAGACTGGAGTTGATCTTCGAGATGCTTTGTACCGGAAGATAATATGCTCCATACGTAATGGTGCTCTCGGCAGTAGCGTTTGTTAAGAAATCCTTTCCTTTGCTTGTTTTAGGGAGAATCACGGTAACGACATTAGCTTTGTCTGCACTAGGGGCATTTGTTATTACCTGATCGTTTAAAAGCTTGTCAGTTTGATAGGTTGTAGATTTAAAACTCAGTAGTTGGGTATTATTTTCAGAAATATCTGCCGGGAATATTTTAGTCTCATCGTTGGTTCTGATGGACCATTCTTTAACTGGTACCCCTTCATTAAGAGGATCTACTTCAGTTCCGGACCATATGATTGTATTCTCAAAACCAGCCCCATACCATGAAGAGCTTGCCAGCTGTCTGAAACCAATAGTCTTCTTATTATGCAGATTTATCATAAGCCCACGATAGCGGAATTTTTTAAATCTACTATTGGTTGTAATCATTGAAACTATTTGTGAATTTATTTCTCCCAGTTCCATTAATGGATATTGTTCATTTTTTATTGGCTTATAGTATCCTCTGACTGAATCTGAGCCATCATAAGTAATTGAATTTGTTACTTCCCCCTGTACAATTCTGTTAATGGATGAATTTGGAAGATTAGAATAATGAAGAAAACTAGTTATTCTGCCAAGATTTGGATTTGATGTAGGCGTATAAACATATAATTCATTCTGCTTTAATCCTAAAATATCTCTAAAAATATAGGGTGCATTATAATTAGTAGTAACAGGCTGGTTGGCACCAAATTGAATTCTCCCATTTAAATACCCTTGATTTTCATGAACTTTTATTGTAAGTGAGGTATTTGCAGAAGTAGATGACGTAATACTATAGCTGGTACCAAAATCTATAATATCAGACTTCCCATCTGCGTTAATGTCTAAAACTTTGGCTGTGTAATAATAACCATTTTTATTACCTGTATTGCTTTCAGTTGTATTAAAATCATTGAAATAAGGAGTTTTTAAGAAGCTTTTCCCCGTATTTAGATTGACAATATAATGATTATTACTATTTGTACGAACAAATAAATCTGATATCCCGTCCCCATTGAAATCACCCATCTGTACCTGGGAAGAAAGTCCGGAATAATTCGCAGAAAATACTTCTGATAAGCTATAATTTCCCTGGCTATTTTTTTTCAGATTATAGGCCCGTAATATATTTTCAGGTACAGACTCTCCATTTATAGTAGTATTCGAGTCAAGATCAGATCTCCCAATATCATCAATTCCATCCCCATTAAAATCTCCAAAAAGAAGATTTTCATTTTTATAAAAATCAAATTGGAAAAAAGGGAAGGAATTGTCTTGTTGTTTGACCACAATGTATTTGTTCTCCTCATAAGTTGTTGTATCACAATCTCCCTCTTGTGGTAATTGACCGTCCAAATGTGGACATGTTTTAGTTCTAACAGAGTTATTTTTTGCTATCAGGACTTCCGGTATGCCATCCCCTTCGATATCATAGGGAATAAGCTTCACTATATTACTTACTTTTGAATATGAATAGTAAATATCGGGAGGGTAATTACTTTCACTTTCATCCCATTGATTACGGGCAATAACTTTTGTTCCTGCTAAATATAAGGCATTAGGATAGGACTGAGTTGAAACATTGATACGTTTTGTTAAATCAATAAGATAATAGTTAAGGGTTAAGTCTCTTGTTGTTGGATTTATCGAATAAGAAACAAATCCCTGTTTACTGCTGACAAAATTATTAGCATCTTTGATATTTAATGGAGCCGCGCCCTTATAAACATTCTCCGGACCTAAATAATATTTGGGTAAGTCATCCCCATAATGTAAATAATAACCTCCTGGCGTACCTGCTGATGCATTTTGATATATAATAAAATCCGTAGCATGAGTTCCGCGAAAATCACCACCCAAAGTAAGCTCATAAAAATTTTTCCAACTTCCGGTATTAACATGGGTGTTATTGGGGTTATTCTCAGTTCTAAAAAATTCAATTGGGTTTGCAGGCTGATTTTCTGAATTATATTCTTGTATTTTGTCTACAAATTGATATTTTGTATTGTCAGACTTGTAGATTATATCATACTTTTTATACTGGGAGGTATTGGTATTTACCACAATATTGTTTAGCAGCTTATCCTGAATAAAGGATATACCATTCATATAAGACTGTTCTATGAGCCCTCGTGTCACGTTTACATTATAATTGAACACAATTTCATTAAAATGGGTCTTCCCTAAAGTTTCATTTCCTCCCCATTTAATGGAAGAAATTACCGCGACATGAGTTCCTGTGTCTTGTGTATAATTATATGTGATATAATTTCCCTGCGCATCCTTCCATTTCACAATATTATATTCCAAAGGAGTCCTGGCGCTACTATCACCTGAACCTGTTGCTCCATACCAGGTCTGGGATCCGTCAGGGGAAGTAATTTCCCAATATTCAGGACCCTGCCACAGCTGTCCTGAAACTGCCCCCACAGATTTAATCCTTACATTAGAATACTTCTCCGTTATATATTCTGCACCATCTTTGCCGTATTCTCCCGATTTTAAAATGAGCCTTTGTCCGTTGAAGCTGTAATAATCGGTATAATCTAACTGAACACCTTTCACTTCTCTGTCTCTTTCAATATTCTTTCCGATCCTTGAAATTGAGCTAGTACCCGCGATATTCCATCCATAGCCAGAAATTCCATTGGATGCGCCGTTGTTATAGACAAGATTTACCTGCGGGGCTGCATTTTTTATACCCGGCGGTAGAGCGATGGGTAATGTAAACTGAAGCTGTCCGGCTCCATTAACCTCAATATTTCCTTTGGTATCATGAAATTTCTGTGTCGGAGTCGTTTGTGCAAAATACATCATGGAGATGAAAAACAGCACAAAGGACGAAAGTAATTTTCTTTTATTGTTATTGTATTTCATGGCATTATCTTTTAGTGATGTTTTTACTGAAAGCTCTTCCGTCCTTTAGCGTAAAGCGCAGTACATATACGCCCCAGTCATAGCCTGTCATGTTAATCTTCAGCTGCCTGTTAAGGTCAGGTAAATTCTGTTGCTGGAATTTCCAGTGTACGGTGCTGTGCTGGTATAAAGAGACGGATTCTATGAGTCCGTCTGCTTTTTCTGTCCAGTCGATCGTTAAAACATCATTAACCGGAACAGGATACAGGCGAATCTGTTCCCAGAATGTTTTTTCATCCATCAGCTGTGATCCCGCTAAAGAAGATGTTTTGGATTGTTCAGAAGCCTGTCTGGCTGCGGAGTCAGGACCCCGGTACCGTTGATTCCCGGCTTCGTCATACTTAAAGTAAACTTCTGTTACCTGGGCATACGATAGTCCCAGGGAAGCGCATAAGAGTGATGCGCTCAAATAGATTTTTTTCATTTGTTGATTTTTTTGTGAAGATAAAAATTAGAAATAATTCCCAATTGAGGGAATTGTGTTTTGTGCAGTTTTGTCGACAGGATTTGTTATCCTGAATGATAGAA
Source organism: Chryseobacterium rhizosphaerae (assembly GCF_003385455.1). Classification (GTDB taxonomy): domain Bacteria; phylum Bacteroidota; class Bacteroidia; order Flavobacteriales; family Weeksellaceae; genus Chryseobacterium; species Chryseobacterium rhizosphaerae. The sequence continues at coordinate 75,414 of NZ_QNUF01000018.1, read as the reverse complement.
TACTTTCATACAAATTTATTTTGAAAAATGGTGTGTAGCCTGATCAAAAATCAGGTTTTGCAATCGATAGTCTTTAGAGACCTTAAGGCTTTTAAAGCCCTGCACATAATAAACAAGGAGACTCCTTACATTGTGCATACAAGAAATTAAGCGTAATAACCGAACTTCTTTTCACTCATTTGTTATTGTTTTTTCTTCAGGTGAACTTACACATTGTATAAGAACTCTGAAATACGTAAAATTACCGTCTTTTACATCCGGATTTTTACGGTAATAAAGTCGAAATTGTATTCCTATTTTTTCATTTCGTGTCTTTTATTTTTCAATTTTTTTTCTTAAAAACAAAGCTACTAAGCGATAGCGACAGAACTAGTCGTATTTTATTATACTTGAAAAAAAAATTAAATACCCACATTCAACAAGATCATTAATGAGCCTATCGAAGAGCTATTTATCTATGAATTTTTATACACTTTTATACTACTATTTGCATGGTTGGAATTCTTATAAAAAAGCATTTCGCAAAACTTTTCTTAAAAATGTTAAATAATTTTCTAAGCCACAATTCCAATATGAATAAAATACTATTCCGTTTGGAATAAAAACTTTCAGTAAAAAGATTACCTTTACATTTTAAAATTATGGAATATGAATAACGGTATAGGTTTCAAAATAAAAAAATTAAGGGAGCAGAAAGAAATTTCTCAGGAAGATCTGGCGTACCATTTAAACATTTCCCAAAGCTATCTTAGCAAGATCGAAAATGGATTGATAGAAAAGATAGATTTTCTTTTTATGCAAAAAATAGCGGATTTTTTTAAAATAGAACCGCAATATTTTCTGGATGATCAAATAGTTCAAAACAATACCGATAATAATCATAATTCTGCTGTTGGAAATATTTATAGTACTGTTACCATCCATAATACAATTTCTGAAAGTGTTTTAGAAAATTTGATTCAAAACCAAGAGCAGCTTACGAAGCAACAGGAACAAATAGCTCAACTAATGGCGATACAAAATAAATTGATTGAAAATTTATTAAAGAATTAGACTAAATTTATTTAAATGCTTCTGATAAGAAATCATAAAAACAATTTGTATAAATATTTTTACAACTGTTTATGAAGAAAACAGTCAAAGCAGCTAAAAAATAAGGGATTAAAAAACCATACCGGATGTATATATGATTTTCTTCATAAGAATTAACTTTCAGGGGCTGAGATATTGCTATTATCAATAAGACTTGGAAGAAGATCTTTTTTGTTTTTAATGCCCAGAGATTTAAGTTTTTGAGTCTGAATGATAAGGTTGTCATTACCTGTGTGAAGCTGTTTGTAGGCATCGTTATACACATTTTTAGCCTGATCAAGATTCCTATCACTTCCCCAAGGTTTTTATTTAATCCAAATTTCAATCCTGGATCTTTCTAAAGTATAGTCATTTACAAATCAGTTTCCACACATCAGGGCTTTAGCGTTATGTCATTTTATGGCAGATAAAATCTTTATGTCTTTACAACAGCAGAATAGGTGGAAATCCTTTACTGTCTTGCATTTTCTGAAAACAATATTTCTGTTAATTCCCGGACTTTTACCATTCGGATAGCATATTCTACCATTCGGTAATATAAAGTTGATACAGGGCTGTTTTCCTTCATACATTTGAATCAGCAAAAACAAATTACTAACCTTAAAAACAACGTATTATGGAAATTTTATCATCAAGTAAAGAAACACTAGCCTACCAAAAAGCTTCCAAAAGAGTAAAAGAATTAAAAGAATTCTACGGGAACCTTACCTCGTTCTGCCTGGTTATTCCTTTTTTAGCAGCACTGAATCTTTTGACGGCTCCCGGATATTTATGGTTTTTATGGCCAATGCTTGGCTGGGGGATTGGAATTGCCTTCCATGCGGTTAATGTCTTCGGAATCGGAAAAAATTGGGAAGAGAAAAAGATCAGAGAATTAATGGCTGAGGAGAAAGGAAAAACAAAAACATTATAATCATTTTTAAAACAGATAACAATCATGGATTACAATACAGCATACGAAAGAGTGAATAAGATCAAAAAGTTCTATAAAAGTCTTTTATGGTTTGGTATCATAGCAGGAATCATTCTTCTTAATGACTTTTTGAAAGATCATTTTGCAGGAATTAACATATTCAGCGGACATCTTTTTCTGATAATTTGGGCGATAATTCTTACGATAAAAGCAGTAAAACTATTTGTTTTTGATGCCGAATGGGAGAAAGAGCTGATCGAGAAAGAGCTTGGAAAAAACAAAAAGCCAATAGATTTTTAAAACTGTCTGCTTTTATTTAACTTTATTTCCTAAAAACTGAAATTAAAACGAATAACCTGATGATCAGAACTGTCATTATCGAAGACGAAAAACCAGCTTCCAGAAAACTGGAAAGAATGTTAAGCAATTTTCCTGAAATTGAGGTCGTTGCCAAAATAGAATCTGTGGATGAAGGAGTAGAATGGTTCACGGAAAATGAACATCCCCAGCTGATATTTTCAGACATTGTTTTAGGTGACGGATTGTCTTTCGATATATTTGAAAAAATACCTACCAAAGGTTTTATCATTTATACCACAGCTTTTGATCAGTATACCCTGAAAGCATTTAAATTAAACAGTATAGACTATCTTTTAAAACCTATATTGGAAGAAGACCTTTCGGGAGCTGTGGAGAAATTTAAATCATTTATTCCGGCAGACAATACAACAGGCTCTCAGGATATCAAGCAGCTGATCAAAAAGGAAAAATCTACTCTTTCCAGGGTATTGGTAAAGATTGGATATAACCTGAAGATTGTGCAGACAGAGGAAATCAGCTGTTTTTTCAGTGAAAACAAAATCGTCTACCTTCAGACACAGGAACGCACTTATCCTTCAGATTTTACATTGGATGAACTGGAAGATATTCTGGAAGAGAAAAAGTTTTTCAGAGTAAACAGGCAGTTTATTATCAATTCTGATTTTATTAAAAACATTCATACCTCACCTTATTACAAAGTGGACCTTGCATTTCAGCCGGACGAAGAAATTACAGTAAGCAGAGATCGCGTCAAAGACTTTAAAGATTGGCTGGTAAGTTAGGATTGGGAAGCCAATGCTTTTAATGTGAGGGAAGCTTATGTTTTTAAAGTGTAATGGAAATAATTTCAAGTGATTACATGAGTTATTCTCACGTAAATATTTAACCTATTAAAACATAATCATGGACCTTATTATTCTATTTTTTAAGTTTTTTCTTGAGATCTTTTATCCTCAAAGCTGAACTCTTTTATCGGCTCCAAACTATGGATTAAGAGGAGCTTATTGCCCGTAAAAATCACTGGCTGATTTTATAAACTCATGAAAACCAGTGGTAACTTCTTTCTTATTTTTATGGGTGAGGGGGAAGGGCACCATATGAGAATACTCAAAAGGAAAATCCTTGATCTCAACTTCCACATCAATATCTCTGTAGCCTCCCTGTAACGTGTTCAAAGCTTCAATAGGAGGGGCAACATGATCCTGTTCCAGTACATATACCTTTATCTGTGACTGAAGCTCCCGGATTCTGTCTTCCCTTTCTTTTTGAAAATAATTATATCTGAGCATCTTTTTAAACCAGCTTTCCTGTGGATGTAACGCCTCATTTTGGTAGTGCTTTAACCGTTTGTCTGTTTTAAAATCTGAAATTAATAACTCAGTAAAGGCAGACTGGACTTTAATAGCAGACTGAGCATCCATAATATATTTTGAGATCGGAAACATCCTGTCAATCGTCATTCCTCCACAAAAACAAAAAAGTCTGGACTGTGAAAAATAGCCTCCCGGATCAGCCATTTTGATAATCATGGAAAGGAAAGACCCAATAGAATACCCAAATAGGTCTAAGCTGGCATCTGCAGAAATACTATTTATTTTATTGTTTTTAATGTCTTTGATCACTTCGATCATATCAGAATAAGTCTGTAATCCTGACCAGAAAATTCTTTGCGGATGGGCTTCCAGTCTGGAACTTATTGCCGCATTGACAAAAGAATAATTAGTGTTTTCAGGATATCTTTCTTTCCTGAAGTTGACAATATCTGTCATATGCTGACGGTCACTCCAGATGGGATCAGCACGATTCATATGGAAGGCGATGGGAAACAGAATAATAGCCTTATGCGTTCGTTGAGCAAGCTCGTAGGCCCAGGGTAGATATTTATCCCACTTCTTTTCATTCAGCCCATGGAAAAAAATAATACTTCCTTTCGCTGTTTTCACATCAGCTCTTTTAAGAATATAATATTCAAAATTTTTGTTGCAGTCTATGTCAAAGTCCTTTGTATCTATCGAAGGCTGATCATACACCAAATACGCTTTCTCATTGATTTCCGGTTGGTGATGGTGTCTTATGCATTCGGAATTGGAAGATCCATACAATAATCCTGAGGCTTTTGATAAGAAAGGAATAGATTCTATGGTCACATTTAAATCCCTTATTTCTGTATACCTTTTTTGGGAATCAAAATGACTTTTCAAAACTTCATATAATTCATAATATTCCATAATAAGATAATTAAGGGTTTATAATTAGAACTATTAATGTATGTAATTATTACTGTAATGCACAGATTTTAAGCATTTAAATGTATTCTTGGCATAGGAGAGACACCTTGTATCAACTTGAATTTTTGAAGGCGGGAAGAGCGTAGTTTTTAAAGATAAAAATGTGGTCATAGTTCAGTTTCAGAAGTGAATAAAAAGACAAGTTCTTCCTGTTTTCCTCTTTGCACCTCGGGATCTAATCACTTATCCCGAATTTTGAAAGCCACAATATTTTATTCAATTACCTGTAATCTATTCTGTTAGCTTCAGTGTCTTCAAGCTGTTTTAATATGGACTCGGGGATCTCATCACTGTCTATCGGAAAACTGATGGAATCTGAAATAAAATTTTTTCGGTCTGCTTTCCGGAAGATTTCAAATAAGGCTATAGGCTCCTGATTAAAACTGATACAGGTGCTGATGAAATGAAGTTCGTGCAGCTTATAGTCCGGATTTTTAAGCTTTTCTTTGATATCTTTTATTCTGGAAACAAAATGCCTCTGACGGATAAAAGTATTGCTGTTCATGATAATAAAAACATAATCCGAATAAGCGGTCACTTTCCCGAAATATTTATGATGGTCACCTCCGCTTCTTTCAATAAAGTATTCTCCCGTGGTTTCGGATTTGTAGATCTCCATGGCGGAGCGCCAGATCCTGTCTTCTTTGGCCAGTAAGGGGTTTTCCGGAAGATTTCTGTTATAAGAATACCAACAGCCCACCAATCGGTCTAAAAGAGCGGTATTCGGGGCTGCATTATTCATATCAATTTTAAGATCATTAAAATTAAAAGCTTCCGTATTGGAATTAATAAAATCTATATAATTTGAGTAGCCTAAAACCCTGACAATCAAACTTATCTTTGCCAGATTGGGGCGGCTTAGAACAGCGTTTTCGTTGTGGTGATATTTCTTTAATTTATTGATAATCAAGTGTTCATAAAGGTAATTCAACCCTAAGAGATCCGGATCTTTTTTTATCTCTTTTTCAGAATAATCACTGATAATAAGGTCATTAATTTCTGCACTAATGTAAGACCATTCCGTTTTGGTAACGTCTTGCCAATGGTTTTTCTTTAAAAATTGCCGGCTTAAGAAGTTCATGAGCTTCTCAAGGTGTAAAATATCTTCTTTTTTCATCTGTTTATTTTCTTTTTAGGTTTCAGATGGAGTTCGGAATTCTGTAAGACTAATTTAAGATTTTTATCGATCCAAATGAGACTATTGGAAGACTTTTATATTTTAAAATCAATAGATATTTGAGTAGAAAAATTAAAATCAAAACAATGGAAACAAAAATGGTATTACAAGACGAGTCTCTTTGGAGCAGGATCCAGGGATTTTCCTTAGACGCCCCTGATGCCGATTTTCCTTTTTCCAAAAAACTGGCAAAAGAAGAAAACTGGACGGTAGATTTTGCCCGGAAAGCAATTGAAGAATATAAAAAATTTGTATATCTCTGCTGTATACTTCCGAATGGGGCTTCCCCAAGCAAAATAGTAGATAAAGTATGGCATATGCATTTGATTTACACTCAAAATTACTGGGAAGAATTTTGTCCTGATATTTTAAAAAGAAATCTTCATCATCACCCTTCAAAAGGAGGAACAAAGGAGATTACAAAACATCGGGATTGGTTTTCAGAAACCCTGAAAAGCTACAAAGAGATTTTCCAACTGGAGGCCCCCTCCGATATCTGGCTTCAGCAAGGAGAAAAGCAAAATTGGAGGAGTTGGTGGAAAAAGCTTCGCTTCATACCGTTACTGGTTATGCTTTCAACATTGTCATCCTGTCTCGGTGAGATTGTCATAACCCTGGGATCCGTGATACTTTCAATCGCTGTCATTTTTATCATCAGCCTCATTGCTACCACATTTCAGGAAAATAAAGCTAAAAACGGCAATGATTCCGGAACCGGTTGTGGAGGAAGCAGTTGTGGAGGAGGAGGTTGCGGAGGCGGTTGTGGTGGCTGCGGAGGATGTGGTGGGTAAGAAATACCAATTAAAACAAGAATTATGAAAAAATACATCATCCATTTAGCTCCGTTTATCATCAGTTTGATATGGCTTGTGGCAGAATGTCAGACTTTTAATCCCATTTTTCTAAAAGGCCCCGAATTTCTAACATTCTACTTAATTCTTTTACTGGGCTTTTATGCTTCCGTTTTTGGACTGAGAGTATTTCAGGAAACAGTTTCAAAAACCACTTTTTATGGCCTGGCTTTCATTTTTGGTTTAGGGATTTTAAAACTGATCAGGGGAATAATGCTGGATAAGCCGATTGGTTTTTTAGTGATGATCCTGGTTCTTGAATGCATTGCAGGAGCAGTATTTATTCCATCTTATTTCAAGAATACACGCAAGTAATTGGCTTAATCCAAAAATAAACCCGAAACAAAATAGCTTCGGGCTTATCTATATTTAGATATTATATATCTTTCTGTTTTTCCTTTGTAGGTTTGTTGCCGTATTTTCGGACCATAATAGAAGTAAGAACCACTAAAATGAGACTTAATGCAATATTTGAATGATCAGGATGTACAATAGCCTGGTATAGATTATAACCAAAAACGGCAGATACTAAAGCGATCAGAATATTGTTTGCATAAGCATACTGGTTTTTTGTAGTCGTTTTCATAGGAATATTTTTTATTGTTATGTACTCAGTAAGTACAACAACTTGATAAACGTTACAGAAAACTTTCAAAAAAAAATCTTTTTCAAAGAATATGACAATATAGTATACATACAGCCACTCATCTCCCTGAAATTTAGATTCCCGATCTCTGCTATGCAATTACGCCACTTCCGATAAGTTCGTCATCAATATACCAGGAGGCAAACTGTCCTTCAGCAATAGCAGACTGAGCTTCCTCAAATTCAATATAAAAAGCATCTTCAAACTGATATAAAGTAGCTTTCTGCAAAGACTGTCTGTATCTGAATCTCGACATAACTTCCATGGATTCCCCATTTTTCAGCTTCATATCTTCACGTACCCAGTGCAGTTCAGCATTATCAACTTTTAAAGCCTTTTTGTATAGTCCCGGAAAATGACTTCCTTCGCCTACAAAAATGATATTGTTTTCCATATCTCTCGATACAATAAAACAGCTTTCTTTATGACCACCTATTCCTAGACCTTTACTTTGTCCAATGGTGAAAAACTGTGCTCCCTGATGCTTCCCGATTACTTTTCCGTCAGCTTTTTTATAATCAATCTTTCTCGATAAAAATATAAGCTCTTCCTCTTTGGAAGAAAATTCTGGTATTTCTTCAGAAAACAGAGGTGAATCTTTGAAGATCTCTACGATTTCCCCCTCTTTAGGTTTCAATTGTTGCTGTAAAAACTGAGGAAGACTTACTTTTCCAATAAAACATAATCCCTGAGAATCTTTTTTATCAGCTGTTACCAACCCTATTTCTTTTGCAATCTCTCTTACCTGAGGCTTTGTAAGCTCTCCAATAGGGAACAATGCTTTTGACAGTTGATCCTGGCTCAGCTGACAAAGAAAATAAGACTGATCCTTATTATTGTCTTTTCCTGCTAAAAGATGGAAAATTTCTTTACCGTTTTCGTCAAAAGTGGAATTTACTCTTGCATAATGTCCTGTAGCTACTTTATCAGCACCTAAAGACATTGCTGTTTTCATAAAAACATCGAACTTTACTTCTCTGTTACACAAAACATCAGGATTCGGAGTTCTTCCTTTCTCATATTCCGCAAACATATAATCCACAATACGTTCCTTATACAGCTCGCTCATATCAATCACCTGGAAAGGAATCCCAAGCTTCTGAGCGACCATTAAGGCATCGTTGCTGTCCTCAATCCAGGGACATTCATCTTCTAACGTTACGGAAGCATCATTCCAGTTTCTCATAAATAAAGCCACTACCTCGTGACCTTGTTGTTGTAGCAAATATGCTGTAACACTAGAATCTACACCTCCGGAGAGGCCTACTACTATTTTCATTTTATTTCAATTTTACGAAACTCTTAACGGGAGTTCTTAGTTTGATGCGGCAAAAATACAACTAAAAAAATTCGTAAAAAAACCATAATTTTAAACATTGATAAAAACGATGTTAATATAGAAAACAGTATTAACGAAGTTTCGAACAGCTATATGAAGATGAAAGTGATGCTGTTGTTATATATGACCTTAGACAAAATAAATAGATACATATGAAAAAGTTTATTATTCCATTGATGCTGATATGCTCAGGATCAGTTTTTTCCCAGATTTCAGTCGGGACACCCACTCAGGAAACCAACAGATGGACTTTCGGAGGAGGAATTGGGGTGGGTTTTGGAAGCAACAGTTCTTTTTACCTGCAGGCATCACCAAGAGTAGGGTACAGGCTTACTGAAGATCTTGAAGGGGGAGTTGTAGGGAGTGTTTCATGGCAGACTTCAGATTATTATAAGTCTACGATGTTTGGAGTAGGCCCGTTTGTCAATTACTACTTTGCAAGATCATTTTATCTGGGCGCCAATTTTCAGCATTATTTTATTAATTATAAAGACAAGTACTATGATTATAAATACAATGAAGAAGAAAATGCGCTCTATCTTGGTGGAGGATATATGCAGAGAATAGGCAATAATTCTTTTATGCAGATCGGGCTGATGTATAACGTGCTTTATAAAGAAAACTCGAGTGTATTTTCAAGCGGACTGATTCCTAATATAGGATTTGTGGTGGGGTTATAATACGGTTTGTCCGTCCATATAAGATCCATGGGATATTGGTTATTAAAATAATTTCTAAATCGTACCGAAAATAATCACATCAAAAAAGGGGTAATGAACCCCCATAAAAAAATAAAAGCATCGGGAAATTCCCGATGCTTTTTATTGGTATTAAATTATTTATTTAAGATTGAGGAGAAGACTTTTCAGCCGCTGATTTCTTAGGCTTTGGAGTTTTTCCTACTAATCCGTCTTTCGCTTCGTTAAGTTCAAGAACCACGGTTTCTCCTTCGTTCAATTGCTTATTCACAAGCATTTCTGCCAGTAAATCTTCAATATATTTCTGAATAGCACGCTTCAATGGTCTTGCACCGAAATCTTTATCCCATCCTTTTTCAGAAATAAAGTCTTTAGCCTCTTCAGTTAATTCTACTTTATAACCTAATTTTTCAAGTCTGCCATAAAGCTTGTTAAGCTCAATATCAATAATTTTCTTGATATCGTCCTGTACAAGAGAGTTGAAGATAACAATATCATCAATTCTGTTTAAGAATTCCGGAGCAAATGCTTTTTTAAGGGCATTTTCAATGGTACTTCTTGCTCTTGAGTCTGTATTGGTCTTTTTCGCTGAAGTTCCGAATCCCACACCGTCTCCGAAATCTTTAAGATCTCTGGTTCCGATATTGGAAGTAAGGATGATGATCGTATTTCTAAAGTCGATTTTTCTGCCCAAACTATCGGTCACGTGACCCTCATCAAGGATCTGTAACAGAATATTGAATACATCAGGGTGAGCTTTTTCAATCTCATCCAGAAGAACCACAGCATAAGGTTTTCTTCTTACCGCTTCCGTTAACTGACCACCTTCTTCGTATCCAACGTATCCCGGAGGAGCTCCAACCAATCTTGAAACGGCAAATTTTTCCATGTATTCACTCATGTCAATTCGGATCAGAGATTCATCAGATTCGAAAAGCTCTCTTGCCATTACCTTCGCAAGCTCTGTCTTACCAACCCCGGTGGTTCCAAGGAAGATAAAGGTACCGATTGGACGGTTAGGGTCTTTAAGCCCAGCTCTGTTTCTTTGAATAGCCTTCACTACTTTCTTCACAGCATCTTCCTGACCGATCACTTTTCCGTTCAGTTTCTCATCCATCTGAGCTAATTTATCCAGCTCATTTTTGCCCACTTTCGTTACAGGAACACCACTCATCATAGAAACTACTTCCGCTACATTTTCTTCTGTTACGGTTTCCTTCTTCTCTTTTACATCTTTGTCCCATTTTTCCTGTGCTGCATTCAGTTCCATCTGAAGACGTTCCTCCTCATCCTTAAGCTTTCTTGCCTCAAGATAATCCTGAGCTTTTACAGCTTTCTGTTTCATTTCTTTGATATCCTCAATTTTCTTTTCAAAATCAATGATCTCAGTAGGAACTTTCATGTTCTTAATATAAACACGGGAACCGGCTTCGTCCATAGCATCAATTGCTTTGTCCGGTAAAAAGCGGTCTGTAATATATCTTGATGTCAAATTGACACACGCCAAAATCGCCTCAGGAGTATAAATGACATTGTGGTGCTCTTCATACTTATCTTTGATTTGGTTTAGAATCTGAATAGTTTCATCAATAGAAGTAGGTTCCACCATTACTTTCTGGAATCTTCTCTCCAATGCTCCGTCCTTTTCAATATACTGACGGTATTCATCCAGAGTAGTCGCTCCTATGCATTGAATCTCTCCTCGTGCCAAAGCCGGTTTAAACATATTGGAGGCATCTAAACTTCCTGTAGAACTCCCTGCACCTACAATGGTGTGAAGCTCATCAATGAATAAGATGACATCTCTGTTTTTCTCCAGCTCAGTCATAATTGCCTTCATTCTTTCTTCAAACTGACCACGGTATTTTGTTCCGGCCACTAAACTTGCCAGATCCAAAGTGATCACACGTTTTCCGTAAAGAACCCTAGACACTTTTTTCTGCTGAATTCTTAAAGCCAGTCCTTCCGCAATAGCAGATTTACCAACTCCCGGCTCCCCAATAAGAAGCGGGTTGTTCTTCTTTCTTCGTGATAAGATTTGAGAAACCCTCTCAATTTCTTTTTCACGACCTATTACAGGATCTAATTTTCCATCTCTAGCCAAAGAAGTTAAGTCTCTACCAAAGTTATCCAATGTAGGCGTTTTACTTTTTGCAGAACCTAAGTTTCCTGTAGGCTTTCTCATCTGCTCAAATTCCTCTCTTTCATCATCGTCATCATAAGCACTCATCTGTGGTGACTGCCCGGAATTTTTAAGCATAGTCTGGTACTCTCTTGAAACACCCTCATAGTCGATGTCATAAGCCCCTAGAATATTTGAAGTAGGATCCTCATATTTATAAAGAATGCCTAAAAGCAGGTGAACGGTATTAATTTCATTGCTTTTATACTGTCTGCATTCTAACTCTGCACGTTTAATGGCATGATCTGCCATCTTGGTGAAAGAAATATTGGTAACCTCCTCAGAAATAGGATTTAGACTTGCTGTATTTAGAGTTTCAATTTTTCTTCTGATTTGTGTTAAATCCGCATTAAGGTTTTGAAGGATTTCTTTTGCAGAGTTTTCCGTTTTTATAATACCTAAAAGTAGATGTTCTGTATTGAGAAATTCACTTTTCAGCCTTTTAGCTTCGCTTTTGCTTTGTTTGAACACTTGGCTCAAACCTTGTGAAAACTTATAATCCATAATATATCTCATTAGAATAAAAGCAACGTTGCTTTTTATTCATTATCTAAATTACAAATATTTTACCAAAAATCAATTAATGACTTTATGGCAGAAAAAATTTTATTATCTTATTGAAAATGATTAAGTTTGTTATTCGTAAAAAATCCCCATGAATCCTGAGATTACTACTTATATTGGCTATTCTGCTTCCGTTTTTATCGTATTGAGTTTCATACTGAAAGATGTAAGAAAAATCAGAGTCGTTAATATGATTGGCTGTATTTGCTTTGTCATTTATGGTGTCTACAACGGAATGCTTTGGCCGGTAATCATTCCAAACGGACTTATTTGCTTTATTCAGGTCTATCATTTATTGCTAGGGAAGAAAAGCTGATGAGAAAAAATATCATTATATCTGCTTTCAGTAATTTATATACAGATCAGCGCATTGAAAAAGTATGCAGAACCTTGTATGAAAATGAATATCAGATAGACTTGATAGGGAATAACTGGAATGGAGCAGGGAAAATGGAACGTCCATATCCTTTCTCCAGAATTCATCTGGCTTCAAAAAGCTTAAAAACGGCTTACTTTGAATTCAACTGGAAATTGTACCATCAGCTAAAGAAAAAAGCAGATCAGAATACAATTCTTTATGCTAATGATGTTGACGCTTTACTCCCCAACTATCTTATTTCTCAGAAATTAAATATTCCATTGATTTTTGACAGTCATGAAATTTTTTCGGAAATGCCTGCCGTTCAAGGTAAAATGTCACAAAAACTATGGCGGTATTTGGAAAATACAATTATTCCAAAGCTGGAGTTCATGATGACGGCAAGCGGAAGCTACGCCCAATGGTTCCAAAAGAAATATGGGATACATCCTGTAGTGCTCCAAAATGCCCCCAGGAGAATAATGTTTGATGTTGAAATTCCTGAAAATAATCCCAAAATGCTTTTGTATCAGGGAGCACTCAATCCTTTTCGGGGAATAGATAAAGTGATTCTTGCCATGCACTATCTTGACGATGTGGTATTGAGCATTGCAGGAGACGGACCAAAGAAGATGGAATATGAAAACCTTGTCGCTACAGAAAACCTTCAGCATAAAGTACAGTTTCTTGGAAAATTAATCCCTGAGGAGCTGAGAAATATTACGGTAAAGGCAGACTGCGGAATGAGTATCGAAGAAAATGGGGGAGACAGCTACCTCTATTCACTGCCCAATAAAATTCTGGATTGCATTCAGGCTCGGGTTCCTTTAATTATGTCAGATTTTCCGGAAATGCAAAATATTAAAAATCAATTTGATATAGGGGAGATGATAAAAAGCCATCATCCTGAACATATTGCCGATGCCATAAAAAAGGTTTTAAATAAAGGCAGAATCAATTACCAGCAGGAACTTGAAAGGGCTTCAGAAGCATTGTGTTGGGAAAATGAAGAAATAAAACTACTTAACGTCATCCAAAAAGCTGCTCAATAATTTTTTTTAAATCATTGAATTTATCCTATTTAATTTTATATTTTTATCATATACAGCAATGATTTATTGATCAGATGCAATGAAAATTGAATTAGAAAATTAAAAGTCTAAAATTAATTATCTTTGCACAAAGAAATTGGATTAAAAATGACCATTAAAGAAAAACAGCAGGAAATTATCGACGAATTTGCGTTTCTTGAAGATTGGGAGCAGAAATATGAGTATATCATCGACCTTGGTAAAGAATTAAAAGGGCTTTCAGAAGATAAGAAAACAGATGACAACCTTATTAAAGGCTGTCAGAGTAAAGTGTGGATTGATGCTGAGTTTAAAGAAGGAAAACTTTTCTTTAATGCAGACTCTGACGGGATATTACCCAAAGGAATTGTTTCTCTCTTAGTCAGTATTTACAGTGGCCATTCTACCCAGGAAATTTTAGATTCAGATTTTGAATTTATTTCAGAAATAGGATTACAGGAATTCCTTTCCCCGTCAAGAGCCAACGGATTGATGGCAATGACCAAACAAATCAAATTTTACGCTGTTGCTTATCAATTGAAATCATAACCGTGACCAGAATTTTAGCATATCGTTTTTCTGCATTTGGAGATGTTGCCATGACGGCACCTGTTTTCAGAGAGTTTCTGGAGCAAAATCCTGATGTGGAAATTATTATGGTTTCCAGGAAGAGTTTTGAAGCTTTATTTGCGGGGATTCCGAATGTGATATTTAAAGGAATTGATCTGGATGATTATAAAGGTTTTTTTGGATTAAGAAGATTAAGCAATGAGCTGATCAAGGAATTTCATCCGGATTTTATTGCCAATCTTCATGATGTGATCAGGACTAAAGTCTTAGATAAATTTTATGCAAGGAGAGGACTGAAAGTCTTTAAAATAGATAAAGGAAAAGAGGAAAAAGAACACCTTACTGATGTTTGGAATCTCAATAAAGTACAGCTGAAAAAAACAGTGGAGCGGTATGCTGATGTATTCCGGGCAATGGGCTTTCAGGTGACACTTTCTCAAAAACTGAGACCTCTTTCCGAAAATAAATCGGGGATAGGCTTTGCTCCTTTCGCTCAGCATAAAGGGAAAATGCTTCCTTTGGAGAAATCATTTGAACTGGCTAGAATACTCGCAAAGAAAAATACTGTCTATTTTTTCGGGGGAGGGAAGAAGGAAACAGAGACCCTTGAAAACTGGGAAAACCAGATCCCCAATACAAAAAGCCTTTCCGGGAAGCTGAGCCTTACGGAAGAACTTCATAAAATAGCAGAGCTGGAAGTGATGATTTCCATGGATTCCGCCAATATGCACCTGGCAAGTCTTGTGGGGACAAGGTGTGTTTCTATATGGGGGGCAACGCATCCTTACGCCGGATTTTTAGGATTTGGACAGCGTGAAGAAGATGTGGTTCAGGTAAAAGATCTTACCTGCAGACCTTGTTCTGTTTTTGGCGACAAAGAATGCTACAGGGGAGACTGGGCATGTCTTGAAGAATTCAATATTCAAAAAGTGATAGAGAAAATCTGATGCCATGGAGCTTTCAATCTGTATTCCTATATTTAATTTTGATGTCCGTGAACTGATCGCTGGTTTAAAAAAAGAAATTGAGACCAATGGTATTGATGCGGAGATCATCTTGATTGATGATGCTTCAGATCTTTCATTTAACCAGATGAATGCTTCTCTTCAGGATAATGTTCAACATTTGATTTTTCTGGAAGAAAATATTGGGAGATCCAAAATCCGAAATCTTTTTCTGCAATATGCCCGTGGAAAGTACCTGTTGTTTTTAGACTGTGATGTAAAGATCGATAGCGAAAAATTTCTTCAGAACTATTTGTCCAATATAAAACAGCGGCCAGATATAGAATTAATATATGGCAATTTTAAAATTGCAACTCAGTATGCTGCTACTCTCAGAAACAGATACTCTGTAGAAAGAGAGATCTTTTCGGGAGCTCAGTCCACTGATTTTTCATTATTTAAAACCGTGAACTTTATCATCAAGAAAAATATTTTCGAGAAGTTTCCTTTTAATGAAGAGATGACAGACTATGGCTATGAAGATTTTATTTTTGCCAAACTTCTTGAGCTGAATAAAGTAAAGTTTCTGGCAATTAACAACCCTGTCATTCATTTTGATGATACCACTAATGGAGTTTTTCTGAGAAAAGCAGAAATAGGCATGAATTCTTTATTCAAGCTTTCAGAAAGTGGCCAAAATAATGTTTTTATAAAAGATATCAAGGTATATAAGGTCGCAATGAAATTAAGGCAATTAAAGCTGTCTTCTCTGTTTCTCTTTGCCTATGGAATTTTTGAAGATAGTATAAAAAAGAATCTTCTTTCGGAACACCCACATATGAAGTGTTTTGATTTTTATAAGCTGGGTGTTCTGATCAGGAAAATGAAATAATTTTTTACACTATAAAACAAAAAAAAAACTCTCAATTTCTTGAGAGTTTTCTGTATTACAATAGTTTTACTTATATTCAATATTAAGCAAGAACCCACTATCAGTAGCTCCATTTTGATCTCTACATAATATTTGCACTGTATTATTGTTTAAAATACCATAACCAAAAGAAGGTAAGGTTGTAATATTTGCATCTCCTTGCCGAGCTGTAATTTGAAGGCTTTGGATAGTATTGACATTATGAGGTAATGTAATGAGGTAGATACCCTGGTTGTATCTCATTGACGTTAATCCATTTGTTCCGTTAGAATATGTCCCATCTGCATTAATATTTAGTGTTCCGGTATTGTATTCTTTCTTTAATTTTATAATGTTTTTTAAATTTAAATTAGGTCTTAAAACTTCATTACTATAATAATTAAAATCAGTAATTTCAAAAGATTCTGAATTCCAAGGAATATGCCAGGCTGGTTTACCCGCTTCTGGAATAAAATCATTAGCAGAGAAAAAACCGTTGCCCGTCATATTTAAAACCTGGTTACCTTGAGCCTCTGCTGCTACCAGAATATTATAATAGGTATGATGGTCCTTTGATAAACGGTTAAAGGTATTCCCGGTTATATTGTGTACTCCTTCTTTAAGGTTTGTTATTTTTATATCAGCTTCTCCTTTATTACCTTCAAAATAATTGTTGATTGCATTAAGTCCTACAGCTCCATTTGCGGCATTAAATATAATATCTAGTGGATTGCCAGAATTCCCCTCAAATCCACAGCTGTCAAACTTTACATTGTGGCAGTTTTCTAAATGCACACCAGAAACAGAGTTTGAATGAAATCCACAACCGACAAAGTTTATCAAATTAGGAGGAGTAAACCCACCTGGTTGCATTGAGCCTTTCAATGCTGTTTTACACCACCTTGCATTGATTCTGGTTAACATGCCTAAGGCTACATCATTAAATTCGATTCCATTACTAAACCTAAAAACATCAATGTCTTCTAATTCAACATAAACGGCTTTTTCAAATTTAAGACCGGTTCCGCCACTGCTAATTCCTGTATCTGGCCTTACAATTGAAAACCCTTTCATTTTTACAAACTGAAATTCATTGATTCCTTTGAAGTAAATGGCGGTATTACATTCATTATTATTTTCGCTTTTTATTATTGTTACACCAATACCATCTCCTTCAATTTCATACCCTTTTAAATTGTTTGTTTGGGATATGTCTATTGAAATTTGATTAATGATTTTAATAACTCCACTTGGAAGCTTTAATTTGACTTTAAGTTTAATTGCTATATCAATTGCTTTTTGTAAAGGTAAAGTATCATCGGTTTGACCGTCGGCTTTTAATCCTATTTTTTTAATATTAAAAGAATTATTTGCAATAAATTCCGTATCAACATAGTATGTATTGCCTTTCTTTCTATATATAAAGCTATCTAACTTGGAATCGTCCATTAAACTGCCATCATACCAATGTGCAATTTTTTTAAAATTTACATTCTCAAAAGTATTGCTATCTACTAATTTTACTAAATCATCCATTGGATAACTACTTGTTGGTGAAAAAAAATCATCCGTGTAAACCATCTGTTTTTATTTTTAATTGTCAAAATATTTATTCTATTCCTTGAAATGAACCCAAAGGTAATAGAGGATAGCGTCAAAAGTTGACGTATTATTTTTACAAATTATCAGAAAGGGTATAAAATTGGAGAAAATGTAAGGGTAGGGGAAGGCCAATAGTAAATAACAAAAAAAAACTCTCAATTTCTTGAGAGTTTTTGTGGGCCCTGAGGGATTCGAACCCCCGACCCTCTGGGTGTAAACCAGATGCTCTGAACCAACTGAGCTAAGAGCCCTGAAATTTTTTGAAAGGCTTCAGTATCCTTTGTGTGGGCCCTGAGGGATTCGAACCCCCGACCCTCTGGGTGTAAACCAGATGCTCTGAACCAACTGAGCTAAGAGCCCCTATAACTTGTTTCCTCGTTTAGAGTGGTGCAAATATACGACTTATTTAGAAATCTCCAAATTTTTTTCTAAAAATTCTCCCACAACAAAGTTGCTTCCGCCGATAAAAATCATATCTTCATTTGTACATCGCTCTTTTGCAGAAAGATAGGCTTCCTGTACAGAATTAAAAATTTTATAAAAAATTTTTGCCTCACGAAGTAGATTTTCATAATCTTCGGGATGTCTTCCCCTACTGATAGATGGTTTTGCAAAATAAAACTCAGAATTTTCAGGAAGTAAATCCATCACTTCATCTATTTTTTTATCGTTC
The DNA here is from genome assembly GCF_003385455.1 of Chryseobacterium rhizosphaerae. Classification (GTDB taxonomy): domain Bacteria; phylum Bacteroidota; class Bacteroidia; order Flavobacteriales; family Weeksellaceae; genus Chryseobacterium; species Chryseobacterium rhizosphaerae. The sequence goes on along the minus strand of NZ_QNUF01000018.1, from coordinate 57,216 downwards.
ACAAACCCCAAAATAACATGCTTATGCCTGTCTATAGAATTCAATTGTGAAAAAACATACTCCAAACCTGCCTGATTATGTCCCGTATCACAAATAGTAAGCGGATTTTTTGAAAATTCAAACCAACGGCCAATGAACCCCGTATTTTGATGGACATTCAGTAGCCCTTTTTCAATGGCTTTGTCAGAAATCTCAATACTTAATTTTCTTAATTCTTCAATCATCGCTAATACCACCCGGATATTCTTCTGTTGGTAGTTTCCTTTTAAATCTGAGGTAAGGATAGTATGAAATAATGTTGAATCTATAAAAGGAGCGTTTTCTTGGGCTGCTTTTTTGCTGATGATATTTTTTACCACTTCATTTTCGTCACCGGAAATAATGGGGGTATTAGGCTTAATAATCCCTGCTTTTTCTCCTGCTATCTCTTCAATAGTATCTCCCAGTATATTTTGATGGTCCAGTTGAACATTCGTTATAGCTGAAATCAATGGACGGATAATATTGGTTGAATCCAGTCTTCCTCCTAATCCTACTTCAATAATGGCAAAATCCACCTGTTGCTGGGCAAAATATTCAAATGCCATAATGGTCGTAAACTCAAAAAATGAGGGGCGGATATCTTCAGGTAAATTTTTAAGCTTTTGTATAAAATCAAAAACAAATTCCTTATCGCAGTTTTTACCATTGATCTTGATACGTTCTGTGAAGTCGATAAGGTGAGGAGAATTGTATAATCCGATGGTATATCCTGCCTCCTGCAGTACAGAAGCCAGCATATTGCTTGAAGAGCCCTTGCCGTTTGTCCCTCCGATATGGATGCATTTTATCTTCTCCTGAGGGTTTCCAAAAAAGGCACAAAGTTTAATAATATTATCCAGTCCCGGTTTATAAGCTTTCTGCCCATCTGTCTGATAGTTGGGCATCTGTACGAAAAGCCAGTCTATAGCTTCCTGGTATTGTTCATGTGTCATGGTACAAAATTCTCAAAAGTTTTATTAAAATGAAACAATAATTTTTTCAATCTGTAACTTTTTTATATTTAGTTCGTCTAATAGGGAAAAATCTTAATATGAAATCGTTGTGATTTACAAATTACAGTTCTGATGAAGATGACACGATTCCATATGACCATTAAGAACAAATAAACATATACATATGAAAAAAGTTTGGATTATCGTTTTTGGATTAGGCTGTTTGGGATTGAACGCTCAAAAGAAATGGTCCTTAAAAGAATGTGTAAGCTATGCAGTGGAGCATAATCTTCAGGTTATCCAAAATCAATATAACAAACAATCACAGGATGCCAATCTTAAAATTGCCAAAAATGGATATTTACCATCCGTTTCAGGAAGTTTTGGAAATACCGTCAGTTTTGGACAGACATCTTTTGGTACCGGGAGTTTAAGGAATGACAGATTCAGTAATAATGCTAGTATTGGAGCTGATATTTTGGTATACAATAATGGGAGACTGGAAAAGACTGTCAGAAAAAGCCAGTTTGATGTAGAGGCAAGTCTTTATGATGTAGAGGCTATAAAAAATGATATTTCTTTACAGATAGCACAGCAGTATTTAACTACATTGCTGAATAAGGAAATTGTAAAAATTTCTGAAAGTGCTGTAATTAATGCTCAAAAACAATTCGACAGAGCAAAAATAACGACGACTGTAGGAACAACAGCACAAACCGTTCTGGCAGAAGCAGAAGCTGCGTTGGCCAGAGAAAAACAAAATTTAAAAACAGCACAGGTAAATGTAGGACGGAGCTTATTCGCTTTAGTTCAGCTTTTACAGCTGTCTGAGTATAAAGACTTTGATGTTGAAGATGTCACTGTTCCGGATCAGTTGGCCCCTGAGCTGAAATCTGTAGATGAAGTTTTATCTATAGCTTATGAGTCTCAGCCTCTTATAAAAGCAGCGGAAAGCAGGGTAAATTCTGCAGAGGCTCAAACAGAGGTTTCCAAGACTGCTTTTTGGCCTACTGTAACAGCAAACGTTGGAATAGGAACTTTCTATAATAATCTTTTGAATACGGATAATGTAGGAAACGAATTTGTTTACATTAAGGAAAAAGGATTTTTTGAACAGTATAAAGATAACTTTGGACAACAGGGAGGAGTTTCTGTAAATATTCCTATTTTTAATAAAGGAATAACAAAACTACAGGTACAGCAATCTAAAATAAATGAAAGTATTGCTAAAAATACACTGGAGCAACAAAAACAAACGATAAGACAGAATATACAGAAAGCACAGTTTGATGCCGATGCCAATTACGAAAACTATCTGGCAGCGGTAGAGGCAGAGAAAAGTTCAAAGCTGGCTCTGGATTTTGCTGATAAGAGCTATGCTGCAGGTAGATCAACCATTTATGACGTAAATGTTGCAAGAAATAATTATGCAAATGCACAGGGATCAGTAGCGCAGGCGAAATATAATTATCTTTTCAGCCTTAAACTGTTGAATTTCTATGCAGGAATTCCATTAAGTTTGTAAAATGCCAATTAAATCATTAGAAAAATATTTACCACCAAACACACTTCAGTATTTAAAAATCTGGTTTTCAGATTATTTTATTCATATAAAAGTTACTAGGAACAGGAATTCCAAACTGGGAGATTATAGAAAGCTTCCGGACGATTCCCATGAAATTACAGTAAATTCTACTCTTACTCCGCAGCTTTTTTTCTTTGTTCTGACCCATGAGCTGGCTCACTTAATTGCCTTCGAGAAATATGGAAGAAGAATTTCCCCTCACGGCAACGAATGGAAGGAAACATTTAGAAAAATGCTTATTGAAAGTCTTGAAATTTACGATGAAGATCTAAAGCCCATCATCGTTAAGTTTTCCAAGGCACCTAAAGCAAATTTTATGGCCAGCCCTGATCTTGTAAGATATTTTCATACTGAAAAACAGGATGATAGCCTACAATTTATTGAGGAGCTCCAAAAGGGAGAATTTTTTATATATCGCAACGAAAAGTATTTATTAGAAGGTCTGGTTAAAAAAAACTATCTTTGTAAGAACTTGGCTACTGGAAGGAAGTATTCTTTCAAACCTTTAGCAAGGGTAGAAAAATGTAGCTAAGAATGTTAAAATCAGATAGATACTGTGTGATAATGGCAGGTGGAATCGGTAGCCGGTTCTGGCCGATGAGTACACAGAAATTTCCAAAACAGTTTCAGGATATTTTAGGAGTTGGGCGTACTATGATTCAACAGACTTATGACAGAATCAGTAAGCTTATTCCTAAAGAACACATATTCGTGATTACGAATAAAGAATATGTTGCGCTTTCTCAGCAGCAGCTACCTGAGATTCCTGAAGAGAACATTGTAGGTGAGCCCCTGATGAAAAATACAGCGGCTTGTAACCTGTATATGGCTAATAAGATCGCTGAAATTAACCCTGATGCTACTATGATTGTCCTTCCGGCGGATCATTTGATTCTTAAAGAGGATGTATTTTTGGAAAAAGTGGAGCTTGCTTTTGACCTTGCTTCAAAACATGATTACCTGGTAACCCTGGGTATTACTCCTACAAGACCCGATACAGGATATGGATATATTCAGTTTGTAGAGAAAAAAGGCTCAGAATACTTCAAAGTAAAAACATTTACGGAAAAACCTATTCTTGAAATTGCCCAAAATTTTCTGGAAAGCGGAGATTTCCTTTGGAATGCCGGAATATTCATCTGGAATATAAAAAGTATCCATCATGCTTTTGAAATGTACCTTCCTGAGATGATGCAGCACTTTATGGCTTGTGAGTATAATTCAGAAAATGAAAACAGCTGTATTGAAACCATTTACCCTAAAGTACAGAAAATTTCTATAGACAACGGTATTCTGGAAAAAGCAAAAAACGTATATGTAATTCCTGCTATTTTAGGCTGGAGTGATCTGGGTACATGGACATCAGTATACGAAAATACGGATAAGGATGAAAACGGTAATGCTGTAAAACTAAAGCATTTGCTAACCTACAATTCCAAAGGGAATATTATCCGTCTTAAAAACAATAATAAAGCGGTCATCATTGATGGCCTTGAAAATTATATTGTTGTGGATACCGATAAGGCTCTTCTTATCTGCCCACGCGATAATGATCAGCTGATCAAGGATTATGTTCTCGATTTAAAAAGCTTCAAGAAAGGAGATAAGTTTATGTAAAAAATTGGTATATTTCTGCTGATTTTTAAATTATGATAAAAATTACCACCCAATTCACAATTCTTGTATTTGTACTTTTAGGATTCCTGGGAAATGCTCAGGAAAAGAAGAAGTTTTCAAACATTCCAAATATTCTCCAACGTATAGAACCCGATGATAAAATAGATTCATGGGTGCTGGTATACAATAGCTATGGCAAAGGTCAGGAGCTAAAAACGTCCGGAGGAAAGATAAGCTATACCCCTCAGTTTTCAGGTTTTAACCTGTTCCCAAGTGAAGACAGCTTTTATTATATAGCTTATTCTTCAGGAGGTAAGATCAGCTATATTATGGACGTGGAAGGGCTGAAAAAATTTGTAGGTAAGATAGATAATGCTGAAGAGGCAGCTATTGTTTTGGCTGCTGACGGATATCTGGTTGACGAAGAATTTAAAGATCTTGCAGGCAACTATCATGAAGACCGGACTCATTATTATTTGGATCTTGGTAAACTGACTTCAAAAGAATGTCCGTATCAAAAAACTCATTATACATTGACTGTAAGTAAATCTACAGGAGAAATAATCCAGGTGAAAGATAATGGAACCTATATTGAGCTTTATAATAAAAAATGTGCTAATAACCCCCGTCTTTTAAAGATCGAGAAAAAACAAGAACCAAAAGATGAGCCTAAAAAAACAACCCAGCGAAAATAAATTTTACGAAACGGAACGATTGATTCTCCGTCCAATGTCTTTGGAAGATAAGGAACTTATTTTTGAACTTTACAACAGACCCAAGTTTATCCAGTATATTGGTGACCGTAATATTAAAACACTTAAGGATGCTGAAGACTATATCAGAAACAGATTTATTCCGCAGATTGAAAGATTAGGGTATGGAAATTATCTTGTCATGACCAAAGAAGGCAATAACAAAATTGGTGGAGTAGGGATCTTTGAGAGAGAAGGCCTTGATGTAGTAGATATAGGATATTCTCTCTTGGAAGAGTTTGAAGGTAAGGGATATGCTTATGAAGCAGCTCAAAAGGTTAAATCCATTGGGATGGAAGAATTTGGACTGTCAAAAATATCTGCTATCATTTCAAAAGATAACGTGTCTTCTCAAAAACTGATAGAGAAACTGGGACTGAAATTTCAAAAACATCTTACCCTACCCGGTGAGGATGAAGAATTAAACTATTACGAAACAGAGTAATAATTATAAATAAAAATACAAATAGATTCACAAACATCTGTTGCGAATCTATTTGTATTACAAGACTATCCCTCCAAAATTTGCTCGGCAGCTGTTTTTGAAGTTACTTTTTCAATCACTCTTGTACAGATTCCGTTTTCATCAAAAATAAAGGTCGTTCTTACTATTCCCATATAGGTTTTTCCAAACGTTTTTTTCTCTTGCCAAACTCCGAATTTATCAATGATATTACGGGTTTCATCCGCAATAAGGTCATAAGGGAATGCAAATTTGCTGTGAAAGTTTTTCTGCTTCTTTACAGAATCTCCACTTACTCCCAATAATTGAAACCCTTCTTTTTCAAGTTTGGAATAATTATCACTCAGATTACAGGCTTCTACAGTACATGTTGGGGTACTGGCTTGCGGATAAAAGAAAACAACCAGTTTTTTTCCAATCAACTTTGAAGAGGATACTGTTTCTCCATCCTGATTTATTCCTTCAAATTCAGGTAATTTGTCTCCAACTTTCAGCATAATGATTTAATTTTGTTCAAATTTAAGGGTTACATGACAAAAAAGCAAAGAGCCGAGCTCGTTCAGATAGAACTGGATAAATTATATCCCACTACACCTATTCCATTGGATCATACCGATCCGTATACGCTAATGGTTGCTGTTGCACTTTCTGCGCAAACTACTGATAAAAAAGTAAATCAGGTTACTCCTGATCTTTTTGCCGTAGCAGGAACGCCACAAAGAATGGCGAAACTGGAAGAATATCAGATCAAAGAATTGATTAAAGAAATAGGACTGTCCAATACCAAGGCCAAAAATCTAAAAAGAATGGCAGAGCTTTTATTAGAAAGACATCAAGGAATAGTTCCTCAAACATATGAAGAACTGGAAGCACTTCCCGGAGTGGGGCATAAAACGGCTTCCGTAGTAATGAGCCAGGGATTCGGGTTCGCGGCATTTCCGGTAGATACTCATATTCATCGTTTAATGACACAGTGGAAGCTGACATCAGGAAAAAATGTGGTGGAAACTGAACGCGATGCAAAGAATTTATTTCCGGAAGAGGTGTGGAATAAGCTTCATCTTCAGATTATTTTCTATGGCAGAGAATATTCACCGGCCCGAGGAAAAGGGGAGAAAGATTTTATCACCAAAATGTTGTTTGAAAAGTAATGATTGCATTTTTAACGCAATGCTCACAAAGATTTTATAACAAATCGCATTGAAATGGCCCGCAAGGGCACTTCGTTGAGCAGTACAACCGTCTCTTTGCTGAATGAAATGCCTTTGAAAACCTAAAAATACGGATACAGAGACCCTGTGATGCTATATGGAAGCCTAAATATCTAATAGTCTTCTATGATAATTAATCTGCCCCAAATGATAATCCAGATGAGCGACCAGGTGGATCAGGAAATAATCTGTGGTCATTTTATCTTCAAAAACCACAAGAGGGTATTCTTTACCGAGATCCTCTTCAGATAGCTGGCTGAGAACAGTGTCTACCATAGATAGGGTTGCCTGAACTTTTTCAATTAGCTCAGCTTTGGGAATGTCTTTCAAGGAAAACTCAAGGTCACGATGTCTTACATACCCGGTTTTTCCCAGTTCTGTTCCGATAAAAAGGTTAAGGTTTCCTACCAGATGGAGGCAGAGATTGCCTCCGGAATTGGCGATGTTTTTATCGGTCTTCCATAGATTTTCCTCATTTTGATAGGCTTCAATTTCTGTTTTTAATTTATTTAAATCTCTACTGTAAAGAGATCTCAGACTCTCTATGATCATATCTTAATTTTAATTTTAAAATTATTGAAATTTCTTGAACGAAAAAAGGTGCTGTTTAATTCAGCACCTTTTAAATTATCTAGATCAAGAACCTATTTTTGTTTTTTAGCCCAAAGCTCCATTTTTCTGTTCAGAACCTCCAGAGGAAGGCATCCCTGGCTTAATACTTCATCGTGGAAGCTGGCCAGATTAAACTTGTTTCCCAGTTCTTTTTGATACTTCTCTCTTAATTCCCGGATTCTTAGTGATCCTATTTTATAGCCCAGAGCCTGGCCAGGCATAGCCATATATCTTTCCACTTCTGCGGTAGCAGACCCTTCATCATAAGAAATATTACTTAAGAAATATTTAATGGCTTCTTCTCTGGTCATTTTTCCGGTGTGTATACCTGTGTCCACGACCAGTCTTACTGCTCTCAGCATCTGGTCACTCAGGTATCCCATTTTCTGATATGGATCTGTATATAATCCGAATTCAGGGCCCAGGGTTTCGCAATAATGTGCCCATCCTTCTCCGTAGGCTCCAAACCATCCGAATCTCATGAATTTTGGAAGGTTTGTATTCTCCTGTTGAAGAGAAACCTGATAATGATGTCCGGGGATGGCTTCATGAAGGAAAAGGGACTCCATTCCTGAAGTAACATTGAATTTTGAAGGATCGGGAAGGGGGACATAAAAAATACCGGCTCTTTTCCCGTCCGGAGTTCCGGGAATGTATTCAGCACTGGCGCTGGCCTCTCTGAATTTTTCCGTTTGTCTGATCTCAAATTTGGTTTTTGGCGTGACATTAAACATCGTTTTCAGCTTCGGGGTAATCTTGGCTAAAATACTGTTAAAGCCATTTAAAACTTCTTTAGAGGTTTTATAAGGCATTGCTTTGGGATCAGTTTTAACAAAAGTGATGAATTCTTCCAGTGTTCCTGTAAAACCAACCTGTTTTTTCACCTTTTCCATCTCTGCACGAAGCATAGCTACCTGCTGCTGTCCGATTTTGTTGATCTCTTCCGGTGATTTTTTAGTAGTAGTCCAGCTTTTTACATAATAACCGTAAATTTCATTTCCATTGGGAAGGCTGTTGTAGCCGTCATTATCTCTTGCTTTTGGAAGGTATTCCTTTTCCAGGAAATTACCCATTTTAGTATAAGCAGGAATGATTTTTTTGGTAATGGCGTCTTTATAAAGTTCTGAAAATTTATCTTTCTGAGCCTGGGTGAAACTTTTCGGGAAGTTTTTAATAGGACCGTAGAAAATATTTTTTTCCATGTCAGGGGTGATAATTTCCTGAGAGGTCATTTGGGGAATCATTTTGACAACCAGTTTTTTAGGAAGAACAACTTTATTGTTGATCCCTTCACGGAAGTTTTCAGCTGCTGCATCCATCCATGCCGGAAATTTTTCCATTCTTTTCAGCCAGTCGCTGTAATCTTTTTCCGTTTTAAAAGGCTGGCTTCCCTCTCCACTTCCGTACAGCGGAAAATTTAAAGGAAGACCCCCAAACTGAGTAAAAGGAATATATTCCGGATGATAGGCATAAGCCTCTATTTTATCTTTTAAAGTATAATCCAGCACATCATAAACGACTTTATTTTCGTCGGAAAGGCTCTTGTAATCTACATTATCCAATTGTTTTTGTACCGAATTGTAGAAAGCCACTTCTCCTGAAATAAAATCCTTATCAATGTTAATAGGAAGTTGGTCATTGTATCTTGTATCTCCCTGGGCTGTAGCATCCAAAGGATATAGTTTAAGATACTGTTCATAATAATTGGAGGCAATGGAATCCAGATTGGTAGGAGTAACTTTGGTAAGGGGAGAATCGGTCTTTTTGCAGGATGCAAGACTTATCATCAATCCCAATCCCAAAATACTTTTCGATAAAACATTTTTCATTTTCAGAATCTTTATGAAACAAAAGTAAGTATTATTGGGTGATTCAGACTCATCATTAAACTTGAATTAAAAAATTATTTTCAAAATCCTTTTAACTTTGAATCAATTTTTTATCTTTGTCTAAAGCATTTAACAATCATATTATTACAGTTCTTTTTTAAGAAAAAATGAAAGGGATTTTAAAAATTTACCATCCGGACGAAACATTAAAGTACAATATCAGAAATACTTATTGTAAAGCAGTCTACAGCAACCAGCAACATTTTTTAGAGGTTGAAATTATAACGGATGACAGTTTGGATCACGTAGATGATGATTCATTACAGTACAACTTTCCACAGCTTTCACTCGAAGTTTTCGATTTTCCGATTGAAACATCAGAACTGGAAGGCAAAACGATAACAATCAGTGACTCTGATGAGGAAACTTATACAGAAGTAGACCTATTCGATGACGAAGATGCCTACATCTATGATAATGAGCTTCTTTTTGAGAAAAACGAAGAAGGCGAGCTTCAGGTCATCTGGAAAGGAACCATTGATGATTTCTACACGGGATCTGATACACCGATTCCTTTTAGGTTAAAGTGCGAATTCAGCCAGGATGATATTGAGGTAGACGAAGACTAAACGTCGCTACTCCTAATTTTTTTATATCAAATATCTTTTCAAAATTTCTTTTGGAAAGATATTTGCTGTTTGTCATTTGATAACAAACTTTAAGTTGTTTTTAAGCAATTTTTAAGATATCAATTCATAATATTCCACTACATTTGTCGTTAAAACTTTTATAAAATTCACATTAATGCTGTTAACGGAACTTACTCAGATTTTATTTGCGCAAATTGCTACACCCGTAGTTGCTACAGACAATTTAGAATTTTCATTTTGGAAGATCATGTTCCACGGAGGAGCTTTCGCTAAAATAGTGATGGCTATTGTACTGTTGTTGGGAGTGTTTTCTTTATATCTGTTTTTTGAAAGATTCTTCTTTATTAAAAGATTAACGTCAAAAACGGATTCCAACTTCATGAATAATATTGAAGACTTCGTGAAAGCAGGAAAGATTGAAGCGGCTGCAGATTATTGCAAAACGCAAAACTCTCCGGAGGGAAGAATTTTAGAAAAGGGAATTTCAAGATTAGGACGTCCTGTTTCTGATATTGTGAGTGCAATGGAGGCTCAGGCTCAGGTAGAAGTGGCCAATATGGAGAAAAACCTTAACCTTTTGGCGGTGGTTCCAAGTATTGCTCCGATGTTGGGACTTTTAGGAACGGTGATCGGGATGATTATTGCATTCTTTAATTTATCACATGCAACAGGATCTTTCTCCCCAAAAACACTTTCAGAAGGTATTTATACCGCTTTAGGGCAAACAGCTGTAGGTTTGGCAGTTGCTATTCCTGCCAATTTTTGCTACAATATTCTTTTAACAAGAATTGACAAGTTTGTATTGAAAGCTCAGAATATGTCTGGAGAATTTTTAGATCTTATCAACAAACCTTTATAAATCTTTCTTATGAAATCGCTACCCCAAAAACCTTTTCAGGGAATTATTAAGTGAGCGATTCCATCTGACCATTAACCTATTAGAAGAAACAGATGAAAATTCAAAGAAGAAATAAAGCGAATCCGGAATTCAGTTTAGCAGCGATGACAGATGTTATCCTGTTGATGCTGATCTTCTTTATGATAACCTCCTCTGCAGCTAACCAAAGTGCAATAGAGGTGAATCTTCCAAAGGCCGGAGCGACTGAGGATAATATTCCTAATCCTTTAACGGTAAGTATTAAACCTGATGGTTCATTTTTTGTAGATGATAATCCGGTGAATAAAGGAGAGCTGGAGCAGATTATTGTTACTAAGCTAGCTAATCAGACCAATAAGTCTTTTACCATCAGAGCAGATGAAAATACACTGCATAAGGATGTGGTTTTTGTGATGGAAATCGCTGAGAAAAACAAGCTTAATATTGCTATTGCAACCGTTAAAGATAAATAAGTAAGAATCATTGAAGATGAGAAGCTATACTGCAAACAAAAACGAAGAAAATAAAGATAGGGTAAAGAGTGCTTTGCTTACTGTCCTTATTTGGTCCGCCGTTTTGCTTTTTGTTTTTTTATATAAATTAAAACCCGAACTGGATAAAGATCCGGAGGTCATCACAACGATGCTTGTTAATTTCGGTGACAATAGGAATGGAAAGGGAATTGAAGAACCGGCCGAGCAACCGGGCAGTTTAGCGGCTGCTACGGAGGAGGTTACTCCCGAGCCGGCGGAAACACCCGTTCCTGAAACAAAGACAGTTGTAAAGCCCGAGCCTGCACCGGAACCCAAGAAAGCTGACGTGAAGGAAAAAGTGATCACAGGAAATAATTCGAAAACAACGGTTCCGAAAAAAGAGGAGGCAAAAAAAGCTGAGAAAAAAGAAGCTACCAGTACCAGTGCTTCTAAAAATACTAAAAAAGCAGGGGCTGCCACTGCTAATTCCAAAACCGGAAATGGGGATGGAAAAGGGAATGCAGCTATCGGAAACCTGATCAAAGGAAGAGGAACAAAAGCGGGAAGCCAGGGGACCGGAGATGGTATTGGAAATGCCGGAGATCCTTTAGGAGGAGATGGAAATGGAGACAGTAAGGTAGGGATAGACAGAAAACTTGTTGGCTATATTCCGGGAACAATGGGTCGAGGAGGAGCTCAGCCTGCTCATAGTTGTACCGCAAGCGGATCTATTACCATTGCTTATACCGTAGATAAAGCAGGAAATGTGGTTTCTGCAAGAAGATCAGGAGGTGTTTCAGACCCTTGTGTATCTTCTACATCCGTTTCATGGGTCAAGAAGTATGTAAAGGCAGAAAGAGCCAATACATCCTCCACAGGAAGTTACAAAATAACATTTTAAACATACAAAAGCACTTTATTCAAGTGCTTTTTTTATTTCATTAATTCTGTTGATGACAGGAAGGGCAAAAATTCCGCTGGTCTGAAGATACAGCTCATAAAATGTTTTTGCTTTATCCAGAAAATCATTGTTTTGACCTTGTTTCCCCGTGAAATAGAAAAGATTACCCAGCATTTCGTAATAATCTTTATGATCCCTTTCCTGTCTTTCGTTGACCATGTCTATCATTTCTTGTTTAGGCTTTGAAGAGATTTCGGTAAAACTCATCTTGAAAATATCCCTCATCAATGTATCAAAATCCAGTTCCTTCTGCATTAAGCTTTCTTCCGGTTTATCTAAAATAAGCTTTTCCAATGCCTGGGTCAATTGACGGATGAGGCGTAGCGTAAATTCTTTATCTGTAATCATATTTATTTTTTTTAATATTATCTATATTTTGCTAATAATTGGTCAGTTTACAACGAAAATAGAAAGGAAACCACCGATAATAAAAACTAGTATACTAAAACCAATGTCGTTTTTGTCAGATTCTCTGTTCTCTATTTTACTATATCGATGAGTTATAAATTTGCTAATCAATAAAGGAATAGGCTCCCTTTTATAAACCCATTTAAAAATTAAACGGATAATTTGTATAAATGTAAATACTAAAAGTGGCAAAATAGACATTTTAAAATCCCCTGGTATTGTTAACCATAATGTACAAATTACCAACCAAAATAAAGAAAAATAGATATTCCTAAATTTTTCTGATAATGGAGTTGAAATTGGAACCCACCAAAGAAACATAAAAGTTATTGAACCGATCACCTTTTCAATTTCTAAATGGATTTGATTAAGTTTTAAATAGTAAATAAGAATTTCTACAAGTAGAATTAAGCTAGGTAAAACTATTTCATATAAACTCAAGGATCTTAGAAAAAATCCATATTTTATATTTTTCAACTTAGAGGATTTGTTTTATTAACATACTATTATTTATGCGAAAAATAAGTACGCCAGAGCGATAGACGTAATAATACCCACCAGATCGGCGAGAAGCATGGCAATTACCGTGTATCTCGTGTTCTTTACAGCTACGGCACCAAAATAAACGGCGATCACGTAGAACGTGGTATCTGAGCTTCCCTGCAGAACAGCAGCGAGTTGTCCCTGGAAGCTGTCCGGACCAAAAGTACTCATGGTATCTACCATCATTCCTCTTGCTCCCGAACCGGATAGAGGCTTGATCAGTGCTGTGGGAAGCCCGTCAACAAATCGGGGGTCCAGGCTGGCAACATGGGCAACCCATTTCATTCCGTCAATGATTACATCAAAAACACCGGAAGTTCTTAATAACGAGATGGCTATTAACATTCCCACTAAATAAGGGATGATCTTTACACAGGTGGTAAAACCTTCCTTTGCTCCTTCTATAAAAGCATCAAAAACATTGATCTTTTTATAGACGGCACCTAATACTATTGCTAGAAATATAAAGAGAATCAGTCCGTTACTTAATACTTTACTGAAATCATCCAGCTCATCCTTGCTTAGCTGTACCAGATAAACGACCAGTAAAGCGATCACTGCAGAAATTCCTCCTACATAAGCAATAACTACCGGGCGAAGCAGATTGATCTTCTGATATAAAGAAACAATAATCATTGCAGCTAATGTGGCTGCAAAAGTGGCAATCATACAGGGAAGGAAGATATCAGTAGGCGTTTTTGAGCCCATTGATGCCCTGATAGCAATAATGGATACGGGAATCAGGGTCATTCCTCCGGCGTGAAGGCAGAGAAACATGATCTGAGAATTGCTGGCGGTATCTTTATTGGGGTTTAAGCTCTGTAAACTTTCCATGGCTTTTAACCCAAAAGGTGTTGCCGCATTATCAAGTCCCAGAAGGTTGGCGCTGAAATTCATCAGCATATGCCCGAAAGCGGGATGGTTTTTAGGGATATCGGGGAAAAGCTTTGAGAAAAAAGGCTGAATAAAACGGCTCAGAAGATTGATTCCTCCAGCTTTCTCAGCAATACTCATAAATCCCATGAAAAGGGTCATGATCCCGATAAGGCCTATACATATTTTTACAGCTGTTTCCGAAGTTCCAATGACACCATCAGCCTCCTGAACACGGTAAACTTTTACATTCTGCTTTAAAGAGTCTGTTTTATAGTGAATTCTGCTGTCTGCAAAATCATTTTTCTTCATCAGGCTGTCTCTGACGATGGGAGTGAGGGTGCTCATCTGCTGTGATGCTATCTGAACCGTATCTCCACCTTTCCCTACCACCATATCATTGAAAATGGTTTTGTAGTGACCTGATGAAATGTATTTTATACTTGCAATGGCAATGGCAATGATAATAAAAGCCGACCAAATTCTGCTGAGAACCATCCGATGTAATTAATTGTTTAAACTTATCAAAAATACTTTAAACCACAAAGGGGACAAAATAATTAAACACTTAAGTTTCTGTAAAGTAAATATCATGCAGCTGAGAAGAGCCCTTAAAGTTTTGAAAATCTTTGATTTCTGTCCTGTAAATGTTTTATACAGGTTTATTATAACGCAGAGCCGGCAAAGTTTCCTAATGAGGAATTTTACACTCGCAGAGGGCGGCGGACCTTCAACTGAAAGATATGTCTGAATGAAATGCCTTTGCGAACAAAAATATCCGGAAGGTTATATCCTCTGTGGGTTCTTTGTAGGTAGAATAGAAGAATTTACTCTTTCAGATAGACCAGGTGACCTGAAAAATCATCATCCAGATTTTTCAGGACTTTGGCATCGTCCATTTTCTTTACCAACCCATCAATGAAGAAGCTCTTTTCAAAAAACTGACGGTGAATACCCGGCAGAAGCTCCATGAAATAATCCATTCCTATTTTGTTATTATGAAGGTCCATTTTTGTTTCCAGGGGTTTATTGGGAAACAGTTCTTCATGCATATCCGTTATTCTTTTGCAAAAATCCAGTGCCTTTTTAGGGGAGGAAACCTTACAGCAGTATGAGGTGATAAAACAACACCATAATGCATGTCTGAAAGCATTTCCTATACCATTGTTGGAAGCTGTTGCGGGGAATTTCTTCTGTGCAATGGTGAAAGCCTGAACCGTAGCATGAAAGCTTAATATGGCAAAAAGAGGATGGGGGAGAACGAGCGATAAAAGACGTATAATCTTTTTAAAACTCATACTCCGAATGGTATCAAAAATTATTTTAAAAGTCCTCATAAATAAAAATCTCTCCCCAATTAGAGAGAGATTGTATTGTTTAGGTTAAAGATACTATGCTTTTACCGCTAAAAAATTAACCGTTTTAGCTACAGTATCCTGAATTTCAGTTCTTTTTACAATAAAGTCTACAAATCCTTTCTCCTGTAAGAATTCTGATGTCTGGAATCCTTCCGGTAAGTCTCTTCCGATCGTTTCACGGATAACTCTTGGTCCCGCGAATCCGATAAGAGCTCCCGGTTCAGCCATGATGATATCAGCAGTCATAGCGAAAGAAGCTGTAATTCCTCCAAAAGTAGGGTCACAAAGGTAGGCGATGTATAAAAGCCCTGCTTCTGAAAGCTGAGCAAGCTTAGCCTGAACTTTAGCCAGCTGCATCAAAGAATAAGTAGCCTCCTGCATTCTTGCTCCTCCAGACTGACAGATGATCATATAAGGAAGTTTGTGCTGAATACAGTAATCTACTGCTCTTCTGATCTTTTCACCCATTACAGAACCTAAAGATCCTCCGATAAAAGCAAAATCCATACAAGAAACTACCATTTCAGTTCCTTTTACAGTACCTACAGCATTTCTGATAGAATCTGTAAGTTTTGTTTTCGCTCTTACTTCTTTTAAACGGTCTTTATAAGGCTTTGTATCTTTGAAGTTTAAGATATCAATACTTTCAACATTAGCATCCAGTTCGGTAAATTTACCTTCGTCAAAAAGGATGTCAAAAAATTCTGCACTTCCTATTCTCACATGAAATCCGTCTTCAGGAGAAACATAGTTATTTCTCTTTAGTTCATCGTGTTCCACAACTTTTCCAGATGGAGTCTGATGCCAAAGGCCTTTTGGAACATCCTTTTTTTCATCAGTAGAAGTGGTAATGTTTTTTGCTTTTCTTTTAAACCAGTCGAATGCCATTTTTTATTTGTATTAATGTACGATGTATAATGTAAAATGTATAAAAACAGAGTGTTAGAATTGCCCTGTATTTTATACATTTTACTTTTTACAAATTTATTTTAAAGTATTTACGTTATTTAAATCTTCAAATGCTTTCACCAGTCTTGTAGAGAATGTATCCTCACCTTTTCTTACCCAAACTCTTGGGTCATAGAATTTCTTGTTAGGTTTTTCCTCTCCTTCAGGGTTTCCGATTTGAGCTCTTAAATAATCAATATTGTTTACCATATAATCTCTTACTCCTTCTGTATAAGCAAACTGAAGGTCAGTATCGATATTCATTTTGATTACTCCATAGTCGATCGCTTCTCTGATCTCTTCTAAAGTAGATCCTGAACCTCCGTGGAATACAAAGTTGATTGGCTTGGCAGCAGTTCCGAATTTTTCCTGAACATATTTCTGAGAATTGTCAAGGATTTTTGGTGTAAGAACTACGTTTCCAGGCTTGTAAACTCCGTGTACGTTACCAAATGCCGCAGCAATTGTAAAGTTGTCAGAAATAGCTTTTAGTTTTTCATACGTATAGGCTACATCTTCCGGTTGAGTATATAATTTAGAGTTATCAACGTCTGAATTGTCAACACCGTCTTCTTCTCCTCCTGTCACTCCGATTTCTACCTCAAGAGTCATCTGAAGTTTAGCCATTCTTTCGAAATATTCAGCTGAGATGTGAAGGTTTTCTTCTAAGGATTCTTCAGAAAGATCCAGCATGTGAGAAGAGTAAAGAGATTTTCCTGTCTGCTTGAAGAATTCTTCGTTAGCATCCATTAATCCGTCGATCCAAGGAAGTAATTTCTTTGCACAGTGGTCTGTGTGTAAAATTACTGTTGCTCCGTAAGCTTCTGCAAGAGTATGAATATGTTTTGCTCCTGCGATAGCTCCTAAGACTGCAGACTTTTGTCCGTCATTGTTTAATCCTTTTCCTGCATTGAAAGCAGCTCCGCCATTTGAAAACTGGATAATTACAGGAGCATTTAATTTTGCTGCTGTTTCCATAGTAGCGTTTACGTTGCTTGATCCAATTACATTGACTGCAGGTAATGCAAATTTGTTTTCTTTAGCATACTGAAAAATATCAGTAACTAACTGACCTGTGGCAACTCCTGCCGGAAAAATTCTGCTCATGTTTTACTTTTTATTATAAATTTATTAGGTGTTTTTTTATTCCTGTAAAGGTAATCATTTTTAGGAAATGACTAATTTCTTTTGTCTCTTCCCCAAAGTAGCTTCTGGCGAATGGTTTCGTAGAAACTTAAATTATTCGGCTGTACCAGAAGAAGCTGAAAACTTGCCTTCCTGATGATGATTTCCTTATCTGTTTCAATATGTATTAACCTGGAATCTAAGGAAAGAGAATATTGGGGTACGCGGCTTTCTACTTTGAATTTTATTTCTACTTTATCATTAACCACTAACGGCCTCACATTCAGGTTGTGAGGAGCGATGGGAGTGATGACGAAGTTTTCGTTGTTGGGAGAAATAATAGGTCCGCCACAGCTTAGTGAATAGGCCGTAGAGCCGGTGGGTGTTGAAATAATCACACCATCTCCCCAAAATACATTCAGAAATTCATTGTTGATGAATGAATCTACAGTAATCATTGATGTTGTTTCTTTCCTGGAAACGGTAACATCATTGAGTGCATAAGGAAAAGATCCTTCCAGCTTTGGAGAAACCACTTCTATCACAGAACGGCGGCTTGTTTTTACATCTCCTCTTAAGATAGAATCTAATTCTTTGAATGCTTCTTCTTTGGTGAAAAAAGCTAAAAATCCTAGTCTTCCGGTATTGACACCTACGACAGGGATCTCAAGATCTTCAATAAAGGTTAAAGAATTAACAATGGTCCCATCTCCACCAAAAGTGAAGAAAAGATCCACTTCTTTATCCACAAGATCCTGCTTATTGTTAAAAGTCTCGAAAATTTTCGAAAATTGAAGCGCTTCAGCCATTTCATCATACAGAACGGATTTTACACCCCTGCTTTCAAGCTCAGAGATAAACTTGCTTAAGTATAAAAAAGTATCAAGATCTTTTTTCTGAGAATATATAGCTGCCTTCATGTTATATTTCTATGAATTTTTGAAAAAAACCAAATCGGTCTTTAAACAGATCGGATTTCTCATCAGAATAATATTTTTCAACAATTCTGTAATCATACCGGTCAAAAGTTGAATCTATCGAGGCCAGGTTTTCATTACTGATCTTTATGGTGATGTGAATAACTTCATCAGACATAAAACTTATAAATCCCCCATAAAATTTTGAATTATTGCTTTCAATAATATTGGCGATCTCCGTCATCGAATACTTTCTGGCAGGAGTTTCTATGGTAAGAATAGCCCCTGTTTCTGAAAATAAAGGATATCGGGAAAGATCCTGAAAAACATCTTCACAGGTAATATACCCTAAATATTTTTCATTCTTATTGATTACCGGGATCACGTTAGAACTGAAAGTATAAAACAGACGGATGCTGTCCATGACATTGCTGTCTTCCAGAATGGCAAACCGCTCAAGCTGGTGTTCAAGATCCTTCAGTGTACCTCCATCTTCCTCATAAAGGAAGTCTTTGGCAATGGCCCCATAAAAATGGTGGGATTTTTTAATGAAAATGTGGGAATATCCAAAATCTTCTAACATATTCCTTGCTGACTCTATTGAGTCAGATAAGCTAAAACATGGGAAGTCTTTTGAGATATAGTCCTTGATAAACATTGTGCTAATTTATAAAAAATTAAATGAAACTTTTTCTGAAAACGCGACTTTTTTTGAGATCAAACAAAAAAAATGACCTCAAAATTTGTTCGTACCGAAAAAAAAAGTACCTTTGTCGCCTTTCATTTTTACTTTTTATTAGATTTATTTCAAACTGCACTGTCTATTAATGACATATGCAGTTTTTTTATTTTACGGCTTTCGCAAATTCCCACATGACAATTCCGCCACATACACTTACATTCAGAGAATGTTTTGTTCCAAGCTGTGGAATTTCCAGGAATACATCAATATTGGGTAATGCTTCATCACTGATTCCCTCTACTTCATTTCCTAAAATCAGGGCGTATTTTTTTGATCTGTCAATCGTGAAATCTGTAATAATCTGACTGTTGGTGGTCTGTTCAATCCCTATAATTTCGTAATCTTTGCTTTTCAAATCAGCAATAGCTGCATTGATATCTTTTTCATGTGCCCAGTCTACACTTTCCGTAGCACCTAACGCTGCTTTATGAATCTCACGATGTGGCGGTTGCGGAGTGATTCCACAAAGAATAATTTTTTCAATTAAAAAAGCATCTGCCGTTCTGAATGTTGCCCCTACATTGTGCATGCTTCTAAGATTATCTAGAATGATGACTAATGGAATCTTCTCTACTCTTTTAAATGTTTCAACATCTATTCTGTTAAGTTCTTCCAGCTTTAGTTTCTGTACCAATTGTATTATTTTGTTGAGATTAATTTTCCGTCTTTGTAGACCTCTGTTTTTTCAATACTTCCGTCTTCACGGTAATAAATTCTGTTGCCATTACGTTTATCGTTGGCTAATTCTGTTTCCCGCTCTAATTTTCCGGACGGATAGAATGTTTTCCATTTTCCGGTAGCAAGACCATTGTCATAATATCCGATTTGCTTTATGGATTTTCCATCTTCATGAAACACCCTGGTTTCTCCATGCAACTTTGCAAATTTATAATGGGAGATTTCTTCTACTTTTCCTGAGGGATAGTAAAAAGTACCTGTAAAGCTGTTGTCATATATATTTTTGTCTCCGTTGGTAAAAACTTCCTGAGAGGTCAGAATACCATCTTTACCATAATAAGACCATTCTTTTACCTTGAAGCCTTTTTTATATTGTCCTTTGGTTTGTATTTTTCCATTGTCATAGTAAAAAACAGCATCCCCTTCCATTTTTCCTTTTTTCCATTCCACCACATTTTTTACCTGTCCGTTCTCATAGAATTCCTTACAGCTTCCTTCCTGTAATCCGTCTTTATATCCGCAGGGTTTCTGAGCCAAAACAGCAACGGACGTGGAGAAAAATAATATAAAAAAGTATTTCATAGCTATTTTTATTTCAAAAATAGTAAAATAGTTATATTTGATTCAAAAATTAACAATGAAAAAATTACTCACTTTATTCACACTGATGCTTGCCTTCATGTATTCAAAAGCTCAGAACACATATTATCCGCAGGCTTTTTTTGACAAAAAGATGGCCAGGGAGATGCTTTCTTTTGGGAATTCTACTATTGAAGGAGTCGCTTCTACGAAACAAAAAAACAACTGGGGAATCAAGCCGCTGCTTGGCCAGAAGCACTATGCCCCCAAAGGAACTGTTGTAATGCTTTTTCCGGTAACTCCTTATTTTGAAGAGTTTTATAATATGAGAAAAAAGTATGAGAATAAAAAAACTACCGTTTATATGTCCGAAGATGCTTTTAAATATAAGCTTGAAGCTTTAACTGATGACTACGGACGTTTTAAATTCGAAAAATTAAAGCCCGGGAAATATTATCTGGAAACGATTGTTAATTTTACCGCAACAGCAAGTTACCAGCAGCAGACCGGAACTTCGGATGCTTATAACGGATATGGAGGCTATTTATATTCTACACCTATTTATCAGACTTTCTTTTATGGCTATTCAGCCGGGAACAGGGAAAGTAAATTTGTAGAAATCAAACAAGACGGAGAACTTAAAGAAATCAGCCTTTAAAAGGTTGATTTCTTATTTTTTACCCATAATCTGATGAACATTTTTTTCAATATTCTGAGCTAGCATTTCCATAGGAATGTCATTTTCATCATTATTAAAAGGATCTTCAATTTCTTCTGCGATAAGCTCTAAACTCATCAGTACATAATATACAAAGACCGTAAGCGGAATCATAAACAACCCGATAGTAATGACGTAAGCAATAGGCAGAGCAAAGACATACAGAATAATAAACTTCTTAATAAAAGAGGAATAAGAATAGGGGATAGGGGTATTTTTAATTCTTTCGCAACCTCCGCATACATCCAGAAAACCAGATAGCTGAGTGTCCAGATAAAGCATTTCAACCTCTGAAACTTTACCTTCTTTTTTTAATTGATTCAGCTTATGGCTTAAAAGAATAACAATTTCGCTTGGCCCATGGTTTTTTAATGATTGTTCAATCTCAGAATAATCCTCATCCAAAGCCAGCCTTGTAGATTCTTTGGAAAGGTGTTTGGCCAAAAAGTGAGGGAAGTATTTTAAATACCTCGCAATTTGCTCGGCATCCTGACGGTTATCAGCAAGAATTGTATTTATTTTTATGGCAAAATTTCTGGAATCATTGACGAGCTTTCCCCATAATTTTCTTCCTTCCCACCATCTGTCATAGGCTGTATTTGTCCTGAATACCAATAAGAGCGATAATACAAACCCCAGTAAAGAATGGATCATCCCTACATTACTGATCCCTGATTTTGAAGTCAGGTGAAAATATTCCACCTCTAAATATTGAATCCCCCAGGAATATAATCCTATAAGAATCATACTTGGGAAAAGTATTTTTAAAGTATCACTTTTGTGTAAACTGAAAAGGATTTTAAGGAAATGTTTGGTATTATAGGCTCTCATAAATTCGCTTGTACTACAAATATAATTTTTTTTCATTTAGTGTTCATATACGGGGACCTGTAAAGTATAAGTTAGCGTTTTTGATCTTTCCGCTCTTTTGTCCTTTGCCTTCTTTTCTTTGCTGTAATATTTCCGCAGTTTTCAAAAAATCACTATTTTTATTTCGCACAAAATACCAAAATAATGATCCTCGAAAACGTAGATGTAGTGAACGATATCAGCAAAGAAGATTTTCAAAAGAATTATTTTAAAAAACAAAAGCCTCTTTTGATTAAAAATTTTGCCAGCCGATGGGACGCTTTTGATCTGTGGAATCTGAGCTATATCCGTGAAAAGGCGGGTGAGCAGGAAGTTCCGTTATATGATAATAAGCCGGCTGATGCAGCAAAGAATTCAGATGCTCCGGTGGCGAGGATGAAAATGAAGGATTATATTGACACCATAAAAAGTAAACCCTCAGATCTGCGCATCTTTTTTTATATTATTACAGACAGGCTTCCGGAGCTGCTTAAGAATTTCACGTATCCGGATTTAGGGATAAAATTTTTTAAAAGACTGCCTACATTGTTCTTTGGAGGAAGTGAGGCACATGTTTTAATGCACTATGATGTGGATTTGGGAGACTTTATGCACATTCATTTTGAAGGGAAAAAGAGAATTTTATTATTTGATCAGAAGCAGTCTGCCTTTTTGTATAAAGTACCATTGTCTGTTCATACCATCTATGATCTGGACTATGAGAATCCGGATTATGAAAAATTTCCGGCACTAAAATATGCCAAAGGCTATGAAATTTTCATGGAACATGGTGATGCCCTTTTTATTCCGGGAGCATTCTGGCACTTCAACAGATACCTGGAGCCCGGCTTCTCATTGTCCCTAAGAGCCCTTCCCAATAAACCGAAAGTTTTTGCCAATATGCTGTATCATGTTTTCATTATGAGATATACGGATAAACTTATGCGTAAATTTTTTAAAGGTAAATGGGTGAATTACAAACAGGAATGGGCCTATAAGAAGAGTTCTGAAGCCTTGGAAAGACATCTGAAAACTGAAAAGTAATGCGTTATATTTTAAATTCACGCTATTTATTAATCAATCCAAAAAGTTTCGCATCTACGAATTTTCCTTTTTCAAAGAAATAATCTTTTAAAGTCCCTTCCTCATTAAAGTTTAAAGAAGATAATAGCTTTTCGGAAGAAATATTAGCCGGATCAATAAAAGCATCTACACGGTGTAACTGCATAGTTTCCAACCCGAATGTTAAAATGGGAAGAATAGCTTCTTTCATATAAGATTGTCTCCAGAACAAAGGATTCAGTTCATAGCCAATCTCTGCCCTGTAATGTTCAGGATACCAGTTATGATAGCCACAAGTTCCAATTACTTTATTTTCAGATTTTAGTTCTAGCGCCCATCGGAATCCTTTTCCTTTTTCAAACTCAGTGTTGAAATGGTGGATGATGTTTTCAGCATCTTCTTCTGTTTTGAATGCTTCCAGATCATAATATTTCATTACTTCCTCCAAAGAAAAATACTCAAAAAGGTCTTTTGAATCTTCAGAGGTAAGCTGGCGTAGCAGAAGTCTTTCAGTTTCTAAAACAGGAAATTCCATAGACTGTATTTTATGGTGAAAATACAATTAATTCCTGATAGGGAAAAGTGTATCAAAGATTAACCGATAAACAATTCTGTAACCATGGATTTATTTTTTTAAATTTGGGGCTCATTTTTTACTATGGCAAAATTGAAGAAGGAAACTCCGTTAATGACTCAATATAATACCATCAAGGCTAAATACCCTGATGCGCTTTTACTTTTCAGAGTAGGGGATTTTTATGAAACTTTTGGGCAGGATGCCGTGAGAACGTCTCAGATTCTGGGAATTGTCCTTACCAAAAGAGCTAACGGGGACGGAAGTATAGAATTGGCGGGATTTCCCCATCATTCAGTAGACTCTTATTTGCCAAAACTGGTAAGGGCAGGGATGAGAGTGGCCATATGTGACCAGCTGGAGGACCCTAAAATGGTAAAAGGAATTGTAAAAAGAGGAGTGACGGAATTGGTGACTCCCGGAGTTACATTCAATGATCAGGTATTAAATTCAAAAAAGAACAATTTTCTGCTTTCTTTACACAAAGAGAAAGAGAAATACGGAATAGCACTGGTAGATATTTCTACAGGAGAATTTTTAGTGAGCGAAGGAAACCTGGAGAAGCTTTTACATATTGTCAGTACCTTTGATCCCAGTGAAATCATATACCAGAGAAGTGTCCAGATTCCTGAACAGTTTAAAAACAAAAATGCTTTTAAACTTGAAGACTGGGCTTTCCAGTATAATTTTGCCTACGAGAAATTAACCAATCATTTTAAAACGTCTTCTTTAAAGGGGTTTGGTGTAGAAAACCTACCCTTAGCCATTACCGCAGCAGGGGCTATTTTTGCCTATCTGGTAGAAGATACCCATCATAATCTGCTTGCTCATATTACCAAACTCCAGGTTATTCCACAGGAAGATTACCTGATGATGGATAATTTTACTTTAAGGAATCTGGAGATTGTATATCCCAGCAACCCACAGGGAAAATCACTTTTAGATATTATAGATAAAACGTCTACTCCAATGGGAGGAAGGCTGTTGAGAAGGAGAATTATCCTTCCTTTAAAATCTGTGGATGAGATTATGAGAAGGCTTTCTCTGATCGACTTCTTGAATGAAAATGATAGCCTGAAATATGAAATCTGTCAGCTGTTAAAATCAATTTCTGACCTCGACAGATTAATGGGAAAACTGGCAGCGGAGAAAATCTCTCCGAAAGAGCTTGGATACCTTCGTCAAAGTTTAATCAATATTCATACAATAAAAGGACTCCTTCATCCGCATGCCGATGTATTGGCATGGCTGGAACCTCTGTATGACCTGGAAGAACTGATTAAGTTTTTACAGAATAATCTTAATGAAGAACTTCCGGTAAATATTGCCAAAGGAAATGTCATTAAAAATGATGTTTCTGAAGAACTTGACAGATTGAGAGGGCTTCAAAACAAAGGCCGTGGATTCCTTGATGAAATGTGCCAGCGTGAAATAGAAAGAACAGGAATTACAAGCCTTAAAATTGATTTTAACAATGTTTTCGGATATTATATTGAAGTCAGAAATACCCATAAAGATAAAGTTCCCAATGACTGGTTAAGAAAACAGACCCTTGTGAATGCGGAGCGGTATATTACGGAAGAATTAAAAGAATATGAAAGCCAGATTCTGGGTGCTGAAGAGAAAATAAGTGTCCTGGAGAATGAGCTTTACAGAAATGTTTGTGCTGAAACAATGGTTTATATTGACCAGATTCAGGAGAATTCCAATATCATTGCTCAGCTTGATGTAGCTTCCGGATTATCGGAACTGGCTGTTTCTGAAAGTTATACAAAACCTGTTTTGAATGACGGATATGCTATTGACCTGCAGGAAGCTAGGCATCCGATTATTGAAAATGCACTTCCTTTAGGGGAAAAATATATTCCGAATGATATTTTCTTAGATAAAGATTCACAGCAGATCATCATGGTTACAGGACCTAACATGGCCGGTAAATCGGCAATACTGCGTCAGACAGCCATTGTCTGTCTTTTGGCACAGATCGGAAGCTTTGTTCCTGCAAAACATGCTGAAATCGGACTATTGGATAAAATTTTTACCAGGGTAGGAGCTACAGATAATATTTCTGCCGGAGAGTCTACTTTCATGGTAGAAATGAATGAAGCGGCAAATATCCTGAACAATATTTCCGAACGAAGCCTGATTCTTTTGGATGAAATAGGACGCGGAACATCTACTTATGATGGGGTTTCTATTGCCTGGGCTATAGCAGAGTATCTTCATCAGCATCCTACACAGGCTAAAACCTTGTTTGCAACCCATTATCATGAGCTGAATGAAATGACCGTGAATTTTGAAAGGGTGAAAAACTTCCACGTTTCTATTCAGGAAAATAAAGGAAATATTATTTTCTTAAGAAAACTGATTCCGGGTGGAAGTGAACATAGTTTTGGTATCCATGTCGCAAAACTGGCCGGAATGCCTGCAAAAGTGGTCAACAGAGCCAATGAAATACTAAAAACCCTTGAAGCCAGCAGAACGCAGGGTGGAGGAACATCTGAGAACATTAAAAGAGTAACAGAAGAAAACATGCAGCTTTCTTTCTTCCAGCTGGATGATCCTGTTTTGGAGAATATCCGTGAAGAACTGACAAAAATAGATATCAATACACTGACACCTATTGAAGCTTTAATGAAACTGAATTCTATAAAAAAAATGATTGGAGGGTAATCCAATCATTTTTTTATAATTTTTATTGTTGTTAGCAGCAGTATCCATCGTTGCCTCTAGGGCCAATAATCAAAAAATGGCTTACTCCTCTCAGTTTACATAAACCTTCTGCACAGGCAGCAGCACCGCCATTGATATCTTTCAACTCATTCTTCGTGAGCTTTCTCTTTTGAATGTCTGAATTTTTCATAATGATTAAGATTAGATTTACAGATTTGAATATCTTATTTTTTGATGCTGAGACAATTAGCAGCAAGGTCCGTCCTGAATACCATAGACTCCGGACATTTCCTGTCCTGTATTCGGGTCAAAACAGCTCAATACCAATGGGCAATGTGGTCTTGCTCCACTGATTTCTTTCATTTCTTTTTTTGTGAGTTTTCTTTTTTGAAGGGTTGACTTTTTCATAATAATTTTAATTTGGTTGTATGCTAATATACAATTTTATTAATTAATTCAACTGATAGTGAGTGAAATAGCCGTTATTTTTGTAATAAAAAAGAGAGCTTAAAGCTCTCCTGTATTATAAATGATTGTATTCGTAAGTGGTGATTTCTGTACTGGTAACAGAGCTGCCTGTCTTATCATAATATTTTCGGGTATCTTTTATAGGATAGCCACTTGCATTGTATACATAAATGGAGTTGAATATAGTCCATTCGGTTCCTCCGGAAATAGAATACTGAACCACATTTTTATAGTCTGTGACATTATGCGTGGATCCGTTTTCATTTTCCTGATCCATCAGTTTCAGATATCCTGTTACATTTTTGAACGGAGCATTTTTGGTATCATAAACGATAGGCTGTAAGGTGCCGTTTCCTGTATCAAATCCTCCTGATGGGTTAGGACTTGCCACCGTTTCAGTCCAGTTTTTTAGTGAGCCATCTGCATTTAATACTGCGTTTCGGGTATACGTTTTTATCATACTGGAGCCTCCTGTAGATAAAGTAACCACCATTTTTACATTATTGGGTGCCGGATAGGTATATGTGATTTCTGTAGTGGATGAGGGGTTAGAAGACGTATGTACAGTTGTGCTTTTACTTAATCTGCTGCTGCTGTCATAAGTATAGGTCGTGGTGGAGGTAGAATTGGATCCGGTAGTAACCGACTTGGTAATCAGGTCTCCTGTATAGGTAAAGGTGGTAACAGTTCCATCCGTAAGGTTTTTAGATTCAGATAATTTGGTTCCGTTATAGGTATAGGTAGATACATCTCCATCTGCTACCATCTTGGTTACAAGAACAGGCGTGTTATTATTGTTGTTGTTATTATTATTCCCGTTATTGATTGCAGCTTCAATATCATCATTACTGCTTGAGCAGGAAGCCAAAAAGAAAATTGGCAGAAGTAAATAAGTTTTTTTCATGATCTTTATTTAATGGGTGTAAAAATATCAAAAAAATCGGGTGTGAATAAAAATAATTAATGAAAAATAGAGTTTCTCATTGATTTATGGCTTTTGTGCTGCAAATAACCACTAAGACTATTATAAAAAGAGGAGAAGGTATTACCCATAATGACAATAATCAGATGCTGGTAAAGGCCTTATTATTGTAATAGCCTTCATTGAATTTAAATATAAATTGTAGATTGTGACCTGAAAAAAACATAGCTATGAATAAAATATTTTTAGGAGTCTCATTAATTGCTTTATTCTCATGTAACAAAGAAGCAAAAGAACGAGCTGAACAAAGAATTCATGATTCTGTAGCAGTGGTATATAAAGCGTATGTGGACTCAGCGACCATTGCCCGTAGAGGTTCTGATTCCATTATAAAAGCTGAGAAAAAATCTTTTCAGCAACACCCGGGAATAATGTCTTGCGAAAATGGAACAATGAGTTATACGGGTACCAGGCCTAGATCTAAAAATAAGAGCAAGCAATAATTAGCTGCTTTTTAGTAAACTTCCTTATCTGATAGGGATTGAAATACAAAACTCTAATATTCCCTGTTAATGAAAACAATCTATTCCTGAAGTGAATGATTTGAACAGGTTTCTGGTTTACAATTATTTATTAAATTTGAATATGAAGAATTTATTAACAATCCTGATCATCTTTCTATTCGGTACCTTTTGTAAAGCTCAGCAGACGGAAGTTTCTGTTTTGAAATATGAAGATCTGGAAAAGAAAATTCAACTGGAAAAAGATAAGCTTCTGGTAGTGAATTTTTGGGCAACTACCTGTGCTCCATGCGTAAAAGAGCTGCCTCATTTTATGGAAGTGAATCATCAGTATGCAGGCAATCCGAAATTTAAGATGATTCTTGTTTCATTAGACAGACTGGTAGATAAAGAGCGGGTTTTAAAATTTATTAAAACCAAAAACCTTAGTGCTGAGGTTGTTTTGCTTGATGATATTAAAAGAATGAATACGTGGATTCCGAAATTTGAAAAAAACTGGGATGGAAATATTCCGGTTACCCTTTTTTATAAAAACGGTGAGAAAGTATATTTCAATGATGGAGAAATGAGCAAAGAAGAACTTGAAAAAATAATTACAGAAAATTTACAATAAATAATTGAGTATGAAGAATTTGAAGATTTTATTAGCAATATTCGTTATGGGTCTGGGACTTTTAAGTTTTACCACAATGAATGATGACAAGCACGCATCTCAGCATGAAAAGATCAACTCAAAAGGGTATGAGGTAGGAGACGAAGCTGCAGATTTTAAGCTGAAAAATATTGATGGGAAAATGGTCTCGTTAAGTGATTTTAAAACCGCTAAAGGTTTTATTGTAGTTTTTACCTGCAACCATTGTCCTTATGCAAAAAAGTACGAAGACCGGATTGTAGAACTGGATAAAAAGTTTAAAAACCAAGGATATCCCGTAGTTGCCATTAATCCCAATGATCCTAACGTACAGCCTGAGGATGGTTATCAGCAGATGATTGAAAGAGCCAAACAGAAAGGATTTACCTTCCCTTATTTAGTGGATGAGGGTCAGAAAATTTACCCACAGTATGGAGCAACAAAAACACCTCATGTCTTTCTCCTGCAGAAAGAAAACGGGAAAAACATTGTAAAATATATTGGGGCCATCGACAATAATTATGATAATCCGAATGATGTATCAGAATATTATGTCCAGGACGCTGTCAACGCTTTACTCAAAGGAGAGCCGGTGAAAATGTCAAAAACTGTTGCTATCGGATGTACGATCAAAGTAAAGAAATAATATATTTGCCTAGAATTATAATCGGTATTCTTTGAATGCCGATTTTTTATGTCCAATATTTTATCATAATAAAGGGCTGGATCAGTATACATAATCAATATGAAATTTAAATTAAGCCTGAAATATCTGCTTCTCAGTATTTTCATTTTCCTGATAGAGGTATTAATTGCTACTGAACTGAAGAATGTCTTTTTTATTAGGGCCTATCTTGGAGATGTTATTGTAGTACTACTTCTTTATACCCTCGTAAAGAGTTTTGTAAAGGTAAGCAATGACCGGAAGCTTATTCTCGGAATCCTGGCGTTTTCCTTTGTGATAGAGTTTGCTCAATACTTTAATATTGCAGAAAAACTAGGGTTCAAGCCCGGAAGCCTGATGTATATTGTGATTGGAAATTCTTTCTCATGGATTGATATTTTGTGCTATGCCGTAGGGTGTCTGTTTCTATATGTGCTTGTACAAATAAAGCCTCCAAAAAATTGAAGGCTTTCTATTTAGATTGATGTATTCTATTTTACAGTCTTAAAAATCAGTGGCTGTCTCATTCTGACCCTCACTTTTTCCCCATCTTTTTCTCCGGGAATCCATTTGGTATTTATTTTTTTGAGTGCTTTTATGAATTCATCCCTTATGATTACATTTTTGTAAGATTCTATTTTTATATTAGACATACTGCCATCCTTTTCTACAACAAACATTGCGGTAGCAGAGGCTTCTTGAATACCCAGGGCAAGTAATGGCTGTGTTTGGAACTGACTTACGAATTCCTTTCTAAAAGCACCTAATCCCCCTGGAAACTCAGGATTTTTATCTTTTACTTGCGTGTTGACAGGAGAAACAGAACTCGCTTTCGGACGAGTGCTAGTAAGTGGTTCCCGTTGGGCCTTGGCAGAAAATAAGCCTAAAAACACAAGGGATAAAAGCAGATGTTTTTTCATTATTTTAATTTTATCTTCCAAAACTGTCATATTTATCCTCTGCATATTTTGTAAATCGGTTTAGTAAGGCAACATTTTCTTTTTCCAGAGGAGAAAGTTCGTTATCAACGTTATTGGAAACCGGGATATACCAGTCTGTTTGTTCAAAGAAATTTCTATAGGTTTCTTTTTTGAAAGAATAACCATGTCTGGCAAATACAGAGTTTTTAATAATCTCGAGGTCCAGTTTTCTTAGGTTTTTAAGATCTTTTTCTGTCAGTTTCTGCTTAGATGCATTTAGCTTGAATATGGCTTCAGAGGCCACTCTGTTTTTAGAGGTTTTATAGCTTTCTGTTTTTCCGGTCTCCTCATCGGTGTATTTTTCTACAAATTCTTTCGGATTAGACCAGTCTACCAGATTAGAATCTTTATCCAGCATGAAATTCGGATTATAAACAAATTCTTTTTTGGTTAATTTAAGTGTTTTAACAGGTGCTTTTACAGCTGTTTTATTGAAAGCGTTCCATTTGCCTGTTAAGCTGTCACCGTTGAGTTTTACTTCAAACCGGCCATCGGTTTTATCATTTCCCGGTTCATCCAGCACAAAGGATTTTGAAGTTTCATTAAAGACCCCTCTGAAAGGACGTTGATTTCCACTTACAATACTTTGTCCATAAACGCTGTCTTTTGTTATCCTGTTGATCTTTAAGGAAATTCTCTTATAGGATCCCCCTTCATACTCGGAACCATCCGATTCGTCAATCATTTTTTCCATACCGGCAAATTCACCGGTATACACTCCATAATATTCTTTATAGATTTCTGGGATTACCACAGAATCTTTTTTTGCGGTCAAAGAATCTTTTCCTGATTCATTGGTTTTTCCATCTTTTTTACAGCTTATTAAAGAAACTGCCAATAGAGCGGTAAAGGTGTAATTTAAAATTTTCATATCTGTTTTTTGGTAATTAAGTATTCAATCAAAAGGATATTGGGAACCCAGCCCAGCCATGCAATGACCTGATAGACATCCATAGGATTGGGATGGAATAAATATACGATAATAACTTTCCACATTCGTAGGGTAATCGCAGATAAAGTAAGGGCAAAGCTCCGCCACATCCATTGCTTATGCTCTTTAAACTTTTTCTGCCTTGCAAGCTGATACGCTTTATACGTCGAAAACCACCATAAAAAGCCTAAAATAACAAATGAAACCTTTGAAAAAAGGCCTCCGTTAGCAAATAATCCCATATAAATACCAGATGGGGCAGCTGTGATGAGAATGAGAAAAATATAAACCTTTCCCATATTCCTATGAAAATTACGGAGTCCGAAATTTTTGCGGATAATAGATAAAAACCCGGAAAGAAGAACAAAAATACTGGTATAAACGTGAGCATAGAAAAAAATGAGATATTCAGGTCTCTGTACTACCTCAGTCTGTTTGATCATTAAAAAACTCACATTAGGATCGAGAGGAATATATTCCAGGGTTATTTTAAGCATCAGCCAAAAGAAATACGTAAATCCGATAATAAAAAGGATTCTAAAGAAAATTGCCGTATTTCTTCTGGTTGAAAGCATTTTAGTTAATCAAAATGGGCAATAAAAGGAACAGTAAACCAATATTTTACAAGATTTCCCTGATAAGAGGCCGGTGTCCATTTGGTTTTCAGTGATGTGATGGCTCTTTCTACTTCTTTGTTAAAAGCTTCATTGCCCCCTGTTGTTGTAAGACTTTCAATTTCTCCTTTCACATTAATGGCAAACTTTGCATAAGATGAGAGCTTACCACTTACTCCCCGGATAGACTTGATATTTATATTTTGTGCGATTTCTTTTCTAAATGCATTCATTCCTCCCGGATATTCTGCGGGTTTTTCAGCTGTTGGATCAAGATGTTCGCGGTCAGCTTGATGTACGGTCTCCTGTGTTTGAGAAAAAGCCAAGGTAGCTCCTAAACACAGTATAATTGTCATTAGTTTTTTCATCGTTATAGGGTATTTAAGTCTTGTGCAATCAGCCAGCCTTCGCTCCAGCATGCCTGGAAATTAAAACCTCCTGTTACGGCATCTATATTAAGAACTTCTCCGGCAATATAGAAATTTGGAAGGATTTTTGAAGACATATTTTTGAAGTTAATCTCTTTTAAGTCAACACCTCCGGCGGTTACAAATTCATCTTTGAAAGTTGATTTTCCGGTTACCTGCAGCTTTTTTCTGCAAAGACTTTCCAGGATTTTCTGCATTTCCTTTCCGGAAATATTGGCTACCTGCTTATTAAGGTCAATTTTTGAAACCTCCAGTATTTTTTGCCAGAACCTGTTTGTGATATCATAGATCTTAGCTTGTCCAATAGTCTTTTTAGGATTACTTTCCTTGAAACGCTGAAATATTTCCTCTGCTTCATCCATCGGTTTTGAGATGAAGTTAACTTCAATTTCAATATTGTATTTAAGCTTGGCAAGACTAATAGCTTCCCAGGCAGAAATTTTTAAAACCGCAGGTCCCGAAAGCCCCCAATGTGTAATAAGGAGAGGCCCGCTTTCCTCTGTTTTCAGTTTGGGTATTGAAATCTCTGCATTTTCAAAACTTGTTCCCGGCAAATCTTTCAGCAGTTCGTCTTTGATATTGAACGTAAAAAGAGAAGGAACGAGATCAATAATTTTATGCCCCAGAGTCTCAATAATTTTCAGTGATTTTGGAGAACTTCCGGTAGCATACACAATATAATCTGCCTCAAAATCCCCTGAACCGGTTTTTACAATGTACTTTTTATCTGTTTTTTCAATCTCTTTGACCACACATTTTGTCTTTACAGAGACATTTTTCTTTTGAGTCTCATTCAAAAAAGTATTGATAATAGTCTGTGAAGAATTGCTTTCAGGAAAGGTCCTGTTGTCGTTTTCAATTTTCAGCGGTACGTTACGCTGATCGAACCACTCCATGGTGTCACCCGGTTGAAATTTGGTGAAAACACTTAATAGCTCTTTATTTCCACGGGGATAAAACTGTACCAGTTCTCGTGGGTCAAAACAGGCGTGGGTCACATTACAGCGTCCACCTCCGGATATTTTCACTTTCTGAAGGACATCCGAGTTCTGTTCCAAAATGGTAATATTATATTTCTTTTCGTCAAGGTTCGATGCACAGAAAAAGCCTGCTGCACCACCTCCGATAATAATGATCTGTTTCATGTATATGCAATCCTATGCTGAAGATTATTTTTCCAAAAGTACAATTTTTATAAACCATCTTATTTGAGTATTTTTGAAGAATATAATTTTATGATCCTAAAAACGATTTTCAAATGATATTTTACCATAAATTCGAAGTACGTTGGAGTGATCTTGATGCCAACAAGCATTTAGCCAACTCATCATATGTACAATATTGTGCTCAGGCCAGAATGGCCTTTATGACCAAAGAGAAAATGGGAGTTACCCAACTAAGCAGATGGGGAATCGGCCCGGTTATGCTGCACGAAAGATATTCTTTCTTTAAAGAGATCTATGCAGATCAGACGGTTATCGTAAGCCTGGAAATAGACGGATGCTCAGAGGATTCCTCTATCTACCGTTTTGTTCATAAATTCTATACTCCGGATGGGGCACATTGTGCAACTTCTGAAGCTACAGGGGTATGGATTGATATGATGCTGAGAAAAATGACAACTCCTCCGGATGATGTCGTGGAGGCTATGAATAAATATAAAACCCCGGAAACCGTGGTGCTGTCAAAAGAGGATTTCAAAAAATTCCCTTTCCACCCACATAATATTGATCCGGCGGAATTTAATCAATAAATAAAAGTTCAGCGTTTAATGTCGTTAAAACGATTACTTCATTGAGCTTTGTACAAAAAAGAAATTTTATGTTTGAAGATAAATCACAGGAGCTGACTCCCATTTCAAAATTAGGAGAGTTTGGTCTTATTAAACATCTGACAGAGTATTTTCCACTATCCAATGAGTCTTCGGAACTTGGAGTAGGAGATGATGCGGCAGTTATTAATCCCGAAAATAAAAGAGTAGTCCTTACAACAGATGTTCTGGCGGAAGGAGTGCATTTCAATTTGGGCTATGTTCCGTTAAAGCATTTAGGCTATAAAGCTGTTGTAGTAAACCTCAGCGATATTGCAGCCATGAACGCGGTTCCTACTCAGATTCTTGTATCTCTGGCCGTTTCCAGCCGTTTTCCGGTGGAAGCTTTGGAAGAGCTTTATGCAGGAATTCAGGCAGCATGTGCAAGATATAAAGTCGATTTGATTGGAGGCGACACGACGAGCTCCAATTCGGGACTGGTCATGAGTATTACTGCTGTAGGGATTGAAAATGGGGAGAATATTGTCAAAAGAAGCGGTGCAAAAGCCAATGACCTTCTTGTAGTGACAGGTGATTTAGGAGGTGCTTATATGGGATTACAGATTCTGGAAAGAGAACATGCTGTTTTTCTTGCCGACCCTAATATGCAGCCGGAAATGGAAGGCTATGATTATATCCTGGAAAGACAGCTGAAACCTGAAGCAAGAACGGATGTGAAAGCTATTTTGGAACAACTGGAGATTAAACCAACCTCCATGATTGATATTTCAGACGGTCTGGCTTCTGAGATCCTGCATCTTTCAGATCAGTCAAAAGTAGGATTCAGACTTTATGAAGAAAAAATACCTATGGATAATCTTACCATTACGACTGCCGATGAAATGAATCTAAATCCGGTAATGACTGCATTAAGCGGAGGTGAAGATTACGAATTGCTGTTTACGATTTCTCCTAATGACTTTGACAAGATTAAAAATCACCCGGATTTTACGATTATAGGTCATGCTGTGGAAAAAGAAGACGGAAACTTTATGGTAGCAAGAGGATCAAACCAATTGGTGGCCCTTACAGCTCAGGGCTGGGATGCTTTTTTAGGGAACCAGCAGAACGGATAAAATTTATTTAATTGTAAATATTGTAGGAGACCGCAGCTTTTTTCGCTGTGGTTTCCGTTTATATACTCGTTGTTTCGCTATGAATTCATCAGAAAAAAATATTCCCGTTCATCATCTGACTTCTGAGAAATTTCAGTTGAGTACCTTACAGACGGGGCATCCGGAAAATTTTAATGATATCCACCGGCATAATTTTTTTGAAATTATATGGTTTAGTAAGGTTCCGGAAAATAGCCGTCTGGAATTGGATTTCGAAAGCCATCTTCTTCGTAACGGACAGATCTGTATCATTGCTCCGGGACAGGTGTTTAATATGAGGTTACAGGGTGAAAAAGGATATGTCCTGGCAGTGACAAGAGAAATATTTAAAGAAGCCTGTGCTATTGAATCCATACTGACCGGAGGAACAGCTCCTTTTTCTTTAGACCCTCAGAGCGAAAAAGCCTGTACTGCCATAATATCACTTATGGAACAGGAATATAAAGGGGCTTCAAGAATTGAACTGCTTAAAACGTATTTAAGAGCATTTTGCATTATCATTGCGGAACAGATCAATTTGCAGGATCCTTTAATGAAAGACAGGCAGCGGATCCAGAAGCTGATCAGTCTGATAGAAGAACATTACACTGTTCATAGGGATACCGGGTTCTATGCAGATAAAATAAAAATCAGTTCTCACCATCTTAATGATATTGTACGGTTGTCAAGAGCAACCACGATTAAGAAAATGGTGGCCCAGCGGCTTCTGCTGGAAGCAAAAAGAGAATTGAGCTTCGGTGCTTTAACGGTTAAGGAAATTGCTTTTAAGCTGGGATTCAGTGATGCATCTTATTTCTCACGATTTTTTAAAAAACATACGGGAGATAATCCTGACAGCTTCAGATCCGGAAAAGTCTAATCTTCAGAATGTTACTTTTTTCTTGCTTTAAAATGGCTCTAAAACACAGCGTGTTAAAAATAACCCTCAGTTTGTGCTGGTCTTTCTTCAGTTCCTGTCTTGGGTGTTTCTACTTTTTAAAGCAACTTTGCAGATAGAAAAAAACGCCTGTGAAGGCTTATACTATTTATGAAGAATTTGAATATTGTAGTGTTTATTCTGGCACTGCTGAACACCCTGGAGTCACTGAGTATAGATCTTTATCTTCCTGCTTTCCCAAGCATGGCCCAAATTTTTAACACGGATATCGGACATATACAGATCTCAATTTCTGTTTTCTTTGCCGGATTTGCCTTTGGTCAATTATTATGGGGACCCTTGTCCGATAAAAAAGGACGTAAACCCATGCTTTACTGTGGTCTTTTACTTTTTATTGTAGGCGCAACAGCTATATTTTTCACATCAGATATTTATGTGTTATGGGCAATGCGTTTTCTGCAGGCCTTTGGAGGAAGTGCCGGGATTGTTATTGGACGGGCTATCATTATTGACCTTTATGACAAGCAGAAATCCGTTACTATTTTCTCCCAACAGTCCCAGATCAGTGGTATTGCTCCCATTGTAGCCCCATTACTGGGTAGTGTATTTCTTAAATTCTGGGGATGGAACAGCTCATTTGCATTTTTAGTTATTATGGGAATCATTACCCTCTTTATGGTATATCGATATGTTCCTGAAACTAATGCTAAAATCAGCCTTCCGGATCAGATTGAGAATGAAAAAGGGTTGAAGGATCAGCTGAAAATGATCATTACAAATAAAGATTTCATCAACAGTACCATGATTGGGAGTATTGCCTTTGCTTCACTTATTATTTACATTTCTAATGCTCCATTCCTGTTTATGGAGATCCATGGATTTTCCAGCGGAGTTTTCAGTTTCATATTTGCTTTTAATTCATTAGCGTTGATTACTGCCGCTTATATTACTCCAAAGTTGATTAAAAGAATAAGTAATGCAAAGCTTTTATTGATTGCTACACTCGTGCTGTTGTGTGTCTGTGCACTCCATATTCTGATTGCTGCCGGAAACCTTTCTGTAGGATTGGAAATTGCAATGCTGTATTTATCATTATTGGCTATAGGGATTTTATTTCCTATTACCTCAGCACATGCTTTGTCTCCTTTTAAAGAAGGCAGGGGTACCGCTGCTGCTTTACTTGGATTTATGCAGTTGATGGTTACCTTTCTGATGTCAGCATTGATAGGTTTTTTAGAGGCAGATTCTATTATGCCGATGGTGATAGCGCGTACAGGAATTGCGGTGATTGCTGTTTGGTTTGGCTATCGTATTTTTAAAACTCAGAAAAGTGCTGCCTAAAACAATACAGTGATTATTATTTCTCTGCCAGGATAGGACTAAAGAAAGACATAAAATCTTTTTCCTGCTCTTTACCCAGAGAAACGGCGCCATAAGTATTAAGGTGGGAGGCATTATAATACATCAGCGTATCCTTGTAAAAGGGTATGCTTTTGAATATCTCCCCTTTAGACAGATCGTAGAGATAGACATTCTTATAAGTGGCAGCAAATTTTTCCAAAGCCAGCTTATTTTTTTCTTTACCGATGATTTTAAATGAGGCTGAAGTTCTTTTGATATAATCACGGTTTACTTTTACAGGATCCCGGTTGATAGATGGAAAAGTATTGAATACAATCAGCTTTTGATCCGGCCGTAATGATCCCGCAAGTTTTTCCAGAGATTCATAAGCAGACATAGGTTCTATAAAGGAAGAGCTGTTGATCATGATAATCCTGTTCTTTTGAATATTCTGTTGGGTAAAATCCACAAGCTGCTGGGCAGCATCATAAAACTTCACTTCATTGCTGGTGTAGTCCTCTCTTTTTACTCCTTTTAAAGCAAGAACCCCATCAGTGGTCACCGTGGAAAAAGAAAAATCATTTCGTTTTCCTATATAGTCTAAATAAGGTTTAATGCTGAGTGCATGGCTGTCACCGATAAGTAAAATGCGATTGTTTTTTGACGTTTTATCTCCAAAAACTTCAATATTTTTTTCATTATGGGAAAGTAGTCCGAAGGTCGGAGAAGTATAGGCTTCCGGAATTTGGTAAACAGCAGTAGCTTTCGGAACTAAAAAAGCCATACAGATCAATAGAACGCCTCCTGAAATAGAGTAGCGGATAAGGGTGGTATTATTCTTTTTTCTAAAGAAATTCTCAATAAACCGGTAGGAAAACCAAGCTGAGATAAAGGTCAGAATACAGGTGAAAACAACTTCACCGGGACTTAGAAAATATTCATCATGATAATATCTTATAAAAGAGATGATGGGCCAGTGCCACAAATAAAGTGAATAAGACAGCTCTCCCAAATAAACGGGGATTTTTTTTGCAAAAAAATCAGAGATAAAATTGTTGCCGGTCACCAATAAGTTTGCTGTGGCGATGGTCGGAATTAACGCGATTACTCCCGGGAAAAAAGAATCTTTACTGATAAAAACAGCAGATAATATCAATACCAAAAGGTTTAGGAAAACAAAGATTGTATTGCCCGATCTGCTGAAATTGATTTTATTTTTAAATGCAAGACTGTAAAAACTTCCGATCAGGAACTCCGGAATTCTGGATACTAATGAAAAATAAGTCGAGGTATTGCTGTTATCTATAAACATCGAAATGCTTGTATAGGTGGTAAGAACAATAATGAGTAATACTATGACCGTAGATAAGTATTTTCTTTTAACCCAAATAAGCAGTAACGGAAGTAACAGATAAAACTGCATCTCAATGGCTAATGACCATGTATGGAGAAAAGGGTTCTCATTCAATGCTGCTCCGAAATAAGAATCTCCCCTGGAAAATAACAGATTGGAAAGAAAAACAATGGAAGCTCCTGCAGACTTTTGAAGTGTCCAGATATCCCTTGCCAGATAAATAAAAGATCCTGCAAGTGTAGCCGCAATAATAAGAAAAAGATAAGCAGGAAAAATTCTTTTCAGACGCTTCCAGTAAAAATCATAAAAGCTGAAAATATTTTTATCCTTTTGATCAATAATGATAGACGTCATGAGATATCCTGATATGACAAAGAAAACATCTACCCCAATAAAACCACCCTGCAGCCAGGTGTAGTTTATATGAAAAATAAAGACCAAAAAGAAGGCCAGGGCTCTGATTCCCTGTATATCATTTCTAAACTGCATCAGATGATTTTATACTGACAAATATAACAGAATATAAAGACTTCATTTCAATGGTTTGTTGTTTTCTTGATCCTGTTATTTGATCCTCTTGTCATAGCATTCCGGCACTTAATCAAGTAATTTTTGTGAAGAATGGTCAAAGGGCTCTCTTTGTGTAAAATTTAAATTATGAAGAGAAACCTTTTGACGGTTTTCTGCTGTGTATTGCCATTAGGCTATTGGATCAATGCCCAATCCGGAATATCCGGTGAGCTTAAAACAGAATATATTGCTTCCTCCAGCTATATCCGTCCGGAAGACAGTGTAAAAACGCATTCCAAAAGTGACTTTAAAAGAGTAGACCTGAATCTTAGCATTCCTTTATCCGTAAAAAAAGACACTAATGGTAAAGTAAAGGCCTGGTCCATGCTCCTCGGTGGATCTTATGCAAAGATGACCCATAAAAATTATGAAAAACAGCTATTTCCAGATCAGATGCTGAATGCCCAGATTGGAATACAGCATTTGAGGCCATTAGGAAAAAAGTGGAGTATGATGATGACCGCGACGGTAGGCGTGTATACCGATATGGAAGACATCAGTTTTGATGATGTACTGGGGCAGGGAGGTATATTGTTTATCAGACATTTTAATCCTAATCTGGCACTGGGTGGAGGTCCTGTTCTTACCACAGCATTTGGAGTTCCTATGATTATGCCCTGGATTTATTTTGATTGGAAGACGAATGGGAAAATTAAGTTCAATATCAATTTCCCGGAAGGAATGGAAGCCGGCTATCAGTTTACCGATAAATTTGCATTAAAAGCAGTGGTTAACCTCAGCGGAATGTCTGTAGAAAGGAATAAGGATGGGAAGTCTACCTTGATGGGTTATCAGCAGATCACCGCCGGAATAAGACCTGAAATAAAACTTAATGACAAGCTGAGTCTTCGCCTTACAGGGGGAACAGCCTTATTGAGAAGTTTCAGTGAAAGTGACAGGAAAATCAAAAGCATCTTCAGGGAGAAGAAGGTTGCCGATCCCAAATTTGCAAGTACATTTTACGTCGCTCTTGCCTTACGCTGGAACTTACCATAACAAGACAGTTGAAGAGGGAAAGTATCCTATCATTCCCTCTTCTTATTTCCAAATTTTTCTATTTACTGATAAGCTTTTTATAGACAACCTGATTGAGCAGTTCTTCTTTTCGGGTACGGGAAATAGGAAGCTCTATTTTATTGATAAACAGGCGGCCTCCGGAAATCATATCAATATGTGTAATATTAATCAGAAACGATTTATGGATCCTGAAAAAATGTTCCGCAGGTAAAGATTCTTCAATGGCTTTCATCGTCTGATGAATGATCAGGGATTTATCTTTAAAATGAAGTTTGGTATAATTCTGCATACTTTCAACATATAGAATATCCACCCAGGAAACTTTGATAAAAGAATCAGACTGTCTTACATACAGAAATGGATCATCCAAAGGCGTGTTTTTTTTCAGTTTTTCACTGATGATAAACTGTTGCTGGGCTTTATTGACGGCCTGATAAAACCGGTTAAAAGCAATAGGTTTTAAAAGATAATCGGCTACCTGCAACCGGAATCCTTCCAGTGCATATTCGGAATACGCGGTGGTAAGGATACATAATGGAGGGTTTTCAAGTTGTTCCAAAAATTCAAGACCACTCAGATAGGGCATATTGATGTCCAGAAAAAGAAGGTCAATTTCACTTTCTTTTACTTTGGAATCCGCCTCTAATGCTGTTGCACAAGTGCCTTCAACGGATAAAAAATCTATCTGATCTGCCAGTGCTTTAAGATGGAATCTGGCTAAGGGTTCATCATCTATGATCAGACATTTCATTTTAGGGATATTATTGCTCATTCAGATAATTCTAAGGTTAAAGTGACTTTATAAACGTGGCCGTCAGATTCTATTTTTAAATCATGAGAATCCGGATATTGTAGTTTTAAACGTTTTTTTACATTTTGAATACCAATTCCTCCGGTTCCATCCTTCTTTTTGTACATTACCTTGTCAGAGTAGGAATTTTCTACATATAATAAAAGACTGTTGTTTTCTTCTTTACATGAAATTCTGATATATCCGGTTTGTCCGGGAAGACGGCAGACATATTTAAAGGCATTTTCAATAAAGGACACCAATAGCAGAGGAGCAATAGAGGCTTTTTTATGATCAATCTGCCAATGTGCCTCAACCTCCAGTTCATTTCCCCACCTTAATTTCTCCACTTCCACCAGGTTTTGCAAATATTCAATTTCTTTATCCAGAGGGACCAGGTTTTGATTACAGTGATAGAGCTGATACCTTAAAATATCTGAAAACTTCATCAGTAAAAAATCAGCGAGCTGAATATCTGTTTTCATCAGAATATGAATATGATTCAGGATATTGAATACCACATGCGGATTGATCTGATCCTGCAGCAGCTTGAGCTGGTTTTCCAGGTGAGCCTGCTGGAGAAGGATATGATCCCGCTCTATTCTTCCGTGTTCCTTATAAAACTTAATACCACAGGCTGATCCGTTAATCAGAAAAGAGGCGGGAAGGGCCATATAAAATCCTTGCCATAAAATAGGGAGATGTCCCCTAAAAGTAGGAGGAAGGTTCGTTTTAGGAGCAACTTCCAGATAAGTGAATATGACAGAATAAATAATACTCAAAAGAAGAATGACTATAGTGGCCTGGATCAGAAAGCTTCGCATTTTTTTCGACCGTAAAGCCTTGGGAAGGAGTTTGGTGGTTAAAAAATGAGTGAACATAAATGAACTGAAGGTAATGATCAGGGATTGAATCATAGCCAGGTATTTTTCTGTAGCAATCTGAAAATTGCACCATAATACAACGGCAAAAACAAACCAGAAAAGAAAGGTGAAAATATATTCTTTTGAAAGAAAAGATTTTGTCATGAGAAGAAACGGACTAAGTTTATAAAAAAATAGAAACTGCAGAGACACAGTTTCTAATGGTAAAGATAATTTAAGTTTTTAGAATAAGAAATAACCTATCCCAAGGCTGAAACTGTGGGGCTTGGATTTGAATTCTTTGCTGATGCTTGAAAGTCCTGTTTCATACCTAAGGTCTACGGTGAAATTCTTATAATCTACACCTACACCCCCTGTAAGCCCTATATTGGATTTGTCAAACTTTTTAAAACCCTCCTGAAAAGCCTGGGGAGCTGAAAGGTTATTGTTAAAAGCATAGCTGTACACTCCACCGGCAAATACTCTTAGATTTACATCGTCTGTTTTAATGAGCTTATATCCCACTACCACAGGAATATCAATGGCATTCCATGTCAGCTTTGCTGAGGTTCCGTCTTTGGCTTCGTAAGATGTTTTTCTTTTGTTGAATAATGCTTCTCCTTGTACATAAAGACTGCCGATATCCATTCTTGTCATGATTCCTGCCTGATATCCAAATCCGTATTTTCCTTCCAAGGATGATTCCGTTGAGGTTTTTGTAAAATTTGTACCTCCCTTGACTCCGATGTGAAAAGCCGGGGTCTGTTGCGCCTGAGTATCTATTGAGCACGTAATGCATAATAATAGCGAACCGAAGGCTAAAAGTTGCTGTTTCATAAATTGATTGTTGTTAAAAACTTGGTGCAAAACAACAAATCAGGAACGTGAGGTGAAACTTTATTTGATGAACGGTAGAAATACGGTGATAAGGCTCATCTTTTGGAAGAAGTAGAAAAGCCAGGGATAAAAAAAATCGAAAGAAAAATCTTTCGATTAAGATGGTTAATAAGGTTGTTCTTCACAAATGATTGGTGGAAAACATCCACCTCCACCACCTCCTGGATTTCCTCCTCCTACAGCGATACATTGTCCCGGGCTGCCGTCCTCATACATTTCACAGGCTTTTCCATAAGCACATTGGCAGTCACTCTGGCAATTATAAGAATCGCCACCCATATGGCAGTTGTCTATTCCGTTACCAAGAATTGTGGACAGGTCTTTTCTTAAAAGCTTTTTAATGTTTTTCATAATGTAATTTGATGTTAAATGTTAATAGTTTGTTTATGAAAGTAAATATAATGAAAAATCAGATGGGTTTTGCTTTTAAGTATCTGTCAATAAGTATAATGTGGGAATTATGTTTGATGTTTTCTGAAAATAATAATAAAAAATAAACCCACTTTGCAGTGGGTCTATATTATTTATTTTTTAAATGTTAACGTCAAAGGAATAGAGACTGTAGAAGAGACCGGTTTCCCGTTGCTTTCTGCAGGTTTCCATTTACCTTTATCTCGGATACGGTAGAATGTCGCTTCAATAAAGGCGTTTACATCCTCATTATTACCTTTC
The DNA here is from genome assembly GCF_003385455.1 of Chryseobacterium rhizosphaerae. Taxonomy (GTDB): domain Bacteria; phylum Bacteroidota; class Bacteroidia; order Flavobacteriales; family Weeksellaceae; genus Chryseobacterium; species Chryseobacterium rhizosphaerae. The sequence goes on along the minus strand of NZ_QNUF01000018.1, from coordinate 13,700 downwards.
ACTTGTGGATCAAGTGCATTTCCTTTAGAATCTACTACGAAGCTTATGGTCGCTTTGTAAGAACCTGAAGCAAAATTCAGAAAATCAAGATCAGTTGCATCATGCAGAAGCTGATGAAAAGCTCCTTTTCCCTTTTCATATTCCGCTTCTTTGGTGACCTTGCCTTTTGTAGGCTGATCTAAAGCAATTATTTTCTTGTCTTCCGTGGAAAGCTGATCTAAAGCATTTTTGTATGATGTTATTTTTTCCTCAGTAAGAAGCCACTCCTTCTTGGTTTTTAGATCATTAGGCTTAGGGTATTTTTTATACAAAGCCGTTTTCTTTCTGTCATAGCGAGAGTCTGCTCTCTGAAATTCAGAAATTTGGGCACTGCTGAAAACAAAAACAAAAATGAATGCTAATGCTGAGAGTCTTTTCATCAGTAATTAAGCTTTTACAATATTAATGATTACTTCAGTTGCTTTTTCCATGCTTTCTAAAGCTACGTACTCGTAAGGTCCGTGGAAGTTAATTCCTCCGGCGAAGATATTGGGACATGGAAGCCCCATATAAGAAAGCTGAGCTCCGTCTGTTCCTCCTCTGATCGCTTTGATCTTAGGTTCAATACCTGCTTCTGTCATTGCTTTTGCCGCAAGATCTACAATGTGCATTTTACCTTCAAACTGTTGCTTCATATTTCTGTATTGCTCCTTGATCTCCACTTCAGCAGTTCCTTCACCATGTTTTTGGTTGAATTCAGCTACTTTTTCTTCCATGAATTTTTTTCTGGCTTCAAATTTATCAGCATCATGATCACGGATGATATACTGAAGTTTAGCTTCAGAAATGTCAGCAGTGATATCCATTAAATGATAGAACCCATCAAAACCTTTAGTGGTAGCAGGAGTTTCATTTGCCGGAAGGCTCTGTGCAAATTCGGCAGCTAAAAGCGCTGCGTTGATCATTTTTCCGTAAGCATAACCAGGGTGTACACTTAATCCGTGGATTTTCACTACAGCTCCTGCAGCATTGAAGTTTTCATATTCAAGTTCTCCAACTTCTCCACCATCCATTGTATAAGCCCATTCTGCCCCAAATTTTGCCACATCAAATTTGTGTGCTCCTCTTCCGATTTCTTCATCAGGGGTAAATCCTACAGCAATTCTTCCGTGCTTAATCTCAGGGTGAGCAATCAGATATTCTGCAGCCGTTACAATCTCTGCACATCCTGCTTTATCATCAGCACCCAGAAGGGTATTTCCATCGGTTGTAATTAATGTCTGACCGATATATTTTTTTAAACTTTCAAACTTTGAAGGGGATAAAGTGAATCCTGTAGTCTGGTTCAGCAGAAGATCATTTCCGTCATAATTCTTCCAAACCTGAGGATTTACATTCTCTCCGCTGAAATCCGGTGAAGTATCATAATGTGAAATGAATCCAATAGTAGGTCTGTCATCGTTTTCCAGGTTAGAAGGAATATATCCCATAATATAACCATTCCCATCAATGGAAACATCTTCCAAACCTATGGTCTTCAGTTCTTCAGTAATATAATTGGCAATATCCCACTGTCGTGGAGTAGAAGGTGTTGCTTCACTCTCAGCATCACTGGTTGAATATATTTTTACATAACTAAGAAAACGGTTCAGTAATTTCTCTTTCCACAAAGGGTTGAATTCTATTGTACTCATTAGATTAATCATAAATTTTAACAAAGTTAGCAAATTTGCCGCTCAGAATAGGTTATTTGCGATTGAATATCAGTTATTGAAATTTTAAATCGGATATAAATCTTTGAAAATCAAAATAATGTTAGATTTGTATGTATCGTATACGAACTAGTTTAGTTTTATTATATTTGAGAAAATGAAAAGTACCAATGTTTCTAACTGAATGCCCAAGAGATGCCATGCAGGGATGGGGAGAGTTTATCCCTACCGAAAAAAAAATAGATTATATCAACTCTTTAATGGATGTTGGCTTTGATGTATTGGACTGCCTGAGTTTTGTTTCACCAAAAGCAATTCCACAGATGGCAGACTCTGATGAGGTTGCTGAAAATATTGATAAATCCCGTTCCAAAACTAAAGTTTCTGCAATTATCGGAAACTACAGAGGTGCTGAAAAAGCATTAAAACATGCTTCAGTAGATATCCTTGGATTTCCCTTCTCTATTTCTGAAACATTCCAGCATAGAAATACAAACAAAAGCCAGGAAGAAGCTTTTGAGGAAATTATCAGAATGCTTGAGCTGACCAGAAGTGAAGGAAAGCAGCTAAACATTTATTTCTCCATGGCCTTTGGAAATCCATATGGAGAAATGTGGAAATGGGAAGATGTAGACCACTGGGCAAAAAGATTTTCGGAAATCGGTGTGAAAGATATTCTGCTTTCTGATACAACAGGAGTAGCGACTCCCGAAACTATTGCTCTTTTATTTGAAAAAATTCCTTCAAAATATCCTGAGATCAATTTCGGAGGACATTTCCATAACCGTTACGAGGATTCTTACTCGAAATTAAAAGCGGCTTACGACCAAGGTTGCAGAAGGTTCGATAGTGCAATTAAAGGAATTGGAGGATGTCCTATGGCTAAAGATGATCTGGTGGGAAATATGCCGACTGAGCAGGTGATCAACTTTATGAGTGTTGAAAAAGCAGATCACAAGCTGAACCTCCTAAACTTTGAAAGTTCTTACAATAAGGCTAAGGATATTTTTCATTTTTAGAATGAATTAAGAACCCAATCTCTCACAGATTCTGAGAGAAGTAAAAATATCAATAGGAGCGGGCTTTAGCCCGCTTTACTATATTCAAATATCAATGGTTTTAACCAAAATCTAATTATAATTAACCCCAAAAATCAACAAAATGTCTCCAATAATTTCACCTTCTGAATTAAAAAAACTAGCCACAGATAACCTTATTATTCTTGATGCGAGAACCGGAAAAGATGTTGTTCAGAACTATCTTGAGAAACATATCAAAGGAGCATTATTCATCGATTTGGATAAAGATTTGGCGGAGATAGGAGAGAATGCTGCTTTTGGGGGAAGACACCCGCTTCCTTCCATAGAAAAATTTGCTGAGACCCTTTCAGACCTGGGAATTTCAGAAAATTCTGAGATTGTGGTATATGATGATAAAAACGCTTCCAATGCAGCAGCAAGAGCTTGGTGGATGTTAAAGTCTTTTGGGTTCGAAAAGGTACAGGTACTTGATGGTGGAATGCAGGCCGCGGAAAAGGAAGGCATGGAATTTTCGTCAGGAGAAGAAAGGGTTGAAAAGACTCCACTGATTAAAAAAGATCATTGGTTTCTACCTGTTTCAAAACTGGAAGAAGTTGAAAATGAATTGAAAAATGATTCTGCTACTGTTATTGATGTAAGGGATGCTTACCGATACAGAGGAGAATCGGAACCTATTGATCTGGTTGCCGGGCATATTCCGGGGGCAATCAATATTCCTTTTTCAGAAAATTTGGATGAAAACGGATTCTTTCTGAGCCCGGAAGTTCTTAAGGAAAAATATAAGAGGTTATTGGAAAATAAACCTGAAAACCTAATTATTCACTGTGGTTCAGGGGTTACGGCTTGTCATACGATTTTGGCATTAGACTATGCCGGATTTACAATTCCTAATCTATATGTAGGCTCGTGGAGTGAGTGGAGCAGGAGAGAAGGAAAAGAAATTGCAAAAGACCTGTAAAAACATAAACCTCAGATATTTCTGAGGTTTTATATTTTATAATAATTAAAGCATTCCCAGTTCAAACTTAGCTTCCTCGCTCATCATATCCTTGTTCCAGCTCGGTTCAAAAGTAAGCTCTAAATCAACACTTTTTACATGTTCTACTTCTCCAACTTTATCTTTTACTTCTTGTGGAAGCGTTTCGGCCACAGGGCAGTTGGGGGTAGTAAGTGTCATTACAATTTTTACGTCTACATCATCGGAGATCTGTACATCATAAATCAGCCCTAATTCGTAAATATCCACCGGTATTTCAGGGTCATATACGGATTTCAGTACTTTGATGATTTCTTCACCAATGTCAGCAATTTGATCGTCTGTAAATTTCATTTTTTAATCTAGATTGATATTCCTTTTCAACAAATCTTCCTGACGCAAGCGCCGGAAAATATTTGCCAAAGTTAAGACATCTTTTTCACAATAATCAACTATTCGCTGCAAGTCTTTTTCTATGTAGTAGATTGATGAAACCATTGACCCGTCTATATCGTCTTTTGGAGTAGGAATTCCAAAGACATGGGCAAGGAGTTCAAGGGACACAAAACTTTTATAATCTCCGAATTTCCAAAGCTCCATGGTATCGATATGAGGAATCTCCCAGGGCTTTTTTCCGAACATCTGAAACGGAGCCGGAGGCTGCATTCCGTTGATCAGATATCGTCTGGCAATCCACGGAAAATCAAATTCTTTTCCGTTGTGGGCACAGAGAATGACATCCCGGAGCCTTGGGCTGTTGAAAATCTCCCCAAACTCCTGAAGCATTTTTTTCTCATCATGTCCTGAGAAACTTTTGATCTTTAATGTTTCATTCTTTTCTACCATTCCAATGGTAATGCAGATGATTTTTCCGAACTCAGCCATAATGCCGGCTCTCTCGTAAAAGTCTTCTGCGGAAATATCTTCTTTTCTCTGAAACCTTGTTTTTTTGTCCCAGAGGTATTGGTCGGTTTCCGATAATTCATCCCAGGAACCAGCCTGTGGTACGGTCTCGATATCAAGAAACAATATTCTTTCTAAAGGTATGTTCTGTATCATGTGTGTTTTGGTTTGTTATCCTACCTGCATTCCGTTTTTGGTGGGTAAGGAAGGAGCCAGAAGAGTGACATCCTGCTTATCTTCACCATATAGCCCTAGTACAAGGCATTCGCTGAAAAAGTTGGCAATTTGTTTTTTAGGGAAATTAACCACAGCCAGAATCTGTTTTCCTATCAATTCTTCTTTCTGATAAAGACTAGTGATCTGTGCTGATGATTTTCTGATTCCCAAATCTCCAAAGTCTATTTCCAGCTGATAAGAAGGGTTTCTTGCCTTTTCAAAATCATTGACGGAAAGAATGGTTCCGCATCGGATATCTATTTTTTCAAAATCTGCCCAAGTGATGTCTGGTTTTACGGTCATGGTAATACGTTAATTAAATGTTCTACTTCAGTTTTCTGTTCTGCATATTTTTGCTGTAATTCTGAACCTTCTCCCATTCTTCTGTAATATTCAAGAGCTTTGTCTCCAAAGAATTTTTTATGAAAGTCTGAAACTTCAGGTACCTGGGGGAAAACTTTATGAAAAAGCATTTCGTAGTACGCCTGAAATTCCCGCTCATTTTTATCCTCTATTACCTGTCCTGGAGCTTTTTGTCTCACATGGAGCATTTCATGGGCTATCATATTCAAAACAAGGTTCAGATCAAAATCGAATAAATTTTTCGGGATCATGACCATCTGCGGACCTCCCAGTTCTCCTTCTGCCGTAAGAAGCATCGAAGTAGGGGAAAGCTCCTGCCTGAATCCAAACCCTGCAAAGTTCTCATGTTCCAGATGAAAAGAATGGATCAGGTATTTCGCTGCATCCAGGATCTGGTCATGTTCCTTATAAGCTTCAAGGTGGAGGTTGATCTGCTCGAAATTCATGCTGAATAGGTTTTAAACAAATGTATTAAAATATTGAGAATTAAAAAGGAAAATGCAGAAAACATATATATACATGGATACACAAAAAAGGGTTATTTAAAACCCTTTTCCATTTCTACAAAGTTGTGTTTTCCTTTCAACTATAAGAATAGCCAGAACTTTTGTTAACTATTTAATGAGCTACCAATGGTTTTTCAAGATTAAATCTTTATTAGAATCCAAAGTTCCATCCCCAGTTAATTGATCTATTCATTCCCCAGGTTCTTACTTCCACTCCTTTTTCAAACTTAGAAAAAAAGGGCAGAAATAGAATAATTGCTGCTATTATTGCGAAAATATAAAGCTTCTTTTTTTTCATAAGTTATTGCGTTTATACTATCTGTATAAGCAATAGAAATCAATCTTATAATTTTCTAATTTGATGAGTCGGTTTAATATTGAAGTATTGCTTTAAATTTCCAGTAATGATGAGAGAATAAACATTTTATTTATTTGTATTTTCTTTTGGTTGGTAGTCGGGGTGTCCCAGTTGCCATAACGCAAAAGCAAAAATATCCGAAAGGTTTGAATGTACATGAAGAGCTGTTGTATTGTTTCCATGTCCACCCTCATAATCTATTTGAAGTAATACCGAATTTTTTGAGGCGCTATTTGATTGTAGTTTTGCTGCAAATTTTGCAGGCTCCCAAACTGGAACTCTGGGATCATTTATTCCTCCGGTTATAAGTGTTGCAGGATATTTTACTCCTTTTTTGATATGTTGATAAGCATCCATTTCTAGCAAAGCTTTAAATTCTTTGGGATCTTTTAATGTTCCATATTCATCCACATTACTACCAATAGTAAGCACGTCTCTTAATGTATTGGTTGTTGGAACTTCCAAAATTACAGCTTTAAATAAATCAGGTCTTTCAGTCATAGCCCTTCCTGCTGTAATTCCTCCTGCGCTAGCCCCCCAAATCGCTACTCTATCTTTTGAGGTATATTTTTCATTAATTAAATATTCTGTACAGTCAATTAAATCTCTCCAAGTATTAGGTTTTGTTTCTTTATATCCTCCTAAACGCCATTTTTCTCCTTTTTCTCCCCCTCCTCGGACATGAGCAATACCCATTATCCCTCCTTGGCTCGCCCATAATAAATAGATTCGGGCAAAGAATGGAATCCGAGAAGATCCGTAAGCACCATACGAATCAATTAACACTGGATTCTTCCCATTTCGTTTCATGTTTTTGTTATATATGAGAGATAATGGTATTTCTTCCCCGTCTCTTGCTTTAACAACGATCTCTTCAACTACAATATCTTTAAACTCAGGATATTCTGTAATTGGAGTTATGTTTTCGGGAAGAAACGAATCGGTTTTTAGATCATATTTAAAACGCTGTTCTTCATTCGCCCATCCGGAACAGCTTATCCAAATGTCTGAAAAATCTTTTCCTTTTGCTTGTAAATTTATATTACCTGATGGAAAAGGAAGTTTAATAGGAGTATCTCTTCCTCCTTTATATAAGTATAATTTTGCCTCCACTCCATTTTTTGTGGTTGTGTAATAAATACCATCTTTAGTGAATCTATACTGCTCTATAACCTCATCATTTTTTTCTGGGATAAGGATTTCAGGGTTTTTAAAATCTGGAGTAATTATATTAGTTTTACAAAGTGTGTAATTTTGAGCGTTGTATTGAGATAAAAAATACAGATCATTATCTACAAGCTGTAGAGATCTAACCTTATCCTCTTTAGTATAAAGCGGTTTCCAAGTTTTTTTATTTTCTAATAAATCTTGTTTTGGAATTATAAATGTTTGTCTGTAATAATTATTGTCAAGCAACATTCCAACGTAATATTTATCATTAGAGTCTAAGATAATAGGGGATTTTTTTTCATCTATTTTTAGCTCGGAATTATTTTTACCAGAAAAAATATCTGTTAATACTTTCGGATTTGTCCCTATTTTGTACAAAATAGCTTGTGTGTTTTTATAGAAATTCTGAGATTTTGGATCATTGATTGGGAAATAAGTATAGAAAAATCCGGAGTTATCATCCAACCACTTTATTCCTCCTATATTAGCAGGTGTAGTATTGGTAATTGTTTCAGGGTGAATATACTTGTTTTTCACATCCATAATAATAACCTCTGCCAGTTCTTTTCCTTTTTCAGACATCGCAATAGTTACTTTATCCCCAACTAAGTCCGGGCTAATGTAATTAATGACAAATTCATGATTCTGTTCGTTACTTTTATATTTAGCAGGATCATAAAGTAGTTCCTCTTTTCCTAAAAACCCTTCCCTATAATAAAGCTTTGCTGCTTTTTCATTACCACTTTTCTTCAAATAAAAATATTTATCATTATTAGTTATATTTAAATTTGATATAGAATATCCCTGCCTTTTATCAAACTCTAATCTTTTCTCTAAATAAAATTTTCTTTTAGGAATTTGACTAAGAATAGAATTAGTGTACCCTGTTTGAGTTTCCATCCATTTCTTTGTTGATGGACTTTCTAAATTTTCTAAGTTTCTATATTCATCTACAATTTTAATCCCAAAATATTCATCTGTTACAGGAACAGATGGAGCAGGATTACTTTTTTGAGCATTTGTAGAGAATGTATAAAAAGTACAAATAATGATAAATATTGACTGTCTCATCTTAACATCTACTAGATATTCCTCCTCCTTGAGGCATAAATGTTGGTGGTTCAACACCGCCAGTTGTATTCATTAGTTGATTACTCCCACCATTGATTATTTTCATTTCACTAATCTTCATTATTTGTAATTTTTTCAGTGATAATTTTTTTTCTTGTTTGATTGTTTTTTTCATTACAAATTACATTTAAAATTCAACGGGTAAATAACGGAATATTTTTCAAAATTACAATAAAAATAGATTATGGATTTATAAATTCATAATTTTAAAAATAAAACAACATGCTGATTTTCAATAGTTTAAATATATTTATATTAGACTCCTAATTTACTGAATAAAAATGTAAATTTATAGTGTATTTGCAAAATGATGAAACATATATTCCTAATTAAAATAATTATAATACTATTGTTTGGTAATTTGGTGTATGCTCAAAGGAGTAAAATTGATAGTTTACATGAATTTGAGTATCCGGAACTGAAAAATAAGTTTTATGATTATTGTGATCATAATAAAGTTCCACAGGCTAAACAGATTGCCAAATATTATCTACAAAAGGCTAAAAAAGAAAATAATATACTTGAAATAGCAGAGGGCTATAACCTTATACATTTTAATGAAAAATTCCCAACAGCCTTAAAGTACATTGATAGTTTAGCTACAATTACAAAAGACATCAAAGGAAACTTATATCCTGCCAGAAGTTATTTGCTCAAAGGAAATCTGTATTACAAGCATGATAATTTAAAAGCAGCATTGGATAATTATATTCTTGCATTGAAATATGCAAAAGAACAAAACGATAAAAAACAAACTGCCTACGCCAATATGAATATTGCTTATATCAATAGCTACATAGGTAAAAATGCAGAAGCAGCAAAAATATTCAGATACTATCTTTACAACGGTAATAATATCACAGACGATTACCAACACAATCAAATGCGTATAGCACTTATAAGCTGTTATCTTGAAATTAACAAATTAGACTCAGCTAATATTTTAATTAAAGAAGGGGAAAAATATGCTCTTGTAGGTAAAAATAAATATGATCTTAACTCCTACTCTTATTTGTCTGGAACTTATGATCTTAAATTAAAAAAATATAGTACTGCAATTATAAAGCTATCGAATGCTTATACTTATTTTACAAATTCCAATGAAAATAACAATGCTAATTATTCCCTTTTTAATTTAGGTAAAGCCTATCAAGGAGCAAAGAATAAAGAAAAAGTTGCAGAAACCTACATTAAGCTAGATTCCAATATTCAAAAATCTAATATTACGTTCCCTGAGCTTCGTGAAGCATACACTTATCTCATAGACTATTATAAAGAAAAAAACGATAAGGAAAAACAGTTGTATTATATTGATCGCTTTTTAAAAGTTGATAAAAAGCTTGATGAACAGCTCCAATATGCCTTCACAGAGTTACCAAAAAAATATGACACTCCGAAGCTTTTAGAAGAAAAGGAAGATATAATTAATGATTTAAAAAAAAGAAAAACAATTCTTTATGTAGCTATAAGTGCACTGTTATTAATTCTTTTATTACTTACTTATTTATATTATAAATCACGGAGAGCAGAAAGAAAACATCACAAAATTGCTCAAGATCTTATTCATTCTGTTGAAAAACGTCATAAAATAGACCCGGAAACAGAAGTAACAGAAGCTTTGATTGAAGAACTGGTACAGAAAGAACAAAAAACAATCAAAAATGTCCCTGAGGAAGTTGTACAAGCAATTCTAAAAGAACTTCAACATTTTGAAAAAAAGGAACATTTCCTTAAAAAAGGAATAACATTATCCAGTCTTGCACAATCTATAAACACCAACACCACTTATTTATCTGAAGTAATTAACAGCCATAAAGAAAAGAGTTTCACAGCTTACCTTAACGATTTACGTGTTGATTATGCCTTGGAACGATTGATAGAAGATAAAAGGTTCAGATCTTATAAACTGGCGATTATTGCTGATGAGCTTGGATATAACAATGCTCAGGCATTTACGGCAGCATTCAAGAAAAAGACACACACCACCCTTTCTACATATCTCAAAGAAATTGAAAATACAATGACTATTAAGTAAAATACAATTGCTTAATTTTTAACACATTAGCATTGTTGATTTATAAATTAATGATTATGGATTTATAAATCCATAATCCATTTCCTTTTTTGTGTTGTGTTCTTACAGCATCTTTGCTCTGATAATAACACAATGATGAAAAGTTTAGGGTAAAATATAACACGACAAGATCTGTCGCTTTGCAGATATATCTTTACTACATGCCAATAAATGATGGCTAAAAATAGTTTAAAAATAATTCAATAGATGTTGAAAATTATATTAGACTCGCAAAAATTTTAAAAACAAGATAAATATGAAAAAACTTTATCTCAGTGCATTTACCTTATGCACCATTCTGAGCCTCTCTGCCCAGGAAGTCATCTGGCAGAAAGACATCAAATCTTCCACCCAGGATTTTCTCAATCAGGTGATCACAACCATTGACCAGCAATATCTTATCACGGGAAGCAGCATTCAGGCTAAAAGCCAATCTTTAGCTGCCAATAGCCAAAAGCTCAATAACGGTTACGATTTTCATTTGGTAAAACTCAACCAGCAGGGAGAACAGGTTTGGGAGAAATATTTTGCCGGGCAAAACCACGATTATTTATCCGCAACTGTGACCACTCAGGATGGAGGATTTCTGGTTTCCGGTACTTCCTATTCCGGAAAGGGACTGGATAAAAAAGATGATTCCAAAGGGGGATCGGATATCTGGCTGATCAGGCTGAATGAATTTGGGGATGAACTGTGGCAGAAAACCCTGGGAACTTCCTCAGATGAAGAAGCCAAAGCCGTGATTCAAACCACCGACTTAGGCTTTTTTGTGGCCGGAAATATTCAAAACTCATCCAAAGGTTACGGTTCAAAAGATGTCTGGATTACTAGACTGGATAAAGATGGAAAAGAACTGTCTCAGCTTATTCTGGGAGGAAGAGGCTTGGATGAAGTAGAAAAAATGATACCCACGAAAGACGGCGGAGCATTATTAGGAATCTATTCAAGGAGTTCTGAGGTTCTGGGTTCCGGGGTTGGAAATTCTGAGACTAAACCTTCGACTGAAAGACCCGCTTCCTCAATAGCCATTAGCCAAATGCCAAAAGCCAGCAGCAATTTCGGTGAAGGCGACTACTGGATCGTAAAGCTGGATAAAAACGGAAAAGTAGAATGGGAAAAGAACTTTGGCGGAAAAGGCGATGATCATATCAGAACCCTGGCTTTAACTTCAAACGGTTTTATCATCGGTGGAGAATCCAGATCCGAGAGATCCGGAAACAAATCAGTAGGAATTGAAGAAGGAACAGACCTTTGGTTGATCTCACTGAATGAAAGAGGGGATGAACAATGGCAGAAATCCTACAATTTCAAGAACAGGGATATTTTGATGGGAATGAATGTGATACAGAGTCAAGAGTCAGGATCCAGGAACCAAGATGCCACGAAAGGAATATTGCTGGGAGGGTATACCCAGGCGGAAGGAAGAATAGAGAAGGATGATGAGACTTTCTGGATGTTGTATCTGGATGGCAACGGCAATGAGCAATGGAGAAAACATGTGAGTGGAGACTCGAGAAAAAGAGAGGAGAGACTTTCGGATTTGAGACTTAACGGAGACGGTTCTATTATTCTGGCCGGAACCAGTACTGAGGAATTAGGAAAAGAAAACTGGAAGATTGTAAAGCTGGGAGACAAACAGGTGGATCAGTTAATAGAAAAGCATGATATCAAAATCTATCCGAATCCGGTTTCAGATTATGCTTATATAGAAATCGGCTTTAGTGATTTCAAGGAAGCTGATATTTCAGTTTATGATATGAGTGGAAAGCTTTTACAGCAGATGAAAACAAAGAATAATGTTACCAAATTGGGTACACAGGCTTTGGTTCAGGGTGTTTATCTGGTGACCATAAAAACAGATACGAACAAAACGGCAAATGCTAAACTGATTAAAAAATAAAAAAAAACAGATCATGAAAAAAATATATACGCCAATTTGTATGCTTCTGGCATTTCAATTATACAGTGGTCAGGCATCATCCGAGCCCAATAATAATTATGGAATACCCAAAATAGTAGCTCCATCCCAGGAAACCTTTGCCAGTAGCAGGATTAGTTTTGAACAACCTTCCAATGGTGATTTCACCCATCAGATTCCTATTTATAGCCAGCTTAGAACGCCAATATCTTTAAGCTATTCCAGTGGAGTAAGAGCAGATGATATTGGGACGAGTACAGGAATGTCCTGGATGCTGACCGCTCCGGGTGTTATATCAAGAGTGGTAAAAGATGAAACAGACGAAAATAATACCAACTGGAAACCTGACACGATTAATGAAACTGCGGATTTACTCCAAATAAAAGAAGCTGCAAGAACAGGAAATGCAATAGATACTGAATATGACTGGTTTAATTTTTCTGTGGCCAATGGATTATCCGGTAGTTTCTATATTAACAGTAATTTACAGGTTTTTACGGAGTCAAAAGATAAAGTTAAAATTGAGATTTTTGACCTGAATGCACCAGTCATGGGATACGGAAAACTTTTCCGTTTTAAGTTGACCGATAAAACCGGGACAGAATATTATTTCGGAGGGTCGGTAGAGAATATTGAAAGGTCCACCACTCAAAGCGCAGGACCTGACAGGAGTGCCATTACAGGCTGGTACTTATATAAAATCATAGACCCTGACAAACAGGAAACCAATTTTACCTACATCACGGAAAATCTCAATTATTATTCTTCATTGAATGCAGGGTTTAATCTACTTCAAAAATGCCAGAATGATCCAGCGGGAGCTCCCTATACTTACAGTGATATTGTTAAAAACAAACTAAGCCAGCAATCCTATAAACCAAGACTTATTAGTATTTCAGAAGATAATAAAAATGTGTCTTTCATTTATGGAAAAGCACGAAATGATTTATTTATCAGCAATGCTGAAAATAATCTCCTGACCTCTATTGAAATAAAAAACGGGAATTCACTGGTAGAAAAATATAACCTGGAATACCAGGACGTACAAGCCCAAAGTGTAGCTACTTATTATGGGATTCCTTCTAACGAAACCTCTACCAGAAACAGGCACTTTCTAAAATCATTGAAAAATGTCACTAAGAATACAAGTACAGATTTCAGCTATTATAACCTGGAAAAGCTTCCGGCAAGATTTAGTCTGAATGTTGATTACTATGGATATCCCAATAATGCCAGTAATGTTTCCCCTTTTCCTGCTCCCCGTCCTACCAATAATTTTGGTATTTTCCAGGGGCTGGGAGCTTATATGCCCTTAACGATACTCTCTGCAAATAAAGAAGTGCTGCCATCATGG
>NZ_QNUF01000017.1 GCF_003385455.1 Chryseobacterium rhizosphaerae | reverse complement strand
GCAAACCCCAGATACAGTCCATAAAAAATCCGAAGAAACAAATGCATCTCCGGATTAAATATTGTTTAATTTTATGTCAACCTATTTTAGGACGACTCAAATAAACAGGCGGATTTCATTATTGTGCCCGGTTTTTTTCTTCAAAATTAATTTTTCTCTCCTCATTTTTCAGCTTCTGGTTGCCGAAATTATAGGTGATACTTAAGGTCAGCCTTCTGGCGTCCCAATAATTATTGAAAGACTGTGTATTATCGGAGAAATACATATTGGCTTTATATCCGGATTGTTTAAAGATATCACTTACCGAAAGGTTAATCTGCAATGCTTTTTCTGCAAAGCTCATTTTTATTCCGGCATCAGCACTGGCCCTGTTTCTGACGGACATATACCCATCCCTTGATGGAAGATTATGCCAGTAATTTAAAAACAGAAAAAACGTTTTGGCTTTATTGAGTCTGAAAGTATTGTTGGTAGAATAATAGAAGGCTTGCCCACTTTTAGGGACGGCATTGAATTGGGTAATCTGGGTTTCATTACAGCTGAAGGATGCAGAAAGATTGCTTTCCCAGATTTTGAAAAAAGTATCTGTATAGTTAAGATTGATCCCATAATTGTTTTGATTGTAATAATTTTGATAGGTACTGGTTAGCTGGATTCCATCTAAAAATGTGATCTGGTCAAAACTATTCAAGGTTCTCTGGTAGTAGAGATTAGCTGAGAATTTATTTTTAAAGATATAATTGAATTCAATATTATGGTTGAATGAAGGCTGCAGGCTCGGATTTCCGGTATAATAAGTATTTGGATTGGAGTACCAGCGGAAAGGATCTAAAGCCCGGAAATAAGGGCGGTTAATCCTTTTGGAATAGGTAAGACTGAATTGATGGTTAGCATCAGCCTTATAAGAAATATAAGCAGTGGGAAATAGTTTTCCATACCTATTGTCAGACTGAGACTCTGTGGTGGGTGAAAATCCTTTTGTATCGGTATATTCGTAACGCAGGCCTATTTTTGCAGACCATTTTTCACCAAAATCTTTACTGGCACTGAAGTAACCTGCATAATTTTTTTCATTATAATTAAAAAGATTGCTTTTTTTCGGATCAATGGTATAATTTCCACTGATCATATTATAATACTCAATAGCTGAGTTGTTCGAAAACTGGCTGTACTTGGTACCGGCTTCAACTTGAATATTTTTAAGATTTAAAGTCAAATCAGCCTGTCCAGAATAGATTTTATAGTCCACCGAAGATAGATTTCTGACCATTTGTTCTGAATGATCTGCCATATTTATGGTTTTAAAATTGACCTGAGTATCCGGAAGGTTTCCATAATAATTAGCTCCAAAACTCAGCTTATGATCTCCTAGCTTTTGATCAAAATAAAGGTTCAGCATTTGGGAAGTAAAATCAGAACGGTGTTTAGAATCAGTTTGGGTCTGGAAGTTTAGAGTGTCATCGGTAAAGTAGTTTTGCCCCGAATGAATATCCATATTGGAGTGTCCTTTCATCATATCATAAACCATTCCTATATTGGATTTTTCGGATAATGAGTAATCCAGTGTCGCATTAAACCCAAGTCCATCATTCATATCCCTTCTGTCATCTCTGTTAACCGAAGAACTTTTTCCCATAACCTGATAATTTTCTACAGAACGTTTTTCTTCATCAAATCCCTGTAGTTTTATTGCTGCTTTTAATTTTTCATTCTGATAATTAACCCCTGCCACACTCCCAAATCCGGCATAGGTTTTTTGTTTATAATACGTGGTCAGATAACCGTTCCATCCAAGAAGTTGATTTTTTTTTAAAACAATATTAATAATCCCGCTATTTCCCTGAGCTTCATACTTTGAAGGCGGAGTAGTGATGACTTCAATTTTCAGGATGTTCTCAGAACGTAAGTTTCTTAAATAATTGATGAGTTCGGTACCGGAAAGGTTAAGCATTCGGTCATTAACCATAACAGAGACTCCATTTTTGCCGGCAATAGAAAGAAGACCTTTATCTTCATCCACTTTAAGAAAAGGAGTTCCTGCTAATACTTCTGTTCCTGAGCTTCCCTGGGATAGCATAGAGTTTTGAACATTATAGACAAGACGATCTACTTTACGTTCTACCAAATTTTTTTTAGCGTTTACCGTAACCGTTTCGATCTTTTTTACCATTGCAGAGTCTTTAGTCTGCCCTACCGCAAAAGAATAAAATAATACTGAGATATAGAAAATAGTTCTTTTCATTGTATGTAAGAGAGGTTTTATTACAGCTCTGGGGCAAAGGTATAGGGTGGATATTCTTGTAAAAACAGGGATTAGACGAAGGCTTGTTTCATGGGTGTGAAAATAGTTTTATCGGAAAAAAAGAGCCTTTCATCGAAAACTGTAGATAAATTCCTTGGCGGAGCTTTATATTTGAGTATGAAAAAACAGCAAATTATCTGGCTTCAGATTATCTATTGGAGTTTTGATTTTTTTGGAACGGTTATTACTCCTAATTTCTTTTTTCCGGAGAGAAGCAGCTATGAAGTAAGTATTCTCAGGATTACTTTTTTTATGGTAAAGATTCTGAGTTTCTATATTTCATATATATTTATTTTCCCAAAGTTCTTCAAGCTGGATAAGCTTTACTCAGCTGTAATAGTTTTTGTATTGACTCTTCTTTGCTTTGCAGGACTGCGTTATATTCTTGAAGAAATAATTTTGCAGGAGATCGTTGGATTTCGAAACTATGGTGAAGGAACAGGACTTACATACTATTTTTTTGATAATATTTATAGCAGCTCTCTCACCACTTTCATAGCAGGAATTTTATGGATATTAGAGAAATACGGGGTGGCTGAAAATGATAAAAAACGACTCCTGATAGAGAAAAAACAAGCAGAACTTCAGGCATTGAAAACACAGATCAATCCACACTTTATTTTTAATTCTTTAAATAATATTTACTCCCTTGTTTATCAGAATTCAGATAAATCATTACCCGCAATTGAAAAGCTGAGTGAGCTGCTCAGATACAGTACGAAAGATCTTGAAAAAGATGTGATCAGCCTGGATAAAGAAATTGGGTATATTGAGAGCTTGATCGGGCTCGAAAAACTGAGAATAAAAAACGCTGAAATGCTGATTTTCGAAAAAGATATCACCCATCCAAAACTCAATATTTCTCCTATGCTCTTGGTTCCATTTGTAGAAAATGCTTTTAAACATGGTGACTTCAGGGATAAAGGTTTTGTTCTGAAAGTTTCCGATAAAAACCGAAGCCTTCATTTTTCTCTTCACAATTTTAAAAATCAAAGGATGAAAGATACAGCGTCTGGGATAGGTATTGAGAATGTGAAAAAGAGACTGGAAATTCTTTATCCTCAGAAATATGAACTGAATATAAAAGACTCAGAAACAGAATTTATAGTAGATTTAAAGATTAATTTACGAGATGAATACAATTAAATGCGTCGTTGTAGATGATGAGCCCCTGGCCATATCTCTCCTTGAAAACTATATCCGGAAGATCCCTTTTTTTGAACTGGTATTTTCTACCGAGAATCCTATATTGGCTTTGGAATATATTAAAGATAATGATTCTGACCTTATTTTTTTAGATATCCAGATGCCGGAGCTTACAGGGATTAATTTCATGAAAATTGTGGGATCCAGGCAAAAGTATATTTTAACTACTGCTTATTCGGAATATGCACTGGAAGGATACGAGCATAATATAATTGATTATCTGCTGAAGCCGGTTTCTTTTGACCGGTTTCAAAAAAGTGCCCTAAAAGCCAGAGAACGTTTCTCGGTTAATGAGGAAACAGATTCCCATTTCTTTGTCAAGTCTTCCGGACAGCAACATCGTTTGCTCTTTAATGATATTCTTTATATTGAGAGCATTAAAGACTATGTAAATATCAGGACAGAGGATGAAGAATATATTGTTCTGGACACGCTTAAATCAATGGAAAATCAACTTCCTGATCAATTTATACGCATTCACAAATCCTTTATCATAAATCTGGATAAAATAAAAAGCATAGGAGCAAAAAAGGTGATGCTTTCTAAGCAGGAAATTCCAATTGGAGATATCTACAGAGCTAACCTTTTGGATAAACTGAAATAAAAAGACGGCTTCAACAGAAGCCGTCTTTTATATTAATCTAACAAGTAATCTTAATTTTCCTGTTGCTTAATCAGGTTCAGTGCAGAACCAGCCTTAAACCACTCGATTTGTTGATCATTGTATGTATGGTTGGCCATAATAATATCTTTAGTTCCGTTAGCATGAACGAATTCTAACGTCAATTGCTTTCCTGGAGCAAACTGGTCAAGATCTAAGAAATTAACTGTATCATCTTCTAAGATTTTGTCATAATCAGCCTCATTAGCGAAAGTTAATCCAAGCATACCTTGTTTTT
Organism: Chryseobacterium rhizosphaerae; assembly: GCF_003385455.1. Taxonomy (GTDB): domain Bacteria; phylum Bacteroidota; class Bacteroidia; order Flavobacteriales; family Weeksellaceae; genus Chryseobacterium; species Chryseobacterium rhizosphaerae. The sequence goes on along the minus strand of NZ_QNUF01000017.1, from coordinate 99,872 downwards.
TAAGGTTGGTCTCGTGGATTCTCGCGAATGATTTTACCAGTACGGCTTTTACTCCCAGGTGTCTAGGCTCCATGGCAGCATGTTCTCTTGAAGAACCTTCACCATAGTTTTGATCCCCTACAACAATAGTAGGAATACCTGCTGCTTTATAAGCTCTTTGTACAGCCGGAACTTCACCATATTCACCGGTGATTTCGTTTTTCACGTGGTTCGTTTCCATGTTGTAAGCATTTACAGCTCCAATCAACATGTTATTTGAAATATTGTCAAGGTGACCTCTGTATTTCAACCATGGTCCAGCCATAGAAATATGGTCGGTAGTACATTTTCCGAAAGCTTTGATCAATACCTTAGCCCCTTCAATATTTTTACCGTCCCAGGCAGGGAATTCTTCCAATAGCTGAAGTCTGTCTGAAGTAGGGCTTACATTGACCACAATACCGGATCCATCTGCTGATGGAGCCTGATAGCCATTGTCATCTACTGCAAATCCTCTTGCAGGAAGCTCAGAACCTTTAGGTTCATCAAGTTTTACCTGCTCACCGGCTTCGTTGGTTAACGTATCAGAAATTGGGTTGAAGTCTAATCTACCGGATATTGCTACAGCAGCTACCATTTCTGGAGAAGCTACAAAAGCGTGAGTATTTGGGTTACCGTCAGCTCTCTTTGCAAAGTTTCTGTTGAAAGAATGGATGATAGAATTTTTCTCACCTTTATCAGCTCCTTCTCTGTCCCATTGTCCGATACATGGTCCACAGGCATTCGTGAAAATCCTTGCGTTTTCAAATTTTCTGAAAGAATCTAAGAAACCGTCTCTTTCAGCAGTAAATTTCACCTGCTCAGAACCTGGGTTGATCCCTAAAATAGCCTTAGGTTTTACACCTTTTGCTACCGCATCTTCAACGATAGAAGCAGCTCTTGATAAATCTTCATAAGAAGAGTTGGTACAAGAACCGATAAGAGCCCATTCCACTTCTATTGGCCATCCGTTTGCTTCAGCTTTAGCTCTGAATTCAGCAACCGGAGTTGCCAGGTCCGGAGTGAAAGGTCCGTTTAAATGAGGTGTTAATTCAGAAAGGTTAATTTCTATTAATTGATCAAAATATTGTTCTGGGTTTGCATATACTTCAGCATCACCTGTTAAATGTTCCGCAATTTTATCAGCTGCATCTACAACGTCCTGTCTTCCTGTTGCAGTCAGATATCTTCTCATAGAATCATCATATCCGAAAGTGGAAGTTGTAGCGCCGATTTCAGCACCCATGTTACAGATAGTACCTTTCCCTGTTGCAGAAAGAGATTCTGCACCTTCACCGAAATATTCTACAATACATCCTGTTCCTCCTTTTACAGTAAGGATTCCGGCTACTTTCAGGATCACATCTTTTGCAGAAGTCCATCCAGACATTTTACCTGTCAGTTTTACCCCGATAAGTTTAGGCATTTTAAGTTCCCATGCCATTCCCGCCATTACATCTACTGCATCAGCTCCTCCTACACCGATGGCTACCATTCCAAGACCTCCTGCATTTACGGTGTGTGAATCTGTACCGATCATCATCCCTCCCGGGAAAGCATAATTTTCCAATACCACCTGGTGGATAATACCAGCTCCGGGCTTCCAGAAACCAATTCCGTATTTATCACATACAGAACTTAAGAAGTTGAATACTTCAGAGTTTTTGTTGATTCCTTCCTGCAAATCTTTATCAGCACCTACTTTCGCCTGAATAAGGTGATCTGCATGAGCCGTTGACGGGACAGCTACTTTTGCTTTTCCTGCCTGCATGAATTGCAAAAGTGCCATCTGTGCAGTTGCATCCTGCATGGCTACTCTATCTGGTGCAAAGTCTACATAAGAGTTTCCTCTTTCATGTGCCTGTGTAGCATTTCCTTCCCAAAGGTGGGTGTAAAGGATTTTTTCTGAAAGGGTAAGAGGTTTTCCCACGATCTGTCTTGCTGCTGCAATTCTTTCAGGGTAACGCTCGTACACTTTTTTGATCATATCAATATCAAAAGTCATATCTAAATTTAGTTTTTGTTCTTTTTCTGTTAATGTTTCTTTCTCTGATTTTGAGAGATAAAAACCGTTCTACAAACACATCAAAAAATGTTCCTATAATCTATAAATGAGCATACTTTTGATGATAAATCAAGAGATTTTATAACTTTCAATTTAAGAAAAAATAGAATTTATTTTGTTGATTTTCTTGAAAAAAAATTGTATTACCCTTAAAATGGAAGTATTCTAAACAAAAAATTGAAAGATTTTAAATCCTTACAGGACCAAAATCTTTCAATTATATAATTTTTAAAGCTATTGTTATACTTTATTAATGACCTACCTGAACCAACTCCTTGATTGGAGGGGTAAACTTAGTAAGATCAATACCTTCAACGGCTGCTTTATATTCATCTATATTAGGAATACGTCCGATAATAGCTGAAAGAACAACAACCGGAGTGGATGCAAGTAATGATTCTCCTTTTTTACGTTCAGAATCTTCAACCACTCTTCCCTGGAAAAGACGGGTTGACGTTGCCAATACAGTATCTCCTTTAGCAGCTTTTTCCTGGTTACCCATACAAAGGTTACATCCAGGACGCTCAAGATACATTACGTTTTTGTATTCCGTACGAGCTTCACCTTTAGGAGCTTTATCATCAAATTCAAAGGCAGAATATTTTTCTAACAATTCCCAGTCTCCTTCTGCTTTTAATTCATCGATGATGTTGTAAGTAGGTGCTGCCACTACAAGAGGAGCATTAAATTCTACTTTACCTTGTTGTTTTTCAATATTTCTAAGCATTTGAGAAACAATTTTCAAATCTCCTTTGTGAACCATACATGACCCCACAAAACCTAGATCTACTTTTTTCTCACCTCCATAATATGAAAGGTCTCTGATGGTATCGTGAGTATATCTCTTGGAAACATCATCATTGTTTACATCCGGGTCAGCAATCATTGGTTCAACGATTACATCAAGATCAACCACTACTTCAGCATAATATTTAGCATTAGCATCAGGAGTTAAAGCTGGCTTTTCACCAGATCTGATCTCTGCAATTCTCTTATCAGCTTTATTAATTAATCCCTGAAGAACTTGGTTGTGATTGTCCATACCTTTATCAATCATGATCTGGATTCTGCCTTTTGCAATTTCCAATGATTCGATTAGGGTATTGTCTTCAGAAATGTTGATAGAAGCTTTTGCTTTCATCTCTGCAGTCCAGTCTGTAAATGTAAATGCCTGGTCAGCAGGAAGCGTTCCGATGTGAACCTCAATGATTCTACCCTGGAATACGTTTTCACCTCCAAACTGCTTAAGCATTTGAGCCTGAGTTGCATGAACAACATCACGGAAATCCATATGCTCTTTCATGTCTCCTTTGAAAGTTACCTTTACAGATTCAGGAATTGGCATAGATGCTTCTCCGGTAGCCAGTGCAAGAGCCACTGTTCCTGAGTCAGCTCCAAAAGCAACACCTTTGGACATTCTTGTGTGAGAATCCCCACCAATAATGATTGCCCATTCGTCTACTGTAATATCGTTAAGAACCTTGTGAATTACGTCGGTCATAGCATGGTATTCCCCTTTAGGGTCACGGGCTGTGATCAATCCGAATTCGTTCATAAATTTCATTAGTTTCGGGATATTTGCCTGTGCTTTTTTATCCCATACTGAAGCTGTGTGACATCCTGATTGGTATGCACCGTCAACAATTGGAGAAATTACTGTAGCCGCCATAGATTCAAGCTCCTGAGAAGTCATAAGACCTGTTGTATCCTGAGATCCGACGATATTAACTTCTACACGAACGTCTGAACCAGCATGTAGTACTTTTCCAGGTGTTGTTCCTACAGCATTTCTATTGAAAATCTTTTCTACGGCTGTAAGACCTTGTCCTTCGTGAGAAATTTCTTTTGACGGAGCAAAAACAACCGGAGCTTCAACTCCTAAAAGCTGTGCTGCGAATGTCTGTAATTTTTTACCAAATACGATAGCGTAAGATCCTCCAGCCTTAATGAATTCCATTTTCTGAGGGGTCAATGCCTTAGAAATGTCAATCAGCTCCTGATCTCCGTTATATAATTTTTTCTTTTTTATATTAATCGTAAGTACAGTTCCTGTAGCAACAGAGTAAGCCTCTTCAAGGATAGGCTCCCCATTTTCATTACGAATCGGGTTTCCTTCTGCATCCAGTTTTTTCACCCAGTTTTTAAGGTCGATACCGATACCACCGGTAACATCAACTGTGGTAAGGAAAATAGGAGAAATTCCGTTTGTTCCTCCAACAATAGGAGCGATATTTACAAATGGAACATAGGGACTTGCTTGTTTTCCTGTCCAAAGAGCTACGTTGTTTACTCCGGACATTCTCGATGACCCTACACCCATTGTTCCTTTTTCAGCAATAAGCATAACGCTTGCGTCAGGATGTTTGGCCTGTAAAGCCTTGATTTCTTCCTGAGCCTGAGGCGTGATCATACACTTACCATGAAGTTCACGGTCTGATCTGGAGTGCGCCTGATTTCCCGGAGATAATAAATCCGTTGAAATGTCACCCTCACCGGCAATAAATGTTACCACTTTAATTTCTTCAGCTACTTCCGGAAGCTTAGTGAAAAACTCAGCCTGTGCATAGCTTTCCAGGATTTCTTTGGCGATTTCGTTGCCACTGTTGAATGCTTCTTTCAGACGGTTAGTATCCGCTTCATAAAGGTAGACTTGTGTCTTAAGAACTTTAGCCGCTTCTTTGGCAATAGCGGCATCATTACCTAAGGCAAGGTCCAGTAATACTTCAATAGAAGGACCTCCTTTCATATGAGATAACAATTCAAAGGCGTAAGCCGGTGATATTTCTTCTACTACGGATTCACCTAGAATGATTTCCTTTAAAAATTTTGCTTTAACACCTGCTGCACTTGTTGTTCCAGGTAAAGTGTTGTAAATGAAAAATTTAAGAGAATCTGTTCGATCTGCATTACCTGAATCTTTAATCTGTGCAATGATTTCGCTTAGTAATTCAGCACCATCAATTGGCTTTGGATGAAGCCCCTGGTTTTTTCTTTCTTCAATCTCTTTGATGTAATCCTTATAAATATTCATAATAGAAGTCTTTCTCTTTTAAAGGTAGATATATGAAACAGTTGTTAGTACTGTCACTTCTTTTTACCGGTCTTTATAAATAACATTTTGAGTTCCCGCATTTTGAGTGTACGGTATGATCCGGAGAAAAGTAAGTATAATCTACAATTTTTTTAAAGTTTTAAAATTATCAAACAATTCAAAATGTTCCCCAAAATTACGAAATTTTACTATTTTATGGGAATGAAATTATTTAGATTCTTTATAAATATGAATTTGATAAATTCTATATTTGGCCGTAATTTTGCAGACAAATGACGAATATGAAAAATATCCTGAATGTTTTGTGCGTTTTTATTTCGATTTTCATTTTCTCACAGACTAAATCTGTGAAGAAAGTGCCGGTTAAAAATGTTGCGAAAACCACGGTAAAGAAAGGGAGTACAGTGGCTAAACCTAATTCTGATCTGGTAGTTATTAATGAGAACCTGCCTCTTCTTATTCCTAAAAAGAAAGAAGATAAGTTTGGATATGTCAACCAAAAAGGAAAATTTATTATCCAGCCGGAATATCATATTGCTGTATTTTTTTATGAGGATTGTAATCTTTTGAACTCCCCGAATGAAAAAATCAGGAAATTCGGGACAAAAAACTATGCCACAGTAGAAAAAGATATGATTTCTTACCGGGTTGATGTAAAAGGAAAAAGAGTCTATCAGTTCAAAGATGCAGATCTTGGAAAATGTAAGTTTGGAGACTACAAGCAGCAGCTATTTCAGGCCTATGTTCTGAATGGATTTTACGGGATCATTGAAAAATCAAAATTCGTCAATGCGGCAGATTACAGAGATTATCAGATTTATCCTCAATATCAATACCTGTATATCATGGAGGGTGATGATGTGGCAGACCCCATGATTGTGGCTTCCCAGAATGATAAATTTGGTGTGATAGATGTAAATAATAAAGTGATTATTCCTTTCGAATATTCCAATATAAAAAGAAATTTCAGCTGGAAGCTGGGTAAAATGTTTGAAGTAACCAAAGACGGCAAAGAATATTATTATATTGACGCAAATAACAAAACCTACTAGAGATGAGCCATGACTCATTATTTGCCGATCACCCCTATTTTGTAAAATAAAAAACTTAGTATCCCGCCACCAGACCCCATTCCTACATCTCATATATTTTTTGTAATTTCGCGGCTGAAATAAAGGGGTGCTTTAACAGGCTGAGATTATACCCAATGAACCTGGAACAGGTAATGCTGTTTAGGGACACACCGACTGTTGTAAGTCGAAATGTATAATATCTTATCGATCCCCTTTTATTCATTAAATGTTAAAGATTTATAGAATGAAAGGATTATTTTTTTTAGGGCTTACCGTAGGCTCAGCAGCCTTTATGCAGGCTCAAAATAAAGACTCTCTTAAAACAAGGGAGATTGAAGGGGTTAGCTTTACCAAAAGACTTCCGGTTGCGAAGGAAATTATTAATGTCCAGAAAGACTTAGACGGGAAAAACCTTGGGCAGGATCTTCCTATGCTTTTAAAAAATCAAACTTCTGTTATTTCGACTTCAGATGCTGGTAACGGTGTAGGCTATACTGGCCTTAGAATTCGTGGAGTAGCAGGAAGAGGGATTAATATCATGATGAATGGTGTTCCTTTTAACGATTCAGAAAGTCAGGGTGCATTTTTTGTGAATGTTCCGGATTTAACGAGTTCTGCGTCACAGATTGTTATTCAGAGAGGGGTAGGAACTTCCAATAATGGAGTTTCATCATTTGGAGCCAGTATCAACGTGATCTCAAAAGATCCGGAAGAGAAGTTTTATATTAAAACAGATGATAGCTATGGTTCGTTCAATACCTATAAATATTCAGCTGAGGTTGGAACCGGAAAGTTCTGGAAAGACAGGATTTCTGTGATGGGAAGATATTCTCATATCCATTCTGACGGATATATTGACAGAGCTTCAGCGAATCTGGATTCTTATAATTTTACTGCTTTATTTGAAGAAGGTAAAACAAGATTACGATTGATGGCTTTCGGAGGTAAGGAAAGAACTTATCAGGCCTGGAATGGTATTGATAAAGAAACCTGGGAAACCAATCCAAAATACAACAGCTCAGGGGGATATAAAGACCTTTTTACCGGAGAAAAGAAATTTTATGATGGTGAAACGGATAACTACCGCCAAAATCATTATCAGTTTCTGTGGGAGCAGAAGTTTAATGATATCTGGAGTTTAGAAACGACTTTGCATTATACCAGAGGAAAAGGATATTACGAAAATTATAAAAGAGTAAACGAAGGAGATAAGGAATCTACTCATTATGCCGACTATAATCTGGAAGTTCCTATCGTCAACGGGGTAGCTGTTGAAAAAACTGACTTTATCAGAAAAAAATGGTTGGATAATCATTTCTATGGTTTGGTTTCTACATTGTATGGGAAGTTTGAAAATATTGATCTTAACTTCGGAGTTGTGGCGAACCAATATTATGGGAAGCACTATGGAACGGTAACGGGAGTTTATTTTCCACAGATTAATGATTATGAGTATTACAGAGGTCGTTCCGTGAAAAATGAAGCAGCAGGATTTGCAAAAGCTTTATTAAAAGTAGAGGATTTCGAATTCTTTGGAGACTTACAGCTGAGAAGTATTCATTACGATACAAAAATTATCCTTAGCGGGGATGGAGAAGGAGGGAATATAAAGAAAAACTGGTTGTTTTTTAACCCTAAGGCTGGGGTAAATTATAAAATAGGAAACGGAAAAATATTCCTGTCCTACGCCCATGCCCACCGGGAGCCAAACAGGGACGACCTGCTTGCGGATCAAAATGTGAAAGCTGAAAAACTTCACGATATTGAAGCTGGTCTGGAAAAACAGTTTGGATTTTTATCATTGACAGCCAACTTATATTATATGTATTATGTCAATCAACTGGTTTTAAATGGAGAGCTTAATAACGTAGGAGCATTTATCAGAACAAACTCCGGAAAAAGTTACAGAAGGGGAATTGAGCTTGGTGCTTTGGCAAAACTGTCAAAACAATGGGAGATCTCAGGGAATGTAAGCTTGAGCCAGAACAGGAATCAGGATTTTAATATTAAAAATGAAGGGGTGCTTAAAAACCTTGGAAATACACAAATTTCCTTTTCTCCGGATGTAGTGGCTAACGTAGGATTGAAATTCAGCCCATCCAAGAGCTTCCAGTTTGCTTTAATGAATCAGTATGTGGGAAAACAGTATCTGGATAACACAGAAGATAAAAACTTACAGCTTAAAGATTATCTGCTGACAGATTTTAATGCGGAATACCAGTTTAAAATTGCTAATAATGACATTGCATTGAAATTATTGGTCAATAACCTGTTTAATAAAAAATATGTCAATAACGGCTCTGTGTATGAAGGAACACCTTATTATTTTTCACAGGCAGGAACAAATTTTATGTTTGGAATCAGCTGGAAAATTCAATAATTTGTAAAGATTTATGATAAAAAAAGTATAGAATCAAATAGTGATTTATATTGATCATGTAATTGATTTTGAATCTTAATACTATTTGCCTTTTTATAGTTAAAGGGGATTATAGGTAACATTATCGCTATTTTAATAGATAATAAGCAAAAGACTGTTTCGGCAGTCTTTTTTTATATAAGATTAAATGTCTTAAAAAGTCATGAAAAAGTTATAAATTTGCTGCCAAATGAATATTTCAGCATATATTTTAGAATACTTGAAACAATTTGGAACTGCTACAGTTCCAGGCTTTGGCGTGTTTTCCCTGAAAAATTCTAAGGCCATTATTAATTCTGAAAACGGAAGTATTCTTCCGCCAGCCAGTCAGATTGATTTTACCATAGATTATGAAGTACAATCTGAAGAATTAACTGCTTTTATAGCCGGACAAAAACAGATGTCTCTGGAGGCTTCCCGAAGCGATCTGAAGATACAGACTGATTTTTGGAAGAAAAAGCTACAGGCAGAACAGATTCTTGAAATTCAAAATCTTGGAAACATCTTCATTGAAGAAGGGCATACCCATTTCAAAGGAAAAAGAATAGAATCAGGACATCCCGATTTTTATGGGTTAGAAGAAATACGATTTTCAGATATCAATAATGGAGAGAAAGTTCATGCTTCAGAAAACAGGGAAAAGGATTATAAATTCAAGAAAACAATCCTATGGACTTTTTTGCTGATTATTCCGGTGGCAGGAATCCTATACCTGGCCTATGCTAAACAGGAGTTTATTTTTGGAAAGAAATCCTTTAATAATGTTTCCGTACAGACTTCTACCCATAGAATTGTGAAAGATACGGTAAAAGTAGTGGCCCATACACCGGACATGACCGTTTCAGATTCTCTGAAAAAAGATTCATTAGTAAAACCTGCCGTAAAAGGAACAAAACCTGCTCCGGCTGCCCGAAACAACACTAAGACTAGATGGCAAAAATAAAAAAAGCGTCAGAATCTCTGACCATTATGACTAACATTGTTCTTCCGAACGAAACAAATTCTTTAAGAAACCTTTTTGGTGGTGAGCTTTTAGCAAAAATGGACCGTTGTGCGTCTATCTCAGCAGCAAGACACTGTGAAAGAAGAGTGGTAACAGCTTCTGTAAACCATGTTTCCTTTAATCACCCAATTCCGGAAGGTGGAGTAGTAGTGCTGGAGTCTAAAGTTTCCAGAGCATTTTCCACGTCTATGGAAGTATATGTCGATGTATGGTTGGATGACCCTATCAACCAGAAGAAGATTCATACCAATGCAGGTATTTATACCTTCGTTGCTGTAGATGAATTTAACCGTCCTATTCCTATCCCGGAGATGGTTCCGGAAACAGAGGAGGAAAAAGAAAGATTTGCTGCGGCATTCCGTAGAAAAGAACTTTCTTTAATTCTATCCGGAAGAATGAAACCTCTGGAATCTGTGGAACTTAAAAAGTTATTTCAGGAACCACAAGAGCCAAAGAAGGACAAAAAATAAACAAATAAAACACCAATATCACAAATGCCCGGCACAAATTCTCACAAATGATTGGTGTCGGTTAAGATGAAAAATTAGTACAAATGGATATTTCTGAAAATGATATATCAAGAATTGTTTACGAAGCAGGATTTCTGGTTCATAAAACATTAGGCCCGGACTTTTAGAAAGTGCATATGAAGAATGTATGTTTTATGAATTGAATAAGCATAATCTTCTTGTGGAAAAACAAAAGCCAATGCCTTTGATTTATGATGAGGTAAAATTGGATGTAGGTAATAGACTTGATTTTCTGATAGAGAAAAAATTTGTGTTAGAAATAAAGTCGGTAGAAACCTTAAATGATGTTCATTTGGCTCAAATACTTACCTATCTTCGGCTGAGTAACTGTAAACTTGGAATGTTGATTAACTTTAATACTCTTCAATTTAAAAACGGAGTAAAAAGAGTAATCAATAGTACATTATAATCTGTGTTATTTGTGAAAAATAATTTGTGTCATTCGTGTTTAAGCTATGAAAATACTTCTTTTAGATAAAAATCACCCTCTTATTACCGAACAGCTTCTGGCAAAAAACTTTATATTGGAAGAAGATTTTACTTCTTCTTATGATGAGGTTTGTCATAAAATTGAACATTATGATGGTATTATCATCAGAAGCAGAATTCCATTAGATAAAAATTTCCTTGAGAAAGGTAAGAACCTGAAGTTTATTGCAAGAGTAGGAGCCGGAATGGAGAATATTGATATTCCTGTTGCTGAAGCATTGGGAATTCAGCTGATCAACTCTCCTGAAGGAAATAGAGATTCTGTTGCAGAACATGTAGTAGGAATGCTGCTGGTTATAATGAACAGATTGTTTATTGCTTCTCAGGAAGTAAAGAACGGTGTCTGGAAACGTGAAGAGAACAGAGGTGATGAATTGCTGGGAAAAACAGTAGGGCTTATAGGATACGGAAATATGGGAAAAGCTACAGCCAAAAGATTCTCAGGTTTTGGTTGTAAAGTGATTTTTCATGATATCCTTCCTGGGCTTTCTGACGAATTTGCTACACAGGTCACTTTAGAAGAACTGAAGCAGTCTGCGGATATTTTAAGTCTTCATATTCCTCTCACTTCACAGACTCATTATCTGATTGATGAAGCCTTTATTGCTGAAATGAAAAATGAGTTTTATTTTGTGAATACCGCAAGAGGAAAGAATGTAAAGACTAAAAGCTTAGTAGAAGCTTTGAAATCCGGAAAAATAAAAGGAACCTGCCTGGATGTCCTGGAATATGAAAAATCTTCTTTTGAAAATATAGAAACGGAAAATGAAGATTTAAAATTTCTTCTCGAATCAGAAAAGGTGATTGTAACTCCTCATATTGCCGGCTGGACTCATCAGAGTAAAGAAAAACTGGCACAATTCATTGTAGATAAAATAATAGCCGCTTTTGGCTAGCAAAATAAAGAATCAGTAAATTTTCCTATTTGCTGATTCTTTCGTTTATGTTAAATAATTCATAATATCACTCTATATTTATTATTTTTTTTTGAGTTTTATTAAATTGCCGCTCATTTTTGAATCTCATGAAGACGCGTAATTTTGTATTTATTTTAACTGTTCTTTTATCCCTATTTTCCTGTAAAAAAAAGTCTGAAGCCCAAGAAACTTCAGCGGAAAATACGACGAATCTCCCTAACTACGGAAATGTAGATCTTGGGAAAATTTTTACCCAAACAGACAATCAGGTTTTAGATAAACCAACCACGATAAATTATATAGATCAGTATTACAAAAAGATATGGGATGGAGGAGATCTTAGTGGCGGAATACTTGTGGCGAAAGGCGACGAGATTTTATACGAAAATTACAGAGGTTTCGGAAGAGAAGGAAACCAGATGCCTATAGATAAAAATACACCTTTGCATGTGGCATCGGTATCAAAAACATTAACGGCAATGGCGATGATGAAGTTGGTGGAAGCAGGGAAAATAAAGCTTTCAGACCATCTGAGCCAATATTTTCCAGGATTTCCATATCCTAATGTTACTATTCAAACCTTGCTGGATCAAAGAAGTGGACTTCCGAAGTACGAATATTTTATTACCAAAATACAGCCTGCACCGGCTGAACTTTCCAAACCATTTATTACCAATCAGGATGTTCTGAATATGATCATCAAGTACAAACCGGATCTGGCAAGAGATACAGATACAGGATTCATGTATTGTAATACGAATTTTGCTTTATTGGCTTTGTTGATTGAAAAAGTGACGAAAACTCCGTTTCCTCAGGCTATGAAAGAAATGGTGTTTACGCCGTTAAAAATGACCAATTCTTATATTTTCCAGGAAAAAGATATTCCTACGGCGGCACAGTCTTTCTACTATGGAGGGAGTAAGCTATATCCTTTAGATAGGTTGGATCTTATTTACGGAGACAAAAATGTATATACTACACCAAGAGATTTATATAACTTCTCAAAAGCCATGTTCTCAAAAGATTTTCTAAAGCCTGAGCTGATGCAGATGGTATTTACCCCGTACAGCAATGAGAAATCGGGAATGAATAACTACGGATTAGGGTTTAGGATGAAAATTTTTGACAACGGTGAAAAACTAACCTATCATAATGGGTGGTGGCATGGCAGCAATTCCGTATTTGCCCACCTTCTGAAGTCTAAAGTTACTATTGTAGCCATTGGTAATAAATATTCAAATAAAGTATACACAGCGCTTGCATTGTCCGGATTATTTGAGGATTTCCCTTTACAGAAAGATAAGCTTCACTCGGTAATGAACGACAATAAAGATACTTTGAATTCAGGACATGAAGTTTTTGGAGAATAATGTTTACTTTTGCTTAAACATTTTCATGAAAAGGTTTCTTCTATTATTCGTTATCTGTTTTCTTGTTCATTCGTGTGCAAGAGTAGGCTCTCCTGTTGGAGGTCCGAAAGATACTTTGGCCCCTAGATTTTTAAGTTCAAATATTGATACCACAAGAATCAATGTGAAAAAAGATATTCACGAGCTCCGCCTGGATTTTGATGAGTATGTAACATTGAAAGATATCAATAAGAATCTGATCATTTCGCCACCTATCAAGAATATAAAGCGAATTCTTCCTTCCAATATTGCCAATAAATTTGTTCTGATCCAATGGACAGATACTTTACAGGCCAATACCACATATAATTTCAATTTTGGAAATTCAATTGTAGATAATAATGAATCCAATCCACTTCGGTATTTTAATTTTGCTTTTTCCACGGGCGACAAACTGGATGATTTGTATGTAAGTGGTGAAATTAAAGATGCTTTAGACATCAAAAAGAAAACAGGAAGTACTGAAAACAAATTGGTGGTCGGGCTTTATCAGGTGAAAGATACCATGAATTATAAGCAAAAGCCGTACTATATCACCAAAGTGGACGATGATGGGTATTATGAGATGAATTACCTTTCTCCGGGGAAATATAAGATTATAGCCTTTGCAGATGAGAATGGAAATTCTGTGTATGATCCGGGAAAAGAGAAAATAGGGTTTCAGAAAGAAACTGTAGAAGTTGAAAAATCTGTTTCAGGATTAAACTTAAAAGTATATCCTTCTAAAAAGCCATTGAAATATTCTGAAATGAAGGAGGTTCCGGGAGGAATTCTTATGATATTTGATGGGCATCCGGATGATGTGAAAGTAACATCGCTGAATGATAAACTTAAAGATATAAAAGTAACACACAGTCCAAAATCAGATTCTGTGAAGATTTGGTTTGATGCTGTGAAAAATAATGTAGGACAGGAGACCACAGAAAAACTGATGTTTACGCATGATAAAGGTCCGAAAAAGGACAGCGCCTATACGGTTTCCTTATTTTACAAATACAATAAGAAAAATGTAATGGATCTCAACAGTGATAACGGAGGAGGTTCATTAGCTCCAAAAACTGACTTCAAAATTTCCTCCAATTATATCATTGACAAGATTGACCCGGCAAAGTGGATACTGAAAAGTGATAGCTTAACTACTCAGGAATTTACAGCCAAAATCTCCGAAACCAATCCGTATCAGATATTGATTCAGTCTGACTTCGTGAGCGGAAAAAAATATCAGCTTACGGTTCCAAAAGAAACCGTATCATCGTTCTATGCTAAAAATACACAGTCAAAACGTTTTGATTTTGATGTTGCTAAGGTAGACCAGTTTGGTAGCCTGGAATTTAATATTCTGAACGCACCATCTTCCAGCTATTGGATTCAGCTTCTTGACTCTTCTGAAAAAGTAGTCTACCAGAGATATACCAAAGGAGATAAAGTGAAATTTGATATTCTGAAACCTGATGAATATATTGTAAGAATATTGGTAGACAACAATGAAAATAAATATTGGGATGAAGCCGATTTTGCTACCGAAACCTTTGCTGAAGATGCCTATATTTTCTATAAAAAAGTTGTGATAAGAGGACTGTGGGAAACAAGAGAAGAATGGGACCTGAAAGATACCAGAACGCTTGATAATCCTAAAGGAGCTGTGTCTCCTGCTGTGCCTGCAGGTACGCCTGAAGCTGACGAAAAGAAGGAAGCGGTAGAGCAGAGCGTAAAAAAAGAAATTAAATCTGAGAATGCCGTTCTAACTCCGGTAAAGTAAACGTATGAAAATCGCAAAAAAAATAGTCTTTTGGAGTTTGGTGGCCTTTGCCCTGGTTCAGTTTATTCCTATTGACAGAGTAAACAAACCGGTAGATTCAAAAGTAAACTTTGTAAATTCCAGGAAAGCTCCGGAAAAGATTCGAACATTACTTAAGGGAGCATGCTACGATTGTCATTCCAACGAAACCATATATCCTAAATATGCTTATATAGCCCCTGTTTCATGGTCTGTAAAAAGCCATGTAAATGAAGGTCGTCAGCATCTTAATTTTTCTGTTTGGGGTACCTATAATAAGGAATTAAAAGAGAATATGCTTGACAGGTCTATTGAGGCTCTTAAACATAAAACAATGCCGATGCCTGGTTATATTGTGTACCATAAAGAAGCTAATCTTTCGGAAGCAGAAAGATCACTGTTGATTCAGTACTTTGAAGAAATGCTGAAGACTAAAACGTATTGATTTTAATAGGAAATTTCGATATTTCTTCCCTGTTTTTTCTGTTGAAAACAAATGAGAATCACTTTCAGGAACGAAGCAGACTGTAAAAGTAATCCTCTGCACGAGATCCGAAAAATCTGTAAGAACATAAAAAAACTCCCGCAGATTTAAAATCTGCGGGAGAATATATTACAAAAATTATTTCTTTATATAATCTTCAAAAAACCTCTTCTGAGAATCAAAAGCAATATCATCAAGGTTAAGCTCCTTTAAAGGAATCCATACCGCTTCTGATATTTCTGAAAGCTCAAGGCTTACCTCAAATTTTTCCGAAACATTATACTCATAAAAAAGATCAATCGTGTTATAATCAATTTCTTTATATTGATAAACGTTTGGAAGGCTGGTAAGATATTTTAAGTTTGAAATATTGATACTAAGCTGAAGTTCTTCAAAAAGCTCTCTTTTGCAGGTTTCTTCTGCGCTCTCTTTAGGGTCAACAAATCCTCCGGCCAGATCGAGTTTTCCCTTTTTAGGGTCTCTGTTTCTCCTGGTAAGGTAAATTTCGTCACCACATCGGATCACTACAGCTACAGCGCCTGCTACATTATTATACAATCTGAAGTCACATTCAGGGCAGCTCCATTTCTTTTCACCATCCCAGTGTAAAGATTCTTTGCCACAGCTAGGGCAATATTTCAATAATTTCATCTGTTTATAATTACTTTTTTAAAGTTCAGATGGAACTTCATTTCATTGAGTAATATTAATATTTCTCGGGTGATAACTCAAAATAACATCCCTTAATTCTTCAGTTTTTAAATGAGTGTAGATTTCCGTCGTTGTAATACTGGAATGTCCAAGCATTTCCTGAATATAACGTAAATCGGCTCCATTCTGAAGCAAGTGTGTTGCAAAAGAATGTCTGAAGGTGTGTGGAGATATCTTTTTGTTAACCCCTGCTTTATCCGTAAGTTCTTTGATGATAAGAAATACAATAACCCTTGACATCGAGGTGCCACGGCTGTTCAGGAACAGTGTGTCTTCATATTTCTTATTGATTTTACCTTTAGAACGTACTTCTTTGATATAATTTTCCAGTAATTCAGCTGTATAATCAGCCAGTGGAACGAAACGGGTTTTGTTTCCTTTTCCATGGACTTTGATATATTGCTCTTTAAAATTGATATTGGATATTTTCAAATCAATAAGTTCAGAAACACGGAGTCCGCAACCATAGAGTACCTCAATGATACAGTTGTTCCTTTTCCCCAGGTCTGTATTGATTTCAATAGCCGCAATAATTTTGTTGATATCAAGCAGGCTTAAAGTGTCTGGTAGATAGAGTCCTAGTTTAGGACCTTCGAGTAACGCTGCAGGGTTGTCTTCCCGAAATTCATCCTCAAGCAGAAATTTAAAGAAAGCTTTAATAGAAGAGATCCATCTTGCTTGAGATCTCTCACTGAATTTCTGTTTAGAAAGATTGAAAATGTATTCCTGCAGGTTTTCGTAACCGATAGAATCTGGACCGACGTTTGCCAGATCTTCTTCTGCGTAATCTTTTAGTTTTTTAATGTCCCGAACATAGGCGTCGAGCGTGTTGTCTGAAAAATTTCTTTCGAAGCGAAGAAATATTTCAAAATCTTTGATCTTTTCATCCCAAGTCATTTGTGCTTATTTTTTTAGTTCACAGTCCGATATTTGTTCTATTTCAATACCATGGTTTTTCAGGAACGAGATGCCGTCTTCATCCGAATACTCATTAATATACACCAGTCTTGTAATTCCTGCCTGCAGGATTAGTTTACTGCATTCTTTACAAGGCGACAGCGTTAGATATAGCGTTGCCCCTTTTGCAGACTGAGTGGAAGCTGCCAGCTTTAATATAGCATTAGCCTCCGCATGCAGTACATACCAGTGCGTTTTCCCCTCTTCATTTTCACAGCAGTTCTCAAACCCCGAAGGAGTTCCGTTGTAACCGTCTGAAATAATCATCCTATCTTTTACGATAAGAGCTCCCACCTGTTTTCTCTTACAGTAGGAGAGTTTTGCCCATTCCTGAGCCATTTTTAGATAAGCCTTGTCAAACTTATTCATACCGCAGCATTAGTTTTTTCGAAATAATTGGATTAAAAGCTTGAAAGTTTAGAAGTTTGGCTTTCTTTTCTCTAGGAAAGCACTTACTCCTTCTTTCTTATCGTCCATTTCAAAAAGCTCCCCGAAATACTTGATTTCAGTTTCAAAACCTTTCTCCGTATCAGATAAATTCACGGCGTGGATAGCCTTAGATATTGCCATTGGTGAATTGTGGGCAATAATGTTCGCTAATTCTTTCGTTTTGGTTAATAATTCGTCAATAGGGTATACTTCATTCACCAGTCCGATTTCTTTTGCCTTTTGAGCAGGAACCATTTTGGCTGAGAAGATCATTTCGTTGGCAATACCTTTTCCGACAAGCTTAGGAAGCCTTTGTGTTCCTCCGTATCCCGGGATTAATCCCAGCGTTACTTCAGGAAGACCCAATCTGGCGTTTTCCGATGCATATCTGATGTGGCATGCCATAGCAAGCTCTAAACCTCCTCCCAATGCAAAACCGTTAACGGCTGCAATGACAGGTTTAGACATATTTTCAATTTTGTTAAACAGTGAATTTTGTCCGTTTCGGGCAAGCTCTTCAGCTTTTTCTTGTCCAAACTCGCTAAATTCTTTGATATCAGCACCGGCCACAAAAGACTTTTCACCACTTCCCGTAAGGATAATAACCCTGCAGGAATGGTCGGAATTAAGTTCATCCATTGCGGTACTGATCTCCTGAATAGTTTTTGCATTTAATGCATTTAAACTCTCAGGTCTGTTTATGATAATGATAGATACTTTATCTTCTTTTTTTAATAATATATTTTCGTAACTCATTTTTCCACTTTGAAATATCATCCTCTGCAAATTATGAATTTTTTACAAAAAAAAGGAAAAAATATTATTTTTTTTTCCTTTTTTTTAATTTATTGTTCAATATGATTATTTGGAATGATTCATCATATTTGCATCGATATTGACATTTAATTGGGAAGCCACTCTCATGCCAAGTTCGATATTAGCCCTAAAAAAGTGACATAATTGCCTGTTGATGATCTCTTCTCCCTTAGGTCCTGATATCCCTTTCATGCTTTCTACGATGTTGTTAATCAGGTGTTCTCTGTCTTCAGCGTTCATTGCTTTTGAGTAAAGAAGCCCTGGCTGAGTATAATGATCACTGTCGTTTTCATTTCTGTTATAGTTGGCCACATGGGCGCTATCTAATTCATACTCATAGTTCTTATAAGAGGGATCAGGCGTGATGTCATCAAAACTGTTGGGGTGATAATTAGGTTTATCCTGATACTGGCTTGAATCTGCCATATAGCCATCTCTCTGATAATTATTAACCGCAAAAGGACATCTGTTCACCTCCAGCTGATGGGCATTTACTCCTACTCTGTATCGGTGAGCATCAGGATAAGAGAACAATCTTCCCTGAAGCATTTTGTCCGGTGAAAAGCTGATCCCGTTTATCAGGCTGCTGGGAGAAAACGTAGACTGCTCAACATGGGCAAAATAATTGACAGGAACTTCATTGAGTTCCATTTCACCTACTTCAATAAGAGGGAAGTCATCATGGAACCACACTTTAGTAACATCAAAAGGATTCCATCTGAAATCTTTTGCCTGGTCTTCTGTCATCACCTGGATATACATAGTCCATTTCGGGAAATCTCCATTCTCAATAGAATGGCAAAGATCTTCCTGTGCAAAGTCAGGATTTTCTCCTGCCATTTTTACAGCTTCCTCATCCGTGAAGTTTTTTACCCCCTGTTTTGTTTTGAAATGGAACTTTACCCATACTCTTTCATTCTGCTCATTGATCATAGAAAAAGTGTGAGATCCGAAACCATGCATATGTCTGAAACCATAAGGGGTTCCTCTGTCTGACATTAAAATAAGAACCTGATGAAGAGATTCCGGGTTGAGACTCCAGAAATCCCACATCATAGTGGCACTCTTTAAATTGGTTTTAGGAAGTCTTTTTTGAGTATGTATAAAATCCGGAAATTTCTTGGCATCCTTAATAAAGAAAACAGGAGTGTTGTTCCCTACAAGATCCCAGTTTCCATCTTCTGTATAAAATTTTAAAGCAAAACCCCGTGGGTCTCTTGCCGTATCTGCACTTCCTTTTTCTCCTCCTACCGTAGAAAATCTGGCAAACATCCTGCATGAATTGCCTACTTTTGAAAATAGCTTTGCTTTTGTATATTTACTGATATCATGGGTTACGGTAAAGGTTCCGTAAGCTCCGCTTCCTTTAGCGTGTACAATTCTTTCAGGTATTCTTTCCCTAACGAAATGGGCAAGGTTTTCCTGAAGAACAAAGTCTTGCAGCAATACCGGGCCTCTTGGTCCTACCGTCTGGGAATCCTGATGCTCAAAATAAGGCGTGCCGTTACTTAACGTTAATTTTTTAGAATCCATATATCGATGATTTGAATAATTGTTTTCTTATTTTCTAAATACCACTGTAAAGGTAGTGAATATCAAATTTACTTGAATTTTTAATTGCTAATAGCAAAAACATTATATCTTTGTAATAGATAATATTAATCAAATGAACATTCAGCAACTGGAGTATCTTATCGCTGTTGATAAGTATAAACATTTTGGTAAAGCAGCCCAGGCATGCTTCATTACCCAGCCTACCTTAAGTGCCATGATACAGAAATTTGAGGATGAACTGGATGTGAAGGTTTTTGACAGAACTACACACCCGATCCGTACTACAGATGTAGGACTTCAGATCATTGATCAGGCTAAGGTTATTATAGAATCTGTCAATGAGCTGAAAAACAAAGCGAATCTTTTGAATAATATTTTAGGAGGAACCATCAATCTGGGTATTATCCCAACTGTTTCTTCTTTTATTCTGCCTACGGAAATCTTTAAATTTTTGGAGGATAATCCTAAAATTCAGATGAATGTAAAGGAGATGACAACGGATAATATTATCAAGGCGTTAAAAGCAGGGGAACTGGATGCAGGAATTATTTCAACTCCTTATGATACCGCTGATGAATTTTATCAGGATTTCTTATTCAATGAAGAACTGATGATCTATAGCTCCAATACTGAAGCGAACAAAAAGAATGCTTATATTATTCCTGAAGACCTGAATGTAGAAAAAGTGTGGTTACTTGAAGAAGGAAACTGCCTTAGAAATCAGTTCGAAAATATCTGCCACCTGAAAGAAAATACATTAAAGCCTAAAAACTTGGATTTCTTAGCTTCCAATATCCAGACTTTGGTACATATGGTAGATAAAGTAGGAGGGATTAGTATTTTACCGGAACTGGCCCTGAGTCAGCTTTCAGAAGAGCAGAAAAAAAATGTCTTCAGATTTAAGAAGCCATTCCCATACAGAGAGATCAGTATTATATATTATAAGCCGACCTTTAAACAAAAAATTATTGACGAATTATCACATTCTATCAAAACTTCTTTAGAGCTTAAATTGAACTATCATGAAAGTCCTAAAGAATTTGTAAGCATAAAGCCACAATAATCAGAATGTTCTAAAATGATATAAGTCATTAATTTAAACAAAATTATAATTAGTAAACAAAATTTTTGAGTATTAGAAAAATAGTGCTTAAATTTGCTGACGTTTACGACGAGGAAAAATTTGACCTGATTGCAACCTCTATAAAAAAATGCTAAAACAGTATTCTTTTTGGGCAATTTTATTCTTATTTTTCTTCAAAATTTTTTAATCTAAAAAACAAAGAATAATATGTCTTATTTATTTACATCTGAATCTGTTTCAGAAGGACATCCGGATAAAATCGCCGATCAGATTTCCGACGCATTAATCGACCACTTTTTAGCATACGATAAAAGTTCAAAAGTTGCCTGTGAAACTCTTGTGACGACAGGGCAGGTAGTATTGGCAGGAGAAGTAAAATCCGATGCCTACCTTGATGTTCAGACAATTGCCAGAGAAGTAATCAATGGAATTGGATATACAAAAGGGGAATATATGTTCAATGGAGATTCTTGTGGAGTGATCTCCGCCATCCATGAGCAGTCTCCCGATATCAACCAGGGAGTAGACAGAGCTGTAACAGATGAGTCTTTCGAAGCTAAAGCTAACGCACAGGGAGCTGGTGACCAGGGGATGATGTTCGGTTATGCAACTAATGAAACGGCAAACTATATGCCTCTTGCTTTAGATTTAGCTCATACAATCCTTAAAGAACTTTCCAATATCAGAAGAGAAAATAAAGAGATCCCTTATCTTCGTCCGGATGCAAAAAGCCAGGTAACTATTGAATATTCTGATGATCACAAACCAATCAGAATTGATTCTATTGTAGTTTCTACGCAGCATGATGACTTCGGAACTGAAGAAGAAATGCTGAACAAGATCCGTGAAGATATCAAGAATATCCTGGTACCTAGAGTGGTTGCACAGCAGACTGAAGAGATCAAAGCTTTATTCAACGATCAGATCAAATACCATATCAACCCGACAGGTAAATTCGTTATCGGAGGACCTCACGGAGATACCGGTCTTACAGGTAGAAAAATCATTGTAGATACTTACGGTGGAAAAGGAGCTCACGGTGGTGGTGCTTTCTCTGGAAAAGACCCTTCAAAAGTAGACAGAAGTGCTGCCTATGCAACAAGACATATTGCTAAAAACTTAGTAGCTGCTGGTATTGCTGACGAAGTTTTGGTACAGGTTTCTTATGCAATCGGTGTAGCAGAACCTTGTGGATTATATATTAATACCTATGGAACTGCAAAAGTGGATCTTCATGATGGCGAAATTGCTAAAAAAGTTTCAGGAATCTTTGATTTGAGACCTTATGCTATTGAGCAGAATCTAAAATTAAGAAACCCTATCTATTTGGAAACGGCTTCTTACGGTCACATGGGTAAAGATCATTATGTAGCTGATAAAACGTTCAATAAGGGACATAAGAATGAACTTACGCTGAAAGATCTTGAATTCTTCACGTGGGAAAAATTAGACAAAGTAGAGGAAATTAAAGCCGCTTTCGGAATTTAATTTTTTCTTTACCATAATAAATGACTGCTTTATCTTTTGATAAGGCAGTTTTTTTTAATTTTACACTTTAATTAATTGAAAGATGATGAATTTTCGAACTGCAGTTGCTGTACTCTCCCTGTTTTTTCTAAGCACATTAGTAAAAGCCCAATATACCATGCATAAAATGATCAGTGTGGGATATACCTACCAGAATCAGAGTTTTGGGGAATTAGGAGGTAAATTGCTTTTCCTGAAAAATGATGATGTAATTTATAGATTAGGCGGTTCTGCGCTGATGGGAGTTGCAGACTCCAAGTTTGCTATTATGCCAAAGCTGCAGGCTGATGTACTGCTCAATTTTGCAAAAAATGTTGACTTCTACCATTCTTATTATTTTTTAATGGGTGCAGAGGGAACAAATAAATATATTGCTCCGAAAATTGGAGTTACCTTATTTGGAATGCTGGATCTTACAGGAGGGTATGCTTTTCCTATCGGAGACGCCCGTTTAAACGGAAAAGAAATGAAAGGGTTAAATATTAATTTTACATTAAATATCCCAACTGTATTTATTCATGACATGTTTAAGTAACTTTTTTTAAATTTTTCTTGTGAAAATTTAATAATAAGTTAACAGTTATTAAAAAATGATTATATTTACATCATAATATAATTGTGCCGCCTATTGAAGAGACTCTACTCTAGAAAACTGTTTTGTATATACAGCAAAAGCCAGATGAAATATCTGGAGGAATACCTGTCTACAAATATTTATATTGAGAAGAGTTATGAAATCAAAATCGGATAGTTTACTAATTTCATTGTACCAGAAAGGTGATGAGGAAGCGTTATCGACCCTCATTCATCGCCATCAGAGAGAACTGTTTACATTCATTTTTTACAAAATTAATGATGAAGATTTAGCCAACGATATTTTTCAGGATACATTCATGAAAATCATCGTTATGCTGAAAGAAGGACGCTATAACGAAGAAGGGAAATTTATTCTTTGGGCAAAAAGAATCTCTCACAACCTGATCATCGATCATTTCAGATCTAAAGCAAAAAACATTAAAGTTTCAGAAACAACTTTTGAAACCGACGAATATTCTATTTTTGATTTAATACGGGAACCTTCGGAAAATATTGAAGATCAGCTTGTAACCAATCAGATCCAGGAAGATCTGTTGAGAATGCTGCAATTCCTTCCCCAAAACCAGCAGGAAGTGATCAAACTGAGGTTTTTTGACGGTCTGAGCTTTAAAGAAATTGCAGATCATACTGATATGAGCATTAATACTACCTTAGGCAGAGTAAGATATGCATTGATTAACCTGAGAAAAATCATGGATGAAAATAATATAATCTTAACCAGATAGATAATATTTCGTGAAAATTCACGTTTTAAGGAAAACATACTTCGCCTATGAAAAAAAATGATTCCTTAAAAGTGAAAACTTTGAAACCTAAAAAACAAACCATTGATTTTTTACTCAATTTTTCTAAAAGCCTTGAGGTGGTGAAAAGTAAGAGTAAAAATTATACGATCTTAAAAAATTAAAATCACTAACTTTGTGCTGTATGAAAATGCAGCACGTTTTTTTTGATCTGGACAATACGCTCTGGGATCACCGCAGAAATGCCTACCTTACCATCAAAGACCTTTTTGAAGATCAGGAGATTAACTCAAAGTATAATATTGACTTTGAGGAGTTTCACTCTGTTTATCATGATATCAATGAAGACCTCTGGGAAAAAATCAGAGATGGAATTGTTGGCAAAGAATATTTGAGAGAACACCGTTTCTATGATTCCTTCAAACATTTTGGAGTAGAAAACAAAGAACTTTCCAATTATTTTGAAGAAAATTTCCTGGATAATATTGTTGGATATAATGAATTGGTAGAGGGTGCCGAAGACATCCTTGAATATTTAAAAGCAAAGAATTATAAGCTTCATATTATTTCTAATGGTTTTCAGGATGTAACCGAAAGGAAGTGTACTTTATCGGGAATTGCTCCTTATTTTGAAACGATTACCAGTGCAGATTCTATAGGGGTAAGAAAACCTAATCCTAAGATTTTTGAATACTCTCTGGGGCTTTCGGAAGCTAAAAAAGAGGAAAGCATCCTGATTGGTGATGACTGGATTGCGGATGCTATGGGAGCAAAAAATTTCGGCATGGATTCTATTTTCTTTGATGTTTATAAAGAAGATAAGAAGGAGGCCGGGTTAAAGGCTATTACCCACCTTCAGCAAATCAAAGAATACTTATAAAATTTCTGACCGTAAGGTCTACAACAAAATAGAGTTAAACCATTGAGAAATCTTTTCTTAATGGTTTTTTTTATCTCCAATTTTTGCTGCATTTCATTTTTCCCAATTCTTTCCTAAATTGATTTGGACCTTTGCTTCATAATAATAACGAAAAACTTAATGTTATGAAAAATGTAAAGAAAATCACCGGAGTATTTATTTTTATCTTCATGTTGGCAGGAGGCTTTATTTCTGCACAGGACAGAGCGATCCAGGTCAATCAATTACCTAAAACGGCAAAAACCTTTCTTGCTCTCCACTTTAAAGGGATACCTGTAAGTTCAGCGATTGAAGACAGAGAGATCTATGGAGTGGATGAATACAAAGTATACCTGAGTAATGGAATGAAAATGGAATTTGATAGTAATGGAAACTGGAAAGAGGTAGATGGTAAACATCAGAAGTTGCCTTATGGTTTTATTCCTTTATCCATCAGAAATTATGCAACCCGTAATTTTCCGAATACGTCCATCGTTAAGGTAGAAAAAAAGAGATGGTCCTATAAAGCGGAGCTTTCCAACGGCCTGGAGCTGGAATTCGATAAAAACGGAAATTTTAAAAGAATTGATGACTAGCAGGTCATTACATATAACACCAAAATTTAAGAATATGATCAATTGGAATATCATAAGAAATACTGGAAGAGAAGCTTCTTCCAACAAGATTAGAAAGAGTATTGTGTCTTTTATAACAAGACATCATCCGTGCAGCGTGGTAAGCTCTATTGAAAGAAAATATAATGCCTATAAAATTCAACTGATGAGTGGGATGTGTCTCGTTTTTGATGCAGACGGTCGTTTTGTAAAAATGAACTAGTTGTTAAAGAAAAGAAGCAGGGAGCCGGAAGAAGAAAGGTGTTACTCCTTTACAATTAACAGAAAGTAATCATTGCCGGATGCGGGCAAGTAACTTCCGGCTCCCCACCTTATAATTTCATATATTTGATATAAGTTTTAACCGTTCAGCAGAGCGCAAATCAAAGCAGAATGAAGATTTTAATAGTAGAAGATGAACCGGCCATAAAGGATACTGTACAGAAATTTCTGGAAGCGGAACATTTTATTGTAGAACATGCAGATACATACAGCTCGGGCCTTGAGAAGATTATTTCCTACGAATATGATTGCATTTTGCTGGATATTATGCTGCCGGACGGAAGTGGGATAGACCTGCTGAGAGAAATAAAAAAAATGCATAAAAAAGATCCTGTCATCATTCTGTCGGCGAAAGATTCAGTAGATGATAAAGTAACAGGATTGGAGATAGGGGCGGATGATTATCTTGCCAAACCTTTTCACCTGGCAGAGCTTATGGCAAGAGTAAAGTCTGTGATCAGGAGAAATAACCAGGATGGGGAAAACAGTATTACATATAAAAATATCAGTATTGATCCCGATCTCAGAAAGGTGATGATAGGAAAGGAGGAACTTGTGCTGAACCGTAAAGAATATGACCTTCTGTATTACTTTGTTATTCATCCTGAAAAAACCTTACAGAAAACTACATTGGCTGAAGCGATCTGGGGAGATTATATAGATCAGGCAGATAGTCTGGATTTTATTTACTCGCAGATTAAAAATCTCCGCAAGAAGTTGAAAAATCTGAATGCTGAAGCTGATTTTCAGGCGGTATATGGGATAGGCTATAAATTTATCTGATGAAAGTTTCATTAAAATATTACACGATAAAATACCTTATTATGATCCTTCTGCTGATTATTGCAGTTTGGGCCGGGTTGTTTTATGCCTATATCCTGGATGAAGTTCATGATAATGTGGATGATGGGCTTAGGGACAGAAAAATACAGATCATTAAAGCAGTATACCTGAATCCCCAGCTATTGAAGAATAATGATTTTGGTTTTAATGAATTTAAGATTAATCCTATTACTGCCGGAGAATATAAAAATAAAAGCCGCCTCTATAATAAGATGTATTATATGGAGTATGACGATAAAGATCAGCCTTATCGTGTGCTTGAGGCAGACTTTATTGACCAGTATAAGATGAATCAGAGGCTTGTGATAAGAACTTCTACCGTAGAAGAAGATGAACTGATCTATGACCTCACAACAGCCTTAATTGTTCTCTATATTGTTTTGGTAATAAGTATAGTTGTTGTCAACGGATATCTGCTGAATAAAGCGATGCGCCCATTCTATTTAATTTTAGATAAACTTAAAAAGTACCAATTTGGGATTCCCGCGGATCAGGAGAATAAAGAATATATCATTAAAGAGTTTGAGGAGCTGAATGTTGAAATTAATGAAATGATTGAGCGTAATGAGCTTGTTTTTTATCAGCAGAAACAGTTTATTGAAAATGCCTCCCATGAACTTCAGACCCCACTTGCCATAGTTATTAATAAAATAGATCTCCTTATTCAGAATGATGACCTCGATGAAAAGAATCTGAATTTTCTCACCGGAGTAAAGAATGACCTGAGAAGGATGGTGGGGTTAAATAAATCTTTATTAATGCTTTCCAAAATAGAGAACAGCCAGTTTAATAAAACCGCAGGAGTAGACTTTAATGCTTTGATCGGCAAGCTGGTTCAAAATTATGAAGACTTTATAGAGTTTAAAAAAGTAGATGTAAATATCATAGAAAAAGGAAGTTTTGAAGCTGATTTTAACCGTGACCTTGCGGATATTCTGTTGTCTAATCTTCTTAAGAATGCCATTAAATATAATAATGAAGAAGGTACATTGAATATTATGATTGAGGATGACAGGATTACATTTCAAAACAGTGGAGCTGCCGTGGGATTAGATCCATCCAGGATTTTTGACCGTTTCTATAAACAGAGTTCCGATCACACCTCTACCGGCTTGGGGCTGTCGATTATTAAAACCATTATCAAGCAGTATCCCGGTTGGGACATTGTTTATAAGTTTGAAGATAAAATGCATTACTTTATACTTGAGAAAAATAAGATCTGAGAATATAATAGACAGCATCATGAAAAGAAAAAGCCCTTCAATTTGAAGGGCTTTCTTATGTTTGAAACTTAGAATTAAAATCCTAAGCTTGTTCTTACTCTTTTAATAGTTTCCAGTGCCACAGGTCTTGTTTTCTCTGCACCCTGCTGTAATTTTGCTTCCAGTTCGTCCAGATTATTCATATAATAAGCGAATGTTTCTCTTTCTTTGGCAAAACGAACTAAGATCAAATCCAACAATTCTTTTTTAGCATGTCCGTATCCGAAGTTTCCGGCAAGGTATTTAGCTCTTAATTCCTCGGTTTGCTCAGGAGTAGCAATAAGTTCATAAATCTGGAATGTCTTGTCTGTTTCAGGGTCCTTAGGCTCTTCCAACGATTTAGAATCCGATTCAATACTCATCACCTGTTTTTTCAGTTCCTTTTCA
Source organism: Chryseobacterium rhizosphaerae (assembly GCF_003385455.1). Lineage (GTDB taxonomy): Bacteria > Bacteroidota > Bacteroidia > Flavobacteriales > Weeksellaceae > Chryseobacterium > Chryseobacterium rhizosphaerae. The sequence continues at coordinate 71,932 of NZ_QNUF01000017.1, read as the reverse complement.
GGGAGAAAAACATTGATGATATTTCCCATAGATTTAGACATTTTACGGCCGTCAGTCCCGGGAACATATTTTGTGTCTTCCTGAAGTTCAGATTGTGGTAAAACAAAAACTTCACCCATTTGATTATTAAACCTCGAAGCTACATCTCTGGCAATTTCCAAATGCTGAAGCTGATCTTTCCCTACAGGCACAATCTCTGCATCATACAGCAGGATATCTGCAGCCATCAAAATAGGATAGGTAAACAGCCCTGCATTCACGTCCTGAAGACGGTCTGCCTTATCTTTAAATGAATGGGCCAGTGTTAATCTTTGATAAGGAAAAAAACATGATAAATGCCAAGATAGTTCACAGGTTTCAGCGATATCACTTTGTCTGTAGAAGAATGTTTTTTCAGTATCTAATCCACAAGCAAGCCAAGCCGCAGCAATCTCGTAGGTATTTTGTCTTAACGTCTGCGCATCTTTTATCTGGGTAAGGGTATGAAGATTCGCGATAAATAAAAATGATTCATTTCCTTCCTGCTTAGAAAGTTCAATAGCAGGAATAATTGCCCCAAGTAGGTTTCCAAGATGGGGGGTTCCGGTGGCTTGAATGCCGGTAAGAATTCTTGACATTTGTTTACAATATTTTAAAATTAATGAATTGCAAATTTACGAGGTTTGGTGGGATAATGGGTAAAAAAGATTAAAAGAATCAAGAATCAAGACTTGTTGTTACAATTCAGTGGGGAAGATCTTAGAGCTCCTCCACATATCAATTCTTCTATTAGCGTTACCAAAATTTAAAATCTTATGGAATTAAAATCTTCTCTCCCCCAAATTTCGGTTCCACCCCGAAAAGCAGATCCCAATAGACTTTGGCTTTTGCAATATACTCCCGCATGTTGGTTTTCAGACCTGCATACTTATTGACATCTGCAGCATTATATCCAAATGCTTCCATGCCATTTTTTCTGGCCAGGAAAACAGCTCTTTCATTATGAAACTTTTGGGAGATGATCACCAGCTTTGTCTGTCCGAAGATGTCTTTAGCCCTTACTACAGAATCCAAGGTTCTGAACCCGGCATGATCCATAATGATTTTATCCTGTGGAATCCCCTGATGCATTAAGGTCAGCAGCATATCTTCCGGTTCATTATAATCTTTGGTGCTGTTGTCTCCACTTACAATGATGTATTGGATTTTTCCACTCTTATAAAGATCTGTAGCAGCTTTAATTCTATTGTAGAAATAGGCATTTGGCATTCCATTGCTTAATGTTTTTCCTGTTCCCAGAAGTAATGCTGTTTTGGTTTCAGGTACATCGGCAATAGTGTAGGATACAAAAGCTTCACTTTCCTTTTTTATATTATAGTTTGCCCAGGCAATAAAAATAATTCCTGCCACAAAAAGAAGCAGGAAAAATGTGAAAATATTTTTGATTATTTTTTTCATCCGAAATAAATCTTTTAAAACTCAAGCCCGTTCGGGAAAGCTTTTTTTCTGAAGATTAACAGTAAGGCAGCTCCTACGGTAATAGCAGAATCAGCCACATTGAAAATATACTTGAAGAATTCAATATGTTTTCCGCCAATCAAAGGGATGTTTTCCGGAACATACCAGTCTACCAGTGGGAAGTGAAGCATATCAACCACACAGCCTTTCATGAAAGTGGAATATCCCTGGCCAAAAGGAACAAACTTAGAAATTCCGCCATATCCCAGCCAACGATCAATGCTTTGATCATAAACCGTTCCGCTGTCGAAGATCATTCCGTAAAACATACCATCGATAATATTTCCGATAGCTCCGGCAAAAATAATAGACATAGGAATCAGAAGATAGTTTGAGGCTCCTTCTTTCAGCCATTTTTTAAACATATATACCATTCCTCCAATTAGGAAAAGTCTCAGGATAACCAGAAAGTATTTTCCGATGATCCCTCCAAAGTGAAACCCATAAGCCATCCCGGGATTTTCCACAAAGGTCAGTTTGAATCCGGGAAGAACAGTCACGCTGTCATCCAGATTAAAATGGGTTTTAATATAAATTTTAGAAGCCTGGTCAATTAACAATACCAAAAATGTGATAGCTAATATCTTTTTCATTACAGTCCTTTAGGTTTTGGCGGTTTTGAAGCTGTTTTTGCATTTTTATTATCGCTCGCTTTCTTAATCACTTTCTGTCCATTAAATGAACTTTTCACATGAGCCTTTTCAAATTTAATGTTCATTTCTTTTAAAACGCCTTTCAGAGCGCTGAGCTCCATTGCATTTTTTGGGTGTACGATGATAGATTCCATTTCTTATATTTAAATGTTACATTTTGGACAATTCGTCAAGTCTTTTTCTTTCTTTTGGAGAAAGATCATTAATTCCGTTTTTGCCCATCTTACTCAAAAGCCTGTCGACTTCTTTTTCCCTTTCACGTTTATCGGAATTAAACTGATCATCTATCGTGTAATTTGTATGTTTATCGGGAAAGATCCTTTTTTTGATCCATTCTCTGTTGAAAAACAATAAAACTCCTACGACGATAATTACTAAAATTAATAATTCGTTCATGGGTATACATTAAAAATTAGGTTTATAAAGTATCCGTGAATACAATATAAACCCAATATTATTTTACAAACCTTACGGTTATTTTTGCATGTTTTTCGCTTCGATGCTCAAGGTAGCGTGAGGAACGGCTAAAAGTCTTTCCTTAGGAATAAGCTTCCCTGTTACTCTGCAAACACCATACGTTTTATTTTCGATTCTGATTAAAGCATTTTTAAGATCACGCACGAATTTTTCCTGTCTTCCTGCCAAAATAGAGTTTTGCTCCTTACTCAATGTTTCTGCTCCTTCTTCAAAAGCCTTGAAGGTAGGTGAAGTGTCATCTGTCCCATTATTCTGGTCATTGATGAAACTTTCTCTGATGAGCTGAAGATCTTTTTCTGCTTTCTCTATTTTTTCTTTTATGATTGCCTTAAATTCCTGTAAATCAGCATCGCTGTATCTAACTCTTTCGTCTGACATATTCTTTCTCTTTTTTAATAAAATTATGAAATGGATTTTGAAATACAATAACTACATGTTAATTTTTTTCGATATTTATCTTAAAACTAACCTCATCTATTTCGATTTCGTTAAAATTTGAAAGTGAAGATACAATTTCTATTTTATTTGACAAGACTTCAGAAGAAATATATTCCTCATTTTTCTTAACATTTTCAATGTAAGGAGAATTCTCCTCAATGAAGATATTAATTCTGTCTGTCAGCTCAAAATTCTTATCTTTTCGCAGGTTCTGAATTCTATTGATGAACTCTCTTGCGATTCCTTCAGATTTTAACTCATCTGTTAATGTCAAATCTAATGCCACAGTTGTTTTTCCATCAGAGGTTACCGTCCATCCCGGGATGTCTTTTGTTGAGATTTCCACATCATCTAATGTGATCTCATATCCCTGAATATCAAGCTTCCCTTCTCTCTCAAGATCTGAAATCTGTTCTGTACTAAGATTGCTGATTTCAGCCCCTACTACTTTCATGTCTTTTCCTAATTTAGGACCTAGTGCTTTGAAGTTGGGTTTTATCTGTTTTACAATTAAATGAGATGCTTCTTCAGCATTGATTAACTGTAATTCTTTCACATTTACTTCCTGCTTGATCAGATCGGCAACTGCCAAAATCTGTTCCTCTGTTTTAGAGTCCAATACAGGAATTAATACTTTTTGCAATGGCTGACGTACTTTTACGTTCTCTTTCTTTCTTAAAGAGAAAACCATACTGGTAATATTCTGAGCCAAATGAGTTTTTTCAACCAAATCCTGATCGATTAAACTTTCATCTGCAACCGGGAAATCTGTTAAATGCACAGATTCACAGTTTTCTTTACCTGTTACTTTATTTAAGTCCTGATACAACTGATCCATAAAGAACGGAGCAATAGGTGCAGATAGTTTCGTTACTACCTCCAGACAGGTATATAAAGTCTGATAAGCAGAGATTTTATCATCCGAATATTCTCCCTTCCAGAAACGTCTTCTGCATAATCTTACGTACCAGTTACTTAAGTTGTCATTCACAAATGTGCTGATCGCTCTTGCTACTCGGGTAGGTTCATAATCTTCATAGAATGCTTTCACCTCTTTGATCAGAAGGTTTAGCTCAGAAAGGATCCATCTGTCTATTTCAGGACGGTTTTCCACTTCTTTCTCTGAATAGTTGAACCCATCAACATTTGCATATAGTGCAAAGAATGAATACGTATTGTACAGTGTTCCAAAGAACTTTCTTCTTACCTCATCAATTCCTTCAATATCAAATTTCAGGTTTTCCCAAGGATTGGCATTGGAGATCATATACCAACGGGTAGCATCAGGCCCATATACAGAAAGTGTTTCAAACGGATCCACTGCATTTCCTAAACGTTTTGACATCTTCTGTCCGTTTTTATCCAGAACAAGACCGTTACTCATTACGTTTTTATAGGCTACAGAATCAAAAACAGCTGTTCCGATAGCATGAAGTGTATAGAACCATCCACGGGTCTGATCAACACCTTCAGCAATAAAGTCAGCCGGGAAAGCTTTATGATTGTCTATTAATTCTTTATTTTCAAAAGGATAATGCAGCTGTGCATAAGGCATCGAACCTGAATCAAACCAAACGTCGATCAAGTCGCTTTCACGCTTCATTGCTCTTCCGGAATCAGAAACCAACACCACTTTGTCAACCACATTTTTATGAAGATCAACCAGTTCATAGTTTGATTCAGACATATTTCCAACAACAAAACCTTTGAACGGGTTTTCAGTCATTAATCCTGCCGCAATAGACTTTTCAATTTCGTTGTAAAGCTCTTCTACAGAACCTATGATTTTCTCTTCTTTCAGATCATCCGTTCTCCAGATCGGTAATGGAATACCCCAATAACGTGAACGGGAAAGGTTCCAGTCGTTTACATTTTCAAGCCAGTTGGCAAAACGTCCTTCTCCGGTAGCTTTTGGCTTCCAGTTGATCTCTTTGTTCAGGTTTACCAATCTGTCTTTTACAGCGGTCATCTTTACAAACCATGAGTCTAATGGATAGTATAATACCGGTTTGTCTGTTCTCCAGCAATGCGGATACGAGTGGACATATTTTTCTACTTTGAAGGCTTTGTTTTCTGTTTTCAACAGAATGGCAAGCTCTACATCCCAAGATTTTTCAGGAGCAGTCCCTTCATCGTAATATTCGTTTTTGATATACTTTCCAGCATAGACTTCAGGAACGTTTTCTCCTTTGATGAATCTTCCCTGCAAATCTACCAACGGTACAAGGTTGTCATTTTCATCCTTTACCAACATCGGTGGAATTTCAGGCTGAGCCATCTTAGCAACCCTCGCATCATCAGCACCGAAAGTAGGTGCCGTATGAACGATACCTGTACCATCCTCTGTTGTTACAAAGTCTCCCAGGATTACTCTGAAAGCATTTTCAGGGTTGTCATTAGGGGTAAACCAAGGAACTAATTGCTCATACCTTGTATCAACAAGCTGTTCTCCTGTAAATTCTTTTAAAACTTTAAAAGGGATGACCTTGCTTTCCGAAGTATAGTTCGCGAAATCCTCATCAGTTCCCTCTGTATATTTTTTACCGAAAACCTTAGGTAATAAAACTCTTGATAAGACTACTGTTACAGGTTCAAAAGTATACTGATTGAAAGTTTTTACTACCACATATTCAATATCTCTGCCTACTGTAAGTGCTGTGTTGGATGGCAATGTCCATGGAGTAGTTGTCCATGCCAGGATATGCACATCTCCGTCAACATCACTGAATAAAGCAGATGAATCTTTCTTTACCTTAAACTGGGCTACAATCGTAGTATCTGAAACATCACGATACGTTCCCGGCTGGTTCAGCTCGTGGGAAGAAAGCCCTGTTCCTGCTTTTGGAGAGTAAGGTTGGATGGTATACCCTTTATACAACAAGCTTTTGTCATATAACTGTTTCAATAACCACCAAACGGTTTCCATATATTTTGACTTGTACGTGATGTACGGATCTTCAAGATCAACCCAATACCCGATTTTTTCAGTAAGGTTATTCCATACATCCGTATAACGCATTACTGCTTCACGGCATGCTTTATTGTAGTCTTCAATAGAGATTTTTTTGCCAATATCTTCTTTCGTAATTCCTAATTCTTTTTCTACACCCAGTTCCACAGGAAGACCATGCGTATCCCAACCCGCTTTACGGAAAACCTGTTTACCGTTTTGCGTTTGGTAACGGCAGAAAATATCTTTCAATGCTCTTGCCATTACGTGGTGAATTCCAGGCATACCGTTTGCTGAAGGCGGACCTTCATAAAAAACAAACTCAGGATTGCCCTGACGAATCTCAACACTTTTACTGAACGTATTATTCTGTTTCCAAAATTCCGCTACATTGTCGGCTATGTCAATAAGGTTGAGGTTTTTGTATTCTTTAAATTGGCTCATTGTAAATATCTCAATATCGTTGATTAATTAAGTCTGCAAATTTACTAAATTTTGTCGGTTTATAATATATGTTTTATTTTGATATCATCTATTAAAAAGTTCAATTTCAGAAATATAAATGAAGGGTAAGCATGAAAGTGAATGGTGAATGGTGAATAAGTGAGTTTTTCCGTCTTTTTTTACAATAAAATTTCACCGCCCTTATTCGGTAGAATTGGGCTTTGGGCAACCTAAAATGTAAATTACTCCAGCCATCGGATTTAACCCAAATGTAAATATGATCTATTTCAGATCGTTCAGATTTTTATTCACATGATCTTTGAAAATCCAGGTATATCTGTGATTAAAAATAAAATCTACAAGAGGAAAATAGCACAATCATTGCTTGAAATTCCGTATATTTAAATAGATCTAAACCCAAATGCTGTATGAAAATCTTTTATAAACTGATGCTGATTGTTTGTTTCATCAACAGCTTCTCTACCCAGGCTCAACATAATTATCCACAAAACTACTTCCGCAATCCCCTAAATATTCCCATGCAGTTGGCTGCCAATTTTGGGGCAGTCCGGGCTAACCATTTTCATATGGGCTTGGATTTACGGACGAACAGTAAAGAAAACCTGCCGGTAGTGGCAGCAGCAGACGGTTATGTAAGCAGGATAAAAGTGGAACGTTATGGTTTTGGGAATGCAGTCTATATTACCCATCCCAATGGATATACCACAGTGTATGCCCACCTGAATAAATATTTTGACAGACTTGATGAGTATGTAAAAGAAAGACAATATAAAGATGAAAAGTGGGAACAGGATATGACATTTCAGCCGGGGCAGTTTCCTGTAACAAAAGGGCAGCTTATTGCTTTGAGTGGAAATACAGGAGGTTCTGCAGGGCCCCACTTACATTTTGAAATAAGAGATACCAAAACGGAAGAATGTCTTAACCCTCTGCTCTTTGGTTTTGCCATTCCGGACTCTGTAGCTCCCATTATTAGTGGGCTGTACTGGTATGACAGAAGCTTCAGTACCTATGAACCAGGAGCAAACGGAGTCGCTGTAAAGAAAGCAGGAAATATATATACAACAGATCTTGTCACGGTAAATTCGCCGATGATCAGCTTTGCAGTTAAAGCGGTGGATAAGGCCAATCAGGGATTTAACCTTGGCGTTTACCAGGCAGAATTAGTAATGGACGGTAAGCTTATCTATAGTTTTTCCATTGATAAAGTGAGCTATGATGATACCCGCTATCAGAATGGCTGTATAGATTACACCAAATTCATCAGGGACAAAATGAATATCCAGCATTTATCTGTTTTACCGGGAATGAAATTACAGAACTACAGCCTTCCCAACTTATCGGGAGTTATTAATCTTCAGGATAAAGAGGTTCATCATATTGAGATTATTTTAAAAGACGTGAACGGAAATACAAGCCGGTTGGCAACAAAAGTGCAGCTGAATAATAACGGAAATAGTATTTCGTCTACCAGTACAACGATAAAGCCAAATGAAGGAAAAACAATGACCACAGAACATGGGGAAATAGTTTTCAGTAAAAATGCAGTGTATGATGCAGTGAATTTTAACATGTATGAAAAACCAAACGCTGAGGAAAATGGAGTTTCCAATACAATAGTGCTGCATCACCCCTATGTTCCCATTCATGATAAATATACATTGAAAATAAAACCGAACAGGAAATTAACCCAACAGGAAAAAGATAAAGTGGTTATGTTGCTGGATTATGGAAGTGATAAAGATGCTGTAAAAGGAAGCTGGACCGGAGATTGGGTACAGGGACAATTTAACAGATTGGGTACTGTGCAACTGATCGTAGATCATAGTTTTCCATCTGTTATGACGGAGTGGAAAGATGGAGCACTCATAAACACCGGGACTTTACGTTTGAAAGGAAATACAAAAGTGGGTGACATTGTTTCATTTAGAGCTGAGCTTGATGGAAAGTGGCTTAGATTTGCACGGGTAAAAGATTATTTTGTTTATACCTTCGATGAAAAGTGCCCCAAAGGATCTGGTGAACATACTTTAAAAGTAACTACAGTCAATACTGCAGGAAATACCAATACACAAACTTTAACGTTTCAGAGATAAATCAATGGAGGATACTAATCTTTTAATCTTTTCATGTTTCAATCTTTTATTTTTAAATAAATTTGTCTTCTAAAATTAAAATCATTGGAATTTCATCCATCCATCGAACAGTCATCCATTCAGGAAATTAAAAAGTTTCAGGAGATAAAACTTCAGGAGCTATTGGTTTATCTTGAAAATAATTCACCTTTTTATCAAAAGCTATTCAAAGAAAATGATATTCATATAAAGAATATCATCACCCTGGAAGATCTGCAGAAAATCCCTACGACCACAAAAAATGATTTACAACAGCATAATCATGACTTTTTCTGTATTCCTCCGGATAAAATTGTTGATTATAGCACAACTTCAGGAACACTGGGAGATCCAGTGACATTTGGACTGTCTGACAGTGATCTTGAGAGACTGGCTTACAATGAAGCCATCTCTTTTGCCTGTGCAGGAATTCAGAAAGGAGATGTGGTACAGATGATCACAACCATTGACAAACGCTTTATGGCTGGTCTTGCGTACTTCTTGGGTTTAAGAAAAATGGGGGCAAGCGTTGTGAGAATGGGACCAGGAATTCCGGAACTTCAATGGGATTCTATTTTTAGGTACCAGCCTAAGTACCTGATTACCGTGCCTTCTTTTTTGCTGAAAATGATTGATTATGCCGAAAAACACGGTCTTGATTATAAAAATTCCAGTGTTTACGGTGCTGTCTGTATTGGAGAAAGTATCAAAAACCAGGATTTTACAGATAATATTCTTTCTCAGAAAATCAAAGAAAAATGGAATATCAATCTTTTTTCAACCTATGCATCTACCGAGATGAGTACAGCTTTCACGGAATGTGAGTTTCAGATTGGTGGACATCATCACCCTGAACTTATTATTACAGAAATTCTGGATGATCACGGAGATCCTGTGGAAGAAGGAGAAAGCGGTGAGCTTACGATTACTACGTTGGGGGTAGAAGCAATTCCTTTGTTGAGATTTAAAACAGGAGATATTGTAAAAGCTCATTATGAGCCATGTCAGTGTGGAAGAAATACCATGAGATTGGGTCCTGTAGTTGGCAGAAAGCAACAGATGATTAAATATAAAGGGACAACATTATATCCTCCGGCCATGAATGATATTCTGAATGATTTTAATGGTATTCTCTGTTATCAGATCGTTATTCAGGCTAATGAAATAGGACTTGATGAAATTATAATCAGGGTAAGTACAGAGGAAGAGAATGAAAACTTTGTACATGAAGTAAGAGATCATTTCCGGGCAAAACTCAGGGTAAGTCCTAAGATTGAAATGGTAGATTTTGAAATATTATCTAAAACTGTTTACCATCCAAATAGCAGAAAACCAATAACTTTTATTGATTTAAGGTAATTTGAGTTTCAGCATTAGAATAATTCCTTTTTTATGATATATTTGGTGGCTTAAATTTAATGCTACTAACTATGAAAAAATTATTATTGCTGGGGTTCATGGTGATGATCACAACAGCTTTTGGACAGGACAAAATGAAAGTTGTTTCAGGGAGTCTCGGCTTATTAAAAGATCAGACTGAAGTAAATGTAGAACTTCTATTTGAGAATGTATTATTTATGAAAGAAAATATTACAGAAGCTCAATATCTTGAAAACAGGAAAAAACAAGTCTTGGAAAATCCTAAAAGAGGAGAGGAAGCGTGGAAGAAGTGGATTGCAGAATGGGAGAAATATAAAAAAGAAGACTATATAGATTATTTTGCGAAAGGGCTTAATAAATCTTACAAGAATATTTCATTTAAAAAAGACAGCTCCGCAAAATATACATTAATAGTGGAACCCAAATGGATTTTCCCGGGCTGGCATGCCGGACTTACTGCCATGACAGCAGAGATAACCGGTACTATAAAACTGGTGGAAACCACTAATCCCTCAGTTGTGTTAGCGAAGGTAGAACTTAACAAGTTTGATAAATTTGTCAATAATGAAGAATTCGTGATGGAATATGGCAGGATTGCTGCTGCCTACGAATCTGCCGGAAGGTATTTGGGCAAAGAGATTAAAAAAACTTTAAAATAAAAATAAAAACGGCCTGAATTTCAGACCGTTTTTTTATTGTTGATTTTGCTGTTCCTGTTTTTCCTGTTTGATGAGGTTGGCAAGATTCTTAATCACAGTATCATGTTTTTTCACAAACGGATTGTCCTTATTCCATACATATCCTGCTAACACGGCACATATTTTTTTCTTGACATCGGGATTTTCCGGTTGGTGGAAGAATAATTCCTGAAGATTACCTGTATACCATTCCTTTACATAGGTGGTGAAAACATCTACACCATATAAGATATAATCTGTATATTCTTTTTGCCAGTTAATTTTTTCTCCGTTCAGTTGTCTTACAGCTAATTTTGCAGCAAGCATTCCCGACTCTGTGGCAAAAGCCATCCCCGATGAGAAAACCGGGTCAAGAAACTCAGATGCATTACCCGTTAAAGCAAACCCATCTCCAAATAAACTTTTTACCGAACATGAATAATCTTTCAGATGTTTTGGCTCAAAGAGAAAATCTACCTCTCCAAAACGTTTTACATAATAGTCAGATAGAGAAATTGCTTTTCTTAACGCTTCAGCAGGATCTCCGTTTTCAGACAATTTATCAATATATTCTGTAGGACCTACAATTCCTACACTTGTGTTCCCGTTAGAAAAAGGAATGACCCAAAGCCATACCTCTGTTTCAATGATGTCGAAAGATATTAATGTTCCCTCTTCGCCCTCTTCTCTGTTGGTATCCTTTACATGAGAAAAAATAGCAGAATGGGGAGATAATTTTGAAGGTTTTTCAAGATCTAGTAAGCGGGGAAGTACTCTTCCGTAACCGCTGGAATCTATAACAAACTTGGCGTGGATCTCTTTTGTATCTCCGTCTTTGTTTCGGACTGTGGTCACTGAATCCGTACCTTCAAATCTGATAGCAGTAACCTCTGTCTCAAACTCAAGGTCAATTCCTTTATTAATGACCTCCTGAGCCAGGGTATGATCAAAATCAGCTCTCGGAACCTGCCAGGTCCAGTCCCAGCCTTCTCCGAATTTATCACTAAAATCAAAAATGCAGACCTCGTCTCCGCGAAGAAAACGTGCACCCAGTTTTTTTTCAAAGCCCATTTTGTCCAATGCAGGGAAAAGTCCGGCTTCATCAAAGTGGTCCATGACCCTTGGAATCAAGCTTTCTCCAACTACCAGTCTTGGGAATTTTGTCTTTTCAACCACCTTTACGTTGACATTATTCTTCTTAAGGTATGAAGAAGATACGCATCCGGAAGGTCCAGCTCCGATTACAAGAACGTCAACAAATTCTTTGCTCATCTTGATTTTTTATTTTAATAATAACTTCTATCTTTGCCGCAAAATTAGTGACAAATAATTAATATTTTACAAAATTATCAACTATTACTTTTGATTAATGAAAATAAATAACTTTTTAGGACTGAAAGATTTTCAAAAAATTATCATTGAAAATGAAAAAATTGAACTGGATGAATCACTTTTATCAAGAGTCGATACAAGCTTTCAATTTTTAAAGGAATTTTCAAAAAATAAAGTAATATATGGAGTAAATACGGGTTTTGGTCCGATGGCTCAGTTTAAAATCAGTGATGAGGATACCCTTCAGCTTCAATATAATTTAATTAGAAGTCATTCTTCGGGAATAGGAAATCCCTTACCGGCACAGGAAGTGAAAGCCTGTATGCTGGCAAGGCTGAATACCCTGTCTTTAGGAAATTCCGGAGTACATCAGTCTGTTATTTATCTTCTTCAGGAATTGATCAACAGAGATATTACCCCTTTGATTTTTGAACACGGTGGAGTAGGAGCAAGTGGAGATCTTGTACAGCTGGCACACCTGGCTTTAGTACTGATTGGTGAAGGAGAAGTGTTTTACAAAGGAGAAAGAAGATCTACAAACGATGTTTTTGCCATTGAAGGACTTGAACCTATCAAAGTGGAGATCCGTGAAGGGCTTGCTTTAATGAACGGAACTTCCGTAATGTCGGGTATAGGGATTGTCAATGCCTATAAAGCGAATCAGCTGACTGATATTTCCATTAGACTTTCCTGTGCAATTAATGAGATTGTTCAGGCTTATGATGATCATCTGTCTGAAGCTTTGAACGGCACAAAAAGACATTATGGTCAGCAGAAAGTGGCAGAAAGAATGCGTACACATCTTGCAGACAGTAAACTGATCAGAAAAAGAGCAGACCATCTTTATACTCACTTTGAAGAGCAGGAAAAAGTATTTAAAGAAAAAGTTCAGGAATATTATTCTTTACGATGTGTTCCTCAGATATTAGGTCCTGTGCTGGACACCTTGGAGTATACAGAAAAGGTGCTTGAAAATGAAATCAATTCTGCCAATGACAATCCGATTATCAATGTTGAGGATCAGCATGTTTACCACGGTGGAAATTTTCATGGAGATTATATCTCTTTAGAAATGGACAAACTTAAAATTGTGGTAACCAAGTTGACCATGCTTGCAGAAAGACAGCTGAACTATCTTTTAAATGCAAAGATCAACGAAATTTTGCCTCCTTTTGTAAATTTAGGTAAATTAGGTTTCAATTTTGGGATGCAGGGAGTACAGTTTACGGCAACTTCTACTACAGCGGAAAGTCAGATGCTGTCAAACCCTATGTATGTTCACAGTATTCCTAATAATAATGACAATCAGGATATTGTAAGTATGGGAACCAATGCAGCTGTGATCTGTAGAAAAGTAATTGAAAATGCATTTGAAGTACTGGCGATAGAGGCAATTACTATAGTTCAGGCAATTGAATACCTAGGTTTTCCGGATGAGGTTTCATCATCTACAAAAGAGCTTTATGATGAGATCAGAAAAATTATTCCTGCGTTCTCCGATGATATGGTGATGTATCCATATTTAGAGAAAGTAAAGATGTATTTAAAAGCAATGTAATTATTTACCGTAATGAATTGTCTTTAGATTGAGGAGTATAAGCTAACTTAAAAAAAACTAAAACGAAATAAACACTAACGCATGAAATGTGCAATTGTAACAGGAGGCTCCAGAGGAATCGGGAGGGCCATCTGTATAAAACTGGCTGAAGAAAAAAACTATCATATACTGATCAACTATACCTCTAATGAGGCTGCAGCTAAGGAAACATTGACCAAAGTGGAAGAACTTGGTTCTACAGGAGAAATTCTTAAATTTGATGTAGGAAATGCGGAGGAAACACAGAACGTCCTTACAGAATGGCAGGATACAAATCCTTCTGCTGTAGTAGAAGTGATTGTAAACAATGCCGGAATTACCAGAGACGGCCTGTTTATGTGGATGCTGAAAGAAGACTGGAACAGTGTGATCAATACAAGCTTAAACGGGTTTTTCCATGTGACGAATTTTTTTATCCAAAAACTGCTTCGTAATAAATACGGAAGAATCATCAATATGGTTTCGGTTTCCGGGGTAAAAGGAACAGCCGGGCAAACCAATTATTCGGCAGCAAAAGGGGCTCTGGTAGGAGCTACAAAAGCGCTTGCCCAGGAAGTGGCGAAAAGAAATATCACCGTAAATGCTGTGGCACCGGGTTTCATCAAAACAGATATGACCCAGGATTTTAATGAAGACGAGCTTAAAGCGATGATTCCTGCAAACAGATTCGGAGAAGCAGAAGAAGTAGCTGATTTAGTAGCATTTTTAGCTTCCCGAAAAGCATCCTACATTACAGGAGAGATAATTAATATTAACGGCGGAATTTATTCATAAGATGGAAAATAGGGTTGTGATTACCGGAATGGGAATTTATTCCTGCATCGGGACGTCTTTAGAAGAGGTCAGGGAATCCCTATATCAAGGAAAATCCGGTATTGTTTTAGACGAAGACAGAAAAAACTTCGGTTTCAGATCAGGCCTTACAGGGGTCGTTCCAAAGCCGGATTTGAAAAATCTTCTTAACAGACGCCAGCGTGTAAGCATGGGAGAAGAAAGTGAGTATGCTTATCTTGCCACCATTGATGCTTTGAAGCAGGCGAATCTTGACGAAGCTTTTTTAGATACCCATGAAGTTGGGATTTTATACGGAAATGACAGTGTATCTAAGGCAGTAGTAGAGTCTATTGATATTGCCCGGGAAAAAAAAGATACTACATTGATGGGATCGGGAGCGATCTTTAAATCAATGAACTCAACAGTGACGATGAACCTTTCTACGATTTTCAAGTTGAAAGGAATTAATCTTACCATCAGTGCTGCCTGTGCAAGTGGGTCGCATTCTTTGGGGCTGGCCTTTATGATGATCAAGAACGGTTTTCAGGATATGATCATCTGTGGAGGAGCACAGGAAACCAATAAATATTCAATGGCAAGCTTTGACGGGTTGGGGGTATTCTCAACACGGGAAAACGAACCTGCAAAAGCATCAAGACCTTTCGATACAGAAAGGGATGGCTTGATTCCCAGCGGAGGTGCAGCCACTTTAATTGTAGAAAGCTTAGAATCAGCACAAAGAAGAGGCGTTCCTATCCTTGCTGAAATTATAGGCTACGGCTTTTCTTCAAACGGAGGACATATCTCAACCCCTAATGTTGATGGACCGGCTTTAGCTATGGGCAGAGCTTTACAACAATCCGGATTAGCTGCTTCAGATATTGATTATATTAATGCTCATGCTACCTCCACTCCTATTGGGGATGCTAACGAAGCAAAAGCAATTTATGAGATTTTCGGAAGTGAAGTTCCCGTAAGTTCTACTAAATCCATGACGGGACATGAATGCTGGATGGCAGGTGCAAGTGAAGTTATTTACTCTATTCTGATGATGCAGAATGATTTTGTAGCTCCTAATATAAATCTTGAAAATCCTGATAATGAGGCTCAAAGGATAAATTTAGTCTCCAAAACAAAAAATCAAAAAATTGATGTATTTTTGTCGAATTCTTTTGGGTTTGGGGGAACCAATTCTGCATTAATAGTTAAAAAATTTGATTAAAAACATGGAAAGGGAAAAAATAGTGGCCATTGTTAATGATTTTCTGGTAAATGAATTCGAGGTAGACGGAGACGAAATCAGTAATGAGGCCAATCTTAAAAGTACATTAGGCTTAGATAGCTTAGATTATATTGATATGGTTGTGGTGATTGAATCTAATTTCGGAGTGAAATTAGGAGAAGCAGATTTCAAAAAAATGGTGACATTTGATGACTTCTATACAACCATTGAAAATAAGATTGCTGAGAAAAAAGCTTAATTACCTAGTATTGAGTAGATCTTTATTCTTTACAATAATACCCATATAATAATGTGACAGTATACCAATGCCGGACACATTTAATACAATAATTGTTGCGCTGGTATACGGTTACATTGGTAAACAATATTTATGAACAAGTGGAAAGGTAAATCTAAAGGAACGGTATCAGGATACAGAATATTCGTTTGGTGTATTAGAAATATCGGAATCAGAAGTTCATATTTTGTCCTATATTTTGTGGCTGCCTATTACTTTCTGTTCCAGAAAAAAAGCAACCGATATATTCTTTATTATTTTCAGAAAAGACTCAACTACGGATATGGGAAGGCTTTGCGCTCCATATTTCACAGTTACTTCACTTTTGGAAAAGTACTGATTGATAAAACGGCTATTTCTGCCGGACTACGAGAAAAATACACGTATGAATTTGATGGTATTGAAAACCTCAGAAGCCTTTTAGCCGCTAAAAAGGGAGGTGTTCTGATCAGTGCCCATATCGGTAATTTTGAAATTGCAGAACATTTCTTTGCAGATATCGATTTCGACTGCCAGATCAATCTGGTGACTACAGATCAGGAAGTTACCGTGATCAAAGAATACCTGGAAAGTGTTGCGGTAAAAGAAAGTTCCATTAAATTTATTTATGTCAAAGAAGATATGTCGCATATCTTTGAGATTAATCAGGCATTGTCAAATAATGAGTTGATCTGTTTTACCGGCGACCGTTATTTTGAAGGATCCAAATTCCTGGAAACCGAGTTACTGGGGAAAAGTGCGAAATTTCCGGCAGGCCCTTTTCTTATTGCTTCGAGATTAGGAGTACCTGTGGTGTATGTTTATGTAATGAAAGAAAATAATCTTCATTACCATCTCTATGCAAGACTTGCTCAGAATATTAAAAACAGGGATTCTCAGGGACTTCTGCAGTCTTACGTTCAAAATCTGGAGACCATGGTCAGAAAATATCCGCTCCAATGGTTTAATTATTTTGATTTTTGGGATGATGTTGATTAATTTTTCTATTTTTATCCCTGAAAACTAACAAAAACTGAAACCATTTAGATTAGCCTGTCTATGGATCTTTAAAAGACCGAAGGCAGATCACCTCTTGATGAGCAGTCTTAATTTCTAAATTAAAGCACATTCTCCTTGAAGAAAGAATATGACATACTTGTAATCGGCAGCGGATTGGGAGGTCTTGTTTCGGCTCTTATTTTGGCGAAAGAAGGGCTTAAAGTATGTGTATTGGAGAAAAACAATCAGTACGGAGGTAATTTACAGACTTTTTCACGGGATAAGCTCGTCTTTGATACGGGAGTACACTATTTGGGAGGTCTTTCCAAGGGGCAAAATCTAAATACTTTTTTTTCCTATCTGGAAATCATGGATGATCTGGACCTTCAGCGAATGGATGAAGACGGATATGACAGAATCTCCTTTGGTGAGGACGCTATTGATTATCCACATGCTCAGGGATATCAGAACTTTGTTGAGCAGCTATCGGTCTATTTTCCGGACGAAAGAGAAAATCTTGAAAATTATTGTGAGGAAATTCAATATGTGTGCAGCCAGTTCCCCAGATATAACGTCGTGGGAAAAGATAATTATAATGAAGAAATACTGCATCTGAATACCCGAAGGTTTATAGAGTCAGTTACTTCAGATAAAAAACTGCAATCGGTTTTACTAGGCTCTAATTTCCTTTATGCCGGAGATTCTGAAAACGTTCCTTTTTATGTTCATGCTTTAACTGTAAATTCCTACATCCAGAGTGCTTACAAATGTATAAAAGGAGGAAGCCAGATTTCTAAATTATTGATCAGAAAACTTCGTCAGTATGGGGCAGATATTCATAAACATGCTGAGGTAACAGGTTTTATTTTTGATGACAATAATGTACTGACATCAGTGAAAACAGCTTCCGGTAAAGAATATACGGCAAAAAAAATAATTTCAAATATTGAAATCCGCTCAACCATCAAGTTAATAGGAGAAGAGCGATTAAAAAAATCCTTTCTCAACAGAGTTTTAAGCTGGGAGCCTGTTTCATCATGCTTCAGTGTATATTTGGTCTTAAAGCCAAATACTATTCCCAATTTTAATTATAATGTATACCACTATTCCTCCGAGGAGCTGGTGTGGAGTGCCTTCCGTTACAGGAAAGAAACATGGCCGGAAACCTATATGCTTTCATCGTCACCCTCCAGGCATTATCCTGAGTTTGCAGAAAGTCTGACAGCTATTTCCTATATGGACTTTGATGAGGTTAAAGACTGGGAAAATACATTCAATACAGTGGCTGATGATCATGAAAGGGGAGAGATGTATGAGCGGTTTAAGCTGGCGAAAGCAGAGCAAATGCTTGATGCCCTGGAAAAGAAAATTCCTAACCTTACACATGCTGTCAAAAAAATATATACTTCTTCACCGTTGTCTTATCGTGATTATATCGGTAGTTTTGAAGGAAATATGTACGGTTATATGAAAAACTCTGAAAACCCACTTAAAACAATGGTTTCTCCACGTACTAAAATTGACAATCTGTTTCTGACAGGTCAGTCTGTGAATATGCACGGAATTTTAGGGGTAACTATCGGAGCTTTCAATACCTGCTCTGAAATTTTAGGTAAGGAAACTATAGACAGACATTTAAATCAAATGATGTAATAAGAACCCAACGTGAAAAAAACTGATACCAATTCTCTGATCTATAAAAGACTTTTTCTGTATTTTCTTTTTTGCTGTATCCTGGTTTCATGTGGGGTATCAAAGTCTGTTCATCACCTTCCCGATGTAAAACAATATTCACTGGAGATTCCCAAAGTAAATAGAATAAATGATACGACCTTTAGCTATAAACAGAATTATCTGACTAAAAATAAACAGCAGCTCTGGGAGCTTTATATAACAGGGAATCCACTTCAGTTAGGGTATAATAATGGGGCTTTAACACAAAATCTGATGCAGAAACAGGAAGGGATTTTCTTTTCAAAAGTGGAGGGGTTTGTCCCTTCAAAATTCCGACAGAAAATATTGAGAGGCTTTTTAAAATGGTACAACAGAAAAATGTATCTTAATGTAAGAGAAGATTATCAGGCTGAACTGTATGGATTATCACAGTATTCATCAGATCAGTATGATTTTATTGCCCCAAAATACTTACGGAATCTTTACCTGCATGGAGCACACGATATTGGGCATGCTATGCAGGATCTGGCCATGGTAGGCTGCTCTTCACTGGCTGTCTGGAATGAAAATACAGAGGACGGAGATCTTCTGATAGGAAGGAATTTTGATTTTTATGTGGGTGATGATTTTGCAAAAAATAAGTTGGTGGAATTTGTGAAGCCGGAAGAGGGAATTTCTTATATGTCAGTAAGCTGGCCGGGAATGATAGGAGTGGTTTCTGGAATGAATAAAGAAGGAATTACGGTGACCATCAATGCGGGGAAATCAAAAATTCCTTTAACAGCCAAAACCCCTATTTCCTTGGTAACAAGAGAGATCTTACAGTATGCCAAAAATATAGATGAAGCCATTGCTATTGCCAGAAAGAGAAAGGTTTTCGTTTCAGAATCTATTTTGGTCGGCAGTGCTCATGATAAAAAGGCTATAATCATTGAAGTATCGCCCAAAAACTTTGGAGTCTACAGCGTGCAAAATACAAGCAAGGTCCTTTGCACTAATCATTTTCAGTCTGAGGCCTATAAAGATGATACAAGGAACCAAAAGCATATCGAAGAAAGTCATTCAGAATATAGGTACGAAAAGCTGCAGGAGCTTCTTCAGGAAGAAAAAAAGCTTACCCCGGAGAAAATGGCTTCTATTTTAAGAAACAGATCAGGGTTGCAAGGTGAAAATATCGGTTATGGTAACGAAAAGTCACTAAACCAGCTGTTAGCTCATCATGCGGTTATATTTTCTCCTCAGAAAAAATTGGTTTGGGTATCTTCCAGCCCATATCAGCTTGGGGAATTCGTATGTTATGATCTTAATGCAATATTCTCGGATAAAGGGTTGCAGCATAGCGACCTTTCAAAATCACAGCTTAATATCGGGAAGGATCCCTTTGTAGAGTCTCAGGAGTTTAAAAACTATGAGGAATACAGAGTGGTGAATACAAAAATAAGTGATGCAATTCAAAACCGTGAGTTTCTTACAGATAACTATATTGCCCGCTATCATTCCTTAAATCCCGATTTTTGGAAAGGATATTATATGGCTGGAAAATATTATTTTTACAGGAAAGAGTATTCCAAAGCAAAGGCGGAATTTGAAAGAGCCTTAACAAAAGAAATTACAACAGTACCCGATAGAAAGGACACTGAGAAATTTCTGAAAAAAACTTTAAAGAAACTGAAATGATCCCGAAATATATAAAAGTCTTATTCTGTATTCCCTTTGTTATTATTCTGTGTTATTCCGTCTATCTTTTCTCAGTGTATAGCTCGGTTCCGGAAATTATACCAATTCACAGCTATGGAGGGAGAAAAGATGAGTATGGGAGTAAAATATTTCTGTTTTTACCGGTAGTATTAAATCTTATCATTCTCATCTTTACCGGGCTGATTATCAGGAGGCCGGATAAGATTAAATTTACTTTTGAGATCAATGAAAATGACCGTGAAAAAACCTATCATACGGTCCAGATGATTTTAGTAATTCTTTCGATATTTGTCACAATCATGATGAGTCCTCTATCGTTTTTCGATGTTGTTTATCAATAGTTTATTTTGATTTAAATCATTATTTTTCTGTAAAAACAGGCTTTAGTTGTGTTTTAATCAAGTGATTTAATAGTTTTTTTGAAAATTATGTAACATTTTTATGGTTTTTTCTACTAACTGGTGAAATAATATATATTAACATCGGTTAAAAAGTAAAATCAATGAAAAAAATTCGACTTAGTGTTAAGTTTTTATTGCTTTGTTCTTTCTTTGGCTTTGGAGCAGTTTCTGCTCAGAAGTATGAACAAGTAATAAAAGATTATGTTAATTCTGAAAAAGGCTCTTTCCAAAGAGTTGATGAAAAACTTAAAGTTTTTAAAGTAATCAATGTAGATCCGTCTACTAGTTTGAAAGGTGAGGTTGTAGGAATACAGCAAACCGTAAACGGTATTCCTGTATTTGGAAGCTCGGCAAATGTTCTGGTGAGAGAAGGTAAGGTGTTGAGCTTTGCGGATACTTTTGTTAAAAACATTGCAGGGATCAGGGGAAGCGAAAGCTCTAAAAAAGATACTTTTATTGCAGAAACAGCTAAAAAGTTTAATGGTCTCCAAACAGTAAAAAATAGCGAAGGAAAAGAAGAGCCAATAAAAGCCAATGCGGTTTATTTTGCAAAGGGAGGGGATTTACTACTTGGGTATCAGTTTTATATTGAAGAAAAAGCAACCAGCAACGTATGGAATGTTGTTGTAAGCACAGAAGACGGTTCTGTTCTATACCAGGAGAATACAACGCTTTCCTGTGATTTCCATACAGATGCATTTGAACAGCTGCCTCAAAGCTTGTCGCCGGCTATTCAACCTGCAGGAGCTCCGCTTAATACGGCAGGTGTTTCACAGCAGCAAACCAATTTTGTTTTAGCTCCTGATAATGCGTCTTATAACGTATTTGCATTTCCTGTTGAGGCACCTACTTTTGGAGGCAGAACACTGCTTACCAACCCTTGGGATCTGACAGCCTCTCCTGAGGGATGGCATTCTGACGGTACTAATCATTATACCATTACAAGAGGTAATAATGCCTTTGCCTATACTGATGAGGCCAATACAAATGCACCACAGTTTTCCCCTGACGGAGGAGCTGCACGAGCTTTTGATTTCCCAGTGGACGTGACGTTAATGCAACAAAACTATACCTCTGCAGCAGTTACAAACTTGTTTTACGTTAGCAATAAAATGCATGATGTATTTTATAAGTTTGGATTTACAGAGACTGCGAGAAACTATCAGAAAAATAATTTTGGAAAAGGAGGTACCGAGAATGACCCTGTTTTGGCAGAATCAAGAGATGGCAGTGGTCTGAATAATGCTAACTTTAATCCGGGAGTTGACGGAACCAGCGGAAGAATGCAGATGTATCTTTTTGTTCCCAATGGAGCAAGATATCTTTATTATAATGCACCTACCAATTATGTAGCAAGAACACCGGCAGCCGGAACAGCTAATTTTGGTCCACAGCTTATCGGTGGCACACCGGTAACCGGTGATTTAGCTCTTTCTGTACCGGCTGATGCCTGTACAGCTGTAACAGCAGGAAGTCTTACAGGGAAAATAGCTGTTGTAAATGCGGCCGGATGTAATTTTTCCGTTAAAACCAAAAACCTTCAAAATGCAGGAGCAGTAGGGGTTATACAATATCATCCAAGCAGTGATCAGCCCGTAGGTCTTGGAGGAACTGATAATACGGTTACAATTCCTACCATTATGGTTGGAAAATCAGAAGGGCAGTTTTTAGTCAATGATTTGAATAATGGTATTGTAGGTAACGCTACATTGAAGACAGAGGCAGTTTATAGAGATGCAAGTTTAGATAATGGTATTATCAGTCATGAATATGGACATGGAATTTCTAACCGTCTTACAGGAACAGGAAGTTCTTGTCTATCTTATTTCACATC
This sequence comes from Chryseobacterium rhizosphaerae, assembly GCF_003385455.1. Taxonomy (GTDB): domain Bacteria; phylum Bacteroidota; class Bacteroidia; order Flavobacteriales; family Weeksellaceae; genus Chryseobacterium; species Chryseobacterium rhizosphaerae. The sequence goes on along the minus strand of NZ_QNUF01000017.1, from coordinate 49,473 downwards.
CAACGAGCAAATGGGAGAAGGATGGTCTGATTTCTTTGCATTGATGTTAACTACAAAGCCAGGAGATAATGCTTCTATAGCAAGAGGTGTGGGAACATTCTCTTCAGGAGAAACAACAACCGGAGCAGGGATAAGACCAGCCAAGTATTCTCCGGATTTTGCAATCAATAACTATACTTATGGACGTACCAATGGAATGAAGGTTAATGGTAGCATTAGCGGAATTGCAGTTACCGTACCGGATGTTCATAGTATCGGATTTATCTGGGCTTCCATGTTATGGGATCTTAACTGGAAATATGTTGAGAAATATGGATACAGCAGTGATGTGCTAGCTGATCCTAACAGTGGAAGTGCAAAAGTTCTTCAGCTGGTAATGGATGCTCTTAAATTACAGCAGTGTAATCCTACCTTTGCACAGGGAAGAGATGCTATTCTGGCAGCCGATCAGGCAACAACCAATGGAGAGAATAAATGTATGATCTGGAGTGTATTTGCTAAAAGAGGATTAGGGGTGAATGCATCGGCAGGTACTCTTAACGGCTTGGTGATTGGGGCTAATCAGCCTTTACCGGATATCAATGATCAGGTAGAAGATTTTACAGTACCTGCAGAATGTGCCAACCTTGCGGTAAAAGAGGCTTCTGTTTCTAAAGGTATTTCTATCTATCCAAACCCGGTAAAAAGTGAATTTACGATAAGAATACCTGATGGAATGAACGCATCAGGAATTACTACCGTGTCTATTTATGATTTTACAGGAAAATTGATGACTACGGAAAATATCAATCTTAATAAGCATACTAAAATCAGTGCTGATAAGTTGATCAACGGAGTATATATTGTAAAAATCAAAAATAACGCAATTGATTATTCACAGAAGATTATTGTTTCAAAATAGAACAAAATACTATACTGTAAACAGCCCTGAAATATTGTATTTCAGGGCTTTATTTTTTATTTAGGACTCCGGATTCAGTTTGCTCAGAAACAGGAAAGTGATTATTCCTGAGATGGCAGATAATGCTGTGCTTAAGATAAAACTCCCGATGACATATTGAAGGAGATTATTCTTAATCAGTTCAAAGTTTAAATCCTGGTTTAGGATATTGCTGTCACCCTCTACAAATGGGGCGCCCAGAAATAAAGACGCGGCAATGATAAAGGGAATAAAGGGAGGGAGGCTCACATTGGAAGCGATGAATGCAAGAACTTTATTCAATTTGAAAAGAACCGATAAGCTAATTACAAGAAGGGTCTGGAACCCCCAAAAAGGAGAAAGCCCGATGAAGACTCCAAGTGCAATGGAAAAAGCTTTTGTACGGTTGCTTCCATCGCTTTCTAAGACATCTTCCTGAATGAATCTTTTAAAACTTTTTTTTTTGAAATTATTAATGAAGTTTCGCGGAATAATGTAAATCAGGGTAATCGTCACCAGAATTGTATTCAGGATACTGATTCTTGTGAAATCCTTGAACGGTCTGAAATGGGAAACCCGCTCAGCAGGGTCATACAGAACTTTTATAGGAACATTCTTTACCGGAACATGTCTCCATGCGGTTCTTACAATGATTTCAATCTCAAATTCAAATTTGGGAGTAAAGTATTTCTTTGGAATTTTATGTAAGGGATAAAGCCTGTAACCGGATTGGGTATCTTCCAGTTTAATTCCGGTCTCAAACCAAAACCAGAAATTGGAAAAACGGTTTCCAAAACTACTTTTCTTAGGAATACCGTCCTGAGACATATTTCTGTTCCCGATGAGTAATACATCTTCTTTTTCCTGAAGAAGCGCTTCTACAAATACCGGAATATCATCCGGATAGTGCTGTCCGTCTGAGTCGATGGTAATGGTATAACGGTATCCTGATTCTTTAGCCTTTCTGAAACCTGTTTTTAATGCGTTTCCCTTGCCTTTGTTCTGAGGTAAGGTGATGACAGTTAACTCAGGATATTGAGAAAGGATATTCGGTGTAGAATCGGTAGAACCGTCATTGACAATAATAATACTTCCGGTGTAGCTGAGAACACCGTCAATTACCCTTTTCAGAGTTTTTTCATTATTGTAGGTAGGTATTAAAATGCAGATCTTCTTTTCGGAAATTGCATTTTGTACTTCAGCAAGGGACATGGTTTTATTTTAAAGTGGCTCTTTCTGCTCCGGTAATGGTTTTAGACTGCATAGCAAACCTTTTGATATAGTTTTTCAGGGCTGTATTCTGTTTGCTGTAATTATTCAGAAGGAAGGTTTTGTCTTCTTTCAGACTGCCGCGGTATCCTACTATTTTGGGAATATTTTCCTGAACGCTTAACCTGATCAGACGCAGTTCTGCATTATTAGGATTGCTTTTGATGATGCTTTCAAGGCTTGTCGCTCCAGTTTTTACCAAAGATTTTCTATTTCCTTTAGAAACTTTAGCTTCCATGATTTTAGCTGCCGCCTTATATCCTAAAGTTACCGCATCAGAGCCGGATTGCTTTTCTGCAGTGTCAATAAAATTTTGGGTATTGGCATTAGATTCATTGGCTTTAGCATAGCTGTTTCTCACCGTTTCCAGATCAGACTGGAAGAAAAAAATAAATGCCGCTAAGAAGGATAAAATAAGTTTCATGACGTCAATTTTTTATAGCTTACAGACATCTTTAATGCAATAGTCTCGCCAAAAGAAGTGATATTTTTTACTTTAACATCTTCTCCGTTTTCATCAATATCCAGCTGAAGTCTTAAATCAGGTGTCTCAAAAGGATTGATAATTGCCATGAATTTAACGTTGGATGCTGTTTTTAAAAATAATTTTGAACCCACAAATTCTTCAGTGAGTTCCTTTACAATCTGCATCATACATACTCCTGGTGTCACAGGGTTTCCCGGAAAATGTCCCTTGAAAATATCATGGTCCTTGTTTAAGCTGATATCAGCAATAAAACTTCCGTTTTCTGTTTTTTCGTATGACTGTAATGTATAAAAATCTGTAAGAATGGTCTGCATGATCTTATTTTTTAAGATTAAAAGTATAATAAACTCCAGTCTGGAATGTTACATTGGTGTGATCGTTATATACATGCACAAATCCTTTTTTGATTCGGGCTTCTACTCCGATATTTTTTGTGATGTCGTATCCGGCACCGAGTAATATTCCTAAATCTACACCAATAGGGGAAGGGATGTTTTTGCTATCGGTAAGAAACTCTAAAGTGGGTCCGAAATGGATATTAAATTTATCGAAATAAAATTTATTGACAACCGCCGCGCCCACATAAGAAAGATCGACTGTTTTTGTTTCTACACCGGGGTTTTCGCTTTCAAACTTAGCGCCCTGGCGGGTATAATAAAGTTCCGGTTGAAGAGCATAGAATTTAGCGAAACGTATATTGGCCTGAAAACCGATATAAAAGTCGACTTTTGACTTTATATCAAACTTATCGGCTCCGTACTGATAGTAGCTTTGGTAATCATTGTACCAATAGTTAGTCTGGCCGTCAGAAAGGTGTGAAATATTGGCGCCCAACCTTATTCCCGGGTTGAAAGTTACCTGTGCAAAAGACACCCCTGAAAGGAGCCCAATAAATAAGAAATATAATTTTTTCATGAAGTTAATCTGATTCCGTCTCGGTTATTTGAACTAGTTTTATATTGATCCTAAAATCCTTGTGCTGCAGGTTTAGGCTGTCCGCGAAGATATGCTTTTTTGCCTCAAAAGTAAAATCGATTTTTTCTTTATTATTCCTGGTATAGATGATTTTTTTCAGCAATCCGCTTTCTTTATTGAAAAATAAATAATAGCCTTTATGATCGTTTTTTGACAGGTAAATTCTGGCGTCTTTATTCTCAAAACTTTCATTGATTGGATACTGTTTTTTCAAAAGTTCCCGAAAGTCGTTTTTTAGAAAATTGATGACCACTTTTTTGTCGAGATCCGGAAGAACATAATTCAGTTTAAAATCATCTTGTGAAATCTCAAAATCAATCAGCTTATTTCCGAAATCTGAAGTTAATGCGACACGGTGTGTCGTCTCACTCAGTTTTTTGATGATCAGAATGCCGCTTACATGATTTTTGTAAATGTCCATCTGGCACTTGTATACATAATCTTCAGCTGAAGAAAAATAAAGGTTCTCCACGGTTTTCTTTGATTCAGAAATAGGTTGTACATCCGTAAGCTGATAAGACTTACAGGAAATAACCCCTATTGACATCAGGCTATAAACTAAACTCAGACGCAGGAATCGAAGCATTGATCTTGGTATTTTTGAAAACAATATTGGTAGTATCTCCTGAGGCTTCCGTCATATTAACCTGGGAAACCGTTGACTGGTTCTTTGGGAAATAAAGTTCAATCTGTTTGATATATTTCAAAAGCTGAGATGTTTTAGGAACGAATTTCGCAATATTGTAATTTCCGCTTTTAAAATAAGTTACAGTGAATTCAGGATCACTGAACATGGTTCCATTCGAGCTTCCTACAATAAGTTTATTGATCTTTTCAAATGTTTTGCTTTTTGCATCTACAGAGGACTTTTTCCCCTGATCATTGATGAAGATCTTATTGTTTTTAAATACAATGCTGTATTGATAAGGCTTTGTATATTTCCAGCTCAACATATTCGGGGTCTGTAATGACATTTTTCCGTACGTAACGATGTTCTTATCCAAAAAGTCCATTTTTTTGGTTTGGGTGAAATCGCTTTGCAGTGTTTTGATCTCTTTGGTTTCAGAGGAAACTTTGGAGACAAAAGCTTTTGCTTCAGCTCCGGACATTGCTGTATTTTGAGCAAAAAAGAGACCGGATATTAATAAAAATGCTCCGAAAGCAATATTTTTAATCATTTTTCTTTGAATTTGTAATTGAATCAATGGTAAAAGTAGCATACTTTTTATCTTCCAAAAATACTAATAAATCTACCAGTACACGGTAAGTCTTTTCCGATGTGTCGTGGAGAAGGATGATACTTCCTTTTCGTAAGCCTTTCGTTATTCTTCTGTAAATTTTCTTTTCATTATCAATAACGGTATCTAAAGACCGGACATTCCACCCTATACTCTTTTTATGGGTTCTTTTAATAGCTTTTGCAATATTGGGATTGGTAACCCCGAAAGGAGGTCTGTACAATTCCGTTTTTATATTTCCCACTTTGGATATCACGTCGTCGCATTTTTCAATTTCCTCAATCATTTTAGAAGCAGATAAAAAGCCTGTCGAGTTAGAATGAGTCAGCGTGTGATTTCCAATGGTATGACCTTCTTCAATGATTCTCTGAAAGGTTTCCGGATGTTTTTCAATCTGTTTTCCAATACAGAAAAAAGTGGCCTTTATCTGATGTTCTTTTAACAGATCTAAAAATTGGGGCGTAAACTCCGTAGGACCATCATCGAAAGTAAGAGCAACTTCTTTAGCTCTTGTCCGCTTATGGGTGATACTGTTGACGAAATATCCCAGTTCAATATGGAAAGAACCCCAAACAACTACTGCAGAAAAAGCCAGAAAACAAGCTATATATACCCAAAAGCTTCCATGAAACGCATAAATAAAAACGTTACAGAAAAGGTAAAATAGAATGAAGAAATAGTGTTTCATCGTTCGTTGTTTTAAAATTGAACAGGGAAATGAGTACCTGTTTTACCTATATTATTGCATTGATTGTGCCATTCCGGAGGAATAGGAACTGATTAATTCAAATCATTAGTGTTTAGATTTTTTACACCTCACCTCATCCTGCTCTGAATGCTAAACAAAAGAGTATTATTATCTGTTGGTTTGTCTTTTTGTCAATTACACTCTTTCCAGTAATACCAAACTATGATCATGCCCTGCCAGATGATTATATAAAAGTATGTTTTTCACTTCACTTTTTGTATTTCCGTTGACCATCATTACCTCCGGAATCTGTTGTTCTTTAAGAATATGACAGGCTAAAAAAGTTGAAAAACCACTGGCTGTATTGAATTCTCCACTTAAATGTTTGTAATAGAGTAAAGCTGAAGCTGGAAATATATTCATAGCTTCTGTATAATATACATCAGATGTTGCAGCTCCGCTGAAACCTAGAATAACCGCATCAATATCACGGTCTGAGAGATTGTTTTTCTTTAGAAAATCCTGAATAAAATCCTGAGTTTCATTCAGTTCTAATGTATTGATAATCCGAATGTCTGTAAGCTTTGCATAAGAAGTTTCAGTCTTATTTTTTCCTACTACAAAAAAACTGGCTCCTTCGCCCCAGATTACTCCATCAGTTGTGGAATGTAAATAATCTGCAGGAAGATCTTTTTCTTTTTTAATGATGTTGTGCAGGCAGTAGAGTTCCATCGTTCTGCCGGTCTGTTCATCGGTAGAGCCTACCAAGATATTTTCGGCTTCTCCATCTTTGATCTGAAGCTGAGCATCCAGTAATGAAAACTCCAGAGATGAAGAGGTATTTACATAGGTGAAATTATAAGCATGGCACTGCAGTGCTAAAGCAATTTGCCCTGAAACTGTATTATGGGTAGATTGGATAAAGAATGTAGGCGTTAAAAACTCCTCATTATTATCAATTACATTTTTCAAAAACTTTTCAGAATCCTGAGAACAGCCCATTCCGGTTCCTACAATAATAGCATCCGGCTGTGTGATTCCTGCCTCCTGTAATGCATAATGTGAAGCAACGGAACTCATTTTTACTGTTTTAGACATTCTTCTGATCATAGCAGGAGGAATGAATTCTTTGTAATTAGGTTCTATCGCTTTTAGCATTTGTACTGAACTTTCAGGACTAAGATTCTGTAGGATGTTTTCGTTTAAAGTGTCCTGAACAGATATGCAGGATGCACTGTTGATGTAAACGGAACTCATGATTTTGAGAATATTAAGGTTGAACAGTTTCCTCCAAATCCAAATGAATTGGAAAGTACATGATTGATATCCTTCTTTTTAAGTTCAGTGACAGGTGTTAAGTCAAACTCTGCCATTTTCGTTGTAAAATTAAGATTCGGAAAAATGAGACCGTTTTGCATTGCTAAGATTGAAAAAACAGCTTCGATCCCGGCAGCGGCGGCCAGAGTATGTCCTGTAAATGCTTTTGTTGAACTGAATTCAGGAACCTGGTTTTCCCCAAAGATTCTGATCATAGCAATTCCTTCTGATAAATCATTATTAGGAGTTGCGGTTCCATGAACGTTGATATAGTTAATGTCTTCTTTAGCTAATCCCGAGATCTTGAGAGCCTGCTGCATGGCCAGAAATGCGCCCTGTCCGTTTTCTGAAGAAGCTGTCTGATGATGGGCATCATTAGCATTTCCATAACCGGAAAGGTAAGCAAGAACTTTTTTATTTTCTTTTTTTACAATTTCCTCAGATTCAAGCACCAAAAAAGCGGCTGCCTCTCCTAAGTTTAGTCCTTTTCTATCATTGTCAAAAGGAGTATTATAAGAATCTGTAAGAATCATCAGTGTATTGAATCCATTCAAAGTAAATTTTGAAAGAGAATCGGTACCTCCCACGATGACACGGTCTAAAACTCCGTTTTTAATCAGCTTGGCCCCCATCATAATGGCATTGGCTGCAGATGAACAGGCGGTACTGATGGTAGAAACCATGCCTTTCAATCCCAGATAACCCGCAATAGCCAATGAGGAGTTTCCGGCATCATGAGCATCAATATATTTTTGCTTTTCAGGAAAGTTTTCATAAGAGTAGAAATACTTTTCAGTGATATCCATTCCCCCTACACTGGTAGAAGAAATCAATCCGGTTCTGTATCCGTTGATCTCTGAAATTCCGGCACTTTCTATCGCTTCTTTTGCGGCAACCATTCCTAATAAAGAAGTTCTTGTTACATTATTGTCTTCATCAAGCTGAAGCTTTTGTATAAGTTCTTCATTAGATAACTTTACTTCACCTGTTTTAATCGCTCCGGCATGACGGGTTTCAAACATCTGGATATCTGAAATTCCGTGCTTCCCGGATTGTAGTGAAATAAAATTTTCCTCCACATTGTTTCCAATAGAGGAAATGATGCCCATTCCTGTTATGGCAATTTTTTGGCTCATTTTAGTAAGTACTGTAACAATGTAAGAGTTTACCAATTATTGGTACATTGTTACACCGTTAGATTGTTGTATTAGTTTATTTTGTTCTGTTGTTTTCGATAAATTGAGCCATAATATCGATAGATTGGAAAATTTCCTTTCCTTTTTTAGGATCAGCTAATTTTATTCCGTAATCTTTATCAAGAAGAACGATAAGTTCCAAAGCATCGATAGAATCAAGTCCCAATCCGCCTCCGAATAATGGATCTGTATCTTTGATTTCATCTACAGAAACATCTTCAAGGTTAAGAACTTCAATAATTTTGTGCTTCAATTCAGTTTTTAAGTTTTCCATAATTATATCATTTACCAGTTTACCAATAATTGTTACATTGCTACACTGTTATATTGTTACTTTTTTATAAGGTTAGCAAATATACAAAAGCTTTGTAATTTTCCTGAAACAATTCAACCCAGCCACATAATACTTTATCTGCTTTTCCGGATCGGAGGAGCTGCTCCGAATAATTGTTTAAAAAATTTTCATCAAATTCATCCAAAACAAAAAAAGCATTCTCCGTCTGCATTTTGTGTTTGATACTGATTTCACCTACACAAATATTGGGTAAGGTATAAACAAATACTGCAGGACTTGGGAAATAATTTTCCTGGGAATTAATACTTTCCTGATATTTGAAATCAGTGTCAAGACTGGATGATTTGTTGGCAAGAACCAGAGCGGTCCGGCTATGATCCCCGTCTTTCAATATCATTTCAGCAGCAAGGAAGGCCAGTTTACTTAGACTGTCCATTTTGTGGAACTTAGGATAGTTCAGCTCCAGATTTTTATAAGCTTCTTTGGCAAATTCCGGGAATGTATTGCTTTCACTTTCAAAAATAAGGTTTCCATCAACGGTTATTTTTGAATTTTCTATGGTGCAGGTATTGATTTTCCTCATTAATGCGCTTCCATTTTTTACAAATATAAAATAATTTGGAATGATGGCTAACAGTTATTGGTTTTATACCATAATGCTGAGAGTTAGAAATGCTTTTTGCACAGGTGTGTGAATAAAATAGCTATATTTGACGAATTAAAAATGCTGCAAATAAACATTATTAGACGTGTCATCAGGTTACTATATACAATGGATTTGACTTTCATAAAATAATGAAAAGGAAATTTTGAAATAGGATATTTTTATCGATTATGATAACAACTTTTTTACAAAAAATGATCTGTTCATTTTTAATTCTTTGTTCTACTCTTTATCAATCTCAGACATTAACTGTTCAAGGTATTGCTAAAGATTCTCTAGGAAGAATGGGAATGGCAATTAGTGTTAATGATACTTTAAGAAAGTTTCGAGATAAGGCATTTAAAGATAAAAACTGGGATGGGTACGATCAACTGGTTAATAATAAAGTTTTTTCCACCTATCCAGATTCTGCTGGAAATTATTCTATAACCGCAAAACCTACAGATACACTCTATTTTTATAAAAGAAAATATATTACCCAGAAATATAAGGTGGCAGATATTATAAAACATAATATTAAGGTATTTTTAAAACCTATGCCATGCGTTTCTATTAATAAGTGTAATCAGGAAACCCCATCTAAGCTATATATTTTCGTGGGAAAAAAAATGAAGGTTACGACTGTTGATACTTCTAAATATTGCGAGGACATAGTGGATAGTGAATATAAGGGTGAATATAAAATAGAACAGGAATTGGGAGATCATTATCCTAGTTCGGAGATTACATTTAATGCTTTTGATCATATTAGTAAGTTTGAATATGATTTTAGGAATTATGATAATGTATTAACTTTTATCGGAGAATACTGTGGTGATTTAATCCAAATGAAATATCAGTTTTTTCCAGTATATAAAACTGTAGATGGAAGATGGGCAACTCCGGTTGATACTTATATGGAAGGGTATTATAAATCTGAAAACAATCAACCAACTGCCATAACTTTTGATCAATCGATTTATTTTAATCTGCCAGGTACTGGTTCTGGTTCTGATGAACAAATTACTCAACTAAAACAATTCAAGTTTCCTGAAAAGTATTATAGAATTGAAAATGGAAAAGTAATTCCAATTGCAGGAAGATATGTTGAAGACTCAGTTAAACTTTGGAAAGCAACCTACCGGCAAAAATAAGACCACCAATTTGGTGGTCTTATTTTTAGTTATGATATAGTTAAATTAGCATTTCTCCAATACAATCGCTGCATTACATCCTCCAAATCCTGAAGCTGTTTTCAAAATATATTGAATGGTTGCAGTCTGATTTTCTTTGATAATATTCAAGGGTTGGGATATTCCCATTTCTTCAAAATTCTTAGACGGAAGTAATGTATGGTGGCGGGCACTCTCCATTGAAATAATGCTTTCCAGCAATCCGGAAGCTCCAAGACAATGTCCGTAATATCCTTTCATACTGTTTAGCGGAGCATTTTGAAGTTCCATCCTGTTGAATGCAATAGCTTCCATTTCATCATTGTACAGGGTAGCTGTTCCATGAGCCGAAATAAAATCAATATGGTCTGAAGAAACCTTTGCTTCTGCCATGGCATTTCTGATACTTGCATACAGACCGTCTCCGGTTCTTGAAGGTCCTGAAATATGATTGGCATCATTCACCGCGGAGTCTCCTGCCACTTTAAATCTGAATTTCTCAGTTTCAGAGGGAGAAGAGGTAATATATACCGAAGCTCCGGCTTCTCCGATATTGATTCCGTTCCGGTTTTTGTCATAAGGCTTGCAAGCTTCTGTACCAATGGCCTGGAAAGAATTAAAACCTGAAATCACAAATTCTGTAATTTCATCTCCTGCGATCACAAAGGCATCCTTATATTGTCCTGCCTGAATCATATTTTTGGCAACAGCGATAGCCATTACTCCGGATACACAAGCGTTGGAAACAACAATAGGCTTGGCTTTAAACCCAAAAAAATCTGCAATTTTCTGTGCTAACACAGCAAGGTAAGCACCTTCGGGTAAAACAGTCTGATTTTTTAATAAACTCACATTTCCTTTTGTAGTGGAAAGGATAAGTGCCGTGTCTGCTGTGACAGGATGGCTCTCTATCAAAGGTTTCAAGCTTAGAAGGATCATCTTCTCCAGCCTTGTGAAACTTTGATTTTCAAAGTTTTTACTGAATTCTTCGTTCAGTTTTTCAGAATCAATCATAGAGGCGTAAACAGCTTCCTGATTTTCTGTAATTTTATGTAGTGCTACTCCTGATTTCCCTTCTAACAGTGAACTCCAGTTGGAATTTACATTAAATCCAAGGGGAGTAACGCAATTATAATCTGTAATAAAAATTTCCTTCATCATGATAATCCCATTTTATCTTTCCAGGTTTGAAAAAACTCAGGATTGTAAAGACATAAATTTCCTTCGCTGTCCAGAAATACCTGGATAGTTTCTCCACTGCAAACCAATTTATCTTCCTGGTTGAAAAGCTCATACCTGTAGATCAGCTTGGCTGAAACCGTATTGATAAATGTAGTGACAATTCTGAAGGTTTCACCATATTTTAAAGGAAGAAAATGCTCACAGGTACTTTTTACAATAGGTGTTACAAATCCTGCTTTCTGAATATCAAGATACGTAAGACCATGCTGACGGCCAAAAGCCTCTCTGCCATCTTCAAAATAAACAATATAATGACCGTGCCAGACAATTCCCAGTGGATCCGTCTCATTGAACCGTACTCTTACTTCTTCAGTACAGGTTAATATGTTTTCTTTAGACTGCATTTTTGTTTTCTTCCTATATTTTTTTGTTTTTGTGGGGTAAGGAAACTCCTGGCTTAAACATTATGGAGTTTTCTTTCATAAAAAATGGATATGGATATGGTGACAAGGTAAAATACAAATAAAAATATTAATTCTTTAGCAATTCCCCCAATTCCGCTGTTCCTTAAGATAATGTCATAATAAGCATTCAGTCCCCAGTTCATAGGAGAGAACTTGGCTACGGTCTGCATGAATTCAGGCATTAAAAATACAGGAACCCATATTCCTCCGATAGCGGCCAACACAACAACCGAAGTGGCTCCAAAAGGTGCCGACTGCTCCTGGGTATCCGCTATGGTGCCCAGCAAAACGCCAAATCCAATGGCTGCAAGCCCTGAAAACAAGGTTACCGTAATAAGCTGAAACATTTTTCCAGAAACATCAAATGCCGGAAGATCCATATAAGGGAAAAGATATATTCCTACTGCTACCATCAGTAAAAACTGGATGATGCAAATGATAAGATAGGTAAATGTTTTTCCTAAAATATGAACGAAATAGGGAGTTGGGCTTATTCTTGCCCGCACGCTGGTTCCCTGGCTCTTTTCTTTTACCAGATTGATAGAGAGCGGAACAACGATGAAAAAGATGGCAAAAAGAGCCCATGCAGGAACATTATGCTGAACGGAATTCGGCATCACATCCATTTTTCCTTTCTTGGGTGTAATCTCTTTAAAGCTGATCAGGTTTTTATTCTCACTGAGATTCTCTGTTGTTCCCAGCTGATCCTGGAATGCTTTATAAATCTTTTTATTCTCGATTTCAAAAACCATCTTATTGACAGAATTCATAACCGAATTTTTGAACCCGGCATTGGTAGCAGGATCAAAGTATAAGTGAATTTCTTTTGTTTTTGAATCCGTTTTTTTGACTGCTGCAGTATCCGTTTCCAATCCAAAGGAACTTACAATGGTCTGAACTTTTGAATCAATATTGGCATTGAGGTCTTTAGTCAGATCTTCAGGAATGACAATAGCCATCTGATACTCTCCGGAGAAGACTGCTTTCTGAGCCGATTTTTCGTTGAAATTGGTCAGTAGTTGGAATGTTTTGCTGTTTTCCAGCTCACCTTTTATACTCTTGGAAACCTCTGACTGATCATTGTCAATAAAAATAATAGGGATTTTTGAGCCTTCAAGATTTTTAAAGGTGGAATCCTGAATCAGGGTAATGGTAACAATTAAAAGCAAAGGCATCACAAAAATGATGACTATTCCTCCGATATCTCTTTTCAGGAGAAGAATTTCCTTAATAAAACTCCTCCACAGTTTATACAACAACATCTCTTAATTCTTTTCCGGTTAATGAAATGAAAACATCCTCCAGGTTTTCGGCGTGAGCAATTTGGGAAACCAGTTCTTCCGGGGTTCCTACTGCATGAATCTTTCCTTTATCAATGATGGCAATTTTCGTACAGAATTCTTCGGCCTCTGAAAGGTGATGTGAAGTATAAATGATACAAGTCCCATTTTTATTCAGTTCCTGAAGAAAATCAATAATCACTTTTTTGGATTGAACATCAACTCCTACCGTAGGTTCATCCAAAAATAAAACTTTCGGGTTATGAAGTGTTCCTGCGATGAGGTTACAACGGCGTTTCATTCCTCCGGAAAACTGCCCTACCTGTTTATCGGCAAATTTTGAAAGCCCCATAATTTCCAGAGATTCATCAATGGTTTGGGTGAGCTGCTTATGTTTTAAACCATACAGGCTTCCGAAGAACATGAGATTTTCTCTTGCTGTCAGAGTGGGATAAAGTGCATATTCCTGAGGGACAATACCAATGATCTGTCTGATGGTAGAGTTATCCTTCTGAGGAGATAATCCGTTGATCAGAAATTTCCCGGAAGTAGGCTTGATGAGCCCCGAGAGCATGGAGATCAAAGTGGTCTTCCCCGCTCCATTAGGTCCAAGAATTCCATAGATTTCATTTTTGCCAATATTCAAAGAGATATCATTGACAGAAAATTCATCGGAATTTTTGTATTTTTTATATAAATTTTTAACCTCAATCATATTCTCTGCCATATCAGATTGCTTTTCTCAGTTTTTTATAGAAAGCTTCTTCCAGATCTGCAATATGAAGCATCGTTTTTGAAAGCTCGTTGTAGATATTGCTTTTTGAATTTCTGTTTTTATACACTCTGGCAATGTCTACGGCAAAGTCTCTCCAAAGGTCACCAATCGCTGTAATTTCCTGCGATAGTTCTTTCAACTGGTCATTTTTGAGGATTACTGCTGCTTCCTGAAGAAAGGCTCCATAAATAAATCTGAAACCACCTCCGCCGGTTCCTATTTCTTCCTGCATTCTGATCAGTTGCCCCAGATAATGGTTGGTTACCTTCGTTCCTTTCTTTTCTGCCCATTTAGGGATACTTTTGGCTACCCATCTCATGGCTTTTACTCCAATAAGCGGTACCGGTGCCAGCATATTTTTACAGGTATCCTTAATTCCTTTTTTTATCGCTTCTTCAAGATTGATATTTTCAGGAACATAAATAGGGTAGTACATATGTCCTTTTGGGGGAAGGGCTCCCTTTGCATATCTTACTTTTTCCAGTTCGGCTTCAGAAAGTGAAGTGACATAATCCATGACAGGATCACTGATCAGGAATTTTCCGTCTTCTTTACCATATACCACAAGGTTGTGGGCATTGAAGTGGAATTTATATTCTTCAGGGAAATAAGTAAGATTGAAGACTCCTACCTGTAGTCCTGTAGGGATATTTTGCTCAAGATTTTTTTCCAGTGCTTTTTGAGCATCCTGAGGATTGGAGAATTTTTCTCTCTTGATTTTAATTCCCAATCTTTTGGCTGCTTTGCTGAAAATAGCACCAGGCATCGGACGATAGCTGAAGCCAGGCGCAAAATTCACCTTTAAAAAGGGAAGGTACACGAAAAATAATCCGGAACCTATTCCGAAGATCATCGGTTCACTTAGTTTCAGTCCTTTATTAAGCAATAGATTAGAAGCAACACCGTTTTCGCAATGCGCAGTCTGATGGTGTTCAAAGTTTAATTTCATTTGTAGCTTTTATCTTTTTCATTGGTTCAATGGAATTCTGCATAGACTGCTTCCATTTATTTCCCATCGAAGTTTTTTAATTCATCCACTGAAATTCCAAATGCGTCAGCATATTTTTTCAGTGCAGTTTCGCTTAGTGTTGTAAATATTCTGGGCTTAAAATGTCTTTTTACCCTCCATTGCCACATGCCTACATATGAGGCAAGTACTCCAAGATCCATTTTATTCAGTTCCATAAAATAAACGATGGGACTTACGGTATTATTGGCAACGTTTTGCCTGGCTTCCTCAATTCTTTCATAAATGAGTTCCATAGATTCATCCAAAGCAGCTTTCTTTGCATCCCAGCCTGTGCTGTTTGCCGTAGTATAATTGTTGTTTTCATCCGTTACATACAGAACTTCTGTCATATTCGCGGATTTCAGATTACTTTCGTCTTGGGGCAGATCTTGTTTTTTCATCTAAATAATATTATTTTTTAGATTCCAGATGAAAAATGGTTCACCTGTTTTGATTTTTTTAATCAGTTGGCTAAAATAGTGAAAATACATTATATGTAAATCATATTAAATTTTGAGGAGTTATTGTCTTGAAAGATAGGGTGTATGGGTGAATAGATGGGTGTTGTTTATCAGGTTGGATCGAGTCTGTTTTAGCCTTACTGCTTTATTAGATCTACATACCAGTATTTTATTTTTAATCGAAAATAATACCACCTTATCCAACCATAGAGTGCTATTATTTGCTTTGTAATGGATTTGCTGTAACAAGTGTATTATATAGTAAGACTAATGTTTTTGAGAAATTTGATTATAAAAATTAATTATTAAATACCAACTATGAAGAAATTTTTTATTTCTGTTTCGCTTTTCTGCATGTTAAGTGCGATGGCGCAGAAATTCGAAACACAAAAGCTTACGGATGCTCAAGGGTATACCTATGAAACGGTAAAGAATGATCAGGCCGGTGTAAGAGTATATACTTTGAAAAACGGACTGAAGGTGTATCTTGCAAAAAATGAAGATGCTCCGAGAATTCAAACCTATATTCCTGTAAGAACAGGATCCAATAATGATCCAAGTGATAATACGGGATTGGCCCACTACCTTGAACATATGGTTTTCAAAGGTACATCCAATCTTGGAACTCAGGATTGGGTAAAAGAAAAGGCTTTGCTACAGCAAATCTCTGATCTTTACGAGCAGCATAAAGCTGAAAAAGATCCTGCGAAAAAGAAAGAACTTTACAAAAAGATAGATGAGGTATCCCAGGAGGCTTCAAAATATGCTATTGCCAATGAATATGACAAGGCGATCTCTTCACTGGGAGCAACAGGTACCAATGCCCATACCTGGCTGGATGAAACTGTTTATAAAAACAATATCCCATCCAACGAACTGGAAAAATGGCTGAGAGTAGAAAAAGAGCGTTTTTCAGAATTGGTGTTGCGTCTGTTCCATACAGAACTTGAGGCCGTGTATGAAGAATACAACAGAGCTCAGGATAATGACGGACGTCTTGTGAACTATGCTTTAATGGAAGCCCTTTTCCCTAAACATCCGAACGGACAGCAGACAACGATCGGAACTTCAGAACACCTGAAGAGCCCTTCAATGGTTGCAATTCATAAGTATTTTGATACCTACTATGTTCCTAATAATATGGCTGTAGTATTGGTGGGAGATATTGATTTTGACAAAACTATAAAATTAGTTGATCAATATTTTGGTGCTTTCAAATACAAAGATCTTCCGATGAAAAAAATGGTAACGGAAGAGCCTATGACAAAAGTGGTTTCCAGAACTGTAAAAAGCCCGTCTACCCAAAGAATGACCATGGCATGGAGAACAGATTCTTACGGAAGCCAGGAAGCCAGACTTGCAGACGTTGTTGCAGAAATCTTAAGCAACAATGGTGATGCGGGATTAATTGACCTTAATATCAATCAGAAGCAAAAGACTCTTGGAGCAGGGGCTTATGAATCACCATTCAAAATGTATGGTCTGTTTGCACTGAGTGTTACTCCTAAAGAAGGACAAAGCTTTGATGAAGCTAAAAAGTTGTTGCTTGATCAGCTTGATCTTGTGAAAAAGGGACAATTCCCCGACTGGATATTCAAAGCTATTGTAAATGATAAGAAAGTTCAGCGTATGAAAGGCTGGGAAACAGCAGACGGATTAGCTACAGAGCTTTACGGTTCTTATATTAAAGGAAGAACATGGGAGCAGGAGCTGGATGAGATCAATGAGTATGAGAAGATCACAAAAGCAGATGTGGTTAAGTTTGCTAATGAATTTTTTAAAGATAATTACGTAGTCGTTTATAAAGAAAAAGGAGTCAACGATAAGCTTGTACGGGTAGAAAACCCGGGGATTACTCCCATTAAACTGAACAGAGAAGTTCAGTCTCCTTTTCTTAAAGGTATTTTAAATACAAAAGTAGCCGAAATCAAGCCTGAGTTTATTGATTATAAAGCAGCGATTCAAACCTCACAAGTCAAAGATAAGACGGTAAGCTTTGTGAAAAATAAGTATAATGAAATTGCTCAGGTAAGTTATGTTTTCCCTTTCGGAACGGATAATGATAAAGAACTTTCTATCGCAGGAACTGTTTTTGGTTATCTTGGTACAGATAAATATACTCCCGAGCAGTTAAAAGAAGAATTCTATAAATTAGGAATCAGTAACAGTATAAGAACTTCCAATGATCAGATGATCGTTACTCTGACCGGTCTTGAAAGCAATATGAAGAAAGGAGTAGAGCTGATGAATCACTGGATGACGAATGTAAAAGCAGATAAAGCAATATACAGTCAGACTGTGAAAACGATCCTGGAGGAAAGAGCCGTAGGAAAGAAAGATAAAGGGAGAATCATGGCCGCTCTTTCGAATTATGCCAAGTATGGTAAGGATTCAAGAATGACAGATATTGTTTCCAAAGATCGTCTTGAGGGTATAGATGTTACAGAACTGATGAAAAAAATTAAAACGTTGAATCAGTATCCTTATCAGATATTCCTTTACGGGCAGGATCAGGCAGGTCTGGAGAAAGCGGTGAAGCCGTATGTCGTTAATACAAGTCTTCAGCCTGCAAAAGCTAAAGAATATACGGAACCAGCTACAACAGGAAAAGTGTATTTCACCAATTACGATATGGTTCAGATGGAGATGGCTAAAGTAGCAAAAGGAAGTACGGTAAACCTTAGCAACTTTGGAAAATCAAATGTCTTTAATGAATACTTCGGAAGAGGTCTTTCTTCAATTGTTTTCCAGGAGATCAGAGAAAGTAAATCTTTAGCCTATTCAGCCTATGTTTCTTATGGTAATGCATCAGAAAAAGGACATGCAAATTATATTACCAATTATATCGGAACACAGTCTAATAAGCTTCCTTTGGCTGTAAGTGCAATGAACGATCTGATGGCAGAATTGCCACAAATCCCGGCACAGTTTGATAATGCAAGAGGTTCTGCCCTGAAGCAGATTGCTTCTAACAGAGTAAACAGAACGAATATCTTCTTTAGCCAGCTTGCGCTGAAAAAATTAGGTATTGATTATGATATCAGAAAAGATACTTATGCAGAAATCCAGGGGCTGACATTGCCTCAGCTTACAGGATTCTACAATACAGAAGTGAAACCTGTACAGTATAATACAGCGATCATCGGTAAGAAGGAGAACCTGAATATGGAATCGATCAACAAAATGGGTGAATTCCAGGAAGTGTCTCTTGAGGAGATCTTTGGGTACTAATCTTTTTGGATTGATATAATAAAAAGGTGAGGCAGGAATGTCTCACCTTTTTTATTGTTCATATGAGTATGTTTGTGATGATGCAGGTTTCACGGATTTATATAATGTTTCACGTGAAATACATCAGTGTGATATTTTTTTTATCAAAGCCTGGGTTGGTTTTTTTTACGATGTAATTATTTGAATTATATTGTTTTATGGTTTTGTTCTGGAGAAGGTGTTATCTTTTTAACTCTGTATTTTTCAGATTTTATTGGCAATTTTATTACGTTGTAAACAAAATATATCACCAGTTGAGCGGTTGAAATCGGAATCGGAACGGAGACCTGGCAGGCTATGAAAGAAAATAAGTATTTTACTACTGTAAAAAACAAAAGCTGTACGTTGCGGTACAGCTTTTTGTTTTTATTTTGAATTGATTATTACGATTTGACCTCCTGAATAAAAAGGCTGATATCAGCTCTGATTAATAATTCATCATGATTGAAAGTTTCACAGAAGATATGGCAAATGTTTTCAAACTGAGAAACAAGCGAGGCTCTTGAAATAATTTTATCCCCTACTTTTGGAAGGGCAAAAACTTCAATTTTTTTGATATTGGTAATAAAGCCGATCACTTTTGTATCTGCTTCAGGGTTTTCGAAAAAACTTTGTCCAAGGATGGAAGAACAGGTTTGCGCCAGATTTTCAATAAGCCCGGCTTCAACGAATTCATTGTTATGAACAAAGATATTCTCTTCTTTTATTTCAAAGGAAGTCACAACTTTTTCTTTGGTTAATTCCAAGATATGATCAGCCATCAACATCGGTTCACGATGAGGCAGAAAGTTGTGTATATTGATCATTTGGTCTTCCCTGATTTCCATTAGACTTATTTTACAGCAGTTTTCATTTGAGATTTTGCTATCACATCACCATTTAATCTGGTAACGATATCTACAAGTGTTACTCCCATTACTTCATTAAGAATGGTAACTTCTGAGATAAGACGATCTCCGGTTTTAGGCAGTACCTCCGCTTCAAAGGATTTTATAGCTCCAATATATCCTGTAGGAGCTTCTTTCCCTAGCAGGAAATATTTATAACCTGTGTGTAATGCAACACTTTGTGCCTGATGTTCTATCATACCTGAAGCCTGAAAAACTCCGTTCTGAACAAAGATGTTGTCTTCTTTTATTTCAAATCCGGAAATCAGATGGTTTTCAGAGTATTCTGTAAGCTCATATACCATCACAAAAGGGAATCTTTGTGGAATAAGGCTTTCTACAAAATCTTTGTCGGATGTTGGCAGTCTGTTCTCCATTAGCAAACAGTTAATAAGGCACAAGAATAGGCAAATCTTCCACTTTCAGGAACGCAAAGAAGTACTTTCTCTCCTTTTTTCAGTTTGCCGGAATTCATGATTTCTTCCAAGGCAATGAAAATAGAACCTGCTCCAATATTTCCGACATCGGAAAGGTTGTAGAACCATTTTTCCCAAGGGAAATCCATTCCTTTTTTCGCGAACTCATCTTTTAAGCCTTCTTTAAAATAACCTGAAGAAATATGGGCCAAAACATGGTCTATTTTTTCAGGATCTAAATTATGTTTGTCAAAAGAAGATCTTAAACTTTCTGCTCCTTTTACCAGAATATATTTATCCAGGATTTTAGTATCTTGTTTCAATGCAAAGATAGATTGCTTTAACCACTCGTCAGATGAATAATCTGCCCATGATTTTAAACTTCCGTCTTCCTGTTTTTCGCATCCTGCATACATACATGCTTCAATTTCATGAGCGTAGGAGTAGAAGTCGATGAAATCTATTTTTAAAGAGATCTGGTTTTCTCTGGGTTTATTTTCTAACAGGAAAGAACCTGCCCCATCAGAAAGCATCCATCTTAGGAACTCTCTTTTGAATGCGATGATAGGTCTTTCTTCCAATAATTTTAAATTTTCAGCTTCATGGTTGAATTTATCAGCAGTCATCCATGCAGACATTCTCTCAGAACCCGCACATACAGCACTTTGGTGTATACCGGCTTTTACAGAAAGGAATCCGTAGTTAAGGGCATTCATCCCGGAATTACAAAGACCTGTAGCGGTATTAATCTCAATAGATTTTCCGATATTCAGCTCGCCATGAACCATAGAAGCGTGTGAAGGCTGCATTTGGTCCGGAGAAGTAGTTCCCACAGATAATAATTTCATATCTTCCTTTTTGAAATTTTCATCAAAAAGCCCTTCGATTGCCTTTGCTGTAATCTGCGCATTGGAGTGCGTAGGATTCCCTTCTTTATCTAAAGCGTAGTATCTTGTTGTGATTTTGTTATTTCTTAAAATAAGTGTTCTTGCTTTAGAAGGCGCATCATTGATCAGACCGAGATAGGTCTCCATTTCATCATTCGATACCGGCTCATTGGGTAAGTATGTTGATGCTTTTGTTATAAATACGTCGTACATTCTATTTTAAATTAATTCCTTGTAAATATCTTTTTTGCTTTTGTCTTTTAAACCAAAATATAGGGGTTGTAAGCAGGTGTAAGACCAAAACGATTGGTGAGATAATCCATATCGCTGCCATCAAATATACCTTAAAGAATTTTATCAGCAATGGGCGTTTCTCTTTTTTCTTTATAATCAGATTAGACCATACGGTGAAAATTTTATTTCCTACCTTTTCTACCCGTACCAGAAACGGACGGATTTCAATGGCTCCGTTTTTTACCAGATCCGGTTGTAAATTCACCAGATCATTATCTTTAAAGTGATTTTTGATGATCTCTCCATATTTTACAGACCCTGTAATCTCTTCCTCAGAAATGCCGGCTGCGGGAAGAATTCCCGACTTTTCTTTCTGGCCTGTTGTCAGCCATCGTAAGATAGTCAATACGCTGGTATAATTATCATGTCTGTCCACCAGAGCTATATTTCCAACGAGTTTTGCTTTTAAGTCTTTTAAATAGACCTTAAGTTTCTCCTGGGAAAGCATCCACATATTTCTTGTTCCGGAAATGGTCACCACAGGGGTATCCCTAAGAATCTTCTCTGCATACCCACTTTTAAGGAATGAAATAATAGGAATAGAAGGCGTTAAATACCATACCTGATATCCGAATAGGATGAGGTCGTATTTTGTATTCAGTACTTCTTCCGATGGAGGGAGTATTTCTTTAGGGATCTGAAGATAAGACTCCGGGAAGGTATTGAAAAAAACATCACCTGGCCAGGGGAAAGGAAAATCTTCCTTCAGCTTAATATTATAATAGGTAATATGATATTCTTCCTTCTGAGCTTCAAAAGGCCTGGCAATATTTCTCACAATATCCTCCAGTTGGCCGGTTTGTGAATAATATATTACAAGTATGTTTTTTTTCATTACTATTTTTTAACGTTTACAAAAATATGTTTTTCATATTTATTATTCAGCTTTAAATACTTTTAATGAGTCAGAGCTGAATTTTAATGTGTAATTTTCGTTTTTAAATGAGGTATTATTTATATTAACAAAAATGATAATCTCCGGAAGGACCTGGATGTTATTCAGTGAAAATCCTTCATCAGAAATAAGCAGTACATCCATCTTTTTATTAACTTCCGCAAGATCCTGTATATAGTGAAGCTTCCTGTTTTTCACCAGATAAGATTGGGCGGCAACTTCTCTTTTTTCCTTGTTTTTAATGAATGAGAAGACTTTTCTGCTTGCCTGATAAAGTACCAGTAAAGCATCTTTTTGCCCAAAATCATTTGCTATATGCAGAATGTTGGCATCTTTAGAAATGTGGTTGTTGAGTTCAAAATAAACAGATTTATAGGTGTTGAAATCTTTTTTTACCTCTTGTACTACATCGGTGTCTTTATATAAGTAGCTTAGGAGTAATTTCTTTTTAAAATAATTCTCATCTTCAAGTTCTTCTCTAAGCTTGGCAAATTCGTTCCTGAAGTAAGCATTGATCTTTTTTGTTCTTTCGGAATAGGTAGTTCCGAAGCTTGTATCGTCTTTGCTAATTCTGTTTCCTACCTTTACAGTAATGCTTCCGTCATAAATAATGAAATCTCCTTTCGGTAGTACCTCAGAATTTCCGTGAATATAAAGGGGTAGGATATCTAAGCCAAACTGCTCGGCAAGATAGAAAGCTCCTTTGTGGAATCTTTTGACATCATGGGTATAAGAACGTTCTGCTTCAGGAAAAACGACAAGGGAATACCCCTGATTAACCTTTTCTTTCAGTTTTTCCATTCCATTTTCAATACCCTGGGAAACGGGATAGAAACCTAATGCTTTTACCAGCTTTCCAAATACAGGAGATTCATATACCCAATCATTGACCAGGTAAATAATTTTGTGAGTAGCCATAGCAATAGCCAGGGTATCTAAAAAAGAAGTGTGATTGGCAATGATCACTGCCGGTTTACTGAAATCTTCAGAGGTATTTCTGATGACTTTTTTCCTGACAAAAGGATTTGAATAAAGTACCGATGTTAAAAACCGGGCTAAGATCAGTTTTATAATATCTAAGGTTTTCCCCTTAGCATTTTTTACGAAAAAACTTCCGAAAGCTGAAAATAACAGTCCTCCCAATCCATAATATAAAAATGATAAAAATGAATTAAGGAATAATCTGAATGTAATTGGAGAAAGTCCCTTTTTGGTTCTATTGGTAATTAAGAGCCTGAACCAGAACGGATATAACGTGGAGGTAATGATAATCACAGAGAACATCCCGATTAAAGCAACCAATGCTAAAGAATGTAATGCCGGATGTTTGGCAAAAATCAGGGATCCAATAGAAAGTATCGTAGTGAACACAGCCAGAATAATTGATGTTCTGTAAGTTGGAAGTTCATTTTTCCCTGTAGTATGCTCTTTTTGCATAGCCTGTGTGAGGAAGATACTAAAATCATCACCTACCCCGAAGACCAGGGTACATACCACTGTACTGAATATATTGAGTTCCAGACCTAGAAAATAAAGGATTCCAGCAGTAACAATTCCAGTTAAAACAATCGGAAACATGGTAAGAACGGTCAGTTCAAAATTTCTGAAGAAAACAATAATGGTTAAAACGATCGCTAAAAGAGAATAGTTGATTAAAGTACTGAAGTCCCTTTTTAACAGACCAAGAAAATTTTCGTTCATTTGCTGACGGTCAATGGCGAGAGCATCGTGTTTCTTTTCAATATCTTTAATGAAAGCATCTCTTTTGTTTTCGTCTACCTTTACAACATTTGAGACGGTGTAAAAACCGTTTTCGTTGCTTAAGAATTCTGAAATCTGTAATGCTTTTACACTTTCATAGTCTTTCAATCTTAAAACCGAATATTTTTTATGTAAAACCTCATTGAAATTATCAAAAGCTGAACTGTTGAATCCAAATTTGTTTCCATTGCTGATCAGTTCAGAAATGGTGTTGTTCTTTTTATCAGTATCCCAGAAACGTTCCCATTCGGCCAATTTCTTTTGTTGATCTTTTTCAGAAAGGACAATGTTACCAATTGAATTGTAGCTTAAAATTTTCCCTTCTTTCTTCTCTTTTTCAAGGAATTGATTCAACTTTGAATTTCTGGCCAATGCTTCTTCTTCGGAGTTTCCGTATGAGATTGTGTAGATCGACTTTGAAGTGATATCAGAAAGCTTTTGAAGTTTCGCTTCACTTATTTTCAGTTCTTTCGGGATATAATTCAAATCACCGATATCTTCATTGAAGCCTACATGTCTGAAGCCAAATAAACAGGCCAGAATAATTAAAGAGCAACCAATAATCAAGGGTTTGTTTTTTTCATACGGATATGAACCAATTCGGTCTATAAAATTTGTATTGTGTTTTTCCGATGCTTTTTTAGGCTTATAAAGCTGAGGTACGATGATCAATGCACTGATGGAAGATAAAATAACGGTGATGGCAGCAAAAAGCCCCAAATCTTTTAATGCTTCAGAGCGTACAAAAACCAGACATAAAAAAGAAACGGCAGTGGTTGCACTACTAAGAATGATGGGTTGTGTAATCTCCTTATATAGCTCTTCAATATTATTATTGTGTTTATAATGAGTGAGGATATGCAGGGCATAATCAATGGTAATACCAATAAGAATAGCCCCTACACTTAATGAAATGGCTGAGATTTTATCCTTGATAAAATATAATATTAATAGAGCGAGTAGCACAGAAAATACTGTGGGTAGAAAAACAATAATAGGGGTAAAGACATTTCTGAAATAATAAATCAGCAGGACCAGAAGTACCGTCATTGAAATGATGACCGTATTCTGAATATCTTTTTTGATTTGCTGGGCATTGGCCACAGCAATGACCGGAGATCCGAAATAACTGATTTCAGTTTTGCCTTTGAACTGTTTATTAATAGCTTCCCTTATCGTATTAAGTTGATTCACAAAAGCTTCGTTGCCTTTGGTGTCATTGCTTTTATTCCTGGGATCAATAAACAGTAAGAGGTTCTTACCATCTTTGGTAACGATATAGCTGTCTTCAAGTTTGAAATCTTTACTGATGTTTAAGGCATTCAGTTTTTTGATTCCCAAAAAAGTAAGTCCCAAAGGATCTTTTTTGATAAATTCTTTGGTAACAAGACTTGTAGGAGAGACCAATGATATATAATTGTTCTCCACCTGCCGGGCAATACTGTCTTTCTGAAGTTTTTGTCCTATTTCCTTATAATCATTCTCATTCAGAAACAGAGGGAGGTTCTGATTGACAAAATCAAATGTTTCCGAAATTTCATTGTCATTTACTTTGCCCTGAACCGAACCAATGTATTTTTGTAAAGGTTCAATTTTCTGTAAAAAGGTATCTGCTGTTTCAGAAAGCTGAAAGCTGTCTTCACCGGATTTATTTTCTATAATAACAATAATCTTATCTGAAAAGTTAAGTTGCTTAAGAACTTTTGCCGTAAGATCAGATTTTTCATTTTTAGGAATAATCTGATTGATGTCTTCTTCAAAGTTGATTTTTGAAGCGAAAAAAATACACAAAGCCGCGATTCCTAATGCACTCAATACAGCAATAGTTTTGTTTTTAGAAATCAGATAATATAAAAATATGAAAAAACGATGCATTACAATTAAAAGTCAAGTCTGCAAATTTAAATTTTTAAGTATTAGTTCAAAATAATTGAGGGATAAGTTTTGTCTGAAAATCAATAAAATATTCTAGGCAGAATGAAAAAATATTCTACTTTTGCAAAAGTTCCCCTTTAATGAAATGTATTTTAAACCACAATTATTATTAAAAAATAAGAATCTGTTTTAGATATGTTGGAAAAAAATGATGAAAAAATAAACGGATTTCTATTTGTGATAGTACTTCCGCTTCTGCTGTTTGCCATGTCTTATTATGGATTTGAATCTTCCTATACAAGGTTGAAAACATCAGAAAAAACTCCGGAATTTTTATTTTCCTCTGTATATGCTTATAGGGTGATTCCTAATTATCTCAGTGTACAGATGACGGATGTGATGTATTATCTGATCAATGGGCCTTTTTCCTTCTTTAAAGATTTTCTGTCTAAGAATGGAACACCATTTTATCATGGCCTTTTTCTGATGAACAGTTTTTTCTTTATCCTCTGTTCGGTTCTTATTAATAAAATGCTTCAGTTTAAAACGTTGTTTTCTGATGTTAATCAAAGAAGGGTCATTCATTTACTTTCAGTTTTTTTCATTGTTATCGCTCAATATGCACCTACAAATTGTGATACTATTGCCTTATTTTGTTACTTATCAGGTGTTTTTCTTACGTTGAAATATCTGCATACACAGCAAAAGGGGTATTATGGAAGTTTAATCGTCCTGATCATTATTTCCACCTTTGTAAGGGAAACGGCATGTCTTAATATTGCTTTTTTTGCGGCGGTTTTCTTTAATGTGAAAGACGTTCAGGAAAAAAATTACCAATTTGTATGGATAATAATTCCATTGGTTGTTGCTTTTCTGGTTCCCTATCTTGGATTAAGAAAATTTATTACCACAGAAGAAACTACCTTTGTAGAAGGTTTTTATATAGACAGAAACTTTTCAAGTCCGTTTAATCTGGCGGGATTGGTTTTTGCAGTCATCGTTCTTTATTTTATATATAGGCTTTGTACCGTTCGAGAAAACAGGTTTGTATTTGGCAAATATCTTTTCTTTTCACTGCCTTATCTTATTATGATTACCTTAGTCGGATTGTTTTGGGAAGTGAGACTCTTTCTTCCTTTGATTCTGACCGGGATTATCATAACATTTCACCAGTTTAAAAAAACAGCAGAGATTCAGTTAGTATGAGTTTATTACATCCATATTATATTATTGCAATTATATATATGCTGTTCTTCAGTGTTCAGGAGGTATATGGTAAAAAAGTAGATAAAAAATGGTTTTGGTTTCTGGGTATCTATCTGATCATCATTGCCGGGCTTCGTGATAGTGTAGGGCCGGATTATGGTAGTTATCGGGGTATTTATATTTATTCCGATACGAAAAGCTATTACAGTATCTTTATGAAGATGCTCCATTTGAAGGGGCCGGATACCCTGGATGTAGAATGGCTCTATACATTGATTAATAAGATATTGCTTAATGTATTTAATGCCCCTTTTTATATTGTCACCCTTGTTATAGCCATTTTTGCAATAAGCTTTAAGATAGAATACACAGAAGACAATACTTTTTACCCCTTTACCTTTACCCTTTTTATGTTTATTCCGAACTTCTTCATCGGAGAAAGTGGGCAGATAAGACAAAACCTGGGTACCTTTATCGTCTATTTTGCAATACGCTATATCAAAGAAAGAAAACTGTGGCATTACCTGTTCTTTATATTTTTAGGATCGGGAATTCATAGTGTATGTTATCTGTTTTTGCCCATGTATTGGCTGGCCCGGGTTCCTCTGAACAAGACCGTTATGCTGATTATGATCATAGGTTCCGTCTTTCTGTCGCCCTTTGAAATCTATAGGGTCTTTGGAGATTTTTTAAATGGAATGACGGAAGAAAGTACATTGGTAGAAGGGTTTAACGGATATATGGATGAGACTGTACAAAGATTGAATGGGGGTATTGGTATTCCGGAAGCAATGATGGCAATTCTTACCTTTTTCCTCTTTGTTTTTGATACCAAGATGAAAGAGCTGTATCCTTACTACGAATACCACCGGAATTATGCCGTGGTAGGAATTTGCTTCTACTTTATTTTCAGGAACAATCCTATATTCTCGTCCCGTCTTGCGGGAGCATTTATCGGGTTTTCATATATTATAATTCCTAATGCAATGTATGTGGTCTCGGCCAGGGTTAAAAATATGATCTATGCATTTATCATTGCTTTGGTAGTATTTAATTTTATTGTTTTTGCATCCTTTAATAATATAAAAGCGGGAAGGTTCTCCATAGATTTATATAAGAACCATATTCTTCCTTAGAAAATATTCAAAAAATTTAAGAAAAAGACAGCTCTTAGTGAGCTGTCTTTTTTGCAATATAATAATATCTCGTTATATAAGAATAGTGAGTTTTTAGCGGTAATTGATTTATTTTTAATTATTTTTATTTTAATTAAAATATGATATGCTTATTTTTAAATTAAATCTGTTTTTTTTGATGTAGGCTTAAAAATTGTATTTCTGTAGTACACACAAAACCAGAATATGAAACGTTTAGTAAAAAAATTAGCAGCAATTTTTTGCTTAGTGTCGATTGGTCTCTGTTTTAAAGGTAACATAATGTCCATGAAGGATCTTTCTTCAATTGGATATAGCGTAAACGTTTTGACTTCGAGGGAGTTGGATTCGTTGAATAAGCCTCAGAATAATCCTGGTTTGATTGTTATTCCTGACTGGAAAAAGGCGCCTAACAGCTATTATTTTGATCCTGCTCAAAGTAGTGACGGTTTGTTTATTCCTGTAAGAAAAGCTTATGCTATGTGGGAAGGTGATTCTTATATTAAAGGAAACGGAATTCCTGGAGGGACAGTGACAGCAGATGTGCTTTGGGAAGATGTGCATGGTTTGATTAAATCAGGAGCGGCCTATGCTTTAGAAATTTCGGGATCAGGGCAGGATGCGAAAATAAAAGTTCCCGTTAATAAGACTAAAAAAGGAAATGCAGTTATTGCTTTCAGAGTGAATGGAGAAATCTACTGGAGCTGGCATGTATGGGTTACCGATGATCCTTCCAATGGCTCATCTTATAAAAGTTTTGAGAACCTTCAAAGGTTAAGATCAGACGGTAGTGTTGAGCTTATTCCTGATTTTGAGTGGAAATGGATGGATAGAAACCTGGGAGCTCTTACCAGTTCTATTACTGCATCGGATTGGAACAGAAGCAATGGATTGCTTTATCAATGGGGAAGAAAAGACCCTATTCCGCCCCTGGTAACAAGAGGGAATGATTTCTATGAAGCATCAGGATCTATAGGGCGGGTAAGACATAGAGCGGCAAAAAATTTCACCAATGCGGTAAGTATTGATGACCTTACGAAAGTAGTACTGCTTTCTGCAGCAGAGGTGACAAATAACATCAGGCTTTCTGTAAAAAATCCTTTGGGCCTGATCTATATTAATAAGAATGATAATTCCGGGCAGGCCTATTACAATAATGACGTCAATCTTCCTGTAAATTGGTTTGGTCGAACTTCTGATTTACCTGATAACAGGCTCTCGGAACTTAATCTTTGGTCTGATAATTCACAAGGGAAAATTGCGGAAGGCTATAATAACGACAGCAGTGCCAAACCATATAGAGATAAATCCCCATATGACCCTTGTCCGAATGGCTGGCGTATTCCGTCTATGCTTGTTGCCAATCTTGGATCTTCCTCTTATATAGATGATATCAGAGTAGATTTTTCCCCTTTTGGAGTTAAAACCAATATAGGAAAAAATGCTTTCGAAGCCAATAAATACCACATTATAAAACCGACAGACGCAGGTGTTCCGGCGTTTATGACCGGTTTTAAGATCTACCCGAACTTGGGATTTGATCTCTCAAGTGTTAACGGTTATGATATGGGAGTATTTCCGGGGACCGGGCAACTCATCAGGAATGCTCATTTAGGGCAATATAGTGATCAGCATCATACTGCATTATGGACGGCTACTATGACCAGGCATTTTGATACTTCTCCTTCAGTTAGTGTCAGGGGCTTAACGATGATTCCGGATAAAGGACAACCTGATGTGCCCGATCCGGGTTATCCCAATATCCGGGGAAGATATTTTTATATGCCCATGTCCGGAATGTATACTTCAGATGCCAATGGATGCCGATGTATAAAAGATCCGTTGTATAAGATCAATGATTATGATTTTCCAACGGAATATATACCTGCTGCAGTGCCAGATTACAAAGAAGGAATCAATAACCCTAATACCTATCTGGCTACAAAAAGTACACAGCCCTATACTGTGGAAATTCCTGTCAGTAAAGCTTTCTCGGTGCAGAGTCAGGTGCTGAATAACCCCAATATATTGATTTCCTCAAGTTTTAATAATCTGAAAGCCAATGTTCTCTGGACTACCAATGTCAACCTCATTAGCAGTGTTTCCATGGTCAACCCATCTCCGTCTACACTTCAGGATATCAGATTTTCACGCATATCAGTAGAGATACGGCCTAACCAGAGTGGAAATGCAGTTATAACACTGCATAACGGAAGCATTACAAACCCTGTATACTGGAGCTGGCATATCTGGATTACGAATACTCCTGTGGTTTCTTACGCGTATACAACAGAGCTGCCGGTCAAAGAAGCCGTGAATTATGTAAATTATGTAAACAAAGCAGATATCGTACTGATGACTGAATTTCTGGACCGGAATATAGGTGCTTTGTCTGCTTTTCCCAATGTTGAAAATCCGTTAACTCCTACTGCTTCTGAGCTTTCAGAGATAAGAGCATCTACAGGATTGCATTACCAATGGGGAAGGAAAGATCCTTTTCCTACATTTCAATATGCGGATAACCGAGCCTCTTTCAATGTATTTTTAGGGAAGGTTCAGGATAATGGCAGCATTTCATATACTACACTTTCAGCTGCAACCTATAATAACCTTTCAGCAGGATATATAGTTCCTTATGATACATATGCTCCCGCTTCGGGTATTCAGGGAATAGATAAACCGGTTGATAAAGTGAATAAAATAATATCTTATTCAGTGCAGAACCCTTTGGCTTTTATGATACCAAGTACTTTTTCACCATTTAACAGTGCGTCGCCCAACTATACCAATGGAACAGACTGGGTTGCTAATGAGCCCAATCTTGCTCCGGAAAGATGGGGAAGAGGCGGAGGAAAATCTCCTTTCGATCCATGTCCTGAAGGATGGAGAATTCCGGATCTTACCAGTGTAGCGCTGGTTTCCGGACAGGATTTTGGACAGACTCCATGGTATAAAAAGGATAAAAATATAGCGACCTCCTATAGTATTGTGACCGACTATAAGGGAATTCGTGTGAGAAATCCATCTACCACTTCTACAATCGGGTATCAGTTTTTAGATAATGCGTATAGCATTGGAAATTATCCTGACTCAGGTTCCCGGGCATTCAGAAATGTTGTAGGTAATCAGTCTCCACAAGGAACTTTTAATGTGGTGAATTTTCAGTATGCAGGAATATGGACGGATGCACTGGCTTCAAATTATCTGGGAAGAGCTGTTAATGTATTATTTGATGCGGCTTCTGCTGCCAATCGCCTGATAGCCTTTCATGATAATAATGATCCGTATTTTGGAATGGGTTGCCGGTGTGTAAGAATTAAATATAATGCTTTTGGAAAAGAAGAAGGACCTGCTTCCAAATTTGTAATCACTGCGCTGAGGAATGGTATAGGAAGTCCCGTGGGGTTCAGTACTATAGAGCTTAAAACGGAAACCATGCATATTTCAGTGTTTCCCAATCCTTTTAAAGATATTCTTTACCTTAAAGAATCTGAAAATAAGGACTATACCTATGAAGTATTTGATGTTTCCGGAAGGCTTGTGAAATCGGGAAAATTTGAAAATAAACAAACAGATCTTTCCTCTTTAGTTCCGGGAGGATATTTAATAAGAATAAATAATTCTGAGGCTGTTGTGAAAATTATAAAAAGGTAAACCTGTAGTAATAGAGCTAAAAAAAGCAGAATAAACCTATTTATTCTGCTTTTTTTGGAGAATACATATATTCTGTGTCTATAACAGTTGATGAAAAATTCTATATCCCTTAAGATTGATAAGTTGGTAACATGCTAAAACATACAATATAAAGGACTTGATTAGTCTGAAGAGGTTTGTCATCATGCGCGTTTAAGAAATCTAATTGTCAAATTAAACGAATAGAACAAAAAGTATATAATAAAAAAGCTTTACTTTTGCAAAAAATTTTTAGAATGTCGAAAAATTTAGTAATCGTCGAGTCCCCGGCAAAAGCAAAAACTATTCAGAAATATTTAGGAAAGGATTTTGAAGTGAAATCCAGTTTCGGTCATATCCGGGACTTACCTAAAAAAGGTATGGGAATAGATCTTGCCACATTCAGTCCCGATTACGAAGTTTCTGCAGATAAAAAGAAATTGGTGACAGAATTAAAAGCTGCAGTAAAGAAGGCCGAAATGGTTTGGCTGGCTTCCGATGAAGACCGCGAAGGAGAAGCTATTGCCTGGCACTTAGCAGATGAGCTAAAGCTGAAGCCTGAAAACAGAAAAAGAATTGTTTTCCATGAGATTACTAAAAATGCCATTCTAAAAGCAATTGACAATCCCAGGGATATTGACCAAAACCTGGTGAATGCTCAGCAGGCAAGAAGAGTACTGGATAGAATTGTAGGTTTTGAAATGTCTCCTGTTTTATGGAAGAAGGTAAAGCCGGGATTATCCGCAGGAAGAGTTCAGTCTGTAGCGGTAAGATTAATTGTTGAAAGAGAAAAAGAAATCCGTGAGTTTGTTCCAAAAGCAAGCTTTAAGCTAGACGGGATCTTCCTGAATAATACAGAACAGGAAATTGCCGCTAAGCTGAAAAAAGATTTCAGCAAAGAAGAAGAGGTTGAATCTTTTTTTGAAAAGGTAAAAACTACAGAATTTAAAGTTTTAAATGTAGAAACCAAACCAGGGACACGTTCTGCTTCTGCTCCATTTACAACTTCTACAATGTTGCAGGAAGCTTCTTCAAGATTAGGATATAATGTGACAACCACCACTCGTCTGGCTCAGAGGCTGTATGAAGAAGGATTTATTACCTATATGAGAACAGACTCTGTGAATCTTTCTCAGGAAGCTATTGAAGGAGCTAAAAAGCAAATCATATCAGAATACGGAAGAGAATATTCTGCACCAAGAAATTATACTACGAAATCTGCTTCAGCACAGGAAGCTCACGAAGCGATCCGTCCTACAGATTTTAGAGTGAAGAGTGTAACTGATGCACAATTAAACAGATTATACCAATTAATTTACAGAAGAACACTTGCATCGCAAATGTCGAATGCTAAGATTGAAAAAACGGTTATTGAAATTGGAAATGCATCTCTTCCTCAGCATTTTGAGGCACAGGGAGAAGTTATTATTTTTGATGGTTTCCTGAAAGCTTATGGTATTGTAAAAACAGAAGACGATGATGAAGAAAACAACGAAAAATTATTACCTAAAGTAAGTGTTGGAGAAGTTTTGACTTATAAAACAATTACGGCTGCTGAAAAGTTCACAAGGCCGAGTGTGAGATACACGGAAGCCGCTTTGGTAAGAAAGCTTGAGGAATTGGGTATTGGACGTCCTTCTACCTATCCTCCTACAATTCAGACAATTCAGAATAGAGAGTATGTGGACAAACGCGAGATCGAGCCGAATACACGTGAAGTTGTTAAAATTACTTTAAATAAAGATAAAATTAAAAAAGAAGTCCTGGACGAAAAGTTTGGAGGAGATAAAAATAAATTCATTCCTACAGATATTGGTGAAGTTGTAAATGACTTTTTAATTGACAATTTTAAAGAAATTCTGGATTATGGTTTCACTGCAAGAGTAGAAGAGAGTTTTGATGAGATTGCTAATGGTGATCAGAAGTGGAAAGAAATGATGACTGATTTCTACTCAAAATTCCACCCAAGAATTGAAGATGTAGAAGAAAATGCTGACCGTGCAACTGGAGACAGATTATTGGGAGTAGATCCTAAAACAGGTAAAAATGTTCACGCCAGAATTGGAAGATTTGGAGCGATGATTCAGATTGGAGAAACTGACGATGAAGAAAAACCAATCTTTGCTTCATTGATGACCGGCCAAAATATAGCCACGATTACTTTTGAGGAAGCTATAGAATTGTTCAAATTACCTTTTGATTTAAATGAATTTGAAGGGCATGCTGTTTCTGTAGGGGTAGGAAGATTTGGACCTTATGTAAAATGGGGTGATACTTTCATCAGTATCCCTAAAGGTGAAGATCCTTTATCTGTGAGCCAGAGCCGTGCAGAGGAAATTATCAACGAAAAGAAAAAAGCCGATGCGCCGATTGCCACTTATAAAGGGGAACCGGTGACCAAAGGAGCAGGAAGATTCGGTCCGTTTATCAAATACAAAGATATTTTCATCAATGTTCCGAAGAAATATAATTTTGACAACCTTTCTCAAAGCGATATCAATGAACTGATTGATGCTAAGCTGGAAAAAGAAGCGAACCGTTATATCCAGCAGTGGGAAAAAGAAAAAATATCTCTTGAAAACGGAAGATGGGGACCTTTCATCAAATTTGGAAAAGCAATGTTTAAAATTCCAAAGAAAAATGATGATACAAAATATGATGCTGAAGAATTGAAGGACATTTCTCTGGACGAGGTGAAAAAATGGATTACCGCTCAGGATAAAAATGCCTTTGCAGAAAAGAAAAAACCTGCTGCCAAAAAAACTGCCGCTGTAAAGAAAACAGCAACAGCTAAAAAGCCAGCAGCTAAAAAGAAGTAATATTAAAATAATAATACAAAGCCGTTAACAAATAGTGTTAACGGCTTTTTTTATGAATAAAAGCACTAAAGAGGTGAGGAGTTGCTATGGTTTTTTTTGTATGTTTGTTAGATAAAGCAATTAGTAAATTATCACCTTATCAAATTTTTTGAATTAATATGGATTTTGAAGACTTTATCATTTCACCAAGAAATTTCAAAGCAGAAACCTGGCAGATTGGAAGTCGAATTACAAAAGATATAAAAGAGGACAGCATTGTACTTTTATTTGTATCAGATTACAGAGGAGCAGGCGGTGAAGCAGAGGTACAGGATTTTACAGCAGTAAGAAAGGAGTTTTACAAACTTTCTCAGCTTGATTTTGAAATTCCTATTGTAGATCTTGGAGATTTGGTTTCAGGGAAATCTGTTCAGGACACCCATTACATTTTACAGGAAGTTTTGTCGGCCTGTCATTATAAAAGAGCGATTCCTGTCATTATAGGAGGTTCCAACGACTTTGCCTTTTCTTTATTTTCTGCATTAAATTTTCATCAGAAAAGTCTCAATTTTACTCAGATCAGTAATATGATCTCCCTTAAGCAGGGAGAAGAAATTAATGAGTATACGTTTTTAAGCAAAATTTTTGGAGCAAAGAATTTTTCTATTAAAAATTACCATCATTTAGGATATCAGAAACATTTAAATGAAGTAGATTCTGTTCGGTTGATTAAGGAAGTAGAATTTGATATTATCCGTTTGGCTGAAATGATGAACTCTACTGAAAAGACAGAGCCTTTCTTCCGAAGAGCAGATCTTGTAACTGTAAATTGCGATGCTATTGAAAGTTTCAGTGAGCCTTTTTCTATGAATCCTCAGGTGAATGGGTTGAATAGAAGAGAAATTTGTGCCTATATGAAAGAAATAGGGCTGAGCGAAAATCTGAAATCTGTAGGAATCTTTAATTATAATATCTATTCTGAAAATCAACTGAATCACCAGCTATTAGCTCAAATGCTCTGGTACCTGACAGAAGGTATTAATATTCAGAGATCACATCCGAAAGAAAGACATCATGAAATATTCTATGTGTTGGTTGATGACAGACAGTATGCTTTCAAACGGGATACTTTCAGTAATTTATGGTATTTTGGTGAGGATGAGAATATAGAAAACTGTATTCCTTGTTCCCGGAAAGATTTTGATGATGCCAAAAAAGGCTGGCTGAATGCAAGGCTGACGAAAATTTAATGTATGATAAATACTCTTTCAAAAGTTTCCATCATTGTTCCTGTGTATAATGTCGAAAATTATTTGACAAAATGCCTCGACTCTTTGGTTAATCAGAGTTTTCAAAACATTGAAATTCTTGTGGTGAATGACGGCAGTAAGGACCGTTCTGAAGATGTTATTAAAGAATATTCTCAAAAATATCCTGAAAAAATCAAAGCTTTCACTAAAGAAAATGGTGGACTAAGTGATGCCCGTAACTTCGGACTTGACAGGGCAACAGGTGATTATATTGGGTTTGTGGACAGCGATGACTATGTTACAGAAACAATGTTTGAAGAAATGCTTCTTCTGGCAGAAAAGCATCAGGCTAAAATGGTGATTTGCAATATCCAAAAAGTAGATCAGAATGGAGAAATTACCCAGAAGCTGACCCAAATACCTCATATGCCTGAGGAGATAGACCTTGAAAAAAACTTTTCTGTTTTTTCAGATATCAGCTATTTTGCCTGTAACAAATTGTTTAAAAAAGAACTCTTTCATCAGAAAAGATTTAAGAAAGGGGTGCACTTTGAAGATATTCAGCTTATTCCACAGCTTTTGCTAGAATGCAAAAAAATTGCTCAAACTCAGAATTACCATTATCAGTACCTTGAGCGTACGGACTCCATTACAAAGACCCATACTGAAAAAGGACTTGATATGCTGAAAGCAGTAGCAGATGTTGAAAATATCTTTAATGAATCACAATACACTCATAAAAGAAAAGAGCTGAAAAATTTTCAGATTTTTGAAGGAGTTTATTCATTTCTGGCGTATCTGGCATTCGTTAAAAAAGATGAAGTGTTTTATGAAATGGCTGAACAACTGGATGTTTTCATGAAAAAAAGACATATAAAAATTCAAGATATATTGAACTATAGTCGTTTTGGTAAGAATTATCTTTTATCTTTGCCAGTGAAAAAAAAGATTTTTTATCTGTTATTTTTTGCGGGGCAGAAGAAACTGATAAGAAAATTAATGTAAACACAAATGTAAGTACTATTGTTTCGGATAGTAACGTTATGATGTAGATGATTCGTTGTATCTATATGATGATTTTTCAAACGAGGCATGAGTAACTGAATAAGAAAAAAATGAAAAATTTTGAATTGTTCTTAAGCGGATCGGGGATACCTATTTTCTATGTGAAGATAGGTTTAGGCTTTATATTCTCCTTTTTAATCACTTTTTTTTCTGTACCTACCATTGTAAAGATTTCAAGAAGAAAGAATCTGATGGATGAACCTGGAATAAGGAGTTCACATCTCAGAAAAATTCCGAATCTTGGCGGTATAGCGATCTTCTATTCCATAGGGATCTGTGCTTCTATTTTTGCCTACGAGCTGTTTGATCTCTATAAGTTCTTATTTGCATCATTAATTATCCTGCTATATGTAGGGGTAATGGATGATATTGTCGTGATGAGGGCCTATAAAAAGCTTGTGGCGCAGGTCATCGTATCTTCATTGGTTGTTATTGGATCAGATATCAGAATCCGAAGTTTATTTGGAATATTTGGAGTATATGAACTGAGCTACTTCGTAAGTGTAGTATTCAGTATTATTACTTTCATTGTTCTTATCAATGCATTCAACCTGATAGATGGTATAGACGGCCTTGCAGGAGGATATTCTGTGATTTGCAGTGCCCTGTTCGGAATAAGCTATTACAGACTTGGGGAATATAATTATCCATTGGTTATTTTATCCGTTGTGATCATAGGAACTGTTTTGGCATTTCTGTATTATAATCTGTCAAACTATAGAACCAATAAAGTATTTATGGGGGATACAGGATCTATGTTGCTAGGCTTTTTGTTAGCATTCACATCTATCTGCTTTATTGATATTTTTATTGATAAAAAACTGGCAGATGTACCAAGATATCACTTACAATCTGCACCCGTTGTGGCTGTGGCTATTTTAATTCTGCCTATTGTAGATACGTTAAATGTAATTATGATAAGGCTTTACAATAAAAAGTCACCTTTTGATGCAGATAAAAACCATATTCACCATAAGCTGCTGAAACTTGACCTTACCCACAGGAGATCAACCTTCTATATCATTCTTTACTATCTCATGATTGTAGGAATTGCTTATTATTTAAGACATATGAATGTAAATCTACTGCTACTGGTTATTATTTCACTGGGCTTTTTGGGAGCTTATTTACCGGATTTATTGTATCGGTTAAGAAATAACAAAAATTAACAATTTAATCTTTACTTTTGTAAACATATTTTAACATGATGAAGAACTTTAAGTATTTATTTTTAATATTACCCTTTTTAATTACTTCCTGCATCACAACAAAGGATGTGCGATATTTACAGCCAAGTGAGAGTCTTGTCATAAACGAAGAAGGTCTTGTTCCCTACAATATCCCTGTTTATAGGATTACTAAAAATGATATCCTCAATTTAAACATCGTTACCACTCCTAAAGGAGATGCTGCCCAGTTTTATTCTGCCTATAATGCATCCGGAGGAGTAGGTATTCCCGTTTTGAATAATGCCGCTTCCGGAATAGGAAGAACTAGTGGAGGAACTGGAGAAGGTTCCAGTTTTGGAGGAAATACAAGCTTTTATTTTAACGGTTTAAAAGTAGACTCTAATGGTGATATCAATGTTTTTGGAGTAGGCTATATAAAAGCTGAAGGAAGAACGTTGGATGATATAAGCAAGGAAATTCAAGGAAAAGTAAATGAAAACTTTCAGGATGGTAAATCTGAAGTAAGATTAAATACGAACGGAATTACCTACTATATTCTTGGAGATGTAGAAACTACCGGTATTTCAGGTGAGAAAGTGGCGCATAAAAATACAATGACTATTACCGAAGCTTTAGCCATAAATGGTGGGCTGAACAGAACAATCGACCGGAAAAATGTTGTAATTCATAGAAAATTACCGGAAGGAATTAAAATTGCTAAAATAGACCTTACCCGGGAAGATCTTATGAATTCTCCTTTTTATTATGTGCAGAATGGAGATGAAATTTATCTGAACACGAGAAAGAAAAGCTTGAACGGATTCGGAAAAGATCCTATTCAGACACTACTTACCAGTGTGACGGCAATTACAACTGCATTGACTTTATATACAATCCTACAAAAACTTTAATCCTATGATTCCAGGAAAAGACGAAAAAGTAGGAAAAAATGACTCCTCAAAAGAAAAGTATGGGGTGTTTGCATTATTTGATATTGAACATTTTGTAAGAAGAATAATTAAAAACTGGTATTGGTTTGTATTTATGCTGTTTATTGGATATGCCATTTCTTGGATATACAGTAAATATTACGCGCAGAATATATTTGCATCAGATATATCCTTAAGTACTTCAAACAATACTGCCAGCTTTTTACAACCCACTCAGGCAAGCCAGTCCATTAATTTTATCTGGGGGCAAAATGGTAACCAGGACGGAATATTTTTAAAGAAAATGCTTTTATCACGATCTCACAATGAGTTTTTGGTAAAAGAGCTGGATCTGTTTGTTAATTATTCTACCAAAGGGCTTATAAAGTCTACCTATTTGGACAAAGATGACTCTCCGGTATTTCTTGAGATTGATAAAAAACATCTTCAGCAGACCCATTACCCCATTACCCTAATTCCAAAAGGAAATGGAACATATGAGGTGGTTCTTCCGGAAGAAGGAGAATCTACCAACTTATACAGCTACGAAGCAGAAAACTTTCAGGCCATTAGACCTTATACCCGACCTGCTAATAAAATTATCAGGATAAATGAATGGTATAATTCTCCTAACTTAAGATTTAAGCTGGTTCAAAACTTGGTAACTCCTAAAATCAAATTTGAGAATATCATTATTAATCTGAATACTGTCAATGAAAGTGTTAATGATATTGTTTCTACAATTGCTGTAGATTTCGATAAAGAAATCAGTACGATAATGGTTATTGTAAAGAAAGGGTACAATCTGAACAGTACTGTAAACTTTCTTAATAAGTCTGTGGCTGAACTTCAGAAAAAAAGACTTGCTGATAAAAATATAGTGAACAAAAACACGGAAGCTTATCTGCAGGGGAACTTAAGTAATATAAGAAAGAAGTTAGATTCAAGTGCTAACGTGCTGAATTATTTAAAAACATCAGAGAAACTTTATAATATTAAAGACAGGGATGAGAAGTCTCTAGATAAAATAAAAGAGCTTGAATCCAGAAAAGCTGATCTGGTTAGTAAAATCAGTTCACTTAATACAATTAAGAATACCCTTCAATCCCAGGATTTCGACAAAATGATCGGAACTAATGCAGCAGGCTTCGAGGATGGTATGTTCTCTGCTTCTGTTACCGAACTGAAGGCTTTATATGCTAAAAGATCAGAAATGGCTTTAATTTATAAAGCGAATTCTGAACCTATGAAAGAAATCAACCGACTTATTAATGAGTCGAGAATGGGGGCATCAAATAGTCTGAGAAATTATTATACTAAATACTATGATGAGATCAATAAAATTGATCGGGATGTCTCAGATGCCAATTCAGACCTTGCTTTATACCCTGAAAAAGAAAGAAAATATCTGGATGCAGAACGAGGGTATAATATGATAGAAGCTACCTATAACAGTCTTTTGGGAAGGCAGAATGATACACAGATGAGAATGGCGACCAACCAGTCTGATATCACGGTTATTGACCCTGCTAAGAATTTAGGCCAGAACCCTATCGCTCCCAATATAAAACTGGCTAAGATTATTATTATATTAGGAATGTTACTTCTTCCTCTTTTATTTATTTTAATAGGAGAACTTCTGGATAATAAGGTGAGAAATATTAAAGAACTATTAAGTGCCACTAAGATTCCACTACTGGGTGTTATCGGAAATAATAGTAACGAAAATATGCTTACTGTTTTGGAACAGCCAAAATCATCAGTCTCAGAAGCGTTTAGAGGAATAAGAGCGAGTATGAGGTTCCTAATGAATAATGAAGAAGAAAAAGGGAAGGTAATATTGGTAACTTCTTCCATTGGTGGAGAAGGAAAGACTTATGTTTCTATCAATTTAGCTTCTGTAATTGGTCTGAGTGATAAAAAAGCAATCCTCCTGGGAATGGACCTTAGAAAGCCTAAGATCTTTGGAGACTTTAAAATTGACAATAAATATGGGATTTCAAACTACCTGACAGGAGAAGTAGAAATAGACCAGATTATCAATAAAACGAGAATTCCAAATCTGGATGTAGCGACCTCCGGGCCCATTCCGCCAAATCCTTCTGAACTTTTAATGAGCCAGAGAAATATTAAATTTTTGGAAGAACTAAAGGAAAAATATGATTTCATTATTATAGATTCTCCGCCGGTAGGTCTGGTTGCAGATTCTTATGAACTGATGAAATATTCTGACGCCAATATCTATGTCGTTCGTCATGAGTATACCGAAAAATATATGCTTAAAATGATTACCGATAAGTATCATAATAATGAAATTAATCATCTAGGGCTTATTTATAATGATTATAATACAAAACAAGGTTACGGCTATGGTTATGGCTACGGTTACGGCTATGGGTACGGTTATTTTGATGAAGATAAAAATTATAAAGAACCATTGTTGATCAGGATAAGGAACAAAGTGCAGACAATGTTTAATAAAAAATAGAGCTTTAAACCCTCATATAATGGGGGTTTTTCTATATATTATGTATTTTCAATCTGTGAAAAAAAGAATATTTTTGCCACTTTATCGTTTACTTTATAACAAATTATGTTTTTTTGTTTATTTTTAACTAAACATTAAGATTATCATTAATATAAAAATGTTTTATATTTGCAAAAATTAAATTTTAAAATAACCATAAATCCATATTCTTTTATGAATAAAAAATTATTGTTTAGCTTCCTTGCTCTCCTTGGAGTAGTAAGTGTTAAGGCACAAAGAAACGAATTGGGGATTCGTCTAGGTATGAGTAACCTAGTGGGAGATGTAGGAAGTACGAATTATATTTTACAAAAGCCGTTGGATTTAAATAAAGTTTCAGATTGGGGATTCCCATTTTATGGAGGATTATTATATAGATTTAATTTTAATCCGCACCAGACTGTTAGATTGGACTTAGGGTATAACCAGATTCAGTTTAGCGACAAGGTTGCGAAAGAAGAATACAGAAAAAACAGAAACTCATTTGGAAAGAATAATGTGTATGAAGCAAGCTTAATGTTTGAATACAACTTTTTTCCAATAAATAACGAGCAGATAAGCATGGTAAGTCCATATATTTTCGGAGGTATCGGAGCTTTAATGTTTGATGCTCCCAAGGCTACTCTTATGAATGATTTCAGAAGAGATGCAGATGGAGTAGCACAAGCTCCTATCAATGAATTGGACTTTAAAACTTCCACAGAATATTCATTAGGAAAAAAAGTGACAATGCATATTCCTTTTGGTGTTGGTTTGAAATATAAATTTAACCATTCTTGGGCTATATTTGCAGAGGCTACATTTAGATATACGTTGACTGATCAGCTGGATCATAGCAAAGTGCTTTCTAAAGATATCAAAGCTTCTTATAATGCAGATATTTTAGACCCTACCACCGGAGGTTCATTATTGCAGTCAGGAAACTATTATGCTGTTGCTAAAGAAAGAGAGGAGGAGTTTAT
Source organism: Chryseobacterium rhizosphaerae (assembly GCF_003385455.1). Taxonomy (GTDB): domain Bacteria; phylum Bacteroidota; class Bacteroidia; order Flavobacteriales; family Weeksellaceae; genus Chryseobacterium; species Chryseobacterium rhizosphaerae. The sequence goes on along the minus strand of NZ_QNUF01000017.1, from coordinate 7,086 downwards.
TAAAAAAAGAAATATTGGAGATGATAGATCTAATGATTGGATGAATACTTTCAGTTTAGGACTGACTTTTTCATTCGGAAGACCTCCATGTTATTGTGATTAATTAATATGTCGTTGATTAAAGATAAAATAAATTCTGAGAATTTACCGAAACACGTGGCTATCATTATGGATGGCAATGGAAGATGGGCAAAATCTCGTGGCGAAGAAAGAACTTTCGGCCACAAAAATGCCATTAATGCTGTAAGAAATGCCATTAATGCATGTAATGAGATCAATATTCCCTATTTAACTCTTTATACGTTCTCTTCAGAAAACTGGAGCCGTCCTGCTGAAGAAGTAAATAGCCTTATGAATCTACTGGTTGAGACTCTACTGCTTGAGGCAGAAGAAATCTTCAGTAAAGGATTAAGGATGCATGTTATAGGGAATTTGGAAAAACTGCCTACATTAGTAAGAGAACAATTGCTGCGTGTGGTAGAACTTACAAAAGAAAACACAAAAGGAAACTTAGTATTGGCTATAAGCTATGGTTCACAAAATGAAATTTTGAACGCCATAAAGAATATAAGTTCTGATGTAAAAGAAGGAAAAGTAGAGGTAGAGAATATTGATGAAAAATTATTCGAAAACTATCTGTATACAAAAGACTTTCCTCCTGTAGATTTGCTGATAAGAACCAGTGGAGAAATAAGAATAAGTAATTTTCTTCTTTGGCAGATCGCCTATGCAGAATTACAGTTTTTAAATGTTCTATGGCCGGATTTTACCAAGGATATCTTCTTCCAGTGTATTGTAGATTATCAAAACAAAGAAAGAAGATACGGATTAACCGGTGAGCAACTAACAGGCCAATAAAATTTTAAGAAAAGAAAGACTCGATAAAATGAAGTTTAGACTATTACCCATCATTATGTTTGCTGCTTCTGCGCATTTTTATGGACAAGTAACTCCACAGGATAGCACAAAAGTAAACAATGCTGTGCATGCAGAAAGTGAAGTAGGTACTTATACACTTAAAGACATTGTTGTAGATGGGGTAAAAAAATATACACCAGCTCAAATCTTACGATTTACAGGATTATCCAAAGGAGAAAGCGTAGATATTCCAGGGCAAAAAATCAGCAATGCTGTTAAAAAGCTATGGGATACACAATCTTTTTCCGAAGTGGAAGTTTACGTTCAAAGTATTGAAGGGCAAACTGTAATTCTTAGATTCTATCTGGAAGACCTTAAAGAACTTGGAGAAGTTAAATTCAAAGGGAAAGGAATCGGTAAATCTAAAAGCGAAAAACTTGCTAAGGATAATAATCTGAAACCGGGAACTAAAATTACCCAGAATTTAATCTCAAGCCTTAAAACAAACATCCCAAAAGACTATATTAAAAAAGGTTTTGCAGATGCTAGAATCAACATTGAAGATAAAGTCAATGCAGGAGATCCTGCATTAGTAGACTGGACGATCAATGTAGATAAGGGTAAAAGAATAAAAATTGATCATATTGAATTTGAAGGTAACGAAAGTGTTACAGACAGTAAACTTAGAAATAAGGCCTTCAAAGAAACTAAGCAAAAGCGTTTTGGTATCGGAGGAATTTTGAAGTCTTCAAAATTCATTGAAGACAAATACCAGGAAGACAAGCGTGGCCTGATCAATTATTATAACTCCTTAGGATACAGAGATGCGAAAATCGTTTCAGATTCCGTATGGAGAAATAAGAGAAATAATTACGAAATCAATGTAAAGTTGAATGAAGGTAAAAAGTATTATATCGGGGATGTTACATTCACTGGAAATACTGTATATCCTACAGATTACTTACAGAGATTGTTAGGATATAAGAAGGGAGATATTTACGATGCAGTAGGATTCAACAAAAAAGTTGGAGAAGATGGTGGTAAAGAAGATGATTCAGATATTAAATCTGTATACATGAATAATGGATACCTTTTCTCTAATGTAACCCCAATAGAAAAATCCGTAACGGGGAATGCCGTTAATCTGGAAATCAGAATTACTGAAGGAGAACAGGCTACATGGAATAAAGTAACATGGCAAGGGAATACCACAACCCATGACCACGTTATATTGAGAGCTTTAAGAACAAGACCTGGTGACCTTTTCAAAAAGACGGAAATCAAAAGAACGTATTTTGATCTTGCCGGGATGTCTTTCTTTGATCCACAACAGATCGGACAGGACATTCAGCCTAACCAGCAGGATAATACCGTAGATGTTAACTGGAAGCTTGTAGAAAAAGGATCTTCCCAGGTTCAGCTGCAGGCAGGATATGGTGGTAACAGCTTTATTGGTACTTTAGGATTGACGTTTAATAACTTCTCCCTAAAGAATTTCCTTAAATTTAAAGACTTTAAACCAGTACCTCAGGGTGATGGACAGACGTTATCTATCCAAATGCAGGCAGGACAATATTTCCAAAACTATGGTATTTCATTTACTGAACCATGGTTATTCGGAACAAAACCAACTGCACTTTCTGTAAGTTTAAATAACTCAAGAGTAAGATACAGTGATAATTTAGGAAACTCACAAAAGTTAAATATCTTCTCGGCATCTGTTGGATTAAACAGATATTTGAACTGGCCTGATGATTACTTCTCATTGTATACAGGTGTTCAGTTTCAAAAGTATAACTTCAGTAATTATCCTTTCCAGTTTGGAGATACTACAGAATATTATGGAGATGCTAATAACTTTAGTATCAATGTAGGATTGAGCAGAAACTCAGCAGGTATTGACCCTATTTTCCCTACAACAGGTTCTAATATTGAGCTTTCTGCAAAGCTGACCCCTCCATATTCATTGTTTGGTAAAAAAGATTATTCTACAATGGCTGCCATCGATAAATATAAGTGGATGGAATTCTATAAAATTAAGTTCAAGGCAGATGTATATAATGAAATTGCCGGAAAGTTAGTTTTAAGATCTTCTGCTGAAATGGGATTCATGGACGGTTACAACAGCAATTTAGGGGCTCCGCCATTTGAAAGATTTTATATGGGAGGAACCGGTCTTTTCGGAGGTAGATATGATGGTCGAGAATTAATTCCTTTAAGAGGTTATGAAAATGCTTCTAACTACGGAGGAGATGCTTCTCAGGGAGACATCACTCCAAAAGGAGGTGGAACAATCTATAACAGATTTACTTTAGAATTAAGATATCCGATTTCAATGAATCAGACAGCTAAGATTTATGCATTAACGTTTGCTGAAGGAGGTAATGTTTGGAATTCTTGGGGAAATTATAATCCTTTCCAGCTGAAGAGATCAGTAGGAGTAGGGGTAAGGGTTTATATGGGAGCGTTTGGATTGATTGGATTTGATTTCGCTTATGGATTTGATAAGACAATTTCCGGAACAGACCCATCAGGCTGGAAGACTCACTTCTTGATGAACCAATCATTATAATTATAAATATGAAAAACTTTAAAGTAACTTTCACATTCGTATTGCTTTTATTGTTTGGGCTTAATAATGCTCAGAAAATAGGAGTGGTGGATACTGATTATATTTTAAATAAATTACCTCAGTATAAAGAAGCCGAAGCAAGATTAAACTCACAGATCGATACATGGCAGTCAGAACTTCAAAATCTGCAATCAGAGTATGAAAGAAAGAAATCTGCATTTGAAAGTGAAAAAGTATTATTGATAGGAGATCAGTTAAAGCTAAGAGAAAAAGAAGTAGTAGATCTTGATAAGAATGTTAAAACAACTACCAGTCTTCGTTTTGGCGCCAATGGTGAAATTACAAAACTGAGAACAAATCTTGTTTTACCGTTCCAGGATCAGATATGGAATGCTATTAAAACAATGTCTGAGAAAAATGGTTTGGGCATAGTTCTTGATAAAAGCAATAACATTAGTGTTATTTTTCTCCAAAAAAAATATGATTTTACAGACAAGGTCTTAGACATTTTGTTGAAAGGAACTGATAAGAAAGAAAAAACGAATAGCAAAAAATAAAAATTAATTATCAAATTAACTTTTGCTTAAATTTGAAGTCTAAAAACAAATTAAATTATTTATTATACCAGTTATGAAAAAATTAAGTGTATTATTTGCAGCAGTAATGATGGTTGTATCGGTAGGTATGGCAAAAGCTCAAAAAATTGCTACTTTAGATGTGATGGGAGTTCTTAATGCAATGCCTGAAAAGAAAAAAGCAGATGCTGATATCAAAACATTCTTGGATACTAAACAAGCTGAGATCAAGAAAAAAGCTGATGCAGGGCAAGTAAAACTAAAGCAGTATACTGAAGAAGCTCCTAAAAAGACTGCAGACGAAAACAAAGCTAGAGAAGCTGAATTACAAAAAATTCAGGAAGAAATAGCTCAAATGCAGGATAAAGCTCAAAAAGATCTACAAGCAAAACAAGATGTAGCTTTCGCACCTATTGAGAAAAAACTAAACGATGCAGTAGAAAAAGTAGCTAAAGCTAGCGGATATGATTATATCATGGATGCAAATTCAGCAGCATTTGTTTACAAAGCAGGACCAGATGCTACTGCAGCTGTAAAGAAAGAATTGGGAATTCAATAATTTCTGCGAATTAACAAAGATTTATAAAACTAACCGCCTCTTTTAGAGGTGGTTTTTTTATTTTTGCGGAATGGAAAAAGAAGTATCAACCACGGTTAAAGTTAGGTTTAGTGATTGTGACCCAATCGGACATTTAAATAATGTAAAATATTTGGACTATATGTTCAATGCAAGAGAGGATCATGTAGAAACATTTTATGGATTTACCTACGAGGAATATACTAAACAGACTGGCTGTACTTGGATCGCAATTCAAAATGAAATTGCCTATTTAAAAGAAGTAAGATACAATACCCAGGTCGTAATAAGCAGTAAAACAATAGAAATACAGGATAGAACAGCTAAAGTAGAAATTCTGATGAAAAGCTTGGACGAAAAAACCGTTCATGCTGTGCTTTGGGTAACGGTTATTTATTTCAATATTAAAACCAGAAAATCAGAAATTCATCCTGAAGATATCAAAGAGACATTCCATAAGTTTTATGTAGATTTAGAGCAGAAAGACTTTCAGCCAAGAGTTAAATTCCTGAGATCTCAAAACGCAAGGAATTCTTAAAATTGAGGATTAATCTTTTTATTAATTTAAAATAATAATATAAATGAAGAAAATACTAGTAGTAGGAAGCAATGGACAATTAGGAAATTGTATTAGAAAAATTGCTCCCGATTTTGAAAATACATATGAATTCTTATTTACAGATTCAAAAACCTTAGATATTACAAACGAAGAGCAGGTTAATGACTTTTTTTACGATAACAAGCCTGACTATTGCATCAACGCTTCAGCTTATACAGCGGTAGACCTGGCAGAAAAAGAGAAAGAAAAAGCATTTGCTGTAAATGCTGAAGGAGTAGCTCATCTTGCTCAGGCTTGTACAGATTATAAAAGTATATTAATTCATGTCTCTACAGACTATGTTTTTGATGGAGATACAAACCTGGCCTATTCAGAAGATGATTTTACAAGCCCTATAGGGGTATATGGTCAGTCAAAAAGAAAAGGAGAAGAGCTTGCTTTGGAAATTAATCCCCAAACTATTGTTCTGAGAACATCCTGGCTGTATTCAGAGTTTAATAAAAACTTTGTGAAGACCATGCTGAATTTATTTTCTCAAAAAGATGAGTTGGGTATAGTTGCTGATCAGTTTGGGCAGCCTACCAATGCCAATGACCTTGCTGAAGCAATAATGAACATTATTGAATCTCCGGTAAAAACTTTTGGTATTTTTCACTTCTCAAATTATCCGGAAACAACATGGTTTGAATTTGCCAAAAAAATTGCTGAGTTTTCAAAATCATCAGTAAAACTAAATCCTCTGACAACAGATCAATACCCAACCCCGGCAAAAAGACCGGTAAGAAGTACCATGTCATTGGATAAGATAGAGGAAACTTACCATATAGAAGCTAAACATTGGGAAAATAGCCTGGAAGAATGTGTAAGCATACTTTCACAACAATAATTTATAGAGTATATGAAAAATCTAGCAATCATCTTTTCTGTATTGTGCTTCCAGTTTTGGAATGCACAAAATGTTTACCTGATTAAGGTAGAAAAGACAAATGATAACCAGGATAAATTTCTATACCGGAAAGATGATACCCTATCAGAGACGATTTATTTAGGAGAAGTAGAAGTTCAGGGGTTTACAAAAGATGACGCTGGAATTTTTTCATTAGTGTATAAAAAGGCAAAGGAGATAGGTGCTAATGCATTTGCACTAAAACCTTTTGAAAATGTTGATGGAACTGCTCAGCCCTTTAATCCAGCCAACTATAAAATTGCACTTTATTATACGCCCAAAGAAAAATGGGTAGGGAAGGACGGCATGCTGTATGTATTTGCTTCCTCGGAGAAAGCTCAGAAGATTAGTGTTAATCAGAAAGACTATACCTTACAACCCCGGACATTTATCAAAGTAAAAATTGTTCCCGGGGAAATCTATACCGTTTCAACGAAAAAACTTTTGGGTTCTACGATAAAAGTTCAGCCAAAGGATAATAAGGATAATATGTATTTTCAGATTTCATCTTTGAAAGTTAAATCAGATACTTCCGGAAATGGTGGTTTGAATCTTAAATCTGGTGATGTGCATGGTTTGGAGAAATCTTATGCCGAGTTTCTAAGCCTTATTTATAAAGATGATACACCATTAAAATAACAATATCCTATTTAATTCCTGTTTCTAAATACTGGAAGGCTAAATTTTATATCTTGTTTAAAATTTTTAACCCTGCGATCCAGTATGTTAGATTTAAATATTACATAATTGTAAATTTAAAGTTAAATAAACTTGTTTGGTATAGGTAAGTTGACTTACCTTTGCCCCACTGAAAAACGAAAGATATTCAGTAAGCGCAGAAGAGCTTTTAGCTAAGCAGAAACGATATACTTTATAAGATAATAATTCTAAAAAACGTGATCAAAACTTTTTAAAAATAAAAGTTGCGAAAGTGAAAAAGATTTGTATCTTTGCAGTCCCAATATGGGAGCGCAGGAGTAGATGGATTGAGGGTTTAGA
>NZ_QNUF01000016.1 GCF_003385455.1 Chryseobacterium rhizosphaerae | reverse complement strand
GATCGTTTATCATGAAGCTTTTGATTCTAAATCTGCGGCATACAAAAGAGAACGAGAAATAAAGGCTTGGAAAAGCAAATCTAAAATACAAACACTCATTAATCAAGCTGACAATATAGAGCATCCCGATTTGTAATCGGGACGGTCAAAGGTTCGAATCCTTTCGCGCTCACAACGAACTCACAATTTTTATTGTGAGTTTTTTGTTTTATATTAGTTTCATGTGTTGCTGCTGCGACCTACTTTATTCTCAATCCTTAGAAAAATATTACATTGGTCATTCTTGTGAAGATATACAGGAAAGGCTAAGAAAACATCTATCTGAACATAAAGGATTTACAGCAAAAGCCAAAGACTGGACGATCGTTTATCATGAAGTTTTTGATTCTAAATCTGCGGCATACAAAAGAGAACGAGAAATAAAGGCTTGGAAAAGCAAATCTAAAATACAAACACTCATTAATCAAGCTGACAATATAGAGCATCCCGATTTGTAATCGGGACGGTCAAAGGTTCGAATCCTTTCGCGCTCACAACGAACTCACAATTTTTATTGTGAGTTTTTTGTTTTATATTAGTTTCATGTGTTGCTGCTACATACTTTATTCTCAATCCTTAGAAAAATATTACATCGGCCATTTTTGTGAAGATATACTGGAAAGGCTAGATTACTGCATGTAAAAATTATCAATCAATAGCTATTTCCAAGTAGTAAGAAGCCATCTTAGTCTATTGGCGTATTTAAAAAATATTTTGAAAACCAATCAACGGCAGCATTCGATGCGATGTCAAAATATTGCAGATAAGGCGTAAAGTGTCCCCCTGGAATAGTGATCACACCTTTGGGCTGTAATGCATCTTCATAAGCTTTCATCGACAGATCGGTCGGGGTCACCTCATCATTTAATGCAACAACAAATAAAACGGGTATAGGACTTATCCGGGATACATAGATCCCCGGTTCATACATACGGGTGTATTCGGTGGTCCGTAGCGTTACTTCGTTGCGAAAGGTTGGTGACAGCTTCAATGCCCCTGTATAATAGGCTTCAGCATCTGACATTGGATAAAGCGGGTTTTCTGAAGCCTCTCCAACAATTGTTTTCATCATTGGTTCCCTTCCCTGTAAACGGTTTAACCTATCTTGTTTTATATTTTCCTGACGATCATGTTCCTGTCCGGCAGACATTCTCCTCAATCCGGATGTAAACCCACTAATGGTAGGTACTTGAGAGACTACGCACTTTACCCTGCTATCTGTTGCTGCAGTTACCAGGACATGTCCACCTGAAAAACTGGTTCCCCATATTCCGATTTTTTCAATATCCACTTCAGCTTGTGTACTGGCAAAAGTGATACTGTTTTTATAATCATCAATTTGCATAAAAGGATTAACCTCCTGGCGTGGAAATCCTTCACTTTCCCCAAGATTTCTATAATCAAAGAGGATAACTACAAATCCATTTTCAGCAAATCTCTCTGCAAATTTATCAATATACGCTTCTTTGGTAAGGCCAAATCCATGAGCCATCACGATAGCCGGACATCTTCCTTCTTTTTCCGGTGTATACTTTAAAGCGGCTATCTTTACCCCTTCACTTAGGTAGTATACTTTTTCTGTTTTGTATTTGTGCATTTTAAGGTATTATTACACCGCAAAGTTAGAAGGAAAGAAACAGATTGGTTTGCCTTAAAAGGCCTAAGGTTTGTCGATTTGGTTCACTGCCGACAGGTTACGAAAAGCGGAAGGCGTGATACCATATAGTCGTTTAAATGATTTATCGAGATGGGATAATGATTCAAAACCAGTTTCATCCGCTATTTCAGACATATTTTTATCGGTATTCACAAGGTAGAAACGGACATCAGTCAGTTTACGGGAAAGAATCCATTTTGCAGGAGAGCATTGAAATTTACTTTTAAAATCTCTTTTAAACTTGGACAAGCTGCGATTGGAAAAATAAGCTAATTGGCTGATGCTGTAATTCTCTTTGTACAACTTTTCCATCAAACTTCTCAAATCACTGCTCTGTTGAATGATACTGGTAAAAAAGCGCTGGGTTTGCGGATATTTTTTCAAAAGAAGGTGCGTCAGTTCCACAACCTTTAGCTCCATGATGAGAGCATCATTTTCATTTTCAAGAATGTAATTACAATATTGTACCACAAAGCTATTGATCATCTTATCCGTCCCCACGATCATTATATCTTGGTTTACAATACCTGATTGAGAAGGATCTACATTATCAAACAATCTTGAATGTTTAATAAAGGCATCTGTAAAGTATATGACAATTGCTTCGAAGGTACCATCTTCCGCAAGATATTCTGTCATTTTGTGAACGCCTTTTTTTAATATTAAAAGCTGTTGATTGTTTATTTCTAAAATATCCCCATCCTGAACTATTACCTTTTTACCTTTCAGAACAAATACAAAAGCATTTTCCTGCATCAATATAAATTGCTTGGTAGAGACGGTATTTGTTTTCCATTTAGCGAACAACAGCTTATCATCTTTTAATATCTTTTCCTGCGGAAATGTTTTCATTCTATCTGTTACGTTTTTTAGAAATACAATATTGCTATCATTCATTGATAATATACGCAAAGTACTTTAACGAATATACAAAATGTATATAAAGTATCCGATAACCGATTCACGTAAGGTCACCTATCTGAAGATCCCATAAAGCAAGGTAATGATATACTAGTGTTAACTGTATTACATTGATGTAATAGATTTCATTCCACAATGGTCTTATATATAAATTAAAAATGAAGATCTACCTTTTATGTATTGTGGTACTCCTCTCGCAATATTCTTTTGCCCAGAATACCATTTCCAATATTGATATAATCATTAACAGGGAAATGAAAGAAAAACAGATTCCCGGATTACAAATCGCCATAGTTCAAAATGGAAAACTGGTTTTAAATAAATCATATGGTATCGCCAATGTGCAGGATAATATACCGGTCACAAACAACACAATCTTTCCTATTAATTCCTGTACAAAGGTATTTACTGCTGTAGCAGTTATGCAGCTGGCAGAACAGGGGAAAGTTGATCTGTCCGCCCCTATAGGCAAATATCTCGATCATCTCCCTGCAGAATGGCAAACAGTAACTATTGAGCAGCTGCTCACCCATATTTCAGGCTTTCCGGACATCCAAAAACTATTTGATCCCATTACAGGTAATATTGGTGTGCTGAAAACTGAAGAAGCCGTCTGGGAAAAGCTCAAATCCCTTCCGATGGATTTTAAAACCGGAGAACAATTCAGTTATAATCAGACCAATTATTATTTACTGGGCAAAATCATTGAAAAAGTAAGTGGACAGTCTTTTGCTACCTTTTCCAATGAAAAGCAATTCAAGGTAGTGGATATGAAGCATACGATATTTGGTGATTCCAGAGATGTTATATCTCATTATGCTCCCACTTATCATTATAAAACCAATCTGGACGGGCAGAAACTCAATACAGAAAAATTAACGAATGGCTATTATGAATTTCCTGATTTCACCAGAACGGCAGCTGGTCTTAACAGTACAGCAGAAGATATAGCCCATTGGATCATAGCATTACAAAAAGGAAAGCTTTTGAAAAATGCCGCAACAATAGACAAAATGTGGTTACCAGCAAAGTTTAATAATGGAACACCAACCAACTGGACACGAGGCTGGGGATTGGCAAAGCTTCGTTCAATGCATAAAGCCGTAGGGATGTCTGGAGGGAGCAGGGCTGCATTTTTGGTATATCCGGATGATGGTTTGGCCGTTATTGTCCTTACCAATTTGGGAGGCAGTTATCCGGAAGATTTTTTAGAAGAACTTGCCGGCGTTTACAATCCGGATATTGTTAAGGCTGATCCCATAACTTATCTTAGAATAAACCTAAGAAAAACGGGTTTTGCCAAAGCTATTGAATTAGTAGATACCGAAAAGAAAAAGAATCCTGATTTCAATCCGAATGAATTTGAACTCAATGAGTGGGCATACCGATTGATGGCAAAAAAACAGCTTAAAGAAGCCTTAGAAATTTTCAAGCTCAATATACATCTGTTTCCTGAGAGCTGGAATGCATATGATAGTTATGGTGAAATATTATTAAAAACTGAACAAAAAGATCAGGCTATCAAGATGTATCAAAAATCAATAGAGCTAAATCCTGATAATAAGAATGGAAAAAATATACTAGAGCAACTATCCAGACCTCTACCCTAGCCCCGATAGGAACGGTTACCCCGCAACATGCTATGCTTTTTAGGGAGACGTGAGGAGTATGAGTGGATAGTGGGATAAAGCTCCTTATACTTTTTTATATAGAACTGCTATATGTATTAAAAAAGCCTATGAATCAAAAATTCTTAGGCTTTTCACATTATTTTCAGGCAGCTTCTTTAGGTTTTATTTTAGTTTGGGAAGCTTCATATTTTCTGTTTTTCGATTCTTCGCGTTTCATTTTTCTGTATTCCCAGGGAGCCATAGCACGGGTATCCTGCCAAAGACCAACTTTTTTCTGTTGCGCACGATCCTGCAGCTCCCCCAAAGTAGCATCCTTCGAATAGGAAAAATACCACCATCCGAAACCTGCTTTTATCAGTTCTTTTGAAAGGTATTTACCGTTGTCATAATACACTTTGGCAATAGAACGTCCGTAACGGTCCGTATTGGTTTCAACAAAATTAACAGTCTTTCCAAACACCTGATCTGAGGTAAATTGTCTTGCATTTTTACCAAAAGGCTGTCCTTTCTCCGGACAGTCCACCTCAGCGAGCCGAAGTTTTTTTTGCTGATTTCCTTTTAGAAGTATTGTGATGGTATCTCCATCTGAAATTTTTATTACTTTTCCACTGTTTTGAGAAAAACTAAATAGTGGAAAAAAGAGGCATGCCCATATCAATCGTTTCATGGAGTAAAGATAAGAATTAAGAACTCTGAAAACCTATAATCCATCGCATTTTGAGCCTTTTTTCCAGAAAAAAATTCCCAGATTTAATCCTGAAGTTATTTTTCATACCCAGGCAAAGAACCAGGATTTATAAAACACCACTATTCTGAAGGATTTTTCTGATGCCAGGGGCTATATTTCTTATAACTCCATTTTTAAGTATATCCAATTTTTCTATTGGTCAAAGTGATTTAAGTCACACAACGAAGGGGAAAATATAAAAAAAACTGTTTTTTTTCAATCAATATAACTCAATGGTTATTAGTAATCTAAAATAAATAAAAAAGTGAGCGTAAAAATTAATGAAAATTTATCCTTCATTTTATTTTTTTATTTGAGAAAGTATTGTACCTTTGCAACCGCAAAAACGAAGTAAAATTCGTTATGATGACTATCAATCGGGGCGTAGCGTAGTCCGGTCATCGCGCCTGGTTTGGGACCAGGAGGTCGCAGGTTCGAATCCTGCCGCCCCGACTTTTTAAAATCAAGGGTGCGTAGCTCAGCTGGATAGAGCATCTGCCTTCTAAGCAGACGGTCAAAGGTTCGAATCCTTTCGCGCTCACAACGAACTCACAGAAAATGGAGGGTTCTTTTATTTCACAAAAAAGCTTTGTATCTTTGCAACTGCAATCACAAAGTAATTATGATGACCATCAATCGGGGCGTAGCGTAGTCCGGTCATCGCGCCTGGTTTGGGACCAGGAGGTCGCAGGTTCGAATCCTGCCGCCCCGACTTTTTAAAATCAAGGGTGCGTAGCTCAGCTGGATAGAGCATCTGCCTTCTAAGCAGACGGTCAAAGGTTCGAATCCTTTCGCGCTCACTTAATGAGACAACTTTTAAAAAGTTGTCTCATTTTTTATATCCATAAAAATCTGTGGCCCAAACTTTTACAATTGGGATATTTAGAGTTCGATTTTTGAAGCTGGAATTCTTCTATTACTTATTTGAAATTATCTAGAAGTACCTCAATATATTTTCTACAAGACTTCTTCGCAAATTCGAAATCCCTAAGGTGATAGTGTCTTTTTTTCGGTTTTTTGTAGTTTTTTGAGATGAGATCTACATTGCATCTTCTTTTAACCCGTAATTACAGTACGATCTATCTTTAAATAGCCGCACTGCATTTAGCCACAAATTGTTCAAACTTCCGGTCTGTATTTCGCAGGATCGGTCCGTGACCGAAACAGATAATGGCAGGATTCAGTTTTGCTAATTTCTGGAGCGATTTGATATTGCTCTGTTGATCCGAGGTGAATATGTTTGGCGGAAGCCGCAGACCGGTCGCCGTCGTGATTAGGTTCATGTTGGTCGCCACATCTCCGATGATCAGTACACCATCCCGCTCACGGAATAAAGAAATATGACCTGCCGAATGTCCGGGCGTCTCTATTACCCGAAAATTTCCGATCCTATCGTTTTCAACGACTGTCCGTTCTACTTTATGTCCCTGACCAGCCCAGTATTTCTGCTGAAGCTTTGCTACCCAATGTTGTGGCGTTGGATAATCGTTGGTGACCATACCTGTTTCGGTCCTAAAAACTTCATCGGGATGACAGAGTAAGGGTATCGCGAACTCAGCGCATATCTGATCGCTACAGCCCTGATGATCCGCATGCGCATGCGTCAGTACATGCTGATAAACAGGGACTTTATGGAGAGCTTTTTTTACAGTGGTATACGAACTCCTTATTCCGGAGTCTACCAATACACCTTCAATAATATAGCAGTTGATACTGTTTCGTGGCATCAGTGAAATCTGGAACACTTCGGGAGCAATTTGACGTAACATCGTTTTTTTTTATGCAAATCTACATCACTGATCAGGCCTGCATAAGGACATTTGTCCTATAATACGTTGGGTCTATGTATTTGTCTCTTCACCCGTGTAAGCGATCGCTGCGTAATGCCCAGGTACGATGCCAGATCCTGTGTCGCTATACGCTGGACCAGCATCGGTTCGCTAGACAGAACATGACGGTATTTATCCAGAGCCGATCTATTATTGTAATTCAGAAGATAACGTTCCTTTTGATTATACTCCTGCTCCATCACCGATTTTATAACTCCGTTCCAAGCGGTTACCTGCCCAAGCAGATGCTGATAGTCCGGATAACTTATCCTATAGATTACGCTATCTTCCATAGCCATGATACTTCTTCTGGATTTTTCCTGTTTCACAAATTCCGGAAACGAGGTGACAAATTCCTTTTCAAACTTGAAGCAGGTTATATTTTCCTTTCCTTCTTTGTCGGTAGCGTATGCCTTTACAGCGCCACTAGCGATAAATCCAACATGACCGCAGGATTCATCCTCACGAATAAAAAAATCACCCTTTTTTAAGCGGATCGGTTTGAAGAATTGCGCAGAAAAGTTGATTTCCTCAGCGGATAATCCTCCTGTTGAGGATAGGTAATTTTCAAATACATCCGCCATTTCGCAATTTTTTTGTCCTTTTATTTTCTTCTTAACCATGTATGGATTACATCCCAAATTCGGTGTCCAAATCTAACAATTATTATACATTCAAAAAAGTATTAAAGTTCAACAAAATACCCGTTTGCAATACAGGCAGTCATAGATTAGAATTCTTTCTCAACTTAATGCAAAAATTCATCCGCAATTATAATTTTTTTATTGACTCAATGTCATCTAAAAGCAAGTTGTTCATGGTGTTTGAGTAACAGAATAAGTTTTACAATTTGACAAAATTTGTTTTTTTGTCAGAATTTATTTATTTTTGTACACAAATTTTACTCATGTCATCTACAGAACAAGACCAACTTTCACAACAGATCCTTGAAACTGCTTCAGGGTTGTATCTGAAATATGGTTTAAAGAAAGTGACGATGGATGATATTTCTAAAGCTGTTGGTAAAAGCAGAACATCTATTTATTATTATTATAAAAATCGTGAGGAGGTATTCCAGGCGGTTTTGGATAATTTAATTAAAGAAGTTATCTCCGAGATTGATCTTAGCATGAACAAAAGAAAATCTTTTGAAGAAAAGATTAACGAATTCTGTATCGCTAAAGTAAAAACATCTCAGGAAAGAGCATCATTTTTCAGAGCTATTGAAACCGGAATGGATGCAGAAGAAAAATCAAAACACATGACTGATGCTCACGACAGGATGATGGAAGCAGAAAAAAATCTTTTATTAAAAGTATTTGCAAAAAGCATTACTGATAATGAAATTCCTAAAGTAAGTCTTAAGGAACAAGAAACCGTTATTTTCATCCTGCTAAGCAGTATCAGAGGGATAAGGCGTGAAATGGTTTTAAAAAACAATTTCAAAAATCTGAACCCTATAGTAAACACCTTAACATCAATGGTTATCAGGCATATCAGCTGATTTTTTTTATTTAAAATTTGACGTTTTTACGTTTTTTGTCAAAAAGTTTATTTCAAAGAGCATGAATAAATTAAGTAATATCAATGCATTCCAGGCTTTTAAAAGCACTAATTACACATTATATTTTTTCGGGCGTTCCGTATCTCAATTGGGAACATGGATGCAGCGTACCGCTGTAGTATGGGTCGTATACAGCATGACTCAATCGGCTTTTATGCTGGGGCTCACCATCTTTGCAGAACAATTCCCTTCATTTTTGTTTTCTGCTCTGGGAGGAGTTGCCGCAGACCGGTACAACCGATATAAAATTATACAGATCGCCCAGATTTTATCTTTAATCCAGGCTTCTCTACT
Organism: Chryseobacterium rhizosphaerae; assembly: GCF_003385455.1. GTDB lineage: Bacteria > Bacteroidota > Bacteroidia > Flavobacteriales > Weeksellaceae > Chryseobacterium > Chryseobacterium rhizosphaerae. The sequence goes on along the minus strand of NZ_QNUF01000016.1, from coordinate 99,780 downwards.
TGCTTTTTTGGTTATGACAGGACACCAGAACATATGGAGTTTTTTAATATTAAGTGCATTTCTCGGAATTATCAACGCTTATGATATTCCGGCACGGCAGTCAATGATCAACGAAGTAATTACCAATGATGAAGATTTACCAAGTGCACTCTCTCTAACGGCTGCAATGGCAAGTATTGCAAAATTAGCAGGTCCGGCCCTTTCCGGAATTATTATTCAAAAGTTTGGAGCAGGAACCTGTTTTCTGATTAATGCGGCCAGTTTTGCGGCAGTTATGGGATCTATTTCCATGATGAAAGTGAAAGTCATTCAAAAAAAATCAAACAAAAAAGGAACTTTTACTGAATTGGCAGAAGGTTTCAGATACCTCAGAACGGTGCCCTCAATTAATTTAGTCATCATTATGCTAAGTATTACCGGTTTTTTGATTCTACCTTATGACACGTTAATTCCTGTTTATGCCAAAGAAATCTTTAAAGGGGATGCAAAAACTTTTGGTTATATCTCAAGTTTCATTGGAATAGGGGCAGTTCTTGGGACAGTATTTCTGGCTAGCTTAAAAAAAGGAGCTTCTATGAGAAGTATTCTTATTCTGAGTACAGTCGTCCTGAGTATTGGACTCATATGTTTTTCATATACGACTAACTTTTACTGGTCTATGTTTTTTGCTACCCTTACCGGATTGGGAGGTGTTGCACAGTTTACAACCTGTAATATCATCGTGCAATCTGAAGTTGTTCCTGAAATGCGTTCAAGAGCCATCAGTATCTTATTGACTGCAATATTCGGAATGCTGCCTTTGGGAAGTATATTCATTGGATTTCTTTCAGAAAAAATAGGAGCTCCAAAGACTTTACTCCTGGAAGGGATATCAGGAATCTTAATTGCTTTCATCTTTAGAAACTTATTATTCAAGAAGAGAAAAACCAAACCTGTCAACGAACAGTTATTAGAAGAAGCTGAAGAACAATTTATTAATAAAATATAATTAAAATGGAAAAAGCAAAAACAGCCCTATTGGTGATGGATATGCAATCATCTATTCTAAGCAGGCTAGCTGATGCAACAAAATTGATTTCCAATACACAGGAGGCTATCAAAACGGCAAGAAAGCTACAAATCCCGGTTATATATATTACCGTAGGATTCAGACAGGGAATGCCGGAAATCAGTAAAAATAACAAAGCGTTTTCAGCCATAAAACAACATATGGTTCATGTAAATATGAAAGAATGGGTTTCTATCCATCCTGATCTTTTACCTGATGAACAGGATATCGTTATCACCAAAAAACGTTTTAGCGCTTTTACAGGAAGTGATCTTGAAGTTGTGCTTCGGGGGTTGAATATTGAACATCTGGTATTGACGGGTATATCAACCAGTGGCGTTGTTTTATCCACATTAAGAGAAGCTGCAGATAAGGACTATACATTGACTGTCATTGAAGACTGCTGTAAAGATGAAGATGAGGAAGTGCATCGTGTATTAATGAGTAAAATTTTCCCCCGACAAGCTGATGTCATTACACTCAGCAATTGGACAGAAGGAATTTAAACTCAATCTGGAGTAGGTTGTTTTCAATGTACGTTGGAATTCCTTGCTGAATAAGATAGGTTGGTTTCCGTCCTATTTTTTTTGTGTGTCCAATTATAGAAAAAGTCCTTACTTCATCAGTAAGGACTTCTATTTTTTAAGACCAAAAAAGTTTATTTCAACCTATAAGAACTTCCATTCCAAAGATAAGTTTTGGAAGAACGTTTCTTCTTTTCCCGATCTTTGTCATCTTTTTCCATTTCCTCCACTTTAAAAATAAAAGCATCAGGAATCCCCCCTTTATCATTAGGGAAAATATATTGTTCACTATGGTAAAAAACATCTGCATCCCCTACATTCATCAGCTGTGGAAGAGCAATGAGTTTCTTATCCTTAAAAAGAACATATTGATCATAGCTAGCAATACCACAAGCTTCACCGGAAACCAATGCCTTTAAAGTAAGTTCCACATTCTGCAGTTTATGATTGCTTTCAATATTGAATGTAGCATAGCTCAGCTCCTCTCCTTTTCCGGTATCAAAATAAACCTCATCCACAAGCATATTACCTTCCATTACTTTGATTCCCGCAATATTCTGTTTCTCAAAAGTAGTAACCTCTTTGTTTTTTCTGTCTACAGTTTTTGAAAGTCCAAAAAGAAAATCATATCCGTTTTTATTACGGTATCCTACAGAAAGGTTACCTCCCCAAACATATCCTTCAGAGGTTACATCTCCTTTCTGATAAGAGATCCTGTACCAGTTGGCACCTCTTTCCCCCAGTCTTAGTATGGTTTCTTCTTTTTTAAGGATTAACACCTGTTGATTAGTCTGCAATGAGTCTATAACCTGCGATTTAACATTAGGCTCTTTTCTGATTCTTGTCCAATCTGTAAAAATCTTTTGGCTTTTATTTTCTTCAAAACCAAAAATCCCATCCGCATACACTTCATTTTCCTGTGCTGAAAAAAATTGCAGCATCAGTAATAATAAAGCCGTCCATAAAGTTTTCATATTCGTATTTGTTTTTATTTATTTTTCCAACAGCAGGCTTACCCACTCTTCACGCTGTATCTGTTTTTTAAGTTCAAGACCACTTTCTTTACACACTTCAAGAATATCATCTACATCAAAGAAGCAAAGCCCGGAAAGCAACAGTTTTCCACCTTCATTCAATACGGAAACATATGTTGGAATATCTGAAATCAGAATATTTCTGTTGATATTCGCTAAAATAACATCAAAATTTTCTTTTCCTAAGTTTTCGGCTGTTCCCAGTTCAATATCCAGTTCAACACCATTTCTTACCGCGTTTTCTTTTGAATTTTCTACAGACCATTCATCAATATCAATAGCTTTTGTATCTGCGGCACCCTGTTGTTTTGCATAGATAGCCAATACAGAAGTCCCACAACCCATATCCAATACTTTCTTTCCAGTAAGGTCAAGATCCATCATCTGCTGGATCATCAGGTGTGTGGTAGGGTGATGCCCTGTTCCGAAAGACATTTTGGGCTGAATAATAATTTCATGCATTCCCGGTACAGACTCATGAAATTCTGCTCTGATCAATACTTTATCATCGATATTGATAGGAGAAAAATTCTTTTCCCATTCTTCATTCCAGTTGATATTAGGCATTTCCTCGAAAGAGTACTCAATCTTTACATTTTCATTTTCAAAAATAGGAAGTGCTTTTAGCTGTTCTTCATGAAACAGATCTGTCTGGATATATCCTAAAATTCCGTGAATTTCTTCTGTAAAGCTATCAAAACCTATCTCGATAAGCTCTGCCATTAATATCTCATTCCAAGGTTGCAGTGGAGAAATTTTGAAATTGAATTCTAAATAATTTTGCATGTGACTAATTTGCTGCAAAAATACTAATGTTATTATTGTTAAAAAAATTGAAGCATTAAGTTTTACTCTTACTCAAGAAATTATTCAGCTTTAAAAGGTTGGCATCACGTTCTCTCATTTGTAAAATTTCTTCTATAATATGCTAAAAAGTGAATATTTTTGATATACAAAACATAAAAAGCTCTTATAAAATTTGTAAATTGCAGTAAGAGTCAATATCTCCGGGCCGGAATATCTAAAAAACAACAAAAACTCAAGCAATCCGTAACATGGTAACCTACGAAAATTTACATGATACCCTTTCTTTTTACAGGATTGATTGCCGCCAGTCTTATTATATTTCCTCCGGGAATCCTATTTTCAATTTTCCAAAAGCGCCGTTCAGAATGGATTATTATGCTCTCTGTATTTGTACGGCGGGAGAAATCAGTATTGAAATAGACAGTAAAAAATATAAAGTAACTACCCACAGTTTTTTTATAGCTGCTCCTTCTACCATTGTAAGATTCCTGGAAACCAGTAAGAATTTTATGATGAAGCTCTTATTTTTTGATAAAAATTTTCTCATCAAAAATATATCCAACCCTTTTATCATTGAGAAAATGAATCTCTTCTCTAAGGGCTCCTACAGCATTATAAAAACAACAGAAAAAAATTCTCTGCAGTTACAGAACCTACTGGACTACCTTAAGAAAAAATCCAGAAAACAGGGGAAATTTACCGAAGAGATTATCCGTACCATTATTTTCAACCTGTTGCTTGAGACTGCAGAAATCATAGAAAAAGAAATCAATACGGTTTCTCAGAAAGAGGAAGGAAAAAAAGATCTCTTTCTGAAGTTCAGTAAACTGATCCGGGAAAATATCAGACAGCAGAGAACGGTTCAGTTTTATGCTGATGCGCTTTGTATTTCCAATAAGCACCTTATAGAGATTATTAAAAAAGCCAGTGGAAAAACTCCTCATGAAGTCATTGATGAGACTTTGCTGAAAGAAGCTTATGTCATGCTGGGAAATCCCGACATCACCATTTCAGAAATTGCCTTTGAGCTTCAGTTTAATTCAGTATCAGCTTTCGGCCGTTTTTTCAAAAAACAGACTTCATATTCGCCCTCAGAGTATCGGACAAAAGAAAATATTCAGTCATAAGAATTTGGGGATAATAATTCCGACATTGGGGATATGTACCGCTTTTTGAATAGGTGTACCTTTAACCTGTTAATTAAAAACAAAACAAAAAATGAGTACGATCAATTCAAAATTCGAGAAAGTTTTAAATGCTTCTGAGCAGTTTGGAAAAGTAAACCACGAACCGGATTCAAGTAAAGAAGTTCAGATTAACACTCCTGAAAAAACGATGCCTTTTTCTGACCAGATCGGAAACTATCAACGTAATAAAGGGATTCCTTTACAATCTTATGAAAACAGTAAAATCTATATTGTAGGAAGCGGAATTGCAGGGATGTCTGCCGCTTATTATTTCATCCGTGATGGCCGGGTTCCGGGTAAAAACATCATTTTCCTTGACCAGCTGAATGTTGAAGGAGGTTCTTTGGATGGAGCAGGAAACGCAAAAGATGGCTATATCATCCGTGGCGGAAGGGAAATGGATATGACCTATGAAAATCTATGGGATATGTTCCAGGATATCCCCGCATTGGAATTACCCGCTCCATACAGTGTATTGGATGAGTACCGTCTTATTAACGACAATGACCCTAATTATTCTAAAGCAAGATTGATTCATAACCAGGGGCAGATCCAGGATTTCAGTAAATTCGGACTTGAAAAAAAAGACCAGCTGGCAATTGTTAAGCTTTTATTGAAGAAAAAAGAGGAGCTTGATGATCTGACTATTGAAGATTATTTCGCAGAATCTTTCCTTAACAGTAATTTCTGGTTTTTCTGGCGTTCCATGTTTGCATTTGAGAACTGGCACAGCTTACTGGAACTGAAACTGTATATGCACAGATTCCTGCATGCCATTGACGGGATGAAAGACTTCTCATGTCTTGTATTCCCTAAATACAATCAATATGACACGTATGTGACTCCTCTTAAAAATTTCCTTGTTGAGAAAGGAGTACAGATCCAGTTTAATACATTAGTAAAAGACCTTGATATCCATATTAATACTGAAGGTAAAACAGTAGAAGGGATTACTACTGAACAAAATGGCGAAGAAGTAAAAATACCTGTTGGTAAAGATGATTATGTGATCGTTACCACAGGTTCAATGACTGAGAGTACATTCTACGCAGATAATAATACGGTTCCTGAAATCACTATAGATAACAGCAGTGCGGGACAGAGTGCAGGATGGAAACTGTGGAAAAATCTTGCTGCCAAATCGGAAGTATTTGGTAAGCCTGAAAAATTCTGTAGCCATATTGAGAAATCTTCGTGGGAATCTGCTACATTAACCTGCCGACCTTCTGCTTTCACAGAGAAACTGAAAGAACTCTGCGTGAATGATCCTTATTCCGGAAGAACAGCTACAGGAGGTATTATCACCATCACAGATTCCAATTGGGTAATGAGCTTTACCTGCAACAGGCAGCCACACTTCCCTACCCAGCCGGATGACATCCTTGTCGTATGGGTGTATGCCTTACTGATGGACAAAGAAGGGAATTACATCAAAAAAACAATGCCTCAATGTACCGGAAATGAAATTCTTGCAGAGTTATGTCATCATTTGGGAATGACAGACCAGCTTGATAATGTTATAGAAAATACAATCGTTCGTACCGCATTTATGCCTTATATTACCTCTATGTTTATGCCTAGAGCTCAGGGTGACCGTCCGAGAGTTGTTCCCGAAGGCTGTACCAATCTAGGTTTGGTAGGACAGTTTGTGGAAACCAATAATGATGTTGTATTTACTATGGAAAGTTCAGTAAGAACAGCCAGAATAGCAGTATACAAACTTCTGAACCTCAACAAACAGGTTCCGGACATCAATCCGTTACAATATGACATCAGACATTTACTGAAAGCTACCCAGGCTCTTAATGATTATAAACCATTCTTAGGAGAAGGCATTTTAAGAAAAGTACTGAAAGGAAGTTATTTTGAACACATTCTGGTCAACCGTCCTGAGGAAAAAGAGGAACATGAATCTTTCTTTATGGAACAGGTAGGTAAATTCCAGGATTGGATCAAAGGCGTAAAAGGGTAAATACGTTCTTAACGGTTCACATATAAAAAACGAAAAGCAGGACTTCAGTGAAGTCCTGCTTTTATATAATATTGATCATCACCTGAAATTATTCAGGCTTATAAGAATCTTTTAGGGTTACTGTACGGTTGAAAACCAATGTAGCATCTGTAGAATCCTGGTCTTTGGTAAAGTACCCGATTCTCTGGAACTGAAGAGGTTCTCCCACGGCAACATCTTTAAGGCTTGGTTCAGCAAAACCTTGAATAGTACTTACCGATTCAGGATTAATAAAGTTCAGGAAGTCAACATCTTTTTCAGCATCCGGCTGCTCCACTGTAAATAATTGGTTGTAAACCCTTACTTCTACAGGGATAGCATGTTTGGCAGATACCCAGTGTAATGTTCCTTTTACTTTTCTTAAGCTTTCTTCTGTCCCACTTCCGGATTTACTCTTTTCATCGTAAGAAGCATAGATCGTAGTGACCTCTCCATTTTCATCCTTCTCTACTCTTTCTGCTTTAATAATATATGCAGACTTTAAACGAACTTCCCCGCCTAACTTCAGTCTGAAGAATTTATTATTAGCTTCTTCCTTGAAATCCTCACGTTCGATATATAGTTCTCTTGAAAAAGGAACTTCTCTGGTTCCTGCATTTTCCTGTTCAGGATTATTTTCAGTTTCCAACCATTCTTCCTTGTCTTCAGGATAGTTTTCGATCACTAATTTAACAGGATCTACGACCGCCATTACACGTTTAGCTACTTTATTAAGGTCTTCACGTACGCAGAAGTCAAGTAATTGGATCTCAATCAGATTTTCTCTTTTTGCAACTCCCACCTTTTCAATAAAGTTTCTGATAGAAGCCGGAGTGTATCCTTTTCTTCTCATCCCTGAAATAGTAGGCATTCTAGGATCATCCCATCCTGTCACAGCGCCTTCAGCCACAAGTCTTTGCAGCTTTCTTTTGGAGGTGATCATATAAGAAACATTCATCCTTGCAAATTCTCTCTGCTTAGGAGCTACTTTAGATTCATCGGATACCTGCTCCAGATACCAGTTGTAAAGGGGTCTGTGGTTTTCAAATTCCAGTGAACATAAAGAGTGTGAAACCTGCTCCAAATAATCTGATTCCCCATGTGCCCAGTCGTACATCGGATAGATTTTCCAGGCAGTTCCTGTTCTGTGGTGTGGTCTTTTCAGAATTCTGTACATCACAGGATCACGCATATTCATATTGGGAGAAACCATATCGATTTTTGCACGAAGTGACATTGTCCCTTCCTCGAACTCACCGTTTTTCATTCTTTCAAATAAATCCAATGATTCTTCAACCGGACGGTTTCTGAACGGAGATTCTACTCCTGGTTCCGTAGGATTTTTTCTCTGTTCGGTAATCACTTCAGACGGCTGCTCATCTACATAAGCTTTTCCTTCTTTAATCAGTTGTACTGCCCATTCATAAAGCTGCTGGAAGTAATCTGATGCATACAATTCTTTGTCCCATTTGAAACCTAACCATTCAACATCTTTCTTGATTGAATCTACGAATTCCTGTTCTTCTTTCTCAGGATTGGTATCGTCAAAACGAAGGTTTACGGGTGCATTGTATTTTTCTCCCAGGCCAAAGTTGATGCAGATCGCCTTTGTGTGGCCTACATGCAGATACCCATTCGGTTCAGGGGGAAAACGGAAACGAATCTGATCTCTTTTCAGACCGTTTGCCAAATCATCTTCTATAATTTGCTCAATAAAATTGAGTGATTTTTTTTCTTCTTCCATTAAATTAGCTTTTGTTTTTAGCAAAAAAAGTTGCACAAAGTTACGGAAAATTTGGGGCTTACGAAAGTGATAATTAAAAAGTGCAATGCTTAGTAATTCGGTATTTTTCTGTATCTTAGGGAAAGTTACAAACCTGACTATCATGGCTGTTTATATCTTAAGCAATCGAAAGATTGTGCGTCATAAAGGTGAAAGAGTGGACTCTTTTTCCAATGAAGAATATTCAATTCCTAATTTCAGAATTGCCAAATGTGATTTTGACGGTTATAAAGAACCTACTGCACAGGCCAAAAAGAAGAAAGATTACACGAACAGGAACATCCTCAACTACCAACTGTTTTCGGAACCCGAAAAACAAGGCTACGAAGAGGTTTTGGAAGTCCTTCTGAGTGAAAAAGGCATCAAAAAATCATCTTTAACAGCTCAGAACCTCGGTGGCACCCAAAGAATGTTCTACGAGCTATACAAAAATATGTCTTCCACCAAAGAACGGAGTGATGTACTCATATTCATTCATGGATATGCCTATGATTTTGATGATGAATTAAAAGCTATGATTGATCTTAAAAAGCTGTTTATTGATAATCCGGAATCTCCTGTTGAACATATTTTATTTGTAAGCTGGCCGGCTTCAAGCAGTATTGTTCCCTTGACTTATTTTGATGATAAAGCAGCAAGCATCAATTCCGGAACCTCATTATTAAGGCTCTTTTATTTTTACACTCAATTTTTAAAAGATATTTTTTCCAATCGGGACCTTATCCCATGCAACCAAAGAATCCATATTATGACTCATTCTTTGGGAAACAGAGTCCTTCAGAGTATGTTGTACAGTCTGAAAAAAGAAAATATCCTGAGAGTGATTGATCAGGTAATCCTGCTGAATGCAGATGTTACTTATAAAGTATTTGAAGACTCTGAAGATTCTTTTAATAAACTTCCTTTGCTTGCAAACCGCATTTCTATTTATCTCAACCGTCAGGATGTCATCCTTGGTATTTCTCAATTTACCAAAAACATCCTCACCCCCCGACTTGGAAAAAATGGTCCCAGTGATATTGAACGCTTTAAAGATATCGTCTCCGTTATCGACTGTACATTCGTTAAAGATGATATTTTAAACAGTTTTAAATTTGAGATTGGAAAGCATTGGGGATACCTTTCCAGTTCACAGGTTCAGAGGGATATTTTCCAAAATCTGTACGGAATAGACCGAAATCTTATCACCAACAGAACAAAGAATAACGAAAATATTTTCACAATTATTTCTTAATAAGAAATTAAAAAAATACTATAAAAATGAGCATGTGTTAAAGTTGCTAAGGTTTAAGAGAATGGCATAATGATTGCCAACTCAAATAGTAGAGAATTACACTTTTATTATGAAAAAATTTAAAGCCAAGTTTTCTTCTATAGTAGAATATATTAAGAAAGCAATTTTCGCAAAGAATGTGATTTAATAAAAAATAACGCCAAAAAAAGCAGAATATCCGAACCTAAAATTACTTTATCCCTTAAATAGAGTCGAAAATATTATCCTGTTCCTACAAATGTATTGGAGGAATGTGTTTTTATGTTCTAACCTGTGAGGACACAAATATCTCCATCGATCGTTCGGATTGAAATCGGAAAACATGCAGAATATTTCATTCACGTAATAAGCACTTCTTACTCATCTTTGTCATTCTGGAAAAGTTCAAATATGATCATTGAATAGTACAGAACAAATGCCATCATATCAATAATTCACACAATACCAACAATATAGATTCCATAAAATTGTTCAGGTGGAAAAAATTTTCGATATTTATTGACCAAACCATTACTATCAATTATGAAAAATCAACAAGACCACATGAAGAAATTGGGCAAGAGGGCATTAAGAACAATTAATGGCGGTAATCCTCCTCCCATTCCCATAGGCTGCAACAATTGGGATGCGAAAAACAAATGCTGCAGAGCCTGGGATAATGATCACTGGGATAACCCGACCTGTCCTAATTAATTTTCTTTTCAGTTTTGAACCACAGCAACTCATTTCTGAGATCCAGACTTGATTCAAAATTATTAACAAATAAAGATCCGGTGCCCAACCCTTGAGGCATTGGATTTTTTTTAGTTACTGTATATTGAGCAATGGCGTTCAATCCTATATTACTTTCCAGTGCGGAGGTAATCCACCACCCTATATTTTGTTCTTCCGCCAGAGAAATCCATTCATCAGAACCGGCGAAACCTCCTACTAAAGCAGGTTTCAAAATAATATACTGTGGTTTTACTGTTTCTAGCAGAAGCTTCTTTTTATCGGGATCAGTTATGCCTATCAACTCTTCATCCAATGCAATTGGTGTAGGTGTTTTTGAACATAATTCTTTCATACCATGCCAATTTCCCGCTTTGATAGGCTGCTCAATAGAATGAATATCAAGATCTGCCAGCTGTTGCAAAACAAGTACTGCTTCTTCTTTATTAAATCCTCCATTCGCATCTACACGCAGTTCCAACTGATCTTTAGAAAATTTCTCTCTAAGCTTCTGAAGAATGATATGTTCTTCTTTCCAGTTGACACCGATTTTCAGTTTGATGCAATGAAAGCCTTTTTCAAGTTTCTCTTCAATCTGTTCTTCCATATACCCGATCTCCCCCATCCATATCAAACCATTGATGGTAATAGCAGATTTCCCTTCAGTAAATTCACTTGGGAAATAAAGACTGCCTTCATACTTCAGATTCAAAATCGCCTGCTCGTAGCCAAACCATATTGACGGAAAGTCTTTCAGTTCTTCTTTTAGATCAGCAAAATCCTTTTCAATGTTTTCACAAAGCCATTTTAGCTTGTCTTCATAATCCGGTCGGTCATCAAAACTCAATCCTCTGAAAATGGCACACTCTCCTACTCCTTTTTTTCCATTTTCTGAAATTTCAAGAATAAAGGTTTCCTTATCAAGCAAAACGCCACGAGATGTTCCACTCGGGCGTTTAAATTGTAATAGATATCTAAAATAAGACGCTTCCATACTATGCTGTTTATTTCACACTATCGATACGCATAAATTCTTCTGCTTTTTCTACCATGTCTACACTTCCGCAGAAAAATGGAATTCTTTGGTGAAGTTCTGTTGGCTCGACCTCCAAAATTCTTCTGAATCCGTCTGTTGCCTTTCCACCTGCCTGCTCAGCAAGGAATGCCATAGGATTACATTCGTATAATAATCTCAGTTTACCGTTCGGAGCCTGAGAATAAGACGGATAAATATAGATTCCACCTTTCAGCATATTTCTATGGAAATCGGCAACCAAAGAACCGATATACCTTGAAGTATAAGGACGGTCTCCTTCTTCCATCTGACAATATTTAAGGTAGTTTTTCACTCCCTGAGGGAATTTGATATAGTTTCCTTCGTTGATAGAATAGATTTTACCTGTTTTTGGGAAAGTCATATTGGGATGAGAAAGGTAATAAGTTCCCAAAGAAGGATCCAGTGTAAATCCGTTTACTCCATTTCCGGTAGTATAAACGATCATTGTAGAAGAACCGTAAATAACATATCCTGCTGCAATCTGATTAATCCCTTTCTGTAAAAAGTCTTCCAGCTGTACAGGAGTTCCAGGTTCAGTAACTCTTCTGTAGATAGAGAAGATCGTTCCCACAGAAACATTTACATCAATATTGGAAGATCCGTCCAACGGATCAATAAGTACTACATATTTACTTAAGTGACCGTTCTCCCCACATTTAATATCAATAAAATCATCATTTTCCTCAGACGCAATACCACAAACAACCTCTCTTTGAGACAAAGCCGTAATAAAAATTTCATTAGCGATCACATCAAGCTTCTGCTGTTCCTCACCCTGAATATTCTGGTTGCCGGCAGCTCCTGTTATATCTACAATTCCGGCTTTATTTACTTCTCTGTTTACCACTTTCGAAGCCAATCTTATTGCGCTCAGAAGACGAGAAAATTCACCTGTAGAATATTGAAAATCGTCCTGTTTATCTATAAGAAATTCTCCTAAAGTCTGTAATGGTTGATTTGACATATTTTTCTTTTTACGTTTTCCCCAAATTTCGGAAAATTTATCGCATTAGGAAAATTAAATTACAAAAGACGGTACTCGCTGTTTTTCAACACTATACATCTTAAAAACAATATAACATTGAGTAATAACAGCTCATTCCCTATCCAAATTTCTGTCATTAAGGCCATATTATTCTCATTTTAAGGAAATCTTAATTTCATCACATGCCCAGACTATTTCATATCTCGTTGTAAATTTATAATTTTGACGTCCGTAAAAAACTCATGTAATTTTTTATCTAACAATTTTATTTTTAACAATTTAATGAAAATTTTCAAGTTTGGTGGGGCATCGGTAAAAGATGCCGAAAGTGTAAAAAACGTGTCTATGGTTCTAAAAAGCCAGGGATTTGCCAAATGCTTGCTGGTAATTTCAGCAATGGGCAAAACGACGAACGAGTTGGAAAAGGTTGTAGAACTTTATTTCAAGAAGGATAACTATCAAACAGAGATTGAAAAGATAAAACGAAAACACATTGAGGTAGCGGAAGGTCTCTTTCCTGAAAATCATGCAGTTTTTGCAGAAATCAATCTCTTTTTTGATGATATAGATTCATTTTTAAGAAGAAACAAATCTCCTAATTACAGTTTTGTATATGATCAGGTGGTGAGTTGCGGAGAAATGATTTCAACTAAAATTGTAAGTGAATACCTGAATGAGATCCAGTTTACCAATCAATGGCTGGATGCCAGAGATTACATTAAAACAGATAATTCTTACAGGGAAGGTAATGTAGATTGGACAAAAACTGAGGATTTTATTTCAAATTTAAATCCTGAAATCTGCTATGTTACCCAAGGATTCATTGGTTCAGATGATAATAATTTCACGGTAACTTTAGGAAGAGAAGGTTCTGACTATTCTGCTGCTATTTTTGCATTCTGCTTAGATGCAGAAGCAATGACGATCTGGAAAGATGTACCGGGTGTAATGACCGGAGATCCAAGAAAATTCAACGATGTAACTCTTCTTTCCAATATTTCTTATGAGGAAGCTATTGAGATGGCTTATTACGGAGCGAGTGTAATACACCCAAAAACATTACAGCCGCTACAACAGAAAAACATTCCTTTTTATGTAAAATCTTTCGTAGATCCTACAAAAGAAGGGACCAAAGTAGGCGCTTCAGACAAAAACCAACAGGAAGAAACTTATATTTTAAAAGAAAACCAGGCTCTATTGAAGATTTCAACAAGAGATTTTTCTTTCATCGCAGAGGATCATATGAGCCTTATATTCGGCTATTTATCCAAGTACAAAATTAAAGTTTCCTTGATGCAGAATTCTGCTATTTCATTGGCTTTATGTCTGGAAGATAAATTTAACCACATTGAAGAACTTAACGAAGAGCTTCATAAAATTTTTAAAACCGAAGCAATTAAAAATGTATCTTTATTCACAGTAAGAAATGCGAAGATGGATCATATTGAAAAATTTTACCATGAAAAAAATGTATTATTGGAGCAAATTTCCAAGAATACACTTCAAATGGTAACACAATAATTTTAATTGCGACTAAACACACATGAGTTTAATTTCGAAAAACGATCTGATCAAAGCTTCCGGCTTAAGTAAAATTGGATTTCTAAAGAATCCAGTAGCATCTGCTGTGATGAGCATTGCTAAAATAAACGAAGTAAATAAACTATACGACAAACTAAAAGATAAGGAAGGTAAAGACTTTTTCGACTCATTTGTGAGAGAAAGAAACCTAAGCTATGTAGCTTTTGAAGAAGATCTTGCAAAAATTCCCAAAACGGGACCTTTTATTCTGGTGTCCAATCATCCACTGGGTGCTATTGACGGAATTTTAATGTGCAAGATCCTTACAGAGGTTCGTCCGGATTTCAAAATCATGGGAAATTTCCTTTTGGAAAAGATCAAGCCTATGGAACCGTACGTAATTCCTGTAAATCCTTTTGAAAACAGAAAAGAAGTCTACAGCAGTTCTTCGGGAATGCGTGAAACGCTCAAGCATATCCAAAACGGAGGCTGTGTAGGTATTTTTCCGGCAGGGGAAGTTTCCAATAAGAATAACCCTTACGGAGAAATCTTAGATAAAGACTGGGAAAAAACGGCACTTAAGCTTATAAGAATGGCTAAAGTGCCGGTAGTTCCTATGTATTTCCATGCTAAAAACAGCCGTCTTTTTTATCAGGTTGCCAAACTTCATCCGAGTTTACAGACCCTGATGCTGCCTGCTGAAATGATGAATGACAGGGAAAGACCTATCAGAATCAGAATCGGGAGGCCTATTACATTAAAGGCAATGGACGAAATGGAAACGATTGAAGAACTGGGAGAGTTTCTGAAACGTAAGGTTTATATGATGAAATCTTATTATGAAAAAAGAAAATCTCTGGCCCAAAGCATCAATCTTCAGAATCTGTCCGTAAAGTTTCCTTTATTAAAAGAAGAAAATATTGTTCAGAACATTATTGATGAAACACCTAAAGAGGACATTATCAAGGATGTTGACAAATTAAGAGGTACTGATAAGATGTTATTCAGTAACGGAAATTACGAAATCTACTTTACCACTTATGAAGAGATACCTTCTATCATGAGGGAAATAGGACGTCAGAGAGAGCTTACGTTCCGTGCCGTAGGTGAAGGGAGTAATCTTCCGTTTGACCTTGATGAATATGACAAACATTACCATCACCTTTTCCTTTGGGACAATGGTGAAAAGAAACTGGCGGGAGCTTACAGAATGGCTCTGGGTAGAGAGGTCATGAAAAAATATGGCATCAAAGGTTTTTACACCAGTTCTTTATTTGAATTTGAGCAGGACATTCATCCTTTCTTTAAAAAGGTGATTGAAATGGGACGTGCATATATCTGCCAGGAGTATCAGCAAAAACCACTTCCTCTTTTCCTTTTATGGAGAGGGATTGTACATGTCTGCCTGAGAAATTCTGATCATAAATTTCTGATGGGTGGGGTAAGTATTTCGAATAAGTTTTCGGAGTTTTCCAAATCTCTGATGATTGAATTTATGCGTTCCAATTATTTTGACTCGGCGGTGGCTCAATATATCACTCCAAGAAATGAATATAAGGTAAAGCTACGTGACAGGGATAAGAATATCTTCTTTGAAGAAATGGAGTCTGATCTTAATAAGCTTGATAAGATTATTGATGACTTAGAGCCTGAATTAAGATTGCCTGTTTTGATTAAAAAATATATTAAGCAAAACGCGAAAGTAATTGCTTTCAACGTTGACCCTAACTTCAATGATGCCATTGATGGATTAATGTATATCAGGATCAGTGATCTTCCGGAAAACACCATTAAACCGGTATTGGAAGAGATGAGTGAACAAATCAGAAAAGAGCAGGAAAATAATCCGGCTGATAATCAGTAGGTTTTTAACTTTAGTGAAAAAAAGTACGATGAATACTTGCTTTGTATACTAAAACTTACTACTTTTGCATCACTTTAAAACAACGAAGTAAGACACACAAAAACATAATGGTTTCTTAGCTCAGTTGGTAGAGCAATGGATTGAAAATCCATGTGTCCCTGGTTCGATTCCTGGAGAAACCACTTTAAAACCTCTAAATTATTTAGAGGTTTTTTTGTTTTTTATATTCAGCAATGGAACACCTGAAAATCCAAATTTCACCCCCTCTCTTCGTCTTTATCATTTTATAGGTAACAATTCTTGTGATTTCTCGATTAATCAGCCATCTCTTCATAATCGGATTCAAATAATCAGGGAACTGAAAGTTCAGAAAAATTCACCATGTTATTTTAATTTTAATAGTTCACTTTTGTATTTTGATGATATTAAAAAAATACAATGATTACCATACATGGTGAAGATCCACAGCGGAGTCTGGGTTTTATAAGAAAGACCAGCCAAAAGTTACAGGAAAGAAAATATGAGATCCTTCTATTCGCTTTGCTACAGCATTTATTTGTGGGAGTATTTCTTACAGACATGGACTTTTACACCCATGTCATATGGCCTATTAATATGTTGATTCTAGGTTTGGGGTCTGTTTTCTTATTTATTGGAAAGCATAGCTGGAAACACTGGTTCAGAAATCTACATTTTATTGTTATTTTATTACTGCCTATTGGCATTCCATTTTTTAAAGACATTTCCTGGTATTTTACATTTTTGAACATTAATTATGTAGTCTTCTTCTGTTTTCTTTTTATGGAAGTTTTACGGTTTCTTATAAAACCGGGATACATCAATACGGATATTATCTCTGCTTCCATCTGCGGCTATATGCTGCTGATTGAAATTGCAGTTTTTTCCCTGCAGTTTTTCCAATATCGTAACCACGCTTCTTTTAAGGGGGTTGATATATCTTCTCCTGCTCTTACTTTTATTGATCTGGTGTATTTCTGCTCTATAACATTTACAAGTATTGGGTTTGGAGATATTACCCCCAATACCCATGTTACAAAACTGATAACAGCTTTTGTGGGTATAGCCGGGCAGTTCTATACGGTAGTGCTCGTGGGCATTCTGATCAGTAAATTTTCATCAAAAAATTAATTTGTTATGAATACAGGCTCACATTACAAGCTTTATCACTTCATTCCATGGACAAGGAAAAAAATCTATAAAATGCTTATTGTAAGCATTATTCCTACAGCTTTATTTTATTTTCTCGGATGGAAGTGGCTGGCCATTCCATGGGTTCCTGTAGCACTGCTGGGAACCGCTGCAGCATTCATTTCGGGGTTTAAAAACACCCAAACCTACAACCGAAGCTGGGAAGCCCGGCAAATTTATGGGGCAATCATCAATAACAGCCGTAGTTTCGGCATGCTGGTAAAGGATTTTATAAGAGTTGATGATAAAACACAAGAAGCAGCCATACATCAGCAGATTATCTACCGTCATTTTGCCTGGCTTACGGCATTAAGATTTCAGCTCAGAGAAACCAAGAGCTGGGAACATGTAAAAACAAAAAGCTATAACAGAGAATATTTAAAATATTATACAGTTCCGGAATGGGAAAATACTATTGAGGAAGAGCTGAAACCTTTTTTAAACAAAGCTGAGCTGGACTATATCCTTACAACAAAAAACCGGGCGACTCAAATCATTTCTTTACAGTCTACTCATTTGAGAACCTTGAATGAAGAGGGCAAGATTTCAGATTATAATTATACAGCTCTGGAGAATCAGTTTAAAGAATTATATGATCAGCAGGGGAAATGTGAAAGGATCAAAAACTTTCCTTATCCACGGCAATTCTCCAGCATTAATCTGTATTTTACAAATGCTCTGTGTTTTCTATTGCCCCTGGGGTTTATAGGCGAATTTTCAAAAATGGTAGAAAAATTTGGTGAAGGCATCATCTGGTTTACAGTTCCTTTCAGTGTATTGCTGGGCTGGGTATTTTTGGTTCTGGAACAGATTGGCGAAAATACAGAAAACCCATTCGAAGGAAATGCAAACGATATTTCAATTACACAAATCAGCAGGAATATAGAAATTGATTTACGTGAAATGTTTGGAGAAAAAGAACTGCCTCCTGCTATACAGCCTGTTAATAATATTTTAATGTAAAAATCAGGAATATATCGTTGGTAAAAGTTAGTACAAAAAAAAACAAAAATATGAGTATAGAATCTGTAAGAAAATGGTACCCAAAAGCTTTAACATCTATTGATACAGTCAACCGACTATTAGATACCCTTGAAAAGCATTTAGAACTAAAACCTAATCAGCTGATGCATGCCGATAGTATGTGTTGTGATGATGTCAATGCAATACAGTATCCACCGAGGGCTTATGAAATGCTTGGCCCGTTTCATCTGGGAGGACTTGATGGTTTCCCTTTTGCCGGCCTTACAGGAATGGGAGCTTTTGCTCATCATGTTCCTGAGGACGGTGCTGTAGTCATTTTTTACGCCCCTCATATTGGGATTACCAAAAGCGGGCAAATTGGAGAAATAAACAGAATAGGACAACATAATAATTCTGCCTGCTGTGGAGCAGCAAAAGGAGCATTGGGAAAGTTGGAAGCCGGGCAAATCATTGAGGGCAATATCACTTCACTGGATTTTCAGATGAATACCATTGAGCAGATATTCCTCCACAAGAAAGACAGAATCCTGAATGCAAAGAATCAGATTTTCGAAGCTACCGAAGTGATGTATGAAGCTATAGATGAACGTATCGAGGTATTGGTAAAAGAAACCAGCTATCCCTGCAAGTATATCATTTTGGTAGGGGGCATTTTTATTAATGGCGATAAAGATATGGGATCATTCTGCCAATATAAAAAGTTTGAATATATCAATCTGGAAACTAAAGAACGGAAAAGCCTTATGAAAGAATATTATGAATAATCCTTTTCAGTAATATCTTTTAACAGATTGTTTAAAGTGCTTATCATTCAGATTCTCATCCAGGATATGAGATGTAAACAATCTGCTATAGCCAGCTTCAATATAAAACCCCTCAAAATTTAATTTTGAGGGGTTTATAAAATAATATCAGTAGTTCTTATAGTCTACCCTATCAGCATTCACCAACAAGGTCATCCAGATTTTTGGATTCCGGTCGTCATTTGCTGATTTCCGGCCAGGCAAAACCCACCCCTCCATGCCGGTACCTTTCGGTTTCCAGATAAAAGGAATTCACTCCCTGAAGGCCCACTCCCGCATAATAAACGAATTGATCTACATGCTCCTGATACTCTCCAAACTCACGATATTCAGCATGTAAGGCAAGTAATTTTGCCAGTTCTTCATTATGTATCCGAAATGCCTGGTCACAAGCATCCTTTAGTGAAAGATTATACTCCTGCTGGAGTACAAAAACCAAGTTAAAAACCTCAGTTCCCTTTGCCATTTCTTTTGGCAGAGAATGAATGTCATTTTGCCAGGCAACTACCAGAGTCATATGCGATATCATTTTTTGAACAACAATATGCTCAAAAATATGCTCCGGAAGAACAAGACCTGATTCAATTTCACCTAAAATCAGGTATGGACGCATCAGAACGGAATACTCGCGAATGGTTTTAAAAAGGGTAAGTGACGGTGGACGTTGTGCTATTTTATAAGGATACTCCAATTCAATCCCATATCTGAAAGACTGGTAGAAATAATAAATAAAACGTTCAACCCACAGATCAGGCATTAGCGCACGGAACTCATCCCTTATGAGCGCCATATGCTGATAAAGTGCATTTTCATCTGCTCTTGGCTGATCCCCCTTAAGGATATCAACACAACGAATCCGTAACTGCTGAATCTCTTCCAGAGAAGAATTTTCCACCTGATCGTCAAGAGCCACATACTGAAGCATAAATCTGTTGCATGGAATGGTCTGCTCATAGGTTAGATCGGGCCACATACGTGCAGTACACATATGCAGTCTCATTTTTTTGTATGTTTCACGCTGTTTTTCTGTCAGGAAAGTATAGTCATTATCAATCCATCCATCCATATCTTTCCCCATTTGTTCTGCATGTGGATTGATAAGGTCCGGCCATGGATAATGGCCACGTGGCAAGTAATCTTTTGAATGATATTCTTCGGGTTTCATCTTGTTTTAGTTTTTGTATGATATAGTAATGGTTAAGTTTATTCCTCGTTCTTATTTATATTTTGTTCAGCTTTTCCCGGAGTTCAGCAGCATCGGGAAACTCCATGCTATTGTAGCGATCCAGTTTGGTAGAAATATTTTTCCAACCGCTGAGCACCATACTCATATAATGCACCCAGTTGACCACAGCTTCCTGCCATATCCCAAAATCAGGAAGAGAAGCTTGTAGTTCTAAAAACTCTTTCAAGTCCTTATTATGCAAGCGCAAATCTTCAAGACATGCTTCTTTCAAAGACATTTGGTGTTCGTTCTGGATTACTTTTACAATATTGTAATAAATACTGCCTGTTGCTTCATCTTTTATTACGGACTGTACTTCATTGAAAAAAGTAACCAAATGACAGGCTAAGGCCTGCAAGCGTTGGATCACCGGATGATTGTGGATCTCCGAGGGAAGAGTGACACCTGTTTCTACTTCTGTAAGCTGAAGAAACGGATATAAGCATATGGAATTTTCACGCAGTGCAATGCATTCTGACACGCTAGGATACGTTTTATTTTTCTTGTATTTCAACTCAGTTTCTAAGCCTATAAAATATCTACTGATCATTTGTGTGAAACGGAAGATTGATTCCTCCGGAATAAACTGCAGCAGTTCCAATCTTAGAGAAGCCAGCATCTTTCCTAAAGGAATTCCTGAATCTTCACCACTTACTTCTCCTTTTAATACTGCTATTGACTGTGCATGGACATATCCAATATCTTCAGGTTCACTTTCTTCGTACAAATCATCATTATAAAGTGTCCAAAGCATCAATCTGCAGATAGGCTTGAATCGTTCGGGGGTTGCGGTGGGAAACCACTGAGCAGCAATATGAGCTGTTTTAGTCTTCTTATACTTTTTGCGAAGATCAGGATTCTGCTCATAAAGCCAGAGGTATTCACCATCAATCCATTGACTTTCGGTAATTTCCTGCAGCTGTTCTGCATAGGGATTTTTTAACGTTGGGAACGGGTACCTGAACTGTTTATGGAGCAGCTCAAGTGTACTAAATTTTTCAGTATTCATGATTATGGTTTTAGTATTAACTTACTGATTACTAATATAAAAATATTACAAATACAAATTTAATTTATTTCACAATATTTTGATCATTAGCATTAAATATTCTGCATTTTGTAATATTTAACCCCAATAAAACCACCATAAACAGATTATATAGAATATAATAAAACAATCGCTTGAAGTGATATTTACTCTTGAAATAATTGCTGTTTTTAGGGGCTTCACACCAAAGAGTCTCACTAAATATTTTCCCGATTAGCTATCCTCAGCTTGTAATTAATAAGTTTCTTAGAAAAAATAAATCAACTGTGCCTCAACTCATTAAAAAAAAGATCTACCCATAAATATCTTTTTTTGAAAAAATAACCTAAAAAACTTGCACGGTATTACAAAATATTATACTTTTGCATCACTTTAAAACAACGAAGTAAGTCAAACAAAAATATAATGGTTTCTTAGCTCAGTTGGTAGAGCAATGGATTGAAAATCCATGTGTCCCTGGTTCGATTCCTGGAGAAACCACTTTAAAACCTCTGATTAGTCAGAGGTTTTTTTGCATTTATGATAAGCAATCCTGATAAACTATAAACTCCCTCAAATTAATTTGAGGGAGTTCTTATTTTAAATACTGTTAAACATTACATTGAATAGTACTATTTTTTAATAATAGCTTTCAGATCTTCTATTTCTTTATTCTGAGAAATGACATAAAGAGTCAGCTCTTCAATCTTCTGAAGTAATTTCATCTGGAAATCTCCTAAATTGACACCATCTTTCATGATAGCCTCTCCTGAAGGAATTTCCGGAAGGTGTTTATTCTCTCTTACAAAAGATTCCAGTTCACTGATGGTTGGCATCTGATAGTCTGGTCTGATAGAAGATTCACCATCAAAATATTTTTGAAACACATAATCTGCCGGAACATTCATATCCACAATAACATCTTCAGCATGGATCTTTCCTTTTACAGTAAGTTTCTGATCCGGATTGTTGGTTCCTATTCCTACATTTCCTGCATCTCTGTTTAAAATAAGATTGTTACCAATCGGATTAATATGCAACGGCATTCCTGCATGCCCCTGTATCCAGGTATGATTTTCGCTGCAACCCAATCTTAAATTAGCCTGGTTTACATCTCCTATTATCAATGTCCCTTCCTGATCCGCAGTATGCATTGGTGAAACAATGTTCATTCTTGCTTGCGGCGTTGAAGTTCCCACACCAATATTTCCGTTAGGCATTACGCTTAATCTTGTTTGCCCGTTGGTTACCATATTAACAGCACCATGAACACCACCATCAATATTATTAACAATATTGAAATCACCATACGAGCCATATCTGAAATTAGTTCCTGTAAAAAAGGAGTTCAGTTCAAGATCGGCAGTGGAATGATACTTCAATTGTACGATATTACTTCCCCCGGCAGCTTCACTTCTGTCAAACAGCCCGCCTACAACATTGGAATGTCCCCGATCTTTTGGTGCCTTTACATGAAGGCTTGTTTCCGGTAATGTGGTACCCACTCCCAGGTTATCATTATAATGGATATAATGCACCCTCTGCCCTATAAGAGGATGGGTATAGACATCTGAGATTTTTACCTCACTAAAATCCTGTGTATTAAATGGGCAATGATAAGTAATTCTGACATCATATATATTCCCTGTATCATGAGTGTGATAAATAATTATCTTATATTGATTAGTATTAGCATCCCAAACCAGATCCCCAATATAAATATGATTAAGAATAGGTCCTGCCGCTTCCACAATTCTTGACGTCGGCGTATACCACACTGAATTATCAGGATTGAATCCCACCTGAAACAGTTTTTTTATATTACCGACAGTATTTGTGTACATCCATGTTCCCACAATTTCTACTTCAACCGACCCTGACATTCCCCTATTTCCAAGCAGGATGTCAACAGCCTGATCAGATACCTGATGAGGAAAGTCAATACTTAGTCCTTTTTTAATGTAATTCTTAGGAAATAGCTGTGGATCTTCCAGATTGGCCAAACTATCCATTACGTCACCAAACTGTGCCTCCGTGGGTCTTTTCCCTGCTTTAAAATATTCTTTTAATTCTGTACTTGTTTTTTTTGCCATGATTAATTTAGTTTTGAATCCATCTCCTTCTTCAGAGAGATGATATAAAGTGTCAACTCTTCAATTTTCTGAAGTAATTTCATCTGGAAATCTCCTAAGGTAACACCATCTCTTGCGATTTCTTCTCCGGAAGGAATTTCCGGAAGGTGTTTATTTTCTTTTACAAAAGACTCCAGTTCACTGATGGTCGGCATTTGATAATCCGGTCTGATAGAAGATTGTCCGTCAAAATATTTTTGAAAAACATAATCAGCAGGAACATTGGTATCAACGATAACATCTTCAGCATGGATTTTTCCTTTTACAGCAAGCTTCTGATCAGGATTCTTTGTTCCTATTCCGACATTTCCATTAGGAGTGATTCTCATCGATTCGTTCATAACAACGGGTGAATTGATAGCGCTTTGTGCACTGGCACTTCCCAGGAACTTTATTCCTTCATTTCCCAGAGTAACCGCGTTTTTATAATTGGAAAAACTTCCGTTGCTTGATACCCATCCATAAGCTGTGGTAGATGATGCCTTTGCCCCGTAACTCATATAGGTTTCTGCCCCGCTTCTTAAAGAACCCCAGTTATTAAAAGATCCATTTTCATATCTTATAGAAAAAGCATTTACTCCTTCTGTTGCAGATTTGCTTCCGGACAATATTTCTCCAACAACATCTAGTTTTGACTGGGGAGCTTTCGTCCCTATTCCAACACTATCATTGTAATTGACATAGTGTTTATTCTGACCGATAAGGACATTCGTATAAACGTCAGATAACACTGCCTTATCAACTACAGCTGTTGAATTACAATGCTGTATCAACCTGATTGCATATACATTTCCAGACTGACGTGTATGATGTAGCGTCAGTTTATATTGTGCAATAGTACTATCCCACACGATATCACTGAGATAAATATGATCTGTAATAAGTCCGGATGCTTCTATAATTCTTGATAAAGGCTGATACCAGATACCACCATTAGGATTTGCACCAACGATAATTTGCTTTTTGATAATCCCTACGGTGTTTTCACTATTCCAAGCACCTACAACATGTATTTCTATATTTCCATTGATTGTAGCTCCCAACAATATATCTACCGCTAAGTTACTTTCCATACTGGGAAACTTAACAGATAAGTCTTTATGCTTAAAACTATTAGGAAATACGCTAGGGTCATCCAAATGTACATAACTATCCAAAAGATCCCCAAACTGGTTCTCCGTAGGTCTTTTACCTGCTTTAAAATATTCTTTTAATTGTGTAATTGTTCTTTTTGCCATGATTAATTTGATTTTAAAACATCAATCTCTTTTTTCATCGAGATCATGTATAGGGTTAATTCTTCAATTTTCTGAAGTAATTTGATTTGAAAATCCCCTACTGACAATCCACTGTCTGTCATTTCTTTAGCAGAAGGGATTTCCGGAAGGTGGCTTTTTTCAGAAATAAATTTTTCAAGATCGCCGATCTCTCTTAAGTTATAATCGGCTGCAAAAACATGATCGGCAGTAGGCGTGGCTGTAATCACTACGTCTTTTGCTTCAAGCTTACCATAGAGTGCCATATTACCGGCATCTGATAATACGAGTTTGGCTCCACCTCCACCATCGTTAAGATAACTCCAGAATTGTAAACTATTGGTGTATTGTCCTGTCATATTATAGATAGCCCATCTGTTCGCACTACTTGGCGCTGTTTTAGCCTTGTTATCCAAATAGATAGCCCCTCCTTCATTGCTACTGATTTGTGACATGATTGCTCCCTGTACATCAAGTTTCTGCTGCGGACTATCTGTACCAATTCCTACATTTCCATTGGGAACTATTCTCATAAGTTCTGACATAACCACTGGTGAATCCTGGGCAACTTTCTGATAATTTGAAGCTAAAAATCGGATCCCCTCATTACCAGCAGTGACCGCCGTTTTATAACTGGCATAAGAACCACTACCTGATAACCAGCCTGAAGCAGTCTTATTGTCTGCTTTAGCACCATAACTCATATAAGTCTCCGCACCACTTCTTAATGAGCCCCAGTTATTTACCGAACCATTTTCGTAACGAATGGAGAATGCATTGATTCCTTCCGTAGCATCAGTTCTACCCGCAAGGACATTTCCCCAAACATCTAATTTGGATGTTGGATTAGCTGTCCCAATTCCTACATTCCCACCAGGTCTTATGGTCATTTGAATATTCTGACTTGTCACGAAATTGATAGACCCAAAATTTGGATCATAAGAATTATCATTTTCTATATTAAAGTCAAAGTAATCCCCGTATCTTCTTCCTAAGCCTGAAAATCCAGAATTTAATTCCAGATTGGCTTTGTTATGGTAAGAAAGGCTCACAATATTACTACCTCCTGTCGCACCATTTGTAGTAAATTTAGCAATCGTCGAATTTTGATTCAACGAGTTTTCATGCACTACATTCAGCTTTGTCTCAGGATTGGCTGTTCCTATTCCAACATTTCCCTGTGCATTTACTTTCAGTCCTATTTTGGCTGTTTCTGCAGAATTCAGATTTCCCACCCAGACGTTCCACTCATTGGTCATGGGCTGAAGAGGAACAGCGGCAAGACTATTACCTCTGTTATCTGTTACTGTCCATGAGTCATTTTTATTAATAGATCTTATTTTAATATAAACTTTTAGCACCTGATCTACAGATCCGTAAGTATGGATTGCCCGGACACGAAATTTACCTATCCCACCATTGACATCAACCGTAAAACTATAGTTAGGTTCACTGTCGATATAATTATTTTTATTGATAGCACCACATTCTCTCCAGATATTAGGATTTGAATGCGAAACTGCAGCAATATGAGTTGCTCCACAAGCAATATTTCCTCTGGTGTATGCCAGAGATATTTCATAAAAACCACTTGCCTGGGCATTCGAAGGTGTAAAATTTAAAAATTCTACATAGTCTCCTACCTGATAATTTGCAGGAAATTCTACAATAGTTGAAAGCTCAGATGAACTATCTAGATGCACATAGCTATCTATTAAGTCTCCAAACTGATTTTCAGTGGGTCTTTTCCCTGCTTTAAAATACTCTTTTAAAGCAGCAATTGTTTTTCTTGCCATGATTATTTTGATTTTAAAACATCTATCTCTTTTTTCATTGAGATCATGTATAGGGTTAATTCTTCAATTTTCTGAAGTAATTTGATTTGAAAATCCCCTACTGACAATCCACTATCTGTCATTTCTTTAGCAGAAGGGATTTCCGGAAGGTGGCTTTTTTCAGAAATAAATTTTTCAAGGTCTCCGATCTCTCTTAAATGATAATCGGCTGCAAAAACATGATCGGCAGTAGGCGTGGCAGACACTACAAAATCTTTAGCTTCTACCTTGCCCTGGATAGCCACATTACCATTTTCTTTCCAGCTCAAAACATTGAATTCATTATCATCTTTCTTAATTCCTAAAGCACCTCCTGTCCAACCATAAAGAAAAGGGCCGTCCAGCAAAGAGTTATCACTGTTATACCTTTTATATTTCAAACCGTGAGATGAAGCATGTCCGGCTAATTGGATAGGAAATCCAGCTGCAATATTGACCCCTCCTACAACATCTAATTTAGCCAGAGGATTATCTGTTCCAATACCTACATTTCCGTTGGGAACTATTCTCATAAGCTCTGACATCGCCACCGGTGAATCCTGGGGTACTTGCAGATAATTAGAAGATAAAAATTTAATCCCTTCATTACCAAGGGTTACAGCAGTCTTACATCCAGCGAAAGTACCATCACCTGAGACCCAACCATAAGCAGTCTGATTATCAGCTTTAGCGCCATAGCTCATATAGGTTTCTGCACCACTTCTTAATGAGCCCCAGTTATTTACTGAGCCATTTTCATAACGGATAGCAAATGCATTAATACCTTGTGTACCATCACCCTGGCCTGCAAAAACGGTTCCCCGTACATCTAATTTGGCCTTAGGATTATCTGTTCCAATACCTATACTTTCATTATAATGTACCGAATGTTTCTTTTGTCCAATAAGTGGTTTATGATACACATCAGAAAGTCTCGCCTGGTCTACAAATGCTTTATCATAAGAAAACTGTGTGATTCTTATAGCATATGGATTCAGTCGGTTGCTTGTATGGTAAATAGTTAGTTTATATTCATTTCTTGCTGAATCCCATACAAGATCTCCAATGTAAATATTATATAAAATAGTTCCTTCCGCTTCTACAATTCTGGAAGTAGTGGGATACCAAAGATTTCCATCAGGATTAAGCCCGATCTCAAATTGTTTTTTTATAATACCAACACTTGTCTGATATGCAAATGTACCTGCAACTTCAATTACTAAACTTCCGTTCAGATAGTTATTTCCCAGAAGGACATCTATTGCCATATCGGCTTGTTGATCAGGAAATTCGAAATATAAATCTTTATGTTTATAATTATCAGGGAAAATAGTCTTATCCTCTAAATTGGCATAACTATCTATAAGATCGCTAAACTGGCTTTCTGTAGGCCTTTTTCCGGCTTTAAAATATTCTTTTAAAGCCATAATTACTTTTTTTGCCATAATTTGTTGTTTTTTGATGATTGTTCTTTCCTTTTATTGGCTTAACAGGAAAGATTTTAATTTATTTAAGCCAAAACTTCTACAGCAAACTGTCCAAGATTAATTACTTTTACATTCCCAGTGATATAGATTTTCATGTATTTCATTGGCTCTATTACAACCGCTGAACTTCCTTTTATCTGAAGTTTAATCAAAGAAGAAGTTGATAGATTGATAATTTTAATGTCCTGTTGAGAATATACTTCCGTTATATTACAAATCATATCGGACGGCTGATTACCTGTAACAGTAATGAATTCTGTTTCATCGTTTATTTCCTGATAAAAGGCTGAATCAATTTCATATTCTTTCTTAATAGATATACTCGTTTCCCTGACTGGTGCGGAGGATATTTCAGCTGATGACATTTTGGCTTTGGATGCCGAAGCTAGCTGGGTAATAACCCAATCTCTTGATGCAAGTTGCCTCCATGCTCCTTTGCCATCACCTGATTGAAACCACAGATTATCTGAGTTATCCCTGGCTCCTAGTAATCTTGTTGAAAGAGCTGTGTTACCAAAAGAAATTAGACCTCCTACCTGTGCAAAAGGCAAATTAGAAGAATTTGAGTTAACCGTTGCAACATAGGTCCCTACCGGTACTGCTAACATATCATTTTGGTAAAGTAATGCATTAGCCGGAGTAGCATGATTTATGGGTACATATTTTCCTGCGTGATTTCCCCAGCCGTAAGCTGTATTCCATTGGTCAGAACTTCCATTATTTAATGTGCTGATCACCCCTGAACCTGATATTTTCACCAATTCAATAAGTGGTACCACTGATCCATTTGCTGCACTGGTGTTTGCCTTGTTAAATGAAAAACCTTTATGATTATTGACTGTGAAAGCCCAGGAGTTCAAGGTTCCTCTTGGCTGAATAAAGTCTGTTCCGTTAAACTGAAGATTGTGTGCCATCCATATACCATAACCAGATGTATTACTTCCTGAAACATTAGTATGAAAAATAGATGATCCTGTAGCTGCTTGAGATCCAAAAAGCAGATTATAATTATCTACATACTGTGTTCCATTTGCATTAATAATAATTTGGTTTGTAGCAACTGTATCTCCTGCAGGTCTTAAAAATATTCCACTTGTACCACTATTGGATGATGCTGATAATATAGTATTTACACTGTCTGCCCTTAATTTATTAACATTTAAATGTTGAATCTGCAATGAACCCTGATAGGTATTCAGTCCTCCAGCAAAAGCTACATCTCCTCTTATATATGCATTTCCTATTACATCTAATGCATATCCTGTAGTAGGAATTACCGCAGCACTACCTCCTATCGCAACTCTCTGATCCGGAGTCCATCTGATGGCATTTTTCCCATTATAGGCAATTCCACCAATAAACCCCCAATTCATCGTTACCGAGCCAGTATTTGTTACGGCTCCATAATATCCAAAACTGTCAATATCTCCATTAGAACCCGTTAGCTTTGTAAAATATCTAGCAAAGTTGCTATTAACTGATATATCTGACAAATCTCTGGAAATCCACGTTGCACTACTACTACCCAAACTTAAGACTCCTGACATTTTTCCTCCCGAGAGTGGCAGATAAGCATTAGGATTAAAAGCATCCATATGTACATAGCTATCAATCAAATCACTAAACTGGCTTTCTGTTGGTCTTTTTCCTGCTCTAAAATATTCTTTTAAAGCAGCTATTGTTTTTTTTGCCATAATTTGTTGTTTTTTGATGATCGTTCCTCCTCACCAAATAGGAAAGGAGGAACTTTTTCATCTTATTAATAAATAGGATTTAGTTAGGGCCTTACAATGAATGTTCCCTGTAAGATCATTCCGTCTGTTCCGTCATGTGAAATACCTCCGATATCCGTCCAGGTTTCTTCTTTATAGATCGTAAGGATTTTTTCTTCGGTACTGAACATATTGGAAGTATTCTGAGATACCATTTTGAAATGATGGTAAAGTACTCTTCCTTCTGCATCCTTAATTTTCATAGGGTCCAGTCCTAATTTTTCAACAGGAAGGAAAAACTCGTTTCCTGTCATATCAAATGCTTCCTTAAAGAACCATTCTTCTTTATTAGTTGCCGGATTATTACCGTACAGATACAATTTTGCTTTTGAAGTATCTTTTTCATCTGTATCTATTCTGGCCATTTCTTTCCAGTTCCCCTGAGGGCTCATTTTATAAAGGTGATATTTCCCTTTATAGCAAACCTGATCCCAGGACAGAATCACCCAATTGATCACATCAGAGTCTACCGGCTCAGAATGATATCTCAATACTGGTGCTGGAGGGTTATAATTTTCTACCAGCATCGTTACCGTAGTTTTTGAAGGTAACGACGGAGCCTGTTCCTGTACATTTTTAGTCGCCGGAGGTGAAACAGCATAATTTGTGGTTGTGTACTCTACTTTTCTTGAAGCAACGACACGATAGAAAAGAGGATCACCATAAGGTTTTTCATCCAGATCTTCAAATTCATCATACACTGTCCATGATCCGTTTACAGGATTCACTTCTACATCAGTAATCTTCACTGTCTTA
The DNA here is from genome assembly GCF_003385455.1 of Chryseobacterium rhizosphaerae. Classification (GTDB taxonomy): domain Bacteria; phylum Bacteroidota; class Bacteroidia; order Flavobacteriales; family Weeksellaceae; genus Chryseobacterium; species Chryseobacterium rhizosphaerae. The sequence continues at coordinate 69,531 of NZ_QNUF01000016.1, read as the reverse complement.
ATGTGTTTCATACTTAATATTGAATCTGCATCCAGTTTATTGGTTGCCCTGTACACCGAAATCTCATTGATCTTGTGTACATCTGTATAAGAATTGACCTCAATTCTTACTTTGGCAGAGATTCCTAATGTTGCATTGTCTACAACCGGCAATAAGCTTAAGATCTTTGGTGGTTCAGCAGGGTTGGTATTCACCAGTTTAATTGGTCCCTGGAATTTACTGAATTCGCTCATCTGCATCTGATTTCCTAATTCTCTTACTCCATAGAAGTAGAAGTTATCCGAGGCCCCGTCAAGGGTAAAATCGGTAAACAATGTCGAATGGGCAGTACCTCCCTGGCCTTGGCTGTATACAGCTGCCATTGGAGCCATGTCAAAATCCGGATGAGTAGTAGGTAATAAATACCCCGAAGCGTCCCTGATACTCTGTTTTTTATTTTTAGGTCTGTGACCTGTCATATCATTGAAATCAAAATTATGAATCTGCTGATAAATAATAGGCACCTCCGTAAGTGGCAGGAAGCAGTTGACAATCGCTTCTTTGATGAAATGCCCTAAATACAATACTGAAGAAACACCTGGAAGCTCTTTAATGATAGGCTCATTAAGGGATATTTTTCCTATTGCCGTATCCTCAATCGGGTGGGAATAAAGCGGATTACCAGGGGTTAGTACATAATGGGAATTATGTTCTTTAATAAACGCATTAATGGCAGCAAAGAAAACTATATTGTCTGGCAATGGTAAAGTATCATCCATAATGTCAGAGAAAGTTTCATAGGCATCTTTTTCACCCTTTGTAAGCATATCGAAATCCACAAAATTCATCCATCTGTTATTGAAAAAGACTTCATCATTTCCTCCTAAGCTTTTCAGCATTTCTTTAATGGTGATAATCGTGTTAGATTCGTATAATGAGGCAAGTAATACTGCATTATTCGCTCTGAAGAATTGTACTGAATATGGTTTATGATCATATTCCGTGATAAAACTATAAGTAGCCTTTCCATATTTATCCGGTCTGGTCGCATATTTAGAACCTTTTGGCTGTTTTGGTGGCTTAGGTTCAACAATCCTGTTGGCAAACATCACAGCAGGAACACTGAATTTAGATTTATACTGAGCCCCCTGCATATCCACATTGTCATGATCTACACTCTTAAATCCAAAGATCGAATATCTTACATCAACACCTTCTGGTGGTAACACAGCATCTTCAATGAGATTATTAGCTGCGTTTTTATACAGATACACTCTGTAAGAAGGATAGTAATTTACCTTAAGATTAGCTCCCATTACCGGCTCAGAAGGTTTTATCGAAGTGACATTATCATATATGAATTTTGGCTGCTTATTAGCATCTTCCTCTATTCTGAAGTTTTCATCATAAACATATACTACCAAATCATTATTGGTTCCTATATTTTCTGTAAGCACAACTTTAAAAATAGATCTGGATTCAATAGGCTGATTATTATTGTAATGCTCATTTGTAAATAATCTTACAATTCCGTTTACCCACTCTACAGAATCCAAACCAGGTGAATACTGAGAATGCTGAGCCAGTTTGAATCCTGGGAATGTGATTTTATAAACTCCCTGATGGACCATAGGATAAGGAGATGGAAATTTGATAATTTCCCCCTTACTATTCTGGTATTTTTCAATTTTTTCAAAATGTCTTTCCACTGTTGCTGTTTTCCAGAACCCTCTACTTTTTTCAAGGAATCTCTGAACAGATCCGTCCGATTGCTGCGTATTAATAACTTCCCTGTGGATTCCCCAATCATTGGTTCCAATCTTCACTTTCAATGAATTTGGGTTTTTCACGCCCCAGGTTGATGTATTCTGCATATTCTCGGTAGCATTGAACAACCCTTCAGTCTCAGGACTGAATGTAGGCAGTACCAGACTGCTCTGGTCAATTACCGGTGACGTTCCTGAAATAATAGCCGCACTTGGTGCTTTTTTGAACACGGTAAATTTCAATCCCGAGGGCTCCACTTCGATCCCGTTAATGATATAACTTACAGAATCCAATAAGAAAATTCCTCCGATAAAATCATTAATGGTAGTTCCTGCCGGAATTTCTGATTTTAAAATATGGGTTGGAATTGAAGGCTGAGCAGGTGTTCCTGATCCTGAAGGAATAGTTCCACCTGAACTTGGAAGAATATAATCTGCTGTTCTTATATCCGCCAGAAGCTGGTTAACAGGATGATGCTCTATGTTTACAACCTTTGCAGAAATCTCCTTCATGGTGTAATTCCTGTAGAAGATCTCCACTTCATCCGCCATTACTTCTTTATCATCCGGGAAAATTGTATTCGGATCCAGATAATAATCATTTGGCAATGTAGAGTCAAATGAAATAGGATATACGACTTCATCCTGATAAATATGATGATCAAAACCAAGTCTTACCAACGTCTTATCTGTACCTGCAATCACGTTTCTGCGGTCCTGCTCTCCCTGAGAAGTTAAAGTTACAGGATATTCTTTCTGGATAAGGAAAGCTGTGGTTGCTGTAGGAGGTAATAACCTGTTGTTAGGTTTAATCTTCGTATCAATTGACAGTTCTTCTCCGCCAATCTGAGCTCTTGAGAACCAGTTGATCCCATATCCTTTATAAAAATAGGTTCCGCTCTTATCCTGCTTATGCATATACAGTGGTGCATAGGTATCTGGAATCTGAAGAGGTAATGTTTCCCAAGAATTTGCTGCATTCGCTGAGTTATCTACATTCAGATACTTGGTATCATGGCACAACTCCGGTTTAATCCAGATATAATCATCTGTTTTACCAGGTTCTACGACACGATACTCCAAACCTCCGTATACAGGAAATGTGAATGAAGATGCATCAAATTTCTGGTACAACCCCATAAATGCTGGGTTTACTTCAAGCTCAGAAACCTGTTGGTTATAGATACTGATATAACGGTATTTTCCATTATGAGAATAGCCTTCTGCATCGTATAAGCCTGCAGACTGTGGATTATCGGAGTCCATTCCCTTATTCAGCTTCATCAGCTTTACCGGCAATGAAAGTCTTTCGATTTCAGTAGAAACAGGAAGAGACATTGAAAGTAACTGATACGTTTTATCATCCGAATTGATATCCAGGTCTTTATTGGTATAATATTCTGTGATATAAATATATTCGTTTCCGAAAACTTCATCCTTGATATCAAGATATCCTAATCCCAGCATTCTTGCCACATGATAATCCAGAGCGGCAATATTTAAAATATCCAAATTGGAAACCTGCATATCCCCTTCCTGAGGAAGATTCGTGCTAATATCAACCACCTGTTGTGAACCGGTAGGCGAAAGGTTAATTGAAATCGTTTCATTCCCTTTTGGATTCGGCTGATCATCACTGAGCTCTACATATCTTTTGACTACCGTCTGAATATCCCTGTCTAAAGGTCCAATAGATGGATGTTCCCATTTTTTATGATAATTTTCAACATTGACATAGGCTTCATCATTGTATCTTAACCATGCTCCATGAACAGGATTTTCCTTAGGTAAAGGATCTAATCTTTCAAAAGCAGTGTCTCTTTCAGAAGTGAGGGAGAATTCACCCATTAGCTTCCATGCGTTAGCATTATTTCTACTGATGATAAAATCTGAATAGAATTCAAATTGAACTCCGGCGACAACACAGGCGGTAGCTCTGAAACGCAGTGTCTTTCCGTTCTCAGCATTAAAATAAGTATTAGCGAGATCATTACCGTAAGGCATTGCTCTATACGAAAGCTGCTGTTGGGATAAGTTATTGGGTTCTGCTACAGAAAGTGCCTCCAATTCAACTTGTGAATTAGGATTCTGATCATTTACATTTAATTCTGCAGCAAAGAAAATATCTGTCTTACAAAGAACCTCTACAATCTCATTACCATATAGCTGCATGAATTTAAGTGGATCAGCCATCGGATTAACAGATTGTCTTACCTGTGTGTATTTTGTTTTATTTTTGAAATAGACATAAAAAATTCTATTGTCATTATTAAACTTATACATCCACATCTTCTTACTTTCATCAATAAGCTGAGGAGCCTGTTTAAAGTCTAGGGTAAAAATTTCCTTTGTATAAAGGGTTCTGTATACTTTTACAAAGTCATCAGGTTTGTTGAAATTATTTTTAGTAGATGCCAATTTCCCTTTAGGAAGATGATTTTCTCCTAATTTTCCTCCGAATCCCCATCTCAGGTGAATTCCTTTTGTACTGTCGTCTCCTTTGGATCCGGCAGCCTGAAGATATAAATTAGGGGTTTGCAATCCTGAAAATTCATTGAAAGTAACTGTCGTTCCATCACCTCCATCTGAACCACACGCATTTGTACTGGTATAAGGTTTATCGGTAATATTAAAATTGATATACTCTTCCTTAACATCTACTCTGGAATAGTTGTAGGGAGCTTTTTCTGTTTGAAGATCCTTTTTTGACAATTGGAAATTACTGATAGGAGAAGTGTTACAGGTATTAATTGTATTGGCAACAAGCCCCGTATAATAAGAGTTATACAAACCTCTAACCGTTACCTCATTACCTACAATCTGATCAATCACAAACTCTTTACCTTCTGATTTTTTTACCCATTGAGGAATATAATCATAGGAAGAGAAACAAAACTTCTGACCAGCACCTGTACGGGCATAGAAAAAGTCTTTTCCATAGGTAAATGTTACCAGCTGACCTTCCCAGGCTTCATATAAAAGCACTTTTTTATCAGCTCCCACTAAAACAGGAGTTGTATTTAACTTACCGGACATATGCAGCTGGTATCCGCCCTGAGTAGGGCGGCAATACACTCCATTCAAAACAATAGGAGTTCCTCCGGCTGATACATAATCAGCAGTGTCTGCTGGTGAATATACCTGCCCTGCTAATAATACCCCACGCTTTACTCCATTAAGGGTTTCATTCGCACTGATGAAAACCAATTCACTGTAGGTACTGATTCCGGTAACTTCCAGGGTTGCCCCTGGAGTACCGTTATTAATAATATCTGTTCTTGACTCTACTTTTCCATCCCAGCCTAACAGAAGAGTTCCGCTGGTCTTTGTGTTTACATTATAAAAAGTAAGATAAACCATTGAATCGATAAATATATCAGCATAAATGCGTTTTTCATCGGTTTCAATCGATGGAAAACTTTTACACCATAGTATTTCTCCATTTCCTTTGATTCTCATCACAACAGGAGTTTTATAGGAGGTCATTCCCAAAACCGCAAACTCACCGTTTGTAAATGGCATTACCTTGATAAATTTGGTATCTCCTCCCAGAAGAGAAGTAAACACTTTATTCCATTTCAGGCTACCGCTTTCATCCAGAACTGTAATCAATCCTGATGTGTCCATCGCTCCCACCTGCATTACATTTCCCTGGTTCTTTGTAGAAGAACTGATTCCTGAATTGGCACTGGAATTGAAATAATTATGATATTTAAAAAAACTCATTTTAGATTTAATTAATTGTTTAGTTGTAATTCATTGATTGTTACTGGTAATCCCTGTTTAGCGTATTTTACTCCATCCCAGGTCTTATAGATAAATTCCAGTTTTAATTTTGGATCTCTGATCTTTTTGCTTTTGTGCATCACTAAAATCTGAGAATAATCTTTAGCATAGATTACTTTGAAATTGTCATCATTATTACCCGCAGCGTTAAGAACCTTAAAGCAGTCTGTCATATCATCCAATGGAATTTTAGGATCATTGAATGGTTCCGGATTTCTAATCAGTAAGGCAACTACGTCATTATTGGTATTGACAATCTTAACAAATTCTGTATTGGTAGGTGGATTTAATGGTTTTAATCCCATCACACCTTCAAATGCACGGTCAAATACTTCTGAATAGGTATTGGCAAGCCCTTTTAAATATGGGTTTTCGGTACCTTTTGAAGCTAATATATAAAGGTCGTCCAGCTGCTGTTGCTTAAGATCTGCTTTCACTTCATATATTGCATCCTTCTGTCCTATTACGACAAGTCCTTTATCATCATATTCTTTCAGCTTATAACTTTCCACCTGTTCTTTAAAGTCTTTATATCTCGAAGTTCTAAATACAAACTCGTGGATCTTCTGGTTTTCTTCATATACCTTATCAGGTTTTCCCGGTACCGGTGTAATCTGTGGTTTATAATGTCCGTCTCCATCATCGTCAAAGGCATTGTATACAATAGCGGTATATAATTTTTCCGGATTCAGATTCGTGAGCTCAACTGAATATTTATATGATTTTGGCACAACAGGATCTCCGAGATCAATGTCACAAGCCATGCCTGTGTTCCCCTGATTCACATGGTTCACATAGTTAAGCATCTGCTGGATTCCCAACGGTAAGTTTGGATCATCTTCGGCCCAGCTTTCCTGAGTTACCGGTACTGTTTCCTGCGTTGTCCAGTTCTGAGGTAATGGATATTCAAGACTAACATTAGTTACAGGATCTTTAATCATGATATTAATACTTCCAATGATCTCCTTAACTCCCATTCCTGTATGGGCAGGCCATGTTTTAAGCATATTATAGATATAAGGCTTGGTAAAGAAAAATTCTATTTTACACTGCTCGTTACCATAGAATAATGGTTTTGCCATCAGAAGATCTCCGTCTGCATTCGGATATGATTTTTTCATATCGATATATGATTTCAGAGTGGTAATTGGGTATTCATCTGCATTTTTCTTCTTATCTGTCAGATTTCCATTGGCATCTTTAAGGTATTCGATATATTTCTCATTTTTCTTTTCAAAATGTCCGATAGGCCCTGCTGTTTTAAAGGCAAAGTAATAGTCAATAATCTTTGGTGTATCTCCGTTCACATTATCTTTCAGTTTAAGATTGATGTAATAGACACTGTTAGGTCTCCAAACCGGCTGTATCACTTTACTCATCGCTTCCTGCATCAGTCCCATATCTGCCTGTATGGCTGGTTGTGACGGAATCGTCTGCTGATATTCGTAGTCTGTAACAGTCATCCAGTTCACTCTATGGAATAAAGTATAGCATTGGGTAACTGTATTTCCGCTATCATCGTCATCACCACATCCACAGTTTCCAAGATTAAAGATAATTTCACGAATCTGTTCTGTTAACTGGAGTGCTCCTGATAATGTGGATCCTTCAGTATTAAGATAGTCAGTCAGTTTCTTTAAATGTGCTCTTACATATCCAATACCCTGAACCAGGTTATATTGTGGGAACTCTTTATCAAAACTATTGATCGCATCGATGAAGATTAAGAAACACTTCATATTATACCTCAGTTCGCTTACATCATCTACTCCATGATATTGAACACACTGTTTAAGATTATACATAAGCCCTGCAAGGAAATCACAAAGTCTCACATCTTTTGTACAAGGTTCTGGTTTTGCATCACAACCGCAATCAGGGGTAAACTTCAGATTAAGAGGCTTCTGAGTGGTCTTACTCACTTTAATGATCGCTACTTTGTTGGTACTCTCTTTCGGATAATCACTTGAATAGCAGATATCAATACCATCGGCTTTGTCTGTAATTTTCGATACAACACTATTATGCTTGATAAATTGAGCAAGAGGGCTGTCAGGTAAAAACAAGAAGATCACAGAATGGGTATTAAAGTCAACATATGGCGGAGTATCTCCTGTTACCATCATATATTGTGTTTCATAATCTGCCCACTTAGTGGCTACGTTAGACAGTCCAAAGTTTACAATACCTGATCCGAAAGCACCGTTATATCCATTTTCAACATGCATCACATCAAAGTCCAGTTCGTTGCACTGAGCAGTGGTACATCCTCCGGCTTTCAATTCCTTCATTATTTCGACAAGCTTATCGTATTCAGCCTGTTGCGTTGGAGAAAGAACTACGCTGGATACCTCACCTGTCGTGTTGGCTGTAGCATTCGCCCAAATCAGATCTATTTGTGCATTGATATCATCAATCTCCTGTTGATTGGCGTTGTATGGAATAATTTCAATCTTACTTACATACTGTCCTCCGAAATTAGCTGCATCATACATCAGCTCTGCTCCTAATTCTGCTTTTGTCTTCGTTACCTCATCAATTATAGCATAGTTCTGATAAATGGCAGTAGAGAATACATCTTTATAATATCTGATCGTCACCGTACTTGCCATTGTAGAAAGTAATAATCTTACTTTAGCAGAGGCTTCCGGAAGAAGAACAACCATGGTATTTCCATTGGTGATCTTCAATGACTTCGCATAATTATGTGGATTGGAAGCATTCGAAACAGCCATATAATCCGTAGCATCTGATACCGTTCCTAAGAGATTGTAATAAGCCCCATTAATGAAGTTAAACGGCGCTCCCGCCGGCTGGTAATATACCGTTCCTACTGTTTTATCCAGTACATTAGACTCATGCCATACAGGCTCAGTTTGTGTACAGAATAATGAAGAAGCCGTAATTCCATACTGTTCAGGAATAAACCATCCCGGCTGTGCAGAATCTAAGAATGAGAATGGTGTAGACGCCAAAATTCTGATCGTGTCATACTTATCATTGATTTTCTGCCAGAATCCTAATTTGAATTTATCAATATTAGCGATGCTGTTTGCTTCATCATTAGTCAATACTGCTCTGTAAGGATTATATTTATTCCATCCGTTTTGCTGTTGATTTAGAATCTTAATCTCTACATCTTCAATGGAATACTGGTGTTTCACTTGACGAAGTACATGTCCTCCCGGCTGAGTTTTCTGAGGCGGGATAAGATCTGTAAATTCAGTTGCTCCGCTGGTATGTCCTCCAATTTTCTCACCTGCAACCGGCGTTGGAATAAGTCCTTTTTCAATTTTAATATCGATGTAGGTATCCAATGGAATCGTTGGCAGTTTATCATCATCTTTAATGGATGGCTCCGGTGCATTGAAAACCTGAACGACAGGAAGGTCAAATGTCTCGTTGGTCAACATATGAACCCCTTTTACGGCATTTTTCAATCGCTCTTCTTTCGGATAATCGATTTCCGGGCTGTCTGATTTGTAAGTAAGAGGTGGTACAGCATCGGTATTTACTTGATTTTCCCCTTTCTCCCATTTAATACTTAAATGAACTTTAAGTTTAATTTTAAAGATCGCCAGTTTGATTTTGAGTTCGAATTTAAATTCTGCCAGGATCAGGAACGGGAATATAAGTTCCACTCTGAAATAGATCGAGATAAATAAGGCAACACTTACAATATAAAGGTTGATCTCTGCTCCTCCTTCCACGTAAATGTATCCTCCTACCTGAGGTCTTTCGAAACTGATATGGGCTCCTACTTCAATAGCCGCAAAAACTTTTACAATAATCAGGTTCAGGTTAAAATCTACCCTTGCTCCGGCTTCAATTCCTTTAGCTGCAATCATCAGATAAGATTCAGCCTTGATATTCACAGAATCTTTAAACAAGCTGGCCCTGATCGGTTTATCCCTTGTTCCGAAATTGACATACCATGGTCTTTGATTTTTAAAGAAGAAGCCCATCTGCACTTCAGCCTTAATGTCAATGAATGACCCGTTATTTTTGTTAAGCTGGAAGTTACCTCCTGCTCCAATTTCAAGTGAATTGTCACCTACGATAACGAATGCATAGAATGGCGGAACTTTAGGGTCATCTTCGGTAAGTCCGAGACGCTCACTGATGATCGTTAATCCGGCATCAATGGCGAACATACTTGGTACTGAAAGCAATACCATGGCACGTAATGAGGCAAGACGTCCGTCTAAGGTAGCCAGGGAAGCCCCCGCACCAAAGGAGAATGGTGCACTATATTGCTGAGTATGCTGCGGTCCGATAAATTTATCCGTGTTGATTCCTCGCTGCGGATGTACATAATAGTCGTACCAGGTATCATTTTCGGTCATTCCGATTGCTTCCTTATGGGCAATATATCGGTATCCTATTAATCCTCTGAATCCGAAAATACCAAACGAACCTAATGGAATGACAAACGGAAGTTCAACGCTTGCGTCTACCAGGAATCCCGGATATTTAGGGTCGAAAGCCATTTCTGCAGAACCGGAAATATTCATTTTCGGCAACTGAAGGGAAACTTTCCCTCTGTATTCTGTTGAAACACCAGGCTCTGGAATAGTAAGCGCTCCTTTAATAATCGCTACGGCAGCACTTGCACTTGCCGATCCTGGAATCACCAAATCAACTTCTAAGGTGGAGATATGGAAATAGTCGTCTTTACTTCCACCGTATTCATCGTTATCAGCGGTATAATAATATTTAACACCATTACCTCTTACATCAAGACCTAATGGGTTGATATTGATTCCACCATCAAATCCGATATAATTATAAGTACGCATTTTATCCTTATACATTCGCTGTATAGTCCCTATATGGATAGCTGTTACTGCCATACGTACAGGTCCTAAATTCAGGTGAAGGTTGATCGGAATGATAGAACTTCCACCGGCAATTTCAAATTTACCGCTGGCGTAATAGCGGACTGCCGGCAGATCAATTCCTTCTTCTCCTAAGAGTTTTTCTCCAAATGAACCTGTAGGGAAGGTAATTTTAGTATCTGCTTCAATAAAGAAGTTGTCATTTTTCTTACCAATTTCTATTCTTTGTAAGTTGAAGGTAAGGATATCGAAAAGGTTCAGTGGAAGACCAAATGGAAGGAAGGCAGCAGAAAGCTTGAAATTCTCTTTACTTTCCCATTCTCCGTTCACTTTAATAATCAGGTCTGTAGTACCATCATACAATTTAAATTTCTTGATTTTCAACCCCGCTTCCAGTGATGAACGCACGACCTGTCCCTGGTGGAAATCAATATCAAAATGGCTGAATCCTAATTCCCATGCTTTTTCAGGGTCTTTTCCAAGGTCGAACCATAATGTACGGTCTTTCTCGCCAAGACTGTCTAGTGATAGGCTAGCCAGGAATTTATAATAATCTTCTTCTTTCTGAAATTCCCTGTAATCTCCAGCCGCTGTTGTCAGTCCCATCGGATATACAAACTTAAGCTGAGACGGAGAGTCCAGTCCGTTCATAAAGGTAATCAGTGCACCTTTATCGGCAATGGCATGTTCTGTGGAATCAGACATTGATTTTACTTTTAGATTTTGATATCTAAGTGTAAAAAATTCACTGAAATAGTCTACGACCTGTGTCTGTGTTCCCACTGTTTTAACAGCATAGGTAGGCTTAATGGAAATATTTCCGGAGAGTCCTCCGGTTCCGATCAGCATATGATTCGCTGAAATACCAATGGTCTGTTTTTTGTCTACTGCAGGATCTTTCTTTTTAAACCATTTTTTCGGAAGGAAAATTTCGGTGTATTCCATATACACGCCCATAAATTCCTTGGGTCTTCCGTCTGCATCGGCTTCTGCAATATTTTCCGTTTTACTCAGGTCAATTTTCAGGTTGTGGATATCGATCACAAAACCTGTATTTCCAATCTGAGCAGGATGGTTCATATTCAGTACCAGGTCCATATTATATCCGAAACCTTTCTCCGTATCCGCATAGAATAAAGCTTCTCCAAAACTCATGCTTACTTTCTCATTTTCATCCTCTATTACTTCTAGAGGAGCAGTCGGGTGCTTGAGCGGATTTACCGGTTTTAAAATGCTTCTCGGAAATTCGATGGCTGCTGACAGCATCAGTGTTGCCTTAAATTTCGGAATGACCACTTCCTTGATGAACTCATCAATATCCTGTGGCATTAAAGCTTTGAAAAAGGTTTTTACCTTTTCCGCTGTATCCTGAAGGTTGTTGGAAAGCAAATAGGTTGCAAAAGCTACAAGCGAGGCATATTTATTATTTGATTTTGTGTAGATATCTTCTACAATTTGTGTTACTGTAGTCGTATCCGTTACTGTCTCAAGCCCTAAACCATGTGCAGCATTAATATCACTGACAAACTGCATCAGAGGTGTCGTATTCTGATTAACAGGTTTGACAAATGTATTCACAAAGTGCGCGATGGCCTGTTCTTCCGTTACATTGAGCACTCTCAGTGCTACCTCGAAGATCTGCTGAGGTTCAAAGGAAAAGTTTCCTAAGCTGAAGTAGTGTAAATACGCCAGAATCTTCCATTGGTATTCAACGGTAATCGGAAATGCGGAGATGGCAGTGTCATCTGTTCCGTTCAGGACTAATGAAATCCCGGTCCCCGGAATTTCAATATCGATTCTCTTGGAAACGACAGATAAGCTGTAAAACGCCGAATCTCCTTTCGGCCCTTTACTATATTGTAAATCTTTATAATAGATTTTATCGAGGAGGTTCGTAATCCCCGGTTTTAAGAATCCCAGAATGTCCGGGATGTCGTCTTGTGTAACCACAGAGGATAACCTCGGGTAATACCTGTGTGTTACCGGTGTTTGATTTGACATAAAAATAATTTTGTGTTTGGGGTGGCCGGAACTTTAAATACAAAGCTCCTAGCGAAAGCAGTTGGATTGCTTTAACTGGCCACAATACTATATTTTCTCTAGAATCTTTTGGTTGCGAAGAACCTTAGAATGGTAGAATTTTTAGTTCTGTAAGAGTGTGAGTATAGAACCTCGAAGAATTTTGGGGAATTCTAATGTTTGTTTTTGTAAAATGTTCAGTTAGTTCATTTTTTAAATTTTTCAATAAAGAGAACAATCTTTATGAGTCTTCCAATAATATATACACTAACTCATCATATTATCATTCCATTCTGCATTATTTAAAAATTAAAAACCTAATAATTAGAATTAATATATAAGAAGTAATATACTCTAAAAGATTATACCTTTGAGCCACCTAAAGGAAGTGTCTTTAAGAAATCTCTCCATCCTGTTACAATTTCCTTAAAGTCTTGTAATGGAATACTATTAACATAACCATTACTATCATCATAAAAATCTACTAAATTATTAAACATTATAATATCTACAGTTGCAGAATCACTATCAACTTCTATATTAGGACTTATCAATGCTTGATTAATATCAGGCAATAATGAATTATTTATTTGTTCAACCGAATTCCAACTAATTAAAAAAGAAGTCAAATATTTATTGTTAGTAGTAATTATTTTATTTATTTCTTTTCCGAATATATCCCAGTTATCAACTCTATTTTGAAAAGATATACTGTATTGATTAATTATATTCTGATTCATATTTTTAATTATTTTTTAAATTTACTTAAAATTTGGATATGCTGATCTGATTACTCCATTATCAATATGAAATCTAACTTTGATACCATTCGACATCTTTCCATCATAAGCATTACCACCCCCAAATTTCTTATTGTTAAAGGCAATTGCTAACTCTTCATGTATTCTCTGCCTTGACCAATTATCTGGAAAAAAGGTACTTAACTCTTTTTTCATTTTCCAGTTTCCTAGATGAGCATTCCAAACTCTTATTTTTGCTTCATAAAATCCTTTTCCTATATAGTTTTCTGTGCCTACAATCTCCCCTAAACTATTTGGATCATTTATTCTTAAACCATCTTTATGGTGAATTCCTTTACCTTTATAACTATAGTCATTCACATTAACTGGATTTGTTATACCTTTTTTTGGTGTTCTTTCAGCTACTCCAACAAAGATCTCGTCATTCAGTTCACTAGAATTTTTCATTAAACTTGTATTTTCCAAAAACCAGATATTTTTTCGGAATGATTTCAATTCAACATTTTTCCATATATCAATAAATTCGGCATCATTATTATTCATTTTGATCCAATTATCTTTACCTTCCAATTTAAAAAAGTCATTATAAAACTGATACCTTTCTGTTCTTGATAAATTAGTTAAATTATACTTATTTACAACACTATTGGCTACCCCATTTAAATCCAACCCTACAATTTTATTATACATCAATGTAATTTTTTGATCAATATTTCCAATTGCTACAATTACATCTATAATATTTGCAGGTAGATTATGATTCACAGGTGGATTAAGATTATTTAGCCGAGCCATTTCTTCTAAGATATCGTCCGCCGCCTTTACTGTTTTTGTTCTTGCAAAGGTAGCTCCTCCCGCTGTTCCTAAAGTTAGAATTAAAAAGAAGTTACTTAACTTCTTATATAGATCTTTTAATGATGGATTGTTATCTACAACCGATTGATAATCAAAATAAGCAGTTAGAACACCCGAGGTAACTCCTACCACTTCAGCCCCCACATCAATGCCACGCCAAAATAAAATAGCGTCTGCTGCTACAGCCCCTTTTCTAAAATTATAAATATACTTTAGATAAGAAAGATGTTTTAAGGCTGATGCGCCACCAGTAAAATAAAACAATGCTAAATCTACAGTTACCTGTATTGTAAAAGAAACAGCTGCATCAAAATCTTTTAACGTATTATAATCTTCAGCGTAATAAAATAAAAAAGCAGGTATTGGCACTAGGCTAGGAACGTCCAAGTCTAAATCTGCTTCATATCCTAATAAAGAAATAGGTTGGTATAAGTGATATCTCCCATATTCTTTTTCTGCTGCTTCAAAGAAAGATGTATAAGTTCCTTGAGAAGTAGGTACTGAAACAAAACCTTTTTCTACATAATTTATTGTAATTATCTCTTTTTCAAATTCTTTTTTTGGTTTATAGGAATTTGAAGAATTAAGTATTTGAAAATAAGAGGAACCTCCTTCATCTACTTTTGATATGGAAAATTCCAATACTGGATTACTTCCTTTTAATAGTTTTCCTGCACTATTAAATTTCGGATAATATTTTTTTCCTTCATTAAGGAAAAAAGAGTTAGGATTTACGCCATCTAAGCTTCCAGAGCCTCCCGTAGAATCATAATACAAATTATACTTTGAAATTTTCCAGATATTATAAACTGTATAAACAAAATATTTTCGATTAGTTGCTTCATTCACAAACCATGATATAATTGGATAACGTTCTAATCTACCATCATCTAATTTATTATATAGAAGTTCAAAATTTGTGTTGGTTTTATTTTCAGTTTCTAATAAAAAATCTAAAAATTGATTGCTCTCAACTGTGTTGACAAATGTATTTATAAGTTTAATAACATTATTTTGACTTACATCGTTAATCGGTTCTTGTTTTATACTACTTTTTCTTATTATCTCCTTTAATAAGTTCAATCGCTGATCATAACTGAATACACCTAGTCCATCTGTCCCAATGTAATTTAAAAGATATAAAATCCTTCTTTCACTATCTTTTTTATCTTTTTCTTCTTGAGAAACATGAATTGTATTTCCATTTTCATCATCTAGCATATCATTTGTAAGATTTTGCCCTTGAAAATTTTTAGGATTTCCATATTGATCATAAGGAAAATATTTAAGTTCACTAGCAGATTTTAATACATTATGAAAGTTTGCCAAAGATTTAAAATAAGAATTAACATATGTGATTGGCTTATTTTCAAATAAATAAGTAGCTTCAACATTTCCAATAAAACCCCAATCTTTTAATAAACCTCCAACTAATACATCGATTTTCTCGAGCTTATTATATAATGTTGGATCATTATTCACATATTTTTGTACAAATGCGTTTTTAATTGCTGCTACAGATTTCATTGCGATAGTCTCTAAAATTTCGCTATTTATAAAAGAGATTCTGAAACAGATGTATGTTAATGTTTTTACATAATCCTCCTTCTCTGAAATATTATTCAGTTGCAATATATTTTTGGTATAAAATTTACCTGAATCTGTATTAAGAAGATTAATAGATTCTTCTAGAGGGATTGTATTAGCTGGAAATTCCAATGGATTTGTAAAATCAATATTCGTATTATCGATATTGAAAGTATATACTTTTTGTCTATAGTATTTATTGGGATTTGAGAAATCCAACATCTCTATGGTTATTAAATCTCCAATTTGAGCTAATTCAAAGTTTGTATCAAACCATCCATCAGCTTGCATAAACTCTTCTAAACTAATAGAATAATTTTTATATTTTGCATATTTTTCATCAGTACAAAAACCACCAAAAGATTTAAATTTATATATTTTCTTATCCCCTTCTAATAAATTCTCATAAGATATATATTGGTATCTTTTTTTTGAGTTTTCAAATGATATATCAAACTCGCTAATCCTTCCTTCATACGTCATTTGGTACTTATTATTCTCTGTAGGTAATAATTCATAAGATTGTCCAAATTTATTTTTTCCCTTTTTTCTGACTACAATACCAGTAGCCAGTAACAATGCTATATCACTCATATATCTTAATATTAACTGGTTGGTTTTCAATAGAATTTAGATAAGGAACCCACTTTGCGTACTCACTGGAAGTAAAAGCTATATGATCTATCGTGGTTACATTAACATTAGTAGTTGGAGAAACAATTTTGAGCTTTCCATTTTGATCCTCTCCTATTATAAATAAATTGTATTTTTTATATTCTTTTCCTTCTAATGATAGATAAGTACTGGATTCAGCACCAAGTTCATTATTAAAATAAAATTTGGGGTTGTTTAATTGATTCTCATTAACAGCCTTAATAAGTTCCTTATTTTCGTCATTAGTAATTCCAAGCAGTTTCTTACTTGGTAATTTACCTTGCTCCAATCCTAATGATAACCCCATATTAGATTTCCCTTCAGGAGTGGTATATTGTTCAGTTTTAAAATAATAAGGTTTCTCAGGCTGATAAAAATTATTATTTTTATTACTATAAGAAATAGTGCCACTATTAGAATTATCCTGATAAGCAATTCTACTTTCATAGTAACTGGTAGTATTCTGTCGGATATTATTCAACAACGTCTCATAAGTAACTCTTGGCAAACTTTCCGTATCATTTTTCATGATCAGATCCTCTACTTTTTTAGTAGTCACTGTTGCAACATCTTTTCCTCCTGCTTTATTTTCAAAATCAATCAACAACAAATTCTGATCAATGACATAGACAAGCTCATTACCTCCTTTAGACTGAACTTTAGGAGTTACATTAATCAATCCAAAGATGTCATCAATGTCTTTCAAATCATAACTTGTAATTATAGCAGGATCACCAGGGTTTGGACCTGGCGTTTCAGAAGTAATTTTCACTGTTTTCCCTTCATAAATCAACTGTACAAACGAAGCAACCGTTTTATTGGCACTTGTTTTATTTAAACTGAAAGTAATAGGCTTCGTAAAGTTGGTATCTACTCCATTTCCTTCTTCCTGCAATAAGTTTTTACCTCTGATAAAATAATCTTCATTGGCTGTATCTGCATGTAAAACACCTTGTTTTACGTACATGGCAGCGGCATCATTGTTATCCGTGGTCAGCTGAACTACCAATGATGGTTGTGCAACCAACTCTTTTACCGGCCAGCCTGCTTCAAACTGCTCTAAGGAAAGGTTGCTAGCCGTTGGTCCGATTTTAATATTGTTGGTACTTCCTTCCAGGTTCTGATTTCCATAGAAATTATAGGATCTCTGTCTGCTGCCCTGGATATACAAATAGGTGGTCTCAGCTGTTTTAAAGCCTGAAATCTGACTGGCAATCTGTTCTACCGTTTGCAGGACAGAATTGTCACTCATATGAATTTTTCCTTTTCCCTGCGTGTGTAAGCCATAAAAGGCTGCAATATCAAGGAACTGGGTGGCTGTTTCCCTGATCAGTTTCTTTTTAAAAGCTGTATTACCAATAGCCTGATCTAAGACGTGGTCAGCGCTTCGGGCAAAAGCCAGATTCAACTGAAATGGGTTCGGATCATTGGCTACTGTATAATCTCCTTCGTTCAGTACAATATCAATTCCTATGCTTCCAGTGACATTTCCAAGATGGGTTCCTCTTGGGATCATAGGCAGTTCAAAAGCTTTTTTAGGTTGTTCAGTAGCAGTACTTCCCGTGACTTCAACTTTAGAAATCTTAAGGAAATAATCATCAATAAGATCATCTACTGACTGAGTAGTTCCTGCCGGAAACCCGATATGCTGAGCGGTAAACGCAGGTGCAGTAATTCCCAACATACTATATAGACCTGTAAACTCTTTTTTGATGATGTCTATAAATCCTGTTGGTGTTCCTGATGTGATCAGATCGCCTTGAAAGAAATCTAACCTGTTCAGGCCTCTGTACACGATATACTTGATCGCAAGTCCTTTAATCGGCTGACTAAAAGGCTTCAGGATCGCATTTACTTTAGTGGAGTCATCTCCACAAGGTTGTAAAAATACCTGCCCTTGGCAAATAGTATATACTTTGCCGGTAAAGCTTACTTTGGAGGTGGTCCTGAATACAGTCCCGTAAGCTCCAAATTTTCCGGCCGGGTCTTGCGAGAAAATCTTTCCTTTCTCCAGAAAGAAGAAAGACTCCGGCAACAGATCTGGCCGTACGTTAAGCCCTTTGCTGTCGGGAGCTGTTGACAAGCTTCCCGATGGAATATTTTGTGGCATTTTTGTGATTTTTGGTGTTAATAAAAGATAAGACGGTGGTAATGATCAGTCTCCTAAAAACTGAAAAGCATTCTGAATGATTAAGGTCAATTAGGGCTTTAAGAATACTAAGCCTGGTTGCTTTTTAAGTAGTGTTTCCTTAAAAAGGCAATATGATTTTTCTTCATGTATCTTAGCTGCTTCAATAATTTTATTATTCAGAATTTTTTCAGATTTTACCTACTGTTCAATAAGAAGAGGTCTATTTTTTTTCCGGTAAAGACAAACCCCTTCCTGTACAATCATTCCGGTTGATTGCATTATTGATTTTCACTGTGAAATAATCCCGGGATTATTTGGTGAAAATTACATATCCGTCTTTATCTTTTGGTAAATTTTGTAAGTTTCTCCAGGATGCTTTGATCTTTCGCTCCCCTTTCCAGATGGAGCTTCGTTCAAAATGTGGCAGGTCTTTAAAGGTTTTCCAGTTTCCGCCCCAGTCCCAGCCGTGTCTTGCAAAGATCTTTACACATTCGTACCAGTCGGCTACGCCATCATTATCCCAGTCTTTCGCAGTGTCCCAGCTTGCTACTTTTCCGTCGATAATCAGGCAGATATCTACCGCTAATCCGTAATTGTGAATACTTTGTCCGGCTTTGGCATTGGTGACTTTTTTTCCGGCTTTTGTTCTTCCCTGCGCATATAATGCATCTTGGTCTTTAAAGGATCTTAACCCCTGGGTAATCCTCACTCTTGCTCTCCCGGTAAGGGCTTCATCACATTCTTTTACAATTTGTGTGACTTCTTGCCTTACCAATGGATGGAGATTTTTTATTCTGTTTTCACTTGGTTTATCCATGGATGATTACTATTTTGTGATTTGGTGTTTGATTCTTAAGCAAAGCTATTTCAGGCTGACGTCAAAACTTGACGTGTTATATTTTGTAATAAAAAAATGTGAAAATTTTACACTCCTTCGTTATGATCTTTGATTTTCGGACATGTGAATATCATTTTCATAAAAAGTGGTATCATCATTATAGCTTGTTGTTTATTTCTGAAACAAAAGTATAGGCCCTCAACGTCAAAACTTGACGCATTAAATTTTTTCTGAAAGAAAATTAAAATCTTATAATTTCCCCTATAAATAATAATCCGGCAATAGAATGAGAGCTCTATTGCCGGATTACGGGTTGTGTATTGATCTGCGATCTACTTCTTACATTTACTGTAGTCAGAAATAATCTGCATCAGGTTTTCTTCGTTTTTAAGATCAAAGCTTTCTTTTTTCAACTGATCAGAAACTGTTTTACAATCTTTGAGATAATCAGCCAGCTTTTCTGAAAGTTTATCGTTTGATCTGTTATCAAGCATCTGCCCTTTGGGCTGAAGGTCTGTTTTGATGACATATTTTTGCAGCTCAACAGGATCCCGGAGCAGCATGATTTTATTTTCCTTCGCTATCAGCCTGTAGAAATAGGAATTGTTACCGTACAGGCTTCCATAGTTCTGCATTTTCTTCATGAACTCCCCTTTTACATCCAATCCGTAATAGCATTCTTCGTTTCCATTGGCAGCCACACAAAAATATACACCGGAGTCTGCATCATAAATTTTGGTGGCCATACTTCTTATTCCCGGCAGTTGTTTCTTTAAAGTAACCCGCTGCCCAAAAAAGTCAGCCCCTCCTTCAGGAAGCTTTTGACCGGTTCTTTCAGTATCCAGCATTTCAAACCAGATAGAGATCGTTCCTTCCGTCTTCTTCCCTGATTTTTCTACCAGATACCCCGGAACATCATATAAATTGATACTGCGGTTGACGGCATCTGTCACTTTTGCATGCTGAAGCTCCTGATTTTTATAATACGCCTGATGTTCCAGTGTATAACCCTGGATAAAAAGGTTGGCTATAAACTCGTTGACAAAAGCATAATCCGACTGGGCGTACGGTCTTGTCGCAGTAAAAGTAAACTCATTATGATCAAAAGTTCTTACTGCATATGTTTTGATCCCCTGTGTCTGGTACATTGAAGCTACCTTAATACCATCCAGATCACTTACTTCCAGACATGAGCCTGCCGTATTAAATCCAGCGCAGCTGTACCCTTTGGCATAGCCGATTATTTTAGCAGGATAATTTCCGTTATTGATCAGAATTTCACCTTTTGATCCCAATCTTGGGTTATAAAGACTTCTGATATTATCAAGTCTGCTCTTTCTTTCATTATCTTCTGCAATGCTGTTGGTTTTTGCGGTAAGGTATTTATCCGCTAAATTTTCTCTCGGTGTTGCAAAGAATTTCTCCACCTCATTTTTATCAAAACCATTTTCACCGAAGAGATGGTATTTTACAGCTAATTGATGGGCAACAATTCTGTCCGGTTTAAAAGAGGTGATTAATACTTCATATGGAATCTGAGTGGTCTTTCCATCTGCCGATTTCATATCCAGGTAATACAGAAACTGGTCCTTTGCCAGGGTAACCCCTTTGAGATCGGCATCAAAAATTTTTTCGTTGGCTAAGGTATAAAACTCAAAGTGATCCCGGTAAGGAGATTTTAGAATTCCGGCTTCTTTTTCATTGACCAGGATCCTGTCTTTCTTCAGCTGTATCTTTTGAGACCATACTAAAGAAGAAAATAATAAAGCAGCTAATAGATATATTTTCATGATTCAATGGTTAATCATTAATTGAAGGATGGAAAATACAAAAAAATAAGACACCTTATTCTGGAAAGGCTCTAAGATAGATGCGGATATTTTACAAAGTATATCAGCTGTTCAGCCAGTTTAAACATTCAGCGATCTGTATTTTGCTGATAAAAACCTCAGTATTCACTTCAGGTTCGGGGGAAAGCTTCAATTCTACTTTCTGGCTTGAATGTTTAATAATTTCAGTGACTGCCGCTTTATTAATGATAAACTTGCGGTTCACTTTAAAGAAAACATTGGGATTTAATTTTTGAATAATATCCTTAATGGTATCATCATAAATATAGGTCTGGTGATCCTTTGTCGTTAAGAAAAGATATTTACCCGATGCAAAGAAATAGGCTGTATGATGCTCGTCTATGGATTTAAGTTTATTTCCTTCTCTTACCATAAAACGTTTCATCATTTCAGAACCTCCCTGATGTAAGGTAGAAATGGATTTTAAGGTCGATTCCGGATCAAAATTGTTCCTGATGGAGATAAATTTCTGTAATGCTTTGTGTAAGTCTTCTTCTTCAAAAGGTTTCAGGAGATAGTCGATGGTAAAATGTCTGAAAACCCGCATCGCATACTCATCAAATGCCGTGATAAAAATAATAGGAGTAAACAGTTCTACCTGCTCAAAGATCTCCAGGCTCATTCCATCGCCAAGATGAATATCCATAAAGATAAGATCTGCGGAATCTTTTTTGAAAAAATCTATTGCCTGCTTTTTGGAACGAAGAATAACAGTCTCTGTAACAGGGACTATGCTTTGATTATCCAAAAGGGTTTTCAGATAATTAACAGCCAGCAATTCATCTTCTATAATGGCAATTTTCATACTATTGGCAAAAGTACAAAAAAACCGCTTAAACAATCAAGTTCAAGCGGTTTCAAAGGGTGTTAATATGAAGTGTTATAAATTCGGATTATTCTTCTTCGCACTCATCGGATATTCTATGGTATATCTCGGATCGTTTTGTTGAAGAATATATTCTTTACCTAGTACGGTATGCGTTATTTTTTTCTGATTTGCTCTTCTCAAATCAAACCATCTGTGACCTTCAAGGGCAAATTCTCTGAATCTTTCATCCAGAATAAAACTCATAAAGTCTGTTGTATTCATCCCGTTGAGTTGATTCTGAACGGAAGTGTATCCGTCTGTTGTATATCTGTTTTTTAAAACCGGAAGCAGTGCTTCTTTAGCTTCATCAAGCCTGTTTAGTTTCAATAATGCTTCAGATTTTATAAAGTATAATTCAGCTGTTCTGAAAGACACTCTGAAATCATTACTACCTCCTTTGATCACTTTATATTTGTTCTTACTTTTCTCAAAATAGATTCCAAATCTTTTGTCTGTAGCGGTATTATATTGTGCAATCAATTCCGGAGACGCAAAAATTACATTTTGCACATTGGTATTCAACGGATTATCTAATGCTAAAATAGATTCCACTGAAGCATAATGGTTAGGGGCGGTATTGCTGGTATTTAAATTACTTAATTCCCCTTTTACAGTCAATAGCTCTTGGGCCTCATGCAGCGCCTTATTCCAGTCTCCCTGATAAAGAGCAACTCTTGCACTGAAAGCCATCAATGCATTTTTGGAAAATTTATAGTTAGCACCGGCAGCCTGCTTCTGTTCTACCATAAGTCCTTTCGCCTTTTCCATATCTTCAT
The DNA here is from genome assembly GCF_003385455.1 of Chryseobacterium rhizosphaerae. Classification (GTDB taxonomy): domain Bacteria; phylum Bacteroidota; class Bacteroidia; order Flavobacteriales; family Weeksellaceae; genus Chryseobacterium; species Chryseobacterium rhizosphaerae. The sequence goes on along the minus strand of NZ_QNUF01000016.1, from coordinate 46,823 downwards.
GGATCTGGTTGTAGACCTCCTGTACTGAAGAAGGCTTTAACACAGCTTCCATATCAGCTATAAGGCTAATGGGAACTCCCCTGTCTGCAGAGGCTGTAACACCATTATAAGGTTTTGCATATAAATTAATCAAATCAAAATAGGAATAAGCACGCAACGCGTAAGCTTCCGCCAAAATCTGATTTTTTTCGGGAGAGTCTTTCATGGTCTTACTTCCCTCGTTGATAGCCTGGTTCAGGTAGAAGATTACCGTATAAAAATCAGCCCACTGAAATTCTTTTGTTTCAGCATCATAATTGCTATCCTTCCACATTGAAAGTTCACGGTAGTAAGGAAAATCACTGGTATCTTCATCGATCACCATCTCATCTGTACGAAGTGCAGAAAGGGATTTATGAATAGGATATTTGGAATATGCTGATGTAAGTATTTTTCTATAATCTTCAACACTAACCGGGATTACTTTCCCTTCAGGCTGGATGTCCAGAAACCGGTCACATCCTATACTTGTAAAGCTAATGACTGCAAGAGCAATGAATGTAGTTATTTTTCTCATTTTTTTCAAGTTTTAAAAAGAAACATTAAAGCCAATTGTAACTGATTTGGCAATAGGTTGTGCATAAATATTACCATAAGTCTCCGGATCAAAATATCCTTTATATCCGTTACTGAATACAAAAAGGTTACGACCTTCCACACTCAATCTCAGACTGCTGATTCCCATAGGACTCGTAAATTCTTTAGGAAGTGTATATCCTAAACGGATACTACTGATTCTCAGGTAACTGATCTCTTTCGCCCATATATCAAGCAGCCCATATGCATTATTAGGGCTATCGGTAAGCCATTTGTTACCCATCCATCCCGGATTATTTTCCATATTAGGACTTGTTATCGCCGGAAGAGAAACTCCTGCTTCATAAATATCCCTTGTATAATTTCTTCCTCTGTCCAGATCCATTCCTCTGTAAGAAGGCGACCTCATCACAGTCTGTTTAAAGCTGAAAGCTGCTGAAACAGTAAGATCGAAATTATGTACTTTAAAGGTGTTTATAATACCACCGGTAAATTTAGGGTCTCTGTCTCCAATGTAAGTGAACAGACCTCTCATTTCTTCAGCGGTAAGCTTTGTCCCTACCAGCTGACCTGGAAGGAATTCTTCATACACATCATACAGTTTAAAGAAGTCTTCAATTTTCATCTTTTCATTCCCTTTCCAGAACATAGGATTTCCATTCTCATCCATCCCTGCCGTTTTCAAGGCAAATACAGCATTTACAGGAAGGCCTTCTCTTGAAGGAAGCATTGAGTTCTGACGAGGTTGTTCAGTAATAACATTACTCTTATTATGAGCAAAATTAATAGTGGTTGACCATTTGAAATTTTCTTTCTCGATATTTCTGGTTGAAATGGCTACCTCAAAGCCTTTGTTGGTTAAACTTCCCCAGTTCATCATCGTATAATTGAAACCTGTTTCAAGCGGTGTTTCTCTCATACTGATCATATCTGTTCCCTTTCTGTTGTATACATCAGCAGTAAGGTTGATACGGTTTTTAAACAATCCCAGATCAATTCCGAAGTTCACATTGGTTGTTTTTTCCCAACGAAGCTTGTCATTCGGAGAAGTTATTACATTAATAATTTCTTCTTTTTTTCCTGGAAGAATGGTTGCTTCCCCATATTCTCCGATAAAAAACGGTGATGTATTACGGTCAATATTTCCCTGTAAACCATAAGAAGCCCTTAATCTAAGATTAGAAATAAGAGGTACATTCTTCATAAAGTTTTCCTTGGTAACCAACCAGGAACCTGAAGCGGCCCAGATTGGCAGATATTTGTACTTTTTATTGACTCCAAAAAGGTTGGTCCCATCATATCTCACACTTCCGAAAAACGTATATTTCTGGTCATAGGTATAAGAAGCCGTTGCAAACATAGAAGCATAAGCATTCTCTACCGTAGGCATTTCACGGTAGGTTTCGTATTTTTTATCTCCAGCAAAGTCAGAGTTAGGAAATATAATCGGAGTTCCTGTTTTGGTTAGGCTATTAAAACCAAAAGCTCTGGTAACCCTGGTATTATCCTCTGTTTTACGAATTTCAGTTCCAGCCATTAAATCAATCTCATGTACCGAATTGATTCTTGTACTATACAACCCCTGTACTTTCCAGTTGTATTGAAAGAAATCATTATCCCAATTTTGTTTTACTCCTCCTACCGGTAAGAAGTAGCGGGCTGCTCCGTCTTTATAATAACGGGTTCCCTCTCTCATCTTTCTGGTAAAATAGGTATTTTCAGCAGCAAATTTTTCCGTTTTATTGGTATCATACTGCATACCTAACTGTGAGGTAAACTTAAGGCTTTTGGATACCTTGTACTCTAAATCCAATATCCCTTTTAATGAATAATTTTTTAGGGTATAGCTTGTATTCGCTCTTTCTTCCAAAAAGTTGAAAGGAATATAGGCATCTCTTGTACCGTCTATATCCGGATCGTATTTATAGCTTCCATCTGAATTGAAAGGTGTCAGATAAGGATTGGCATTTCTTGAATAATTAATAGGATTAGCTGCAGCATCTGCATCCGTCATGAAAGACTCTTTTTCACTTTGAGTTCCAAAAATAGAGATTCCTGCATTAAATTTATCGCTTATCTTATAATTATTCTTCAAGGTCAGGTTATATCGTTTGAACCCTGTACCTATTGTTGTTCCCTCTTCATCAAAATATCCTAATGAGAAATAGTAATCCGAACGGTCACTCCCTCCAGAAAGACTTAGTCCATACTGTCTGTTGATCGCATTTCTATACAGCAGCTTTCCCCAGTCTGTATTATTACCTCTCAGGCCGTCAATCTGCTGACGGGTCAGTGCATCCAGCCCATCTAAACCTCCGGTTCTGAAAGCGTCCAGCTGCCCGTTTTTGGTTAAAATTCTCATTACCTCCCCCTTATCTGCACGATACGTCAGATCTGCACGCTTGGCAAGCATTAACTCAAGATCTACTTTTTCATTAGAGTTCAAAAGATTAAGCTTGTCAAAATCAGGACGGGATGTAATGAAGGTATCTGCTGAAAAATTCAGTCTCATACTCCCCTTCTTTCCCCTTTTGGTAGTAATGGAAATTACTCCGTTAGCTGCTCTGGCTCCATAAATAGCTGTTGCTGCGGCATCTTTTAAGATGGTGATATCTTCAATATCATTTGGATTCAGCCCTGCAATTGAAAAGTTCTGAAGCTGATCAATATTATCTTTATCACTAAAGTTTGGAATATCATTTCCTTCCAAAGGAAGACCATCTACTACCCATAACGGATCCTGAGGACCGGATAAAGAAGCTGTTCCCCTGATTCTGATCTTGGCAGGCCCTCCCGGAGCTCCTGTTTCAGGAGTAACCACTACCCCGGCAATCTGCCCTGACAACATCTGGTCAACACTGGCAACACCTGCCTGGTTAATATTATCCATCTTAACCGTTGAAACGGCTGAGGTTTGCTTACGTTTTTCAATTTTCTGATATCCTGTAATGATCACTTCCTGGATCTTATTTTTATCAGAAACCTCATCCGAAACAGCCATCAGTTTCACATTATAGTTTGTCTGATCTTCATCCATCTGAATCAGTCTGGATTCATATCCAAGATAACTTACCAATACGGATTTTGTACCTTCAGGAATTTCCAAAACAAATTTCCCGTTCTTATCTGTTACCGTACCTATTGAAACACTTTCAATAATTCCTTCCTGATTGGTTTTTGAAGAAACCGACTGTGTTTCTATTTTTATAGATGCTCCTGCAATGATCTGTGAGGTATTGCCATCCTGGACCTTACCTGTGATTGTTTTCTTTTGTTGAGCCAGCGCAATATTGGCAGCCAAAAGAGGTAAAAGTATTAGAGTTTTTTTCATAGCCGATTATTTATTTAAAGCCTCTTCAATTCGAATAATTAAGTCTGTGTAATGAGCCCTTGAGGCATCATCTCCTTTATATCTGGTTCTGTTCAGTAAATCCAGTACCTTATGCAGTTCTGCCCTTTTATAGGTCGTTACTTCAGATACTCTTTTCATTGAGGAATAATTAATGTTTCTAAGATCCTTATCATCTTCATGGAAATTACAGATCATTGGCATTTTCAGGGTATTGTCTACCTTCAGTGCCTTTACTGCAGTCTTTTCAAATAATTTATTCACCGAAACAATTAAAGCATCCACATAGTTCTTCTGCGTCATCTTTTCAAGAATAGTCAGGCTTCCTTTTTTACTGAAAACAGCAGCTCTTACCTGATCAAATAAATTCTCAACAGTATATATTTCCTCTTTTGATCCTGAAACCTCATGTTTTAACTCGTTCTCCAGGAGTCTCAACAGTCTGTCATCCATCAACAGGGAATAAATATTCGCATATTGCATTCCTCTTGCCAAGGTATACGGAGTCTGTTCAAACGGACCCATGGGAGAATTTTTAACAGGATATGTTTTCTCTGAGATCGGATTAAAAAATAACCATTCCGGAAGGTTGATCGCATTTTTCACAAGATAATCAACCGCTCTTTTCTGGGTCTCTGCAGGTACTGCTTCGTAAGCTTTTTTCTTGTTTCCGAAATTGGTATTGTTCAGATAAATCCCTCCTACATTCGCCATGACATGACCGGTATACAGATCCCATTGTCCAATAGCTCCTAAATACAGTTTACCAGCATCCGTATAATCTTTACCATCCGCATAAGTCCATTTTAAAAGATTATCTACCACAATTCTCAGGTTTTTCATCCCGTACTCACTGGCTTTCATAGCATCGTCACCCAAATCTTCAGATTGTGAACGAGGATCTATGGTTTCCAGATAGCTTTGCTGCTCTCCATAAAAATACAGAGGGTCATCCTCATGTTTTTCTATTAAATTTCTCAGGGCTTTTTTCTCGGAAAATTCTTCAGGATACCAACGGTAGCCCCATTCGATAGCATATTTATCATAAATTCCAATTTTTGGAGTAATAGCTGTAACTCCATCTTCCGGCTGAGCAACATAGTTGTAACGGGCATAATCCATAATGGAAGGTGCGGTCCCCCCCATCTTATCGGTAAACTCTTTGGAACGGAGTGACTCTACAGGAAATGCAAAGGAAGATCCCATATTGTGTTTCAATCCGAAAGTATGTCCTACTTCATGGGACGAAACAAATCGGATAGCCTCTCCCATATATTCATCACTGAATTTATTTCCTCTGGCTTTCGGATCTATAGGCCCGATCTGAATTCTCATCCATTCCTGAAGTGAAGTCATTACATTGTGCCACCAGATGATATCCGCTTCTATAATCTCACCACTTCTCGGATCCACTACGGAAGGTCCCATCGCATTAGACTTAGGGGAAGCCGCATAGGTAATCACCGAATATCTTACATCATCAATATCAAAATCCTCATCTTTCTCATCCGGCATCTTTGCGATAACCGCATTTTTGAAACCTGCCTGCTCAAAAGCCACTTGCCAGTCATGAACTCCTGCTATAATTTTTTCACGCCATTGCTTTGGAGTGGATGGGTCAATATAATATACAATCGGCTTTTTAGGCTCTACCAATTCTCCTTTCAAATACCTTTCTTTATCTTCATCCTTAGGCTCCAAATTCCATTTGGTAATAAAGAATTTCTCATCCATTTTCTGTTGGCCATCGTTAAATGTCCAGTGTTTTTCTGTAAAAAAACCAACTCTTGGATCAGAAACTCTCGGTTTCATTGGAATTTTAGAAAGCAGGACAAGATTAGTGGTTACCCCCAATGTTACCGGCAGATCAACGCCTCCTTCATTCACAGATGTTGACAGCTGGGATTTTACCACAAGGTTTTGAGGGAAGGTCTTCACTCCTTCAATGTAAGAAAGACTAGATTTTACTGATCCTCCCAATCCTACATTAGCCAGAACATCATTAAAGCTTTTCTGATTTCCGTCAAAAATTTTGTTAACCTTAATGGCTACCGCTGTAGAATCAGAATTTTGAGCCTCAATATCAAAAACTTCAATAATAGATTCTGAGAAGTTATCTTTTACCGATTTTGTAATAGCATCATTTTTAGGGGAAGAGACTTTCGCCTCTGAAGTTCTCACCCAAACTTTTTTAGCTACCGTATCGCGGTGAAAAGAAATGATCTTATTTTCATAATTCATTCCTTTATTTAAGCCAGCTTCATTTACCTGCATAGGTACTTGAGAGAGCTTATTAACCACCAAAAACTGACGACCCATCAGGCTGTCAGGGATTTCAAAATAGACATCCGTTTTTACCTGGATCGTATTAAAAAGTCCTTTTTTATAAGTTCCTTTTTTGATCAGGTCTTCAATTTTTTTTGTTTTTTTCGAAGAAACGTCAGCTTTTTCAGTTTTTTCTTTAGTCGTTTTTACAGAATCTTTTTTCTGTGCCAGAACTGCCGGCGAAGCCACAGCAAGTCCTAAATACAGTGCCAGCCTGTAATTCTTCATTAAAATAGTCCGATTCATTCCAAATAGTAAATATCTTAGTTTCAGCGGGCAAAGCTATAGGTAAAGAGAATCATATATATAGTGTTAGGGAGTGAGAGGGGATATTTCGGGAGTGAATGGATTTTTATTTTCACTTCATTAATGGCAAAAAACATATGAAATATTCACCATCTACAGAAATATTAACAAAATTATTCTTAAAATATCCATAAACTTGATTCAAATAATCAATTCCGAACTTCTCTCCCTGAACAGGCTCTGTTTTGAGCTGCCAGGTATTCTTTACAATGATCCCATTTTCTTCAATGGTAATGATAATTTCTAAAGGCTGGTCTATAGTTGCTATATTATGCTTTATAGCATTTTCCGTTACAATCTGAAGGGATAGATAGGGAATTCTTTTTTCTAAACTCTCCTGATGATTAATCACTACTTTAAAATTCAATTCTTCGTCAAACCTGCTTTTCAAAAGCTCCATATACTGCTGTATAAAATTGATCTCCTGGGCAACGGAAACAATATTTTCTTTTGGAGGTACAATAAGATACCGATAGATCTTTGAAAGATTCATGGTAAACTTCTGTGCATTGTCTTTATTAATCCCAATCAGCATGTATAGGGAATTCAGAGAATTGAACAGGAAATGTGGATTGATATTATTTTTAAGCTGCTGAAGCTGGTTAATGACTTCTGCCTTATGCATCTTTTCATTCTCAACCAACAGTAAATTCTTTTCAGACTGTATCTTTTCTTTCTCCTTATAGGCAATATGAGCAGATCTTTGAAACAATATAAAGACCGTTACAATAAGAAACAAGGCTGCCAGAAAAATATAGGTTGTATAGGTTTTTACTTTATATACGTTTTCATCGATAATAAAATTGACGTGGTTAACAACGGTATATCCTTCGAAATTATCCGTTTTCAGAGGTTTTATAAACCGGGTAACTTCAACCCCCAGATACTCAGAAATTGCAATACCTTCGGTATATCCTGATTTTGTCTTACCCGTCAACGTATCTTTGGGCTTAATATCTGTAAAATCAAAAATATTCTTACCTAAATATTTCTTTTCAGGATGGGTGATACAAATACCTTCTTTCGTAAAAACATAGGCGTAGGTATTCGAGCTTTTATCTACATTGATAAAATATTGGTGAAGATCATCCAGACTTACGGCAGAACCGTAATACAGTGTATTCTTATCCGGTAGCAACAAAGAATCATAGCTCACCCAATACAGGCTGTCTTTACGCGTCATTAAAAGATCTTTGAAATGTCCGGCTGCATTATTTTGTAAGGGAACAGACTTTTCTATATTTCCTGTTTTTTTAAAAACCTCGGACAAAGGGCTATTGGTCTCTGTTTTTCCGGAAACTTCATTATAGTAGTAATACCAGCTGTAGGCTAAAAGATTACGTTTTTTGTTGAGGTCATTTAAAACTGAAGAATAGTCTTTATAGTTTTTTAAACCGTCTTTTTGGATCAGTGCACGAAGCAGATATTGATAATCCTCAATATTTCTGAATTCATTTTCAACGGATTCATATTTGCGGACAAAAGTTTTTCTTGCAAAATCTTCAGTATTTTTCTGGCTGTCACGCGTAATTAAAAAGCTCAAAATAGCAAGTGCTACAACTGCAATTAAGCAAACAGATAAAGCAGCTATATAAACGGATTTTTGAGACAGTGCGCGTTTAAAATTAATATTCAATTTTTTCTAAATTCTTGTTTCCTCCTACAGGTAAATTATTCGTTTGCAAAATTATAACAAAGATTTCAGGACCATAAAGTGAATTAAATATATAATCAAAATACGTACAAAAATCATCTCAGAAAAATAAAAACCGTCTTCATGAAGACGGTTTTTAATATTATTTTTTTTCCTTTTATTTGTTTTTACAGAAAAGCCTGTTCATCATAAAATCTTTATACTGATTGCTCATAGGAGAATCAAATAGATCAAAAACATGCAAGGCACCCGGAATAACCCATAATTCAGTCTTGACACCCGCCTTATACAGCAACTGTGCAAATTCAATATCTTCATCCCTTAAAGGATCCAGCTCACAGGCAATAATAGTCGTGGGAGGTAATTGAGCAAAATTATCGTAATGAGTTAAATCTGCGTATCTCATACTCTTATCTACATTCTCTTTCCCCAAAAAATGAAGCCAGGCTGCCTGAGCATATACCCTATTCCATAAAAGAGCATCTGTAAACTCTTTCATCGAAGGAGTGTCTAACCGGTTATGAATTACCGGATACAATAAAAACTGATGCTTTATATTTTCAATATGATGATCTACAGCCATCTGGGTAACCGCTGCTGCCAGATGACCTCCGGCGCTGGCTCCGAAAACCGTAATATGATCCGGATTAATTCCCAACTGAGCTTCCCCTTCGTTAATCACCCATTGTAAAGCATCAAAACCATCCAGAATGGGAATTGGAAACCGATACTGAGGAGATAATCTGTAATCTACAGATATAATAGTTGCATTAAGCTTATCCGAAATTTCAAACATCTGGTCATCCACCTGTTCAGGTAACCCAAATACATATCCTCCTCCATGAAAATAAATGAGTGTTTTATCCCTATTATATTTTTTCGGCTGATAAATGTGTAATCTGATTTCATATCTATCCACAGAACTTTCTATAAAAATATCTTTTGTAAGGATATGATCGGGATTCTTAAAAGGGTGAGCTTCTACAAATTCTTTTCTTTCCCGTTGGATGAGCTCGGGATTATTTAAAAATACTTCTTCGTCAATTTCTAATGAATAAGGAGTATTTTCTATACTTGTTCTTAAATCTTCATCAATTCTGTTAAAGTCCATGCTGTTATATTTTGTATTACAAATGACACCTTCAAACAAGATATTTCCTGTTTTATTTGTAAATTTAACTGATAGGTACTATGCTGTCCAAGTATGCATTAGATTGTATGAAACGAACAAAAATGTAAGTAATGAGTATTAAAGAATCATCCACCAATAATGAAAATAAAAAAACACTGGAACAATGCTGTTCAGAAATATATGCTGTTAATCTGATCAGCGGACGCTGGATCCTCTCCATTTGTTATCATCTTAAACACGGAAAGCTGAGGTTTTACGAATTGAAGAACAGTATTCCCAATATCTCTGAAAGAATGCTTACCCTCCAGCTGAAAAAAATGGAACAGGAAAATTTGATTATAAAAAGTGTTTATGCAGAAGTTCCTCTACGGGTAGAGTATGAATTATCTGAGATTGGTAAAAGATTAATTCCCATCCTGAACCAATTGGAAATCTGGGGTAAAGAGCATAAAAATGCGAAAAAAAATAATAACGAACCATCCTAGTTAAAAAGCAACTATGAAAGTTAAAAATGTTGCGATTAAGGTTAGAAATTAAATTTTGTATTCAGAATACTTAAGTGTTAAATTCCTGCTGTAATTTTTCACAGGGTCTGTCAACCAAAAGCTGCTTTAAATCTTAAAATTAGTTAATATACTCTATCAGGAAGCGGAATCAGCTCTTTATGTTTTGAAAATTAATTATCTTCGCTTACAAATCTAATTTGAAAATGAAGAAGATCATCTCCGGGATATCTATTTTTTGTTCTATCATTATCTCAGCTCAAGAGTCTATTCAATTCCAGGAATTACCATTCAAGGATATTATCGCAAAGGCTAAAAAGGAAAAGAAATTGGTCTTTCTAGATGCCTATGCTTCCTGGTGTGGGCCATGCAAAATGATGGAAAAAAATGTTTTCACCCAAAAATCCGTTGGAGATTACTTTAATGCGAGTTTCATCAATGCAAGATTCGACATGGAAAAAGGAGAAGGACGGGAGATTGCAGCTAAATATGGAGTACGTTCCTATCCTACTTATCTTTTTTTAAATGGTGAAGGAGAACTTGTTTCTCAAAACTCAGGGTATATGGAAGCGGGTATGTTTGTCACTATGGCTCAGGACATCAATTCTCCCGGCAATAAAAAAGGTTCTTTGAAAGAACGTTTTGCTAATGGTGAAAAAGATCCTGAATTTCTGATCAATGTTATGAAACTGAACTCCAGCAGTGATTTTGATTTTGCTAAAAAAGCTTCTGAAAGATATTTTGAAAATAAAAAAAAGACTGAAGAGCTTTCAAAAGAAGAAATCGGTCTCCTCCTTTATTTTGTAAAGTCAACAGAAGACCGCAATTATAGTGTTTTCACTTCAAGAAAAGCTGAGATCATTAAGTTTCTACCAGAAGAAACCTATAAAGAATTTGATGCTCAATTGAAATTATCTAAAATAGTAGAACAGTCCATTGATGAAAAAAACAAAAGAATCAATGAGGATACCTTTATGAAAGCAGCCGAACCTTTAGTAGGAAAAGAAGCAGCTACCACAAAGCTTAATCAGACCAAACTTAGCTACTATGAGCAGAATGCCAATTTTCCTGAATTTGAAAAAGCAGCATTAGACTATTATAAAAACGCTGATGCCTTTGAGCCTAATGAGCTTTTAAGAGCAGCATGGATCTTCAGTGATCATATCAAAACACCAGCCTCATTAAAGAAGGCTACAGAATGGGCAGAAAAATCTGTAATGAGAAGTGAGACCTCTGAAAACACTTATATTCTCGCCAAACTGTATTTCCTGACTGGTAATAAAGAAATGGCAAAAAATTATGCAGAAATGTCTAAAAATATAGCCGTTCAAACCCATAAAGATTCCAAACTGGCTGAAGAGCTATTAAATAAAATACACTAACATATACTGATGAATTATAAATTATTAACAGGCGTTTTAGCTTTCCTGGCAATAGGTACTTTAAACGCTCAGGAACAGGATAAAAGTTTATACATAAAAGGGAATGCTCTTTTTCTACCTATAGGAATCATTAACGCCGGTGTAGAAAAACAGATAAGTCCAAAATATACCATTCAGGGAGATGTTCTTATTTCCCCATGGAAATCTTTTGCCGGACATAAGCTTCAGTATTATTCAGCTTCCGTAGAAGGCAGATATTATTTCAAAGAGGCTTTTAAGCACTGGTATCTGGGAGCGAATCTTGGTTTTGCAGCCTATAATGTTCAAAAATGGAACTATTGGAATGATAAACTACATGTTAACGATGATGGTCAGACTTTCATCAATTCCAATCTTTACCAAAAAGGATTTTCTATTATGCTAGGGCTAACTGCCGGTTATCAGTTTCAGCTATCTGACCGTTGGAATCTTGACATTTATGGTACTGTGGGAACATCCCAGAGTTTTTATAAAGGCTATGACAAAACAACAGGAAAAAGATATGATCAGGCAACCGGTCTTAATAAAAGTGGCGAATTCATCCCCTACAGAGGAGGAGTCATGATCTCTTACAAATTTAAATAATACAATGAAACCATTCGGAAGAAATCATATTATCATTTCAGTGATCACTTTTGTGATCCTTTTTTTAATGAACTACCTTGGGAATGACCTTCCTGATAAACTGCAAAGAGCTCTGCTCACTGCTTTTGCGGGAGTTGTCGGATTAACTGTCGGTTTATTTATCCTTAACAAAGGTAAAAATGACAAAAACCCACCTCAGCATTTTGATTAATTAATTTTCGTACACCACATACCTGGTTCTGATCTTTTCAAAATCGGCCAGGTCTTTTTTCCATGAAGCTTTAATTTCCGGAATCGTTTTACCTGCAATAATTTGCTTTCTGAATTCATCGGTTCCGGATAATGTATCAAACCATAGATTTTTCAGGAAGAAATCCTGCTGTGGATTTTTATAATTTTGATATGCTTTTATAACCCATTCAAGATTCAGTTCTCTCAGATCTTTTGGGTATTTCGAAAGATTTTCACCGTGGCAAAGCTTTCCGTTAAGAAAAGGATCTTTAGCTCCATAACTTGGTTTCGGAGTAAACTCAAAAGGCAGTTTTTCTGTCCATGGGGAACCATAAATCTGGAAAGGCATATCCGTTCCTCTTCCTACTGAAACCTGAGTTCCTTCAAAAAAACATAGGCTGGGATAAAGATTAATGGCTTTATCATTCGGTAAGTTCGGGGAGGGTTTATCTAAAATTGTGTACCGTTGTTTTTTATGGTAATTTTTCATTGGAATAAGGGTATATTTAGCCTGAACTCCATTTTTCAGCCACTTTTCGCCATTTACCATTTTTCCATATTCTCCAATTGTCAGTCCATATACTACAGGAACTTCATGCATACCTACAAAGCTTGCCCATTTTTTCCTTAAAACAGGACCGTCAGTATAACCGTCATGGGGATTGGGGCGATCAAGAACCATGATTTCAACATTATTCTCAGCACCGGCTTCCATCAGATAAGTCAAGGTAGAAATATAAGTATAGAACCTCACCCCTACGTCCTGGATATCAAAAAGAACAATATCAATTCCTTTTAATTGTTCAGGTTTTGGTTTTTTATTATTACCATATAATGAAACAATGGGTATTCCAGTTTTTACATCTACTCCATTTTTCACTTTCGCTCCGGCATCAGCATCTCCCCTGAATCCATGTTCCGGTGCAAAAATAGCTTTAATATTAATCTTATTTTTCACTAAAAAATCCACCAAATGATTCCTGTCACTCATCAGCCCTGTCTGGTTGGTCACAATCCCGATGGTTTTGTTTTTTAACAGGGGTAAATATAATTCAGGCTGATCGGCTCCGGTTTTAAAATCCTGCTGAACTTGAGTCTGAGAATAATATTGGTTGAATACTCCTAAAAAAATTAGGCAAATAAGAAGTAAATTTTTAATTTTGAAATCTAAATTCATAAGCTTGAAATTTCCTTTATATTTCTCTAGAAAAATAGCATTTTCCAAAGATAACAAAAATAACCTTTCAAGAGTTATCATCTTCATTGGCAGACTTTCTGTAGCTTTGGGAATCATTGTTTCCTTAATTACCGTAGCCACCGGCTTCGGTTCTAAAAAAGCTATTAAAGAAAGACTGGCAGATTTCAGCGGACACATTACCGTAAGATCTACCCGATCCAATTCTTCCTATAATACTTCGGTACTTGATAACCAGGGGCTTAATATTCCAAAGATCAAAGAACTTCCCGACGTGGAAAGCATCCAGAAATATGCAACTGTGACCGGAATTATGCGTAATGAGCATAGTTTTGCAGGCATTATATTTAAAGGAGTTGGAAAAGACTTTGACAGCCTTAGGTTTAAGAAATTTTTAATTGCCGGCACCACTCCCAAGGTAACAGAGGTAGGTTTCAACAACGACGTCGCTATTTCACAGAAAACAGCCAACGACTTACACCTGAAGCTCAACGACAGTATTGTTACTGTTTTTTCAAAGGCAGATCAAAAGCCGGTCTATCGTAAGTTCCGTGTACTGGGAATTTACAGAACGGATATTAAGATGATTGATGATCAATTTGTAATTGGAGGAATTAATCATGTAAGAAGAATTCAGGAAATGAAACCTGATGAAGTGGGAGGACTTGATATTTTCCTCAAAAACGTCAACGATATAGATAAAGATTTTCCAGATATTGAAAAGCTGATTGGGTATAAAAATTATGCGGAAAAAGCGACGGAAAAATTTCCGCAAATCAATGACTGGATAAGCATTTTCGATACGAATATTGCTTTAATCATCATTATTATGCTCATTGTAGTGGTTATTAATATTATTATGGTCCTTCTGATCCTTATCATCGAAAGAACCAATTCCATAGGACTTCTTAAAACATTGGGAGCCAGCAATTCCCAGATCCGGGCTACTTTTATCAACTATACACTTATTATTATGATTCCCGGGCTTTTATATGGAAATGCGATTGGATTAGGGCTTATTTTGATTCAAAAATTCTTCGGAGTTATTAAGCTTAATCCTGAAAATTATTATGTAAGTACAGTTCCGGTAGATCTTAACCCTATTGCCATTATTTCTATTTCAGTGGGAATTCTGTTTATTTCAGGGCTTGCTTTAATTATTCCTAGTTATCTGATCAGTAAAATTTCACCGGTAAAAGCAATTAAATATAATTAGTAACGGAAAGGATCGATAAGCTGATCATATTTGGGAGGTAAGTATTCCTGTTACCAACACGTTATCCACATGTTATCCACAATATGAATAATTTTAAAAGCCTTATCTTTGCTCCGCATATAAACCATTTATGAAATACGCAAAAAATATTCTTGAAACTATAGGTAATACACCGCTGGTAAAACTTAACAATGTATTAGGAGAAGACTTTCCAGCATTAGTTTTAGCAAAAGTAGAGACTTTCAATCCCGGAAATTCAGTAAAGGACAGAATGGCTCTTAAAATGATAGAAGATGCCGAAAAAGACGGCAGATTAAAGCCTGGAGGAACCATCATTGAGGGAACTTCAGGAAATACAGGAATGGGATTAGCGCTTGCAGCGATCATCAAAGGTTACAAATGTATCTTTGTAACGAATTCCAAACAATCAAAAGAAAAATGTGATATCCTTCGTGCTGTAGGTGCTGAGGTTATTGTATGCCCTACTGACGTAAAGCCTACTGACCCACGTTCTTATTATTCAGTTTCCAAAAGACTGGCTAAAGAAACGGAGAACGGATGGTATGTAAATCAGTATGATAATTTATCAAACAGAACAGCTCATTATGAGTCTACAGCGCCTGAAATCTGGGAACAGACAGAAGGAAAACTGACTCACTTTGTAGCTGGTGCAGGAACAGGAGGTACGATTACAGGATGTGGAACATTCTTCAAAGAAAAAAATCAGGACATCAAAATAATCGGAGTAGATACTTACGGTTCTATCCTGAAAGAATTCCATGAAACAGGAGAACTTCACTATGACCATGCCTATACTTATATTACAGAAGGGATTGGCGAAGATATCATTCCTGAGAACTATGATATGTCTGTCATTGATCATTTTGAAAAAGTAACAGATAAAGACGGAGCGATCTATGCAAGAAAGCTGGCTAAAGAAGAAGGAATTTTCTGTGGATATTCTGCAGGAAGTGCTATTGCTTCTCTGATCCAGATGAAAGATCAGTTCACGAAAGATGATATCATTGTTGTTTTACTTCATGACCACGGTTCAAGATATGTAGGAAAAATCTACAATGACGAATGGATGAAGGAAATGGGTTGGCTTGATTAATAAGCGGATACTTTACGATAAAATAAAAATCAGAGCAAAATGCTCTGATTTTTTTATTCTTTATTAATATTTTCTTTGAGTGTCTTTTTGAGTAGGCTATACTCCTTTTCACTCATTGCTTTCTTTGGAAACATATAACTGTACTTACCTTCCAGAGTGATGAATTCATTATTACTATCAAAATATTCAAAATCTTTCCATTCGCTGGTTTCTTTCTCTCCGTCAATATTGACCGTAAAAAAAAGAGAATCAAATCTTATTTCGTAGACCTTACACTTTTCAAGCACACCCAGGTAATGATTCACCTGTTTCTTCCATCGGGATACTTTATTAATGCTTACAGACAGAAAAACCGTACAAAGCAGGAATATAAAGCTCAGAAAATATAAGATTCCCACACTGTCTTTGCTCAAACTGTCTTTCAAAAGAAATGCAATAAACAGAATAACAGCAGCCACCATGGTCGTTATGGTTTTACTTCTGGTAGTAGGTGAGAAAAGCAAACTTCCCTGGTTTCCGCTAAAATAGATTTCTTCAAAAGTCTTTCTGTCAGGTCTTAAGACAATCACCTTTTCTTCACTCATAATATAAATATATACTTTGCTTTATAAAGCTGCAAAGCTAGCTAAATATCTTCATATTGATCACTTATAGCAGCAAGTTTGTTCATCAGTTCCCTGTTTCTGTTTTTCAGGGCATTCAGTTTGTTCAGCATATTATGAATCACTTCAAGACCGGGAAGATTGATTTCAAGATCATAATGCCAGTTGGAAAACTTTTCAAGATCCTGCAGATCTTCATACATCAGATAATGAATATCATTTTCAATATGAATGTTTAGCAGACCATACTCTACAAGATCATCAAAAAAAGTGATTTCTATATTATAGATTTTTACGAGTTCTTCCCGTGATATTCTTTCACTCATAGCCTAGGAATTTTTTAGTTGTTCAAAAAGTTCTTTTTGCTTTTCTGTAAGGTTTACCGGCAATTTCACTTCATAGGTTACAAAAAGATCGCCATGCTGTCCTTCTTTTTTATAGATAGGAAAACCTTTTCCTTTAAGCCTTACGGTCATCCCGTTTTGAGTTTCCGGTTTTACTTTAAGATTGACACTGCTATCCAGGGTATTTACTTTTACATCTCCCCCTAAAACAGCAGTATACATATCGATAACGACTTTAGTTTTCAGGTCATCCCCTATTCTTTCAAAATCCGGATCAGCCGGAATATTGAAGGTAATATACAGATCCCCGTGAGGTCCACCGTTAAAACCGGGATTTCCATGTCCTTTCAACTTAATCTGCTGCCCATCATAAACCCCTGCCGGAATAGTAATTCTCACTTTTTTACCATTGATTTCAAAAGTTTGCGGATGAGTGGTAGCAGCATCTCTTAAATTCAGGTTCAGTTCTGCCTGAACATCTTTTCCTTTAAATTTTCCGGAAGCACTTCCCCGTGAACTTTTGCTAAAGCCTCCAGCCCCTCCAAACATACTTTGAAAGAAATCTGAAAAATCTTCCCCTTCACCAAAATCTGCTCCGGAATATCCTCCGTTATAATTCTGCTGCTGTTGATATTGTTTCTGCTGTTGCTGGGCTTTTTCGTATTCTTCGCCATGTTTCCAATGCTCTCCGTACTTATCATATTTTGCACGGTTTTCAGTATTACTGAGCACTTCATTGGCTTCATTCAGTTCTTTGAATTTTTTTTCTGCTTCCTTATCGTCAGGATTAAGGTCAGGATGTAGCTTTCTGGCCAGTTTTCGGTAGGCTTTCTTGATATCATCCTGTGTTGCGTTTTTATCTACGCCTAAAATTTTATAGTAATCTATATAAGCCATAGAAATGATGTTTACTCAAATTTATGAATTTTATCTTTGAAAACCCCATAAGAAAACACTTAAAAACATGAAAAAAAATATTAAAAATTCTGATAGACAAAAAAAGAGATGAGTAATCTCATCCCTTTTTATTAGAATTATAAATAAATTATCTACGAATAATTTTATCTGCCACACCGTCTTTATCATATCGATAATCTGCTAAGGTATAGGTATTTGTAGGTCCATATCTACCAGTATAAATTTTACCAAATGTTCCGTTGCTTAGAAATCCGTATCTGTATTCCCAATAAGCCGGTTTTGGAGTAGCACCATCTGTGTTTGGAGCTCCTAATAAAAGAACTCCGGCAGCATGGGGAGACGCCATGGATGTTCCGCTAATGGTATTGTAACCGCCATTTAACCATGTTGATTTTACCTGGAATCCCGGAGCTGCATAATCTACAGGAGATCCATAATTAGAAAAATAAGCCCAGTAATCTCCTTCAGCCGAAGCGGAAATAGTATAAACATTGGTAGCATTAACAGCAGCCGGTGAATAATAACTGGCATCATCATAAGAATTACCTGCTGCTATTGCTAGTCTAATACCTTTTTCTGCTACTTTTAAAACAGCCTGTTCTGTAGCCGAATCTCTATATCGTGATCTAGGACCTAAGCTCATATTGACAACATCCTCTGCTGAGGCATTTGCATATACGTAATCTAAAGCAGAAACAGTCCATGAAAAATCTCCTGTTCCATCACTCTTTAAAACCTTTAGTGCAACAACTTTAGCTCCGGCAGCAACTCCAACAACTCCAATATTATTGTTAATAGCTGCAATAGTTCCTGCCACATGGGTTCCATGCCCGTTTCCATCATCAGGATTGTTATCTCCGGCAAAGGAAACACTTCTTTGTGTATCTACATTAAGATCCGGATGATCCAAATCAATTCCGGAATCAATAACCCAGGCTGTTTTTCCAGTTCCATCTCCTGCACCTCCAACTCTTGTAATCCCCCAAGGAATCTCCTGTGTTGAAGCAGCTTTAGCAATGATCCCTGTTGTTTTCCCTAATGAAACCTGATAATCCTGTTCAACACTTTTGATTTTAGGATCTTTCCTAAGTGCTTCTACCTCAGCATCAGTAAGATTTTTTGCAACAAAACCTTCAAGGGCATATCCAAAAGCATTAGAAATCTTTTGACTATTAATACCCAAATTCAATCCATTATCTTTGCTTTTTAATTTATCCAACAGTGATCCTGTTTGTCTTAAATAAGCCTCTCTATTCTGGAGTGCACCTTTAGAAACAGCAAGGCCACTTTTATCAAGAACACCATCATTCAAAACAACAATGTACTGTCCAGGAATAGGCTTGGAATCAGCAGAAGCTACCTCATCAGAATTCACAGCAGCATTCGAATTGGGATTAGATTCAGGCGTATCACTGAGTCTATCAGAGTTACAACTTACAGTGATTGCTACAGCAATCAGCAATAACGAAATTTTGTTACTTCTCATCATATTTGTAATGTTTTTTAAATTAAACAGTTTACAAATATATTATAATTATTTAATTTTAAAGCATTTTTCATAATAAAATCAAATAATAATTAATAATAAAATACAATTGAATACAAATTATTGAATTAAATGCAATTTAAATAATTTTATTAAATAGAATATTTGTAGTATAAAATTTCATGATTAACAAGACAAGCAGTTCAATTTCAAATAATATTTCAAAATTGTGTGATAAAATGGATTTTAAAATAATAGATCTATTTTCTGCTTACACTTGGAAAAGGCTTATATTTGAAAAAAAACTTCACATGAAAGAGGTACTAAAAAACTACTCCGGAATTATATTTTTACTCTTAGGAATTAGTGTTGGAAGCATTATAGGAATTACTGCTCCCGGTATTGTAGAGTATATAAAACCTCTGGGAGATATTTTCCTTAATCTTCTTTTTGTAAGTGTGGTACCTTTGGTATTCTTTGCCGTTTCCAATTCTATTGCTTCTCTGGAGCAGCAGTCAAAATTTGGAAAGATTATTCTTATCATGGCTCTTACCTTTTTATTTTTCATCCTGACAGCCGCCATTTTTACGATCTGTGCAGTCTATCTCTTCCCTGTTTCCGGGGTTTCCGGAAGCTCTGAAGCTATTACAGAAGCAGCAAACAATGATACATGGGGTGACAGGATTGTAGGCTTTTTCACCGTAGGAGAATTTACGGCTCTTTTTTCAAGACAGAATATGCTGGCTCTTCTTATATTTGCTTTTATGACGGGTTTTGCTGCCCGAAAAACGGGAGAAAAAGGAGAACCCTTCAGGGTTTTTATTGCCTCAGGTTATGAAGTTATGAAAGAGCTTCTTTTATTGATCATGAATCTGGCTCCTATTGGTCTTGGGGCTTATTTTGCTTTTCAGGTAGCTACTTTAGGACCTCAGCTGTTTGGATTTTACGCTAAACCTTTAGGCTTATATTATATTGCAGGAATTATTTATTTCTTTGTCTTTTTTTCTATTTATGCTTTTATGGCCAATGGTCAAAAAGGAGTGAAAAGTTTCTGGACCAACGCCATTTATCCTAGCCTTACTGCCATAAGTACCTGCAGCAGTTTTGCTACCATGCCTGCCAACTTACAGGCAGCGTCTAAAATTGGAATACCTAATTCTATTGCCAACCTGGTTATTCCTATTGGGACAACCCTCCATAAAAACGGATCTTCTATGTCTTCCATTATAAAAATCTATGTTGCTTTTTTAATTATTGGAAAAGACTTTTTTGATCCCTCGAATCTATTGTTGGCATTGGGAATTACTGTTTTTGTAAGTATTGTAGCCGGAGGGATTCCCAATGGTGGGTATATTGGTGAAATGCTGATGATTTCGGTATATAAATTACCTCAGGAAGCTATCCCTGCTGTAATGATCATCGGAACATTGGTAGACCCGTTAGCCACTGTTCTGAATGCTGTGGGCGACGTCGTTGCCGCAATGTTTGTCAACCGGTTTGTGAAGACCTGATTGTAGAATAATCCCCGGCCAATCTTCCCCATAAAAACGACTATAATAACCGTTTAAGCTTTATTTTACATGAATTCCTTTTGTCAAAGTATTGGTTTATACACGCATAAAAATATTGACATTGACCTCAATACAGCTGAGGTTATAGAAAGGCTAAGGAAAATTACTTATCCAACCCATACTACTTTTATATCCCTGATTTCAGATCCGGCAATTCCCACAAGATTTAAATACAGAGGAATGGTGTATGAAAAAAACTTCACGATTAAGAAAAGAAGGTGTTTTTTTGATATCAACCTGAATTATCCGGTGATTAAGGGAAGTCTGTATGATCAGAATAATAGAACTACTGTTTCCACAGCGTGTATTCCCTCTTTTTTTCAGATTGTCACTCTTGTATTGTTGCTGGGCTTTTTCTTAGTTGCAGTCACTGTCAATATAAAAAATGGGGTTCAGGATTTTTCTTTCATTGCCGTTTCTGCTCTAATGCTGGGAACCCAATATTTTGTTTTAAAAAGAGAGATCATAAAAGGAAAATACGATTTTGAAAGAGAGTTGGACCATATGGTTCAAAAAAGCAGCAATACAGTTCTCCACTATCCCTATTCTGCCAGTCTTTAGACTCTATCCTATTCACTCCTTAGTACGGGTTCCAGGTTTTCATATTCTTCGGGAGTAAAAAGTCTGTACTGAACTTTAAAGGTCTTGCCCAAAGGTGTTTCCAGTGAAAAGCCTCCCGGTCCGAAACCTTCTGCCACATCCAGGGTAAAGTGTGAGTACTTCCAATATTCAAATAAATCCCGGTCTATCCAGAATTCATATCCATGGATGGTTCCGATCATAGCATCATTCATTCTGGGAAAAAAACCTCCTTTCTCAAAACATTGAGGCTGCGTTCCTTCACAGCATCCGCCGGCCTGATAAAACATCAGCGCCCCATATTTATTTTCAAGCTCCCGAATGACCTCAAGTGCCTTTTCCGTTGCTGAAAGCCTTGCTATTTTTCCTTCCATTTTTTTTGCTTTTATATTGAAAAAAGTCCGGCAGATGAATCTGCCGGACATAGGTACTCATTATGGTTTAATTTGAGCCGGCAATGTCTAATACGATTCTGCCATCAATCTGCCCTTTCTTCATTTTATCAAAAACATCATTAATATCTTCGAGCTTTGCGGGGGTTACCGTAGCTTTTACAAGTCCCTCATTGGCAAAATCCAGTGCCTCCTGCATATCCTTTCTTGTTCCCACGATAGAGCCTCTCACAGTTATTCTTTTTAAAACGGTCTCAAAAATCGGCAGTTCAAAAGATCCGGGAGGAAGTCCGTTTAGTGCAATAGTACCTTTTCTTCGTAAAACATCTATTCCCTGTTTGAAAGCAATAGGAGATACTGCTGTAATCAATGCGCCGTGCATTCCGCCAACTTCTTTATGCAAATATGCTCCAGGATCTGTATTTTTTGCATTGACTACCAGGTCTGCTCCTAATTTTTTTGCCAGTTCGAGTTTATCATCAGCAACATCAATGGCGGCAACATGCATTCCCATTGCCTTAGCATACTGAACCGCTACATGTCCCAATCCTCCGATTCCTGAAATGGCTACCCATTCTCCGGGTTTTGTTTCTGTTTCTTTTAATCCTTTATAGACCGTTACTCCAGCACATAAAATAGGGGCTATTTCCAGAAAGTTGACATTGGATTTTAAATGTCCTACATACCTGGAATCGGCAATTACATATTCTGCAAAACCTCCATCTACACTGTATCCTCCGTTTTTCTGAGCTTCACAAAGTGTTTCCCATCCCGTTATACAATAATCACAACAGCCACAGGCATTATACAGCCAGGGAACTCCTACAGCATCTCCTTCTTTTACGAAGGCTTCAGGTCCGCAGGCTACTACAATTCCTACTCCTTCATGTCCCGGAATAAGTGGCATTTTAGGCTTTGCCGGCCAGTCGCCATCTACAGCATGTAAATCTGTATGGCAGACTCCACAGGCGATCACCTTTACCAAAACTTCATACCTTCCGGGTTCTCTTACGGGTACTTCTTCAATTTTCAGTGGCTGTCCATAGCCCTGAACTACTGCGGCTTTCATTGTTTTTGGGATCATATTCTATGTTTTGAGTTGTTTTCTTTGGGTTATTCTATTTCATGAATTAAATAGGCTGCTATCCCGGTACACACGGTATTTCTCCGCGTGAGGGATAGTAAGGGCGGCGAGGTACGAGCCGGTGCGGAATGTAATGGAGCACCGAAACGAAGTGAAGCCCTGAATAGCCCGGCCGTTTTGCCCTGGAATAGCCAAGGCAATCGGGCACGTCCTACATTAAATATTAAAAGAAGCCTAATTTATTTTTGTTATAAGAAATCAGCATGTTTTTGGTCTGACGGTAGTGATCAAGCATCATTTTATGGTTCTCTCTTCCGATTCCCGACTGCTTGTATCCTCCAAAAGGAGCTCCTGCCGGATAGGAATGATATTGGTTTACCCAAACTCTTCCTGCCTCGATCTGACGCGGAATATTGTACAGCTGGTGTGCATCTCTGGTCCAAACTCCGGCTCCAAGACCGTAAATGGTATCATTCGCAATTTTCACTGCTTCTTCCTCATCTTTGAAAGTTGTAAACGCCAGTACCGGACCAAAGATCTCTTCCTGGAATATTCTCATTCTGTTGTTACCTTTGAAAATTGTTGGCTGAATATAGAATCCGTCTTCAAGATCTTCTCCCAAATCATTGACATGACCTCCCACCAGTACTTCTGCTCCTTCTTCTTTTCCGAGTTGGATATAGGAAAGTATTTTATCTTTTTGGATCTGTGATGCCTGAGCTCCCATCATCACGGTTTTATCCAATGGATTTCCAACTTTAATCGCTTTTACCCTCTCGATCACCTTTTCGATAAAAGCATCTGCAATATCTTCCTGAACCAGCAGCCTTGAAGGACATGTACAGATCTCTCCCTGGTTAAGGGCAAAAAGAACAGCTCCTTCAATCGCTTTATCTAAGAATGCATCATCGGCATCCATTACCGAATTGAAGAAAACGTTTGGTGATTTTCCTCCCAACTCCAACGTAACAGGAATAATGTTTTCTGTAGCATACTGCATCACCAGACGTCCTGTAGCTGTAGAACCAGTGAAAGCCGCCTTAGAGACCTTAGGATTGGTTACTAAAGCTCTTCCCAATTCTGCTCCGAATCCATTTACAATATTTATAACACCTGCAGGTAGAAGGTCACCAATAAGCTCCATCAGGACCATAATGGAAACCGGAGTACTTTCCGCAGGTTTTAATACGACACAGTTTCCGGCAGCCAATGCCGGAGCCAGCTTCCATACCGCCATCAGTATAGGAAAGTTCCATGGGATAATCTGTGCAATAACGCCAAGAGGTTCGTGTACAATAAGGGATACGGTGTCTTTATCCAATTCGTTATGAGAACCTTCTTCTGCACGGACTACAGAAGCGAAATATCTGAAGTGATCAATAGCCAGTGGTAAATCTGCCGCCAACGTCTCTCTTACTGCTTTTCCATTATCAACGGTTTCTACAATGGCAAGATATTCCAGGTTTTGCTCTATTCTGTCTGCAATCTTATTCAGGATAATACTTCTTTCTGTAGATGAGGTATTTTTCCAGGTTTGAAATGCTTTGTCTGCAGCATTTACCGCAAGTTCCAGGTCTTCTTTGGAAGAATGGGCTACCTGAGTGAAATTTTTACCGTCTACGGGAGAAACTACATCAAAATACTGCCCGTTAACAGGCGGTGTAAATTTTCCGTCAATATAATTATCATATTTGTTTTTAAATTCAGGACGCTGTAAAAGAGTCGCTGATCTTGGTTCTGTAATAGTGCTCATATTAGTATATTTTACATTTTTCTGTAATGCCAAATTACACGTACACCTCCAAAAACATATAGCACAATCGTATAAAAAAAGTGCAGAATAGTGCAGATGTTCAATTTTTATCATTTTATTAACAGCAACATACAGCCAAATTCTCTATATTTGAGTTACCTGCTTCATAAAAATGTTTAGAAATGAATAACAATAATAAATATTTAATAGATACTCCTGAATTAACGAAGGAAAATCAGCTATTGAACATTGTTGAGAACCAGACAAAATTCAATCTAAACAATTGTGAATTCAGTATCTATGAAACCCATAAAGCGGCTTTTGATGTAAAACTTCACTTCGATAATATAGCATTTACAGCAATGCTGAGAGGCAAAAAACATATGAAACTGGATAATAAGACCAACTATTTTGATTATTTCCCCGGTGAAAGCATTCTGGTGGCTCCGGGAGAAACCATGGTCATTGATTTTCCTGAAGCTGATGAAACTCCTACCCAATGTATTTCTTTGAGCCTAAATCCTGAGTTTATAGAAGACTCCCTGAATTACCTGAATTATAATCTCCCCAAAGTGGATGAAACCTCACAGTGGAATATTCATCTGGATGAGTATTTTCTTTTTAATAATCAGGCTCTAGCCTCTGCAACCAATAATATCATGAGAATTGCTATGGATGATAATTCTCAAAAAGATATCATGGCTGATTTTGCCCTGAAAGAGCTGCTGATCAGGCTAATGCAAACCCAGGCAAGAAGCATGGTGGAAAAAAACATGGTGAAAAATAAATCAAGGATAGGCTTTGTTGTAGATTATATTAAGAAAAACCTTCATCAGAAACTTTCTATTGACAGCATTGCAAGGCTGGCTTATGTAAGCAAATCCAACTTTTTTAGAATGTTCAAGGATGAGCTGGGAACTTCTCCCAATGAATTTATTTTGCAAGAGAGAATCAACAGAGCTAAAGAATTACTGGCAGATCAAAACAGCATTAAAGAAACAGCATTTCAGACCGGCTTTTCAGATACCAATTACTTTACACGGGTATTTAAACAACTTGAAGGCACTACTCCCAAGAATTATCAGAATAAAATTATATTTTCGAGATAAGATGTTCTAATCAATGATTATTTTCTTTTGATTAAAAACTATATTCATTCTAAGAAAATAAAAGAGGCTGCCTTAAAAGCAACCTCTTCAAATTAAATCAAAATTTGTTAATTATCATATCCTGGATTGGATTCTACCAAATTCCCAGCTACATTTGTTTCTGACTGCGGGATAGGGAATGTTAATTTCTGATCCGGAATAGTTTTGTTTCGAGCTGGATCTGGAGTACCTGAAGTATTATAATAAGGTATTGTCTGACCCCATCTCAATAAATCCCAATATCTGAATCCTTCTCCTAATAACTCCTTCGTTCTTTCAGCCTTAACCAAATTAATATCCGTAGATACTAAAGGGGCCTGGCCTCTTGATTGTAAAATCATATTATGGTATTCAAGAGCTGTAGCTGCTGAACCTCCCATCAATTCAGCTTCTGCTCCATTTAACAATACTTCTTCATATCTGACCATTTTGATATTGCCTGCTCCTGTTTTATCAGGGTACTTACCATCCAGATATCTTGCATTAAGTAACTTAAATCTTGGATCGGTAACACTATTATACATGCTTACTACAGCTGGTAATACTCTTATGTTTTTATATCCTCCACTATTTACAAGGTTAGAATAACTGTCAAACGACAGCGCTGAAGCGGTACCTACTGCAATTTCAAAAACACTATTTGTATTCTCATTAGTAGCAAATGATTTTACAAGCGTATTTGCTGGGGTGACTTCATACTTACCTGAAGCCTTTATATCTGCTACATAAGATCTGACTTTAGCATAATCTCCTTTGTATAAATAATACCTTGACATTAATGCTTTTACAGAAATGGGATTGAGTACCGTTGGTTTATCACTTTGTAAAGTGGCATTACTCCCCATATAAAGCAAAGCATTAGCAAAGTCACTTTCGATCTGGGCTTCGGTCTCTGCGATTGTAGCTCTTTTCATCTTTGTTGTAGGATTGTAAACCAAAGGTAAAACAACCCCTAAATTTCCTCCTGAATATTTCTGACCATATAATCTTAATAGATCAAAAAAAGCTTGTGCTCTTACCGCATATGCCTGACCTTTAAGGTATCTTGCTTTTTCTTTAATCACATTAGAATCCACACTTTCGGACCACGTAAGTCCTGCCTCCTGAGTATTGATAACAACATTAGCATTGGCAACTGTCAAATACATATCTCTCCAAGTATTGGTTACATCACCATCTAAAGATGTGAAGGCATAATTTCCCCACGCTACATTACGCCCTGAAGCTCCTGTAGTATATGCTTCATCTGTATGAACTTCCCCATAGGCTATAAAGTTTCTGCCATAATAACTGACTGCCCTCATTCTCCCATAAGTACCATAAACAAAAGAAGTTAATTCTTCAACACTCGTTATAGGAGCTGCTTCTTTTTCCTGATAGAAAGTTGTCTCTACAAAATCATCACTACAAGAGGTAGCAACAAATAGTATAGAAAAGACTAATATGCTAGCTGAAAATATTTTTTTCATTTTTTTTGATTTAAAGTTTACATTAAAAAGATAAATTAACACCTATACTATACGTTTTCAATGCCGGCAAATCCAGATTAGAGGTCCCCCCTAAAGCAGTAGATGATCCTCCCAACTGAAGATCCGGATCATACTGAAGATTCTTATCTGTTACATTGGTCCATATATTATTTCCTAATACATATATTTCTACATTATTCAAGCCTGTCCCTCTTAAAAGATCGCCTTTAAAGTTGTATGCTATTTTTAAAGTTCTCAATCTCCAGTAATCGCCTTTGTACAGGAATCTCGATGATGCTGAATTTGCTCCGGTAGAACCTGTTCCTCTGTTCCCTCCCTCAATAGGTTTTGGATTCATAGCATTAGGATTATCTGGCGTCCAATAATCTAATTGAGCCCTGTATCCTGGATAATTAGATGTATACTGCCCATCGCTGAACAAATAATTGGCCCATGAATCATAGATTTTGTTTCCAAATCCAAAACTTAATTGTGCATCTAGCGTAAACCCTTTGTAGGCTAGCTGAGTATTAGCTCCTCCAAAAAACTTAGGAATTCTGGTACCCTGAACCGCTCTTTGAGCCTGATTATAATTAGAAGTTGTTGCTCCGTCCACTCCATTGATATACCAAAGCGGATTACCATTAGAAGGATCTACCCCTGCCCATTTTCTCATATAGAAAGAATTTACAGCCTCACCAACTCTTAGGATATTAGTTCCTGAGATGACATCAGTCCCGCCATAAAGACTTGTGATTTCGTTTTTATTAAAGGTTCCATTCACTCCTAATTTCCAGCTGAAACCATCACGATTATTAATGATATTGGCATTGATGGTCAATTCAAACCCTTTATTTACCATATCTCCTACATTTTCGATTCTTACACTGGAAGTGGTTGCACCCCCTGGTGATGTTTCAGATATTCCTCCCTGAGACGGGGAAAGCGGCACGAAAGTGGCCAGATCTTTTGTTTTTTTGTGATAGTAAGCAGCACTTAGTGTCAAATTATTGTTCCATAAGCCTACATCCAATCCAACATTAAAAGGATTAACTTTTTCCCAACTTAAATTAGGATTATCTACATTGATAATAGTTGCTGCCGCATTGTTATCATAATTAGTAGAATATCTGTAAAGGGTATAAGGAGACATATAAACAGGTAATTGATTCCCTACCTGTCCATAAGAAATAATAAATTTCATCTGTGAAACTGTTTTAGAGTCTTTCAGGACATCCATTCTGGCCAAATCTACTCCTGCTCCAAGAGACCAGAAAGTACCAGCCTTCTGACCTGGCCAGAAATTAGACAATTTATCTCTTCTTACAGAAGCATCCAATAATAACAATTTATCATAATCGTAGTGCACGGTAGCAGCATATCCTGCTCTGGAATTTTTTGATCTGTTTCCAATCGTTGCAATAGGAATCACAAAGCTGTCTAAAGTCTGTAAAAATGGAGCTCCAACATTACTTGCACCTGCTCCTATAATTCTTTGCTGGCTAGAATATGCTTCCTGGATCAAACTTGCATTGATATTATGCTTATCACCAAAACTTGTGTTATAGGATAAAATATTCTGTATATTAAAGTTGAAATATCTGGTGGTATAGGAATATAGCCTTCCTTTATAATTATATCCATCTCCATGTAGAGGTGTATTATAGGAATCTTCTTCTACATTAATATATTCAGGAGCTGCAACAAATCTATAAGTTAGATTCTTTAAGATTTTATATTCAGCCTGAAGATTAGCAAATACTCTAGCTGTTTTTGCTTTCTGAGAGTTTACATTTTGTAAGTATGCAGAGTTAAATAAGCCGTTAGAAAGACGTCCTTCCACACCTAAGTTATAGCTTCCGTCAGGATTGAAGACAGGGTCAATGGGATAATTAAACAGATAAGCAAGCATAGGGTTTGAAAAAGCCCCACCTGAACTCAAGGTACTTATTTCTGAGTAAGACATCTGAATATCGGTTGCAAGAGTAAACCTATCGGTTGCTTTATATTCTATACGGTTGCTATTGGAAATCCTTTTGAAGTATGAGTTTTTAACAACACTGTTCTGATCATAATATCCTAACGAAGTATAATAAGATATTTTATCATTTCCTCCTGCTATGGAACCATTAAAATTCTGGAAATAGGCACCTCCTTTATTTCGGACCGCATTTAACCAATCCGTATCCTGATTTTGAGAATATATAAATTTATATGTTTCACCTAATTGACCTCCTATAGCCAAAGTAGGAACCATTGCAGCAGTTATTCCCGTATTTGCAGGATTATTGGCAATTTGAACAGCCATTAAATCTTTCCATTCCTGGGCATTTAATCCTTTAGGCATTTTAATGGCCGTAGCTGCTACTCCTTGTTCAAAGTTTAAACTAAACCTTGGTCTTCCTTTCAATCCTTTTTTGGTTGTGATAATAACAACTCCAGCACCGGCATCAGCTCCATAAATTGCCGTAGACACCGCATCTTTTAAAATAGTTACACTCTCAAAGTCTGAGCTATTTAAATTAGCAAGGATATTAGCCGTTGTAGAGTTTTGAGTTAAGTCTCCCTGATTAATTCTAACCCCATCCATAACGATGATTGGGTTATTATTTCCGTTGATAGAACTAACACCCCTTACACGAATTGAGGCAAATCCTCCGGGTTGTCCTGAAGCAGCTCCTGTCTGAACTCCAGCCATAGTCCCTGCTAACGCTTTTTCAATAGAAGCAGAAGAAGAACTTTGAGCTAAAGCCTTTCCTGAAACAGTCCCTACAGCTCCGGTAAGTTCCTTAACTGTCTTTTTCTGGCCAAACCCTACCATAACCACTTCATCAATCTGGGTAGTAGTTGTATCCTTTTTTGCTTTTTGTGCAAAGGAAACCTGTCCCAAGAAGAACAAAGCTCCTGCACTTAATACATGTAGTTTAACATTCATATTTAACACATTTTAATATTTTCAGAAAACAAATATCCCAATAAACATTAATAGTATCAACTTATAAAGTATTGAAAAACAATACGTTATTGCAAAATAATTTCATTACAAATAAATAATAACATTAAAAAAAATAGTGAATTAAAAAAAATGATAAAAAAAATTTAGTTCAAGAATGTATTAACAGAATTTTAACAACCATTAAAAATATTGTTAGCTTACACTTAATTATAAAAAGGAAGAAAAAAAATTAATGTAAAATAATGGTTTAAGTATAAAAAATCCAAAAAATAATTGCAACAGATCCTTATTAAAATCAACAAAACAGTAAAAAACAGATAAAAAGAATTGCTAAAAACTTATAAAAAAGCAAAGCATTCCAATCGATTGGAATGCTTTATATAATATTAAAATACGTTGAGTTTACAATAAGGTATTTTTCCTGAGAACTGGAACATACCCTTGAATGAAGTTAGAAAGAACAGATATTTATAGCTCTTCTTTATTCTTTATTCTTTATTCTTTATTCTTTATTCTTTATTCTTTATTCTTTATTCTTTATTCCAAAATTCTAACTCTGATAGGTATAGTATCTTGCTCCTACAAGAACAGGATTTTCAGATTCGATTGAGGTAAGCCCAAATCCTTTATAATCAGGGTTTATAGATTGATCTACCTGTTTTCTATGCAATTTCTCGTAAGTTTCAAAATCAATAGGAGTTCTATTGTTCAGATTTTCGAATACATTCCATTTTTCCACCACTTGTTTCCAGTTTTCAGAAACTTTACCTGCAAAAACTTTTGATTTTGAACCGCTTCCGTAACCGAAGAAACCGATTTCTGTTCCTGATAATTCTTCATGATCATCAAAGGAAGTCTGTAAAGCAGAAAGAAATGCCATGAAAATAGAAGCGGTATACATATTCCCGATTTCGGAAGAAGCACGCTGTGTTTTCTCTATTTTATCACTGATTAGATTCATATAACTTTCAGATTTAGCCACTGCTTTTTGCTCCTCAGGGCTGGTATAAGCAAGTTCGTTTTCAAGACTGTAGATTTCTGTAAATACTCTTTTCCCATGAAAAGCGTAAGGAAGATGGAAAATAATATATTTCCAGTTTTCATAAGGTTTTTCCTGTCCTGTAACTTCTTTATAATGCTGATAAGCTTCTCTTATTCTGTCCTGATAACACTGATTGGAATACTGACCATCAAAAACAGGTTCATCCGTAAATATTTCAATGGTATCCGGGTACATTTCAGGTGCATTATGTAAATCTTCCTTTTTATACTGTCTCCTTGGTTTAAAAAAGTCAAAAACACTTTCTGATGCTACGCCCCAATGATTTTCTATTTCAAGGAGATCTGGCTTAGAAGAAATCAATAGAGCAACGGCCCCGCCCCCCTGTGTATATTCTCCTGAAGAAGCCAATTCATATTTTGCATAATCGCTGGCAATAACTACAGCCTTTTTATCCGGATTTACCCTTACAAAATCAAGAGCATTATGCAGAGCATCCACCCCTCCCACACATGCAAAGGTCATATCTACAACATCACAGTGTTTAAAAGCTCTTGTTCCGAATTCTTCCTCCAACACTTTTTCTACCATCTGTACAGCATATGACGCAGTAGGTTTTGCAGCATCCAGGGCACTTTCTGTTCCTAAGTAGACTCTTGAAATCTCTCTGGGATCAATTGTATAATCTTTAATAAGTTGTAATAATGCTTCTGCTGCAAATGTTGCTGCATCTTCGTGAACATCGGGAAGCCCCATTTTATGCAGTCCCAATCCTTTCTCCAGTTTTGCAGGTTCAATCCCTCTTTTTTCAGCTAAATCCTTAATTTCCAAATACAAACCAGGTACATAATAGCTCGCCGCCTCAATTCCAAAAGTCATTTTATTCTAATTTTTATACGAATTTAGAAAATGTAGTCTGAATAACCGGTCAATATATCATGACTTTTTAACTATTTGTTCATAATTTAACTTTTTATTTCTGGCTATCAATCACAAAAAAAGCAGCATCACAAAATTGTAATACTGCTTTTTTATTTTTAATCAGATCTGCGAAACCTATTTGAAATTTTCAATAGCTTTATTCAGGGCATCAATCTGTTTATTGATACTTGCTGATTTCTGTGGATTTTGTTTCAGCAATTCCATTTTTTTGCTTAGTCCGTCTTTCAGCATTTGAACAATCATCATCTTAGCCTGTGGGTTATTTCCCATATCACTTTTTGCATAATCCAACATTTTCGTGATATTTTCCACTGCTTTTAGATTGTCAGAACTCATAATCCAGTTATATCCTTCTTCTGCAGTTTTCCCCAATTCCGGATTCTGGAATTTAACAAACGGGTAAAATGCAGCAAGTGGAGCAATATGTTCCATTTGAGAACTTATTTTATTCTTCACAATAACCGGAAGTAAAAGAGCAAGCAATTCATCTGAAGCCCCATCCAGTTCAATTTTATCAGCTAAGGCATTCGCCCGTGACGGATCAATGGTAAGAACAGCACCTAAAGAATTTCCCTTAACCGCATTGGAAACTGCATTCACTCCTTTTTCAAATATTGGAAGGTATTTTTTATCTTTTGTTTTCGCCAAAGCACCAATAGCCGCAGCCTGAGCTAATGTTTTAGGATCATTCGAAGCTATTTTTTCAACTTCTGTTCCCAATGCTTTCATCTGATCGGAATTGGTAAGATCCATTAATTCCAACGCTTTAATTCTTATTCTAAAGAATGGATCTTTTAAAGCAGCCGCCAATAATTTTATAGCAGCAGGACTTTTTCCTGTCTGATCTTTAATTCCAGTTAGAGCTTTATATCTGCTTTTAAATTCTTTAGAATTGGTAAACTGCAGCAGGTTCTGCTCCGGTGTTTTGGTATCCGTGATATCAGCTAGCAATATTCCGTCTGCATTGATATTGACAAGATCCGGTGTTTTGGATACATCAAAATTAAAAGTATTCTTGGTTTCAGCATTCACCCAAACATTATATCTTTTAGGTTTGCCATTATCATATACATCAATAGCTAAAGGAAACTCGAATAATTGATCCTGCGTCTGATTAACTGTTACAGCAATCTGTTTTTTTACGGGTTCAAAAGTAAACGAATAATTCAATTTTGGATTTCCACTTCCAAAATACCATTGGTTAAAGAACCAGTTCAGATCTTTTCCTGAAACTTTTTCAAAAGAAAGTCTCAACTGATGAACTTCAGCGTTTTGATATTCATTGGTTTTCAGATAATCATTCATACCGGCAAAAAAAGCATCATCTCCCAGATAATTTCTTAGCATATGAAGGATTCCTCCTCCTTTCTGATAGGTTACCAGATCAAAAACATCTTCACGGGATTCATAATTGAATCTTACCAGGTTTTTCTTAAAATCCGCAGGGTTATGAATGTACATATTCACATCCTTCATCTGGTGGTAATCTGCCTGATCTTTCCCATACTTGTATTCATTCCAAAGATATTCGGAATAATTGGCAAAGGATTCATTCACGGTAAGGTTGCTCCAGCTTTCTGCGGTCACAAGATCTCCAAACCAATGATGGAATAATTCGTGAGCAATAGTATCTTCCCATTTATTTTCATCAATCAGCTGCCCCGGTTTTTGAAGAATATCACTTCCGTGAAGGGTCGCCGTAGTATTCTCCATAGCCCCACTTACATATTTTCTTCCGGAAATCTGTGCATATTTTGCCCATGGATAATCATAGTTCATCTTTTTGGAGAAAAACTCGATCATTTCAGGAGTGTTTCCATAGATCTGTTTTACATAAGGTTCATATTCTTTCTCGATATAATAATCAACCGCAATATTTTTCCATTTGTCTTTCACTACGGCATATTCTCCTACTCCCATAAAGAAAAGGTAGGTAGAATGTCTTTTATCCATTACCCAATGGTCAGTTCTCAGGTTATTGGATTCTTTCTGAGAATCTTTTAGAATACCATTTGAAAGGGTTACATATTTGTCAGGAACCGTCATATAGATTTCCTGAGTCGTCTTTTGATTGGGTTTATCAATTGTGGGGAACCATGCAGAAGATGATTCGGTTTCACCCTGTGTCCAAATCTGGGTAGGCATATCAGGCTCCGTACCCTGGGCATTAATGAAGTAAAGTCCTTTTGCATCATTAATCGCCATGCTTCCTTTTTGTTTTACCTCATTCGGACGGGCTGTATATTTGATATAAATGGTATAATCCTGATTCTTCTGATACGTTTTATCAAGGGTAACCTTTAGTGTTTCATCTTTATATTGGTACTGCAAAGGAGATTTCCTTCCGTTAGTCTCAAGAGCAACCTCATGAATCAGCATTCCCTTAGCATCCAGAGTCAATTCATTGGTAGGATAAAAATAGGGTGAAGCGGTCAGCCATTCTTCCCCGTTCATCTGTTCTTTCTGATAATCAAAGTTTACTTTCAGCTTGGTATGTTTAAGCTCCGTTACTTTAGTATGAGTGGCTCTGTACACCTTTTCTCTTCCTGAAGTCTCAGTTTGTGCCGATACATTAGCGGAAAATAAAATCCCAAGTATTGCAATGGATAAAATGGCCTTTTTCATTCTTCTATTTTATTATTATTTTTAGAATTATTTTTTTATTATTATTTCAAAAATATCATTAACAAGCGTTTCGTAGTCACCTGTTTTCAACTGTTCTTTTGTTTTGGCAAAAGCTTTTTTCAGTTCGCTTTCCGGATTTTCATCATCGATGATAGCTACGGAAGCCACTCCCTTCAATTGAAGTAATGCATTTTTCAGTACTTCTATATCAGCAGTTTTTTCAAGATCTACTTTTAAATATTTCATGAGAGGTAATTTCCTTTAAAATTACAAATTTCTTTTGGGGCAGCCTACGGACGCTGCATGATAAGTTCATGGGAAGAGGAATTTGTTACAACGATACCTGTATTTATTAATTACAGATGAAGGAAATCTAAGAATGAGATTAAAGATTCCAAAAAAATGAATTGAGTACCTCTTTAAGGATACAACAGAAGATAGTTAATAATCTGTAGGGTAGATTCCGTTATTTTCCAGCTGATGTCTGATTCCACTGTCATCTATTGAAGCACTGTCTTTTTTTATGTAATCAAGAATTACTTTTTTATGATCAGGATTATTAAATGACATCAAGTGATAGAGGTATTTTCTCTTCTGAATTTCATGAATAGTATCATTGGCAAGAAAATGAAGATATTCCTGTTCTAGCCGCAGAGCGTATTCTTTTTTATGCCAATTGCTGAGATAAAGAATTGCCGGACCTCTATGCTCCTGGAATGCCAGTTTTTCGATCTGCTTTTTCAGATGATCAGAATAGGTCCTGTTTCTGAATGCCATTACGAGCATAGGCTCGGAGGAATTTTTAGCAAACAAAAGCATACTGTCCAGTTTTTGCAGACCAGCATCTGATCTCACCTCTTCAGGTTTCAGTGTATTGGAATAGTGTTGATATAAAGGTTCAGCAAGGTATTCATAGCCGATGATGCATCCGTTCTGAGTATGAACCTTCCCTTTTCTATTGAGAATTTTTTGAAAAATGGCTGTAGCATACTGAGGATTTATTTCTAAAAGCCCCACTGCTGCATATAAGGCAACTGCATTATTTCTATTGTCGGTAAGGCTTAGTAATTCCCCTTCTGAGGCCAGATCATACAGTTTTTTTGCATTTTCAAAATTAGGATTTTCAGTAGCACCTTTTGCCAAAGCCTCTGTTTGATACGTATTTAAAGTAGAGATATCCCTTACTATCCTTCTTAAATGATGAGGTACCTGTACAGAATCAAAGACCACATCTTTAGAAAAGTTCAGGTCTTCAACAAGAATATCATATCCCTGTTCTTTATTCTCTTTTTGAGCACAGCTGAAGAGAATCAGTGCCAGGGCAACTACAAAAACACGGGGACATATCATTATACCGCTACAGGAGCTTTGATTCCCGGATGTGGGTCATAATTTTCAAGGGTAAAATCTTCAAAATTAAAATCGAAGATATCTTTGATTTCCGGATTTAGCTTCATAGTCGGAAGAGGTCTTGTTTCCCTTGAAAGCTGTCTGTTTACCTGTTCGAAATGATTGTTATAAATGTGAACATCACCGAAACTGTGTACATAATCTCCTACTTCCAGATCACAAACCTGAGCCACCATCATTAATAAAAGGGCATAGCTGGCAATATTGAAAGGGACCCCAAGAAATACGTCAGCACTTCTCTGGTACAGCTGTAGGGATAATTTGCCATCCGCTACATAAAACTGGAATAAAGCATGGCAGGGAGCCAATGCCATATTAGGAATTTCTGCAACATTCCATGCAGAGACAATCAGTCTTCTGGAATCCGGATTTTTTTTAATCTGATCAATCACTTCTGTGATCTGATCTACAATTTTACCGTCAGCACCATTCCAGCTTCTCCACTGTGCACCATACACCGGCCCAAGGTCACCATTTTCATTGGCCCATTCATCCCAGATGCTCACGCCGTTATCGTTAAGGTACTTCACATTGGTATCTCCTTTCAAAAACCAAAGTAATTCGTAAATTATTGATTTCAAATGCACCTTTTTAGTAGTCACCAAAGGAAAACCTTTTGACAGGTCATATCTTAGCTGATATCCGAATACACTTCTTGTTCCGGTACCTGTTCTATCGGTTTTATCTGTTCCGTTATCTAAGATATGTTGTAAAAGATCTAGGTAGTTTTGCATTTTGAAAGGAATTTTATGGTTCAAATTTACTAAAAATGATCAAAAAAAGCATCCCTTTTTATGAATGCTTTTTATAAGTCAGATACTCAATTTCTATTAAAGGACTGTGTATCTGGTATCTGGAAAATAATTATTTTACGTAACTACAGAATAAAAACACTGACATCATCACTGTTTCCTTTCATTGATTTCAACTGACCGTATTTATTTTTCTCTATGAATTTATCATTCCAGTATTCCAGGCTTACCGGCCCAAATTTTATAAGTTTCCGGTACTTACTTTCATCAATGATATCTTTTATCCCATAATCGACAGAGACATCTCCTACTGATTTCAGTTTTCCCATTCTGCTGTTATCAATGACATCGTTGGGCCAGTAATCGATGGTAAAGTTTCCTATTTTCTTTACTTTGCCCCATTTTTCTTTATTAAAAATCGAGTCGTCCCAATATTCCACATCAATATCTCCTATCTTTTTCAGCTGGCCGTATCTGGCACTGCTTTTATTCAAATCATCCCAATAATCTATTTTGACGTCACCTATGCTTTTAAGCTTGCCATATTTATACTGGTCAAAATAGGGGTCTTCATAATAGGTAAGTTCGCCATTCAGGTCAGGATTGTGAAAATCGGTGATTTTCCCCTGAGCATCAATTGTAATGATAAAGCCGTCCACTTTAAGATTTACAGATTCCAGATCATAGGTTTTCCCTGAGATATTAGCACGGATTTGTGCTTGCAGGGTCATACTACACCATAAGAAAGTAAAGAAAAGTATATATTTAAATTTCATAGTTATTTACCAGATATTTTCAATGGTTTGAGTCATGGTATTGATTGCAAATACATCTCCCGTTTTCTTGCCAAACATTGCTTTTACCAGTGGCGATTCTGCTGAAACAGTCATGATTTTCTGATTTTCAACTATAATTTCCCCTATCGAAGCTGCAATATAAAAAAGCCCTTTATCGGTTTTCACCAAAGCTCCATTCTGAACTTTTTCAGAAGGATCAGAAGTTATTTTCTGCAGGATAGCCTGTTGATTTAACGTCTCGTTAAGCTGTCTCTGAAGGTTATTAATTTCCTGCTGAAGCATTTCACGTCCGGTTTCATATTTATCCCCCATCGAACTTTTTGTATCATTATTGGAAGCCCGGGTTTCTGCAATCAAGGTTTCAAAATTCTTGATCTTTTCGGTAATTTTTGTATTGATTCTATTGAGTATTTCCTGTTTGTTCATTGTTGTAAGTCGGATTATTTTTATGATGGATGAGTAAAACCATCCCGTCAAAATCAAAGATTTTGACACCCCTCCGTCGGAGGGGAATGGAGTACCTTTGAAAACTGATAATTAAGGTTTCACAATTTCAGCCAGTGCTGTAATGGTTTCAGGATTCATTTTTCAAAAACAGCATAGTCTGATATTTTGAAAATAAAATCTTTGCCATTACTGAAATCTCTTTTTGTTTTATCAAAAACATTTTTGAAAGTTCCTGATAAATGATCGTCTTCAATAGTAAAATGTACAGGTTCTTTGGACATATTCAGGACTACCAGCACTTCATCCTTTCCATTTTTTCTTATATAGGCCAGAATTTTATCATTTGCTGTTGTATTCAGAAAATACGTGATCACATTAGCATCACTACCTCTTAAAGCCGGATTGGAAGCTTTTAAATCCAATAATATTTTGTAAAAGTCTGCAACCTGGTAGGTATTGGTCCATTGGATCACATCTTTTTCGAAAAATTCAAGTCTTTTCATATTGGGAAGTTCCTGACCTGAGTATACCAATGGCACCCCGTTCCATGTTGCTGAAAATACGGCCATGGGTTTTGTAATAACACCATATTTTTCATATTCAGTTCCGTTCCAGGAGTTTTCATCATGATTGGAGGTAAACCACGCCCTCATAGACTGGTCTCCTATATTGGAATATTGAATCAATAAATCTTTCAGTTCCTGAAGTGGCTCATTTTTCTTGTAATAATCGGCAGACTTGTGCATCCATTTCCACGAATAGCTGGCATCAAAAACTTTTCCGTATTCGGGACTTTCCAATTCATCAAATTCTCCCAGCCAAAAAAGCGGTTTTACTTTTTCAACTTCAGGACGGGCCTGTTCCCAAAAATCTACTTCTACCCAGGAAGCAAGATCACATCTGAAGCCGTCAATATCTGTTTCCTGTACCCAAAATTTCATAGCTTTGATCATCTCCAGACGCATTTCCTGATTTTTGTAATCCAGTTCGATAATATCATCCATTCCGGAGGCTATATGAAATTTTCCGTCAGGATCTTTTAAATAGAATTCAGGATGCGCTTGGGTCCATACATGATCCCAGCCCGTATGGTTAGCCACCCAGTCTATGATTATTTTAAACCCTAACCTGTGGGCTTCATTCACCATATCTTTAAAATCCTCAAGTGTCCCGAATTCCGGATTCACTGAAGTATAGTCGGCTGCAGCATAAGGGCTACCCAAACTTCCTTTCTTATTCTGCTGTGCAATTGGGGTAACAGGCATTAGCCAAAGTGTTTTTATACCCATTGCTTTCAGACGGGGCATCTCTTTGGCAAAAGCTTTGAAAGTTCCTTCTTTGGTATATTGTCTTATGTTTACTTCGTAGATATTTGTAGTGTATTTCCAATCTTTTGGCAGCTCTGTCATTTTCCGGGTATTTTTCTGAGTGGTACAGGAAACAATTCCCAGACCAATTAAGCTTAATAAAATTAATTTTTTCATTAATCTATTTTTAACAAAAGTAATGATTTTGGGAAGTAAAAGTGGGAAAAGGCAAAATCACGGAAAACTTATCCGGAATATGGCCCCATTATCCTTAACACTCCATTTGCAATGCAAGTGAATTGTGAATACGTGTTAACAATTAAAAGGTGACATATTCCGTATTCTTTCATCTTCTCTTCAATAAAAAAAGCCCCGGATCAAAAATCCGGGGCCTATATTGTATTGTTATCTCTTATCTTTCGTCGTCATTGTCATCTTCGTCATCGAAAGCGTCATCATTGTAGTCATCTTCTTCCTCATCATCAAAGCTGTCATCTTCATCTGAAAAATTTCCACCTGATCCGAAATCATCTTCAAATCCAAAATCATCATCCATTAATGGGGTAGCTGATTTCTTTTTAGATCCCGTGTTTCCACTTTTACTTGGTGCTTTCAATGGAACATTTCCAAATCTATATACAGTAATTGGATAATTAACACCTTTTGTCTCTTCTATGACTTCTATCAGCTCGCAGAAGAATTCCCATAAATCAAGAAGTCCATACTGGAACTGTGCTTTGTCGCCTACATTTTCAAAAGCTTCATCAATGTATACGTCTGACATAATCTCACCATCACCATCATCACTCATATCTTCTAATGGGACACTTTTTACTATTGTTCCGTCATTTTCCAACAGATTAAAAGTAGAAAGCTCGTCACCCTGCAGACTGAATGCACTTTTAATACCTAAATGTAAGTTCCATAACGTTTGTTTTCCCTTAACTTCAATATCTCGGAAAATATCCTCTTTCGCATCTAATATTACGCGGATTTTGTAAACCATATCAGTTTCTTAAATTACTTTTTTGCCTTTATAATTATGATAAATCTCTGGTGCAAATATATAATAAATGAGAGGTGACAAAAAAATATTTCAGGATTTTTTAAAATATTTTTTTTTCTTACATTTTGCCAAAGTTATTTACTTTTTTCCAGCATAAAACTGAATTTCGTCCCTTCAAGGTATACGCTTTCTACGGTAATGTTTTCGTTATGAGCTTCAAGGATATGTTTTACGATGGCCAATCCTAATCCGGATCCGCCCTCTCTTCTGCTTCTGCTGGTTTCTACACGGTAGAAACGTTCAAAGATTCTTGGAAGAATTTCAGATTTTATTCCCATTCCATTATCTATAACTTCTATCAGCACTTTGTTTTTTAAGACACTTGTTTTTACAATTACTTTTGCTTCCTGCCTGTTTGCATAGTGGATAGCATTCGAAATAAGATTAATAAAAACCTGTGAAATCTTCTGTTTATCGGCATCCACAAAAATTTGTGGATGAAGGGTCTGGATTTGTAATGTCGTATTTCTTTTTTCTGCCTCAAGATCAAGGAGGTCAAAAATTTCTTTGATCAGAAGGTTAACATCAAATTTCGAAATATTAAGGTTAATTTCACCTGCCTCGAGCCTGTTGATCATATCAAGATCTGTAACAATGGCTATAAGTCTTTCAACAGATTTATCTATTCTTTCAAGGTATTTGTCCCGAATGATAAGATCTTCCACCCCACCTTCTCTTAGGGTTTCTACATAGCCCTGAATAGAAAACAGCGGAGTTTTAAGCTCATGGGAAACATTTCCGATATATTCTTTACGGTAACTTTCCATTTCCTTCATCATGTCAATTTCTGTTACCTTTTGCTGATTAAGATCCGAAAAACGTTCTCCTAATTCTTTAATGGTAATATTTTCGTCATGATCATGAACAATTTCCTGTGGAAGAAGCTGAGAAAGCCCTCTCACCTGTTTTCTTCCATAATAGCTGAAAAGAAGCTCTAATACAACATAGTTGATAATAAAGATCATGACTACACAAACAAAAACCCCCGCTTTGAATAAAGGGGTTTCATAATAGATATCTTTTAGTGAGTCGAAAACAACTACTAAGAAAAGCATTACCAGTGTCAGCAGACAGGAAGCAACGAAGGTAAGTCTGTAAAATTTCAATTTTACAAAGTTTTAGGATTGAACGTAAAGGTAGGTTTTTTAAGTGATTAAACGATCAGTTTATAGCCTATCCCTTTTAATGTCTGAATGGTATTGATTCCCAGTTTCTCTCTTAATCTTCGGATATGAACATCAATGGTTCTTTCTCCTACAATTACATCATTACCCCATACTTTTTCCAGAATTTCTTCTCTTTTGAAAACTTTCTCGGTATTGGAGGCAAGCAGATAAAGCAGATCAAATTCTTTTTTAGGAAGCAAAAACTGCTGTCCGCTTTTGGAAACCCTGAAGTTATCTTTATCAATAATAAGGTCTCCAATTTCAATAAGTTTAGCATTATCTGAAACCTGAGAAGTCAGTTGTAACAGAGCATTTACTTTAGAAATAAGGATTTTCGGTTTGATTAGTTTTACGATATAATCATTAGCACCTGCCTGAAACCCGGCCAACTGTGAAAACTCTTCGCTTCTTGCTGAAAGGAAAACGATAAGAGTTTTTTGTAGTTCTTTCACTTTACGAAGCTCCTGACAGGTTTCAATGCCATCTTTCTCAGGCATCATTACATCCAGCAAAATAAGGTCCGGAATAATTTCCTTTGCTTTTTCTATACCTTCATTACCGTTAGTAGCAGTATAGATACTATAACCTTCTTTTTCCAAGTTGTAAGACAGAATCTCTAAAATGTCC
This sequence comes from Chryseobacterium rhizosphaerae, assembly GCF_003385455.1. Taxonomy (GTDB): domain Bacteria; phylum Bacteroidota; class Bacteroidia; order Flavobacteriales; family Weeksellaceae; genus Chryseobacterium; species Chryseobacterium rhizosphaerae. The sequence continues at coordinate 4,775 of NZ_QNUF01000016.1, read as the reverse complement.
AGTTCATCGTCTATTAAAAGAATTTTTTTACTCATCTTCTAGTTTAAGAATTCCCACAAAATTAATTATTTTCATTGATTTTATCTATCCGGGCAATGTTAACTAATTATTAAAAAACAGATATAGCAATTTGAATTAGAAAATCATTAATAAAACAGATAAATAAATACATAATAAACAAATATACAAAAGAATAATTGAAATAAATCAAAAAAATGTAAATATAAAAAACAAACATTCATAGTGCATGATTGATCAATTTTATTAATACAAACTTCACAATTAATTAAAATTCTCCTAAACGTTTAGTGAAAACTTAGCCCTTATTTTGCCCCTGAAAAAGAAGTAAAATGAAAAAACAACTCCACAAGAGCATTATGCTACTTGCTTTGTTTTCTGCCGGCTACGCATTTGCACAAAGTCAGATCTTAGAAGGTAGAGTACTGGATGAGAAAGACAACACACCTATTGAGGGGGTAAAGGTAAAGGTAAATGACCAAGAGGTCGTAACTGATATTGCCGGATACTACTCTATCAATCTTTCTCCTGGAACCAACTACATTATCACGGTAAGTTCTAACGGATATAACAAAAAAGAGATCAGTGAAGTTATTGTAAAAAATGACGCCAACACTCGCCTTGATATTGTTCTGGAAAAGCCATCCGCTAAGGAAAAGGAAATTGAAGGAGTTGTTATCAAATCCAATGCAAGAAAAGAAACGATAGCTTCTACTATCGGTTTACAGAAGAATGCAGGTGTGGTTTCACAGGTTATAGGTGTTGAAGCTATTAAAAGAAGTCCGGATAGAAACACAGGAGAGGTTCTGAAAAGAGTATCCGGTGTGAGTTTATTTGACGGAAAATATATTGTTGTAAGAGGTTTATCTGACCGTTATAACCAGGCTATGTTAAATGGGATTCAACTTTCCAGTACTGAGCCTGACCGAAAAACTTTTTCTTTTGACCTTTTTCCTGCCAGCGTTATTGAGACCCTGGTAATCAATAAGACTTTTATTCCTGAATACAGTGGTGAATGGGCCGGAGGATTGATTCAGGTAAATACTAAAGATATTCCCAATAAAAACTTCTTCAATTTACAAGTAGGTGTAGGAGGAAATTCTATTACAATGAATAAAGAATTTCTTATGCAGAAAGGAGGAAAATGGGATTTCCTGGGTATTGATGACGGATACAGAAAGATCCCTACAAATATGCCTGCTAAAAATGCTTTCAGTATTCTGAATGAAGCTCAGAAAACAGATATTGGTAAGGGATTCACAAAAAACTTCGGATACAACAGCGTTGGTTATCCTGAAAACATAAGTTTACAGCTTGACGGAGGTTTTAATACCAAAATTTTCGGAAAAGATTTAGGGGTTATTGCTGTTCTTAACTACAGCAACAACAAAAGAAGAACAGAATCTAAAAACCGTTTCTTTACGATTAATGACCAGCTTGCTGACACCAACTTTGATTACTACACTGAAAAATACACAAATGATGTTATTTTAGGAGGGTTATTAAACCTTACTTTAAAACTCAATAGCAATAACAAAATTTCCCTGAAAAACATTATCACGAACAACACAGTGAACCATATGTCTTTCAGAACAGGAAAGGATTTTGAATTTGATCCTATCAACGGAACCAACATTATCGCAAGAGAGATAGGATTTAAGCAAACTACATTCTATAATTCAACCCTTAACGGAACTCATAAGATAGATGCTCTTGGTGGTCTTACCGTAAACTGGTATGGAAGCTTTGGAATCCTTGATCAGTATATTCCATTATTGCAACGTTTACAATACAACCAATATACAAATCTTGACGGAAGTCCTTATTTAGCTCTGATCTCTAATGGTCTTTCTCAAAAATCAGGAAGTGTTTTCTATTCTACATTGAGCGATTATCTGTATAATGCAGGTGGAGATGTATCAAAGACTTTTACCATGTTTGGACAAAAGCAAACCGTTAAAGGGGGTTACTTATTCCAGGTAAAAGACAGGATCTACAACTCAAGACCATTCTCTGTAAGGCTTGAAAAATACAACCAGGGATTACTTTCCCAACCTTTTGAAAGTATCTTCAATTCTGAGAATTTCGGAACAGATGGTAAGTTTACATTTGATGAAATTGCCGGAAATCAGTACAGATATATTGCCAATACAATCCTTAATGCAGGATATTTACAGTTTGACAACAACTTTGCACCATGGTTAAGAGCTGTTTGGGGATTAAGAGTTGAAAACTTTGATCAATTGGTAGGAAGTACAAAAAGAAGTGATGACCGTTTTGTTAATACTCGTGTAACAGACTTTTTACCAGCTGTTAACTTAACCTTCAAGGTAAACCCTAAAATGAACGTCCGTCTTGCAGGTTCTCAAACTGTTGTAAGACCTGAATTCAGAGAGGTTTCACCTTTAGCTTATTATGACTTCGATTTGGGAGCTACTGTAATCGGTAACAAATTCATTGAAAGAACAAAAATTACCAACGTAGACCTTCGTTGGGAATATTATCCAAGAAACGGAGAGATTCTTTCCGTAGCAGGTTTCTATAAGAATTTCAAAAATCCAATCGAATTGTACTTCAATCAATCCGGAGTAGGAACCAGTAATACCTTCAACTATCTTAATGTAGATAAAGCCGATGCTTATGGAGTTGAGTTGGAATTCAGAAAAAAACTTGATTTCGCAAGCGCTCTTAAAAACTTTACGTTAGGTGGAAACTTCGCTTACATCAAAAATAAAGTAACGGATGAAGCTACGAATATTGACAGACCAATGCAGGGACAGTCTCCTTACACCATTAACTTAAGTCTTCAGTATGATGCTGAAAAAACAGGATGGTCTTCTACAGTACTTTTCAATATGATCGGAAGAAGAATTCTTTATGTAGGTAATGATCAGGTGCCACCAATCTGGGAAGCTCCGAGACCTCTTTTAGATTTCCAGATTGCTAAGAAGATCTGGCAAAACAAAGGAGAAATCAAATTAAATGTTTCTGATATCCTTAACCGTCGTGCAAGATTTTATCATGACCTTAACGGAAACAAGAAATATGACAACTCTGATGCTCTTGCTATTGAAAGAGTAACAGGAACCAATATCAGTTTAACACTGGGATACAATTTTTAACACATTCAATATTTAATAAATAATTTAATTCTTTATAACATGAAAAAATTCGTTTTATATTCTTTAATGCTTGGCGCTCTTGCTACAACTACTGCATGTAGAAATATAGAAGAAGACGGGCAAACCATCGTTCAGGGTGGTTCCGGAAATGGAGAAACTGACAACCTTATTCTCTCAGGAAAGATCACATCCAATGTTACGCTTAAAGCTAATAAAATTTATAAGTTAAGAGGATTAGTATATGTAACAAACGGAGCAACTTTAACCATTGAGCCAGGAACGAAGATTGTAGGTGAAGCTGATAAAAATGGTGCTTTGATTATCACAAGAGGAAGTAAAATCATGGCAGAAGGTACGGCTGCCAACCCTATTATCTTTACTTCTGAAAAACCAAGCCCAAAAAGAGGGGACTGGGCAGGTGTTGTCATCCTAGGAAATGCTCCTACGAATGCTTCTTTCAACAACCAACAAGGAGTTGGAGAGATTGAAGGAGGTATCAACAATACAGAAGGACATGGTCTTTACGGAGGAAATAATGCTGCTGACAACAGTGGTATCTTAAAATATGTAAGAATTGAATATGCAGGATATGCATTCTTACCGGACAAGGAGATCAACGGACTTACGTTCGGAGGTGTAGGTAGCGGAACTACTGTAGATTATGTAGAAGTTGCTTACGCTAATGACGACAGTTTTGAGTGGTTCGGAGGAACAGTAAACTGCTCTCACCTTATTTCTTATAAAGGTCTTGATGATGACTTTGATACAGATAACGGTTATTCAGGAAAAGTACAGTTCGGTATTGCGGTAAGAGATGCTCAGGTAGCTGACGTTTCAGGTTCTAACGGATTTGAATCTGATAATGATGCCAACGGTTCTGCTTTAACGCCTCAGAGCTCTGCTACATTCTCAAATATGACGATTATCGGGCCAATCAACTCTTCAAGCACAAGTACCAATGTAGGTTCAATCAACTCATTGTTCCAAAATGGTTTACAGATCAGAAGAAATTCTTCTATCTCAGTATTTAACTCTGTTTTCACTGGTTTCCCGGTTGGTTTATTCGTTGATGCTACCAAAGGAACGCCTACAGATAAAAACATCACTAGTGGAAGTCTTGCTTTCGAAAATAATATTTTGGCAGGAAGTGTAACTCCTTTAAAATACGGAGCTTCTACTTCTTCTCCAACAGGATATTCTATCACTGATCTTACGACTTTCTTTAATGCTAAAGGAAATACAAGCCTTACCTATACAGCTGATGTAAAATTCACCAATGCATGGGCTCCTGCAGGAACGACTCCTAACTTCTCCCCTGCTGCCGGGTCACCATTATTGACTGGAGGTGTATTCACCCATACTAAATTATCATCTTGGTTCACGCCTGTAACGTACAGAGGAGCTGTAAAAGACACTAATGATACTTGGTATGCTGGTTGGACTAACTATAACTTATAATTTATTTATTAGCAGTTAATATCATATCAAATTATTAAAAAAAGCCTTCAGAAAATTCTGAAGGCTTTTTTTAATGCTTTGTCCCGTCCTGAAATAAGTTGACAATTACTCAACTTATATTATGAAAGATCAAGAATTAAAAAAGGAAAAGCGTACTCAAAGAGATTACAGTATTGG
>NZ_QNUF01000015.1 GCF_003385455.1 Chryseobacterium rhizosphaerae | reverse complement strand
ATATAAAACCGTAGAGTATGAAAACAATAGAAGATATTTTTAATATAATAAAAAAAACTATCAATCTTAAAGATGATTTCATTGAATATGAAATTAGATTAAGTAATGGTACGTTTGAAAGAGATCATTTAATTAACATCTATAATATAAGGAAAGGTATAGCCATCCGTCAGGAAAATCACAAACGGACAGAGCAAATACAACACCTTCTTAATGGATTAGAAAATTATTCTGAAAAATTTTTAAAAGTCGCAGATATTTCAAATAATAACTATTTTACAATGTTTTATTTAAGCCAAGATTGGAATAGGGTCATTGGGTATTTAGAAAATGATATTAATGATGGCACTGGAATTTAGTAAAAGATTTCAAACTTTATTATTGAAGCATAGATTAACAGAGATGCTCAATTGGAGAAATGATTTAAATAATATACTGGTACTTTGATAATTCTTGTTCTTTGTAGGCATACCAATAACAATAATTGATAGGCAGTCTAGCTGCGCAAAGTTTATAACTTTGAGCTGCTATAACAAAACCTCACAAAAAGTGAGGTTTTTACATTTTAAAATGGTCAATATCTAAACAGTGGTATAATAGAGTAAAAAACCTATGCTGCCGCACGAATCCTTTCGTGTGGCATTTTTTTATTACCAATTAGTTATATTTACCAGTATAAAGACCACCTTGACAGATGAGTAAAAGAGAAGCTTTTACAAAGACTGCGAAGGCAGTTCAGCTAGGGTAAGTTTTACAAAAGGCAGCTCAAGCGCTCTTGATCTCAGAGATATTAATGATTATTAGGTGTTTAAATAAAAACATGCGCAAATTCATGAAAATTTGCACATGTTTTAGTTTGTAAACTTGACAGGAATTTATTCAACTCCTTTTTAATTTTTTATGGCTCAAGTCCGGGACCACCACATGAGTTATAGGGAACGCATGTTAACTTATCATTGACAAAACATAGCCTGGTACAATCTGCACCTCCGACAATCGTTTTTAATGCTGCTTTTTCAAGTCTTTTTAAATTTTTCATATTAAAAATATTTTATGTTGTGGAACAAATTTCAAAAATAATTATTACATACTAGTTAAAATTAATAAATTTTAACTTTCAAAAATTATATATTATTTTCATTACTGTCTGATAAACAAGACTCCCAATTACTGCTTTTGGATTAACAACAAACGAAGCTGCAAGTCGACTATGACTGCCTCTGCATTTTTTGGGTTTTAATCTTTTTTGAAAATATCTCCACAGGTATTAAAATAATCGTCCAGCACAAGGTACATACACTTACAATTTTTATTGGAGTTGTCATTTTAATTGTACTTTTGTGCGCCGAAAATACTTGTTTTCATTACTTGTAAACGTCTAAAAGCATGAGAACCTTATATAAAAAAACTATGACCAGAAAATTATCCCTATTACCATTTTTTATTTTAATCTGTAGTTCTATTTTTTCCCAGGAAAAATATGAAGACAGTATTAAAAACATTATTAAAAAGGATTTTGTCAACATTAAGACAACAGACTTTAAAAATTTAGTTCCCTATGAAACTGAAAAAGGGATGGGGTATTTAAACTCAAAAAACAATAAAATAGTTGTTTTGCCTAACTATTACCAATTAGATTTTGCCAAACCAAACTTAAGAGGGAACTATAATAATATTGCCTATTTTGAAATAAATAGCAACACAAAGGAGATGGAGGTGTCTTTGCAAAACTGGGAAATTTTCGAAAATTCATCAACAAAAAGCCCTATAAGAAAAGAGTATTCAAAAGGATTTTATGTTGTTAATAATGCTATTTTTTCTTTTTCAGGTACTTATACTTACTGTCCACAATTATTCAAATATAAGAATGAGGATTTTGCTATCGCTATTAAAGAAAATAGATATGCTGTTATAAAACCAAGTGGTGAAACTTTAAAAAATCTAGATTTTGATTATTCACATTTAGACTTAGTTTATGTAGGAAATGATAAGATTTGGTTCAAGTACAAAACTATGGAAGGAGAACAGGGGTTCATAGATATGAGTGGAGAAAAAAAACTCATAAATGATATAATTAGCAATAGTAGAAGTCAGACAGAGGGTTATTTCGCTTTTATTGATTCTGAGCATTCCATAAAAAGGAAATACTATGGGTATTCCATCGAATCAAATGATGAATTGTATGGAGTGTTAGATTTGTTAACAATGAATTGGTTAATCAGACCACAGAAAATCTTTAAAATTGAGGAAATTAACTACAGTACGGATAAGGATCTGGGGGAAGGGTATAATGTAGAAGATAGGAAAAACTTAAAATTTTATTTCTTGGTTCGCGAAGGGGAAGGAGAAGTATCATATTACATTGACGACAAATTACAAAAATTTATACCTAAAAGATAAATACTCTTGAATCTTTCTAGTATCGTATATTTTTTGATATAGTCTGTAACAAGAATAAACCCTAGCTATGCAAAGCCTCCTGGCTTTGCGTTGATAAAAATAAAAACCATTGCAACTGCAGTGGTTTTTTCTTACTGTAGGAGAACTACTAGAATGCCTACATTATTTTAAAAGTAGCCCCACCAGGAATCGAACCTGGATCTAAAGTTTAGGAAACTTCTATTCTATCCATTGAACTATGAGGCCCTTTGAATCATAAAGATACATATTATTTAAACCTCTTTTGATAAGTTGAGGATGATAGAATGGAGGAGATGCATATTAATTGATCCATTAAAAAATAAAAGAACCCGCTCTTTAGGAGCGGATTCAGTAGATAATACATCTCATTTTTTTAATTAGACAACAATAAAAAGCACAGCCGACAATGCTGTGCTTAAATTTTTATTTCAAATTTAATTGCAATTTCAATAGTAGTAAGAAAAGCAAATAAAGTTTCCACTTCGATTATTATTACATAGTAAATGTACAAATAATTCTAATACGAAATATGAACTTAATGTTAAAATTCACAAGTTATCCACAATTTTTTGTGGATAAGTATGGTTTTACGGATTTTCCGGTTCATAGAATAAGAGAGATAAAAAAAACAGAGAGCTCACTGGCTCTCTGTTTTATAGTTAGTTTTCAAGTTTTTCCTTGATATATTTTGCGGTATAAGACTTCTTGTTTTTTGCCAGATCTTCCGGGGTTCCGGCGAATACTACTTCACCACCATGTTTTCCGGCTTCAGGGCCGATATCGATAATATGGTCTGCACATTTGATAATATCCGGCTGGTGCTCAATAACGATCACAGAATGGCCAAGATCAATCAGTGCCTGCAGGGATTTCAACAGTTTCTGAATATCATGGAAATGAAGCCCAGTAGAAGGCTCATCAAAAATAAACAGGGTTTTATCTGTTGTAACGCCTTTGACAAGGAATGATGCCAGTTTTACACGCTGTGCTTCACCACCGGAAAGGGTAGAAGAGCTCTGTCCCAGCTGCAGATAGCCCAGCCCAACCTCCTGTAAAGGTCTTAGCTTGGTAACAATCTTTTCTTCATTATTATCTTTAAAGAATTCCAGGGACTCATCTACGGTCATATGAAGGATATCGGAAATATTCTTTTCATCAAACCTTACTTCAAGGATCTCATTTTTGAAACGCGTTCCTTTGCAAACTTCACATTCCAGTTCTATATCAGCCATAAACTGCATAGAAACATTGATCACCCCTTCACCTTTACATTCGTCGCATCTTCCGCCATCTACGTTGAACGAGAAGTGTTTAGGTTTGTAACCCATCATTTTAGATATTTTCTGCTTGGCAAACAGATCACGGATGTCATCGTATGCTTTCAGATAGGTTACAGGGTTGGAACGGGAAGACTTTCCGATCGGGTTTTGGTCGATCAGTTCAATATTTTTAATCAGTTTTTTAGGGAATTCCACAGAATCATAATCGCCTTTTTTACCCCCCATTCCTAATTGGATCTGGATATCATTGGTGAGGATTTCTTTCATTAGCGTAGACTTTCCGCTTCCTGAAACTCCGGAGATCACCACCAAGCTTTCCAAAGGAATATCTACATCAATATTTTTAAGGTTATTCTGACGGGCTCCCTTGATATGAATCCATTCTTTCCCTTTTCTGCGTTTTGTCGGAACTTCAATTTTCAGCCTTCCGGTAAGGTATTTTGAAGTAAGCGTATCTGCATCTTTCAGGTCTTTGTAATTACCGGCAAATACCAGTTCTCCACCAAGATAACCCGCTTCCGGACCAATATCTATAATATAATCGGCGGTTCTCATTACATCTTCATCATGCTCTACCACAATAACCGTATTTCCTAAGTCACGAAGGTTTTTCAAGACTTCGATCAGGTTTTCCGTATCCTTTGAATGCAGACCGATAGAAGGTTCGTCCAGAATATAGATAGATCCTACTAAAGAACTTCCTAAGCTTGTTGCCAGATTAATTCTCTGACTTTCACCACCGGAAAGTGTATTGGAGGTTCTGTTTAACGTTAAATATCCTAAACCAACCTTTAATAAAAATTCCAGGCGGGTGGTGATTTCATATAACAGTCTTTTCGCTACTTCCTGGTCATGCTCAGACAGCTGCAATCCATTAATTAAAGGAGCCAGCTCATCCAAAGGAAGCTCAATCATCGATTGGATGTTGTGCCCGTCTACTTTTACCCAGCTGGTTTCCTCACGAAGCCTTAAGCCCTCGCAGGTATGGCATAATGTTTTTCCTCTGTAGCGGGAAAGCATCACACGGTACTGGATTTTATACAGGTTTTCCTCAAGCATCTTGAAGAAATTATTAATAGAAGGGAAATTATTACTTCCGTCACCTTTCCAAAGGAAGTTTTTCTGTTCCTTTGTTAACTGATGATAAGGTTTATGAATAGGGAAGTCGCCTGCCTTTTTGATGAAATCTTTTTTCCATTCGCTCATGGTTTCTCCTCTCCAGCATACTACGGCATCTTCATAGATAGATAATGTTTTATTGGGTACCACAAGATCGTCATCAATTCCGATGACCTTTCCATAGCCTTCACAAGCCGGACATGCCCCATAAGGATTATTGAAGCTGAAAAAATGAACATTGGGTTCCAGAAATTCTATCCCATCCAGTTCAAACTTATTGGAGAATTCTTTTACCGCTCCTGTGTCTGGATTTTTCAGTGCACAATATCCGCGACCTTCATAAAAAGCCATTTGGATAGAGTCTGCAAGCCGTTGTAAGAAACTTTCATCTTCTTCATAAGAAAAACGGTCAATCACAAGATTGATGATCATTCCTTTTTCAGGGACAAACCCGAAACTCTCCAAATCTTCTATTCCTGCTACATTTCCATTTATTTCAAGTCTTGTGAACCCTGCCAGCTTTAAAATATTCAGTGTTTCCTTAAAATTATCAGCATCATATTCCAGAGGTGCAGTTAATAAAAAAGGAGTATCTTTTTTTGATGCTTTAATAAAATCGACCACATCAGAAACCGAATCTTTTTTCACTTCCTCTCCGGAAACCGGAGAAAAAGTTTTTCCGATTCTGGCAAACAGAAGCTTCATATAATCATAGATCTCAGTAGAGGTTCCTACTGTAGACCGTGGATTGGAAGAAATTACTTTCTGCTGGATGGCAATAGAAGGGGCCAGTCCTTTAATATCATCAATTTTAGGTTTTTCCAGTTTCCCTAAAAACTGTCGGGCATAAGAACTTAAACTTTCTACATACCTTCTCTGTCCCTCTGCATAAATCGTATCAAAAGCCAAAGATGATTTACCGCTTCCCGAAACTCCTGTAATCACAATCAGTTTGTTTTTAGGAATCAGAACATCTATATGTTTCAGATTGTTAAGATGTGCATTCTTAACGAAAATCTGTTTTTTTATATCTATTTCTGTTGTACTAGCCATATTCTGTTTATTCATAAAAGTAACTGTACAGTATTTAATCTGCCAGTAATGGTGTTTTGCCCCGAAATATTCCGGAACCGTCATCAATTGAACTTTTAAATTCATTCCTAAATTCTCCTGATATAAAACCGCATTATGGATGAAATGCTGTTAGAAAATACAGTTGAAAAGAATGTCTTCTCCTGAAAAATTAAGACCCACAAAATTACGAATTTTTAGTGAAAATTCGATGCTTGTCTTGTTTTCAAAATAAATAGCAGAATAAGTGAAAAAAGACATCTGAAAACCAAATAATGCACTGATAAAAAGGAAAATAGAACATTTTTGAGTGGAGTTATTCTTTTCGGATATTTATTTTTCATTGTATTTTAAGGAATTTTATGATTTTAGTTATGTTTTTTTACACAACTATTGTTTTATGTTTAAAAATTATTTAAAATTGTATTCATAAATATGTAATATAGAGATGAGGAAATTATTCAGAGATCTGGTTACACATTTAATGAGAAAAAGATAGAAAAAATTACTCCCTCAAACAAAAGATGCAGCACCCCATGCTGCATCTTTTTTTATGACAAGTATCATTTGTCTGTATTGATGAACTCCCTTACTTTTGGAATCTGTTATAAAAGAAAACTACGGATACGTTATGATCAAAAAGATAGGAAGTGCTTTTTTTCTGGGATCACTGCTTTGGGTACAGGCACAGGAAAATACGACAGATATTGAAAGCATTGAATTTCAGGGGAAATTTATCTCTACACCTTATAAAAGTGCCAATCAGAATATCAGTGTCATCACAAAAGAAGATATTGCCCATTCTGCGGCCAGAAGTATTGATGAAATTCTTCAGCAGGTCTCAGGTATGGATATCAGGAGGAGAGGAGCCAACGGGGTGCAGAGTGATATCGGCTTTCGGGGTAGTTCTTTTGAACAGGTCTTATTATTGCTGAATGGGATCAGAATGAATGATTCCCAAACCGGGCACAACAACATGAATATTCCGGTAGATTTAGCAGATGTAGAAAAAATAGAAGTTATCAAAGGTCCCGCTGCCAGACGATTTGGTCAGAATGCTTATGCGGGGGTGATCAATATTATCACTAAAGTAAATCCCGGAAATCGGGTGAAAATCAGTGCTGATGGTGGAGATTATGAAACATATGGTCTAGGTTTCAATGCGCAGTTGGGAAATGAAAAGTTTTCAAACGCGCTTCAGGCTAATTCAGCTTCTTCCCAAGGATATATGTACAATACTGATTATGAAATCAGGAATGTATTTTATCAGGGCCGGATGGGGATTAAAAACGGAGATCTTAAACTTCAGGCGGGTTTTTCTGAGAAGAAATTCGGAGCCAATGGATTTTATGCTTCTAAAAGTGCTACAGAACAGTATGAGGAAACCCAGGCATCCATTGTAAGTTTGGCCCATCAGCAAACTTTTGGAAAGTTGAAGCTTAATTCTAATGTATATTGGAGAAGAGGGCAGGATATGTACCTTTATAACAGACAGAATCCTTCTTTTTACAGGAATATGCATATTGGAAATAATGTAGGGGGAGAAGTGAATTCCAGTTATCAGTGGGGGTTGGGAACAACCGGAGTTGGCGTGGAACTGAGGAAAGAATTTTTGGTAAGCAGTAATTTGGGTAACCCCAACCGTTTTGTGTCCCAGGTTTTCTTTGAACATCATTTTTCATTACTCGATAAAAAGCTGAATATCAGTCCGGGGATTTCATGGGCCAATTACTCCAAAGAAGGCAATTTTTTCTATCCGGGACTTGACGTAGGCTATAATTTCAATGCGAATAATAAAATCTACGGAAATATTGCAAAAGTACACCGTATTCCGACATTTACTGAGCTTTATTACGTAAGCCCAACCGAACATGGTAATGTCAATTTGCAGCCTGAGAATGCCATTTCATCAGAAGTTGGATATCAGTTTCAAAACAGCAGGATTCTTGCAAAAATCAGTGGATTTATGAGGAATTCCGATAATTCTATAGACTGGGTGAAAAATAATTTCAACGATAAAGTTTGGTATGCCCAAAATGTTGGTGAAATTAAAATAAAAGGAATAGAAGCTGAAGTGAATCACAAAGTAAATGATTGGTTGAGATATTCTGTAGGATATACTTTCCTGGATAGTAAATACAAAGAGAATAATGAGTTTGTTTCAAGATATATTCTTGATAATCTGAAACATCAGGTGGTAGCCAGATTAGAGACAAAATTCCTTAAAAATTTCACCAATGAACTGGTTTACAGATATAATGAAAGAGTGAGTCTGGGAACATATAACTTGTTGGATGCCAAATTAAACTTTACCCAAAAAGACTTTTCAGTCTACGTTCTGGTCAATAATATCACCAATACAAAATATACAGAAGCTTTTGGAGTGGAAATGCCTCAAAGATGGTTCCATATTGGGTTTTCTTACACTATTAATATTAAGTAGCTGTTAATCTAATGTGAATTAAAGTTAATATTAACAAATTGTTAAAAAATATACATTTGCAAAAATTTTTTTATGAAACTTTTTTTAAGTCTAAGTCTACTTTTAAGTATTACATTATATAAAGCCCAGGAGCATCTTTCCAGCTTCAATGCTGTGACTTTAACCTACAAGTTTCATCCCAAATTTTTCATATATGCAGAAGGGCAGCTTCGTGGTAACGAAGATTATACTTACCCCGATTATTACGAAATAAAAGGTGGGCTAGGGTATAACCTTACCAAGAATCATAAACCTTTTGTAGGACTTGGAAGATATGTCAATTATAAAGACCATAGCTTAAGCAAAGAAGAATTCAGGGTATGGCTTCAGGATGTAATCGACTTAAAAAAAGGTATCGTAAAATTTGAAAACCGTTTTCGTGTAGAAAAAAGCTGGTTTTATGAACCGCAGATCGATAAAACCTCTCAAAGGATGCGTTACCGCTACCGTTTGAATGTCAGTGTCCCTTTAAATGCTAAAACAATAAAGAAAGGAACTGTTTTTGCCAATGCCTATGATGAAATTTTCCTTGTATCACCTATGAAGCCTACTTTCGCCAGAAATAGGGTATATGGCGGTTTCGGCTATCAGATCGATGAATACTTTGGAGTTCTAACCGGGTATCTTTGGCAGCGTGAATTTGAAGCTAAAGGAAATAAAAACTTACACTTCATCTACCTTGCCCTGAATATCAATATTGACGGTACGGATCATCACGTGAAGACTTACGATTTCCCGGGTGCCGATTAATACTTGTCTATCAGATAATGATAGGCTTTCAGGTATTTATTAAACCTTTTGATATCTTTAGGGCTAAGTTCCCTGTTTACTCTTCTAAGGTCCATATTGTCCCGAAGGTCATTTAACTTTACTGCAACAGCCAGTGGTGATCTTTCGGTTCTTTTTACAAATTCGTCGTAATCTTCTTCCGGATCAAACTTGGTAAGACAGCTGATCGCGAAAATGATATATTCCGGGAAACCTTCGGTTCTTAAATAATCCAGGCTGAACTCCAGTGGATGATCTTCTACAACGTCATGCAGTACACCCACTATTTTTTCATCCAGTGTTTTGCCATATTCCATGACACGCATCACATGAGCAATATAGGGAGCATGGTACTTATCAGTTTGCCCTTTGTGTGCTTTGCTTGCTATTTTAATAGCTTTATGTAATAAATCTTCTTTTGTCATTTTTCTGAAAAAATAGAATACAAAAATAAAAAATGCCTTAAAAAGATAAGACATTTTGTTGAGAATATTTCAGATGTTTTTTACAAATTTGTTTCATCATCCAAAGAGGCATGTGGAGCATTGTTTTTTACGGATTCTATTCCGTTTTCCATGCCGTTTTCAGATTCGTACATCTGACTTGATCCTATGATCTGTCCGTTTCCAGCTTTAAGATTAAAATAACATCTGTCATCTTTAGCCTTATTTCTTTCATACTTTGTATCATCCTGAGAATTGGTTCTCACAGATTCTACTCCGTTTTCACAGGCAGATTTTGAGCTGTATCCCTGGCTTGTTAAGATTACCTGTCCGTTTCCTGCTTTAAGGTTAAATTGAAATTCACCGTTTGTTCTTTTTGAAATAACGAATTTTCCCATAAGTATTTATTTTAAGGTATTAGTTTATAAATAAAATTAGGAAAAAATATTGAATTCCAAAACTTTTTAAGATTCTATTGATATTTTATAATTTGTATATAAGCATAAAAAACGCCCCAAAATGGGACGTTTTGAATCAAATTTATGTTATAAAAGACTAATAAGCTCCTTTTTCAATATAATGAGCCGCTACTTTTTCAGTTAAGGCCACTACATTTGGATGATTAGCATATTTTGTAAATCTTCTTAATCCTGAAAGCATCATTCTTTGCTCATCACCTTCAGCAAAAGAAATAATTCCTTCTTTAGCAGCAACGATGATCTTCTCAACAGCCTTGTAAAGGTTTAGCTGAGCCATTGCAGCTTGTACAGAGTCAGGAGAGAAATGTTTCTCAACTCTTAATACCGCAGATTCTGCCATATAGATCTGGTTAAGGATTTCAGAGGCATTTAATAATAAATGTTGTTGTTTTTCAATATCCATCATATATTTCTGAAGAGCAGCTCCTGAAACCATTAGGAAAACTTTCTTAAGGTTTGCGATAATTGCTTTTTCCTCACTCATAAATTCTGAATAATCAGGAACTTCAAATGAAGGGATTCCCATTAACTCCTTGCTGATTGCCATTGCAGGAGATAAAAGGTCTAATTCACCTTTCATTGCTCTTTTAATAAGCATTCCTACTGCTAACAATCTGTTGATTTCGTTCGTTCCTTCATAGATTCTTGAAATTCTTGAATCTCTCCATGCAGATTCCATTGGAGTGTCTTCAGAGAATCCCATTCCTCCGTATACCTGGATTCCTTCATCAGCAGTGTGCTGTGCAAGGTCAGAAACGAATACTTTAAGGATTGAACATTCTACAGCGAATTCTTCAACACCCTTCAGCTCAGCTGCCTGATGATCCATTCCGCCAGCAACCAATTCATCAATTTTATCCTGAATATCCTTTGCCCCTCTGTAAGAACCAGCTTCACTTACGAATACACCGGTAGCCATTTCAGCAATTTTCTTTCTGATCGCCCCAAAAGTTGAAATAGAAACTCCAAACTGCTTTCTCTCGTTAGAATATTGGATAGAGTGGTTTAAAATTCTTCTCTGTGCATCTAAACAAGCTGCCGCTAATTTGATACGGCCAACGTTAAGTGCATTTAAAGCAATTTTAAAACCGTTGTTTCTTTCTCCTAAAAGATTTTCTACAGGAATTTTCATATCATTGAAGAATACCTGACGGGTAGAAGAGGCACGAATACCTAGCTTATGTTCTTCTTCACCGAAAGTTAAGCTTTCAGGATTCTCAAGTTCAGAACGGTTGATTATAAAACCTGTGATATTTTTATCATCATCAATTTTAGCAAATAATGTGAATGTATCTGCAAATCCTGCATTGGAGATCCACATTTTCTGACCATTGATAATATAGTGTTTTCCGTCTTCGGAAAGTTTAGCTCTTGTTTTTCCTGAGTTGGCATCAGAACCAGCATCCGGTTCCGTTAAACAGTAAGCTCCGAATTTTGTTCCTGTTGCCAGGTCCGGAAGGTATTTTTTCTTTTGCTCTTCAGTTCCATAAAGAACGATAGGAAGAGTTCCAATACCCGTATGAGCACCGTAAGCTGTTGCTAATGATCCTGTAGCCCCGGAAATGTAATCACAGGCAAGCATGGTCGTTACAAAGCCCATTCCTAAACCTCCGTATTCTTCAGGAACAGATATCCCGAGCATTCCCATTTCACCCAATTTACGCATTGTTTCTTCAGTTAATGCATAATCTTTCTTTTCAAAACGCTCTTTTTGAGGAACCACCTCTCTGTCAATAAATTCTTTTGCAGAATCACGAAGCATTTTTTGTTCTTCGTTCAGTTCTTCAATACTGAAAATTTCGTTTGCAGGAATTTGTTTAATTAGGAATTCCCCGCCTTTTAATGTAGCCATATTTGTTTTTTTTATTTTTTGTAAAAAGTATAATGTAAAATGTACATTGTACTTTTCTTAGGGTATTATTTTGTAAGTCTTATTACTTTATACATTATACAACCGACATTGTACAATTACAGCAATTCAAAAATTGAAGCAGCACCTTGCCCTGTTCCTACACACATAGAAACCATTCCGTATTTGTTGCCACGCTTTCTCATTTCGTCTAAAAGCTGAACGGTAAGCTTGGTTCCTGTACATCCCAGTGGATGCCCAAGAGCGATTGCCCCTCCGTTTACATTTAAAATATCAGGGTTTAGGCCCAGTTCTTTTTTAATAGCAACAGACTGAGAAGCGAAAGCTTCATTAAGTTCAATCAAGTCAATATCTTTTAATTCTAAACCTGCCTGTTTTAACGCTTTTGGAATCGCATAAATAGGTCCCATTCCCATGATTCTCGGTTCAAGTCCTGCAGCTGCATAAGCTACCAGTCTTGCTTCCGGTTCCAATCCTAATTCCTTCACCATTTCTTCACTCATTACCATTACAAAAGCAGCTCCGTCACTCATCTGAGAAGAGTTTCCGGCAGTTACACTACCTCCGTTGGCAAATACAGGTCTTAATTTTGATAACCCTTCAAAAGAAGTGTCTTTTCTTGGACCTTCGTCTACAGAGAAATCGAACTTTTTAGTCTGCATTTTCTGATTTTCATCCAGGAAATTATATTCTACCGGGATCGGAACAATCTGATTGACAAATTTTCCTTCCTGATTAGCTTTTAAGGCTTTTACATGAGATTCAAAAGCAAACTGATCCTGCTCTTCTCTTGTGATATTATATTGCTTGGCTACTTCTTCAGCGGTGTAACCCATTCCCCAGTAGTAATCAGGGTTAGTCTTTGCAATATCCGTTTCAGGAACCGGTTTGTAACCTCCCATTGGAATATAAGACATAGATTCTGTACCCCCGGCAATAATACAATCAGCCATTCCGGCCTGAATTTTTGCTGAAGCAATAGCAATAGCTTCACTTCCTGAAGCACAGTATCTGTTAACGGTTACTCCCGGAACTTTGTCTGTATTTAACCCCATTAAGGAGATCAGACGTGCCACGTTAAGCCCTTGCTCAGCTTCCGGCATAGCATTCCCAACAATAAGGTCATCAATTCTGTTTTTATCTAATTGCGGAAGCTCAGCCATTAATTTTTCAATAACGGTAGCTGCCATGACGTCAGGTCTTGTGAATCTTAAACTTCCTTTTGGAGCTTTTCCAACGGCAGATCTAAAACCCTTTACTATATATGCTTGTTTCATTTTTTATAAATTTTTGTAAAATGTATAATGTAAAATGTCGGCTGTACTTGTTACAAGATTTTATATACCCACACTGTACTTTGTACAATTCTATTTTGAATAATTTTGTTTTAATTTAATTATCATAT
Source organism: Chryseobacterium rhizosphaerae (assembly GCF_003385455.1). Lineage (GTDB taxonomy): Bacteria > Bacteroidota > Bacteroidia > Flavobacteriales > Weeksellaceae > Chryseobacterium > Chryseobacterium rhizosphaerae. Next base: position 96,645 of record NZ_QNUF01000015.1, on the reverse strand, counting down.
TTTGAATATGTCTGATTTCGGTCATTAGTAATTCAAAGTCATTTTCCTTTATAAAACCTAAATCATTGCTGATTATAGCCTGAGTTTCAAATTCAAATGATGAACCTAATGCAATGTTTAAGAACTGACAAAATTGAGGATTACTGTCTCTTCCGGCTCCTTCAGCAATATTTGAAGGAATAGAATATAAACTTCTTCTTGATTGAGATGTTAATCCAAACAATTCATCTTTAGGGAAATCCTTGGAAATTAAATAATAATGCTTACACAGCATAATTGATTTTTTCCAAACTTCTAGTTCTCTAAAGTTGTGCATGTCAATACTTTTTACATTTTACAACCGACATTATACAAATTAATTTCTCAACGGTTTTCCATTCTGCAACATGTACTGGATTCTTTCAAGGGTTTTCCTTTCTCCGCAAAGGGATAAGAATGTTTCTCTTTCAAGGTTCAGTAAGTATTGTTCGGTAACTACTGTTGGTTCAGATAGATTTCCACCTACCATTACATTGGCCAGTTTATCTGCAATTTTCTTGTCGTGAGCAGAAATATAGTTTCCGGTAAGCATCTGGTCTGTTCCTACATAGAACATTCCTAGTGCATCTTTACCTAATACTTTTACTCTTTGTTCGATAGGCTGGGTATATCCTTGTTCCGCTAATAGTTTTGCTACCTTTTTAGCTTCTGCAATCTGTCTGTTTTTGCTTACTGAAACGATATCTTTACCTTTTTCAAGGATTCCCATATCGTAAGCTTCGTACGCTGAAGTGGCTACTTTACCCATAGCAATGTTCATGAAAGCTTCACGAAGTCTGTTGTTTTTAACGTCATCGCTATGGAATTCTCTTGAAGTTCTTAGGGTAAGTTCTTTTGTACCACCACCTCCAGGAATTACACCCACTCCGGTTTCTACCAGTCCGATGTATGTTTCTGCTGCGGCAACCACTCTGTCTGCATGCATGGTCATTTCACAACCACCTCCTAAAGTCATTCCGTGAGGAGCAACTACTACAGGAATAGAGGAGTATCTTACTCTCATCATTGTTTTCTGGAAGTAGGCGATCGCCATATTTAAATCATCCCAATCCTGCTCAATAGCCATCATAAGGATCATCGCAAGGTTAGCTCCTACAGAGAAGTTAGAACCCTGGTTTCCTACAACCAGTCCATCGTATTCTTTTTCTGCTAAATCAATTGCTCTGTTTAAGCCGTCAAGAACTTCGCCTCCAAGAGAGTTCATTTTGGAACGGATCTCAAAGTTGATGATTCCATCTCCTAAATCTTCAATAGCAGCTCCTGAATTACTCCAGATTGTTTTGTTCTTTCTGATATTATCTAAGATGATAAAAGCATCTTGTCCCGGAATATTATTATAGTTTCCTGAGTTTTTGTCGTAAAAGATACTTTGTCCTTCATCATTTACTTTATAGAAGGTTTCTCCTTTGTCGGCTAAAGCTTTTACCCAGTCTGAAACTTCATATCCCGCATCTTTTGCCAGCTCTGTACCTTTTGCTACTCCTACGGCATCCCAGATCTCAAACGGGCCATTTTCCCATCCGAAACCGGCTCTCATAGCATCATCAATTTTGTAAACCTCGTCAGAAATTTCAGGAACTTTATGAGAAACGTAAGCGAATAGTGCTCCTAAAGATTTTCTGTACAATTCACCCGCTTTATCTTTACCACCGATCAATACTTTGAATCTGTCGATTGGTTTGTCGATCGCTTTTGTAAGCTCAAGGGTAGGGAATGAAGATTTTCCCTGAAGTTCGTATTCTAAAGTATCAAGGTTTAATCCGTGAATTTCAGATTTACCTTCAGCATTTTTTACTTTTTTATAGAAGCCCTGTTCTGTTTTTGATCCTAACCATTTATTATCCATCATTTTCTGGATATAACCCGGAAGAGCAAATACATCATTGAAATCGTTAGCTTCAGCGCCGCTTTGACGAACTCCGTTTGCTACCATTACCAATGTATCAAGACCTACTACATCAGCGGTTCTGAATGTTGCAGATTTAGGACGTCCAATGACAGGACCTGTCAATTTATCTACATCAGAAACCGTTAATCCTAATTTCTGTACATTATGAAGAAGATCCATCATAGAAAATACACCAATTCTGTTGGCGATAAATGCTGGAGTATCTTTTGCCAGAACGGTAGTTTTACCCAGGAATTTAGCTCCATAATTCATATAGAAATCTATAATCTCAGGATCAGTATCATTGGTAGGGATAATCTCTAAAAGAGGAAGATATCTTACCGGATTAAAGAAGTGTGTTCCAGCAAAATATTTTTTGAAATCCTCACTTCTTCCTTCTGTTAAGAAATGGATCGGAATACCGGATGTATTAGAAGAAATCAATGTACCCGGCTTTCTGAACTGTTCAATCTTTTCGTATACCGATTTCTTGATATCAAGTCTTTCTACCACTACTTCAATGATCCAGTCTGTATTTTTTATTTTCTGTAGATCATCATCGAAGTTTCCTATTTTGATTCTATCTGCAAACTTTGGAGAATAAAGAAGTGCAGGACTTGCTTTTTTCAGTTTTTCAAAGTTTTCGGTAGCAATTCTGTTTCTTACTACTTTGTCATCTTTGGTCAAACCTTTTTTCTGCTCAGCTTCAGTCAGTTCAAAAGGAACAATATCCAAAAGTGACACTTCAACACCGATGTTGGCGAAGTGAGCTGCGATACCGCTTCCCATAATTCCTGAACCAAGAACCGTTACATGTTTGATTCTTCTTTTCATATGTAAATTTTTATTTTTAATAAGGTCGTATGTAACCATACGGTTTCATTATAATTTATTTTCTGTTATTTAATAATTCGTTGGCTATTTTCATGATTTCAGTCATGACGTCTTTGAAAGTTTCAAGCTTCTCGGGAGCAATTTTTTCCATCACCTTTTTATTAAAGTTGACGACTACTTCCTTAGACATATTTCTTGAATTCAAACCCTTATCTGTAAGTTTAATGATCACCTCTCTTTTATCGGTGGTTGTCTTTTCCTTATAGATATATCCGTTATCTTCCAAAAGTTTGATAATCCTGGTCAAAGAGGTCGGCTCTATGGCCATCTTAGGGCCAAGATTCGTACTTCGGGTTCCTTCTTTGGGATCAATTTTAAGAAGGGTAAGGGCCTGTACTGCTGTAGAATCATGTTCCTGGGCTAATTCTGTGTACATTTTTGAAACAGCCAGCCAGGTCTGCTTTAAAATTAAGTCTACGTTTTCTATTTTATCTCTATCCATCATTTTTGCGCTAATGGTTTTACCCAAATTTAGTAAATATTATGCATGCATAGTATTTATTAACGTTAAATTTTGTTAATAATCTGATATTGAGTGGATTAAATTGTATGATTAGCATAATACTATGCATGCATAGTATGTGAAATAAGTAATAAAAACTAAGTATTAATGAATGTTTCCAATGAAATCAATGATTTCTTCAAAGGATTGGCATTGTTGTTTCGTGTTATCTTTAGTAATTACCCAAAAATGGTTCTGGAGATCGAAATGGAAGGCGGAAAGATCTTTTTGGAAGTTTTTTTGCAGCAGAGAATACAGCATTTCTTTATAAACCTGGGGTGCCGAGATATGAGGGGCTATAAAATTCTCACTCATTTGAAATAAAGAAGTGGTAGTCAGTTCCTCATTCTGAATCAAAATATCTTCTACAATTCCCGAGTATAGCTGATTATCCTTGATATACCATATTTTATCTGCAAATTCCTTCGCCAGCCTCCAGTCATGAGAAGAAAACAGGATAAGTTTATTCTGTTCTTTAGCCAGCTTTCTAAGGGTTTTAAGAATGATAATCTTATTTTTCTCATCCAGATGAGTAGTGGGTTCATCCAGAATAATAACAGGGGAATTCTGCGTTATAGCCCGTCCGATAAAAGCTTTCTGAAGATTACCGTCCGAAAGGTTTTTAAGAAGGGTATGTTGGTATTGGGTTAAATCTAATTCCTCAATAATATGAGTGACTTCTTTTCGGTCTTCTTCTTTTAATTCAAAATAAAAAGGATAGTAAATATATTTCCCCAACGAAATAAGATCTTCAACCGTATAATGCTGTGGAACAACTGATTTTGAAAAGACAACAGCAATCTGCTCAGCAATCTCTTTTACGGAAAACTTTTTTACATTTTTACCATTAATTACTATTTCTCCACTCCGTAAGGAAATCTGATGGAGAATAGATTTGATTAATGTCGTTTTCCCAACCCCGTTATTGCCGATCAACAGGCATACATCACCAAGCTTTGCCTCTGCATTAGCATTGGATATTAAAGTGGTCTGGTAACCGATGTTGGCTTGTTTTACTTGTAGATGCATATTTGAGGTGGTTAAACGCAAAATCGCGAAATATCTTACAAAAATACTGTTTTTAAGGCGCAAAGAATTTGACTTTGCCAGTTTTTTATACTTTTTATAGTTTATAAATGATTGACAACTCTTGTTATTCCATCTTTGAAAACATTGGATTGAAAGTTAAGTAATAAGCCTAATTTGCAATTTGTCATTTTTAAGTAGGTTAAAAGTTGAGCTTTATGGGTAGGGTTTATATAATCAACTGTTTTTATCTCTAAAATCAATTTATTTTCAATAATAATATCTAACCTGAAAGCATTCTCGATTCTTAAATCTTCATAAACAATGGGGAGCAATTTTTGTTTTTCTACTAAAAGTCCTGCTTTAGTTAGTTCATAAAACATGCATTCTTCATATACATGTTCAAATAATCCTGCTCCAAGTTTTTTATGAATTTTTAAACCCATATCAAAAACAATTCTTGATAATTCATTTTCTGTCATTTGTGGTATTTTAAATAAATATATGAATTGTTGGGTAAACGCAAAGGCGCAAGGGGGGCTCCTGAATTGCGTATATTTTAAGGCGCAAGAAAATCAAAGATTTTCAGGAAATACTTTTGGTCTTGATTAGTATATGAACTACCATTTTATCAATGTGGGATTCAATTTTATCGGAGATAAAATCCTTGCGTCTTAATAACATTATAGTTTAAAAATTTCTTTGCGTCTTAGCGTATACCAACCCAAATCAGATTTTATTTTGGTTTAAAAGCATCATCAGGATCACTGGAATATTGAAAACGGAGCTTATTAGATTCAAAGAATCTAATGTTGGGTAAACGCAAAGGCGCAAGGGGGGCTCCAGAATTGCGTATATTTTAAGGCGCAAGAAAATCAAAGATTTTCAGGAAATACTTTTGGTCTTGATTAGTATATGAACTACCATTTTAGCAATGTGGGATTTAATTTTATCGGAGATAAAATCTTTGCGTCTTAAGAACATATTCATTTGAAAATTTCTTTGTGTGTTAGCGTTTACCAACCCAAATCAGATTTTATTTTGCTTTAAAAGCATCATCAGGATCACTGGAATATTGAAAACGGAGCTTATTAGATTCAAAGCATTTAATGTTGGACAAACGCAAAGGCGCAAGGGGGCTCATGAATTGCGTATATTTTAAGGCGCAAGAAAATCAAAGATTTTCAGGAAATACTTTTGGTCTTGATTAGTATATGAACTACCATTTTATCAATGTGGGATTTAATTTTATCGGAGATAAAATCCTTGCGCCTTAAGAATATATTTATTTGAAAATTTCTTTGCGTCTTAGCGTATACCAACCCAAATCAGATTTTATTTTGCTTTAAAAGCACCATCAGTATCACTGAAATACTAAAAACGGAGCTTATTAGATTCAAAGAATCTAATGTTGGGTAAACGCAAGGGGAGCTCCTGAATTACATATATTTTAAGGCACAAGAAAATCAAAGATTTTCAGGAAAATACTTTTGGTATCGATTAGTATATAAAAACTACTATTTTAGTAATGGTGGATTTAATTTTATCGGAGATAAAATCCTTGCGTCTTAAGAAGATTATAGTTTAAAAATTTCTTTGCGTCTTAGCGTTTACCAACCCAAATCAGGATTTATTTTGCTTTAAAAGCATCATCAGGATCACTGGAATACCAAAAACGGAGCTTATTACATTCAATGGAATCTGTGTTTTTTCTGCAATAATGGAGAAAAACAACATGACCAGCATTCCTAAAAACATATTCAGGATCCACTGCTGCCATAGTTTAGACGGGTTATAGACCAGTCTGCAGAAGTGCGGAACAATAATTCCAATGAACAAGATAGGTCCTAAAAATGCTGTAATAGAGGCGGAGAGGAGAGAGGATGCTACAATGATTAAGAGCTTCAGACGCTTTAAATTTACCCCAAGGCTCTGTGCATAAGATGTTCCCAGAGAATTTCCGATCAGGGGTTTTATGGTTTTAAAACAAAAGAATAGCCCTATTAATATAAGGACAGATAAAACATAAATCTGATTTCTGCTTACCATATTATTAGCTCCAAAAGACCATAGAATATAGTTTTTAAGGCTTTGGTTCTCGGCATAGAACTGAAGCAGAGAAACAATAGCTCCCGCAAAAGCCGAGATAAGGAATCCAAAAATAATAAGGTAAGATTTATCCTGAAATTTATTAGACATCGATAACAAGACCAGCATCAGTACTAAGCTTCCTCCGATAGAGGATAAACTCAGAAAACTGTTTTGAAGAAATTCAGGAAGGAGGATATCTTGAGAGAAAAAAATGTAAAAAGCTACAGATAAACTGGCTACCGAAGTAATCCCCAATATATCCGGACCAGCTAATGGATTTTGAAAATATTCCTGCATCAGAAAACCGGAGGTAGGAATTGAGATTCCTGCAAGAAGCATAACCAAAACACGGTTGATACGGATTTCAGCAATTTGGCTATGGGCAGAATCCTGAAAAAAATCCTGCAGCTCTAAACTTAAAAATCCTGTGTTCAGATTAATGCCAGCACCTATAATAATAGCTACCAGAAATAATAAACACAGGATTCTAAACCTTTTTGACATTATTCAGAAAGAGTTTCTGTATATTTTACTTTAAAAAAGAATCGATTTTCGAATTCAGTACATCTTCCGTCATCATTCCTAAATACTCATCTGTTTTATCACCTTTTCTCATAAAAGTGAAGGGAATAGAACCTCCATCCCATTGTTTGAAGTTACGGGAGAAGAAAGTTGGATCTAATTTTTGTCCATCCAAAAGAATAACGCTACCTCCCAGATTATTTTCTACAACAAAATTTTTCACAGCACCATCCCAATCTGATTTTTCATCAAGATTTACAAACGTGAATTTTACAGGTTTCCCTTTCAATTCCTCCATTTTATTTTTAAAACTAGGAATCTCTTTCATGCACGGCCCACACCATGTTGCAAAAAAATTCGTTACGTATAAAGTATCATTATTTTTAGCTAAATGTTGACCCACATTTTCCGGAGAAAGTTCTTTTGGAATATACGCAGTTGTTTCAGCAGCTGTATTTTTTGGTACTGAAAGTGAATCTGTAGTGGTATTCTCTGTTTTCTGGCTTTCTTTTTTACAGCTAAAAAGAGCCGTAATAATAAGCGTGGATAAAATTATCTTCTTCATAAATTATTTTTTATCTATTTTTGAATTGAAGTATGGAACAACAAATCTATAAAGGGAAACTGATACAGTTTCATTGGTTAAAAGTAGCGAAAAAGGAAGAACTGACCAAAAATACTTTTTCTCTGGAGTTTGAAATTCCTGAGAATTTAAGGGATAATTTTAAGTTTGAAGCAGGGCAATACGTGAGTGTAAAGTTTCAGTCTCATGGTGAAGAAGTGGTTAATGATTATTCAATGACTTCGGCTCCGTATGAAGGGAAAATTTGTTTGGGAATAAAGGTTAATTCCCCTGAAGGAGCTACTTCGCAGCTATTTCAGAATTACAATGAAGGAGATCAGTTGTTGGTAGGCGAGCCTGCCGGAAGATTTACTTTAGGGTCTAAGCCCAGTGAATTCCGAACTATTGTTGCTTTTGCTGGAGGTATTGGAATTACTCCGGTTTTAAGTCATTTTAAAAATATTCTTCATAATGAGCCGAGGACAAGACTCTTTTTGTTTTTTGGAAATAAGAGTTCTGAGGAATTGATTTTCAAAGATCAGCTGGATCATCTTGCCAGAACCTGTGGAGACAGGCTTCAGATTTTTTATTTTTTCTCACAGGAAAAAACAGTGGATCAGTTTTTCTATGGCAGGCTGGATGAGAAAAAACTCAATTTGATCATCAATCAGATCCTGCATCTGGATGATACAGACGAAGAATCTACCATATGGGATGCGGTAGATGAAGTCCTGATCTGTGGGAAGGGAGAAATGATAAAAACGCTGGCTAATGCCTGCTATCATCATGGAATTCCAAAAAAGAATATCCATTTTGAACTTTTTGAGGAATATAATGATGATATTTACCCTGTAGAAAAGGAATTTCCTCTTATTGAAAATATTGAAGTGGAGTTTACAATGTTGGGAAAAAAATATGCAACAATACTTCCTGATAACAGAGATAAAGTTTTGCAACAGCTTCTTATTCAAAAATTTCCTGTACCTTACTCCTGTAAATCTGGAATCTGTGGAAGCTGCGAATGTTCTTTGGAAGAAGGAGAAGTGGAACTCCTTGAAAATGAATACTTAACAGAAAAGGAGGAAGGACAAGGGCATATATTAGCCTGCATGTCGATTGTGAAAAGTAAAAAAATAAAGCTTAACTTTGATCTTAGTTGAGAATTTTTAAAAACATATTTGGTCTCGGTGTCATATCGGTAGAATTAGGAATTTTACTGATATGTTTCTGTAATGTCTGGGTTTTCGGGCTTACAAATGGCCGTACCTATACCAAGATATCCAAGATTCCCCCAAGAGAAATCGCTTTGGTTCTGGGAACATCACCTAAAATGAGATCGGGACTATCCAATCCTTATTTTACTAAAAGAATGGATGCGGCAGCACTTCTCTATCATCACGGGAAAATCAAAAAAATTATTGTAAGTGGAGAAAAGAGCAAAGGGTATAATGAGCCTGCCGCAATGAAAAACTATCTGGTGAATCAGGAAGGTGTTCCGGGAGATATTATTGTGGAAGATCCGAAAGGCTTCAATACGTATAAAAGTATATTACGGTGTAAAGATATTTACAAGAAGAAAAATGTGATTATCGTTTCGCAGGGATTTCATAACCTTCGTGCCTTATTTTTTGCAAGAAACAACGATATGAACGCGTTGGGTTTTGATGCACAGGATGTCACAAAACCTGAAAGTTTTTACAGAAATCAGGCGAGGGAAATCCTCGCCCGTGTAATTGCTGTAATTTATTTTGTTTTAGGCGTTTCTCCGGATTAAAAAGGATATCCAAACGCAATATTAAGAGTAGGTTTAAACGGCTGGATATTTTTGATTCTCCATCGGTCTCCCTCCGCTTTATTTGGGTCGTAGATCTTATAAGCAAGATCTATCCTTGCGGTGATGTAGGCAATATTTATTCTCAATCCAAATCCACTACCAATACCTACTTGCCCCAGGAATTTATTCAGTTTAAATTCGTCATTATATCCGTCATTATGATCACGCAGACTCCATGTATTTCCAATATCTGTAAATAAGGCTCCTTCATACATACTATTGAAAGGGATTCTGTATTCGATGTTTGTGGTAAGTTTTACATTATTGGTCATATAGGTACGTACTCTTTCATCTACCTGAGAGTCTGCCGGACCTAATCCTCCAAAAGCTACCCAGGCTCTGATATCATTAGAACCTCCATTGAAATAAGATTTAATAATAGGCATATCCTGAGAGTTTCCATAAGGAACACCCACTCCGATAAACTGGCGAAGAACCAATGTCTGATTTCCATTGAATTTGAAATATTTCCTTGCGTCGATATCAAATTTTATAAATTGAGCGTAAGGAATTCCAAAAATGGTTTTTTGAGGCGAGGTAACAACTCCACCATCATTATCTTTTTTGTTGAATAAGCTCAAAATATTACCGGCAAGCTCTACTTTACCATTGAAATAGAAAGCATTAGGGTAATCTTTTTTACCAATTTCACTATATACAAAATTATAAATCATGGAAGAAATCAATACATCCTGGGTCTGTCTGTCTTTATTGACCAATGTTCCTCTAAAGGCGGTTAAAAGATCTGTTCCCTTTTGGTCCAGATTGTCACGGTACTCCTGATCCTGTAAAAGAAGTTTTGAAACGTCATCAATACTAAGCTTGTTATTCTCATAATCGGTTCCAATCTTGGGTCTGTACGCAAAATAGCTGTCAAAAATATCGTCTTTTACCCTTTCATCATTAACAAAATAACTGTAATAAGCATCTTTGTTTTTTGTTAAACTGATTTGGGTATTAAATAAAGTCAGCTTATGATAAATCTGATCATTCACATTAGCCTGATAGTTAAGTCCCGTATTGAAATTGAGTCTTCCCAATCCGATATTATTCTGTATTGAAGCCCCCAATAAAATAGAGGAGGTAGGAGTATAACGTTTTGGAATAAACTTGTAATAATTAAATGGAAGTAAGAGCCTCGGGAAATTAAGGGATGCCTGTGCCGAGATTTCATATGCCGTACTTCTTTTATCAATATCCTGTGTACTTCTGATAGATCCGAAAGTTCCGGAAATACTGGTTGAAATATTCTCTGCTCCCCTAAACACATTACGGGTGGTAAGGTCTATAGAAGGAGAGATCCCAAGATTTAATAACTGAGAATAATTAACATCAGTTCCTACTTTAAGGTCATATTTTGGAAGTGGCTTCAATACATACAATACATCTACAATGCTATCATTTGGCGAAGTAATGCCACCTCTTCTTAAGGAATCCCGGGCTTTTACAATACTGAAATTGTTCATGGCCATGAAGTTCCTTTTGGTGACATCCAGTTTCTTTTGGTCATATACCTGTTTGCTGTCTACAATAACAGCTCTCCATAATGAGGACGTTTTATATTTATCATTCATCTTATGGAACCTTACTCTTCTTAAACTGTCTTTAACGGTGTTTTTTGGAAAGTCACTAGGTTCATCAACAATTGCAATATCTATATTTCCGAAAGTGGCTACTTTATAAGGACGGTCTAGAGAATCTTTATGAATCTCCAGCGTTAGGGGAACCTGTTTCTTACTCTTAATAGAATCTGCTATGAAATAGACTTCATCATTGGAACTGTTGAATTTATAGTATCCAAAATCTTTCATCAGGTCCGTAATTCTCGTCACCTCTTTTTCAAGAACTGTTTGGTCAAGAATTTGTCCCGATCTGATAAGGGTTTTTTCTTTCAGGTGAGAATATATACTTTTTATACCCTGATCCGGAATATTATAATAATAATCTTTAATATAAGTAGGGTCATTATGTTTGATGAAATAGTTGACGGCTGCTTTTTTGGAGGCAGAATCCAGATTTTGTTTGAATTTTACATCTGCATCCCAAAAACCTCTGTAGATAAGTCTTTTTTTGATAGATTCAGTACTTTTTTCACTTCTTGTCTGGTCTAAGATTACCGGTGGTGTACCCCAGTTGTGCAATACACGGTCAAAAAACAGACTTTTTCCGACACTGCTTTGCATATTATATTTGATGAATAAAGAATCCCTTAGGTTTTGATTTCTCATCTCCCGGGGATAGGTCATATATTCATTAAGTATCGTATCGTATTTGGAATTGGCCATATTGTAGAAAGCCAATGTTAAAGGCATGAATAGAAGCTGTTTTTTGTTAGGTTTCTGTTGAACGTAATCTTTCAGTTCTTCATCAAAAAACTCTTTCTTATCTTCGAATTCAAAGCTGTTTCTGGTGAGCAGATATTCACCATCCGGAACTTTTTTTGTCGTACTACAAGCATAAAGGAGACCAACAAATGTTGCAAATGATATAATTTTATAATACTTTTGAGGAGAATTCTTATAATGCTTACAGCTCATACAATAAAAATTTTACAGTCTTTAGATAAAAAGAAGTTCAGACAAAAATACAATTTGTTTTTGGTTGAAGGTAATAAAATCATTTGTGAACTTCCTAATTCTAATATTAAAGTTAAAGAAATATTCTCAACCGATCCGCAAAAATTGGACCGTACTGATATTCCTGTTTCCCATATCTCTGAAAATGAGTTAAAAAAAATTAGTTTCCTTAAAACTCCGAAAGATTCCGTAGCAGTATGTTATCTTGCTGCCGAAGAGAGAATGGAGGATAAAAACATTCAGCTTGTTTTGGATGGTATTCAGGATCCCGGAAATTTGGGAACCATTATCCGTCTTGCAGATTGGTTTGGGATAGAACAGATCATCTGCAGTGAAGATACTGTTGATTTCTATAATCCAAAAGTAATCCAGGCAAGTATGGGATCTTTTACCAGAGTAAATATAATATATACCGATCTTGTGGAATATCTTTCAGAAACGGATAATGTAAATATCGGAACCGATATGGATGGTGAAAGTATTTATAGTTTTGAAAAACCGGAAAAGATAAATCTGATCTTAGGAAATGAAGGAAACGGAATGAGACCGGAAACAGAAGCACTTCTTCAACAGCGTATCACTATTCCAAGATTTGGAAGTTCCCAATCTACAGAAAGCCTGAATGTATCAATGGCGGCGGGAATTATTTTAGGACAGCTTTTTTCAAAATAGAAATCAGATTAAAGACATCAGATATCAGACAGAGAACTTTGACAGTAAGTTATTTAAATTATAAATATGTACTATTTTAATTTAATCAACTGATCTAATGTATAAAGTGCCACATCTGATATCTGGTGTCTATATCTCATTATATAAGCTGTTCCATACTTGAAACACTTTTATTTTTCTGGTATACCTCCAGCTTTTTTCTGACAAATTTTAGTGCAATAGGGGCGAGGTATATTAAAGCAGCGCCAACTAGTTTATTTTTCCAGTTGGTACTTTTCATATTCTTTTTGGCATAGTTTCCCACTATGGCAGTAATGCCCAGTTTTATAATGCCGTCTGCAATATTTCCATTAAACGCAGAACTGGCAATACCTACAGCTGTATTTTTACTGATGAGAAGATCTTTCACTTCTGAGGTGAGCTGTCTTGCAATTACATCTTTTCTCAGGACTACTTTTTCGTCTCCGTCTTCATCTATCTTTTCCTGAAGATACTGATCCGTTAATCCATTGGTAAAGGCACTTAAGCTTTCTTTTGTGTTCTTGAAGGTAAGAAGATTCTCAAGATCATCGATTTCACCCTGAAGCAGTTTTTTCTTTCTTCTTAATTCTTCTATGCTTTCGTATTTTCTGCCCATAGTTTAATGATTTAAAAATTTAATAACCTGATCTGCAACAGTATTGACAATCTTATTTTTAAAAGCAATGACAAAAGCCATTACTAAGGCATAAAATGCAGCAACAATTAAGAATCCATAGGAATAATTATCTAATGCTTTGCCAATGAGAAATGCAATTCCAAAATTGAAAAGAATAATAAAAAAAGCAAAAGCAACAAGCAGTACTACAAAGTAGGTAATGAGCCCGGCAGAAAGAGAAGACTTTTCAGTGGCTTCTATTTTCAGAAGATCTATTCTCTTCGAGGCGTATTCTTTAATAGTCTCTATCATTGTTTTTTTTTAAAGTTACAAAAAAAGGAACTTTTGTACAAAAGTTCCTTTCTGTAATTTACTTAAAAAAGATAAATTACTTATTTTTTTAGATCATTCAATTCTGCTTCTACATCTTTCACTACGTCTGCAGTTTTAGAAACAATCTGATCCTTATACTTATCGTATCCATCTTTCATGGTATGCGCTACATTATTCGCTGTTTCTTTGAAAGTGGAAGAGATATTACCATACTGGTCTTTTACTTTTTCAGAAACTTCTCCATATTTGTTTTTAGCCTGATCTTTTAAATCATTCGCCTTATTCTTGATTTTCTTTCTTGTTTCTTTTCCTTCTTCCGGTGCATAAAGCATACCTAAGATTACACCCGCAGCAGCACCTGCAAGAAGTCCCGCTAATATACCTGCTGTATTTTTTTCTTTTCTAGACATTATAAGTTTTTTAATAGTTAATAATAGATTAGTTTTTTACAGTAATAAAACTTACAATTTGTATACCAAAGGAGGCTTTAAGCCTATTAAAAATTGTTAAATCTTTTGAATATAGGAGAGCATAAGTTGTATTGTTTCCTCTTTGCTCAATGTAGAGTTGTCAATAACAATTGCATCGTCAGCCTGCTTTAGAGGGGCTATTTCACGCTCACTGTCTATTTTGTCTCTTTCAATAAGATTTTGTTTTACCTGCTCTTTATCTGCTTCAATTCCGAGTCCTTTTAATTCAAGAAATCTTCTGTTTGTTCTTTCGTCAATACTGGCAGTAAGAAAGAATTTATAGTCCGCTTTTGGCAGAACTACTGTCCCTATGTCACGTCCATCCATAATAACGCCGCCTTTTTCTGCCAAAGAACGCTGAGACTGCAGTAAAAAGTCTCTTACTTCTTTTTGCTTAGCCACCACGCTTACATGGTCTGAAACCTCATTCGAACGGATTTCTTTAGAGATATCTGTCTGATTAAGGAAAAGAACCAATGTTCCATCGTTATTTTTAAATTCGAGCTCAATTTGATCCAAAGAAGCGAATAATGCTTTCAGATCAATGTTGCCCTTTTCATCCAAACAATGCTGCAATGCATACCAGGTAACCCCTCTGTAAAGTGCACCGGTATCCATATGAATAAGTCCTAATTGATCAGCAATGACTTTAGAGATAGAGCTTTTTCCGGTAGACGAGTACCCATCGATCGCTATTACAGGTTTTTTCATACTGCAAATTTCAAGATTTTTTTTAGAAAATCAAGAAATAATAAGAAATTTTAAGAAGGATTAAGATTATTTTTATTCTCCTCTGTGGCTGGAAAGGTCCATTGAGATTCCTATCTGATTGACGTTAGAAGAGTTGTGATATCTTACATGGGCATAATCTATACGGAATCTTGACAGTTTAACTCCAAACCCTGCAGAAAGCCCTGAAAAGTTTCTCTGATCTGCTACTGCAAGTTCATTTCCTCTTTTCACGTTGTATCCCAGTCTTATGTTAAAGTTCTTTTCTGGGAATAGTTCTGCTCCCAGAGAAAAGTGGTCGGCAATTTTTCTGCCGGCATTCACTTTTTGTCCGTCTGTATTAAATTCCGAAGAAATATCAAACTGCTGAAGATCATGAGCGGTAATAGTAACCGCAAGAGGAAAGTTTTTTAATATTTTGGTGTATCCTAAATCCACTCTGAAGGGAAGATTTTCCTTTACTCCATTGAATGATTTCAGCTGGAACCCAAAATTCCTTAGTACAAGGGAAAGAACTTCTTTGTTCTTTTTATTGTGATAGGTAACCCCTGCAGTTCCTGAAATGGCAGAAGAAGTATAATTATCAATTTTTGAAGTCACAAAATTAATTCCTCCACCAATCGTCCAGTCTTCTTCAAACTGGTATGCATAGCCTGCACCAATAGCAACATCAGAAGCTTTAAATTCTCCATTTTCAAAACCACTTTCATCAGTCCTCGGAATACTTCCATAGCTCATGTACCGGGCATTGATGGTGGCCATATGACCATTGTCAAAATCTTTGGCATACGCTATGGTTCCATATTTTGAATCAGCCAGATAAGCTGTAGCATTCACGGAAAGCTGTTTGTCAGAATCTTTATTTAACAGGGCAGGGTTTGCAATAGCAAAGGAAACATCATAATCTCTTATCGAAATTGCATCACCACCTAAAGCGGCTTGTCTTGCAGATACAGGTATATTTAAGAACGGATAAACATTTGTTCCTGTTTGTGCATAAGAAACAATTCCTGATAGAAATAATGAAAAAATGATAATTTTCTTCAATTCAATTTATAATTAATGCAAAAATAATCCTTTTTCGTACTTTTCAAAATATTTCTGACATTATTTCTAATTAAATATTTTTCTTTCATCAATATCTATAATGATTATATTTGCAAAATCAAATTTTGGAGAAATCAGCTCCGGTAAATCGTTATTAAAAATAAAAAATGAAATATAAAAGAATCCTTCTGAAACTAAGTGGTGAGGCTTTAATGGGTAACAGACAATACGGTATTGACACTGAAAGACTGCAGGAATATGCTGCAGAGATAAAAAAAGTAGTGGAAAAAGGTTGTGAAGTGGCGATTGTCATTGGAGGAGGAAACATTTTCCGAGGTGTTGCAGGAGCAGCAAAAGGAATGGATAGAGTGCAGGGAGACTATATGGGAATGCTGGCAACAGTAATCAACGGTATGGCATTGCAGGGGGCATTGGAAGATGCCGGAATTAAAACGAGACTTCAGTCTGCTATCGAAATGGATAAAGTAGCTGAACCTTTTATCAAAAGAAGAGCGGTAAGACATCTTGAGAAAGGAAGAGTAGTAATCTTCGGAGCAGGGACAGGAAACCCATATTTTACAACAGATACAGCAGCTACTTTAAGAGCTATCGAAATTGGAGCTGATGTTATCTTAAAGGGAACAAGAGTAGACGGAATCTATGACAGTGATCCTGAAAAGAATGCAGATGCAGTAAAATACAACTCATTATCTTTTGATGAAGTATTTGAAAAAAATCTTAAAGTAATGGATATGACAGCATTTACTTTGAGTCATGAAAATAAATTACCTATTATTGTATTCGATATGAATAAAGATGGGAATTTAGAGAAAATTGTGGAAGGAGAAAATGTTGGTACTTTAGTTAATTTGTAATCGGGTAACAGGTGATAGGTAGCAGATAAGAGGGATTAGTGAATGTAAAATTCTTCATTACTCATTACTTATTACCCATCAATTATCAATTATCAATTATAACAATTAATGTGTAATTTATCAAACTATAATATAATAATGGAAGAATTAGATCTTATATTAGAATCTGTAAAGCAGGATATGGACGCAGCTGTAAAGCACTTGGATCATGCATTTCAAAGAATCAGAGCAGGACGTGCTTCTACGGCAATGGTTCAGGATGTAATGGTTGAATATTATGGTGCTCCCACTCCAATCAACCAGGTAGCTAATGTTTCTGTGCCGGATGCGATGACTATCTCTATCCAGCCTTGGGACAGAACAGCAATCAATGCAATTGAAAAAGCTATTATTAATTCTAATTTAGGTTTTGCGCCTTCTAACAATGGTGAGAATATTATTCTTAATGTTCCGCCTTTAACGGAGGAAAGAAGAAAAGAATTGGCAAAACAGGCTAAAATAGAAGCTGAAAACACTAAAGTAACAGTAAGAAATGCAAGACAAGATGGCTTGAAAGAACTTAAAAAGTTAGAAGGTGTTTCTGAAGATGTTGTAAAAGGAGTTGAAGAAGAAATTCAGGGATTCACAGACAAATATGTAAAGCTTTGCGATGAGCATCTTAAGACAAAAGAAGCAGAAATTATGAAAGTATAATTTTTAGTTTTTTAAATATTAATAAGAGGTTTCTGAGAGGGAACCTCTTTTGTTTTCTGTATATCAGAACTTTAATTTTGCTTTTAATGAATTTTATTTTTTGATCGATATAAAATTTTGAATTATTAAGCCCTGTTACTATAATATTTTAATAGATATTAGCGTTAAATCATTATATTTATAAAATTATTCCTGAAACACCTTAAAAAAGACAGGAAACAAAACATTATAGTGATGACGAGAATTATTGGTGTAGGGAACTACATTCCATCTGAAACGATAACCAATCTATTTTTTGATAAGCATGTTTTTCTTAATAAAGAAGGAGTGTTATTAAAAGAAAACAATGCATCTATTACGGATAAATTAAAAAAAATTACGGGCATTGAAGAGAGGAGGTATGCGAGCAGTACACAGGTTACTTCAGATTTGGGGCTTATTGCAGCTCAGGCTGCTATAGAAAATGCAGGAATAGATCCTGAAACTTTAGACTATATTATCTTTGCCCATAATTTTGGGGATGTACGCTTCGGGACAGTTCAGTCTGATACTGTTCCCTGTCTTGCAGCAAGGGTAAAACATTTACTGGGAATCAGAAACAACTTTTGTGTTGCATATGATGTTCTTTTCGGATGTCCCGGTTGGATTGAAGGAATGATACAGGCCAATGCTTTTATTAAAGCAGGTATTGCAAAACGCTGTTTGGTAATAGGAGCTGAGACACTTTCCCGTGTAGTAGATATTCATGACAGAGACAGTATGATTTATGCTGATGGGGCAGGAGCCGCCATTCTAGAAAACAGTACTGATGATTCCGGGATTAAGTCTCATCTTTCTGCTTCTTATACATTGACGGAAAAAGACTATCTGTATTTTGGCAAATCTTATAATAATGAACGATGCCCTGATACGAAATACATCAAAATGGATGGAAGGAAAATCTATGAATTTGCACTTTCCAATGTTCCTGATGCTATGAAAAAATGTCTTGATAATAGTGGGTATACTATTGATCAGCTGGATAAGATTATTATTCACCAGGCTAATGAAAAAATGGATGAAGCTATTGTTAACAGGTTTTATCAGTTGTATAATACGCCGCTTCCTGAGAATATCATGCCTATGGTAATTCATAAATTAGGAAACAGCAGTGTAGCAACTATTCCAACTTTGCTTACGATGATTCTCAACGGGGAATTGGAACAACATGAAATCAAGAAAGATGATATCGTCCTGTTTGCTTCTGTAGGAGCAGGAATGAATATTAACGCATTTGTGTACAAGTTTTAACTGGCATCGATGTTTGACATACAAAAAGAGGTTTCCGGGGTCGGAAACCTCTTTTTTATTTACACCTGTGATTTGATTTCTCCTTTTGGGTCTTCATGTTTTTTTAAGAGATTGATCATTTATGAGGAGGGATTTGATTTCTTTTCAGGAGAAAAATTTCCAGTAGCGATATATTGTGTACTGTAAAAGATTCCCATCACTTAAAGTGGGGGTTATTGAGCCATATTCTCCATGAAATGGTTGTTTCGTTATAGTGATGAGCCATGTCATTTTATACTTTAAAAAATAGAAACTCCGATCTTCTGTTTTCAGAAATAAAAAGACCCGGAATTTCCGGGTCTGTATTGTATTGGATATTCAATTTCGGGTATCTATTGATACCGCTGATGCTCTTTACTTTTTGAAAATCTCTTAGTAATGGGCTTAAATAATGCCTTATATTTCTCTGCATCGAATAGCTGAGAATCTGTAAGTGCTTTATATGTCATCCAGATTCCAAAAGGAAGAAGAATGAAGTTAGGAAGCCATGCTGCCAGATACGGATTCATTTTTCCGCTCCAGGATAAATTTTCTACCCCTACATTCATGACATAGAAAATAATGAAAATAACAATGGCTATGATTACGGGAAGCCCCATACCTCCTTTTCGGATAATAGAACCCAAACTGGCTCCAATCAGGAAGAAGATAATACAGGTTACAGAATAGGAGACTATTCTTTGCTGATAAATAACCACCTTGCTGAAATATTTTACATTCGTACTGAACTCACTTTTTTTACTTTCCAGTGAGGTTTTCAGGTTATCCAGCCTGTTGTAAGCATTATAGAGGATTTCCAACTTTTTGTCACTTTTTATGGTGTCCAGTTTTACCTGTGGTTTTGGAGCCGCCTTATGTGCATTACCTCTATCCATGTAGGCAACTACAGAATTGGTCTGCCCCAGGACATCTGCTCCTACATTATCAAAAAACAGTTTGTTTTCTTTTTTACTTTTAGCAATAGTTTGGTTCAATTGACCATATGTTTGGAAACGATAGTCATCCGTAATCTGTTCTTTTTCGATAGCCTGGTTGATAATTTCACTGATATCAAAGTGAGAGGTCAGCGTATCAAATTTAATAGCCTGATCAGGCTGTTTCATTCTGACATTTTCTCCCTTTCCGGCAAAATTGTCCTCAAATACATATCCGTTATGCAGGACAAGTTTTAAGAAGTTCTTATTGGCTGCCGGAACAAATTTTCCTTTTTCAGCGACAATAGACTGTTGATTTTCATAGGTGTTGGCTTTTCTGTGAACAAAAACGCCCTCAATATTTTCCCCGTTTTCTCCATAAATTTTGTCAAATTTCACCATATAACCGGGAATCTGATCAATAAATTGTCCGGGAGTGAAGTTAAGCGCAGGTTTAGTCTGTGCAATATTGAAAAGCATGTTTTTCGCCTTCTTCTGAAAATCGGGAATAATATTATTTGAAAAGAAGAAAAGCATAATCGCCAGTACGGTGGCAACGCCCAGAAGAGGCATCATAACTCTTGTCAGAGAAATTCCGGCAGCCTTCATCGCAGCAAGCTCGTACCTTTCACCAAATTCTCCGAAGGACATAATACTGGCCAGAAGGATAGTAAGAGGAAGCACCATACTGATAACGCTTACCCCAAGATAAAAAAGAAGTTTAAGGATTTGCCAGTAGCTTAATCCTTTTCCCATAAATTGACCTAATTGAACCCAGATAATGTTTACAATAAAGATGAAAAACAATACGCTGAATATAAAGAAAAACGGTCCAAAGAAGGTTTTTATGATATATCGGTCTAGTATTTTTAACATGCGCCAAAATTAATCAAAAAGCCGCAAATTTTACTTGCGGCTTTTATATTTTGTTATTTTTTTAACTTAAAAACAGAATGGAGTATTTATAACCCTGTTTTCTTGCTTTTTAAAGTTCAGTAATTACGTAGTTTTTAAATTTATTCTTATCGAAAACAAACATATTCGGGTCCAAATCCTGGTTTTCCTTATATTCTTTGATCGCTATGACAGCAACATCTTTGTTGTTTCCGTGCTGTTCAAGCTTTACCATTTGTTTTTTTACAGAATCTACAAAAAGATACACATATTTTATACCGTTTGATTTTACAGGAGTCAGTTTGATAAAATCAGCATTCACACCGTTGACCATTTTCTTTCCGTTATACGTTACGTTATAGTCATTTCTATAGGTACTCAGGTAATTGATAGGGGAGAAGAGGGTGCTGTTTCCATTAGGTTTTGCAATCGTTACTTCCATATCATCCGTACTGATGTTATAAATCTTGTTTCCATCAAAGATCTGTTCGGTATCCATGATTTTCAACTTGTATTTATCTCCTGCCGAATAATAAATTCCAGGCTCGGTTTTAGTTACCTGATCATTAAGACCGCTTCCAAAAGAAAATTTGAAGTAAGAATTCTTTTTAGAATTGTAATTGGCTGTAATATCATCCAATATCTTTTTGGCTTTAGCGTCTATTTTCTGAGCACTGGCCATACCAACTGCACCTACAACAAAACTTCCTAATATAACTTTTGAAATAATATTTTTCATTTTTTTATTTAATAATCTTTAGACATTTTCTAACTCTTAAGGGGAGAGCTATTCGCTTTTTTACCCTTAACTACGTAAATCTTCCAAAAACTGTTCCAAAGAATGAAGATCACTGATGATCACCTCTCTTGCTTTAGCTCCGTTAAAGCCTCCGACAATACCGCTTGCTTCCAGTTGGTCCATAATTCTTCCCGCTCTGTTATAGCCGAGTTTCAATTGACGTTGAAGCATGGAAGTAGAGCCTTGTTGGGTAGATACAATAATTCTTGCCGCCTCTTCAAATAATGCATCTTTTTCATTAGGATCAAAAGCTCCTACCGAACTTGTAGAATCCTCAGAAACATATTCAGGAAGAAGGAATGCCGATGCATATCCTTTTTGTTCCCCAATGTATTCTGCCAGTCTTTCAACCTCCGGAGTATCTACAAAAGCACACTGAAGTCTTAGAATTTCATTACCGTTGAAATAAAGCATATCTCCTTTACCAATCAGTTGATCTGCACCCGTAGAGTCGAGAATTGTTCTTGAATCCACACTGGAGATCACCCTGAATGCTGCTCTTGCAGGGAAGTTTGCTTTAATCATACCTGTAATTACATTCACAGAAGGTCTTTGTGTTGCCACAATAAGGTGAATACCTACGGCTCTTGCAAGCTGTGCCAGTCTGGCAATTGGTAACTCTACCTCTTTTCCAGCGGTCATAATCAGATCGGCAAACTCATCTACTACCAAAACAATATAGGGTAAAAAACGGTGCCCATTTTCAGGATTTAATTTTCTTTCTGCAAACTTCTTGTTGTATTCTTTTAGGTTTTTACAGAATGCATTTTTAAGAAGATCATATCTTGTATCCATCTCGATACAAAGTGAGTTGAGGGTATTGATTACTTTGTTTGTATCTGTGATAATAGCTTCATCCACATCCGGAAGTTTAGCCAGATAATGTCTTTCTATTTTTGAGTATAATGAAAGTTCTACCTTTTTAGGATCCACCATTACAAATTTCAGTTCACTAGGGTGTTTCTTATAAAGCAGAGAGGTAAGAATAGCATTAATTCCTACCGATTTACCCTGTCCCGTTGCTCCGGCCATCAATAAGTGAGGCATCTTTGCAAGGTCAGCCATGAAAACTTCGTTGGAAATTGTTTTTCCGAAAACTACCGGAAGATCCATATCTGTATTTTGGAATTTCTGAGAAGCAATAACAGAGCGCATAGAAACCATGGTAGGATTCTTTCTTGGTACTTCAATACCAATAGTTCCTTTTCCTGGCATTGGCGCAATAATCCTGATCCCTAAAGCTGAAAGATTCAAAGCAATATCATCCTGCAGTTTTTTAATGGCTGCTACCCTGATACCCGCTTCCGGAACAATTTCGTATAAGGTAACTGTTGGCCCGATGGTCGCTTTGATCTCGGCAATACCTACATTAAAGTTCTTTAAGAGCCCAACAATTTTATTTTTATTTTCTTCAAGTTCTTCCTTATTGATTGATATCTCTTCATTGCCGTAATCTTTTAATAAATCTACCGGAGGCATCTGGAAATTAGCAAGATCTAATTTATGATCATACAAACCATGCATTTCTATCAGTTCCTGAGACTTTTTATCTGAATCATCCAGGGTATCAATTACAGGAGCAATTTCTACCTTAAATTTAATGTCTTCGTGAACAGGTGCAGAGGTAGAGACCGAAGATGGAGTAGAAGGTCTGATATCAAAAGCTTCCTCAGGAGTAGACATCGGAACAGCCGGTTTCGTACTAAGGTTTAAATTCGCCGATTGCGTTATCTCTTTGTGATCATTTTCAAAAGAAGTATGATTCGGAGTGACAATAGTTTCTATATCTGTAGTAAGGGGAACTTCTGAAACCTGTTTTGGAATAGATACAGGTTCCTGTTCTTTTATTTTATTAATAGGATTAGCAGAGGTCTGCTGGGTAAGGTCGCTTACCGTAACATTAGCTGCTACTTCTTCAACCTCTTCCTTCATTTCTTCATCCGCTTCAAAATCTTCATTAGAATCCGGCATCATAGCCTTTACCTTTCCTATGGTATTTTCATTGATTTTATTCAGCTTAGCTTTGATAGAGCTTGGGCGAAGATTGAATTCCAGGATGAAATACAGAAGAATGCTTGCCGCTAATACTGTCCACAACCCTACAGCTCCAATGATGGAATTAAGATAATCCATGATCTGGTAACCATATACACCTCCTAAAACGCCTTGCCCTTTGGTAAGCGCTCCCATAAAAATAGGAAGCCAGCAAATAAAAAACAGTGAATGTCCAATGGTTTTCCATGGCTTGAACATTTTCTTTTTAAGGATCATTGTTCCTACTACAAGGAATAAAAATGCAATAATAAATGAGGCAATACCAATACTTTCAAATATGAAAACATTCCCAAACCAGTCTCCTAATTTTCCAAAAATGTTTGAAGATTTTATACCCTTATCAAGCATTGTTCCTGCCTGGCTCTGGTCTGCTTTCCAGTTCATTAAATAGGAAATGAATGAGAACGCTAGAACAATAGAGAAAAGGATAAAAGTAAGCCCAAAGAATATACGCGGCTTAGATAAAATTCGGCCTGCTTCCGGCGATTCAGTCTGTTTTTTTTGTGTCTTTTTGTCCATAATATCAATATCGCAAATTTAATGTTTTTCCCACATTAAAACCTTTTTTGTAAAAAAAATCATTTTAATTTCAACAATAACAATTCCAAAAATAAAAGATATAATTATTTTTTATTTCAAATGATTGTTATTGTTATTATTTTGATTCTAGAATTTCAAATAATTTGATTTAAAATATTCTTTATTTGGTTAGAAATATATAAAATAATAATATTTTTCACTTTATTTAATTTAAAATAAAAACACATAATATCGGAAAATAAATCTAGTTATGAATTATTTTGATTAATTATTGCCATATAAAATGATGATATCCTGATTTTTTTTGAAAAAAATACTTTGTGGGACCATCTGTTAAAGTTTTCCCGGAGCTCAATTGTATTCGACGTCGGTTTTTTCATGAATATGATTTTTTGAACTAGTTCAAAGGTCATGAACTATTCCTGTCATAATTTTGTCATATCGATTTATAACAGGGAAATAATGAAAGACACTTTTAAAAGTATTCTGACTTTATGTTTGATTTTAATTTCATTCGTATCAATGAACGCACAACAAAAAAGAAAAATGGAAAACACAGCACTATTAATTATTGACGTACAAAACGACTATTTTCCGGGAGGGAAAATGACACTGGAAGGCGCGGAAAAGGCCGCAAAAAACACGCAGGACATTCTGAAATATTTTAGGGAAAATAATCTTCCCGTGGTTCACATTATGCATATTGCCACCGATGATGGCGCTGCTTTTTTTATTCCAGATACTCACGGAGTGGAGATCAGTTCATGGGTTGCCCCAAAATCTGATGAAAAGGTTCTGGTAAAACATTTTCCGAATAGTTTCAGGGAAACGGATCTGTTGCAGTTTCTTCAGGCAAAAAAGATCAAAAATCTGGTGATTACAGGTATGATGACAGATGTATGTGTGGAATCAACCACTAGAGCTGCATTTGACTTTGGCTTTACCAATACCGTTATTGGAGATGCTACTGCAACACGAGACCGGGAATTGAACGGGCAGGTGATAAAAGCGGCAGAAGTACAAAGGTCATTTTTAGCAGGGATCTCCACATTAGGAAATCTTTACGCCAGAATTGTCAGTACAGATGATTTCTTACATGGAAAATAAGTAACGGATAACAGGGTAATAAATAAAGGTATCAATAATAATTGGTATCTTTATTTTGCTTAAACAGAATAATGCTTGATTTACTTTATCAAAACATCAGCCGGTATATAGACTTATCCGAAGAGGAATTCAGTCGGTTTGCTTCTCCATTTGAATATAAAGTCTTTAAAAAGAAAGAGATGATTCTTAAAGAAGGGGATTACTGTTCTTTTGAAGGATTTGTTGTCAGTGGATGCTGTAAAGTATATTATCTCAATGAAAACGGTTTTGAACAGACGTTGTATTTTGCGATCGAAGGATGGTGGATCACGGATATCAACAGTCTCATTAATCATGTTCCCAGCATTCTCAATATCGAAGCTCTAGAGGATAGTGAGGTTCTTATGATTTCCAAAAAGGAGAAAGAACACCTTTATGAAACAATGCCCCAGGTAGAAAAACTTTTTAGAATGATGAATCAGCAGTCATCAGTAGGATTACAGAGAAGGATTCTTTCCTTGACAGGGAAGACGGCTGATAAAAGATATGTAGAATTTTTAAAAAAATATCCGGGACTCGAACAAAAGCTTACCCAACAACAAATTGCTTCCTATTTGGGAATTACTCATGAATTCTTGAGTAAGATCAGGAAAAAAATATCCCTCGGGAAATAAATTGTAAACTCCTTTTATTTTTTATAAAACTGATGTTAATTTATTGTGTTGTAAATCAGTATTTTGTGTTTTATGTCGGTTATTTCTGAATAGAAGTTTTCAATCACCGGTATAGGTACAATGAATCTGGAATTGCTGGGTTTTAAAAATTGAATTTTTCTTAGTGCTTTTTTAGTTATTAAGAATGGTTCAAAATAAGCGAAACGGGCTTTAAAATGACAAAAAACAGCTTTTTTTAATCTCTTTGTAGTTTATCATGCTTATTTTTGCATGTCAAGTATAATTAAATCATGAAGAAGCTCCAAGATATTCTTATCTCAACCAGGACAATGGCTGTTTTGTTACTGGTGTATGCATTTGCGATGGCTTATGCAACGTTCCTAGAAAACGACTATGGAACGCCTACAGCGAAAGCATTAATTTATGAGGCCAAATGGTTTGAACTGATCATGGTCCTGCTTATTCTCAATTTCATAGGAAATATCGGCAGATACAGACTTTGGAAAAGAGAAAAGTGGCCGGTTCTTGTTTTTCACCTGGCTTTTATATTTATTTTTATGGGCGGTGCCATTACCAGATACATCAGTTTCGAAGGGCAAATGCACATCAGAGAAGGAGAAACCTCCAACGAAATCGTAACGGACAAAAATTTCTTTAAAATCCAGATCGAAGAGAAAGGGGATGTTCTTAATTATCAGGATGTACCTTATCTGATGTCTCCACTGCATAAAGATTTCAATGCAACCTATGACTTTCATGGGAAAGAAGTGAAAGTTTTTGCGAAGGAATACATCCAAAGAAAAAAAGACAGTCTGGTTGCTGAGCCGAATGGTGCAGAATACCTTCACCTGGTGTCTACAGCAAGTACGGGAAGACAGAATATTTACATCAAACCGGGAGAGACCAAGTCGATCAACGGAACTTTGGTAACATTCAACAGAGCTATTGAAGGAGCTGTGGAATTCAAAAACGAAGGTGGAAAATTATTCATCAAAACTCCAGTTGATGCAAGTTATATGACTATGGCTACTCAGGCTACCGGAAGTACAAAGAAAGATGAATTCCAGCCTTTGGCAATGAGAAGTTTATACAGTATTAATGAACTGAAACTTGTAGTGCCTGAAGGACTGAAAAAAGGAAGACTTATCGCTATTGAAGGTGATAGAAAGAAAGATGCTAGTGTTCCTGATATGCTTCAGATAGAATTACAGGGTCCAAAAACAAAGCGTTTGGTTGACCTTTCTGTAGAAAGAGGAAATCCAAATGCCTATAAGCAGGTTACCATGGATGGATTAAATATCATGGTTGGATTCGGACCTAAGGTTTACAATACTCCTTTTGCGCTGAAGTTAGAAGATTTCGTGATGGAAACTTATCCTGGAAGTTCTTCTCCAAGTGCTTATGAAAGCCATGTGAAAATTGTTGATGAAGGTAAAGAAACACCTTATAAAATTTATATGAACCACGTTCTTAACCATAAAGGATACCGTTTCTTCCAGTCGAGTTTTGATCCGGACAGAATGGGAACAGTACTTTCTGTAAACCATGATTTCTGGGGAACTCTGATCTCTTATATCGGATACGGATTATTATTCTTAGGAATGTTTGTGATCTTCTTCTGGAAGGGAACTCACTTCTGGAAATTAAATAAAATGTTGGCTGATGCCAGCAAGAAAAAAGCAAAAACAGCAGCTGTTCTTTTACTGTTTTTAAGTATAGGGATCAATGCTCAGAAAATTGAAACACACGGAACAACCGACGGAAGCAGAGAACATGTACATGTAGAAGGTGACGGGCATACTCATGCTCCGGCTCCATCTGTCCAGCCTCTTGACGGTGCTGCTCCAAAGCAGAATTCTCTGGCAACTCCGATGAATAAAATGAGATCTGTCTCTCCGGATGAAATTATTGCGAGAAACAGGATCAGCAAAGAGCATGCGGATAAATTCGGATACCTTCTGGTACAAAGTTTTGAAGGAAGAATTGTTCCTATCAATACAGTGGCATTGGATGTTTTAAGAAAACTTTACAAGAAAGATAAATTCAAAGGGACTGACGGGAAATACCTTACGGCTAACCAGTGGTTCCTATCCGTAAATACTGATACCCCAAGCTGGACAATGGTTCCCATGATTAAAGTAGGACCGAAAGGAGGGGATGAACTGAAAAATAAGACCAAAGCAGATGATGATGGATATACTTCATTAATGAACCTTTTCCCTGCAGATGCTAACGGTAATTTAACATACATTCTTGAGCATGATTATAACACTGCTTTCCGTAAAAAGCCGGCAGATCAAACAAATTATGACAAAGAAGTAATTTCTGTAAACGAAAGAGTTCAGATTTTCAACGAGTTTTTCAGTGGTCAGTTTATGAGAATTGTACCGGTGAAAAATGACGCTAACCATACATGGCATTCATGGCTGGATCAGAAGTTTGAACCGGATATGGAATCTCAGCAGGTAATGGGACCTTATTTTGCAGAAGTTCTTACCGCTCAGAAATCAGGAAACTGGAGTAAAGCAGATTCGGAACTTGCTAAACTTTCAGAATATCAGCAGAAATGGGGTAAAAGCGTTGTTCCTGCTCAATCTAAAGTAGATCTTGAGGTCTTCATGAATAAAGCGGATATTAACTTCAAATTATTAATATTTTACACCATCATAGGAGGGCTTCTTTTGATCTTAGGTTTTGTTGAATTATTCAAATCACACAAGATTTTAAATAAGGCTATTAAGATCATTATTGCAATTGGCTTAATAGGATATTTTTGTCACTTCTTAGGCCTTGTGGCAAGATGGTATATTTCAGGGCACGCACCTTGGAGTAACGGGTATGAAGCGATTATCTTTATTTCCTGGGTAGGAATTACAGCAGGACTTGTTCTTTACAGAAATTCCAATGCACTAATTCCAGCAGCCGGATTTATGGTAGCGGTAATTATGATGGGATTTGCTCATGGAGGTTCAGCTCTTGATCCACAGATTACACCATTGGTTCCTGTATTGAAATCTTACTGGTTAATTGTTCACGTAGCGATTATTACCTCCAGCTATGGATTCTTTGCACTATCGATGATCATTGCTGTGATCTCTCTGGTATTTTATATTATTTCAAATAAAGAGACCTATAAAATTCATCATGATACCACATTGAAAGAATTGGTAGTGGTTTCTGAAATGTCTCTTACTATTGGTCTTTTTGCTTTAACAGTAGGAAACTTCTTAGGAGGAATCTGGGCCAACGAATCTTGGGGAAGATACTGGAGCTGGGACCCGAAAGAAACATGGGCTTTCATCTCGATCATGGTGTACGCGTTCGTACTGCACATGAGATTAGTACCTGGGTTGAGAAGCAGATGGGCGTTCCACGTGGCAACAATGTTTGCATTCTGTTCAATGGTAATGACTTATTTTGGGGTAAATTACTACTTAAGCGGACTTCACTCTTATGCAGCAGGAGACCCGGTACCGGTACCGGCCTGGGTATACATAGGAATCGCAACAATGATTACTTTATCAGCAGTTTCTTATTTCAAGTTTAAAAAATTAACGAAGAAGTAAAAGCGGCAGACCTATAAAATCAAAATCCTGGAATTTATTTTCCGGGATTTTTTTTTACGTGCTACGAGGTGTAGAACAATGCGTGGTGCGGGTTACGTGGGAAGTGTAATATAGAACCTTCTTAAGATAGCTAGGCTTACAAATCCTGCTATTGCTTACCCAGTATGGACAACTCAGGCAATGCGGATCACGTTCCTCTGCCGTATCCCGAATTTTTGCTTTTCTTACCCCGCATCCCGCAAAAAAAAGCATTATTAATATTTGACATTCAAAAATTACGGCTATCTTTATGATATCAAAATAATATCAAATTAAAAATTCAGTTATGGAAAAAACATTAAAACCTATGTCGGGTTATATTACCTTAGTAATCTGTCTGGCTTTATTTGTCGCTTCGGTTTATTTCTTTATTTCCGGAGTTGATCAGAGTATTGCCTATGTGATTATTGCGATGTTTTGCTTTTTACTTTCATGCTTCTTCCTGAAAGGACTCATGATTATTCAACCTAATCACTCCAGGGTGTTAAACTTTTTTGGAAAATATGTGGGTTCAGTAAAAGAAAACGGACTGTTTTTTATCAATCCTCTGTATTCGTCACAGAAAATATCATTGCGTTCAGAAAATTTGCAGGGACAAACCTTGAAAGTCAATGATAAAATGGGAAATCCGATTGAAATTGCAGTAGTAATCGTATGGAAAGTAGGAGATACTTATAAAGCGGCTTTTGACGTTGAACGCTATTCGGATTTTGTGAAAATGCAGAGTGAAGCAGCAGTACGACATTTGGCCATGAGTTTTCCTTATGACAATTTGGAGGACGACCATGCCCCGATTACTTTAAGAGAAGGTGGTGAAAAGATCAATTCTATTTTGGAACAGGAGCTTACAGACCGTCTTTCAAAAGCAGGAATTGTCATTCAGGAAGCAAGGATCTCCCATTTGGCGTATGCATCAGAAATCGCAGGAGCAATGCTTCAAAGACAACAGGCTACTGCCATTGTTGCAGCGAGAACCAAAATTGTAGAAGGAGCCGTAGGTATGGTTGATCTTGCCTTGAAAAAGCTTTCTGAAGGTAATATCGTTGAACTTGATGACGAAAGAAAAGCCGCAATGGTAAGTAATTTAATGGTGGTTTTGTGTGGTGAAAAAGCGGCAACCCCAATATTAAATGCAGGCACCCTGTATAACTAAAATATTAATAATTTCCAGGTTTATTGGGAAGCTATAAACAATGAACCTGGAAAATAAATCTTCACGCATCTTGCGTTAAAAAACAAGAAAAATGAAATCAGAAAAAGCTCAAAACTCTTCCGAAGGCAAAGGTAAAAAATCCTTTGTCATAAGGATAGATGAGTCTACTTATAAACTCCTGGAAAAATGGGCCAATGATGAATTCAGAAGTGTAAACGGACAGATTGAATACTTACTGCATCAGAAACTGGTCGATTCGGGAAGGAAGAAGAAGGAATAGTTTATATTTATTATAACTATTCAATTAACTTTATTATAAAAAGAAAGCTGAGAATTTTTCTCAGCTTTCTTTTTATATGTATTATCAATTATCTTACCCGAACATCGTTGAAAAATATTTGGTAATAACGTTCCAAAAATTCTTTCCAAGAAAATAAATTAAAGTAGAGGTAATGATCCCTTTTACGGTGAAAAATATAATTCCCCCGACGCCAAAGCGTTTCACCCATTGTTTCCACTTTGAATTGTCTTTTTGTTTTGAAAAATCTTCTTTTGATGTATTATTCTCCATTTCCGAATGTCAAAATTTTACCCTACAAAGATAAGCATGTTTATAATTAGTCCAAATAAAAAACAAGTTAAAAATTAAAGTTTTGAGGTTCGCATAATATTTTTATCTTTAGAGAGAACGAAAAGTAAGATTTTATGTCAAAAAAAGTAAAGGATTTCGGAATCGAAACAACACTCAAAAACCTTGGTATTAAAGAAGAAAATAAAGGGACTTCAGTGGGCGGAAAATATTTCGCTTCAGGAAAGACAATAGAAAGTATCTCTCCTGTAGACGGTAAATTAATCGCTAAAGTAAAGACTTCCGGAGAAAGTGATTATGACAAAGTAATTGAGACTGCTCAAAAGGCATTTCAGGAATTCAGAATGATCCCGGCTCCTAAAAGAGGAGAAATTGTAAGACAACTGGGTCTGAAGTTACGAGAATATAAAGATGATCTTGGAAAACTGGTTTCCTATGAAATGGGTAAATCATTACAGGAAGGTCTTGGAGAAGTACAGGAAATGATTGATATCTGTGATTTTGCTGTGGGACTTTCCAGACAGCTTCAGGGATATACGATGCACTCAGAGAGACCAGGACACAGAATGTATGAGCAATACCATCCGCTAGGTGTGGTAGGAATCATCACAGCATTCAACTTTCCGGTGGCTGTATGGTCATGGAACACTGCATTGGCATGGATCTGTGGTAACGTTACCATCTGGAAGCCATCTGAAAAAACACCACTGTGTGCGATTGCATGTCAGAATATCATGAATGAAGTTTTAAAGGAAAATAATCTTCCTGAAGGAGTTTCAAGTGTATTGGTGTCAGACCATGAGATCGGACAGAAACTGGTAGATGATAAGAGAGTAGCTTTAGTATCTTTCACAGGGTCTACAAGAGTAGGAAGAATGGTTTCTTCTAAAGTAGCAGAAAGATTCGGAAAATCTATCCTTGAGCTGGGAGGTAACAATGCAATTATCATTACGAAAGAAGCAGATATCGATATGTCTATTATCGGAGCGGTTTTCGGAGCCGTAGGAACAGCCGGTCAGAGATGTACTTCCACAAGAAGACTGATTATCCACGAGAGTGTGTATAATGAAGTGAAAACAAGATTGACAAAAGCTTATGGTCAGTTAAAGATCGGAAACCCATTGGATGAGAAAAACCATGTAGGTCCTTTAATTGATACTGATGCGGTGAATCAATATGAAGAAGCTATCAAAAAATGTAAAAAAGAAGGCGGAAAATTTGTTGTTGAAGGAGGTGTATTAACCGGGAAAGAGTATGAATCAGGATGCTACGTAAAACCTTGCGTTGCCGAAGTGAAAAATTCTTATGAGATTGTACAGCATGAAACTTTTGCCCCGATTTTATATTTGATCAAATACAAAACCCTGGAAGAAGCCATTGCTATTCAAAATGATGTTCCTCAGGGATTATCTTCAGCGATTATGACTCAAAACCTTAGAGAGGCAGAATTATTCCTTTCCCATGCAGGTTCAGACTGTGGTATTGCTAACGTAAATATTGGAACTTCAGGTGCTGAAATCGGAGGTGCTTTCGGTGGAGAAAAAGAAACCGGAGGAGGAAGAGAATCAGGATCTGATGCCTGGAAGTACTATATGAGAAGACAAACCAATACTATAAATTACACAGCTCAACTTCCTTTAGCACAAGGGATTAAATTTGACTTATAAAAGCTTTACTTAAAGCATACAAAAAAACAAAAATAAAAATTAATAACCTGAATGATAGTAGTTTCATTCTGTGATGCTCTAACCATTCATTTATTAAATCACACATCAATTTATTATGGAACAAACATTAGATATAAAGGCAAATAAAGTAAAAGAAACAGTAGGAAAACACGTTTTGGCGGATGGGTTTGACTTCGTGATGGACATTGAAAAATCTCACGGATCATGGCTTTACGACAAACTTACAGACAGAGAATATCTGGATATGTTCTCTATGTTTGCATCAGCTTCCGTAGGATATAACCACCCTTATCTGGTAGAAAGATCAGAGTGGTTAGGAAGAATGGCTGTCAACAAACCTACTTTAGCAGATGTTTACTCCGAAGAATATGCTCATTTCTTAGAAGTATTTGAAAGAGTAGTTATTCCTGAAGAATTACAATATGCTTTCTTTATCGAAGGCGGAACTTTAGGGGTTGAAAATGCTTTAAAGGCATGTTTCGACTGGAAGACCCGTAAAAACTTTGCAAAAGGACTTCAGACTGAAGCCGGAATCTGTATCCATTTCAGACAGGCTTTCCACGGAAGAAGCGGTTATACTTTAAGCTTAACCAACACTTCAGACCCAAGAAAATACCAATATTTTCCTTTATTTGACTGGCCAAGAATCCTAAATCCGAAATTATCATTCCCGATCACGGAAGAAAATCTGGAAGAAACCATTAAAAATGAAAAGCTTGCTTTATTACAAATTGAAGAAGCTATTTTGATGAATCCGGATAAAGTGGCTTGTATCATCATAGAGCCTATCCAGGCAGAAGGAGGGGATAACCATTTCAGAGACGAATTCTTATTAGGCCTAAGACAGCTTTGTGATCAAAATGAAATCTTACTTATTTTTGATGAAGTTCAGACCGGTATTGCCATTACAGGAAAAATGTGGGCTTTCCAGCATTTTACTGCAAAACCTGATATTATTTCTTTTGGTAAAAAAGCACAGGTTTGTGGAGTTTTAGCCAATAAAGAAAAATTTGATGAAGTTCCTAATAATGTATTCAGAGAAAGCTCAAGAATCAACTCTACTTTCGGAGGTAACTTTATCGATATGCTTCGTTTCCAATTGGTAATGGAGGTTATTGAAAAAGAAAATCTTGTAGAAAATGCCAGAGTCGTAGGAGACTTTTTGCTGGATAGCCTGAAAGCTCTTGCTGAGAAATATCCTGAGAAAATTTCCAATGCAAGAGGAAGAGGATTGATGTGCGCCATTGATCTTCCATCAGCCGGAGACCGAAATAAAATGATGAGTGAACTCTTCAATGACGGATTGATCATTTTACCATGCGGTGACCAGTCTTTACGCTTCAGACCTCACCTGAATGTTACTAAAGAAGAAATTCAGTTGGCACTGGATAAAATAGAAAACAATATTAACAAAATTTAAAACTAGGATTTGTAATTTTCAAAAAATCATTGTATATTTAGATACTCAAACAATATAGAATATGGAAAGAAGCACGAGAGTATCGGTTTTTGAAAGTGATAACCCTTCAGAAATTCAGTTGGTTAAGTCTAAATTGGATGATGCGCAAATTACAAACACAGTTGAAAATAATTATCTTACATTTACCACAACTCCCACGGCTACGTCGTTAAAAGTAATGGTAGATCTGCAGGATGAAAAAAGAGCATTTGAAATTGTAGATGCTTACCTTCAACAAAGTGAAAATCAATAAAACAATTTCATAATTTTAAATTTTACTACTTCGAACCGAAAATTAATTTTAATTAGTTTTCGGTTTTTTAATTAGCTGCTAATTATTAAAAAAAATAAAAATCATCAAAGGATTGAAAGAACAAAACCTTGATTTTTAATCCTTTATTTCAAAAATTAAAGAACAATGAATCCAGAAATTACACTCAGAAAAGCGGAAATTGAAGACAGATATATTATTTGGGGAATTATCCAGCAGTCTATTGAAAGAAGAAGACAGGATGGGAGCACACAATGGCAAAATGGATATCCTAACCTGGGAACGGTAGAAAGTGATATTGCCAAGGGTTTTGGATATGTTCTTACAGTAGATGGCGAAATTGCAGTCTTTGCTGCTTTGATTTTAAACGATGAACCTGCTTACAGTACCATTGAAGGAGCCTGGCTGAGTGATGGAGAATTTGTGGTAGTGCACAGAATTGCAGTAGATGAAAAGTTTGCAGGGCAGGGAATGGTGAAAAAACTTTTCGACCATATTGAAGATTTTACAAGATCCCATGAAATTCAGAGTGTAAAAGTAGATACGAATTACGATAATATTGCCATGTTGAAAATTCTGGAAGGCAAAGGATATTCCTATTGTGGAGAGGTGCTTTTGAAAGACGGAATGAGAAAAGCTTTTGAGAAGATTATAATTTAAGCCAAAAGTTAAATCAACTTTCATTGAATTTTTAAAAGAAACTGTATTTATAATCTCTATCATCTTTGTTCGTTTAGTTCTGAACTAATTTCTACTTTTGTTTAAATTTTTATAACATGCACCAAAGTATAGAAATTGATGAAAGAATATTTCAGGATGCTGTAAAGTTTTATGGCTTTCTTTTCAACATACCCCCATTAGCCTCAAAAATCTATTCCTACCTTCTTTTTGACTATGAGAAAGTAGGAATTACTTTTGACGAGTTTGTGGAAGTGCTTTCTGCAAGCAAAAGCTCCGTGTCCACAAGTATTTCATTACTTCTCAATATGCAGCTTATCGTAGACCACAACAAGATGGATGAGAGGAAAAGGTATTTTTTCACCAATGATGAATATAAGAAAATCCGATTCGAAAAAGTTGTCCAAAAGATGCAGGACGAATTGAAATTATTAGATGATTTAAACAATTTT
Organism: Chryseobacterium rhizosphaerae; assembly: GCF_003385455.1. Taxonomy (GTDB): domain Bacteria; phylum Bacteroidota; class Bacteroidia; order Flavobacteriales; family Weeksellaceae; genus Chryseobacterium; species Chryseobacterium rhizosphaerae. The sequence goes on along the minus strand of NZ_QNUF01000015.1, from coordinate 61,069 downwards.
AAAAAAAATAAAGACGATGAATACAACGAAAGAATAGAAGCCTATAAAGCACTACTTAATAAAAACATACAAAATATTCAGGAATCTCTTAATAAACTATAAAATGAATAATAAGCTAGTTATACTTTCCATTGCAGCGTTTTCACTGACTGCCTGCAAAAAAGAAGCTCCGAAACAGGATGGTGCCAAGCCTTATCCTGTTATTTCTGTGGAGGCAAAAAATATAGTGGGTTATCAGACGTTTCCGGCTACCATTCAGGGTAGGGTAAACAATGATGTGCGTGCAAAAATACAGGGTTATATCACCCAGCTATTGGTAGATGAAGGACAATATGTTACTAAGGGACAGCCTTTGTTTCGTCTGGAAACCAATATTCTGACTGAAAATGCAGCAGCATCCAAAGCAGGAATTGGTGCCGCAGAATCTACTATTGCAGCGGCTCAGGCTTCAGTAAATGCAGCTCAGCTTGAAGTCAACAAGCTAAAGCCACTGGTTCAGAAAAATATCATCAGTAACATTCAGCTCCAGACAGCTCAGGCCAACCTGGCTCAGGCTCAGGCACAGCTGCAGCAGGCCAATGCGGCAAAAAGACAGGCTGTGGCCAATTACAAAGGGGTAGAGGCTAACATCGACTATTCTATCATCCGTGCGCCTATTTCAGGGGTTATCGGTAAACTTCCATTGAAAGTGGGGAGCTTGGTAGGACCGTCTGATCAGACTCCTCTGACTACTATTTCTGATACCTCTCAGATCTTTGCCTACTTTGCCATGAATGAAAAAGAATATTTTGATTTCCTTGAAAAATCTCCAGGAGCTTCTATGCCTGAGAAAATTAAAAACTTACCCATGGTTGAGCTTCAGCTAGCCAATGGAAGTCTTTATCCTGAAAAAGGAAAAATTGAAGCCATTACCGGTCAGATTGATCCTACAACAGGAACCATTCAGTTCAGGGTTGCTTTTTCTAATGCTCAGAAACTTTTAAGTAATGGTAACAGTGGAACCATCAGATTCCCACAACGATATGATGACGTATTGGTTGTTCCTGAAAGTGCTACCTACGAACAACAAGGTATTGTTTACGTATATAAAGTAGAAAAAGATACCGCTAAAAATGTTGTGATTAATGTGATTGACAGAATCGACAATATGGCTCTTATAAAATCAGGAGTTAATAAAGGAGAAGTCATAGTAGCTGCTGGTATCGGAGGTCTTAAACCGGGAACTGCCGTGAAGCCGAAACCAATCAAAATGGATAGTCTTGTTCAATCAATAAAACCGAAATTCTAATGATAAAAAACTTTATTAACAGACCGGTTTTATCTACCGTAATCTCAATTTTGATTGTGATTCTCGGTATTTTAGGACTTGTCTCGTTACCGGTTACACAGTATCCGGATATTGCACCACCTACAGTGAGTGTTTCCGCGAACTATACGGGAGCCAATGCTGAGACGGTGATGAAAAGTGTAGTGGTACCTTTGGAAGAGCAGATCAACGGGGTGGAAGGTATGGATTATATCACTTCCAGTGCTGGAAACGACGGTTCTGCCCAGATCCAGGTTTTCTTCAAACAAGGAATAGACCCGGATATTGCGGCAGTAAACGTACAGAATCGTGTGGCCAGAGCAACCCCTTTATTACCTTCTGAAGTAACACGTTCAGGGGTTGTAACGCAAAAGCAGCAAACCAGTGCCTTGATGTATATGTCTTTCTATTCCGAAAATAAGGATCTGGATGACGTTTACCTTCAGAACTTTTTGAATATTAACATTATTCCAAACCTGAAAAGGGTAAATGGTGTAGGAGATGCCAACGTTTTCGGAGGTAAAAACTACTCGATGAGAATCTGGTTGGATCCTGCAAAAATGGCTGCCTACAGTGTAACACCTACAGATGTTACCAATGCGATCAACGAGCAGAGTAGAGAAGCTGCAGCGGGTTCTATTGGCCAGAACAGCGGAAGCTCTTTCGAGTATATCATCAAGTATGTAGGTAAATTCAACGATAAAGAACAGTATGATAATATCATCATAAAATCTCTTGCAAACGGACAAAACCTAATGTTGAAGGATGTAGCCAAAGTAGAGCTGGCAGGTCAGTCATACACAGGAATCGGGGAGAATGGAAATTCACCTTCCATCAGTATGGGGATCTTCCAGACGCCAGGTTCCAATGCCCAGGAGATTATTAAAAATATCAAAACGTATCTGAAATCAGCTGAGGGAACTTTTCCAAAGGGGGTAAAGTATACTTTTAACTTTGATACCAACGAATTCCTTGAAGCTTCTATTGAAAAGGTAGTACATACCCTGATCGAAGCTTTCATTCTGGTATTTATTGTAGTGTATATTTTCCTTCAGGATTTCAGATCTACACTGATTCCGGCCATCGCGGTTCCGGTATCTATTGTAGGAGCGTTCTTCTTCCTGAATCTTTTCGGATATTCACTAAACCTGTTAACTCTTTTTGCCTTGGTACTGGCTATCGGTATTGTGGTGGATGATGCCATCGTCGTCGTCGAGGCCGTTCATGCCAAGATGGAACATGGTATTTCCGATGCTAAAAAAGCGACGGTAGAAGCAATGGATGAGATTACAGGAGCTATTATTTCTATTACTTTGGTAATGGCAGCGGTATTTATTCCGGTGACGTTTATTACTGGACCTACAGGGGTATTCTACCAACAGTTTGGTATTACGCTGATTATAGCCATCATCATTTCAGCTATTAACGCATTAACCCTGAGTCCGGTTTTATGTTCATTATTCTTAAAACCTCACGCAGAGCATCATGCAGAGTATAAAAACTTAAACCTGTTACAGAAGTTCTTCTATAAGTTTAATATTGCTTTTAAAACAACTACTGAACGTTACGGAAGAGGATTTGTGTTTCTGTTAAGACATAAATGGGTAACCCTGATTATTTTTGCTGTTACCGGAGGGATCTTATTCTGGGCAAGCAGCAGTATGAAAAAAGGGTTTGTACCTACAGAAGACAGAGGGATTATCTTTACAGATGTTCAGCTTCCTCCGGGAGCTTCTATGGAAAGAACTTATAACGCATTGAAAACACTTCAGGCTAAAGCATTAAAAGTTCCGGGAGTACAAAATGTAACGATTTCTACAGGACGAGGATTCTTATCCGGAAACGGAAGTAACAATGGTCTTGCCTTTGTTAAACTAAAACCATTTGAAGAAAGAAAAAAAGACGGACAGACTTCTGAAGATATTACTAAGAAATTATTTGGAATTGTAGGATCTGTTCCTGATGCCAAAGTTGTATTCTTTCAACCGCCAAGTGTACCGGGATTTGGTAACAGTGCAGGTTTTGAAATGGTATTGCTGGACAAATCAGGTGGGGAATATGCTGATCTGGATGATAAAACCAATGAATTTATCGGTAAGCTGATGCAGAGACCGGAAATTCAATTTGCTCAGACTTCATTCAATACAAAATATCCTCAGTATCAAATGGACATCAATGTTCCGTTAGCAAAACAGCTTGGGGTTTCCGTAAGTGATATCCTGGCTACTATGCAGGGGTATATAGGAGGTGTCTATACTGCTGACTTTACAAAATACGGAAAACAGTTCAGAGTAATGGTTCAGGCTCTTCCGGATAATAGAAAAAGTATTGATAACCTGAACGAGCTGTATGTTAAAACAGGTTCTGGGGTAATGTCTCCGATCTCACAGTTTGTTACGCTTACAAAAGCATACGGACCACAGTCGGTAAGCCGTTATAACCTGTTTACCTCAGTGAAGGTAACGGGGGCAAACTCTGAAGGATATAGTTCCGGAGATGCCATTACCGCTGTACAGCAGGTAGCCAATGAAACCCTGAATCAAAACTATGCAGTAGAATTTACCGGGTTGACCAGAGAAGAATTGAATTCAGGATCTCAGACGCTTCTTATTTTTGGGCTTAGTTTGATCTTCGTTTACTTTATCCTTTCTGCGCAGTATGAAAGCTATATTCTTCCGCTGATTGTTATTATTTCTCTTCCTCTTGGGGTAATGGGAGCTTACTTCGGACAGAAGATTATGGGCTTGGAAAATAATATTTATTTCCAGATTGCCCTGATCATGCTCGTGGGACTACTGGCGAAAAACGCGATTCTTATTGTCGAATTTGCTGTTCAGAGAAGACATCATGGTGAAACGATTGTCATGTCTGCCATCAATGCAGCTAAAGCCAGAGTAAGACCTATTCTAATGACATCTTTTGCCTTTATCTTCGGTTTACTGCCGTTAGTTCTTGCAAGTGGAATCGGGGCAGTGGGTAACAGATCAATTGCAACAGGAGCCGCTATTGGACTATTGATAGGAACTATTTTAGGATTATTTGTAATTCCTGTTCTGTATGTGATCTTTGAAACACTGCAGGAAAAAATTAAACCTCTCAAAAAAGAAGATATCAATTTAGCAGAATAAAAATAATGATTTAGAAAAGAGAAGTTAGACACTGGCTATCCGGCTAAAAACTAACTTCTCATTTCTGGATTCTAACTTCTAATTTTAAATAATGAAGAGTTTATTAAACATCATAAAAGGAATAACTTTTTCAGTTTTCATACTGGGAGCCATTACATCCTGTATGGCCAGAAAAGATTATGAAAGGCCGAAGAACGTTGTGGACGAAAAGCTTTTCCGTACAGATATGCTTCCTGCTGACAGTACCAATATTGCAGATATTTCGTGGAAGGAAATCTTTACAGATCCGGTACTTCAGGGACATATCTCTAAAGCTTTAGAGAATAACCTGGATATCAGGATTGCTTTACAAAGCATCAGTTCTGCGGAAGCTTACCTGAAACAAAGTAAAGCTGCTTATCAGCCTACCGTTTCTATTGGTCCTAACTATACTTTCCAGACTCAGTCTATCAACACGCAGTTTGGACAGATCATTGGAGACCGAAGATATGTTAATCAGTTTGATATTACAGCAAGTATTGGCTGGGAAGCAGATATTTGGGGTAAGCTGAAAGCTCAGGAAAAAGCACAGCTGGCTACTTATTTAGGCACAGTTGCTGCACATAAAGCAGTAAAAAGCAGCCTTGTTGCTTCTATTGCTTCTGCGTACTATCAGCTGTTGACTTTCGATGCTCAGAAAAAGATCATTACAGAAACTATTGACGTACGTGAGAAAAACTTAGAAACAACAAAAGCTTTGAAAATTTCTGGAACTGTTACAGAAGTGGCGGTACAGCAAAGTGAAGCCCTTGTTTTTAATGCAAAATCTCTATTGATTGATATCGATACACAGATCCAATCCCTTGAAAATACAATGAGTCTTCTCATGGGGGAACCTTCTCACGCTATTGCAAGATCTACACTGGAAAACCAGAATCTTCCTATTGACTTAAGATTAGGATATCCGACTCAGCTACTGGCTAACCGCCCGGATGTTATGAGAGCAGAGTATAATCTGATGAATGCTTTTGAATTGACCAATTCAGCTAAAGCTCAGTTTTATCCTACTTTAAAGATCACCGGAAGCGGAGGGCTTCAGTCTGTAGATATCGACCACCTGTTCAGTGTAAACTCATTGTTTGCCAATGTGGTGGCAGGGTTGGCTCAGCCTATTTTAAATAAGAGACAGATCAAGACAAACTATGATGTGAGTCTTGCCAATCAGGAAACGGCTTATTTAAACTTTAGAAAAACTGTGCTTACTGCAGGAAAAGAAGTTTCTGATGCCATCAGGGTATATTCTGTACAGGATTCTTTTATTGAATTAAAACAAAAAGAATTGGATGCCTACAAAAAATCAGTTGATTATTCTCAGGAATTGGTAAACTACGGTATGGCAAACTATCTTGAAGTTTTAAATGCAAGTGTGAATTCACTGAATGCGGAGCTTAATATCTCCAATGCACGATACAATAAAATGAAAGCTGGCGTAGAGCTTTATCAGGCTTTAGGCGGAGGCTGGAAATAATTTATATATCCTTTGAAAAAAAAGAGTTGCAGTTTTCCTGCAACTCTTTTTTTTGTTCATATCCCGATTACCACCATTCTCCGTTAAAGAGCATGTAGGAATCCGGATCATCCGGGCAAAAGCCGATACCACATTCAAAAAAAGTAGCCAGGCCGTTCGTTAAGGCCAGTAAAAAACAGATTCCAAAAGCCAGATTAGCTAATACCTTGAAACCAGGAGTAAGCTGATGATTTTCTTTTTTTTCAAATTGACCTGAAGACAGAAGCAAAAGCGCAATAGCCAGTATGCCGGAGAGAAAGGCAACAAGCGCCCAGCTATAAAGATGCATCCCCAATACAGGAGTTCCAAAACCATGGTCAGTGGGGCTTGGGCATACGTGGAGTAATATCTGTCGATAAGAAATTCCAGCTCCCAGCAATGCACTCAGGATAGACAACCCATAGTGTGCTGAACTAAATCCAAATCTGAGGTTTAAAAAGAGCCCAAACATAAGTCCAAAGAAACATAGCCGTTGTAATAAACATAAAGGACATGGATATTCATGCATTACAAACTGAAAATAATAAGCACCTGATAAAATAGCGGAAACGATTATTATTCCCAGGAAATTGATGTAGGCAATATTTTGATTATTCATAATAGTGTTTTTTAAAATTGAAGATTCAGTTCATTTGTTATATGATACTTTGCTGCTACAATAACAAGTAAAATACTTACTACGAATAAAATTATTGCCGGTTTTCTGCGATTTTTCCAGCCTAGCCAGAATGCTAGCGCGAATGTTAAAAAAGGTAATGTCATCATAATGTGAATTTTTATTTGTTAAATATAAAAGAAAAATTTAATTTGCATATATGTATTTAACTACGTAGTTTTGTACTTTAAAATTCAAATACTATGAAATTGCAAATACATCCTATAGGAAATTCTTATTCGGAACAGGCTATTGATCTCATTCTTACGATTCAGCAAAAAGAATTTAATGTTCCGCTTACAATCCATGACCAGCCGGATCTTTTTGAGATTGAAAGTTTTTACACCGAAGCCGGAGGAAACTTCTGGGGGGCTTTTATAGACGGAGAGCTGGTAGGAACTATTGCTTTGGTCAAATTTGATGAAAGGGCAGGAGCGATCAGAAAAATGTTTGTGAAAAAAGAATTCCGGGGAAAAGAACTGAATATCGCACAGGAATTGCTGGAAATTTTAATTTCTTTCTGCCGAGAAAACGGAATAGATGATTTATATTTGGGAACCATCACAGTATTGAAAGCCGCTCAGCGGTTTTACGAACGGAACGATTTTGAAAAGATTGAGAAAGAAAAACTTCCGGCTCAATTTCCATTGATGGGTTCCGACGATATTTTTTATCATTTAAATACCACCTTATGAATGTCATTAATGAAGCAGGGATACTTGCTATTTCAACCAGACTGCACCGTCTGAGTGAACAATTAAGAAAAGATGGGGCTATGATCTATAAAGCATTTGGGATAGATTTTGAACTCAAATGGTTTCCGGTCATCTTTACCATATACAAGAAAGAAACAGCAAGTGTGGTTGAAATTGCTAATGAAATTGGGTATACCCATCCTTCCACTATAACTCTGCTTAAAGAACTTGAAAAGCTCAAAATTTTGGAATGGAAAAAAGATATCAGTGATGAGCGTAAAAGGCTCTTTCTGTTAACGGCTAAAGGTATTGAGCTGGTTGAAAAAATGAAACCTGTATGGGAATTGGTCGCCATAGTATTGAGTGAAATCGCAGATAATGAAAATAATCTCCTAAAAGCCATTGATGAAGCTGAAGAAAAAATTGCCAATCAGTCTTTTTACCAGAGAGCAATGCAGATTAAGAATTCAAAATAAAAAACTGACCGGCTGTAGGGGGTATGATTTTATTACTACAGTCATTTTTTCAAGGTCGAGCAAATATTATAAAACCCGCCAGAATTGACGGGTTTTATTGATGTATAATTCGGATAATTCTGTATTAGAATCTGAAAGTGGCTGCAACAGACCAGGTTCTTCCAAATCCAAGGAATCCTGTATTGCCGTCAGCTACGCCCTGATAAACTCTTCCAGCTTCCTGGTATGTTTTCCCGGCATCCGGACCATTGGCAATTTTATCACCTGCAAAAATATTGGAGCTTAGCTCAGAAATATAATACTTATTGAATAAGTTATACACATTAGCTCTTAATGTCAAAGATTTTTTCTGATCGATAATGAATTTATAAGTAGCCCCTACATCAAATAAATGATAGCTTGGTAATTTTACAATCCCTTTTTCTCTTGCTGCTTCAGTAAGGAAGTTGATAGGGTTGAATTGCGCATAAAGCTTGTCATAATATTCCCAGTTAGCATCAATGCTGAAAGCTTTGGTGATATTATAATCAGCCCCGATGCTTGCTGTTGTTTGTGCAGCATCTCCTACCTTCAGATCTTTGATGTTGATGATTCCTGTTGCTCCGGATACTTCCTGGTTGCTCTGAACATCCATGATGTTGAAATTTGCATTTCCTTTGTACTTCCAGTTTCCTAATGATAACATCCCTCTAAGTCTAAGGTTAGAAAGCGGTCTTGCCTTCGCTTCCAATTCAACTCCCTGGTGTACTTGTCCAACATTCAGGGCGTTGTAGAAATAAGCATTTCCAAGTTTTAATTGAGAGAAATTGGCAACATCTGCAGCACCAGCATTGAATGTTCTTGAAATGAATCTGTCATCCCACTGTGTTCTGTAAGCGTTGATATTAACATCTACATAACGGGATTTGAACCCATATCCTAACTCTACAGAGAAGATTCTTTCATTCTTCGCATCATTGTAAATATTCTGGTTTGATGGGAATAAAGCATTAAATAAAGGCTGTCTTGAAATCACTCCTGTATTGAAAAATACGTTATGATGCTGGTCGATATTATAATTGGCACCTCCTTTTACAATATATCCCGTTTTGTGATACCATTTGGTTTCCTGATTTCCGGGAGTGTACAGCATATAGTCTATTCTCTTGTAATACTGTTCGGAAACTGATGCCTGCACAGAGGCGCTTAGCTTTTCTGAACTGTATTCAACCATTCCATACATACCCGCCCATTTTACCAAACCTTCATTGTATATAGATACTTTCTGAGCATTATTCAGCTTGGTAAGAGGTTCCGGTTTTACAGTTTGGTCTACATAAGATCCCTTTGGAGCATTTACCGTATTGGGAATATACAATGCATCAGAACCCAACATATCAGTCACAATATCATAAAGTGCTCCTTTATACGTCTTAAGGTCGATCCCTCCGTTAAAAGTCCAGTTGTTCTTTTTGTAATTAAGATCTGCGATTGCTCCATACCAGTCATGAGAATTAATACTTTGCTTTCTCACAATACCGCTGGTTCCGTTTAAAGTCGATACATACTGTCCGTTATGATCAGCCGGAGAACCTGTAGGAGCCGTAAAGGTTGATTTCTGGAATGAATTTCCATTATAATCGGTTACCAGACCTCCTCTGTTGTAACGGTAAATCATATCCCAGTTGATAGTACCGTCTCCGCCTTGTCCGTAATTCATGAAATTCATGGTTTGTCCGTTAGCGTTTTTGATAGAACCATTAAGTCCGGTACCACCGCCACCACGTCCCCAGGAGCCATAAACAACTGTGGAAAGCTTCAGGGCATCATTAATATTCCAGTCCCAGTTAAGTGACGCAATAGGTTTGTGATAGAAATTAGGAGCTAAATTGAAAGAAGAACCATTTAGCATTCCTGTTTGTGGATTGTATCTTCTTCCGTAAGTTTCAAACTGTTGTAGAGTGGCTACATTCGCCCCGGTGGCAGAAGATCTTCTTGTGTCGTGTACCTGTGGTGCACCCGTCGCAATCAAATTGAATGCATGTTTTTCATTGGGCTTAAATCCTGTAGAGAAAAACCATGAATATCCTTCTCCTTTGGTTCCGTTGATATAACCGTCACCTTGCCAACGGGAAAGTAATACTGTAGTTCCCCATTTATTTTTTAATCCGGAAGAATACATAGCTGATACTCTGGAGTAGTTATCGTTACCTGCTTCCGCCTTTATCATTGCTTTTTGCTCAGAATCGGTAGCTTTGGTTACAATATTTATCGTTCCTCCTACAGACGGCACTACAAATTTAGAAGCTCCAAGCCCTCTCTGAATCTGAATATTGCTCGCAATATCTGCTAACCCCGTCCAGTTAGACCAATATACAGTACCTCCCTGCATATCGTTAACAGGCTGTCCGTTGATGATAACCGCAATGTTGGCACCATCAAAACCCCTCATGTTAATTCTGCTGTCTCCAAATCCACCACCTACTTTGGTGACGTACACGGATGGAGTAGACTTCATAATTTCGGGAAATTCTCTGTTTCCTAATTTTTCCTGAATTTCAGCTGCCTTAATGGTGGAAACTGCAACAGGTGTTTTTCTTTCTTTGGCTGTTTGGGAAAGGTTCCTTCCCACTAACATCACCTCATCAATAGATTTAGATTTTTCTAAAGAATCCTTCGTACTCTGTGCATAATATATGCCGGCCGTTGGTAGTACAAGCGCTATAAGTAGTCGCTTTTTAAAAATAATGCTCATGAAATAAACTAGCGTTTTTGAGTTTAAGGCTGCAAATATGGATATTTATTTTTTAATAGAGTATTAAATCTTTATTACGGGATTTCATAAAGAAGGGAATATGGGGATAATGGCTATTTTTTGTGAGTTAATACAAGTGCTTCACTGATTTCATTTACAGGCTATTAGGGTGTGAATACGCAATTTGTTAAGTGTGGTTGCATTTGTTGTTAAAAATTTTAATCATATGATCTTTAATTTGTGAAAATGATATTTTGTAAAATAATCTGCCATAAAGCGTTTATCTTTATCCGTAAGATAGATCGTTTTTAGAAAAATCAGCTTTCATGCAGGCTGTTTATCCATCTTTTGTATTAGGATTTTATGGTTGATCTTTGTCATGAAAAATTTCTTTTCCGTATCATAAAATTTCCTTTTCGTATCATCCGATGGTAAGCATAATACTATTTTTGAAAGAATATAATCTGTATTACTATTATTATGAAAAACTCGCTGTTATTCTTACTGCCTTTCCTGATCCCGGGTTTATCATTGGCTCAACAATATCATCCGCTAACTGCCCAGGAAGGAGAAAAAAGACTGTTGCCTCAGTTTCAGGTTACGGGTCATATTCCGATTCAGGATATGACATTTGAAGAAGTAAAAAGAGATCGTAAAATTCAGGAAGAAATGGCCTGGCCGGAACTGAAAAACAAAGACAGTATTGAAGTAACACGGTCTAAAATTCCTGGACTGAATGCAAAAGATCCAGAAATTCCGGTAACGATTTATAAACCCAAAAATTCAAAAAAACTGCCCATATTTCTTTGGTTTCATGGTGGTGGTTTTGTATATGGAACCGCAAAATGGGATCATCAGCGATGTGCAGATTATGCATTGAAAGGAAATGCTGTGGTTATCAATATAGAGTACCGTTTCGCTCCGGAAAACCCTTTTCCGGCAGCCCTTCATGATGCGTATGCTTCATTATTATGGGCCTATAAAAATGCTGAAAGTATAGGTGGAAATCCAAACCTGATTGCCGTGGGAGGCTCCAGTGCGGGAGCTGGTATTTCCGGAGGCCTGGCCCAATATACCAGGGATCAGAAAGGTCCTAAAATCAGTTTACAGGTTCTGGAAATTCCGCCGGGGGATTTCAATATGGATTATCCGTCGGTCATTGAATTTAAAAGAATTCGGGGGCTTAAAGGTGACGATTTTCCGGTTTTAAAAGACTTTTACATAGGAAAAAATGGGAATCCACAAGAGAAATATGTGCTGCCCGGAAATACTAAAGATCTTTCCAATCTTCCAGCAACGGTTATTTTTGTTGCAGGAACAGACCCTTTGCGGGATAGTGGATTGGCGTACGCTGACCGGCTGATAAAAGCAGGTATTTTTACAGAATTACACCTCTTTGCAGGTTATGCCCACGGAATGCCACTCCCGGAAAGCATGGAGATCACGCTGAGAATGATGAAGCAGTTTCTTAAGTAATCAGGATAGAAATGAGGAAGGGAAATCTTAATTCCGGACAGTCAGAAAAAACAATATTCCACAGATTGAGATAAAGAAGAAAAATTTTCCTTACTATTGGTGTAAATAACGCAGTATCATCAGAAATATTGAAGGCTATTATATTATCTGACTGCGATTTTCTTATAAGTTAAAATTAAAATAATGCAGTATCCACACAAAGTATCTTTAATTGCCATTTTATTTTCTTCCATTGCGTTTTCCCAGACGTATAAAACTTCTTCAACAGTTTTATCCGGAAAAGAATTCCCGAAAATAGATGCAGAGAGAAAAGCTGAATTTCAGGTGTATTTTCCTGATGCCAAATCTGTAATTTTAGATGGAGGTGATGGAATGAAAAGTATAAAATCCTCTGCTTCCAAAGGTGAAAATGGCTTTTGGAACATCTCTACCAGCCCTATGGAAATAGGTTTTCATTACTACTGGTTTAATGTGGATGGTCAACGTACAAATGATCCTAATACCCAGCTGTATTTTGGATACAGCCAACCGACCAGCGGAATTGAAGTTCCTTCGGGAGAAGATTTTTTCCTGGAGAAAAATGTAAAGCACGGAAAAATTGTTAACGACAGTCTGAGGTCAGAAATAACCCATGGCACACGGAAATTTAAAGTATACCTTCCTCACAATTACGGATCCGAAAAACTTCCCGTTTTATATCTTTACCATGGTACCGGAGAAGATATTACCGGCTGGGAAAAACAAGGCTACATCCTTCACATCCTTGATAATCTTTTTGCAGAAAATAAGGCTAAGAAAATGATAGTGGTCATGGATTATGGCGTAGCCCTGAATCCTGAACAGGAAAAAATGCCGGATAACTATCCCAGAACTGTTCTTTCTTCTAAAAATCTTGACAAAATTGTTATCCAGGAACTGATTCCCTATATTGAAAAAAAATATAAAACCTCTGACAAGAAAGCTATTGCGGGACTTTCCCGTGGCAGTTATCAGGCCATGCTGATTGGGGTTTCCCACCCGGAGGTATTCTCGGCCATCGGGGCATTTAGCCCGGTAATTTATGAAGGAACCGAGGCAGAGCCTTTTAAAGAACTCCCGATCGGAAACTTATTAAAGACTAAGAAAAAACCTTACTTCTTTATAGGAATTGGGGAAAAAGAAGATGTGTTATTTTTTAAATTTAATGAGGTACTAACGACTTTTTTACATCAGAATAATTACCCTTATTTCCAATATAAATCTCCGGAAACCCGTCATGAATGGCTGACCTGGAGAAGATCACTTTATCAGTTCTCACAACATATTTTCAAGTGATAAAACATGATATTTGTCATGTTTTATAATTTTATTAACTTGCATCCAATAAATTACCGTTTTATGGAATTACTCCTTCCTTACCTGGAGCCGGATGGTTTTAAACAGGGTCTGATTCAGGATTACAGATTTTGTGACAAAGATTTCCTGAACTCTACTGTTCTGGAGATGCCTGAGGATTTGGGAAGCGGGAAGCTTATTCTTTTCAGTAAGAGAAATTTTCACTTTTTCCGGGGGAAATGGAACTTTCATGAAGAAACTATTTTCCATTCTCCACATAAAGTAGGAGATAATGGAATGATGGATTTCCGGATCAATAAAGAAGGAAAAATCAGCAGCAATTTCATAAATGATGAAAAAAAGTTCGAGCACAATACTACTGATATTGATGGGGTAAGAATTTTTGTTCCTAAAAATCTTTTTTCAAAAGATAACGGACTGCTGAAGGAGAAGCTGGAAAATGCACAACGCAATTACCTGAGCCAGGAAAAACTGAAAACTATTTTCGATACCCCATTTGATGATGCATCCTGCAGTATTATCCTCGAAAGCAGAATTCTGGAGTTCTTAAGCTACTGGATTCATTATCTTCTTTCTGATGAGAAGACCTTTGAACACAAAAAGGCATTTGAGGACAAAATAAAACTGGCAAAAGATTTTGTGGATACCAATGCATTCCAAACTTTGGCGATCAGGGAAATCAGCAGATATTGTGGACTCAACAGCAGTGATCTTAAAAAAGGATTTAAAGATTATACCCGATTGCCTATTCATCAATACATCATTAAAGCCAGGATGGAAAAAGCACGATCCATGCTGCTGGAAACCGAAAAATCAGTAGGGGAGATCAGTGACTGTATTGGATATAATAATCGTGGGCATTTTTCTCAGCTTTATCTCCGTCATTTCGGAAAACTTCCTTCCGAAGAACGCCAGTAAAACTTAAACACTTTTCTATGGAATGTTGTGAATGTTGTCTATTTCAACGTTTGCAAGAGGTTGTATTTTTATACGCTTTGAAAAAATTTCTTTTTCGTATCACGGAATTTCCTTTTCGTGTCAGCATCTGTTCAGCATATCATTAATTTGGAGTTAAGATTAGTTCATATGAAATATCCTTTAATCAAGGCCCTTTTCATATCAATATTAACTCAATATGAACAAAACTATGCTGAACTTATCAATTTTAGTGGAAGAAAGCGCAAGAAGGAACCCTGAAAAACCTGCCTTAAGCCTTGGAGAAACTACGATCAATTATAGAATTTTCCATGAAAAAGTCTGCCAGGCGGCCAATGCGTTTACAAAAAAGGGAATCGGTTACGGGGACAAAGTTGCTTTGCTCTGTCCTAATATTCCTCAATTCCCGATTATTTTTTTCGCCATATTAAAAACAGGAGCAACGGTTGTACCCTTTAGTATTTTTCTTAAACCTGAAGAGATTGCTTATCAGCTTTCCGACTCAGACAGCACCCTGTTTTTGTGTTTTGCAGGAACTCCGGAAATGCCTGTGGGACAATTTGGAAAAGAAGGCTTTGCTCAAAGCGGATCATGCAGAGATTTTATCAGCATAGGGCATCTGGCTGAAGATATCCTGAATTTTGATGATTTAATTAAAGATGAAGAAACCGATTTTGAATCATATATGACCTCATCGGAAGACACAGCGGTCATTATTTATACTTCAGGGACTACAGGGAGACCCAAAGGAGCAGAACTTTCTCATATTAACCTTTTTACGAATGCAGAAGCCAGTACCACCATAGTTGGGGCGGCTGAATTTGAGGCTCAGCTTGTTGTTTTACCATTATTTCACATCTTTGGCTTGACGGTAATGTTGCTTGCAGGAATCCGGAAATCGCTTCATCTTATCCTGCTTCCAAAATTTTCTGCCCAATCAGTGTATCAGCTGATTACCCGTTTTGATATCAGAATTTTCGCCGGCGTTCCCTCTATGTATTGGGTGCTTCTGAATGAAGAAGATACCGAAGAAAATACCCATAGTATTAAAAAACTGAGAATCTGTATTTCCGGAGGAGCTTCACTTCCTGTAAAAATCATTGACGAATTTGAAACCCGTTTCGAGGTTCCTATTATTGAAGGATATGGAATGTCTGAAGGTTCTCCTGTGGTGACATTCAATCAGATGGCAGTGGGGAGAAAGCCTGGCTCGATTGGAACTCCGATTTGGGGTGTTGAGGTAAAGATCGTGGATGATCAGGGCAATGAACTTCCGGTTGGAGAAAAAGGAGAGTTGGTCTACCGTGGTCCCAATGTGATGAAAGCCTATTACAAAAGACATCAGGAAACTGAAGAAGTTCTGAAAAACGGATGGATGTTTTCCGGAGATATTGCCATAAAGGATGAAGATGGCTTTTTCTTCATTGTTGACCGTAAAAAGGAGGTGATTATCAGAGGCGGCATGAATGTTTATCCCCGTGAAGTGGAGGAAGTGATGATGAGGAATCCTGATATTTCTATGGTTGCCATTATAGGCATCGATGATGAAAAACTGGGTGAAGAAATTAAAGCTTTCGTGGTGAGAACAAAAGAAAGCAAAGCTTCCGAAGAAGATATCAAACTGTGGATAAAAGAAAGAATTGCCAAGTATAAATATCCGAGAATCATAGAATTTATTAATGAACTGCCTTTAAGTGCCACAGGAAAAATACTTAAAAAGAATTTAAAAAACTAACTGAAATGAATTATTTTAAAATTGCAGTACTGTCCATTGTATTAATGGCCACAAGCTGCGCAACACAAAATACAGGGAGCACCAAAACAGCCTCTGTAAGCCAAAAGCAAGAAAAGCTTACTGACATAAAATACGGCACACATGAAAGGAATGTGATGGATGTTTATCTTCCTGCCGACAGAAGCCCTAACACGGCATTTCTTATTAGCATTCACGGTGGAGCCTGGACACAAGGTGACCGAAAAGACGATGTTAAATTGGCCGAATACCTTCTCTCACAGGGAATTGCTGTTGCCAGTGTCAATTATCGGTATGCTAATCTTACAGACACGCATCTTCCGGAACTTCTGGATGACATCGACCATGTTGCCAAATACCTTTCTTCCCATGCCGGGGAATGGAATACCAGAAAAAACGGGTTCTCCATTTCCGGAGGAAGCTCCGGCGCCCATGTTTCTCTGATGTATGCTTATACAAAAAATCCTCAGATCAAAACCATCATAGAGATGTGTGGCCCTGTAGACTTTACAGATATTCAGACGTTACAGTATGTGAAAGCAGCCAATCTTTTGAGTGTTCTGGATAAAATGTCTGGTAACAAAGTAGTCTGGAATCCCGGTGATGCTATCCCGGAAGCTTATGCTAAAACCAGCCCTGTACAATTTGTGAATCAGATTCCCACCATGATTATTCATGGGGATAAAGATGAAGTGGTTCCCATCCAGCAGGCTTATATCCTGGAAAAAGCCCTGAAAGCAAAAGGAGCTCAGTATAAATTGGTTATCGTTCCAGGAGCTGGACATCTTATTACAAAATTACCGAAGGATGAACAGATTGTTTTCACCAACGCGGCGGAATGGCTTAAAAAATATGGTACAAACTAACGATTAAAGTATATGAAGACTCAATTTTCACATAGAAAAATGACGGTAGCTATACTTTTTCTGACGGCCTCTTCTCATATGATAGGGCAGAAAAAAGAAGCTGATACCGCAAAAACAAAAGATATTGATGAAGTGATCATGACCGGGGTTTTTGACAAAAGGACAAGAATGAATGCACCCATTGCGATCTCCGTTCTGAAAAGCGATGTCATTGAGAAGCAGGTTCCCGTGAGTGCTGCAGATCTATTGAAAAACGTTCCCGGAGTATATGTCAATTCGTCATTGGGGGAGATCAGGAATAATGTAAGCTCAAGAGGGATCAGTGCGGGATCTTCAGATGGTACGTTTGCTTATGAATATATATCTATGCAGGAAGATGGCCTGCCGGTAACCAATACTACTTATTATAATTATGGACCAGACTTTTTTCTCAGAGCAGATGCCACGATTTCTCAGATTGATGCCGTAAGGGGAGGTCCCGCTTCTATTACTGCGGCCAATGCACCAGGGGGAATTTTCAATTATATCTCTAAGACGGGTGGAAATAAATTTGGAGGAGAAATCCGGGCTAAGTATGGGGTTCAGGGAGCCGATAATTCCGGGTATCACAGACTTGATGTCAACTTTGGAGGTCCTTTGGGTGATAACTGGTTTTTTAATATTGGTGGATTTTACCGGTATGATTTAGGGGCCAGATATGCAGGATATCCGTTTAATAATGGAGGCCAGGTAAAAGCAAATATTGTAAAAAAATACAGTAAAGGAAGTCTGAAGGTATTTGTAAAGTATCTTGATGATAGAAATGGCTATACCCAATTGGTACCTACAAGAAATTATACAAGTCCCGAACCGGCAGAAGGATTTAGCAGCAGCTCATCCCTGCTGATTCCGAAATTACAGTATAATTCTCCGGATTTTATTCATGGTGGGAATATAGATTATAATTCAGGCCGCCTGGTGAGTAACAAATACCGGTCTGTAGGTTTAAACTGGGACCACAACCTGGGAAATAACTGGAAGTTGTTTTTGGCTAGTAAGTATTCTGATAATGAGGTAGCACAGAACAGTGTAGGAAATTCTTTTCTTACATCGCTGGATGATATGACCTCTTATTTTTTGGTTGGCGGACTGGGAGTGGGGACTTATTCCTTTAAGGATGCCCTCACAGGACAGGAACTTGCCAGTGTGAATTCTACACTGGGGGCCGGAGGATTACCTGTTTATCAGATCACGAAGAATCAATTGCCGGGTCAGTCTATTCAGAATAATTCATTTGTCATGTCAGCGCTTAATTTTTATGAAAATAAAGTAAAGGAATCCATGAACCAGCTGACCATCAATAAAAAATGGAATACTATGAATTTTTCATTTGGCGGTTATTATGGGTACTCGGATGTATGGCGTTTCTCCGGAATCAATGGGATAGGACTTACCACCTTAGAGAACCGGCCAAGAATGATGACTTTAAGTTTAACGGGAGTTACTACTTTAGATTTTACAAAACCCGGTGTTTATCAGCTGACGAATAATGACGGTTTTGCACAGGCGGCCGGCAGTACAGGAGATTTACTGGAGTTTAAAGCTAAACAGCAGCAGGGTGCCGTATTTTTCGGACATACCTGGGATATTACAGATCACCTGACGTTGGATTGGGGAATACGGTACGAAAAGGTATGGATCAAGGGAGATAATACCCGAACCTATCTGTTTTCAGATAAAAACGGAGGTACGGATGGCAATATTTATACCTTATACAATAACAACGCTCTTTCAAAACTTACCAACGTTGCCTACAGCAGACAGCTGGAAAACTTTTCCTATTCTGCAGCGCTGAACTATAAATTCAATAATAATGTTGCCGTATATGCCAGATATTCTAAAGGCAGTAAGTCTCCGGATCTCGACATGTTTTTTGCGGCCAACAGACCGGAAACCATAGGGTTACTTGATCCGCAATCGAGAAAAACACAACAGGTGGAAATGGGATTTAAAACTAAAACAGCCTATTTTGATGCTTTTGTAACTCCATTTTACAGTTTACTGAGTAATGTACCTTACAGCTTTATGGCAGATGACGGAAAAGGTGGGTTCTACACAACGCCTTCCTTATATAATAAAAATGAAACCTATGGAATAGAGCTGGAAACCAATATCAGACCGTCCGATAATTTCAGTATCAGGGCTGTGCTTACCTTACAGGATCCAAAAGTGAAAGAAGGGTATCTATGGAATTTAGGAAGTGCACCCGGCCCATCAGATGATACTGTAATTTCATATTCGGGAACTACTATTGCGTATACCCCAAAAATTATGGCCAATATAACTCCTAATTTGAAAATTGGTAAAGCATTTGGATTTGTAACCTGGAGTTATATGGGAAAAAGAGAGGGGAGTAATACCAATATCTATAAATTGCCGGGGTTTTCACAATTTGATCTGGGAATAGGATATAATTTAAATGAGCATCTCAGTATGCTGGTCAATGTGAACAATCTATTTAACAAATATGGTGTGATGAGTTACCAGCGACCGGGAACTCTTCAGCAGCAGCTTGCCGGGTTTGAAAATTTCACTCAGGCAGAGTATGCTTCTGCAGTCGCCAACGATACGCCTTATTTCACGATTGCAATTCCTCCGACTTCAGGATATCTTACCGTAACGTATAAATTTTAATATAATGAAAAAGTCTTTAAATATATTTTTTGCGATTTTGTTCTTCATCATTTTGGTGGTGTTGGTGATCCCCATGATTTCGGTGTATCTGAAAGCTCCCATGCTTTTAAGCGGGTATAGCAGTTCGTTCACCATGCAGTTCAACTCACAGTTTGTTATTTTGAGCCTGGTACTCCTATGCATCTGTTTTCTTTTTTATAGATATGGAAAATACTGGCGTAACTTATTGAAAACTAATTTAATTCTTTCGGTATTGTTTTGTATTGCCCAGATTTACTTTACTGTAGTTATGTTTTCTACCGCTAAAAAATACAATACCCAGGTTTCATTTTCTCAGGGGTTGAAAAGTTCTGAAGAGCCGGTAAAACCTACGGAAACGTATTCTTATCTTACTATTTATAACGAAGAACAGCATATAGATGTTTTCCGCCCGGAAACAAAATCTTCAGGACCTACCATCCCGGTTATTCTTGTTCATGGCGGTGCTTTTATCGAGGGGAACAGAACTCAGGTCGGGTATGCTGCCAATTGGTTTAAAGATCATGGATATACCGTTTTCTCTATCGATTATCCTTTAGGAAAGGAAGATCGGCACAATTGGCAATCTGCTGTTAATTCAGTCGTGACTTCAATGGGATTTGTTGTGAAAAATTCAAAAAAATTCAATATTGATCCGAACAAAATAGTTTTGGTAGGCGGTTCTGCGGGAGCAGCACTGGTAATGCAGGCAGATTTAGGGCTAAGGAAAGGTTTTGCCCAATCTTATGACTCACCTCAGCCTCCGGCTCCGGCGGCCGTTATTGCTATTTATCCACCTGTCAGCCTATCCGAACTCTGGCAAAAAATAGATGAGAAAAAGAATATCGACCTGAAACATGCCGCCAGAAAATATCTGGGAGGATCTCCCACCGAATTCCCACAGCGTTATGCCCAGCTGAATTTAATAGACCAGCTTTCTGAAGGGATTTCCCCAACATTTATTATTGCCGGTGAGATCGATCATGTCGTCAATGTAGAAGCGACCAGAAAATTTGTAAAAAAAACGGAAGAGCTGAAGCTTCCTGTTTCTTATGTGGAGATTCCTTATGGTGAACACGTTTTTGACGCAAACTCCAATGCTATTGCCGGACAGATTGAATGGAATAAAATAGGGGAGTTTTTAAAGAAAAATCATCTGGAAAACTGATGAGATCAGGTTGTTCCACTCCTTTTTTCTAGAATTTTCTTAGGATATCAGAAAATAATAGACATTTAGAAATTGATGACTTCCATATAATGATAAAAAATCCTGTAATTATTGAAAATTACAGGATTTTATAGTTTTAAAAGGATTGTTGATGAGGTTTTAATCATCTCCTTAGTGGAGAATACGGGATTCGAACCTGCGACCTTTTGACTGCCAGTCAAACACGCCAATCAGATTATTTTGTTTGGGAACAATTTTTTTCTCTCTCATCATCTGTGATACTATGATGGATTGGCGAGATTGACTGAATTAAGATATGATGCAGTTAGTTGGCAATTTTATAACCATACAGTGAGCTGACTACTACCTGATATACAGTTCCACTGCTTACTGCTGCTGCAGAAGCTAAACTTACTGTTTCTCCTGCATTTAAATAGGTAATACATGAAACATTGGTACCTACGAGTGTGCCGGGGCTGGGCTGGTAGGACTGTACTAATATATTATTGGGAGTCGTATTGTAATTTTTTATAAGGTATAAAATTGCCCAGGCAAAAGCCGAATTCCCCGGAAGGGAGCCATTATCAAATTGAGTTGAACCATAGAACATGTAGTATCCCTTTGTAGGTGCGGTGAATCTGCCGTTTGATGTGTTTAGTACACCTGCTGTGTTAATTACAGTACCCTGTGGATAATTAAGTTCTGAAACAATATAAGGCCCGGTACTGGCAGGCAGTGATTGCCTCGTGGTCGTACTTATTGCAGAGAAAGGATAGGTAGTTTCTGCCGCAGGCAAACTATCCGAACTTGATAATAAAATAAGTTCCCAGGTTGTTCCCGCGGTTGTTCCCTTGCTTATGAAAAATGCATAATAACCTGGGGGAATATTAATAGAAGATACGCCTGCGCCACTTTGATTATCGATTAATTCTGATCCGTCTGCCGTTACAGAGAGCTGTCCTGTTCCTGTATTTTTGAAGTGATATATTCTTCCAATAAAATTTCCGGATCCGCTTGCTGCAGCAGGCAGAGCTAAAGTACCGTTGCTGTTACCGCTGTAAGCTATATAATAATCATTGGCATCAACAGGACCGCTTGTTGCTGTGGTTTTGTAGGCTGCCGCAAATGATCCATTGACGGTTAGTTTGCTGCCTGGACTAATCGTATTTATACCTATATTTCCTGTTTGAGAATGCATAAAAGCACCATTTAAAACTACCAATAATGGCAGGAATAACATTTTTTTTCTCATATTTAATAAGATTGATGAACTAGGGTAAAAAAAATTACTTGTTTTTAATAATCGGCAAGGGGATGCAGAGAGGGCTGTTTAATGAACTGTCGGAGGAATGAGGGATTTGGAGCAGTTCAGTTTTCAAATTTATGTATTTAGAATCATGTTGTATGGTTTTCCTTAATTTTGAAATTTTACAAAATCAAGGTAGAAAACTGGATTACCTGCATTAAAACTACTTGGAATTACACCGTTGGTTTTAACTGCTAGAACAGTATAGGCACCGGGAGTGGAAAAATATAACACACGGTTTTGATCTCTTGGAGCCATAAAAACGGGCGTATTAGAAGTACAGTAGCTTTTCCAGACATCCCCGATCCCGTTGATGTAGAATGTATAGTCATTACAGTCAGAATTTATTGCAATACCACTACGGAAAAAATACCATCCTCTGGCTGGAATAGCCACTGAAATTCCTGTTGCCAAGTTTCCTCCACCCGTAGATCCGGTAAAAGGATTAACCAATGTTCCCGTATAAGACGTCCAGTTATTGGCAAATGCAGTGGTAACTGTAGATGACCAGGTGGCTAAACCGTTGGCATCACTGGTCAGTACATAACCCAGCTGCTGGGTGCCGTCTTTAATCTGCAATGCACCGTTAGTAGTACCGTTGTCTATAACGATTTTAGAATTGGCTGCTCCTGTAGGAACAGTATTGGTCCCTATCAAAACCTTTCCGGTTCCGTTGATACTCAGGTTGTTTCCTGCAGTAGCAATATCTGTTGGCTGGGATAGACTACCTCCTAATTTAACATCAGTACCTGACATGGTGAGACCGTTACTGGCAGTGTAATTATTTGTCGAAGAGCTCATGGATACAATTTCCCAGGTAGAATTAGCACCAGTAATTCCTGTATTGATCAGCTGAGCACTTTGGTTTGCAGGGACTAAAATGCTGGTATTTCCATTGATTGTTTCCGGTACTGCAGGATTTACTGTGATGGTGAAATTTGTATTATTCTTAATGGTGTACATTCGTCCCTTGAAATTTCCCGGTCCGCTGATGGCAGCCGGAAGATTGAATACTGCATTAGCGGTACCATTATAGGAAACATGAAAATCGGCTGAATTCAAATTGTATGATGTTGTATTTATTGCGGTATAATTAGCCGCTACAGATCCATTAATGTCTATTGTAGATCCTGGGTTTGGGGTATTTATTCCTATATTTCCTGCCTGCGAAAAAACAATGGAGGAGGTTAATAGCCCTAATAATTGTCCTAGTCTGGTAATTTTTTTTAGCATTTTATTTTAATTTTAGAATCCTAACTTTCTGAATATAAATTATGTAAAGCATAGTATATTAACAGTACTTTACTCTGATATATTAACTTTAGATTAAATGTTGATTACAGTATTGTGAATTTCGTTATTTTTTGAGCTAATTTTTAAATTAATTTCATTGATAATGTAAAAATATAGAAATAATTCTACGAAAAATAATGCATTTCGTAGAAAAAAATAAAGAATATTGTAGAAAATTTTCTACATATTATGATTTATAGGTAAATCATGCTATATAGGTTTGGTACAGCTTAATGAGGTCTGCTAAATTTTTTGTTTTAAGTTTGATATGAATCCTTTTTTTATAGGTACTGATGGTAGGCATCTGGATATTCATTTTATTCGAGATTTCTAAATTGCCGTTACCCTGTACCATTAAAATAAAAATCTCATATTCCCTCACAGATAAATTTTTTATAGAATCTAAGGGAGACTGTTGAAGCAATTGCTGTACAATAGACGGGGGATAGTAAAACCCTTCCGAAAATATTTTATTGACAGCATCAGAGATTTCCTCAGATTTGCTTAGCTTACTGATGTATCCGTTGGCGCCCGCTTTTATATACTGTACCGCTACCTCTTCTTCATAAGCAGAGAATATCAGTATTTTTATGGTGGGGTCCAGTGCTTTAATTTCGGAGATCATTTTTTTGTTTTTGCTTTCCGGCATGTTAATATCCAAAATAACAAGATCATATTTCTTTCCGGAGATTTTTTCCAGAGCTTCCGGATAATCTTCAGCCTGGTCTATTACGACATCCTGGATTCTTGATTCTAAAATCATGCTTGTTCCTATCAGAACAATGTCGTGATCATCAGCAATAAGAATATTCTTAATCATCTTTTTTATTTGTTAAAATCAGTTTAAATGAAGTTCCTTTTAATTTATTTTTTTTGAATACAATTTTTCCTTCGATCATTTGAAGCAGTTGCAGGACAAGGTGAAGGCCCATTCCATATTTTTGAAGTAATAATTTTTCGTTTTCAATATTATCCTGAAGTTTTGTATAATATTCTATTTTCTTTTCATCCATTCCGATGCCCGTATCTGTTATCAATAGGATGATGGTATCGCCTTCCACACTGCTATCTATGGTGATGGTACCATTCTTAGTGAATTTTACAGAATTATCCAGAAGGTTGTGGATAATTGCAGACAGTATATTCTTACTGATCCATGCCCGTATCGCCTTGTCTACATTATTGATAATTACAGTATGATGGTTTTCTGCTATGGCATTAAAAAGCACCCTTTTTTCATCTATCAGATGATATAAGGAATAGAGTTCTGTTTTGTTGGATCGGTGGTGTGTATAAATATCCGCATATTCTTTTAAGGTAATGGTGAAATTGTATAACTGATCCGAGGACTTGTAAATAGAATTCAGGATTTTTTCACTTTGCTGTCCGCTTAATTCATTCTGATTCAGGGCCTCTTTTGCTGTAAGTGCAATAAATTTCACGGGGGTTGTAATATCGTGGGTAATAGTTCCGATAAGTTTTTTTTGCTGTTCAATTTCTTTATGAAGCTTTATTTTTGTAATCTTCAGCTTTTCAACAGTATCGGAAAGACTTTTTGTACGGGAATTGACTATTTCTTCCAGTTCATGATTTTTCTTTTTCAGAAAACGTATTCTCCACCTTACCACTATGTATAATAAGAGCAGTATGATGGAAGAAATAAATAATTTAAACCACAGCGTCTGGTAAAAATAGGGAGGAATGATAATTTTGATTTTTTTATAAATATATTTTCCATCGTCGGAAACCAGAATTCTTACTACAAAAGAATGATTTCCATAGGAAAGATTTGAAATGGAAAATTTTCCGTCCTTTCCTATAGATTCCCATCGGGAATTAGGTATTCCGCTAAGCTTTGCTTCTACAACTAGATTGTCAGGGTTTGAATAATAGGGTATATCAATGAAAATATCAATACGATTGCATTCCGGTTTTAGATTCAGTACCTTATCGAAATATTGTTCTTTGTTGTCAATAATAGCTCTTTCTATGTAAATGTTTTCCGGATAATAGCTTTTTATTTTCATCGGATCGAAGAAAACCAAGCCATCTAAAGAAGGAAGTACAAATTCCCCATTTTGTAGCCTGGTACCACAGATATTACTACCTCCATTGAATTCGTTGGTTTTAAAGCCTGAATCTTTTGAAAACCGATAATAATTAACTTTGAATTGTCTGTTCTGAACATATTGAAGCAGCTGGCTTTCAAGAACCTTGTAAAGCCCATTGTTGGTAGGAATCCAGAAAAAACCGTGTGAATCTTCCAAAATGGTATGGGAAGAAGAAATAGTGTTATTGGTATCATAGGGCATTTTGATCAGACGATTATTTTTCAGTAGATAGAGCCCTTTTCCTAAAGTGGTTATCCAGAAATTACCGTCTTTTGATTTTATAATACTGCGGATGGATAATTCATTACCGGGATTTAAATTGAGTATTTTATTTGTTTTCAACGATACTTTATATAATCCCTTTATAGTTCCTACCAGAATGTGATCCTCATCAAACTTCAGGAATTTAGAAGGCTCATTATTAAAAAAAAATCTTTTTTGTACAGATTTGAAAGACAGGTCTTTATAAATCAATAGGTTTCCACTGTATTCGGTAGTTCCATCCTTTTTTTGATGTAGTTCCAAGGCATAATACCTGTTGGCATCAAAAAAAAAGTCTATCAAAATGAAATTTTTCTTTGAAATAATTTCCTTAAAAGATGTTTTCTTCTGATATATGACCAAGTCATTTGCCTTGCGGGCAATAAGATTTTTCTTCTCGTCATAAGCCATGAAGAACGGGGTGATGCTTTCAAAACTTTTATTCTCAACGAGCCCGTTATGATCATAGCTCTCTCCAAAAGTCGTAATGACTGAAGATTTAGTGTAGGGAAGGGTGGCGTAAAAAACTGACTCTGGCTTTGATGAATGTCTCTGAAGTGTAGTAAAATCCGGAAAGCTGATCACCTGCAGACCATTGGTGCTGCTTCCGAGATAAAGTTTATGGTAAGATTTGTCATAATATACACTTATTATATTTTCTGCAATATGGTCTAGCTGCGCCAGTTTTGATATGTTGAATTTATTTTGTTCATAGAGACACCTGTAAATGCTGTTCCTGTTGACTATAAAAACCTGATTATTAATTCTGCTCCAGTAGATTTTACTATGTATATCAGTCAGTAAAGGTTCATTATAATAATCGACAACTTTTCCCTTTTCTATTTTCTGGATATTTTTTGCCTGATTGTCAATAAAGAATACTGAAGAATTGATTACAAATATTCTGGCAGCGTTCTTATAGAATGTTTTAATAGCTAGATTCTTTTCTTTTTGAGAAACAGTATCAATGTATTTCAGGGAATTTTCTTTTATAAAATAAGTACCATCTGTAAGCTGAAAATAAAGACTCAGGCCTGGGGATGTAGTATAGCTGTAATTGGACCCATATAAAAAGTAATTGGTGTGGTCTTTAAATATAAAATTTGATTTTTTTTTAAATGAGTTGATGACCTTAGGGGACTTTCGGTGTATAAGTACTGTTCTTCCGTAATCTGCTGTAGTATAAATGCTGTCTTTTTCGGGATGCCCGTAGAAGTACATAAATCGCTGACTGTTTAATGGAAGATTCTTGTAAACCAAAAATTTCATGCCATCATACCTCACAATTCCGTTTTCAGTGGTCAGCCATATAAAGCCGTATTTGTCTTTTATAATATCTTTTACGCTGTTCTGTGGAAGACCATTGTCTGTATTATATAACTGTATACTATAGTGTTGAGTGTAAATAATAGAAAAAATAAAGAGAAGAAGAACGGAAGTATATTTTTTCACAAACTTTTGTTTAATTTTTTCACAAAGTTATTACCAAATATGTAATAATAGCAAAAATAAAAGGTTTTTTATCCATCATTGATAAAAATACATGAATAATAACATTGCCTTTACTTAACATTATAATGATAATGCGATGGATGGTTTGAATTGTAGATCATATACAGAAGCGTAATTTGGATAAAACATAAGTTTGTAAAAATATTCCAAAAATTATTTGCAGGTATCATTTAAATACTTACTTTTGTACCGCTTCAAAAAAGGGGGATTGGCGCAGTTGGCTAGCGCGTTTGACTGGCAGTCAAAAGGTCACGGGTTCGAATCCCGTATTCTCCACTTCGTGTAATTGAAGAAGTCTTCAAAATACGCTAAAAGCTGATTAATCCTGCAAAATTCATTTTTGCAGGATTTTTTTATGTTAGCAATCGTATAATTTTCAAATAAGCTCACAAAGTTTGTGGCAAAATCGTGGTAATTTTAATAAAAAATGGTAACGATTTAATTATAATAATTTGATTGTTAGTATATAAATGTCTTTATCAACTTGGTTCAAAGCATCTTTAGTTCGATTTTTAGAAACATTTAAAATGTTGGATTATGTTAGAGCAAGTTATAGCCTCTTTTATTTTTTAAAGAGTACAAAAAAACAAAACAGTTCGTACAGTGTATGTAAGGTTTACCGTAGATGGTATACCTAAAGAAGCTTCAACAAGAAGGCAATGGGATATCAATAGATGGGATCAGAAAGAAGGTAAAGCAATTGGAACCAAGGAAGACGTAAAGACATTAAACGCTTTCCTTGAATCATTGACAACCAAAGTCAACAGTTATAAAACAGAACTTTTTAACAAAGGAATTCCTGTTTCTTCAGTAGACCTGATTAATTTTATAAATGGTCGTTCAATAAAGCGTAATAAAGTTCTTGAAGAGTTCCTTGATCTTAAAAGATCTCCTTTATTCTCCAGGTCATTTCCATTGCTTCCTGCCATCATGAATTTGAAAAGTAGTCCAATATTGAAATGAGATTATTGAAATTCTCTTTTTGATCCAGCAGTTCCCTATAATCGGTTAATAAAGCTTCACTTATCTTGATGATTTCTTTTAGGGGGGAAAAGACCTTTGGTTAATCTGGCATTTGAACTTTTCCGTTCTTCTGTGTAATAGTCTAGGCTTAGTTTGCTACGATTTTGCAACAATATTTTTATTGTCTTCAAAGCGCAATTGCGGAAAAGGAGGAGTTTGCACCTGCCAATTTTCTGGGAACCAAACTACAAGTTTTGTAATGCTATATGAGATTGGTTACGCTAAATCAAATTTCTAATTTATTGATTTACAAAACAATGATGTTAAACTACACTAGCCAATATTTATTTTTATTCATTAATGATTACTAAGAAAGAAATGTGAATTGTTAATCCATTATCTTTTCCTCCACTAAAATCAATTTCACCGTTAAGAACCTTAACCAGCTTTTTCACATTTTTCAAGCCATTTCCTAATAGCTGGTCCTTTTCCATTCCAACACCATTATCTTGGTAGAAAACATCAACCTGATTGCCAGAACGTGTAAATCTCCATAAAACCTGAGTTGCACCACTATGTTTTTGCATATTGACCATTAGTTCTTGCATGATGGTTTTCAGTTTATATTCCTTTTGTTTATCTATATTTGCCCAAATTTGCTTTGTGTTGCCTACTAGGATTATTTTAATACTATCATTGGCAAAGGATGTAAGCAAATCAGACAAAGTATCATGGAATTTCGGCTGCACAAAATCCGATTTATCATATGCGATATCACGGGATTTTTCGTAGATGTTTTCTAAACCATCCAGAACCTTTTCCCGATCTATTTCTATACCATCTTCAATTTCTATCATTAGACTATAAATTGAGTTAGCAACGATGTCATGTACCTTTTTTGAAATCCTAAGCTGATTTTCTTTTAAAAGCGAGTCCGCTAAAGCCTTTCTATTCACCAATAATGGCATTTTGCTAAATAAAGATCCTTTATCAAATATTGGTTTTGTACCAAGTTTAGGTTTCTTTATTATCGGCTCATCATAGACTAAGTGTAAAAGTTCAAGGTACCGCTGCTCGAATAATTTATCCTCCCGCATATCCAGAAAAACTAATGGCTGTAAGACTCTTGGTATTGAGTTCTTAGCGTCACCGTCTCTCAATACCGGAATAAATTTCTCGTTTGAAGACAACTCTGCTGCAATTTCATTCGACATAATCTGATATTCATAACCTATCCCGCCTGACCTAGTATCAGCCTTTACTTTATAACCGCTCGACATTATCAGAATAACCTTTTTACATGATTCTATTTTTTCCATAAAATGGTGATGATTTGATCCGACTTTTAAATCATAACGGTCAAAACACAGATCAACACCGTCCGAAGTTAATCGGTTTGCCAATTCCAGAACCCATTCCTTGTGCGGCTCGTTGTCCCAACTATATTGTAAGAATACTTTCAACTTATTATTATTATTATTATTATTATTATTATTATTATTATTTATTTTTTTGTTAAACGGGTTCTGCGTACAACTTTTTTTCAATTTATTCACATGATTTACTGACGCATTATTTACTAAAAAATTATATCTGCTCAGTCTCTAATTAACAGTATATCTTGTACCATTATCTAGTAAACCCTTAAACCTGTCTTTCGAACGCCTCTTCCAGTTCACGTTCAACCAAATCAGATTTACTAGGATCAAGATCTTTTTTTATCACTCTCTTTACCATAGCAGTAATGGTACTCCACGTCATCTTGGGATTGTCAAAATCGCCTTACCGTCACTCCAAACCTTTTCAATTTCATATCAACCCACTTACGGTTGTATGTTTCAGAACCAATTAAAACGACCAAGCAACTTTTGTATCGTAAATTTTCTTCTATCCAGCTTTTAATGAACCTGTCGCCATTCCGCTTGATATGTTTCCATTCGTTGGGAGTTACCGGTTTGTTTTCCTCTATGGCCCCCTATATTTCTTATTTGTTGAACCCTAAATACGTCATTGTCATAGTGAAAACAATAGAATATTTGTCTCTTCAGCATATTTATAATTTTTGCAAGATATTAACTGCTTTTAGTGTATTGTTGATAATATCATCTTGTGATGCACCTACTATTCCAAGTTTCTCAATTGCTTTGTAAAGCTCAGCATTATCAGGATAGTATGTGCTTAGGTCAGTTGTCACTTTATCCCATAATTTTTTAGATACCCCGCCCGTAACACCAACAGGGATGGGAACGACACCATTAGATAAACATATTTCAAATTCCTCCCACATTCCGTCAGCATCTATTACATCAGTTCCGTCAAGTTTATTCCCAAAAACAAAAATCGCAATTCCAGAGTTTGAAATCATTTCATTTCGGTAAGTGGTTCTCAGTACTTCAAGGCTAAGTGTTTCAGTTGGCAATTGTGGAAATGGACGAAGAAGCAACAAGTCATCAAGGTTTCTATAATTAGATTTTAGTTTGAAATCCAATGCTCCATTAATGATTGTGCTCCCAATTCCCAGACCATAACCTGAAATAATCTTATACTGTTTTTCGGCAAGTTTGTAGCTTAATGAATGAAGCAGTTTTATAGCCTCCACCTCAGAAAATGGTGAATATTCATGGGCCGATCCCGAAATAAAAATATTTCTTCTTTTAATTCTTTTTTCAATTTCCGACAGTATCGAAGTAATATAATGATATTCTTTAATCATCACAGCATGAATACCATATCTTCGCAGATCTTCTACCTTCAGTTCTTGTTTGATCTTTGCATATAGGTAATCCTCATTGTTTTTCGCATCTGTTTTTTCGGGATCTTTAAAGTCGGGTTCCGATATCTCCCTAAAAAAACAGTAATGAGTCGGCGTATCGTCTTTTAGTAGGATTTTGATCCTACTAAGGATATAATCCAGATTTGGGTCGTCAAAACTAAATCCTATAAACAAGAAAGTTTTAGATAATAAATCTCCCCTCAATGCGGTAGAAAACAATTCTTTTTTATCGTTATAGGTCTCGTAGTCGTCTTTTATCAGGACTGCTTCATCAGGAGAATCCTTATCTCCATGCATCTTATAAACGATCGCGTTCTTTCTTTTGATATTGCTTGAAAAATCTTCGTTTCTTATTTTTTTCTCAACTGTTTTTCCTTCGCTCTCTAAAGTCTTTTCAATAAGCTGGTCATAGTTTGTAGTCCAGTAAGTATCAATTTCCGTTCTGGCAAGTATTTTATGGTTTTCGCTTCCTTCTTTAAGCGAGGTAAATTCGTTTTTTATTTTATTGTTGATCTTTCCTCGCTTAAACTTATTAAAATGATACTGTGCAATTGATAATAGGTCGTGTTCTTTGTTAATGTCCAGTTTCAGTTCCCAGGCCAAGTCTCTTAGAAGTTCTTTCCAATTAACGAAACCGACAGGTGCAGAAAAACCTGCACCTGCAAATATTGCGGCATCACCATTATTGATTTCTGTTATAAACGTGTTTATAAATGTCCGTTGTTCAGAGGTAAATTCCATTTTATTTTTGTTTTAGCCAATCGGCAAGTTTAATTTTTGTGTTGTTAAATTCAACATAATAAGTCCCAGTACTAAAGAGGTATTCTGAAGTAATTATAGTATAAATGCTAAGTTATTCAGATCCGCTAAAACTATTATTTTCACTATTTGTAATTGCCATAACCACTATATTTTTAAAGTATTTCTGTGCACCTCCGTATCCAAGCTCCCAGTTGCACCATTTAGAAACAATGGCTGCTTCAGTAGCCAACAAAATAAACTTATCGTTCTGTTTTATTTTACCTTTAATCCTTGTAGCGATTGAACAATTTGTATTTTGAGGCATTCCATTGTCCAGCCAATCAACGTAGACATCAACCCCCAGTTTATTCAATAAAGTAATTACTTGTTTGATTATTTCCGTTTCATCATGCTTATAAGGCTGAACTTAAAGCGTATTATTATCAATTTTTCCTCCAACAATTCTCTCATAAATCTTCAAGACATCTGTTGGCAATGCTTGTCCTTGATAAAAGTCATCCCCTTTAGGGTCAAGATCATGGTCAATCATTATCCTTAAACATGCTTCAGTAATATACCATCCCATATCTTGGTTATGGAAATCCATAATCGGTTTTGCGGTATAGGGTAAAGCAGTATAATCCCCTAAATTATTGTTCGTTGTTGTCCAGCGACAAAAGTTCAGAATGATTGGTATAATTTTAAAGCCTGGATCAGCTTTTTTCCGTTCAAAAGCTTTCTTAATCTCATGCTCATGAATATACTCCGTTTTCATAAAATTTGGACTAACCATAAAACAGACAATGTCTGATTCTTCGAAATGTTTTTGGATTTCTTCATTCCAGGCAGAGCCTGCTTCAAGTGCACTGCAATACCAGTGCGAAACTTTACCATCTCTTTGCAATGCCGAAAGATGTTCAATGAATTTGTTAACTAATGTAAGATCCTGCTTGGAGTACGATATGAATATTTTTTTCATTCTTAACGGAGATTTTAAGTATTTTCTGAAAGATTGTAATTTATAATATTTATTTTCAAAGTGAAAAACTGCATTTTGATGCTCTTCATTTTCATGAATAATTTCTAATGGTACAAATTTTTCACCTTTTTCATCCGGTACTAATTTGGTCACCCTGATTCCTGTATTGATCGAATCAATATACTTTACAATTTCGTTGACAAATTCTTCTCCTGTACCTTTTAGCGCAAAAACGTCAAGGAGCGCACATTGATCATCTTTGTTCCACGGAACAAACTTTACCATGATAATATCCTTGCAATTTTCATTTTTCACCAATATTCCATTCTTCCAATAGTAGAACGAACTATCATCACTGGTCTCACTTAATGTCTTTGCGCCATATTCATGAAAGAAATCCAAAATGATACTTTTGTGGATGAACGTTTTATATTTATAGCGGTACGTAGGTCTTTCAAATAATTCCTCAAATAATTTTATACTTTTAGGAGGCTCATCCGGAAGGTAAAGCGGGGCGATATAAGATTTTTTACTGGAAATCGGATGTTTAAAGAGAATCTTAAAATGTAGCATTAGCTTAATAACTTCACTTACTGCATTAGCAGATTGACTTTCACCTAAAGTCTTTGCAATGGCATTTTTACTTATTTCACCATTGTTCCTGTCAATCTCAAGTAGGATTTTCGTTAAATCATTTAGTATCTTCCCTTGATTTAAAAATATCCTATCTTTTAGCTGATCGTTTTCAGGATAATAAAGGCACAGGCCAATATCAGATAAAAACGATGCAAAGACTTTAGCATCCTCCAATGAAAAAAATACCTTATCTTTTTGTTTTTTAGACCTTCCAACTAATTCTGGAAGTGCTTTTATAATTGAATTGCAGTAAGCACAGAATTCGCTATCAGAAAAACTGTCTTGAAAATTTTGATTTTCAATATTCTGTTTAATATAGTTCCAAGTTCCTAGATACTGACTGTTTAATATTTCAAGGCTGTTAAAAATATCAAATAAAGTATTTTTTGAACGCGTAAGACCTTTATTTGAAAAAAGTGAGATCTGATCAAAGTCATAAATTTTGGGGTAAGTTCCTTTTAGGCTTTCTTCATTTATAAATAATTTTTCCTTTTGAGAATCAACTTTGTTTTGCAGAACCAAGATGTTTTCCTCTTCCTCATACAAAATTTCCGAATCATCATCTATAATATCAATTAATACTTTGGAACTATCAGGAATCCATTTTTTTTTTAACATATAGGTTACTTTAAATTGGTCATTACGTTCTTCTAAAATTTTTGTTACTATATTCTTTGGTTGATTTATCTTTTTTTTATTTGTATGATACCTTATAGAATCTAGCCAGTATTCAAGCGGAAAGGTTTCAATCTCCACTTCCTGTTCTTCACCTCCTTTTTGTCTTTGATTAACTACTTGTTTACCAAAATCGTTGGAAGACCGATCCCAAAGTAATACATAAGCTGTTCTATTAGTAAAAAATAGATGATGCGTTTCGTGATAATATTCCTGTCCACCAAAATCAAAAACTCTAATGGTATAATCTTTCCCTTTAATGCTGGTTTTCCAGATCCCAAAATCTAACCAATGAGTGGTAGCCAAATTTTTATCTACTTTGTTAGTTTTTAGCCAACCGACAAACGTAGATTTACCAACATTACTATTTCCCACCAGAATAAGTTTGATATCGGAATTTAGATAGGGATTAAGCTGGATATTTTTTTCTGCTTCAAGTTGTGTAAAATACGCCAGCACATTGCTTTTACCTTTAGAAACAACTTCTGCTGGCGGAATTGACAAAGGATTATTGGCTATGCTGATAGTGCTATTCTCCCACTGCGAATCAACAATATCAAGTCTACTTATTAATTCTATTATTGGGCTTAAATCTGTAATCTGGTTAGAGTGAAGATCAACTAATGAAAGAACAGATTCTCCAACTAAAAAGTCAAGATTATCTATTCTATTATTACTTAAATAGAGGATTGTTAATTTTGGAAAACAGGTAATTTCCGGAAAATATTTAATTTGGTTATTATTAATATGTAAATACTTTAAATTAATTAAGTCCGCTAGCGGTTGAGCCGTTTGTATTTCATTATTACTCAAATTTAAAGCGATAATTTTTTTTAGCTTTGACAATGGAGTTATATCATTGATATACCACCTTGAAAAGTAATTTGATCTATTCCTTTTTGGATCGTTCCAGTTACCCCCCGCAATTAGAACCTTAAGATTTTGTAGCTTGCCTATTTCCTCTGGAAAACCAAATAAAATATTGGGTTCTAAATGATTATTACTTGTTCTATGCTTCAAATGTGTTCCATCATATTCGCCCCACTCATTGCTCAATATTAATTCCTCCAGATGTACATTTTGAAACAATTCCTTGAGATTCTTTAAACTAGTCAATCCGCAATTACCCAAATCAAGTATTGGATTTTGTGTTTCATAGTTTTCCTTTATTAATTTTTTAGCATATAACAGAGAATCTGGATGGGAATTGATGATAATCTGCCTTATTATAGTACTGAACTCATTTAAATATTCAAATGCATCATGAGCTGGCCTAGGTGGAAGAGAAACGAAGTACTCAATAAACGGTAATACATTCATCAAATGGCTTTTACCTTTCCTTAGGTTAGACTCTGCAGTAGGTGGATAGACAAAAATTACTGTACATGTATCCGACAGAATTTTTAAAAAATTAATTTCATCTTCAGAAATCTTCCAGAATTCTTTCCCTATAGAATCTGGAACAAAAATTACAATACTATCTATTTTTATAGAAGCAAAATTAGAAAGCGTATAATCTTTTATTTCAACCTCAATACTTATATTATTATGTGTATTTATGGTCCAATCAGATCCCACATATCTATCGTCAAGGTAGTGATTTCTTGAGAACATGATTTCTTCAAATACTTTTCTGATAAAATTCTTGCCTGGACCAGGATTGCCTAATACATATAGGTTTCGTTTTACAATATTCATTGGTTACTTAAGTTGATATGCTATTGATTATGGCATAGCTTGTAGATGGCATCATGCGTCGGAAGCTCGATATCATTGTTCACCATAGAATTTGGTGTGCTTAATCATAATAGGGCATATTAGTTTTTTCAGCTACAATTTAATATTTTTTATTGAGAAACGACAAATGTTAATATAGCTTATGAAATACAATCTGAAAGACCAAGAAAATCTTGCGGTCAGATGGCTTTTCCCCCAAAGGTCAGACCGTACTTTTCTCTGAACAGGTTCGCAAATTGCCGTTCGCTGAGATCCCAACCGATTTTGAGTACAACTTCGCTAA
This sequence comes from Chryseobacterium rhizosphaerae, assembly GCF_003385455.1. Classification (GTDB taxonomy): domain Bacteria; phylum Bacteroidota; class Bacteroidia; order Flavobacteriales; family Weeksellaceae; genus Chryseobacterium; species Chryseobacterium rhizosphaerae. Next base: position 25,034 of record NZ_QNUF01000015.1, on the reverse strand, counting down.
TTGTTAGAAAGGGATCTTCAACTTTAAACCGGCGGGCAAGCTCAATCTTCTTTACAATAAGATAATCCCGTGCCGTAGTACCAGTCTCCAGTTTGAAATCCCTCTTAAATTTTGATAATGAAATCTTGAAAGGCTTCCTAAGTTCGTCAATCCCATTCACAGGAATATCAACAGTACCCTGCTTTATCTGTTCAATAATTCTCTCAGTATAAGCCATAATATTTTTTCTAGCAGATTAGTAATACTCAAAATTATTACTTTGCTGTTTATCATAAAAGGTGATACGGGGCCAATTTAGGAAAGTTGAATTCATAGTAAAACTCTGCACTGGAAAACAGGAAAAAATAAATCAGATCTTATGGCCATAACATGGACTGAAATAGCTACAGTATTTTTCTCCCCAATGAATTGTCATTCCTCAAAACACAAAATCTCTGGAAGGCCCGGAGATAAAAAACACAAATGATGAAAAAAAAAATATTTCGATTCGCAAATTAAGCAATTGGTTCAATTTTCAATGCTAATAAAAACACAAAATTCTTTACCCTAACATAATAGATTTGTGTGTGCAGATATAAAACTTAATAAAGATTAAGCTCAATTTAAATTTAATGCATCATAACTACACAGAAGTGTGACATTCTTTTTTAGTATCATACTGAGTACAGCCCTGTCATTATGAAATGGAAAATGACGTGTCCCGTCTGATTAATCCTTCGAAATTCATTTTTGCAGGATTTTTTTATGTTAGCAATCGTATAATTTTCAAATAAGCTCATAAAGTTTGTGGTAAAATCGTGGTAATTAATAAATTTTGAAAAACAAAATTTAATCCGATTTAATTAATTTATTATCAATATATTATTTGCTTTAATGATTGGGTTCAAAGGATCTTTAGTTCGACTTTTATAAACTTTATAGTTACCTGTTTGAGCCTTTTTTATCGTAAATGTTTCGGTTTAAGATTCAGTGCTGCACTTTCTACAACTTCCTCTATGCGCTTTTGTCTGGTTTCCTGTTTTCTGACGAGGATAATCCAGGCCAATATTATTTTTTTTGTTGATTTGCTCAAACTTAGAAAATAATCTTTCGAGCCATTGTGTTTTTCGAATGCCATTTCTAAGTCGTTCGGAATTATCACTTCTTCTATTTCATCCAAGATTGTCCAATATCCGTTCTGTTTCGCAATCTCAACACTTTCGTAGCCCTGTTTTGTCATTCTTTTGCTGTCAATAAGCTGTTGAACTTTTTCTTTGTTGATTTTTGACCAGTTGCTTTTAGGTTTACGTTTGGCAAAAAACTGCATAAACGAGATGTCGTTAATCTTTTTCCTTGTGCTGTCAATCCAACCGAAGCAAAGAGCTTCGTCAACGGCTTCACTCCAACTTAATGATGGCACATTCGACTTTTTTGTATAACAGACAAGCCAAACAGATTGGCTGGATTGATGGTTTTTTTCTAACCATTGTCTCCAATCTGCTTGACTTTGCGGACAATATGTATCTATTTCTTTGTTATGCATTCTGCTGTGCTAACCATTTTAAAATTGATCCGTTTGTTTCTTCCGGTTTTTCCTGCTGAATCCAGTGACCACAATCCAGACTGACAACGTCCAGATTAGGAACGATACTTCTCAGGTTTTCAGACTTTGGAATCGTATCCTGTTCTCCATATATCATCAGAGTCGGCTGATGAATGATTGGCTTTACGTTCGCCATAAGGTGCCAGTTTCTATCAAGGTTTCTGTACCAATTTATAGCTCCGGTAAACCCGGATGATTCAAAGGCAGACACGAATACGGATAGTTCACTGTTTTCCATTAGGGGCTTCCCAAAAGGTTTTTCTGCTCTTGCAAGATTGATCATTAGCATTCCCGGAGCAGGTGGAGCGGGAGGTATATCTTTGCGGAATATGTTATGCAGGAACCGGGATGTGTTTTCATTCATTATAGCATCTGCAATTCCCACGTGCTTATTGAAATGAACAAAATAAAAGTCTTCTCCAAATAGGGTTTCCATAAATTCAATCCATGGTTGCTCTCCGCGCTCCTGATAAGGCAGAGCTAAGTTTATTATCTTATTGACCCGTTCAGGATACAGTAGTGCCAGATTCCACACAACATTAGCTCCCCAGTCATGACCGACAAAGATGGCATTCTTGTATCCGTAATAATCGAGCAGCGCAATAAGGTCACCAGTCAGGTGCTCTATATCATAATCAGTTACTTCGGTTGGGCAAGATGAGTTACCATAGCCACGTTGATTTGGGACAATGACATGATAACCTGCTGCGACAAGAGCTGGTATTTGATAACGCCAGGAAAATGCATGTTCCGGAAAACCATGACAGAGAATGATCGGTTTCCCTGAATTTTGTTTTCCTGCTTCAAATACTTCTAATACAACACTGTTAACTGAAATCATGGTAGGTTTTGGAAATTCGATTTGATTGGATGTTGTACTGGATGATGTGTTTCTCATGTTTTTATTGCTTAATAAATTATTATGAAGCAAATTTAAATCTGATTAGTGACAGCAGCATGTCAGTAGCCAGAAGTATTTTAGTGATAACGATCAAAAAACTGAAACAGCTACTGGTTTCTGTGTTTAATTATAGCAGCTGTTCAGTTATCTCTAAAAACAACTTTTACGTATAAAAATTGATTCAAGACAAAGTTAGATGTAATAACCTGGCCTAAGTAAACCCTTTTATTCCATTGCTATTGTATTTTATAACTAGAATTGGTTCAATAGGATTGACTTCTTTAGGGGAAATACTGTAACAGTTATTGTTTTTAATTATAGTTGCAATCGTATAATTTTCAAATAAGCTTATAAAGTTTGTGCCGAAATCGTGGTAATTTGAAAAGTAATAGACGAGTTCTTACCCTAGAAATTAGTGGAGCTTAGTAAGATTCAATATATCTGTTCTAATTATCTATCTAATTAATTGAATCGTAGAACTACTACACTTTTTAAAGTTTCATGTAATTCCTTTTGCCGTGAATTTCTAAGGTGTTATATTGCGGGAAATAAATCACAAAAAAAATTATGGAAGAATATGAAAATCAGTCCGATAAAATAATTCGTTTACATTTTTAAGAAGGAGTTTTCTCGTATAAAATTCCTCACGTATTAAACTCAGACCAGTCTTAATGTACTTTTGCAAGAGACCAGCAAATTACCTGATTGTTCTTCTGATTTAAAAGGTCTCACCTTTAAAAAGGTTAATATCGAAGTAATCACAACTGAAAAAAAACATATCATGTTTCAAGAAGGAAAGAATCTTCCCAAACCGGGAGTAGATTCAGTCAAGACAGATTTTGCGAGCAAAATCCAAGAAAAGGCGAATATCCAAGAGGTAAAAAAAATTGCTTCCAAGGTTAAGAATTCTGTAAATACAGGAAAGCAGTTCCTGAACCAACCCTTAGTACCAACCCAACCAAGTATAGTTCAGGAAAAAGTCTGGGCAAAACAACCTACCTCAAAGATTTTTAATGCTCAGGCAATACCCGAAAGTGATATTGTCGGAATCAATAGAGTAGTACGGCTAGACATACATGTCGAGGGAAAACCAATTAAGTATTTCAAACATTTTAAGCTTTCCCAGAGTGCAGTAAAGCATCATGAATTTGATCTTATACTTGCCCATGATACCTTAGGTGATGCAGAAAACCATAATCTTGAAGAGGCTCAGAACTTTTTAGGAAAAAGAATTACTGTTGTCTTTAAATACAAAGATGTAGACAGTGGACCGGAACGAAATTTCGTCGGGGTTATTACTGAGGTGGGTTTCAGTCAGGAAAAAGGAAGTCTTGGCAATCTGGTATTATCAGGGTACAGTCCAACGATCTTGTTGGATGCTGCACCACACATTCAAAGTTTTGGAGGAGCACAGCCGATCAGTTTAAATTCAATTGCTAATGACATTATAAAGGAGGGACTTGGGCTAGGTAAATATGATTTCAGGGTTGATGCCCGCCACGGCAATGTACCTTATAGCTCACAATATGAAGAAACGCACTATAATTATCTTGCACGAATAGCAGAAGCTTATGGTGAGCAGTTTTTCTACGATGGTGAGGTTTTGCATTTTGGGCAGTTACCTCCACAGGAGAAACCGGTAAAACTTACCTATGGCAGTAATTTGAGTGATGTCAAAATCAAAATGAAAGCGCAGCATGTCAATCCCTCTTTCTATGGTTATAATAGCAGCAAGAATGAAAAATTCAAAGGTGGCGATGCTAAAATTAATCATACTTCTGACATTGCGAAACGCGCTTATGAAATTTCAGAGAGAACATTTCAAACCCCATCACTAAGAGTGGCTCCAATAAAAGCATCATCATTTATGGATATTGATGCCTCTCAAAAAGGAACGGCTGGAAGCAAAGCAGCAGAAGTATTTATCACTTCTGGAAATACAACAGTACCTTTTCTGTATCCGGGTTGCATTGCTGATATTGAAATGCGGAAGACAGATAGTAATGAAACATCTTACTTTACAAAATTAATGCTGATAGAAGTGACTCATGAAGTTGATGCCCGCGGGTATTACGATGGATCATTTCAGGCCATAGCATCTGATACCGGATTTATTCCCAGACCAGAATTTAATACACCAGTGGCTGAACCACAGTTTGGTAAGATTATCTCTAACACAGACCCGCAGAACCAAGGACGTGTCTAGGTTCAATTGGACTGGCAGGGTGGACAGGATACTACAGAATTTATCCGTGTCATGTCTCCTGATGCAGGAAGCAGTGACAAAGTTGGTAAGAATCGGGGATTTATGTCTATTCCAGAAGTAGGGGATCAGGTTATCGTAAACTTTGTTCATAACCATCCAGATCGACCATTTGTTATGGGAGGGATGTATCATGGCGGTATTGGAGCAGGAGGTGGCACAGGTAATAATATTATGTCATTTAGCGGTAGAAGTGGTGCTGAACTGAAATATGACAATGGAGCAGGTTCTATGAATTTGAAAGATCAAGGTGGCGCCAATATGCATTTTGACGGAGCAGGAAATGCAACAACCAATGTTAATACTAATCATATAACCAATGCAGGAAATACAACTGTAATTAATGTGGGAGCAACCAAAAAGCAGCCCGCACAATCAATCATTAAAGCTGATAGCAAAGGAAATGTTACCATTGACGCCAAGACCAGTATTACTTTTCTGGTTGGAGGAAATCAGATCAAGATCAGTAAAGAGGGGGTTATTACTATTGCTAGTCAGGGAAAGGTAGAATCCACTGCCGAAAATGGAGAAATCATTGTAAAGAGTTTGACCAGTGATGTTACCATAGAAAGTGCAGCAGCAAAAGCAAGTATCAAAGGGGCTACGGAGACGAATCTTGGAGGGGGAGCTACAACCAATACAACAGGTGGAACCGTAAATATTAATGAGCTATGAGCCTGCATGTTAAAACCATAGAGGAGACTATAGAAACTATAAAGAATAGTAATAGCTCAGGAGCGGTTTATGATGTTTCTGGTATAACACAAACCAGAAACGGGATCACTTTCATAGAAAATACCTTTTCAGCAAAGGTTAACTATCGGGAGAACTTGATAGGTCCGGTGAAAAAAGTCAACTATAAGGTGGAGGATCTACACCAGTCATGTAGCGGTTTGATCTTTCAATTTGCGGCGTATTTTAATGATATCACCTCAAGTCTGGAACTCGCAATAAATGAAGGTTATGAAGTTGAACGTATTTTAAATCTATCGGAAATATCCCAAAAATGGCATTCGGAAAAGAAGATACTTGCAGAAAAATTTAAGACGATACCTAATCTTGACAAGCTGCTCGAAAACTATGAAAAAAGCATAGACAACGAAGAAAAGCTTCGCAATAGTATTTTTTATACTGGAATTGCTCAACTATTTTTTCCCCGGATCAAGCAATTGTTACAAGTTCCGATGGAATCAAAAAAGTTTTTTCGGAAAAGGAATCTACAGGGGTTCTACTTTGGAATAAAGGTTCCTATAAAGGAGGAATTAAGCGTGGTAGAAAATTATAATGATAAAATTACCGCCCATATTGTTGGAAGTCTGGATGTGGAGAGTATCGAAGACAAGGAACATTTTCTTAGAGCATTTAGAATGTTATACGGTGAGGGTATAAACATGGAGGATATTACATTTTGGTCAAAGGAAAAATATACGATGTCCAGAGAGCTTGTATATGAAACAGGCGAGATAGATCAGTACCTTGAAGTGAATGGAGTTTACTTCAAGAAAGACAAGTTATCTTTTAAACCTAGCCATAATGAGCGATGAAAATAAAAAATATGTTCCCGAGGGAGTATTTTTGGTATGCGATATGGGAGCTACGCCTTCGCAACTCATCGCAACCCCTAGAAAAGTAAATCTGTATGGCCCAATGATGGCAACAGACGCCGATAATAAATTTACCGTAAATATCCTTCCATTTGGAGCCTGTAAAAAAATTGGGGGTCCATGTGTTTTTGCCAGTGTTGAATGGACGAAAACAAAATCAGGAAATGTATTTACCAATAGTCAAAAACCACTTCTGGAAGATTCTGAGGCTATATGTACTATAGGACAAGGTAAGATTAAGATATTTTTTGATAAATATGAGGCTGATCTGGCCAATGAGAATAACAATGAAAGTGCTTTTGTTTCGGAGGAAATATCTTCAAACATAATTGGTGGAATACTTACCAGTCCTTTTGGCAGTATTGTCGATCTATTTTGTGATGATGACAAAAAATTTACCGAGGGAGTAGGCAGAGGGTTCAAACAAGGACTTGAGGGAACCTGGAATTTCCTTACAAATGATATGTGGAAAGGAGAAACCTGGGTTGGATTGGGTAAAATGGCCGTGATAGGAGCTGCCTATTCCGGACCCACCGGACCTTTACTGGGAGATACCAATCTGCAGGCAATGGATCAGGTTTTTGGAACGGATTTTAGGAAGACCAAAGATGCTTTGGTTGAAGGGGTAGGCAATACCGTAAATAATGCGGTTGAAGATGTAAAACGGGGCGAGACCGGAGAGGTAGGGGAAAGCGTAGGACAGATTTATTATGCAGTAATTGAAGCTGTTGCAGGCAGTAAAGGCGCTGGCCTTGTTGCAAAAGGACTGACAACAGGAGCCAAAGCCTTAATAGGTGCAGAAAGATTAGCTTTACTATCTGCTAAAATCTCTAAATTTGCTAATGCATTGAAGCAAGGAATCTTAAAAATTGTAAAAGTTGGCCGGAAGAAAAAACCTACTTTTATAATTGGAAATGCTGATGATGGTCCGGGAACTTGGCAAAATAGATTTACACCAAAAAGTGGGGCTGCCTATCAAAAGAAAGTTACTGGTGCTCCGGATAATACCGAATATGTTGTTGATACAGAACGAATGGTTAATGGTGAGAAAAAATTTGATGGATTTAATCCAGAAACAAAAAGTTTACTTGATGCTAAGGATTGGGATAAATGGCCACCTCATGGACAAAAGTGGGCAGAGGACAAGGTTGCAAAAGAGATTCAAAAGGATTTGGATATTGCAAATGATGTAGGTTTCAAATTGGAATATCATGTACCAACCCAAGCGAAGGCGGATCAAATAATGGATATTTTAGATAATTATGGTATTGAAGGAGTGACAATTAAAGTGACTCCCAAATAAATATAAATGAAATTATGAACAAGAGATTAATTATCATCAGATTTAAAAATAAAATGATGACACCCCGCGAGTATATTGCTTTTAGTAAAGAAATACTTTTGAAACTGGAGAGTTTTCATCCTGTTTTTAAAAATTTATTTGGATGGGGAACTGAACCAACATCAAAAAGTATTTTCAATAAAGATAAGAGTAATTTTGAGGAGATCGTATTTTCTCAAATTGCAGACCCGGAATTAGCATATATAAACAGAGATGAGGCTGATAAAACCATGCATCTAGATTCTTATTCTCGTTCACATTACGGTAATAGTTATTCAAATATTGAAAAGGTTGATGATGGAAGGGTCACAGTCAATATCACTTGTGGCAGTAATGAAAAAGAGGTTGGGAATTTTTTTATCGAACTTCCTACTGCTGAATTAAGTGAATTTGGGGATTTACATTTCGTCAGTAAGTTGTTTAAATTATGTCTTGAATTTTTCGAAACTCCAATATATGGAGTTGTTATTACTGAAGATTTTCGAAGAAGAGTACGAAAATCAGAATTCAGCTATTGGATTGGATTAATTAATTATTTTTCAAGCAAAGATCTATTTAATACTTTGCCTTCTTCGACAATAAAAGAACATTTTTTGAATGGTACATTGTTTTATTTAGATGCTAAAATTGATTTTTCTGAGAATGAAGAAATGGTGAATAGAGCTCTTCAAATTAGAGATTTATTGGGTGAAAAAGGACATTTAGTATAAAGCGAAATTTGGAAAAATTGATCTTGTAAATATCAATAAACCATTGATAATAAGATGAAGTCTACCCGTTATAAATGTACAGCTGGTGAGTTTGCAATTGAAGTAAAAGATTTAAAACCAGAGCGGCTTTTAGAGATACATCTGTAGATAAAATTGACACCTCAGTATTATTTGAATACTATGAAAACAGATTATATAAATAAGACTTTAGAGCTAAAAACAAAATTTTCAAATCAAAACTTTGTGGATTATGATTTCACAAAAACAAATTTCAATATGTCTATATTTGAAAATACTAATTTTGAAAACTGCTTATTTGAATCCTCAGTTTTAAAAGGTTCTAGAATTTTTTATGAATCAAATTTCGAAAATTGTGTTTTTAAAAACGTTAATTTATCACAAACAACTTTTGGTAGTCATAAGGGAGTTTATAAAAATTGCATTTTTGAAAACTGTGAATATAAAAGTAAAGACTTTAATTTTACACAGTTTATAGATTGTAAATTTATAAAAGCAAAATTTACCACTGTCAATTTCAATGGCAGTAAATTTCGTGATTGCATTTTTGAGGGTAAATTCAAGGATGTTACATTTAACGGTATCTACGATTCTAATCCAGATTCCAAAGCATGTTTATATAAGTGTGATTTTTCCAATTCTAATTTCGGAGATTTTGTAAGTTTCGAAAACTGCGATTTATCAACTTGTACACCACCAAAAGGCAGAACCTTTACAGAAATTTTATATCTTGTTGATGCATCAAATCCTGCATTATTAAGTACTGGAACCCCTGATCGGATTGTAATTACAGATGTATAATCATTTCATTGCTTTATAGTAATGACAAGCTTTTATAATCACATAAATTCTGATTAATTGAGTGAATACATCCGTGGGATCTTCTCAAAAGAGGTGCAAAATAAAAAATACAGGATCTTTTTCAATGTCAATTGATATCCTTTGTGAATAACCCTTTTGTCTACTGCTAAAATGGGACGGCTTGAACTGTAATTTTAATCGAATATTACATCAATATGAGGTAATTAAAAAGGAGAATGCGGTGTCACAATAATAGATAAAAGAATTCTAAAAACTGTTCAACAAAGAAGCGGAGTTCTTTGAAATGTTTATGTTAGTAAACGGACATTAGCCATTATTTAGCCAGAAAACCACAATTGAAAAAGCAGAAATAAAGGACGTGGATAAAAAGAGGAGATTAAGAAAGAAATGCAAATTCCGGCAAAAGAAATTACAAAAAATACAGTGTAACTATTGTCTAACTAAAATAATTTCACCATATTAGAGATAAGACCATCTAAACAAATGGCATATAGGTTATGAAGCAGGAAATAAATGTATTAATGACAAAACCTGAAATGGAGAAAATTATGGAAGTAGCAGCAGAAATGGGTAAGCTAGGAAAGGAATTAAGTGAAATGACAAAAAATATAGTTAACCCTTTTGAGAATTTGAAAATTAGCAAACCGGATATTTACAACATAAATACTCAAGCTATTTCAAAAGGAACGGGAGCTAACTACCGTCATCTTAATATTAGATCTACTGAAAATTTAGAATTTATACCAACAAGGATTGTTAGATTAGAAATAGATTGGGAACATTAATCTTAAAACATTATTATAGTTTACAGCCTTCTCTTTGAGAGGGCTTTTTATTATATTTGTCATAAAACTAAATAACTATGAGTTTCGGGAATAAATTATTTAAGACAGTAAGAGAATACAAGCATTTATTATTTGATATTGGCGAAAGAATTACACTTTCAGAAGCTTCCCTTAATTTTTACTATCAAAATATTGAAATTAAAGAAGGAGATTTGCTGAAAATTAAAACACCAATTGGTATACATAAAGAAAGTGGTGAAGTGATGTTGGGAGAATATTCCTATGATAAAGTTTTTCTTGGACAAAGATTAAAGACATTATGTATGGACCAGTTACCAATAGATGGTCTATATAAACTAGTTAGCTTAGTTGAACAAGCTTTCGTACAAGTTCTACATGAGATTTTACAAAAGTATCCTTCGAAAATTGGAAGTAAAATCAAAATTGACGCAGGAATAATTCTCGAAACTGATACAATCGAGGAATTAAAAAGTTATCTTTTTAAAAGAATAATAAATGATTTAACATATAAAACCCCTGAAGATTTCGCGAAAGAATTTAAAGAGCTAACAGGAGTTGAATTATCAAAATGCCCAGAATACAATAATTATATAGAATTGAAAGCAACTAGAGATCTATTTGTGCACAATGAGGGTATTGTAAATGAAATATATTTGAAGAAAGCTAAGACGTTATCTCGTGCTAAGGATAATGATAAAATTGTATGTGATTATAACTATTTTTTACATTGTAATGAAGTTTGTCTTTCAGTGATTGAATTTGTGATAGATGAATTGCACAGTAAATGGGAAAGTACGGATTATGAGGAATGGAAAGCTAGTATCCGCAATAAAAATATAGAAAAAACAGCCCCTTAATTGGGGCTTTGATATTTAAGCAAGTTCTAGCTGTTCCTTAGAAAATGTACCTTCTTTAAGTTCATCTCCAATAAACCAACTGCAGATCCCACAATTAAAATTTAAGTTATATGAAGTTAAAAATCTTCAATTGGCTTTAAAAGATGATCTGCTTTCTCTTTCGTAGTAGATTGATGAATCTACTTAAATACTAATCCATTTTTCGGAGATGTGCCGGTGATCGTTTTGTCCTTGTGTACCGTTAGAGAGTTCCATGTATTCTCTTCAAGTTCTTTCTGGTAGTTGGTGCAGAATATCTGTCCGTTTGCTTCCCGTATAGTCTCTTTTTGATATCTGTTTTCTGCTAGGAAATGGTAGAAATCAAAGTTGCTCATGATTTAGAATTGTATATTTCGTTTGCTTTTTCAATTGCTGAAATAGTGGCTAATTGTCTTGTTTCAAAACCTTGGTCACTTCTTAGAGGTTTAGCCATATTAATTTCCCAGTAAAAATGAAAACCATCATAGTAGGTGTTGTTGATTGTCAGTACAATGAATACCGAATCCAGCCATTCAATTATTAAGGTAGCCTGGAATTTATCAGCAAGGCTATTAAAGCCAGTACCCGGATGAAATATTATCTCGTCTTTCATCCATTTTTCGAAGTCTGTTTTTGCTTTTCCTGTTAGCATAATTCTATTTTTTAAGCTACTCAATTACCTTATGAGTGTGGAAAATTATTTAGTTTTCTGATTTCTATTTTCATAGCCTCCTATAATCAATATTTCAGGTCAATATAAATGATAATAATGGTCTATAGATATAGCAGCTGACAAAAATTAACATCTTAGCAAAGTAGGACGCAATCAGGTAATGTCATTTCTAAAAAACCAGCATTAATCTAAGGGTAAGAAACTAATTTATCCTTGTTTTTTTATCAAAATCCTATAAAAAATGGGTCAACTGATAGAATTCGGTTTTGTTATGGAGATGACTTATTTCATATGGACAACACTCCATACTCTTGTTTCTTAATGGTTGTGTTTGAGTCTAAGCTATTTACAGTTTTTGCTTAATATTGTTTGTTAATACTAATTAGAATAATTAAAAATAAATAAGTCTTTTCCTTTGGGAATCCATAGGGAACCTTTAATTTTGCTGTTTATAATAATTATAAATAATGAAATTATATCAGCGTATTTTTATCTTTCTCATTTTTATTCTTTCAATTTCTCTTATCCGGGCACAGGATACTGGTTTTTCAGTTCAGGGAGTTGTACAGGATCACACAAAACAGGGGCTAAGCGGTGTGAACATTTTTGTTGAAAACACAAAAATTAAAACACAAACCGATCAAAACGGAAATTTCAGGATGAGCTACAAAAAAGGAGAAGCTGTATTGATCTTCAGTCTGGATGGGTACAAAAAGCTCAGAAGGAAAATGAACTTCAGCGGCGAAATATCTCCGGTCAGTATTCAGCTGGTTGCGGACCAGGCGGCTGTAGAAGAGGTCATAGTACACGGAAAAGGTAAAGTGAAAGCACTGCAGGACGGTGCTTTTACTGTGAATGCTATAGATGTGGCTAAATTGGCCAATACCACAGCCGATCTTAATCAGGTTCTGAACAGAACCACAGGGATTAAAGTTCGCCAGCAGGGTGGTATAGGTTCCGACTATAACTTCTCTATCAACGGAATGTCCGGTAAAGCCGTGAAGTTCTTTATAGACGGTGTTCCTTTGGAAATGCTTGGAAAAGGGGTAGATCTGAGTACACTGCCAGTCAACATGGCAGATCGTGTAGAGATTTATAAAGGCGTGGTTCCTATTCATCTGAGTACTGATGCAATGGGTGGAGCAGTTAATATTATTACTCCCGGAAGTAGCAGGAATTATCTGGATGCCGGTATAAGTGTAGGATCTTTTAATACACAGCGTATCAATCTGAACGGACAGTTTAAAGATGATAAAACGGGGGTTATCCTGCGCATCAACAGTTTTTATAACCACTCGGATAACAACTATCTGATGAAGGATATGAAAATCTGGAATGCTGCCAAAAATGAATATGAGTTTAGAAATCTAAAACGCTTCAACGACAGATATCAATCTGTTTTTGGGATGGCTGAAGTGGGAGTTGAAAACAAAAGCTGGGCAGATTCTTTCTTTGTAGGAATGTCACAATCACTTTTCGATAAACAGATACAGACGGGCTCTAACCAGGAAGTAGTATATGGTGGGGTAAAGCAAAACGGAGAAGCTTATAATTACTTTATGAAGTATAAGAAAGCCAACCTCTTCAATGACCGTCTGGATGTGAATGTGTATGCCGGTTTTTCTAAAAGTGTCCAGAAAGCAACCGATACCCTTATGCGTAAATATAGCTGGGATGGTAGTTTCGAGCCTTCTGCTACCAGTGAAAAAGGGGGAAGAAGTATAATAATGCAGCATGAAGACCGCCTTTATTCACAGGTAGGGGCTACTTACAGAATAACTGAGCATCATAAGCTTATCTTCAATTATGTACTCGATTATCTTAAGAATACCACATTCAATCAGCTTGAAGAAAGGAAAGAAGATGTACCTCCGGCGAAGATGACCAAGCAGATTTTGTCTATGGCTTATCAACAGGATTTTTTCAATAAGCACTGGACGAATATTTTCTTTGGTAAATATTACAGTGTAGGACTGCAGAAAATGGTTTTCGATCCGGTAACCAGAACTGATTATCCGGCAAAAGATAATTTTAGCAACTGGGGGTACGGTTTTGCAACCACTGTAAGGATTACGAGAGAACTGGGGATAAAAGGATCATTTGAACGTTCTTACCGTTTGGTAGAGCCACAGGAAATCTTCGGAGATGGGGTTGCTGTAACCAGTAACATGAATCTGAAGCCTGAAACCAGTAATAATGTAAACGTTGGTTTGTATTATAATCATCATTGGGGGCAACATGCCTTCCGTATTGAAGGTGCCGGATACATACGGGATACAAAGGATTTTATCTACACGGTTCCTAATTTGTACAACAGTACTTTCAAATATGAAAACCTTTCCAATATCTTTACCCGAGGACTGGAAGGAGAGGTGAGTTACCAATACAAAAGACTCCTGAATGTGCTGATGAACGTGAGCTATAATAAAGCTTATGACAATACAAAATTTGCCAACAACAGTGAAGATGTAGTTTCAGCAACTTACAAAAAAGATGTTCCCAACCAGCCCTGGTTATTTGGAAATATGAATGTAAGCATTGGTAAGGACGACTGGTTGCAGAGAGACAGCCGTGTAGAGCTTTACTACGGACTACAGATGACCGAGTGGTTTTACAAAAACTGGAAATCCTATGGGAATCCACAAAATATTCCGGTGATCCCCAGACAAACTTTGCACAATATAGGGATCAGTTACTCCATGAAGAACGGAAGGTATAATTTGGCCTTCGATGTAACCAACCTTAGTGATGCGCTGGCTTATGACAATTTCAAACTTCAGAAGCAGGGACGTGCTTTCTACATAAAATTCAGATATCTACTTAAGTAAAAAACCATGACACAATATTTTAAAAACAGTATATTTTTACTGCTCGCATGTTTATCCATCATTAGTTGTGAACGCGAACCAGGCTCCGGAGGCTCCGAAAGTGGTGAAAAAGATTATCAATATTTTCTGCTTTCCGCATTAGGAAGCTGGCCCAATACCGTACATTATATGACGGCTACCAACGACCTTACCAATGGCGAAATGGATATTACCAAAGAAGGAGACGAGATCAACTCCAAAGGAACCTATTCTTATATTGTTAAAAACGGGTTTATCTATAACTATAAAACAGATCAGGGAATCTTCAAAAAATTTAAATATACTCAGGATCGGCTGACGACTGTAAAAGAAGTTCCTTTTACCTATATCAGTGATATATCCAGCTATGTATGGATAGATGCTAATACGTTGGTTATTGTAGGAGAAACAGGCGATGGTCAGCATATACGTTATACTGTTTTCAATACTTCAGACCTTAGTATTATCCGTCAGGGTGAGATTGAAGGATTTCAGCCTTTCCCAACGGCTTATAATTTCTATTCGCTGGGAGCTATGACTTATATAGATGGACATATCTATTTGCAGTATAGCTTCCGCAATGGTAAATGGATCACTCCGGATTATTACAATTTTGCGGTAATCGATTATAAAAACTTCAAAGTAATCAATTCGGTAACTGACAGCCGAAGCTCTGGTGTGGCTAATGGATCGCCTTATTTCAAAACTACTTTTACCAAGGATAATGAAGCCTTTTACTATACCTGCTTTCCACGTGTAGGAGCCGGATCAAATAAAATTTACCTTTTCAGGGCTCTTAAAGGGGCAACTTCGCCAGATCCAGGGTATCAGATTAATCTTACCGATCTGGTAGGAGGTAAATCTCTGGAAACAGTGATCGAGTATATGGGGGATAATAAGATGGTGGTTCTCTACCGTGATCCGACATTAGGGAATGCCTATAATGGCCGCTATGCTATTATAGATATCGAAACCAAACAAGTAGTGCGGGTATTGGATGAACTGCCGGGAGATGAACCATATGAACAGGGGATGTTTGTTCGGAATAAAAAGTTATACATTGCTGTCAATGCCAATAAAGGGGGGAACTATGTATGGATCTATGATCTGCAAACTGACAAAATAAGTAAGGGAATGAAGCTTCCGGATAAGATTTCTGGATTTGCCCGTTTCGATAAGTTTTATGACTGATCATAGCCTATCAATTTCGTGGAAAATATAGCCTATTGATTTGACTAAAAAGCTGTTCTCAAAATTATTGACAACAGCTTTTTTTGTTTCTGTTTAAACCACCACAGCTCGGTTAGAATAACGACAAGTAATGTAAACTCTTTGATACTACTAAGAGCCAAGCCTTGTCAAGGTTACTAACCTTGACAAGGCTTTATGTTCTAAAGCTTGTAATTGAATGACAGGGTTACCACTCGGCTGTCCAGATTGTATTTCTGTCGGATAGTAGAGCTGAAGTTATCTCCTGTTACACGGTAATTATTGGTTTTTAATAAGTCTGTCACTGCTAGTTTTAATGTTGCTTTATCCTTCCATAATGTTTTTGAAACTCCCAATGTCAGGTCAAAGTAAGCATCGCGGATAAACAAACCAATATTTGATTTCGAGAAATATTGGGCGTTAGCCTCTGCTTTTATACCTTTTGCAATGCTGAAACTGTTTTGAGCATTGAGCGTAAAAGCAAGTTGTGAACTGTTTACCGCGTAATTCTGATAATTACCTTTGTACTCAGTATTGAATACATTAAGCATGGAGGTAAGTGACCAAAAGTTGAAAAGTTTTGTCGTAGCCGTTAAATTGGCACCATAGACATAAGACTTGTTCAGATTGTCCTGAGTTTTCACCAGGATTCCTGTATCCGGCTGGTAGTTGTATACTTCCGTCATTACGTCGTTTGTGACACTGAAGTAAGCTGATGCTATAATGTATTTCCCCCAGGTATACCCCAATTCTGTGGCGTGTGTAAACTCAGGATTCAGGTTTGGATTTCCTTGCCAATAGTTGAACGGATCATCATAAAAACGGAACGGATTGAGGTCAAAGTGGCTCGGCCTGTTAATCCTTTTACTGTACGAAGCATAGAGTCCATGCTGATCATTGACCTGGTATTTGATGGATGCACTTGGGAACAGGTTCGTATAATTTCTTTTTCGCTGTTCCTGGGATGTTTTCTGGTTGATATCCGTGTCGGTCATTTCCGTTCTCAATCCCAGTTGGAAAGTCCACTTCGTCAGATTGAGCTTATAATTGGCATACAATGCGTGGATCTGCTCTTTGTAAACATATTCGTTACTTGCTTGATCATCATGTATCCATTCTTCACCTTGCTGTATAAAATACTCTGAAGGGTTATTATTAGACTTTATAGTGGATTTTAGTCCTGTTTCCAGACTGTGTCTTTCACTAAAAGGGAGGGTAAAGTCTACCTTAGCATTGAAGACTTTCAGGCGGGAAGCGATATTGCCTCTTCTGTTGTTAAACTGCTCTGTTCCCTCATTTACCAGTGCCTCTGAAAACTGATTCTGAAGGGAAGTGAAACGCGAAGTTTCGTATTCCAGATCTACATCTACCTTATACTCTTTATCATTGAAAATGTGTGTTCCCTTTAGATTATAGGTGTAATCGTACCAGTTTTCTTTGCTTTTATTATCTGAGACTACCTGAGCAAACAGATGGTCTGCAGGTTGAAATATACTGTTTTCACCTTTCGAAAAATCTTCATATCGTCCTATTTTAGCATCGAATAAAGCACCGATACTTGTTTTGTCACTGAAAGCATAATCCGCTCCGAATTTAAAGTTATTGGAGGTTAAAGGCTCATTCGTTATAGAATGCTGATCTGTTTTCCGCGTCATTTGCTGAGGTTGTTTCTCATCGTAGAAAACCTGGCTAAAGTCCCGTCTTTCTTCCTCCCCACGAAAAGTATAACTATAGTCCCCATGCAGAGAGAGTTTCTTATGGGTATAATTAAGGCTCAACCCGGTATTAAGTCTGTTTTTTCGGCCTCTTCCGCCGTTCAGATAATAGGTGCCGCTAATTCCTTCCAGGGAGCTCTTTTTCAGGACAATATTAATGATACCTGCATTTCCTGCAGCATCATATTTGGAAGAAGGGTTGGCAATAATTTCAATATTCTTAACCAAAGTAGAATTGGTAGAACGCAGCAGGTTAGCAAGCTCCTTAGTCGACAGGGAGCTCAGTTTACCATTAATCATGACACTGACTCCTCTCTTACCGCGTAATGATAATTCGCCTTCCTGCGAAACCACTACACCTGGTGTTTTACCCAACAATTCCAATACAGTAGTTCCATCGGATAGGACACTATTTTCTACATTAAAAATCATCTTATCGGCTTTCTGCTGAAAGACTGCTTTGTTTCCTTTGATAACGATACCGCTAATTTCTGAAGTTTTTTCTGTCTGCAAAGAGTCGTTTTGGCTTTCCGTTTGTCCGTAGGCATTCAGGCTCGCCATTAAAGGTAGCCATATATAGTGTTTCTTCATGATAATGGATTTAGGTTGTTGTTTTCTTTTTATTTCTTCGGCCCCACCAGATCATAAATCCAGTTACCGGCAATGAGGCGCAGAATAGACTCATGATAAAAGCCAGTATTTTGCCGGGCATTCCGAAGAAGGCTCCCACATGCAAGTCATAGGTAGCATCTGTAGCCCTTTCAGCCATAGGTTTGTCTTCGTGAGGACGGCTAAAGAGAATCTTCCCCGAATGTTCATCGAAGATCATCATGGAAGATTCGGCATAGGTGAATTCTTTTTCCTTGATCCAGATGCTTAGGTTATCGTGTTGGTGATCTGCCTCAGCATGATCTTCCAGATCAATTCCAAAGGAATAGGCTTTCGGGTAATGGGTTTTTACCTGTTCTATGATGCGGTCTATCGTTGTTGTAGTTTCCACAGATTCCGGAGCGGTAGTTTTGTACTGGCTGTAATCCGGAGTTGCAGAGGAAAAGCCGTTCAGTAATGCATATAACCACAGTTGGGTAATACGGAACGAATACATAATCCCGGTAATGGCTACAACAATGGCCAGAAAGGAAGAATAAAAGCCAAGGATGTTGTGTACATCATAGTTTTTGCGTCGCCAGCCTTTTACCTTTTCCCAACGGAACCATAGGCGCTGTTTGCTCATCTTTTTATTCTTCGGCCACCACAAGATAATCCCGGTAATCAGCATGATCACAAAGATAATCGTGGAGACCCCCACAATAGTACCTCCAACTTTATTGCTCAGCAGGAGTGAACGGTGCAGGATCATGCAGATAAAGAAAGGATTGTTTTTTACATCGTATATCTCAAGGACTTTTCCGGTATATTGGTTTACATAAACGTTTTTATAGATAATAAAAGTATTGAAGTGGTTCCAGCCATCCCGGTTAACTTTAAGAAGACTGAATTGGTAGGAGCGGGCAGGGTCTATAGGAATGGTAACCTCCTCTGTTTTTACGATCTCATTTTTCAACTGGGCATTGACCAGGTCTTTTAGCTCTCGGATAGGGATAGGCTTCTTATGCTGAATATCTTTTTCCCCATGGAAAGTATGTTCCTTACGCAATGCAGCCGTAATATCTTCATTGAAAACAAAAAAAGCCCCTGAAAGAGAAACAATCAGCACAATAATGCCGGAAAGCAGGCCAAGCCACAGATGAGCTTTCAGAATATATTTTTTGAAGGTTCCCTTTGACTTCTTTTTACCGGTCTGCTGCATTTTTATTGTTATTTAGTCTTATTAAAAATAAATGAACTGCAAATATAGCTTTATTTGTATAATTCCAAACATTGGGAAAGCGTTATTTTACCCGGAAAACCTGATTTTTATTAGGATTTAATAGGTTTGATCATACAACAGGGGCGGTTAATTTCTAAAAGGAGAGATTAAAGGACGACAATGTGTGTATCTACATAAGTGCGAAAAAGAAGTTTTTTGTAATTCATAGATATATTGTATTCCCTACTACAGAAGTCTATAACTTTTAAATTATTTATTTAGAAGTTAGGGTTTTTGCCTGTTAATAGATTGATAAAAACTGAAGCAGCTGCTACTCAATTTTAAGGACTGTGAACATTTTGTAACAGCTGCCCAGTCATTACATACATTACATTTGATACACAAACTTAACAAAGACTTAGAGAGTTGGGAGTATACAAATCATTCAGGAACTTGCTGGTTTTGTTACCACCGGAAGTTTATCATACGACTTATCTTAATTTTCTTTTCAGATAATAATAACGGTATAAAATACTGTCACTCCAGACTATAAAAAGAAGAAATCCGGAGGTAAATAATAAAGTCTTTATATAGAATACTTTGTATAATAATCCGCCTATAATGCATCCACAGAAAAAGCATAGGATAATGGCAAGTTTCAAAAAAATGCTTCTTTTAATCTGCCGATGTCTTGCACCTACGTTCTTAAAAAACAATTGTGATAGGTCAATTCCCAGATCGGTAAATAAACCTGTAAGATGAGTTGTTCGCACTACCGACAGAGATACTCTGGTAACCAAAGAGTTTTGGATTCCCATTGCAAAAAGAAGTATGTAAGCAATACTATCCTGTGAACTGATAAGCTTCATTTCTTTAAAACCCGATAATCCTACAAAGGTGAGAAGTCCGGTTTCTATGAGAATAGGAACCAGATGCGGGCGCTTTTTATTATGAGCTGATAAAAATTCAACAATAAAGCTGGAGATAAAAGAGCCCATTAGGAAAAAGAATATGAAAAGCAGATATATAAAAGCCGGGAGGTGTTTCTTAAATAATATTTCCTCGGAAAAAAAAGCAAAGTGTCCCGTTATATTGGTAGTGAGGATCTTTACAGATAATACCCCTACAATATTTACTGTACCCGCTACAAAAGAAAGAGCTGATGCAAGTTTTAAATTATGGAAATAGGTTCTTCTTTTCCCTTTATGCCGAAACATCTGTTCTGTATTATTTAAAAATAAAAGCCTTCAATTTTGGAAAGAAGCATCATTATATTTAAGCTCATTTCTCTAAGAAAAAAGTATTACTACAAAAAAGATTGTAGTAATACTCCCAAAAAAATATATAATATCCAGACCGCATATCATGGGCAATACTGCCTTAATTGCTGATTTGTCAGTTGTGTAATCAGAAGGTCTATAGAATCTTAGTGATCTATCTGCTTTCTGAATTGGGGTAACCTGCTGTCATTAGACAGGCACCATTCATTTCGGAATTGATTATACTGTTTTCTTCCAGAAGTTCAGTAATCCATTACAGTCGGTACCAACGATATCAAAACTGCTAGGAATCTCATCCCATTTACTCCAATACGTAACCAGGCGGGTTCCTACAGGAGTTTTATCAAGTTGTTCTTTTACATAGTCGGAATAAGCATAATATAGATCTTTCTCCGGCATTACCGTATTGTCGATTAAACATGTGGTATCTATGTTTTCATAAAAAGAATTAAAAAAGTAGAAGGCATCATAATCCAAAAAGGAAATTTCATTGATATTGGCATGGATAAACTCTACGTTATTGATTTTATTACGGGAAGCTATTTTTTTTGAGATCTTCGTGAGGGAAGCTCTTTGTTCGACACCGAAAAACATCCCTTTGGTAGAGGCTGCTCCCACCAGGCAAAACTTTCCGACACCGGCACCAATATCCAATATTTTAGTATCAGGCTTCTGAGCGAGATATTCGGCGGCCAGTCTGGCAACAGCAATGGGGGTCCAATGACGGCTTGCCAGCTCTTTTATATGACTAGGGTAAAGTTCATTAAAAGTGCTGTCTTTAACATCAAGATTTAATTTGAGATCATTAAAAATCATTTGATAAGTTGAATATATTCTTTATTAGTCAAAAACTCACTGGTGCAAATATCGGCTGAAATACTTAAAAACCAATAGCTATAAGGAGCTATATTGATATGTGAAGGATTTTCGTTCAGCATGATATTGACATCTGTAATGGTAAATTCATTGGGTAAAATAAGGGGGAACGTTTTGTGAGTTCCATAAACAAAGCCCCATGTTTTTTTTTCTTCTATGGTATTTTCCTCCAGATTGAATTCAATGAGATTGATCTCACCTATTTCCTTTTGGGCAAAATCGGTAATGCCTATGCAAAAATCATACAATCCTATTTTTCTAAGCCATAAGTGATTTTCAGTATAATAAAGATTTTTAGGAATAAGCATAGGAATCAAATCTATTTTTTATGAATGCTATTTCTTTGTGATCAGGTTTTCCATTATTGACCAATCAAGGAGGCATAAGACTTGGCTCTTAATAACCCTTCTGTATCAAAAATATTTTCGATTCTGATTTTGATCATCCAGCCTTCTCCATAGGGATCCGTATTCACAAGTTCCGGGTTGGTTTCCAGTTTGGGATTAATCTCCAGTATTTCTCCGGGAACAGGCAGGAAAAGGTCTGATACGGTTTTTACGGCTTCCACACTTCCAAATACCTCATGCTGTTTTAAATTTTCCCCCAGGGTCTCGATTTCAATATAAACAATATCACCTAATTCATGTTGTGCAAAATCGGTAATTCCAATATAGGCTGTATTATTTTCTAATCTTACCCATTCATGGTCCTCCGTATACAAGAGGTTTTCAGGAATCTTCATTTTTTTATAATTCTTTATTTAATTGATGTATTCAGCAGGACTGGCCCTCTGTCTAAATTTCATAGCCTGCAAAAGACTTTATTTGTGCTCTTAGTAGGATATGTTAAAGTCAATTTAATTGCTTGTGTAAAAGTAGATCGTTTAGCTGAGACTTACGATGATCTAGATCGTTATAAAATTTGATTTAAGTCAAATTGTATAGCTGAAAATTGCGTAATTTTGTTGTAACCTATGATTTCAAAATTTATCTTTAATAATCAATACCTTTTTGACGAACTGCCGGACAGTGATAAAGAACTGCTTCAGGGCGTGATGCAGAATAGGAATTATCGCAAAAATGATGCGATATTTACTGATGGAACTATACCCAGTGGTATTTTTTATTTAAAAGCAGGAAAAGTAAAAAAGTATAAAGTAGATAATGAGGGGAGGGAGCAGATCATTTATATTTACAATTCAGGGGAGTTTTTCGGGTATTCAGCTATTTTGAGCAATGAATGCTATGGAGATACCACACAGGCTCTTGAGAATTCGATCATCTCATTTATTTCAAAAGAAGACTTTCTCAAGTTACTTGATACTTCCGTAGTATTTTCAAGATTGCTTTTAAGAAGCCTAAGCCATGAGTTCAGTGTGATGGCAAACTTGATGACGGTATTGTCACAACGTACGGTCAGAGAAAGGGTAGCACTCAGCCTCCTTATTTTGCATAATAAATATACAGGGAGCGGAACAGAGGACCCTGTATTCATTACCCTGTCCCGTGCAGACTTAGCCAATATGGCTGGTACGGCAAATGAAACATTGGCCCGCATACTTCATGATTTTAAAAAAGATCAGCTTATCTTAATGGAAGGCCGGAAAATACAGGTGCTCAATTTTAAAATGCTGACACAGATAGCCAATTTCATGTAAATGATTCCAATTTTTTTCAATAATATAATACCCCGACTTTGATTTTCATGCTCTGGCAGTCTAACTTTTATAGATCTTATATAAAGATCAGCATTTTTCCTCAAAATTTCCCTTTCCCTACAATTTAGTAAGTAAACAGGAAAAATATTTCTTTTTATGAAATTTGTAAAAAAAAGAAATGGAAATTATTAAAACCGTTATTTATTGGGTGGGCTATGCCTATTATCTGTATGTTTTTGGGTATGCTTCTTTGTATAAAGTCTTTCAGAAGACCTCCATGATGCAAAGTATGAAGTCTTTAGGGTTCAATACCCCTTCGACCATTCTTATAGGAGCGTTGGAATTACTGGGAGTTGTGTTGTTGGTGGTAGGCCTGTTTAAACCTCAGTTTAGAAATATAGCAGCGCTGTATTTATTTCCCTTTGCAATAGGAGCTTTCACAGCTCACATGGCTCACAATGAATACAATCATTATTATAATTCTTTACTGATGTGTATTATTTCAGTTGTCTTGCTGGTACTCGATAAGAACTTTAAAATTATGGTCTGAGTAGTAATAAAAAGATCATCTCAAAATTAAGATAGCCTTTTTGTTTGAGCCACGAATGTGCGAATGTCTTATCCGTGTATTCGTGGTTTATAATTCACAGGCTTATTCATCTTGTTTTTCGATGACCTGATCTCCCCAGCGGTCCATCAAGTCAAGGATTTCTTTCAAAGACTTTCCTTTTTCTGTCAGAATGTATTCTACCTTAGGAGGGAAACCTTCATATTCAATCTTTTCTATCAGCGCATCATTTTCAAGCTCTTTTAACTTCGCACTGAGTACCCGCTCGGAAATACCAATAAGCTTTTCTTTAAGTTCAGAATACCGAAGCTTTGGGTAGTTCAGCAGATAGGTAAGGATATTAATTTTCCATCTTCCCCCTATCATGGCTAAAGTAACAGACAGTCCACAATTACTTTTCCAATACATTTCATTGTGATTATTTGTTGAATTTTCTTTTCTGGTGGTCATGGGGATAGCTGCTGGTTTATATTTAAAATCCGGTCAAGTAGAGTGGAGTATACCTGTATTATTAAGCAAATGTACAAAAGGAGATTGAAGTTTGATTATAATTGATGGACAACAAAAACGGCTTATCAATGAATTACACTGCTGAACATAAAACATCTAACGGCCTTCATAACCACTTTGACTGCTTCTTTACCCTGTTTTTTCTAAAAAAAGAGCCCCAATAAAATATTGCGGCTCTTCATTGAAATCAATTATATATATTATAGACTTTTTGAACGGGCTACCGAAATAAGGTAGACAAGGTGTGCAAACATGCTTCGTTTTACAGATTCTATTTTGATATCCCCGGTAGTCTGATTAATGGTAGTTACCAGGTCGGTATTACATTGTCCGGAGAATGATCCGCTTCCCAGATAATTGGCCATGTTGGCACTAGGATAGGAGATTCTTGGATAATCGGGAGGGATCTGATTGGCTACAGGTGCTGTGCCGGCAAACCCTTTATTGTCGATAAATCGGGCTGACCAGGTTCCTAAGAACTGTCCGTTTCCTGTATTAATGCCCTGTCCAACTACGATTTGGGTATCCACAGCATTGGTAAAACCGGCACATGAACTGTAATGATTGACAATAACCGTACATGAAGAGGCATTATCTGAAGGCTGGAAGCACTTTCCTTCATAAATAGTTGACCGCTGTTCAGTAGGGGATGTAGAAGTGTTGAGTATAGCTTTGGGAGAAAAAATTTCTTCAGGGGACATTAGGATTAGAACACCCTGTGCATCTGCCGAAACAATTTTTTTATCAGGATTTGCCAACCCTCTTACTCTTACCTGTCCATTTACATCTAATGTCTGAGTAGGAGTTGTTGTGTTAATTCCCACCTGAGCACTTAAACTTCCATAAAAAGCAAGTGCGGTCAAAAAAATAGTTTTTGTTTTCATGTTATTAAATTAAATCTATCTAATTTTTCACTAAGATAGGAAATATATATAATTTAAAATATTAATTATGTAAAAATATATAA
>NZ_QNUF01000014.1 GCF_003385455.1 Chryseobacterium rhizosphaerae | reverse complement strand
CATGTAAATAGGCTTAACGTTAAAAATACGATAAGGCATCATTGATATTGTTTAAATTTTCACTAAAATATACCCTGAATTCATTTTCATAGGGAATCGTATGATTTTTCGGTTTCGTTTTTTTGTAAATTGATTATCTTATTTTTTATGATAAGGTATTGCAATTTTGTCTGTTTATAGGGCTTTATGAAAGGTTTAAAATGAAAAAATGAATGAACCGGACTCAAAAAATGTTTCGTATATAGATTCTTTCCATTACTTTAGAAATGTTGAATTGACATTTATCTATGACCCCAAAACTTTCAGTTCTTTTATTGTGTTTTGTTTCATTTACCTCAGCGCAGGTGAAGGAGAGAATTCACTATTTTCCTTTGGAAACTGTAAAGTTATCAGAGAGTGTTTTCAATAAAGCCATGATGGCAGACCGGAAATATCTCATGGCGATGGAGCCGGACAGATTGCTGGCTCCCTATCTGAAAGAAGCTGGTTTAAGACCAAAATCCGAAAATTATCCCAACTGGGAAAATACAGGTCTGGACGGGCATATAGGAGGGCATTATATTTCAGCATTATCCCTGATGTATGCTTCTACAGGAGATGCTGCAATACAACAGAGAATTGATTATATGATCAGTGAGCTGGAACGCTGTCAGAAAGCCTCTTCGGACGGATACATTTCAGGAATTCCCGATGGAAAAAAGATCTGGAAAGAAATAAAACTAGGAAATATAAGAGCTTCAGGCTTTGGTTTGAATGACCGCTGGGTGCCTTTGTATAATATTCACAAACTGTACTCAGGATTACGCGACGCATATTGGTATGCCAAAAATGAAAAAGCAAAGACAATGCTCATCAGACTCACAGATTGGATGATGAATGAAGTTTCAGACCTTTCTGATGAACAGATACAGGATATGCTGCGCAGTGAACATGGAGGACTCAACGAAGTTTTTGCGGATGTTTATGATATCACTCATGACAAAAAATATCTGCAGCTGGCTCACCGCTTTTCCCATCAGGCTATCCTTACTCCTCTTTTAGCAGGAGAAGATAAACTTACAGGGCTTCATGCGAATACACAGATTCCAAAAGTAATCGGATACAAGCATATTGCCGATCTTGAAAATAACGAGTCCTGGAGTAATGCCGCTGACTTTTTCTGGCATAACGTTACCGGGAAAAGATCTTCAGTTATTGGCGGAAACAGTGTCAGTGAACATTTTAACCCTGTCAATGATTTCAGCAGTATGATAAAAAGTATTGAAGGTCCCGAAACCTGCAATACCTATAATATGCTGAAGCTGACCAAAGAGCTTTATGCAACGCAGCCTGAATCTTATTATATCGATTATTACGAAAAAGCTTTATACAATCATATCCTTTCCACAGAAAATCATGATCAGGGAGGTTTTGTGTACTTTACGCCAATGCGTCCCGGACACTACCGTGTTTATTCACAGCCTCAGACCAGCTTCTGGTGCTGTGTAGGATCCGGAATGGAAAATCATGCCAAATATGGAGAAATGATTTATGCCCGGTCAGATAAGGATTTATATGTGAACCTGTTTATCCCTTCCACATTGACATGGAAGCAGCAAAAAATAGTTCTCCGTCAGGTCAATAACTTCCCGGAAGTTCCTGAAACAACATTGATCTTTGATGCTGCAGGAAAGTCAGAATTTGATTTAAAACTGAGATGTCCGGACTGGACCACTCCTTCAGAAGTAAAAATTCTGATCAATGGAAAGCAGGAAAAAGTACAGCGTGGTTCAGATGGCTATTTTACGCTGACTAAAAAATGGAAGAAAGGAGATGTGGTGAAAATGATTTTACCCATGCATCTATCTGCAGAACAACTTCCTGACCATTCCAATTATTATGCATTTAAATACGGTCCTGTAGTGCTTGCCGCAAAATACGGTACTGAAAACCAACAGGGACTTCTTGCGGACGATAGCAGAGGCGGCCATATTGCTCATGGTCCGCAGATTCCTTTAAACGAAATTCCAGTTATCCTTGGAAATCCTTCCGAAGTGGTCAGCCATGTTACACCTTTGAACAATAAACCGCTCAACTTTGCCGTTACAGGGCTTTATCCGTCTGAAAAATTTGGAAAAGGTTTAGATCTTGTGCCATTTTACAGTATTCATGCAGAAAGATATATTCTGTACTGGCCTCAGGCTGACAAAAACGAAATAGAGAATACATTGAAGCAAAAGACAAAAGAAGAAGCGGAAACCAGAAAGCTGGATATGATCACAGCAGATAAAATCCAATTGGGCGAACAGCAGCCGGAATCAGACCATTTTATAGAAAGCAAAGACTCTGGCACAGGATATATGGAAGACCGTCATTTCCGCGATGCTAAAGGCTGGTTCAGTTACCAGATGAAAAATAACGGAAAAAATGCTTCATACCTTTACGTTCTGTATTTTGATGCGAATACCAGCCGTACGCTGAATATTGAGATCAACGGTAAAAAAATCATGACTCAAAATCTGGAAGGAAAGTCCGGAAGTTCACCACAATATCTGGCCGTTCCGATACCTGATTCAGAAAAGAATAAAGAAAATCTTACTGTAAAATTCCTGACAGATGAAAAATTGATGACCGCTAAAATCATCGAAGTCCGTTTACTTAAAGGAAAATACGAAAAGCAATAAAAGCTGAACTAAAAATAAAAACAGATTTTTTCCATGAAAAACAGAACCCTATACTTATTATTTTTTCTTGCAGCCATTTGCAGTTTTGATGCAAAAGTAAGGCTGCCTGCTTTGGTTTCAGACGGAATGATCCTTCAGAGAAACCAGGATCTGAAAATCTGGGGATATGCAGATGCAGGAGAAAAAATTATGGTTAAGTTTATCGGTAAAACCTATAATGCTACAGCTGATCAGAATGGCAATTGGTCTCTAACACTTCCAAAACTTAAAGCCGGCGGCCCGTATACCATGTCAATTAATGAGATCACCCTTAAAGATATTCTTATTGGTGATGTGTGGGTGGCTTCAGGACAATCCAATATGGAACTTCCGATGCGCAGGCTGACACCTCTGTATGAAAATGAAATTAAAAATGCCAATAATCAGAATATAAGATTCTTCACGGTTCCGCAGAAATACAATTTTAAAGCTCCGCAAAATGATCTTGACGGAGGGAAGTGGGAAAGTACAAATCCTCAGACGATACTTGATTTTTCTGGGGTTGCTTATTTCTTTGCCAAAGAACTGAATGAAAAAAATAAAGTTCCAGTAGGAATCATTAATACCAGTCTGGGAGGCTCTCCGGTTCAGGCTTGGATGGATGAAAAATCACTGAAAAAATACCCGGAATACCTGGCTGAAGCAGAAAAATGGAAAAATGATGATCTGATACAGTCTACAGAATCCCAGGAAAGATCTTTAAGCAAAGCATGGTATGCAGAGCTGGATCAGAGTGACATCGGTTTCAATCAGCACTGGGAAAAAGATAACGCTAGTGATTCCGGATGGAAAACCATGATGGTGCCGGGCTCATGGGAAGATCAGGAAGGTCCGTTTGACGGTTCGGTGTGGTTCCGTAAAGAAATTATCCTGCCTAAAGGAGCAGACCAGAAAACAGCATTTTTAAATCTGGGAAGAATAAAAGATGCTGATATTACTTATATTAATGGAATTAAAGTAGGAAATGTAACCTATGAATATCCGCCACGCTGGTATGACATTCCCAAAGGTGTTTTAAAAGAAGGAAAGAACGTCATTACGGTAAGAGTCATCAATGGCAGCGGAAAAGGACAGTTTATTGCAGATAAACCATATTACTTAGAAATTGACGGACAAAAAACAGACCTTAAAGGCGAGTGGAAATATAAAATAGGAGCAAAAATGGAAAAAATGGCTCCCGGACAGACATTTATCCGCTGGAAACCGGTAGGACTTTATAATGCTATGATTAACCCGCTGATTAATTATAAGATCAGAGGATTTATCTGGTATCAGGGGGAAAGTAATACAGGAAAGCCAAAAGAATACGGAGATTTGTTATCAACAATGATTTCACTTTGGCGTTCAAAATGGAACAAGAATGATATGCTGTTCTTCATTGTACAGCTGGCTAATTTTATGGAGAAAAAAGATGAACCTCTGGATAGTGGTTGGGCAGAACTGAGAGAGCAGCAGAGACGGGTTTCTCTCAATATTCCTTACACAGGACTTGCTGTAGCCATTGATTTGGGAGAATGGAATGATATTCATCCCTTAAATAAAAAAACAGTGGGTGGCAGGCTGGCTTTACAGGCCTTGAAAATCGGAGAAGGCAAAAAAATCAT
The DNA here is from genome assembly GCF_003385455.1 of Chryseobacterium rhizosphaerae. Taxonomy (GTDB): domain Bacteria; phylum Bacteroidota; class Bacteroidia; order Flavobacteriales; family Weeksellaceae; genus Chryseobacterium; species Chryseobacterium rhizosphaerae. The sequence continues at coordinate 114,791 of NZ_QNUF01000014.1, read as the reverse complement.
AGCTGACGGACCCGTTTATCAGTCAATGAAAACAGAAGGTAATACCATTATTTTATCCTTTAAACCTGGTACAGATGATCTGGTACAGGGAAGCCTTAAAGGTTTTGCCATACAGCAGAAAGACGGCCGTTATCAATGGGCAAAAGCAGAAGCAAAAGATAATGAGGTCATTGTCTGGAATGATCAGATCACCAATCCTGTCAATGTACGTTATGATTGGGCAGACAACCCAGACGGCAATCTTAAAAACACAAGCGGGCTGCCTGCTTCACCTTTTACAACAGAAAAAAATTAATTTAACATAGAAAACCTTATCAAAATCAATGGATAATCAGCCACAAAAAATATCGGTAATAGAGAAAGTGGGGTACAGCTTAGGAGATCTGGCGGCCAACCTTGTTTTTCAGACCTTAGTTACCTACCTGACCTATTTTTATACAGATATTTACGGACTAAAACCAGAGGATGCCTCTGTCATCACCCTTACCGTAGGTTTAATTGCCGGATTTGGCTTTAACCCGCTTATCGGAGCCCTGGCAGACCGTACAAGCTCGCGATGGGGAAAATTCCGCCCATGGATTTTATTTACCGCTGTGCCGCTTGGTATTGCTGCACTGTTAGCCTTCAGTACCCCTCATTTTTCTTATCAGGGCAAAATGATCTATGCTGCGGTTACCTATTCATTATTATTGTTATTATATGCATCCAATAACCTGCCTTATGCTGCTTTGAGCGGCGTTATCACGGGAGATATGAGTGAACGTAACAGTATTTCTTCGTATCGTTTTGTAGCTGTGATGTTTGCACAGTTTTTTGTGCAGGTTTTTATGCTGCCTATCATTTTATATGTAGGCCATGGAGACAAAGCACAGGGAATTGAGACCGTTATGACATGGCTGGCTGTGATCGGATCTGTGATGCTGCTGATCACCTTTTTTACCACCAAAGAAAGAATCATTCCCAAGCCGGAGCAGAAATCAAGCCTGAAAGAAGATCTAAAAGATTTATTCCAAAACAGGCCATGGATTATTATGCTTACCGTGACAGCATTTATATTTATCACCCTGGCAATGAAGGGAGGATCTTATGTATATTATTTTAATAATTATGTGGATGAAAATGCTCTGAAGAATTTTATTTCACCCATTACAGCATTTTTTAATTCTGCAGGGATGAATTTCTTTGGGGAAGATCCCAAGTCTGCAGGATTCGGATTGTTTAATGCAGGAGGAATTGTGATGATGATTGTAGGCATTACCTTCTCTAAAAAATTGGCAGACAGATTTGGAAAACGTGATACTTTTATTGCCTCATTATTCATCTCTACACTTTTTATTCTGTTTTTTATCTTCTATCCTCCGAAAGCAGTGGGAATTATGTTCTTGTCACAGATTTTACACGGATTCTTTTACGGAATCAGCACACCGCTTTTGTGGGCTATGATTGCCGATGTCGCCGACTATTCGGAATGGAAGAATAACCGCAGGGCAACAGCTATTATTTTCTCGGCTATGATGGTAGGACTTAAGGTGGGTCTCAGCATCGGAAGCTCTCTGGTAGCTTTGATCATTGGAAAATATGGATACATTTCAGTACATGGAAATGAGCAGGTTATTCAGCCTGAAACAGTGGCAGCAGGAGCAAAGATGCTCGTGAGCATATTCCCGTCCATTCCATTTTTCATTGCCTGCGGACTGCTTTTATTGTATAAAATCAACAAAAAAATGGAAGTTCAGATTGAAAAAGATCTGGCTGAAAGAAGAAAATAAAACTAACAATATGAAACGTATTTTAATTGGTTTGGCAGCAATTACCGCTTCAGGTCTGTCGGCACAGAAATCTGACGGTACTTTAAAAAAAGCATTTCAGGATAAATTTTACATCGGGACCGCGATGAGTCTTCCTCAGATTGACGGTACAGATCAGAAAGCAGCAGCGATTATCAAAAAACAATTCAGCTCTATTGTTGCCGAAAATTGCATGAAATCTATGTTCTTGCAGCCTCAGGAAGGAAAGTTCTTCTTTGATGATGCCGATAAATTTGTTGATTTCGGGATGAAAAATAATATGTTCATCATCGGACATACGTTAATCTGGCATTCCCAGCTTCCAAAATGGTTTTTTACAGACAGCAACGGAAAGGATGTTTCTCCGGAAGTATTGAAACAACGAATGAAAAATCATATTACAACAGTAGTTTCCCGTTACAAAGGAAAAGTAAAAGGATGGGATGTGGTCAATGAAGCGATTCTTGAAGACGGAACCTACAGGAAAAGTAAGTTTTACGAAATCCTGGGTGAAAATTTTATTCCTTTAGCATTTCAGTATGCACAGGAAGCTGATCCCAATGCAGAATTATATTACAACGATTATAATGAATGGTATCCTGAAAAGGTAAAAACAGTCATCAAGATGGTTGAAAAGCTTAAATCGAAAGGAATCCGTATTGATGGAGTAGGAATGCAGGCTCATGTTGGCATGGATACCCCTTCCATGGATGAATATGAAAAAGCAATCCTGGCGTATTCCAATGCAGGAGTTAAGGTCAATATTACAGAACTGGAAATTAGTGCGCTGCCCTCTCCTTGGGGAAGTTCTGCCAATGTTTCAGATACTGTTGCCTATCAGAAAGAAATGAATCCTTACACCAAAGGTCTTCCCAATGAAGTAGAAACGAAATGGGAAAAGCGTTATCTTGACTTCTTTGGTCTGTTCTTGAAACACAAAGATAAAATAAGAAGAGTAACCTTATGGGGAGTTACCGACAAGCAGTCCTGGAAAAATGATTTTCCTGTGAAAGGCAGGACAGATTATCCGTTACTTTTTGACAGAAAAGACCAGGAGAAACCTGTAGTACAAAAAATAATAAAATTGGCAGAGAAAAATTAAAATCAATAGAATTTTTACTTAATGAAAAAATCAAAATATTTATTCCCGGAAGATTATATGGCAGACCCTTCCGTTCACGTTTTTGAAGATAAAATCTATATCTATCCTTCTCATGACCGCGAAAGCGGAATTGAAGAAAATGATAACGGGGATCACTTCGATATGAATGATTACCATGTTTTCTCAATGGATGATGTAGACAGCGGAGAAATTAAAGATCATGGCGTAGTACTTTCGGTAAAAGATATTCTGTGGGCGGGAAGACAGCTGTGGGATTGCGATGTTGCCTTCAAAGACGGCAAATATTATATGTATTTTCCTCTGAAGGATCAAAATGATATCTTCAGAATCGGTGTTGCAGTAAGTGATAAACCTTACGGGCCTTTCATTCCTGAAAAACATCCGATGATGGGAAGCTACAGCATTGATCCCTGCATTTTTGAAGATAACGGGAAATATTATATGTATTTTGGAGGAATATGGGGTGGGCAATTGCAGCGCTACAGAGATAATAAGGCACTTGAATCTGCAATAATTCCTGAAAATGACGAGCCTGCAATCCATTCAAAGGTGGCTTTGCTAAGCGATGATATGCTTCAGTTTGCTGAAGCTCCTAAAGACGTTGTCATCATTGATGAAAATGGAAAACCACTGCTTCATGGTGATAAGCACCGCTTTTTTGAAGCGTCATGGATGCATCAGTACAACGGCAAATATTATTTTTCTTATTCAACAGGTGACACCCATCTGATTTGTTATGCAACCGGGGATAATCCTTACGGGCCATTTACTTTTCAGGGAGAAATTCTTACTCCGGTGGTAGGATGGACTACCCATCACAGTATTGTGGAATTCAAAGGGAAATGGTACCTGTTTTTCCATGATTCTATTCCAAGTGGCGGTAAAACATGGCTGAGAAGTATGAAAGTGATTGAACTGGAATACGATCATGAAGGTAAAATCAAAACAATTGAAGGTCTTGAAGACCAGCAATAGAAATTCTTAATTATTTAAAATTTTTCAATGCAATATCTGAGACTCTATATCCTTTTTTTTCTGATGATTCCGCTACTGATTTTCGCAGAGGACGGAAGTCAGCTATGGCTTAGGTTTCCTGCAAAACATGGAATATCAGCAGATAAGATCATTTCCAAAGGCAGCAGTCCTACGCTCAACATTGCCAGAAAAGAGCTGAGCAGCCACTGGCAGGGACAAACGGTGGAACTTCGTACGGAAAATAAAGATAAAAATCTGAAAGACGGTTACAGAATTGTTTCAACGCCTGAAAAAATCGTTATTTCTGCAGGCAAAGAAATAGGACTGTTATATGGAGTCTATCATATTTTACGTTTGCAGCAGACAAAAGCTGATCTGTCTCATGTAAACAGTATTGAAAAACCTTCATACGATGTAAGAGTTCTGGATCATTGGGATAATCTGGACGGAAGTATTGAAAGAGGATACGCCGGAAGATCCCTTTGGAAATGGGGAGATTTACCCGGTAAAATTTCTCCGCGTTACGAAGAATATGCAAGAGCGAATGCTTCTGTGGGAATCAACTCTGTTGTTTTGAATAATGTGAATGCTTCTCCCAATATGCTTAGGGAAGACTACCTTAAAAAAGTCAGGGTTCTGGCTGATATTTTCAGACCTTATGGCATAAAGGTGTATCTTTCCGTGAATTTTTCTTCACCCAAAGTTCTTGGCGGATTACAAAACTCGGATCCATTGAATAAAGATGTACAAAAATGGTGGAAAGATAAAGCTACTGAAATTTACAGACTGATTCCTGATTTCGGAGGATTTTTGGTGAAAGCCAATTCTGAAGGACAGCCTGGACCTCAGGATTACGGAAGAACCCATGCAGATGGAGCCAATATGATGGCTGATGCCTTGAAACCTTACAATGGCATTGTGATGTGGAGAGCATTTGTTTACAGTCCAAGCAAGGATGACAGAGCCAAACAGGCTTATCTTGAATTTGTTCCTCTGGACGGTAAATTCAGGGATAATGTCATTATTCAGATCAAAAACGGCCCTGTTGATTTTCAGCCCCGTGAAGCTTTTAATCCACTTTTCGGAGCATTAAGAAAAACTTCTGAAATGGTAGAGTTTCAGATCACACAGGAATATCTGGGCTTTTCAAACCATCTGGTGTTTCTTGCTCCTTTATTCAAAGAAACATTGGAAAGCGATACTTATTCTGACGGGCAAGGATCTACCATTGCTAAAATTACAGACGGTACTTTAAGACCTGCAAAAATTACAGCTATTTCTGCCGTTGCCAATATTGGGGAAGATACCAACTGGACGGGACATCATTTTGCACAGGCCAACTGGTATGCATTCGGGAGGCTGGCATGGAATCACCAGCTGAGCTCAGAGCAGATTGCAGATGAATGGATTAAAATGACGTTTACAGATGATGAGAACTTCCTGAATCCGGTAAAGGGGATCATGCTTTCCTCCAGGGAAACTGCCGTGGACTATATGATGCCTTTGGGATTACATCATATCTTTGCAGGAGGGCATCACTACGGTCCTGAACCATGGGGAGATTATAAAGGCGGAAGACCGGACTGGTCACCTGTCTATTACCATCAGGCTGATGCGCTGGGATTGGGTTTTAACAGAACAAAAACAGGAAGTAATGCTGTTTCACAGTTTTTTCCGCCACTTAATGAAAGATATGGAAATATCTCAACCTGCCCGGAAAATCTTATCCTTTGGTTTCATCATGTTCCTTGGGATTATAAGATGAAAGACGGAAAAATATTGTGGGATGAGCTGTGCTATACTTATGATTCCGGAGTGAAAAAAGTAAGGGATTATCAGAAAATATGGGACAGAATGGAACCTTATATAGATGAACAGCGGTTTGCTGATGTTCAGTCAAAACTCAGAATTCAGTCCAGGGATGCGATATGGTGGAAAGATGCCTGCCTGCTGTATTTCCAGACTTTTTCTAAAAAGCCGATTCCTTATGACATTGAACGCCCTGTTCATGAACTGGAAGATCTTAAGAAGATTAAGCTGGATATGACACATCACAACTAAAAAAATGAGGCAGCTCTTTTTCTGTTTAGGAAATGGGAGCTGCCTCAAAACAATAAACTGTAAGTAAAATTTTAATCCAAAATAATTGGAATGATCGATATGTCAATCTATCTGTTAATATTCCGGTTTATCGGAGAGAAATCATTTTGTTAAACACATTTCCGTTTTCTTCAACCCGGATGATATATTGGTCTGCTGTTTTGGGATCAAGATCAAAAGTGATATCCACTTTTCCGTCATCAGATTTTCTGCTGGATGTATAATAAGTTGTATTGGAAAGATCAGATACCGAAATGTTTACAGGGCCTTTCACATCAGACATGTGCAGCTTTGCCATATGCCCGGAAATGGTATATTTAGGCTTATGGACAGCACTTACAGGCGCTTTTTCCACTTCCATAACATTATCAGCACTGATTTTTATCCTGTATTTCTCTATTTTCACTTCCGATTCCGCTACCAGATAGTAAGTCCCGGGTGTAAAATTCTGAAAATCATAAGTCTTGGTTACATGATCTCCATCTGCGAGATTCTCGAAAAATAGCTCATCATGTGCATTGTTATAAACAAAAACAGATACACTTTTTGCATTTGAAAGCTCAAAGTTCAATGTTTTGTCTTGTACGTTTCCAAAGGAAAGGGAAAAATCTCTGTCCTTACTCATTACATTTGCTGAGAACAATAAGGCTCCTGCAAAAAATACGGCTTTTAATAATGTGCTCATGGGTTAAGGCTTTTAGAATTGATACTGCAAATCTATGGCAGTAATATTTTTCAGGCTATAAGTAAATTTTCATATTTATGTCTTATATTAACTTTAATTATTGTTATTGATGTGTTATTTGTTAATTTTACATATGAAATTATTTATTTTGTCCTATGAAACTTGTAAGCCCATCTTTTGAAGCCATAAGGCCTACTTTAGGAAGTAGTTTTACCAGTCTGAAATTCCTGGCCAATGAGAATATAAAGTCACATGTCTGGCATTATCATCCCGAGATTGAACTGATTTTTGTCTGTAAAGGCTCTGGAAAAAGACAGATCGGAAGCAGTATTTCTTATTTTTCAGATGGAGACCTGGTTTTGATAGGAAGCAATCTTCCGCACTGCGGGCTTACCAACGAGAATACACATAATGAGTATGAAATGGTTATTCAGTTTAAGTCTGATTTTTTAGGAGAATCTATCTGGAGCATACCGGAGATGCATAGGATTTCTGCTTTGCTTGAAAAGTCCAAGGCAGGAATAGTATTTGGAGAAGACGTGAAAAAAGCAATCGGAAAAGAGATTGTTGAAATGCATGAAGCTTCCTCTTTGGACAAGCTGTGCAGATTCCTGAAAATATTGGATGAGCTGTCTGTTACTCAGGATTACAGAATCTTAAATGCAGGAAAATATTATCTTCAGACACAGATTGAAGACAATGAGAGAATCAATCTTATATTTAATTATGTGAAAGACCATTTCAAAGAATCCATTACCCTGGAAGATGTGGCTGATCTCGCCAATATGAAAGTACCGTCTTTCTGTCGTTATTTTAAAAAAATCACCAACAAGACCTTTACCCGTTTTGTAAATGAATATAGGATTACCCATGCACTCAAGCTTCTGGCGGAGCAGCCTTTGAGCATTACAGAAGTCTGCTTTGAATCCGGGTTTAATAATTTCAGTTATTTTAATAAAACTTTTAAAGAATATATCCAAAAAAGTCCTTCTCAGTACAGGAAAGAGTTTAATTACTTCATGGAATAGTTTTTTGAAGACCAGTAAAAAAATATATTCTCATGATGATTTATCAAAATATAAGTGTAAATTTAACACTTATAAACGATAATAATATCTATGAAATTTTTTATTGATACCGCCAATCTGGCGATGATAGAAGAAGCCAATGCCCTTGGAGTTCTGGACGGGGTAACTACTAATCCTTCATTGATGGCGAAAGAAGGGATCTCAGGAAAGCAAAATATACATCATCATTACCTTGAAATCTGTAATATTGTGGATGGGGATGTAAGTGCTGAAGTATTGGGAATTACTTTCGAAGAAATGATTAAAGAAGGAGAAGAGCTTGCCGCATTACATCCAAGGATTGTTGTAAAAGTTCCTATGACTAAGGATGGAATCAAAGCCATCAGGTATTTTTCTGAAAAAGGGATAAAGACCAATTGTACTCTCGTTTTCTCATCGGGCCAGGCATTACTGGCTGCCAAAGCCGGAGCCACCTATGTTTCTCCGTTTCTGGGAAGGCTGGATGATATTTCTACAGACGGTCTTCATCTGATCTCAGAAATCAGGACAATTTATGACAATTATGCTTTTCAGACACAGATACTGGCAGCTTCTGTCCGACACAGTATGCATATTATCAACTGTGCAAAGATTGGTGCTGATGTTGTGACCTGTCCATTGGCCCCTATACTTTCTCTTCTGAAACATCCGCTTACAGATTCAGGATTAGACCAGTTCATCAAAGATTCAAAAAAAATGAAGTAAGGTCAGGCAGAGAAAGTATAAATCTGTTCTATATTCAGTAGTTTTATACTTTAGATCGCCTAAGATCTGTTTTATCAGAAAAGATTGATATGCATGAACAGTTAATCAACCCAACTATAAATAAGTTTAAAACCGAGTTCAAATCAGAACCCGAACATATTTTCCTTTCGCCGGGAAGAATTAATATTATCGGCGAACATGTAGATTACAGTGATGGTTTTGTATTGCCCGCTGCCATAGATAAATATATCTGTTTTGCCGTCCGTAAGGCTCCTCAGACTAATCTGTGTACAATTGTTGCCAAAGACCTTGGAGAAGACTATACATTTGATGTCACTATGGAGATAAAACCGGTTCAGCAGATGTGGATGAACTATATTCTGGGTGTTTTCAGCCAGCTGCAGAAGCCGGAAAACAAGTTTTGTGGGATGGAAATTGTCTTCAGCAGTACCATTCCGATGGGAGCTGGGCTTTCTTCATCAGCTGCACTTGAATGTGGTTTTGCTTATATCCTCAATGAACTTTTTGATCTTCAGATTTCAAAAAAAGATATTGCTGTGATCGGGCAAAAATCAGAACATTCTTTTGTGGGAGTTCAATGCGGAATTATGGATCAGTTTGCCTCCGTATTCGGGAAGGAAGATAAAGTGATTATGCTCGACTGTAATTCACTTGAGCATCAATATTTCGATGCTGACCTTAAAGGATACAGCCTGCTGCTTTTTGACAGCTGTGTAAAGCATACCCATTTGACATCCGGTTATAATGAAAGGCGTAAAGATGTTGAAAACGGGAAAAAAGTTTTATGGAAAAACTTTCCGGAAACCGAAAAATTCAGGGATTTTACGCTGGCGATGCTTGATATGGTAAAAGAAGAAATGGGAAGTATTTCATATAAAAGATGTCTCTATCTTCTTAAAGAAATCTACAGAGTGGAAATGGCTGCAAAAGCTATTTCAGAAGGAGATATTGAATATCTGGGAACACTTCTCACAGAAACCCATGCCGGGCTTTCAACAGAATTTGAGGTCAGCTGCAATGAACTTGATTTTTTAGTGGAAAATGCATTACTGCAGAAAGGAGTGTTGGGAGCGAGAATCATGGGAGGTGGCTTCGGAGGCTGCAGCATCAACCTGATTCAGGAAAATAAAGCTGAAGAAGTGATCCGGATCATCAGTGAAAAATATCTTGAAAATTTCAATATTCAGATGAAAGTTTATCATGTTAAAATTTCCGACGGGATAAAAGAATACACCAATGAATACATCATTTGACCGTAATAAGCATCCCCACAGAAGATACAATCCTCTATTGGATGAATGGATACTGGTTTCTCCACAACGGGCAAACAGACCATGGCAGGGACAGAAAGAAGATACTACAGAAGAAAATCGACCTGTATACGATCCGGATTGCTATCTGTGTTCCGGGAATATCCGTGCTAATGGAGCCCGAAATCCTGAGTATAAAGGGACTTATGTCTTTAATAATGATTTCGGGGCATTGCTTAATGAAGAAATTGATTTTTCTGAAGAACATTCCGGTTTTTTTACCCTTCTTCCGGAACGCGGAATCAACAGGGTGGTTTGTTTTTCTGAGAATCACAGTCTTACTTTACCGGAAATGTCTGTGGAACAGATAAAAAATGTTGTGGATATATGGCAGGAGCAGTTTAATGAACTGGCTGCTTTGGACCATATCAATTACATTCAAATTTTTGAAAATAAAGGAAGTGTTATGGGCTGCAGTAACCCTCATCCGCATGGTCAGATATGGGCACAGTCGTCAATTCCGGCTATGGTTCATAAAACCCAGGATCAATTGAAATTCTATTTTGAAAATAATAAAAGAACATTATTGGAAGACTATCTTCAGCAGGAAATAACGGCTGGAGAACGCATCGTCACAGAAAATGAACACTTTGTCGCATTGGTGCCGTTTTGGGCGTTATGGCCTTATGAAACAATGATTATAAGTAAGCAGAAAAGAGAAAATATGGCAGGATTTTCTGAGAATGAAAAAGAATCTTTTGCAACTATTCTCCAGACTCTGACCACGATATATGATAATCTCTTTGAAATGTCATTTCCTTATTCTGCGGGAATCCATCAGTCACCCACAGATGGAAAACCACATCCGGAATGGCATTTTCATATGCATTTTTATCCCCCGCTGCTCAGAAGTGCAGAAATAAAGAAATTTATGGTAGGCTATGAAATGCTGGCAGAGCCTCAACGGGACATTACTCCGGAACAAAGCGCAGCCATATTAAGAAACCTTCCTACCATTCACTACAAGAAAAATAATAAAATCAATATCTTTGAAAAAGAATAAGCAAATTGTGATTCTGATACATACAATTGCTTTTCCCAATAAAATTATGGAACAGATTAAATTAATTGTGACGGACATGGATGGGACATTCCTCAATTCCAGCCATGAAATGAGCCCTGAATTTTCGGATGTTTACAAAGAACTGAAAAAAAGAAATATTCTGTTTGTCCCAGCAAGCGGCAGACAGATGCCCGGCATCACCCATTATTTCGGAGAAATAGAAAGTGAGATCGGTTTTATCGCTGAAAATGGCGGCTATGTTATCTATAAAGATCAGGAGCTTTTTGCCGATATACTGGAATATCAATATATAGTTGAGATTATCAAAGCTGTTCGGGAAATACCAGGAGCCAAAGCAGTATTATCAGCTAAAAAAATGGCTTATTACGAAACCGAAGATCAGCAGTTTGTAGACTTTTTCTCAAAGTACTATACTGAAAACATGAGAAAAGATGATCTTACGGAAAAAATTGATGATACAGCCTTTAAAATAGCAGTCTATCATCCCGAAGGTGCTGAAAAATATCTGTATCCGGCTCTTAAAAGATTTGAAGAATTCGGTCTGGAAGTAGTTGTTTCCGGAGAATACTGGCTTGATATTATGAATAAAGATATTAACAAAGGAAATGCTCTGAAAATACTTCAAAAATCGTTGGGTATTTCTCCTGAAAATACGATGGCTTTCGGTGATTATATGAACGATATAGAAATGCTGAAGAATGCTAAGTATTCTTACGCTATGAAAAATGCCCATCCGAACGTAAAGCAGGTAGCCAATTTTGAAGCCTGTACCAATGACAGCTTTGGAGTGCTGAAAACAATTAAGGATTACCTTCATCTTAATTAATACATCCTATAAAAACTATAACCCAATACGAAAATGAACAAATCAACCGGAAGAAAACCCGCTAAATCTTCCTACTCATATTGGCGAAAAATTAGGACAACTTTTGCTGGAACAATTTGTAGAGAAAGACTGGGTTGCAAAGGATAATCCTGCTGATCAGCAATATTAAATTACTGAAAAAGGAGTGGAGAAATTTATGAAACTGGTACTTGACCTTTTCAAAATAAAGACGGGGTAAAATATTAGTAGCAGAGAGCAATATTTACCGGAAAATTAAGAAGATATGCTGTATAAAAAGTGTATGTCTTTCAAATAGAACAAAAAGATGAACTTTTAAAAGTTTATCTTTAGTATTTTAAAAGATTTGTAACTTTGTTATAGATTGTATCTAGAATGTCTATTTTAGTGTAACTTAATTGCTAATATACAAAGTTGGTTATTATATAATCTATTGTATTACAAATTACTTCTTTAATGTTGTATATATCACGCTTTTGTTTAAAAAAAATAGCTCTTCAAAAATCCTTGTATTCAATATTTTAAATGAGTTAATTCATAGCTTTCTATTATAGATTTTAAATCTTTTTTTACCTTATCTAAATGAACATAATTTTTTTATTAGTATTTATTGTATGATATTTTTAGATATGAATAATGTCTTTATTAATAATAAGTAGTTGAGCTAAATCCTCAACAAAAGTGTGCTAAAACTGTATGGTTGAGGTTTCTTATATGGATTTTGAATTGTTATGAAAAAGTTTTATTTTTGAAAAAATTAAATTACTAAAAAGTTAAGCTTTAGATTCTTATTTGATATCTAACTGAAAACTGTGGCAGAATCATGGCAGTTGTTATTTTAAAAGATGGAAAATATAGATTGAATAAGGATTGTAAATCATAGGTTCGAATCCCTCACTCTCCGCAGAGTATTAAATATAAACCTACTGATTATCAGTGGGTTTTGTTTTTTATTAAAGTTTTCTTTCTCAAATTTTCTCTATAGGTCTTATATAACAAAGATAATGATTTAAGACTTTCGTAATCTTTGGAGTTGTTCAAATGGTAGTTGATTATGCTGTCTTATTATGCAGAAAATCAGAATTATAAAAAAGTGAAAATAATCAGCTTAATCCTTTTTCTACTTTTATAAGTCAATATTTTTTCACAGAAAATTGATGGCAAAAAACTATACCTTTACAGAAATATAAAACTAATAATGCTTACGATAAATTTCTCAGAGTTTCCTGAACTGGAAACGGAAAGACTGAAACTCAGACGTGCTGATGTAAATGACATCAATGAATTATTTGCATTACGCTCTGATCCCAAAGTAATGGAATATATTCCCAAACCAGTAGCCACATCAATCGAAGAAGCATCGGAACACCTCAAAGCAATTGATGAAAAAATTAGCAGTAATGAAATCATTAATTGGGCAATTACCCTGAAAGGTGACGCTAAAATGATTGGGACTATCGGTTATTATCATATTAAATCTGAGCATTACCGGGCAGAAATCGGTTATATGCTGCTTCCGGATTTTCAGGGAAAAGGTTATGTTACTGAGGCCATTGCTGAAGTGGTTAATTATGGTTTTGCTACAATGGGATTACACTCGATAGAAGCGTTGATTGATCCTGCCAATTTAGGTTCTGCCAAAGTATTGGAGAAATGTGATTTTATGAAAGAAAGACATTTTAAAGAAAGTGAATTCTATAACGGGGAATTTATCGATACGGTAATTTATTCCAAAGTAAATGGACGAAATTAATGGCAAAAAACAAAAATTAATAATAGCAAAAACGAGATATGTCTTATTGGGCTATTTTTAATTATATATGAAAATATTAAAAGAAGGACTGGGCTGTCCATCTCTCCGGAAAAAGTTGCAAATCAAGTGGTTTGCAACTTTTTTTGCTATAAAAGGATTGTGGCCAAAACAAAAAGGTGATCATAGTACTTTTTAAAAATTGGAAAAAAATGGCACAATAGAGAATAGAAGTATCATCATTAAAATGTAACAGAAACGTTTTATGAGTTGTTATGATAATAACAGAGAAAAAATAGGATAACCATACCATTCAATTATTGACATATGAGAAAAATACATGCAATCATTATATTGTTTTTATCACTCAACATTTTTGCACAAAATGTAAATGACAAGATAAAACTATTTGAAAACGACTTCTACCATTGGGATAAATCAAAAAAGAAGACTTCTTTAAAAGATAGAATGTCTTTTTATAATGTCAACGCAGTAAGTATTGCGGTGATTAAAGATTACAAAATAGAATGGTCGAAAGCATACGGTTTTGCAGATGCTTCTGAGAAAAGAGTAGCAACTCCCCAAACGCTGTTTCAGGCAGGATCTATTAGTAAGACTATTAATAGCTTAGGTATTTTAAAATTAGTTCAGGAAGGAAAATTAGGTTTGGATGATGATATTAATAATTACCTTAAAACATGGAAATTTCCTTATGATAATGTTTCAAAAGGCAGGAAAATTACTATCGCTAATTTATTGAATCATAATGCAGGGTTGTCGGTTCATGGTTTCGGAGGTTATGAAAAAGGAAGCCCTTTACCTACGACAATTCAAACGCTTGACGGATTGAAACCTTCCAATTCCGGTGCTGTCAGGTCTGTATTTGAACCAGGGGTGAGGTTTCAGTATTCTGGTGGGGGAACGACGATTAGTCAATTAATTCTCGAAAATACAACCGGCGAAAAATACGAAGATTATATGCTGAAAAATGTTTTGACTCCATTGGGGATGGATAACAGTTCTTTCAGCCAGCCCCCTGCAAAAAACAAAGAAAATTTGTTGGCAACAGGCTATAATTATGATAAAGAGGTGAGAGGGAAGTATCATATTTACCCCGAAAAAGCGGCGGCCGGTTTATGGACAAATCCAACAGATTTAGCAAAATATATTATTGAAACCCAACTGTCATTAGTAGGAAAATCAAATAAAATTTTGTCTAAAGAAATGTCACAAAAAAGACTGGAGAAAGATTTTGGAACATTTTCAGATGATTTTAATGGCGTGAAATATTTTAATCACAGCGGAGGAACTGATGGGTTTATTTGTTTCTATTTGGGAAGCGTTGAAGATGGAAATGGAGTGGTTGTGATGACCAATGGTAACAACAATAAGATAGTAGAAGAAATTGTGGCAAGCATTGCAGGCTTGAATCAATTTAAAAATTACCCTTTACAATCGAGTAAAGAGTCAATTTCTGCAACGATAAGAAAAGAGCTGTCCAAAAGTGTAGACAAAGGTCTTGAACTTTACAAAAAACTAAAGAAAACTCAACCTAACGATTACAATTTCTCGAACGAAAGCGAACTCAATATGCTGGGATATGAATATTTGAATAATAATGAAATAGATTCTGCCATCAAAATTTTTACTTTGAATATCAATGAATTTCCAACATCAGCAAATGTTTATGACAGCCGAGGTGAAGCTTATTTTAATAAAAAAGATTATCAGCTATCAAAAAAGGATTATCAAAAAGTATTAGAACTGGAACCAACAAATCCAAACGCAAAAGCAATGCTTCTGAAAATAGAAAAAGAAACTGAAAAATAATTAATGGATTTTATAAAATGCTCATAGACTGCTCAATCCGGGTATTTTTAAAGAATAGGAAAAGAAACCCATGAATATAAAACCAATAAGACCTCCTTACGAAAGAGGTCTTTTTTTATTGTAATTCAAGACTCAGTATGAATATCGTCTGATGTGTATGTTTGGAATAACCGGGTCAGATAGAAAAAGTGAGCATTTCCAGCAGTCCTTCACCCTGCTGATGAAACAGTTTATTATTTCCATTCAGCTGAAATTCGACATTTTTTACGCTGTCCATTTGGATGCTACTGACATTTAAATCATTGATGACTGCCATTATTCCTTTTCTGGAATACAGGTTTACACGGTCATCTATAAACTTTTCAAACATGTCTATAATAGTATTGTGAAGAGGTTGCGCATACTCAGGTACATCTGTAAGTTCAAGGCAATAATCCATGATTACCCTATTGTGCTTATCTCCAGATCTAAACCTTTGCATCAGTGTAATAAATTGATGATTATGGATATAGTGAACAACTCCTTCAAAAATAATAACGGAAGGCTTTTCAGGTTGATATCCCTGTAGCTGCAATGTCTCCATAAGTAGTTTGGTATCCGTTAAATTACATTGAATACAATGAGGAAGATCGGTATCAGAAATCAAATCTGAATAAATTGTTGCTTTAGTGTGAATAGTATCGCTTCCGTCTACTTCGAAAATATGGCTGATCCTATCTGCACAGTGCTCCAACAGAAAAATTGATAATGGATCCAGGCCGGCTCCAAGAATGCATACCTGTTGTTGAGGATGGGAAAGGAGTAGTTCTGAAAGTGCTTTTCTGATATATCTTTTCCTTAAGCAGATTACATCGCTAATAGTGGCAGAAACGGAAGTCATCTGTTGATTGGCAGCCGCTATAGAGCCGAAGTCAATATATTCAAGATATCTTTTCTCCAGATCAGAAGTGTATACTGAATTTGATTGTTGTAGCACTAAAGCAGAAGTAAGAGGGACATTGGTTTTAATATGAGCGTTCACGGAGAATAAATTTTTTAAATGAGAACTGGTATTTGTTAAATGTAGTTATAATAAATTGTTATGTTTTAAATATTTGTTTAAATTATTTTATTTTGGATTAAATAATTTAAATAAAAAATATTATGATTAATAATAGTTAAATTACGTGGGAAATTAAAATAAAACTGAATTCAAATCATGTAAACATTCAAATTAATGAATAAAACAATCACAAAAGACCTTAAAGTTTTGTTACTGAACCCGTTTCCGCAACGTATAAGTCCACATGCAGAGTTCCTTAAGGAAGAGAGCGAAAGATGGATCAGGGAAGAATATAGTTCTTTATCCCCATCCTTTGTCAAAATGATGATGAGGCTCAATGGTGCTTCCTGGGCTGCCCATTGCTGGCCGGATGCTTCTCTCCCCGTATTGACTTCCATCACCAGAGCTTTGTTGTGGGGGATTGCCCAGGATGATTATTATGCTCCACTTCAGGGGGATGAATTGCCAAAGGTAACTTATCGTATGATGGAAATAGCGCGGGGTACAATTCCAGAACCGGAAGAAAATCCTATTATTCATCAGTTTTCTATCTTTATGAGGGAATTTGAAAATATTGCAACAGAAGATTGGATGAAAAGATATGTATACGATATCTCTCAATATCTTGAAGGGATAGAAATAGATTCATCGATAAGCTACCGTAAGAACATTAACTATCCCACCATTAATGAATATATACCCATTCGTAGAAAAAATGTGGCTATGGCTACTGTAAATGATAAGATAGAGTTGGTAACAGGTATTTTACCTGATTATATTGTAGTGCATCCTTTTATCCAGCAAGCCCGCATCCTGGCAGGAGATTTATTTGCCTGGAGTAATGATCTGATTTCATTGGAAAAAGAAATGCGGGATGATGAAGCGATGAACCTTGTATTGGTTATCCAGAATGAACGGAAATGTTCAATTGAAGATGCTTTTGATGAAGCTGTTCAGATGTATAACTCCCGTGTGGAGTGCTTTATGGATCTGTATAATGATATTCCCGATTTTGGTATCTATACGCCGGTGGTGAAGAAATTTCTGGAAGGGCAGGGCTTATGGATCAGCGGCTATCTGAACTGGTTTGAAGAAACCAACAGATATAAACCATCAGACCAACTTATTTAAGTCATCAAAATATTATCTGAGAATAAAATCACTGGATTTGTATAAAATACTCAAAGACCACTCAATCCGGGTATTCTAAAATAACGGAGAAAAAACTTGGGAATATAAGACGAATGAAAAAGGACCTCTTTTCTAAGGGGGTCCTTTTTATGTTCATATAGGCTAATCTCTGTTGCCACTTTTAGCTTGTCGCACCGTCTGATTATCCTTTTGATTAAAACGATAAACTAATGTCAGACGATAACGGGCCGCATTGGGAATGCTGGTTTGATTAATTTCATAGTCCGATCCAATAGTTCTGGTGTTAAACTTTCGGAGTTCAAACAAATTACTTACATCCAGCGTAAGTGTTGCTTTATCTTTCCAAAAAGTCTTGCTGAGCCCCAGGTCAATACTGTGCAGTGCGTCTGTACGGGTTTGTGCTGTAGCATTAGCTCCTCTGAAGTTATAGACTGCCTGAAAAGAAAGCTTATTTTTAAATTTTAGTTGGGAACTCAGGCGGGCTGTAAGTGTATTACCGGAATAATCAAAGTTTTGATTTTGATAACTGCCTTGCTCCTTATAGTGATACACATTCAGCTCAGCATTTGCCTGTAGCCATTTGAAAGGGGTGTAGAGTAGAGAGAGCTCAAAACCGGTACGTGTTTCTTTATTAATATTCACTGGCATGGTGATCAATAAACCGTGAGCATCCCGGAAAGTATAATCCTCTATTACGCCGTTATTTCGTTGGTGATAAATAGATGGGTTAACAGTAAATGTTTTCCAGTTTTTGAGGAAAGCCAGTTCAAATACATTGGCGTAAGATGGGTTAAGATCCGGATTGCCAACATAACGGGTGCTCAAATCAGTAAGCTCATTAAACGGATAAAGCATTCCCAGTCTGGGTCTGTTGATACGTTTACTGTAGCTGGCTTGCAGGTTGGCGGCAGCATTGAAACGATAGCTGATATTTAATGTTGGAAACAGACGATTGTAATTCTTTTGATTCGTGTAATTGCCTGCACGGTCATCAATACCGATATGAGTGAGCTCACCACGAAGGCCTGCCTGATAACCAAAAGCGCCTGTTTTACCGGAAAACTGTATATAGGCACTTCCTATCAGTTCTTTATACAAGAGATGATTGTCGATCCCATCAATAATTTCCCAGCTTGCAGTATTCTGTTGCTCTGCAATAAAATCAGAGTTTACCCTGCGGTCTTCCATTTTTAAACCAAATTCCAGGGTAGAAGTGCTATCTAAAGGCTGTACCATATCGGTCTTAATCATCAGGTCCTTACTTTTTCCGAAAGAACTTGTCCTGATCATAGGGAATGTAGTGGTAACGGGTAAAATTTTGCTGGTGGATAAATTCCAGTCTTTATCGCTGTCCCAGAAATCATATTGCATATCTACCGTCAACTTTTTACCTGCTTTCTCAAAAGTTTTAGTATAATTAAATTCGAGCTGGTTATAACTTCGTTTTTCCCATGATTCACCACTTCGGCTGAGGCTGCTGTCAGGAACGCTGTTTTTTCCGGAATATAAATAACTTAGCCGGGTCTTGTCATGATCATTGGTTGAATTCCGCATGAAAGCAGCAGTGATCGTGTTATGATCATTGATTTGAAAGTCTGCACCAAAATAGAGTAGTCTTGCATCATCATGCCGGTCTTCATCCTGACGTTGATTCAGGTATACCGGGGTCCCGGAAAGTCTGTTAGATTGCTGCATGGTATATAAACCAACATAATCTGATAACCGTATTCCGTAAGTTGCAAATAAATTAATTCTATTGGATTTATAACTTAAACTGGGACTTATACGGGTTTCATTAGGAATACCACCCACCAGACGCAATTGGCCACTGAATCCGGCCTTCTTATTTTTTTTAAGAATGATATTGATGATCCCTGCGGAACCCGCTGCATCGAATCGGGAAGAAGGATTGGTGATGACTTCTATACGCTCTACCTGATCGGCAGGAAGCTGTTCCAGGGCATTATTTTGGGTTAATCCCGTACGACGCCCGTCCACGAGTACCAATACACTGCTATTTCCACGCAGGCTGATTGTTCCTCCGGGACTGACACTTACTGAAGGTACAATATTGAGTAAGTCGGTCACCGCCCCGGATTGGGAGACGACATCTTTACCCACCTCGAAAACCTTTTTATCAAGTTTTAAACTGACTGATGATCGCTGAGCCGTTACATTTACCTCCTGTAATAACTTGGTATCGGGTTCTAAAACGATGGTTCCAAGGTTGATTACTTCATTGGGGTGTACCTGTAAAGGTTTACTGATCGCCTGAAATCCGATCAGATTGTAGCTGATTGTGTAATTCCCTGCAGGGATGTTTTCCAGTCGGAAAGCACCCTTGGTATCCGAAATTCCGGCGGCAACAGGACTTTCTGTGTTACTTCTTACCGTGACGGTTACATGCGGTATGGAGGTACCTTGTTTTTCATGGATGATACCGGTTATCTGACCTGTCTGTGCAAAGCAGTAAGACACAGTTATAAAGATAAGAAAAGGTGTTGCTAATAGTTTCATGATGTAAATTTAGATCACGGATAAACCGGTTATCTGTGAAAACATTTCAACGACTCTATAAGCTTCTAAACAGCCATCAGGCTTTGAAAATTACCTTGTATATTTACATCATGCATAACCTGTTATTTTTGTTGACATTGCTCAGTGCACTGACCAGACCTGTGATCCGTACTGAAGAACCGATACCTGTCTATAAAACAGGTGATAACAAAGCATGGGCAGCAAAAGATTATGATGATAAAGGCTGGTCTCAGACCAGGGGAAATACCCTGGACAGGATATTTTGGTCGAGAACCCATTTTGAGCTACGTCCGGTGGAAAATGAGCTGAAACCTCTTGGCCTTCAGATTCAGTCTTTTGGTGCTTTTGAGGTATATTGGGATGGAGTACTGATTGGACACAACGGACAGCTTCCCCAACATGGAAAGCCAGAAATGCCGGGGACTGAGAGCAGTTATTACAGGGTTCCGGACCATTTGATTTCACCGGGTTTCCATACCGTTGCCTTGCGCAGTTCGCAATCATTTTTTCCTGAGGTACAACGTTCTGTAGATTTTAAGATGGATAGCTATACGGCATTATTAACAAAACCTTTGGTGACAATGTCTTATATGAATCTGATGGCAGGAGCTTTTCTGATTGCGGCCGTCTATTATTTTTTTCTTTACCTGAACAGCAGGCGCAGGCCATGGGATACCCTGATCTTTGCTTCTATATGTTTTCTTTTTTTTGTTTTACTGATCATGGAATACCTGAAATTCCATGTTGTAATCCCGTATACTGATTTTTTTGTACGCCTTGAAATCATCGGATGGCTTACCTTTGCCAATGCCCTGCTGGTGCCTTTATATTTTATTATTCAGTTTAATTGTAAACAGGGAAAATGGTTGATGGGGGCCTTACTTATTACATTAGTATTGCTTTACATTGTACATTATGGAGCTTATGATCTTACCGCACGTCTTTATAGTTTGGCCATGCTGATTGCAGCTTTCATTGTAGTTTTGAATGGTATTATTCAAAAAGAAAAAGGAGGTTTTATAGCGCTAGCAGCACTTGTAATCAGTGCTTTGGTTAATAAATTGGTGGTTTATGACTTTGGCCTGTTTATCAGTTTTACCGTCATTGTATTGAGTATGCTTTACCTTCATTCCATTAGGGCAAGTGTCATTGAAACAGAACATCAGAATGCAGTATTGCTTTCTTCAAGATTACAGTTAGAATTGCTTAAAAAGAATATTCAGCCTCATTTTTTAAGAAATACGCTGACCTCCATGATGGATTGGGTAGAAGAATCTCCTAAGGAAGGCTCACGGTTCATACAGGCACTGGCTACAGAATTTGACATTATGAATGAAATTTCCGAGCAAACTCTAATTCCTATTACCAAAGAACTGGAGCTTTGCCGGCAGCATATATCGATTATGGGGTTTCGTAAAGAAATCAATTACATTTGGGAAGAGGTGGGAATAGATGAAGAGCAGCTCATACCGCCGGCTATTATTCATACTTTACTGGAAAATGGTATAACTCATAGTGAACCTTTACCGGGAAATACTGTGAAATTTGTGCTCTCTTATTTTTTGAAAGAGAAAACCCATGAGTATACTTTTGAAACACTGGCAGAAAACCGGAAAGTGATGACGAAGAGGACTGGAGGAAATGGCTTTAAATATATTAGAGCACGGCTGACTGAAAGCTATGGCCAAAACTGGACCTTCGATTCAGTTGCTACTGAAAACGGCTGGATATCTACCATTCATATTTTACGACAATGAATATACTGATTATAGAGGATGAGGCAAGGATTGCCCGCCGCCTGGAACGAATGACCATCGAATTCTTTGCAAGTAAACCCGTTACAATTAGTATTTGTGACTCTTTACAGAAAGGACTTGATCAAATTAGAAATCAGCTTCCTGATCTGTTGCTTCTGGACCTTAATCTCAATGGAGATAATGGATTTGAAATATTGGAACAGATGGTAGCGGCCTCTTTTCATACGATTATTGTTTCGGCTAATACCGATAAGGCTATTACTGCTTTTGCCTATGGGGTGCTTGATTTTGTTCCAAAACCTTTCGATCAGGAGCGGCTTTTTAAAGCCTTGACACGGTTTGTAAGCCCTGCTTTAAAAGTGGAAGAAGACATTAAATATCTTGCTGTAAAAAAAGCCGGACAGGTTCGTCTCATCAATATTACAGAACTTATTTACATTAAGGGAGCCGGAATCTATACCGAGCTTCACCTTACCAATGGACGGAGTGTGCTCCACGACAAGTCTCTTGAATTATTACACCAGCTTCTTCCTGATCAGTTTGAACGGATCCATAAATCCTATTTAGTTAATTTTTCGCAGGTTGAAAAGGTGCTCGTCAATACAGGTACCCGCTACAGTGTACTGCTTAAAACAGGCGAAGTACTGCCTGTAGGCCGCTCAAAGTATAAAGAACTCAAGAATAAGATGATCTGATTTCTGAAATTGATACAGTAGATTTTCCGGGTATTTATAGTCACATGGTTTGTTTTGACTTTTTTGTATTTTAGCACACGCCTGAAAGTGGATTATTTTCATCAATTGATGAATGAATAAAACATTTCAGAATGAAAAACTAAAAAATAATAACTAAAAGATTGTATCAAGCCATGGAAAAAGAAATAACGGAGTTAACCGATCAGGAACTATTAGAGAAAGTAAAAAAGAAAAAGTCTAACGACATTACCAATGCTGTAATTCTGGGATTTCTGATTGGTATTGCCACCTACAGCACTGTAAAATATGGTTTGGGACTTTTTACGTTTCTTCCTGTGCTTTTTGCTCTTTTTGCTGCCAATAAATGGGGGAAAGACAAAAAAGCATTAGAAGAAGAATTAAAATCAAGAAACCTGAAGTAAGGCATCACTTTATATCTTTAAAAATCAAATGATCACCATTAAAAAATAATCCTATGAAAATAAAACCGTTCACCCTTATCTTAACCCTACTTTTTCAATTCGTAAGCTTAACTGTATTTTCACAGAAAGCTGAGGGCTTAAGTTCTTTATTGGATAAAAACGCTGAATTTATTTTCCCGCAAACCACAGACAAAGTTGCTAAAGTATTGCATACAGAAACTGTTTTCTATGGAGATGCCAATGAGGAAAAATATGCTAAATGGCTTACCAAATCAGGATTGGAATTATATTGTAGCCTTGGAAAAAACGATGTGATCAACGAAATGTTTTTTGATATTCCGGATGATAAAGTTATTATTGTGGAAGGCCTGCCTTTTGGTCTTGTCATGAATAAAACAACATTAGAGGAAAGTAAAACCAAATTCGGTAAATATGGTGCTAAGGTCCAAAAGCTAGGAGATGACAGCTCATTTTCGGGCGGTGCAAAGCTGATTTTCAAAAAAGGGAAGTACTATACAACATTGCTTTTTGACAATAAGAATCTTCTGAAATTTATAGGCCTTACCACAGAACTTGCCGATCCGGCTGCCGGTTAATTGAATGCATTGTTATTTTTAATATATGAAAATTTATCCCAATGATCTCTTCTGATTAGGTTTATGCATCTTTTCTACACTCAACCCGCTTATTTTTTGAAACCAACGATAACCACCATTACTTTGAATAAACCAAGCTAGCTTCTGTTCACCTATAGAAATAAAATCATTTTTAGAGAAAAACTGACCTTTTTCAATACTTAAATTCTTGAATAAATCTAAGGCTTCTTCCATATCAAATCCTTTTGGTCTTGTTAGTTTTTTCACTTCTTTATTTAATCCAGTTAGTTGTCTAATTTTATTATATCCTCCAAAAGTTATTACTGCCCTGCTAAGTTCTGGTTTTCCTAAGGCAATTAAATCCCGGTGAGTAGGAAAGGCATTTTGTTGAATGCTTACTGTTTTATATTCTGCAATAGTATCTTTTGCTTTATAACCATGCCTGAGAGATTTCAGTTTATACTCAGAGTCACACTCTTTACGAAATACAGCAAACCCTCCATTTCTCGAGATGAAGCCAGAAAGGTATCCCAGACCCATTTCGCATAATTCCTTATCGGAAAGATGGTGCCTATAATGAAGATATAAAGCTTTGTAATGTTCAATGGCATTCATTTTTTTCTCTATTCTCTTCTTTTCTTTAAGAGAAGGTATGACAGACTTTAATGAGATATCGGCTGTAACAATTTTATGTAATTTCTGGACGGTAATTTTTCGTATAATAAAACCAGCTAATTTATGTTCTCCTAAGTCCCTTAGTTGTTTCATAGTGAGTAGGTATCCATATTTAATACAATATTGTTTGTATTTTTCTCCTGAAATATCTATGATTTCAGGAGAGGTTTTACGTATGTTTTTATTGATTTTCAGATTCAGACCGGTTAATTGTCGCAATCTTTCTAACCCGATTTTGTTCACAATATAACTAATTGCGGTATGCGACATTAATGTTAATGCTTCTCTTTTAGTAAGAAAATAACCTTTTTCTGCACATTCTTTTTTATAAAGATCTATTATTTGTTCTTGAGAATAGTAATCTTTAGGTAATTTTTTTGGAGAAAAAGAAAGTTGGGTTAATTGTTGCAGTTTGTAATAACCAATATGGTTTTGAATATAATTTGCCAAAGTAGGATTAAATGTATGTACTTCTTTTCCTTGTACAAAATATCCTTTTTCAGTACATAGTTTAGTATATTCTGCTATAGCTTCATCAATATTATGAATTTTATAGGGTATTTGCTCATTGGGAAATTTAAGACCACATGCTTGTCTTGCTGCATATATACCCCCACTTTTGCTTATCATATTT
Source organism: Chryseobacterium rhizosphaerae (assembly GCF_003385455.1). Lineage (GTDB taxonomy): Bacteria > Bacteroidota > Bacteroidia > Flavobacteriales > Weeksellaceae > Chryseobacterium > Chryseobacterium rhizosphaerae. The sequence goes on along the minus strand of NZ_QNUF01000014.1, from coordinate 90,059 downwards.
ATTACTCCATATAGTTTTTTTGTAGAAAGCTCTTTTAGAGTAAGGTATTTCCCTTGTTCTATTGATAATTTTTTATATGTAGACAATGCTTTTTCATAGGTAAAGTATCCTTTAGGCTTTCTTAAAACCTGTACATTTAATCGCTTTCCAACTTCGTAATAATTTCCGTGATATTTATAAATTCCTCCAATCAAACTTGTCTTTTTCTCTTTTCTTAATTCTATATCCAATGGCATTCTCTTATATTTTTCAACAAGGGGAAGTAATTCTTTTTTTATGTTTTCAATATCTGCCCAAAATACAAGCGGTTTTATATCTATGCTTCTGACGTAATTGTCTATAGATTGTTTAACAGGTAATATTCGATTAAGCTCATTGAGTATGTTCTTCTCAATCTGCTCAATGTTACAAGTAAATTTTTCTTTAGAAATGATCAGATAATCCTTCCTTAAATCAGTATATAACTTGATTTTTTTTTCTAAATTGTTATAGTATAATGGATGATCTTTTCTCGAGAATCCGGTAATTTCAATATAAGTAGTCCCAATCAGAAAGTCACAAATATAATTGTGATTCTCCGATATTTTCACATGTACTTTACGGGGAATATTGTACTTTAAAAGTATATTGTCAAATATACTTTCATATGCACTTTGAAGAAAATAGCCGTCCCATGAACAGTACGATTTAGAGATCTTTGTATTTAATAATTTACAAAACCTTGTATGTCCACCTCTTTTAGCCATTGCGCAGTGTAAATCACTTTTTCCCATAGCATTAAGTATGGCAGTACTGGGCATGCTTCCCAATGCTTTAGTTAACGGTGCTAACTCGCTTATAATTTTATCATCTGTCCAATAGTTGTTTCGGTTGAAAATTATCCCAAGCTCACTTTTAAACTCATTCATAGTGCCATATTTGCTGATAGCTCCGAGTAAATCATTTCGATTATTTTGCTTGAGATAGTTTTGTGTTATTGTAATTCCTTTTTCATGTAATTGTAACAATTCTGATAAAACCTTTTTACGAGACCATTTTTCGCCTTTCAAAACAATCCCTAATTTATGTTCTTTATTTAGTTGTCGTAATCCTCCCCATTTTCCAATAGCTGTACGCAAACTATGTGTTTTTTTAGCTGTCAGGAGACCATACACAGAAGTATTTTTTAGTTCTGTTTGATGATCCCTAAGAAATGTTCTGAATTCTTGTAAAGTTTTCTCTAGTGTCCAGTAGTAATCCGGTTTTTTATGATTAATCAGACCTATTTCATCTCTAAGCGCAACTATACCTCCGAAGTGTGTTTGTATTGCACGAATTAAGCCTCCATAGTTTGCCTCGCGTAAATTCTTAGAACCAGGTAAATATCCCCATTGTTTATATAATGATGTATACGTTGCTATTATTTTTTCTTTATCCCATTTTTTCGTTTGTTTGATAGAAATAGTGATAATTTGTTCTGTACTATACTCAGCATTGGTATTTAATAAAATTTTAAAATTCTCTTCCATTCTACATTTATTAATGATTTGAAGTTTATTTGTGTTAAACTTTGAACAAAGGAAATATAAACAAAAATAAAAAAGAAAACTAAGTAATAACTCCTTTCAAATAAATGCTATTTGCTTGGATTATTAGATGTTTATGCTATTAAGTTTGCTCTACTGAAATAGATGTTTGATTGCTGTCTCATATTTTCTGCAGTGTAAAGCAAAACCTTCAGACTAATTCTGAAGGTTTTGCTTTTTTTACTCTTTATCTCAATTTTCTTTAATTACGCAAAAACTGTCCAATTCCCACAGAATCAAAGGTGAAAACAGACTTGTTTTCAGACTTATCGATTTTGCTGCTGATGGTCAATGCCCATAAAACTAATTCTTTACAGAAATTTTGATCTTCCGTACTTAATTCTGACGCATTTTCTTCAATAAGTGCTACTAAAGGTTTTATACTGTCTAGTTTAGCATAGAACTCCTCATCCGTATCGTTGTAATTGAGTTCAAGATGGTTTTTATTGAACCATCTGATGAGATCAGTGTAAGGTGTTTTTATATCTTCTTTTTCCAGTTTAGGGATGCGTGGGAATATACTTTCAAACTGTCTCATCACAGCTTTGTCGATTAATATTTTCGCTACATAATCTGCTCCTTCCTGTTCGCCTTCATATACCAGTTCAATTTTTCCTGTGATGGATGGAATAATCGACATAAAATCGAGCAAACGTACCGTAGTCTTTTCGGCTTCTGATTCAATCAGGCGTAATTTTGCTGCGGCTACCAGATTTTCCATAGCGCTGATGGTCAGACGGGCACTTACTCCGCTTTTTGCATCTACATATTCACTGTCACGGGCTGCAAAAGCAACTTCCTCCAAAAGATCTTTTGCCAAACTGCTGATTTGTATTTGCGACTGATCTTCAGGCGAAATCATGGCTTCCTGTTCTGTGATCTGTCTGGCCAGTGCGATTGTTTTAGGATAATGAGTGAAAATTTGTGATCCTATTCTGTCTTTAAGTGGGGTAACAATGCTGCCACGATTGGTATAGTCTTCCGGATTCGCGGTAAAGACAAATTGAATATCAAGAGGCATTCTCAATTGAAATCCACGGATCTGAACATCTCCTTCCTGTAAAATATTAAACAAGGAAACCTGTATTCTTGCCTGTAAATCAGGAAGCTCATTGAGCACAAATATAGAACGGTTCGCACGGGGAATCATTCCGTAATGCAGTACCCTTTCATCAGAATAGGGCAGCTTTAGGGTCGCTGCTTTGATAGGATCTATATCACCAATTAAATCAGCAACATTCACATCGGGAGTGGCCAGTTTTTCGAAAAAACGGTTGGAACGGTGTACCCACGAAATGGGAGTTTCATCACCTAATTCTGCAATAAGGTCTCTGGCGAATTTTGAGATAGGGTGGTATGGGCTGTCATTGATTTCAGACCCTTTTACTATGGGCATATATTCGTCAAGCAGATTCACCATACTTCTGGCAATTCTTGTTTTTGCCTGTCCGCGAAGTCCCAGCAGATTAATATGGTGACCGGCAAGAATTGCCTTTTTCAACTGGGGAATTACCGTATCTTCATATCCCCAAAGTCCTTCAAATACAGGTTCTTTAGCTTTAATTCTTGCAATGAGGTTACCCTGAATTTCTTCATTAATCGTTTTATCAGTATATCCTGATTTTTTTAATTCTTTAAATGTGATATCGTTTTTCATTTTGTTTACTAATACTATATTATCTGATGAGAAATAGTGACGCCTTTATCAGTGAATTTTGATGACTGGTATTTAATTCCGGCGTCTGGTTATATTCTCTTTATTCTGTTTTTTTCGTAATCTTCAAAAATCATTTGTCCTAAACCGGACAGGCCTGTAAGAAATGCTTTTCCTTTGTTTTGAGCTGTAAATGCTTCTACAAATTGACGGAGATAAGGATCCTGGGCAATCATAAAGGTGGTAATAGGAATTTTCAGTTTTCGGGCTTGTGCCGCTTTATTGAGACACTGGGAAACAATCTTTTCATCCAGACCATAGCTGTTCATATAAAACTCGCCGCTGGGTAGCTGGATACAGCTTGGTTTTCCGTCAGTGATCATGAAAATCTGTTTATTGGTATTTCTTTTTCTCCGCAGAATATCCATAGCCAGTTCCAGTCCGGCAACTGTATTGGTATGATAAGGACCTACCTTTAAATAGGGAAGATCTTTGACCTTAATAGGCCAGGCTTCATTTCCAAAAACAATAATATCTATAGAGTCTTTAGGGTATTTGCGCTTTATTAATTCTACCAATGCCATAGCCACTTTTTTGGCCGGTGTAATACGGTCTTCACCATATAAAATCATGGAGTGGCTGATGTCGATCATCAGCACCGTACTCATTTGTGCTTTATGTTTGGTTTCCTCTACAATGAGGTCATCTTCCGTTAAGCGCAGGTCTGAGATTCCATTATTGATCTGGGCATTTTTTAGACTTTCCGTTAAATTCAAGGTGGCCAGGTCATCTCCGTACTGGAAAGAGCGGTTTTCACCGTCACGTTCATCTCCGATTCCTGCTTTGGTGGTGCGGTGATTTCCGGTTCCGTTTTTTTTGAGTTTCCCAAAGATTTGGTCGAGGGCATATTCCCGTAATGCAGATTCCAGTTTGGGAGTCAGGATATTTTTCCCTTTGCCTTGCCCTGAATTGCCCTCCTCAGGATCTTCTTCCCTGATGTATCCCCGTTTTTTTAAATCTTCTTCAAAATCCTGAAGTGAATATTCATCACTAAAAATATCATATTCTTTATCAAGCATATCGAGCCATTCAAAGGCTTCTTCAATATCGCCGGAAGTGTGGGTGAGCAAATCTTTGAAAATATCAAAAACCCGGTCAAAATGTGATAATTCTTCCGGAATATGTTTACTGAACGTAAAACCTCTCTGAGAATTAAAATCTTTATTTGTCATAAGATGATGAAGCTATATTGGATTGCGAATACTTGAGATACCAGTTGAAATGCAAAATCGTTACACCGTTGAGGAACGTTTTTTACTTCATTCGAAATGATCTCCGTATTCTATAATTTTTATTTTCTTAAACGTTACAAGTTAGGAAATTATCATATCAAGATTCCTGATGAAAAATAGAAAATACTAATGATAACGATATGAAATCAGAATATATAGTAAAAGGAATATTGACCTTATTTCGGGATCATGAAGGTAGGAAGCTGAAAGAAGGATACCGGGAATGATGATGAATATATGCATGCTGATCATTACCTGGAAATTTGATGAAAAGGTTTTAAAATTAATAAAATTTAAGTTAAGTTTTTTAGACTTAGCGGGCTCTAACTTTCATTCTGAAACCTTGTTGCAGTAGTGTCATAAAAGAGTCTGTTTTATTTTATTCGTGAAACTTTAAGCCATCCAAGGCTTTATCTACCTTTTTATGATCACCGTACACAATGATGCCAACTAAATCCAGGGTATCTGCGGTATGTTTTGCTATTTCTGCAACATTTTCTTCTCCTGAGTGGGTATCAAAAAGCGGCCGGGTGTAGATTCCGATCGCTAGCTCACGGTCTCTGGAACGGCGGAATGCTCTTTGCAGCTTTTCGGCAGTGTCTGCTTTATAGATAAGGGTAGGGTGCTTGATGAATGGCAGGAATTTTTCCTGATCGGCTGTTATGAAGTCCTGACCATGGGTCTCCGGAAATTGAATAGCAATACTTCCTGCCAGGAAAGAAACAACATTAAGTTTTTGCCAGGCTAATAAATCGTCCTTAATGACGATGGCTACTTTTTTATCGTACATTATTGATCTTTTAAATTTAATTCCATTTGAATATTACATCGCTGATAGGGAGTAGGACGTCCTGTTATTTTCTGGAATCCCAATTTATAATACAGGTTGATTGCGGGTTTCAATATTGTGTTGCTTTCAAGATAGAGTTTGGACGCTCCGGATTCTCTGGCAGCACTGATCATTGCACATCCTAGTAACCAACCCATATTTTTTCCCTGTGCCTTTGGTGAAACGGCCATTTTTGCCAGTTCAAAATCATAATCAGGATCATCCATTTTTATGAGGGCACAAACGCCCAGCGGTTCATTATGGTATAAGGCTACCATTATTTTTCCGCCTTTATGTAAAATATATTCCTCAGGATTGTCTAATGCTCTGTAATCGGCATCTTCCATTTTGAAGTAGTTGGAAATCCATTCCTCATTGAGTGCTTGGAAAGCCGTCTGGTATTTGGGCTCATAATCTACAATCTCTACCTCTTTACTTTCGCGGATTTTCTTTTGTTCCTGTACTCTTTTTAACAATGGCTTTTGGGCCAATAAAAACTCCCATTCAGCCAGTGCTTCCCATAAATTATGGGTAGCCTCACTGATGATTCCGTCAATAGCCTGGTCAATATCAGCACACTGAATTTTTATCTTTGACGAAAGCTCAGTACCTTTTTCACTAAGCCCAACAACATTTCTCCGCTTGTCCTGAGAGGTAAGGTTATCTTGCACCAATCCTGCTGTGGCCATTTCCTTGATGATTTTCGTTACAGAAGGCTGAGAATGTCCTATTTCACCTGCAATCTCAGTTATTGTCCTGGGACCCTCTTCCGATAAAACAAAAAATACGGGAAACCACTTAGGAGAGAAATCAACATCATACAGTTCATAAATTTTTGCCGCTTCCTCCGTCATGTTGGATGCCATAAAGCGCAGTCGGCTGCCTAATGCTATTTTTCCGGTCTTTTCAAATAAGCTCATAGTATAATTGATTATATAACTAGTTATGCAAATGTAATATATTATTTTAAATCTCATACTTATTCTCTTAAAATAATATTTGAAATAATTGTAATGTTATGATAATGAATATGTTGAGTGTTTGTTTTTTAAGAATTGAAAAATAATCCCCAGATGAGTCAGCCTGTAGTCTCTGGTTTCCGTTCTGCAATCTTTCACTTTTAGTCTCTTATCTTTGGGGTTTTCTACCTGATACCGGGGACCTCTCACAAAAAAATAAATAAACAAAAATTAAATTCCTGGCATTTTATGTGGTATTTAATATTATGATAAGCCAAAAATTACTTTACCTTTGTCAATTGAATGATATACAGCGATTACTAGGTTTTTGAGCATAGATTGACCATGTGAAAATAAAACTATAAAAACCTGATAATGGCGAAAACTAATTTAGCGGATAAGCACATATGAAATATAAATTCTTAAATTTTAAGTTGAGGAAAATTGTTCATTACTCATTGATTCTGTGTATCTTATTGATACAGGTAATTATAGCCATATTTTTTTATAATGAATTTGTTAATGAAAAGAAATTGAATTTCATTAAAAGCCAGTTGGAAGAAAGCAGGGCACTGGGAGGATTGACGGATAATTCAAGGAAAGATTTCATGGACGCACAGGATCACCTACAGAAATATATGGTGAGCCAGGATGATAAAGATCTGCAGCTCTATTTTCAGTCACTTAGAAAACTTAAGGGAAATTTTGATAAAATAGGGGAATATGAAAAGACAAGTCCAAAGCTGAAAAATACTATTGCTAAGCGTAAAAAGGATACCCTTAAAGTTAACAAGCTAAAAACACTGATTGACTCTGCATATCAGTCTTCCCTGAATTCTCCAGCAAAAATTCAGGACAAGGAATACGAGCCGGAAAAGTATAAGAATGATTTTGAAGACTTCAATATACAGACCCGAACGTATGCTGATACTGTTAAAAAGAAAGGATTTATGGGTCGTTTAAAAGATGCCATAACGGGTAAAGTGAATGTTCAGAAGGAGAGTACGGTGGTCACCTTAACGAATAATAAGACAATAGATCTTTCTCAGGTAAAATCTAAAATGAATAATGCAATGAAGTCTATGGACAAGTATTACTCTGATGAAATTAAGAAAGTGCAGCTAAAAGCGGCCAAAACTCAAAGGGATAATTTGCAGTTTTACGGAAATTTCAGTAAATTACTGGTGTACAGTAATGGATTGATAGAGGTATATGAGAATGCCATCAAAGATTTTAAATCCGAATTAGAAAGAGAATATAACGAACAAAGTTCAAATAATAATAAAATCAGGACCTATCTGGTACTTGGATTAATGATCTTAATGTTCATTGTATCTATTCTGATCATGTATTTTACAAGAGTGGCATTTATCTATGAAAGAAAACTTAATGCAGCCAATGAAGAGATTAAGAAGAACCTTAATTTTAAGAACAGGATATTAGGAATGCTGAGCCATGATCTGAGGTCTCCGTTGAAAATCATTAATATTTTTATCGATAAGATCCGCAGAACGACGAAAGATGACACCATAAAAGATTATCTTCAGTCTATTAAATTTACGAACAGTACGCTGCTTCTGCAATCTAACCAGATTTTGGAGTACACCAAAAATCAGGAGGCTGAGAAAAAAATGATCAATACCGTTTTTAATCTCAAAAATGAGCTTAATTCAATTGCAAAAGTTATTACTCCGTATATAGAAACCAGAAATAATAAGTTTGTAGTCACAGACAGAATCCCTGAAGATGTAGTGGTGTATGCCGATAACATAAAAATTAACCAGGTATTCATGAATATTCTGGGGAATGCCAATAAATTCACAGAAAACGGACAGATTGATCTTATTATGATTACGGAGCCTATAGATAAAAATAGAATATCCCTGATCACAACTGTAGCAGATACGGGAATTGGAATTTCAGAATCAGATGTGAAGAAAATTTTTGAACCTTACTACCAGGGAGTAATTTCTGATGAAATAGACAATCTTGGGGCAGGGCTGGGATTAAGCTTATGTAAAGAGATCGTAGAGCTTTTTGATGGAGAAATATCTGCCACAAGTAAATTACATAAAGGAACAAAAATAACATTCAGGATCAATTTAAACATTAATAACAATGGAGTTACCAATTGAAAATAAAGAAATTACCTTCCTTTTAGCAGATGATCACAGTATTGTAAGGCAGGGGATGGAAATTATCATCAGTGATATAATTCCCGATGCTAAAATTTATCATGCTTCTTCATTACAAAAGGTCGTAGAGCTGGTAAGATCTGAGGAAATAGAAATCGCTATTATGGATGCCCATTTCCCTGATGGAAACAGCCTGCATATTTTGTCTCAGATGAAAACGGTGAATCCGGCTCTTAAAATACTGATCTTTTCCGGTCTTGAAGAAGATTTACATGCACTTAAGTTTATTAAAGCAGGTGCTAATGGTTACCTCAGTAAGCTAAGCGAAGAGGAAGAAGTAAGAGAAGCCATCTTACATTTTATAGAGAATGGGGAATACTTTTCCACCGTTTCCCGTAACCTGCTGGTACAGCTTGTCTCCAATCCGGATTTGCTGAATCCTCTTGCCCGGCTAACGAAGAGGGAATTGCAGATTGCCGAAATGTATGCAGAGGGACTGGGAAATCTGGAAATTTCCAACCAGTTGGATATCAAGCAGAATACGGTGAGTACCATTAAGAAAAATATATTTGAGAAATTAAAAATTGAAAATATCGTGGAGCTGATTGATCTTATCAAAACGCATCACAAATTATAGGATTTTTAAAAGCATTATTTCCGGCAGGATATTTATCGATAAATATCGATGCTTCTTTAGACGTGTATCGATGGGGAATATGAGGGAATTTATTCATTAATGTTGTTACTTTGCAGTAGAGAATTCAGGGAATAGAAAGTGAGATATTCTAAACTTTGAATTTTTTACACAAATGAGAAAAAATATAACTATACCAATAATAAACTATAGTTATATAAAAACGCAAGTGATGAAATTAAATAACAGTATGAAAAACCCTCAAAACCAGCTTCTTGAAAGCATACCAAAAAAACACAAACACATATAAAGAAGTTAAATAGGTCTTGTTAGGTTATTTAATACAAAAAAGGAGATGGGGATCTCCTTTTTTTCGTTTACGTAAATAATAGATTCTGAGGACCAGCCTGAGTAGGTAGTATACCAAAACCTCTGAGATACTAACCCTCTTTTATTTCTTCTAAAGCCAACTATCTTTACCATCTCATTTTTTTATCAAATGATAAATGAATAATGAACCCTGTCCCTTAGTTTTGTGAAAAAAAGATGTCGGGAGAAAAAGAATTGGCAGTTCTGCTTAAAAATATGGAGCCTGTATTGCACTCGGGAGATTATGTTTTCTGTACAGTTAAAGATTTGAAACAGGTTTCTGACCTTGATAAGGTTCTGTTTTTCTTTCGGGAAACTGAAGCTGTAACCATCGTTTTGGAAAAAGCAACGGCAGACGAATGGAAGTTGGGGTATACTTATATTTCTTCGTGGATTACCCTGAATATTCATTCTTCACTGGAAGCGGTAGGGCTTACGGCAGCTTTTGCGAATGCTCTGAAACAGGAAAATATAAGTTGTAATGTAGTGGCTGCTTATTTTCATGATCACATTTTTGTGGCAAAACAAGATGCGCAAAAAGCTATGGAAGCATTATACAGTTTAAGCAACATATAATAATATGTATGTTCTTCAACTTTTATAAAGATGCAAAGTTTTTAAGCGATCACCATACCATGTAGCTTTACCTGCGACAAAGTCACCTTCTTTTGCTTATCTGAGTTGCATGACCTTTGCGATTATCTTTCTTAAATTTCCACTTTTCAAAATGTCCGATTGAATCCCAAATATGTCCTGTTCAGCTTATTTCTAACTGTTCTGTTTGCTTTTACAATTTATGTTTGTACCATAATTATAAAAATAAACGACAATGAAAACAATCAGAAAAATTTCAGCTGTAAGCTTATTATGTTTAAGTCTTTTTACAGTGGTGACAGTGTCCTGCAGTGAAGAAAATGAGCCTCCCACGATACAGGAGATACAAAATAGAAACCACCAAAATGCCAAAACCCAATTTGTAGATAGTAAAGGAAATAAAATTGCTTACCGTATTCTGGGAAAGGAAGACGGAATTCCTTTGGTACTGCTGCCCGGATTAGGAGGTTCAATGGATGACTGGGATCCTGCAGTGACGGATGGATTGGCAAAAAAATACAAAGTCATTCTGTTTGATAATAAAGGAGTGGCCTCTTCCCAGGGAAATACTCCGAACACAGTACAGGAAATGGCGGATGATGCAATTGACTTCATTAAAGCGTTGCATTTGAATAAAGTGAATATCATGGGCTTTTCAATGGGAGGATTTGTGGCACAGCGGGTTGTTTTAACCAATCCCGGATTGATCAATAAAGTGATTTTAACCGGAACAGGCCCACAGGGAGCCATAGGGTTATCCAATTTGCCGAATATTATTGCCGGAACCGCCGGGTTAAGTCCTGAAGCTTCTTTCCTTAAATTCGGATTTACAGAATCTGCTCAGAGTATTGCTGCAGGGAAAGCGGCCTATGCAAGAATTCAGCTTCGTACAACGGACAGAGATCCCGTATTAAGTGATGCCACCTCAAATTCACAGTTCACCGCTGTCTTAAGCTGGGCACAGCAAGATGTCAATGCCCTTACAGTATTGAAAAATATTAAAAATCCTGTTCTTATCGTTCATGGGGAAAATGACCTTCCGGTGTCTGTTCAAAATGCGAAAAATATGGCTCAGAATCTGGAACATTCAGAACTGGTTATTTTTCCGGACTCAGGACATGCTTCATTCTTTCAGAATCATGATGCTTTTGTGGCAAAGGCAGTGGAGTTTTTGGGAAAGTAAATCGAAGAATTATTCCGGGTTATCAACATATAAACAAACAGCTTACCTTGCATAAGCTGTTTGTTATTTTTAGGGAAAAAGCATCCGAACCTTATTCGTTGAAATTGAGAATCTGATTCATTTCAGAAGCTATTTCATCAGGATCGAGTATTCTTTCAAAATAAGTAGTTTCAATCCTGGTTTTCTTCCAGAAAGGATAAACTAAAACACCGGTAATCCCTATATTTTCTATAGAGGAATCAGAATTTTTGACATCCGTTATTACTTTAAATACCGTTTCTCCTTTTTTGTATTCTGTTATCCGTATTTCACAGGTTAAGAGCTTAAAAGCCTGTTCAATTCCCTTTTTTAAAACTTCATATTCCTCACTGAAATGTTGGTGCCCCAATGAAAACCCAACCGTCAATTCATACGCATCTGTTGATAGCCAGTAATGAGAGTCCTCTATACAAAGAGATGTTGTCCCATGCTCCTCTGAAACACTGATTTTTGAACCTAATTTAGATTTTAGCAGTTCCAGAATTTCATTGAATTTCTTTTCATGGAGTTTCATGATAGACTGAAAAATTTTATCATAAGATGTACAGAATTTAGCTATTCATCAGGAATCTGAACTTATTTATATTTTTAAGGGCAATACCGGTTCCACGGACAACAGCTCTTAAAGGATCTTCGGCAACACATACAGGGAGTCCTGTTTTTCGGTGTATTCTATCGGCCAGTCCGTTCAGAAGCGCACCCCCTCCGGCAAGATAAATACCTGTTTTGTAAATGTCTGCTGCGAGCTCCGGTGGAGTAAGAGAAAGCGTTTCCAAAACGGCATCCTCAATTCTCATCAACGATTTATCCAGTGCTTTGAAAACTTCTTTATAGTTGACCATGATTTCTTTCGGTTTACCTGTAATAAGATCTCTTCCCTGTACAGGAATATCTTCCAACGGGTAGTCCAGTTCTTCCAGTGCAGAACCTATTTCAATTTTTATTCTTTCAGCAGTTCGTTCCCCAATATATAAATTGTACTGTGACCTTAGAAAATAAGCAATATCGTTTGTAAATACATCGCCGGCTATTTTTAAGGATTTGTCACATACAATTCCTCCAAGTGCCACCACGGCTATTTCGGTAGTTCCACCCCCTATATCAATAATCATATTTCCTTCAGGACTTTGAACATCAATCCCTGCTCCGATGGCGGCTGCCATTGGCTCATAGATCAGTTTTACTTCCTTGGCATTGACCTTTTGGGCAGAATCCTTAACAGCTCTTTTTTCAACCTCAGTAATTCCCGAAGGAATACATATTACAATTCTCAGGGCAGGCTGTATAAACCTCCCTCTAATCCCCGGAATCTGCTTGATGAATTCCTTAATCATATGCTCGGAAGCATGAAAGTCTGCAATCACTCCATCCTTTAACGGACGTATTGTTTTAATATTTTCATGGGTTTTACCCTGCATAAGTTTGGCTTGTTCTCCCACTGCAATTGGCTTTCCGGTTGTACGGTCAATAGCAACAATGGAAGGCTGGTCGATGACGATCTTGTTATTATGTATGATCAGCGTATTAGCGGTCCCCAGATCTATTGCGATCTCCTGCGTAAACATATCAAATAACCCCATCTTTTCCTTATTTTATTAGACTGCAAAGTACGGCTTTCTCTATTGATATTAACGACAGCAAATTCCATAATGGAAGTTAAAATTGTGTTAATTACTGCAATCATTAGCCTTGGAGCAGTAGCATTTATTTGTACATTTGTCCTCAAACTATAACTACCATGACACTTCCCCAATACGATAATTTCCCCAATATAACAGGTGATAGGCTATCATTGCGACAGGTTTTGGAAACAGATATTCCTGAGCTTATTGAAATTTCGTTCTATGATGCCATTCAGGCAGAAAGTATTGAGCAGGCAGCAGAAATGCAGGCTAAAATCAACAGCGACTATACCAGCGGGGACTCCATTCATTGGGCTATCGTGGATAACACTACCCATAAAATTGTGGGGACATGTGGGTATTATAGAGGGTTTAAACAGGGAGAAGGGGAACTGGGCTGTGTGTTATTATCCCATTATAAAGGAAAAGGATATATGACGGAAGCCATGGCATTAGCGATTGACTTTGGAATGAATACCATTGGGCTCAAACGTATTTGGGCAGCCACAAGTAAACAAAATACTAAAGCCATACAGCTCCTTGAGAGGTTAGATTTTAAGAAAATGGGAGAGCTTGATGATGAAATAGAATTTGAATTAAATCCACAGGGATCATAAGCCCAGGCAGAAATCAAAAAAAGGAAAACATACAAAATACTGCTTCTCAGAAGCAGTATTTTTTTGAGAGAAAGCTTTAGCTAAACTTCTTAATTGCTTCGACACTCACAGGAGTAAAAAAATTAATCAGATTTCCATCAGGGTCAGAAAACAAAAGCGATCGGTTTCCCCACGGCATGGTGGTAGGTTCCTGTACGATATCGCTGGCTATACTTTTAATTCTTTCATACTCTTCATCTACATTGGCTACCCTAAATTCTATGATCGTACTTTTATTACCTGTGGATTCCCTGAAATTTTCACCAAATAACTTCATGGTTCGCGTGCTTCCAATGGCTATAGTAATAGAATCACCAGATAGCTCTGCGAAATCTTCAGTATACCACTGAGCGGTTAATCCAATGGTTTTTTCGTAAAACTCTACAGTTTGTTGAATGTCTTTTGTAATCATTCTTAATGAGGTCAGTTTCATAATGTTTAAAATTGTATTGTTGACAAATTGTAAACAAAGGTAAACCAGACTAATGACAACAGGGTGTCAGGAAGGGTTAGGATTTTTGTTATAGCAATCAAGCCATAGAATGATATTGCTTATGCCTTAGTATCTATTTTACCATTACAAATAAACTGTTTATTTCAAAAACCACAATTCAAAACTGCTTCCTTCCTCCAATGTTTTATAATTAAGATAGCCCCCATGGGCTTCCATAATGCTTTTTGCCAGTGTGAGCCCGATTCCGGAACCGTTAGCTCTTGTGGTGAAAAAGGGCAGGAAAATTTTGTCTTTGATCTCAGGGATAATCCCTGAACCGTTATCGGTAATACTTACGATAATGCGGTTGTTTTGGGATTTTACAGTGGTTGTAATGAGTTTATATTCCTTTTCAGAAACCGCATGAATGGCATTAAGGTAAAGGTTGATCAGACTTCGCTCAATCATTTTTTCATCAGCTGATACTGTATAATCTTCAATATCCGGAACCATTTGGATATGATGTTTTTCAAATTCGGATTTCAAAAAGCGGGCTGCGGATTCAATAACTTTTTTTAGGGAAACAGGGGAAAGAACAGGTTTGGGTAATTCTGCAACCTGACGGTAGTGGTCTACGAAATTCAAAAGCTGTTTGGATTTTGAATTGATAACCATCAGACTTTCTTTCATATCCTGTTGATCTTCATGATCGATGGTCTCCTGGTTGCTGATGTATTCCAGGTTCTGAATCAGGCTGTTCACGGGGGTCAGAGTATTGAGCAGTTCATGGGAAATCACTTTCATCAGATTATTCCATGCCAGTTTCTCTTTTTGTTCAATAATTTTCTGAACAGATTCGAGGGTAATAATGTAAAAGTTGTGTTGTGTGTTTTTTACCTGCTGGGTTCTGAGTGAAAAAGACTGTCTGGAATTGCTATGAATGGAAATGTCAAAAAACTCTTGTGAACTTTGGTAATGGGTGTCTTCAATAATTTTATAGAATTCCGGGACCTTTGATGCATACAGTTCCCAACGGTTGTATCTGGGAACCTGTAAAATACTGAGAAATGCATTGTTCACATAAAATACTTCCCGGGTTTTATTTTCGGATAGGATGATCAGCCCTGTTTCCATCTGGTCCAGGATACTTTCATACAGCAATTTATAAGAGGATAAAGAGAATTGTTCCTCTTTACTTTGGTAATATAGACGCATACTGCTGTCGAGAAGCAGACTTCCTTCTTCCTGGGGAAATAAAGAAAAGTCTTTATTCCTGATAGAGGAGATGACCTTTTCTACTTTTGAGTCCTGAGCAGCTAATGAAAAATACATCAAAGCCACAAAAACAATCATGAGCAGTATGAAAAGCATCATACTGAACCATTTTCCTTCCAAAAAGAAATGATAAGCGGTAATTCCACTTGTTATAGCAAGAAGATTGTACAGCAACCACAGGATATTATTTTTACTCATGAGTTTTTCCTATATTTTATTGATCATAAACTTGATGATACTTTTTAAACCTAATATGCCAAAAGTCTAATGTCTGATATCTATTATCTAAACTTACAATCCAAATTTCTCCATTCTTCTGTAGAGAGCCGCCCGTGAAAGACCCAGGTCTTCTGCAGCTAAAGAAATATTTCCGGTATGTTTTTTCAATGCCTTTCTGATGAGGAGTTCCTCCATTTCTTCAATATTGAGATTGGTGATGGTGCTGTCATACTCTTCCAGTTGAGGCACCAATAACTGAAGCTTGTTGTCATTGGATAAAATAACACTTCTTTCCAGGCAATGATCCAGTTCCCGGATATTTCCCGGCCATGGAAAATGGGTGAGACCCATCAGCAAATCATCTGTAAGTTCAAGATTAGGCTTGTGATACTTTTGTTTATAACGATCAAGAAAGTAGAGGGCCAGCAATCCAATATCTTCCTGTCTGTCCCGCAAGGCCGGAATCTGAATTTCAACAGTATTGATTCTGTAATATAAATCCTGTCGGAAACGGTTCTCTGCAACGGCCTTTTTAAGGTTTTCATTGGTAGCAAAAATGAAGCGCACATCCAATACACGCTCCTTGGATTCTCCTAATCGGGATAGTTTCCTGTTTTGAATCAGACTTAACAATTTGGTCTGAAGCTGGAGTGGCAAGTTGCCAATTTCATCCAGAAAAACAGTGCCATTCTGGGCATTTTCAATTTTTCCTGCATAATCCTGATGGGCGTCTGTAAAGGCCCCCTTTTTATATCCAAAGAGTTCAGATTCAAAAAGATTTTCCGAAATACTTCCCAGATCAATATGTACAAACGGCTGATTTTTCCTTTCCGACTGTTCGTGGATGGATTCTGCGAGGACATATTTTCCAGTTCCGTTTTCCCCTAATAGCAATACATTGGCATCGGTGGGAGCCACTTTTCTGATCTGCTCAAGAACTTCCTGCATTTTTGGGGAGTGGCTTTGCAGTTGATATTGGTTATTTTTCTGATGTACATTTTCCCATTGGCTGAGCTTTCTGTTTTTTCTTGAAATGTCTACTGCCAGGTTCACGGAGGCATAGAGTTTTTCGTTATTCCACGGTTTCAGTATAAAATCTGAAGCTCCGTTTTTCAGAGCCTCTACAGCGAGTTCCACCTCTCCATAGGCAGTCATCAGAATAATAGGAAGCTGAGGTTCCAGTGTTTTAATTTCCTTCATCCAGTAAAGACCGTCCTGTCCGTTTTCAAAACCTTTTCTGAAATTCATATCCAATACTACGGCATCAACTTGATTCTCAGTCATGAATTTTAAAATTTCGGCCGGCTTACTGAGACAGCTTACTTCTGAAAAAAACTTTTTCAGCCAGACTCTTGCAGAGAACAGGATATCTTCATCGTCATCCACGATCAGAATATGAGCTTCTTTTTTACGCATAGTGGGGTACTTTATTAAAAACGGATTCTTTATGATTAAAAATGTTCATTTTCGTACAGAAAGTGTCCGATAATGAACAGTAACTTGTCTCTTATTACAAAGTCTGTTGCAGATTTTCAAGGACTTACAGATTTATAATTTTATGGCATCTGCCTTGTGTAATCTATTGTAATAAAATGAGTTATCTTTAATATGGATACGAAAATAGTAAAAAAGAAATCGAAATTAAAATTTGTTTTTGGCGGGCTGGCCATATTGGTGATGATAGGAGTCTGCAGTCTGTATTTTATCAGGCAGAAAAAAACATACAATGTTTCCGCTGAAGATATTCAGACTGATGCAGTTACCCAGGGGAAATTTGAAGATATGCTGATGGTAACGGCCCAAACCCAGTCACTCAATTCTTCATTAGTCAATGTTTTGGAAGGGGGAGTGGTGAAAGAAATTTTTGCAGAAGATGGGCAGATTGTCACAAAGGGCCAACCTATTGCGAGAGTATATAATCCCAATACAGAATTCAGTTATATGAATCAGGAAACAGGAATCATGCAACAGGTCAGCCAGATGAGGACTACACTTCTTGAACTGAAAAATCAGGAACTCGCCCAGGATAAAGAACTCTTACAAGCCCAGAATGATTATAATACGGCACTTCAGAGCTTTAATCTTCAGAAAAGACTCTATGATGCGGACATTGGAAAAAAAACAGATTATGACATCAGTGTGCAGAATCTGGCTTATCAGAAACAGAGGAAATCAATTATTGAAAAGGGTTTTTCTACAGAAAAGAGTTCAAGGAATACCCAAATGACAGCGGTCAATACATCAATGGGACAAATGGATAGAAGCCTTCAGGTTTTACGTTCCAATAAAAATAATTTTCTCATCATGGCTCCTGCTTCCGGAAGACTTTCATCATTTGCTATTTCATTGGGTGAAAACCTTATCAGTGGACGAAGTATCGGGAAGGTCGATTTGATGGACGGGTATAAGCTGGTGGCTAAAGTAGATGAATATTACATCAATAAACTGCAGAATGGCATTAAAGGAATGCTGGATAATAATGATCAACCCTATGAAGTGGTGATCACTAAAATACTGCCGGAAGTAAAAGACGGTCAGTTTCTCGTGGAACTGAATTTTACCGATAAAAAACCGGATAATCTGAAAATAGGGATGACCTTTGGATTGAAACTAAAGCTTTCAGCCGATACACAGAGTACAATGATCTCTAAGGGAAGCTTTTTCAAAGAAACGAATGGAAAGTGGATCTTTGTAGTGACAGGAAATAAAGCTGAAAAAAGGACTATCAGTCTTGGAAGAGAGAATCCGCTGTATTATGAGGTGGTATCAGGATTGAAGCCCGGAGAAACCGTTATTACATCGGATTATTCAGATTTGAAAAAATATGAAATCCTTGATATTAAAAAGTAAAAAGATGAATATTTTTAACCTCCCGTTATCACCGCTTATAAAAAAATCTAATCAACAATAACAGCAAACATAATTATCATGATCAATATACATAATCTTTCAAAAATATACAGAGCAGAAGATGTACAGACGCATGCCTTAAAAGAGGTAAGCCTGAACATCAAAGAAGGTGAATTCCTGGCCATTATGGGACCTTCCGGCTGTGGGAAATCTACTTTTTTAAATATTCTCGGTCTTTTAGACAGTGCCTCGGCAGGCTCATATCAATTTGAAGAAAGAGAAATGATAGTGCTTAGTGAAAGAAAGAAATCGGATGTCCGTAAAAAAAATATAGGTTTTATTTTTCAGAATTTTAACCTTATTGATGAGCTGACTGTCTATGAAAATATTGAGCTGCCTTTAATTTACAACGGAGTTTCTTCTGCGGAAAGAAAAAGAAAAGTAGAAGAAATTATGGAGAAAATCAATATTGCTCACCGCTCAAAACATTACCCACAGCAACTTTCCGGAGGACAGCAGCAAAGGGCAGCCGTAGCAAGAGCACTGGTTACAAAACCTAAACTGATCCTCGCTGATGAGCCCACCGGAAATCTGGACAGCTCCAACGGAAATGAGGTGATGAATCTTCTGGCAGAACTTCACAGAGAAGGATCTACCATTGTTATGGTCACCCACTCTTCATATGATGCCGGCTTTGCTTCACGGATTATCAATATGAAAGACGGTGAAATCTTCAATGAGGAACATGCTTCCCAAAGAAAAGATGTTTTTGAAAAAGCAGATGCCGGAGCATTTGAATAAATCTGAAGTATTTCATCAAATATTATTAATTGTAATCCTATTATTATGCTTACCAACTGGCTCAAAATTGCCTTGATTAATTATAAAAAGAACAGACTGTCTACTTTTATCAATCTGTTTGGACTTACCATCGGACTCACCGGATTTATGCTGATCCTGATGCATTGGAACGATGAGGAATCTTATGAAAAATGGAATCCCAAAAAAGATCAGATCTTTGCTTTTCAAAGTTTATACAAAAAAGATAATTTCTACGGGAATAACATTTCTTATCCTTTGGCGTATGAGGCATTTAAAAAGATTTCGGAAACGGAAGACTATGTTATTTTCAACGGTTCAGACATAGGATTGAAAATGAGAACAAAATATACCACTGCTTTTCAGCAGGGTGGCTTTACCTCATCGGAAAATTTCTTTAATTTTTTTCCTTTTAAAATTATTTCAGGCCGGGCGAAAGATGCTTTAAAATCAGATGCTTCTATTGCTATTTCCAGACAGGCAGCTATGAAATTATTCGGAACCGTTAATGCGGCTGGTGAATCCATAAAAATTGATGATAAAGATTATATGGTTACCGCTGTATATGAGCTCCCTGAAGGGAATAGTCAGATCAAACCGGAATTCATTTTTAAACCTGCAGAACAGTTTAAAAATGATAAGGAAGAATGGAATAATTTCAACTACGGATGCTTTTTTATGCTTAAAAAAGGAGCAGATCCTTCGGTTTTTGAAAATAAATTTAAAGAAATTCTGGAACATAGAGCGGCTCGTTCTGCGAAAAAAGCAGGAATGAGTGCACAACAGTTTTTTGAAATGTATGGGCCCAACAGAGTATTTCTCGTTCCATTGGATCAGCTTAAACTTCATGCAAAAGCTTCATGGTTTGGAAATGGAGACTTCAGAACCATTATGATTCTGTTTTCCCTTTCTGTCCTGATTGTTATTTTATCAGCGATCAATTTTATCAATCTGAAAACGGCAGAAGCATCGCAAAGAGGAAAAGAAGTGGGAGTAAGAAAAGCAATTGGAGGCACAAAGCTTTCTCTAATGCTTCAGTTCTTTTTAGAGACATTTATTATATGTCTGCTGTCTTATTTCCTGTCTTTAGCCCTTACAGAGCTTTTACTTCCTTCTTTTAATAAATTTTTTAACAAGGAAATAGTGCTGAACGACTGGCATGTATATATGTATTCCTTAGCGATGGTCATGGCAGTTACCTTATTATCCGGGCTGGTTCCTGCTTTTTATCTTTCAAACTTTAAAGCAATTGAGACTCTCAAAGGTAATTTCTCCCGAAGCAAACACGGAGTCTGGTTTAGAAACGGAATTCTTACGCTACAGCTCGTTATTTCCTCATTTTTTATCATTGGAGGTCTGATTGTACACAGCCAGGTAAAGCATATGATGAACAAAGACCTTGGATTTAATGGAAAACAGATCATGATGATTTACTGCAATGAACTTACTCCTAAATCATGGTTAAAATATGAACGTCTTAAAAATGAACTCTCGAAAATTAACGGGGTAGAGGCCGTTTCCTATGGAGAAGCTGTTGCTGGGAGCGGACGGCGAAGCAGCTCAAATATCGATTATGAGCACCAAAGTATTGATGCCGAAACTGGTTCAATGGATTATAATTATCTTCAGTTTCTGGATGTTAAATTACTAAAAGGACGCTGGCTGGATCCTAATCTGGCTTCCGATACGATGAATACTATTATTGTCAATGAGGCATTTGTTAAAAAGTTTGGCTGGACAGATGAACAGGCTTTTCAGCGTGAACTCCATCCGGGGTTTGATGAAGGAAAGAAATATAAGATAGTAGGAATTGTGAAAGATTTTAATCTTAGAAGCCTTAAATTTAAGATAGAACCTATCATGTTTTTTCATTACAAACAATCTCCCTGGAAGAGATTTAATGTATACAATATTCAGGTGAAAATAAAACCGGATGATATTGAAGGAACGGTAGCAAGGGTCAAAAAATTCTGGCAGACTTCAGCAGAACCGGGCTATCCTTTTGATTATTATTTTATCAATCAGAGATTTGCAAAAACTTTTGAAGACTATCAAAAGCAGCAGACCTTATTGACTATTCTGAATGCTATGGTATTAATGGTGGCTTTACTGGGGCTCTTTGCACTTTCCTCTTTGATGATAGAGCAGAAATTGAAAGATGTGGCGATTCGGAAAACATTGGGTGCTTCAGATTATGTTCTGGTTTTCGGACTGACCAGTCAGTTCCTTTGGATTGCTGTCATTGCTGTTTTGATCAGTATTCCGATCTGTTATTTTCTGATGAACGAATGGTTGAAAGATTTTGCCTATAGAATAGATATGCCGGTGTGGCCGTTTGTTGTCAGTTTCCTGGTTTTATTGGGGTTAACATTTGCTGTCGTAAGTATCAAAGCTTATAAAGCCACAAAAGTAGATCTCATCAAATACCTGAAGTATGAGTAACTGAGTTCATCGATCATCTTATTTTCTTAATTATTTAAATCAGAACATCCTCATGAAAAATATGATTTTCCTGTTTTTTGTTGGCCTTTATCCGGCTCAGCAAACATGGAACCTGCAACAATGTCTCGACTATGCTACAGCTCATCATCCGCTGGTTAAACAGGCCACAGTGAATGTTGCCAAAAATGATAAGCTGATTACAGGATCAAAAGGTATGCTGCTGCCTTCTGTAGAAGCAGGGGTGAGGCATACTTATAGTTTTGGTTCTTCCATTAACCAATCGAGTAATCAGCGGGAAGCTCTCAATACACAATATGATCAGTTTACGGCTCAGGCAGACTGGAGTCTTTTCAACTGGAAAAATATTCTGGATATATCTTTGTCTACATTGAATAAAGAGACCAGTGCCTACCGGCTTAAGCTGGCACAGAATAAGGTAAAACTAAATGTTATTCAAATGTTTTTTGCCTACCAGAATGGGAAAAGCTGGCTGGAAGTCCTGGAAACCCAGATATCCGGAATGCAGGATCAGATTAAGCGTACTGAAAAAGAAGTGGAAATTGGAAACAGACCCAAAAGTGATGTATATGATATCAAAGCGAATCTGGGAACTTTACAGGAGCAATGGGTATCTGCGAAAAATCAACGGGATCAGTCAAAAATTAACCTGCTTAATGCATTGGCTTTTACTCAGGATTCTTTGGAATTTGTGATGGCTGAGGAAACTCTCTCTTCAGAAGCAGAATTTCGGGATCCGGATTTTACAAAAAAATTGTTAGAGAAAAATCCAGCCTATCAATCCGTAATAGCAGAGATTAAAGCACAGGAAAAGAAAGAGGATATAGCAAGAGCAGGGTATTTGCCAACTTTAAATGCAAGTTACAGCTGGTCTACTTTTTATAATAAAGTGCTGGGAAAGGATGATAACTCCAACATCCGTTTCTCCGATCAGTTTTCTCAAAACAAAAACCAAACTGTACTTTTAGGACTCACTATTCCCATTTTTAATAAGTTACAGGTAAAAACCAATGTGGAAACAGCCAAACTGGATATCATCAATTCCAAATATGATAAAGAGCTAATCATCAATGACCTGACTCAGAATATTAATTCGATTAAAGCACAGTTTTTGAATGCTCAGGAGAAATATAACCTGCTGGATACCAATTTTGAAAACCAAAAACTATCTTTTCAGAAATCTGAAGAAAAATATAAAGAAGGGTTAATGGATGCTTATACTTTTTTTGTTGTCCGCAACGGATGGCTTCAGGCTAACTATAATCTTATCAGCAGTAAAAATGATGTAATCCAGCAGACAGAACTGCTAAAGGTACTGGAATCAGGTTTTTAAATTCAGAATATTCGTACATTTTCAAAAAAGCAGTCTTCAAAATGATGAAGGCTGCTTTTATGTTGAATATATTCTCAGAATATGATTTTCCTGCTTACTAAGCATGAATAAGATATTCCAAAATCCTGAAAGATTCTTTTTTATTTAGGGTGTGGTCACTTCCTGGATCACAAAATTCTGCTCACTCTGTGTATGGGCAGAAAAGTAGCCTAAAGCTCCATTGCTGATATTACTTGGAGGGTTAGCAGGCGTTACACTGCCGCCATTACCGTTGGAAATCTGAAGAAGGGCACTGTAATAGGTGAATACATTGGTGTCAATACTTTGCATTTCTACGTGAATGGTATCTCCCACAACCACTTTATGATCTCTGCCGTCATTATCATCATTCGGAAGGATGATCGGACGCTGATTGGCAAGCCCGTTATTTACATTGTCTGAAAAGACATCCATGTATTTTTTTGTTAAATTATTGATGGTAAAGCTGAAAAGATAACGGTTACCTAATGCAATAGGATCTGTAAAAATAGGTAAAAGGGTATAGCTTTTTTCGTCTCCGAAAGAAAATGAGTCCTGTGACAGACCTTCAAAATCCACGGCCTCAGGCATTGTACTTTGAGCGGTATATTGCTTTCCTTCCGCCTGTACATTCAGGGTATAGGTTCTGCCGGATACTCCTACAAAATTGGTAGTCTGGTATTTTCCCTGGCCTATATACTGTAAAACTTCCGTTTGACCGGCATTATCGGTTAAAGTAACCTGTGCACCCGTCACGGCAGGATATTGATTAGGCTGTGAAACTCCCACAGATTTCGTTATTTTCACGATATAAGGCCCGGCCTGATCGGTAACATTCCCTTCAATGACGATATTTCCACTTTGATCGGCAAGATCCAGATTGATCTCTTTCTCACAAGATGTTAAAGCAAACAGGGATAATATGATAAAAAATGTATTTTTCATGATTTAAAATTTGAAATTGTAAGTGATGTTAGGTACCCAACGGAATAGAGAAGTCTGCATAGCACGTGTTGTTCCTGGATTATTTGGGTTGTCTTCAAAGGTAATCGTATAGGCATTTTCACGACCATACAGATTATAAATACCAAAAGTCCATGAACCCTTGAAGCGTTTATTAGAGCTTGGCTCATAGGTAGCACTCAAGTCCATTCTGTGATAAGCCGGCATTCTGTCTGCATTTCTGTTGCTGTACTGGAAGATCGTTTGTCCGTTCAGCTCATACTTTCCGGTAGGGAAGGTCACTGCATTTCCGGTACTGTACAGGAAAAGACCGGACATGGACCATTTTTCATTAAACTGATACGTGGCAACTACGGATAGATCATGTGTTTTATCCATTCTGGCATTATACCATTCATTATTATTGATCCCGTTTATTTTTCTTTCAGTTTTGGATAAGGTATAAGAAATCCATCCGGTAAGCTTTCCGCTTTTCTTTTTAGCAATAAGCTCAAGACCGTAGGCTCTTCCTTTTCCGAACAGCAATTCATTTTCTACATCTGATCCTGTATCAAACCCAATCTGAGCTCCATTTTTGAAATCGATCTGATTTTGCATGGATTTGTAATAGACTTCAGCATTGATTTCATAATTATTGTTTTTGAAATTCCTGCTGTAGCCTGCACTGATCTGATCTGCAATTTCCGGTTTTACCGTATAGCTGCTTCCAATCCATTGGTCTGTAGGATTTCCGCTGTTGCTGTTACTTAAAAGGTGTAGATTTTGAGTATTACGGGAATAGCCTCCTTTCACACTGCTGACTTCATTGATACGGTAATTAGCGGTAATACGGGGTTCAGGATTTACATAGGTTTTCCCAAATTTCCCTTTTTCTAAAAACCTGCTTTCTTTAAGATTTCCGTTTTCATACGTGTTGAAAGTATCACCTCCCAATACACTAAATAGGGAAAGCCTTACCCCATAATTAATGGTAAGCTTCTCTGTAGCCTTAAAATCATCATTGATATACAGGGCGTTTTCCCATGAATATCTTGGATTTCTTGGGAAGCTGCTCACACTCGTCCCTGAAGCACTGCTTGGGGTAAGGGTATGATAAATAGACTGAAGACCAAAACGTACAGAATGCTTATTTCCTGCAAACCAGGTGAAATCCTGCTTAAGATTCCAGTCCTGTATCTTAGAATTCAAATCAAATACATTGTCGTTGCTCTTCAGACTGATTTTATAGTCATAATTGCTGTAGATGAAGGATGTATTTGAAAATAATTTACTGTTGATAATACTGTTCCAGCGTAGTGTGGCTGTTGTATTTCCCCAATCTGTAGAGAATGTATTTCCTAATCCAAGAACATCTCTTCCAAAATAGGCGGATAGATAAAGGCGGTTATTTTCATTGAGCTGATAATTGGCCTTCAAGTTAAGGTCATAAAAATATAACTTATTGTCCTTGTAATCTTTATTGGCCTTAAGGAATAAATCGGCATAGGTTCTTCTTCCGGAAACAATAAATGATGATTTCTCTTTCTGGATAGGACCTTCTACGCTCACTCTGCTGCTGATCAGCCCGATTCCTCCGTTGACGTTATAATCCTGGTTATTTCCGTCCTTCATCTTGACATCCAATACGGAAGACAGACGTCCCCCATATTGGGCAGGGCTGTTTCCTTTGATAATACTGGCATCTTTCAGGGCATCACTGTTGAAGGTACTGAAAAATCCAAGTAAATGAGAGGCATTATAAACCGGAGCTTCATCCAGTAAAATAAGGTTCTGGTCGGTAGCACCTCCTCTTACACTGAATCCACTGCTTCCTTCACCGTTACTTTTGATCCCCGGTAAAAGCTGTATGGTTTTCATAACGTCTTTTTCACCAAATAAAACCGGTAGTTTTTCAATGTTTTTGATGCTTAGGGTCTCAGTTCCCATTTGGGCTGTAGAAAGATTTTTATCTTTTTTTATACCCGTTATCACTACTTCATCAATCGATTTTGAGATGGCTTCCTGCTGGATAAGAGGAAGATCAAGCTTTATGTTCTGATCTACTTTGATCTGCTGTTCAAAATCTTTATATCCCGAATTGGAAATAATGATTGTATAGTTGCCTTCCGGTAAGGAGAGAGAATAGAAGCCATATTCGTTGGCAACAACGTTAATCGAAGGATCTTCACTTACTTTTACGGTCACTCCAATCAGTAATTCGCCATTTTTTTTGTCTTTAACCGTTCCACTTACGGAATAGGTTTGCTGGGCGATTACAAAGGTGCTGAAACAGAGCGCAGCGGTGGCTGCGGTAATCTTTAAAAAGGATGTTTGCATTAGTTTTGTTTAAAAAGAAGTAGATCTTTTTTCTATATTAAAATAGTTTATTGATGTAAGATTAGTTGAAGAGACTGAGGATTAGTTACACAAAAACTTGTTATTGAATAAATTAATTCCTTAACCGACTCTTTTTTATTAAAAAATTAGCCGGAAACTCCGCTGGCAAAGATAATAGAACTTATGCGAAACATAGTACACTAAAGGGTTATTATTTTTTTAATTTTCAGTTATTAAGTGGCAATATCAAAAATACATTGGATTTAGTATGGCTAAAGTTATATTTTTGATGAACCAAACTTCAGTACCATGAACGTTAAAACGTCTTTTTATATTGCATTCGCTTTCGGAATAATAGGAAATTCTACTTTTGCCCAGATAACACCTGAATTGAGCAAAGAAATTTCCAGTGTTGAGTCAGGATTAATGCCTGTCATTCGTTTTGAGGGTAAGCCACTCTGGACGCTGGAATCCCGAATGAAACATTATAATGTTCCGGGAGTAAGCATTGCTGTTATCAAAAACTCCAAAGTGATCTGGAGCAAAACATATGGTCTGGCAGATGTAGAATCTAAGACTCCCGTGAATTCCAGAACTTTGTTTCAGGCAGCTTCTATGAGTAAACCTGTAAGTGTTTATGCTGCCTTAAAGGAAGTGGAAGCTGGAAAAATTAATCCGGATGCTGATGTAAACACCTACCTGACTTCCTGGAAGATTCCGGAAAATAAATTTACAAAAGAAAAAAAAGTCAGTCTCAAAAATATTGTAAGCCATACTGCAGGTTTTACTGTGAGTGGATTCCCCGGATATGAAGCGGGCACACCTATTCCGACACTGATCCAGATTTTAAAGGGAGAAAGCCCGTCTAATACTTCTGCTATTGTAGTGGATAAACTTCCCGGAACACCTTTCCGCTATGCTGGTGGTGGATATTGTGTGATGCAGCAAATGCTCATAGACACAAAAGGAAAAGACTTTCCCACCATTATAAAAGAAAATGTGCTTTTGCCTTTGGATATGAAAAACAGCACTTTCAGTCAGCCGTTACCTGAAAATCAGGCTCAGTGGGCAGCTACAGCTTATACTATGGATGGCCAAAGAGTGAAGGGAAAGTATCATATTTATCCTGAAATGGCTGCCGCAGGTTTGTGGACTACTGCTGAAGATCTGGCCAAATTTGTAATTGATATTCAGAATACCCTAAATAATAAAAGCCATATTGTTGTTTCTCAGAAAACGGCGCAGGAATTTACAAGTCCTTTCATTGATAAATTTGAAGGATTAGGAATTTTCCTTGAGAATAAAAGCGGAGAGGCCTACTTCAACCACGGGGGATGGAATGAAGGATTTTCCAGCAGGTTTATAGGAAGTAAAACCAGTGGGGATGGCGTTGTCATTTTAACCAATACCAATAAACCTGATTTTATAGAAGAATTGGTCCGTTCAGTAGCATCTGTGTATCAATGGCCAAATTATCTTCCCCCTGTTTATAAAGCTTTACCTCTAACCGAGCAGGACTTTAATAAAAGTATAGGACGTTACCAATTTGACAAGTACGGACTTTACAGGATCTATCGTGAAAACGGAAAGTTACTGTTGAATATTAATGATTTGGAAACCCCAATGGAACTCATTAAAGTGGGAGAGAATACCTATGTCATGCAGAATTGGGATTTTACGTCAGAATTTGTGAAAAATGCTTCAACCGGGAAACTCGAACTTGTACAAGTATTACAGGATAAAACGGTACGCTCAAAAAATCCACAAATGGGAAGTGATGAAAAGACACCGTTAGAACTGGTTATGGAAGGGAGTTTTGATAAAGGATTACAAGCCTATAAAAATGCCAAAATCAAAGACAGTGATCATTATTTTCTTTCCGAAGACTATTTGAATAATACCGGTTATGCATTGCTCAGCAAAAAAGATTTTACAAAAGCAATTGATTTTTTCCGTGTGAATGCTATATTGTATCCTAACAGCCAAAATGTTTATGACAGTTTAGGAGAAGCTTATGTGAAAGCCGGTCAAAAAGATAAGGCCAAACAGACCTATCTGAAACTGTTGGAAATAAGCCCTAAAAATGAAAAGGCGGTTAAGGTTTTAAAAACATTATAACATAGAAATGCTTTTCAAAGAATTTTTATTGGAGAAATAAGAAATATGGAAGACATAAAAAAATGGATTAAAAAGAATGGATCTACTGCTTTTTTTGCAGTTTTGCTGGTTGTTTTATTAGTGAGTCCGGATGCAAAAGCCTGGTTAATGAGGCAAGTGGCCTCTACAGGCCTTCTTAATTCCAACATATCGGAATCTAAAGAAATGAATTCATCCACTCCTTTGTATGCCGGTTTTATGCTGAAAAACGAAGACGGAACGGCAATTAATACTGCTGACCTAAAAGGAAAGGTGATCTTCATTAATTTTTGGGCCTCATGGTGTCCTCCCTGCAGGGCGGAATTTCCTTCTATTCAGGAATTTTATGAAAAGTACAGGAACCATCCGGATATGGTATTTTTAACGGTAAATCTTGATGACAATCCTGAGCTTGGCAAAGCCTATCTAAAACAGAAGAATTTTACAATCCCTTTTATAACTTCTGCAGGAGCTATTCCAAAGGACTTATATAGCGGTTCGTTACCAACTACAGTTGTACTGGATAAAAAAGGGGAAATTCGTCTTCATCATCAGGGACTGGCAGATTACAGTAAAGATTCATTTTATGCCCAAATTGATGAACTGTTAATCCAGAAGAGGTGATGGTGAGAGCTTTTTTTATAGAGCCAAGAGTCAAGAGTCAAAAACCAAGAGTTGAGAACCAAGAATGAAGAATAAAAGTAGAGCAAAGAAAAAAGAATTAGGAGGGCTATGATGACGTTTAAAATACTGACGATTGAAGAGATAGAAACTGAGATCCTGAAAGAGGGAAAGGACTTGCAAAACTTTCCTAAGACTGTAGCGTTTTCTTTTTCTGAACGGTACAAAAATCTGGTGACTTCTATGAAAACAACAGAGATTTCTTCAGAAACAATTCTATATAATGCTGTTGAAGCACTCAATGAAAATAAAGAATTTGAACTAACCGATTATTGGTGCTTTGCCGGAAACGGGCAGGGTGACCGGTGGTTTATGAATGAAAATACCGAAGTCTTCTTTTATGATCATGATTATGATGAGAGCCTTGTTCCTATGCGCATCAGTTTTGAAGACTGGCTGCAGATGGCGTTTATCATCCGGCAGTTGGATAGGTATTTTGAAGAACATGAAAGTATCCCGAAGGTAGTAAAACAGGCATTTTATGAAGCATTGAACAGTATCCATCCGGAATTAAGCGAAAATTATCCGTTTACCCTGTCAATATAACGATAAGAAGCTGTAATCCATTAATATAATAATTGAAATCACAATGAATATGACCACAGAATTAGAAGAAACCTATGATTTTCAATATCCTGAAATCTATAAGCAGCTTGCCGAAAACAAGATGCTGGATTGGGGTGAAGCCGGACCGGATTGGCATCTTACGGTTTTTCCTCAACTAAAAAAGAATCCTCCGCTATTGCTATTTGGATATGATATTGAGATCTGGGACGATCCTCAGTTGGTGAGAGCTTTCATTGAAGAAATGTCGGATGAGGAGGATTATAGAAATATTCATCCGGATTATCAGTTTGTTCCGTTTGCTAAAAATGGAGCAGGAGACTTGTATGCTTTTCAGTTTGACCTGCAGAATAATGGTGAAATTCCCATTACACTGATTCCTCATGATGACGAAGAGGCAGAAGTATTGGCCGGAAATTTACAGGATTTTATTTTTCGCCAATTGCTGGAAGCAGTAACGGAAATAGATGAAGACGCTATGTTTTATGAAGATGATGAGGAAGATCTGAAACAGAATTTATATCATCAGCTGAAGACCCATGAACCCTATTTAAAGCCGTCGCAGGTTGCCATTCTAAAGAATATTTATCAGCGGGATATTTTTGAATATACGTATAAAGTTCCTAATGGGCGCACATTTGAGGCAGAAGGGCTGGTGACGTTTGATGAGGTTGCTGAAATTATAAATAAAGAAATTGCTTTTGACCAGTTAAATAAGAAGTTCAATTATACAAAATGCTAGAGCAGCTAAGAATCCATATTGAAAAAATCGTTCCGCTTACCGACGAAGAATTCGGAATAGTATCTTCTCTCTTCTCTTTTAGAAAATATAAAAAACATCAGTTTTTAGTACAGGAAGGGGAAGCGGTAGCCTACCATTATTTTGTGTTAAAAGGCTTGCTGAAACTGGTGTATACCGATGAATCAGGAAAGGAGCATATTGTAGGATTTGCCATGGAAGATTGGTGGGAAACAGATTTTCAGGCGTATTATACACAAACCAAGGCCACCATGTTTCTGCAGTGTGTGGAAGCCACTGAAGTCTTGTGCCTGAGTTTGCCCGATTACAGAAAATTATGTACAGAGCTACCCAAGCTTGAGCATTTTTTCCTGGAAAAAGCATATATGGGTTTCATTGCGGCACAACAACGGATTATTTCTACGATGACCACTGAGATAAAAGACCGCTACAAGCAACTGCTTGAAAAGTATCCGACACTCGTCCAACGCGTTCCAAAGTCTCTTCTTGCAGCCTATTTAGGAGTTTCCAGAGAAACATTAAGCAGGTTACCGCTCTAAAATTGTGATTTCCCTCACTTCATAATCGTGATCGCGATCACAGAGTTGTAAAGCCTCTATTCTTCAATTTTGCAAAGTAACCTTTAATAAATTGAATACAATGGAAAAAAGAACAGTAAACCCGTGGAAGTGGCAGGATGAAAGAAGTTATTCCCAGGCGGTTGAGGTGAAGAATGCCACAAGTACATTATACTGCTCCGGGCAGGCGGCTATTGATCCTGACGGAACCTCAAGTGATAAAGACATGAAATCCCAGCTGGTGCAGGCTATCGCAAATTTAGAAGAAGTTATAACCACAGCAGGGTATGAATGTAAGGGCATTGTCAGGTTAAACATATATACCACTTCTACACACGAGCTTTGGCCATATTTTCCGATCCTTCAGGAGTGGATTGCAAAACACCGGATCGAACAGGCTGTTACCATGCTGGAAGTAAACGGGCTATTTGAAACATTGAAAGTAGAACTGGAAGCCACCGTGGTGAAATAATTATCGACCGCAGAATAAGAAACCTTCAAACAGATTTTGAAGGTTTTTTCTTACATTTATATGAATCAATATAATTCAGCAAAGAGCTTATGAATATTCAACTTTTTTCAAAAAATGCTCTGGTAGGAGCAGCAACGCAGGGAATAGGAGCCGGAATTGCCATAGAGCTGGCAAAATGCGGAGCCAATGTCACGGTAATGTCCCGTAATGAGGATAAACTTAAAGACTTTGTTTCTTTATTACCAATCGTGAATGCAGATCAGAAACACGAATATCTGGTTGCCGATTTTTCTGACTTTGAGAGCTATAAGAAAACGATAACAGACTATTTCAGCAATCATTCCATAGATATTCTGGTCAATAATACCAATGGTCCTGAACCGGGGTTGGCCCTGGACAAAAATGCAGAAGATTATCAAAAAGCATTTGATCTGCTCTTTAAAACAGTCTGTGAAACCACATTGCTGGCTTTACCTCATATGATTCAGCAGAAAAAAGGCCGTATCATCAATGTTTCTTCATTATCAGTGAAAGAGCCCATTAATAACCTTGCGCTTTCCAACTCTATCCGTTCAGCAGTAATCGCCTGGGCCAAGACATTATCGAATGAAATAGCCCAGCATAATGTTACTGTAAACAATGTTCTCACCGGATATTTTGATACAGAAAGAATCCAGAATCTTATTAATCATGAAGCACAGCAAACAGGAGCTTCCACTGAAGAAATAAAAAAAGCCAGAGAAAATAAGATTCCAATGAAAAGATTAGGAAAACCGGAAGAATATGGTCACCTGGTGGCTTTTCTGGCATCAGAATATTCAGCCTATCTCACCGGAACTAGTATTCCCTTGGATGGAGGATTGAATAATACATATTAAAGCAAGAATTTTCTTATAAAAATATAAACCTTTAGCCTTCTGACCTGAAGGCTTTTTGTATAAATAGGCTCTGAAAAATGTAATATTTTCACAATACTGTGTAATACTTTCCTTTTCCCGGTTGTCTTACTGATTATTGGAGAATATTATATGAAAAATTGGTCTTTTAAAAAATGGAACACCGTGCTCGGATGGTTCCTTTTCGGTATTGCCTTAATTACCTATCTCTCAACGATAGAACATTATTTGAGTTTCTGGGACTGTGGAGAGTATATTTCATCAGCCGTAAAACTTGAAGTCACCCACGCCCCGGGAGCGGCTTTATTTCAGATTATGGGGGCGGTAGCCAGTATTTTTGCACTGGGGAACGAACAGAATTATGCTATTGTGATCAATGCGATGTCTGCATTGTTCAGTGCGTTTACTATTTTATTTTTATTCTGGACAATCACCCATTTTTTAAGGAGACTTTTACATAAAGATGTTGAAGAAATAAGCAAGAAACAGGAATTTTCTATTCTGTTTGCCGGAGTGGTTGGGGCTTTATGTTTTACTTTTTCAGATACCTTTTGGTTTTCGGCAGTAGAGGGAGAAGTATATTCGATGGCTTTACTGTTTATAGCGCTTTTGGTGTGGCTGATCACGAAATGGGAGAATGAGTATCAAGCAGCGGACAGTGAGCGATGGATTATTCTTATCTTCTTTATTTTAGGACTTTCTGTTGGGGTACATATGATGTGTATGCTGGCGATTCCTGCCGTATGCCTTGTATATTATGCAAGAAATTATACGTTTACCTGGAAAAGTTTTATTCTGGCTAATTTTATAACACTGGTGATCCTGGCGTTGGTATTTAAGATTATTTTCCCTTTGATCATGACGATGTTCGGAAGACTGGAGATTTTCTTTGTGAATGGGCTGGGTCTACCTTTCCACTCCGGAACTATTGTCGCATTTATACTGATGGTAGCAGTTTCATATATGCTGATACAATATGCGAGGAAGACTAAAAAGAAAATATATCAAACCATCGTTTTATCCTTGGTATACATGATGATAGGGTTTTCATGCTGGATGGTCATCCCGATCAGAGCAAATGCCAATCCGCCGATGAACCTTAATGATCCTGATACAGCTATTGGCATGAGAGATTATTATAACAGGGTACAGTATGGTGACTGGCCAACGACTTATGGACAAAATTATACCGCATTCCTTGATGCAAAAGGGATAGAGAAAAATGAAGACGGAAGTTATAAAACAGAGAAAACAGGAGATATTTACGAAAAAGACGAAAAAACCGGAACCTATAGAAAAACAGGGGAAAGATTCAATTATGTGTTCAGTAAATCCCATATAAGCTTTATGCCCAGAATGTTCAGTGAAGATAAAGAGGTAGCGGCCAACTATATTGCGCTGTATGGAGCTCCGGATTTCACCTTTAACTACGACAACGAGGATGTTGCAGACAACCCACAGGCTAAGCAGATCTTCGATGAGATGAGAACAAAATATGAAGACAAATCAATTACTGCGGCAGATTATTTAAAGGTAAAACCATATGACCTGATCAAGGTTCAGAGACCTTCTTTCGCCCAGAATATGGATTACTTCATCTCTTTCCAAAACGGGTATTACTTTGTAAGGTACCTGATGTGGAACTTCGTAGGAAGGCAGAATGATCTTCAGGGACATATGGAAAATACCCAGGGAAACTGGATCTCAGGCTTTTCTTTTATCGATAATGCACTACTTGGAAATCAGGATTCAATGCCTGCTAATTTTAAAAATGAAAGTACCGTAGCCTTTTTCTTCCTCCCATTGATTTTAGGATTGATCGGATTCTTTTTCCAGTTGAACAGAGACTTCGGAAGATTCTATGCCTTATTATCCTTATTTATTTTAACCAGTGTTGGAATTGTTTTCTATACAGGAGTAAAGCCTTTTGAAGTAAGAGAAAGAGATTATGCCATGGTAGGTTCATTCTATGCTTTTGCCATCTGGATAGGATTGGGAGCCGGAGCTATTCTGTGGTTCTTACAATCCAAAATAAAATCTAACGGAGTCAATATAGCATTAGGAGTTGTTCTATTGGGAATACCTTTTATGATGGGTTTCCAGAACTATACATCACATGACCGAAGCCGGAAATCTGCGGCATATGATTATGCTTATTCATTCCTAAGATCGTTACCAAAAGAGGATATTATTTTTATTTATGGTGATAATGATACTTTTCCGGTTTGGGCGATTCAGGAAACTGAGAGATTCAGGGATGATGTAAAAACAGTAAATTTTACACTACTGGCTACTCCCTGGAGTATAGATCAGGTAAAAAGAAAAACCTACAATGCAAAGGGAATTCCAAGCCAATTAACACATGAAGATTATAGAGATGGAGTCAATGAGCAGGTCTATATGATGAAGAAAGAAGATTGGGAGGGTGTTTTCTCTATGTTGAAAGAACAGGGAGCTCCGGAAACAGAATTCCAGTCATTCAGAAAGTACCTTACGCAGGATTCTTTAACACTGAAGCAGGCTATTGATTTTATTAAGTTCAAATCTCCTGAAAAAGATCAGCTTTTAAAAATGTATTTTGGAGAAGAGAAATATGAGAAATTCAATATCCTTCCTGTCAACAAATTTATCCTTCCCGTCAATAAAGAAAATGCTGTGAAAGCAGGAATCATTAACCCGGAAGACCTTCCCAATGTTGTCAATCAGATTATGATTACCTATAAAGGAAATACACTGTATAAAAATAACCTGATGATGATGGATCTATTGGCAAACTTCGACTGGAAACGTCCGATTAACTTCTCTTCAGGAGGAATCTATGACAGTGAAAATATTTTCTACCTTGATGAATATCTTCAGTTTGACGGATTCAGTTACAGACTAATACCCATCCATACCCCTCAGCATCCTGATGGAGATAAAGGAAGGGTAGATCCGAATTCTCTTTATCAGGTAGTGAAAAACTTCAGATGGGGAAATTTTAAAGATCTGAGTATCTATTATGATGAAACAGCCACATCCAATATCATCGGCTACAGGATGTCTGTAAGCAGAGCGGTTTCTGCATTGGTACTGAACAATCAGAAGGCTAAAGCTGTTGAACTTTTAGAGCTTGCAGCCAAAGAAATTCCTGCAGAAAAGTACAATGATCCCCGTTCATTAAGTTCAATTGTATCAGGATACATTATTGCAGGTCAGGAACAGAAAGGATTACAGCTTGCGGAAAATCTTAAGAATGAAATTTTCAAAGAATATGATTATTACCTGAATCTTTCCCCTTCATTCCAGAGGGCGGCACGGAAACAGATGAGAACAAAACCTATGGAATATGCTCTTGTGGTTTCTGCTGTTACAGAGGCTTATAAAACACTTGGTCAGAAAGAAAAAGCCTATGCTTACCTCTTGCAATCTGTTGAACCGATCGATAAGAAGTTCAATATTTTTGCCAGCGGACTTCAGAAGATGGGGAAAGAGAAGGCAGTGAAAGAATCGGAAAATGTACAAAGGATTACCCCTTTTTATCAGTATTTATTCGATATTATGGAACCTTTTGATTCTACGTACGCGAAGAAAAAAGAAAATCAGATTACCACAGCAATAATGAAAGCGACTCAATAATCTGCTGCTTACAAAAATAGAAAAGTCTCCGAATACCTGTATTCGGAGACTTTTTTTATTCATTCTTATTTCCAGAATTCATCGGGATAAAGATCCTTCTCTTCGGAATGAATCTGATCTAATTCCTTTCCAATGGTGTTTAAAACTTCAGGATCCAGTTTTTCTTCCAGATGGGGAAGCCAACTGCGTTCCTCAAAACGGATATGTTGTTCCAGAAGATCAGCAAAATTTGAAAAATGAGCTGCATTTTCTGAATTTTCAATTTGAAGGATCAACGTTTTTATCTGATGATGTTCATATTGTATCCGGGAGGAATATTCATCCGTAAGAGGAGGAAAAAGAAGATGCTCCTCTTCATGGAAATGCTCTTCAAGATGATTTTTCCAGAAATAAAGAATATAATTTTTGATCCTGGAAAGTTCAACTTCTTTTTTCAGTCCCTGTCTTATTTTCCAGCTGCAAAGTAATCCGAAGTGATGATCCCTGGATAAAAGGACGATATTTTCATTACGTTTCATAATTCTTTTTTTAGGATAATAAATAAACCCTCATCTTACAACCTATGGGGTTTAAAAAAATGGGTTACCGTTTTTCTTTCAGTGACCATCCGAACTTTAGCCCCAAAATAAAAATGATAAGTAATAGCTCTCCGGCGGCCAGTAAAATATCTCCGGGAACACGCATCCATCTTAAAAAATGCATGATGTCGGTCTGCATGAATTCTGCAGAACGGGCATACCAATATCCTTCCTTAATAGATGCTACAGACTGCATAATTCCTATAGGCAGAAGACTGATGGTGACCATCACCAGTAATCCTATATTGGTCAGCCAAAATGCCCAGCCAATAAGTTTATCATTCCACTGTCTGTCGGGATACAGCCCCCGTAATACAAACAGCATTAATCCGATTCCTAGAATTCCATATACCCCAAACAGGGCAGCGTGGCCATGAACAGCAGTAGTATTCAGCCCCTGGATATAATACAGGGCTATCGGTGGATTGATGGCAAATCCGAAAATGCCTGCCCCGAGAAAGTTCCAGAAACACATGGCAATGAAACAGTAGATCGGCCATTTGTAAGCCTGGATCCATGGGGTGGATTTGCTGAGCTGATAGTTTTGATAAGCTTCATAACCGATCAAAACAAGCGGAACAATTTCCAGTGCACTGAAAGTAGCTCCCAATGCCAGCACAGCGGTAGGCGTAGCACTGAAGTAGAGATGGTGGAAAGTTCCCAAAATACCTCCTGCGAGGAATATAATCGTTGAAAATAATACAGCATGGGTTGCCGATTTCAGTCTCAATAATCCTAATCTTGTAAATAAAAATGCAGCTACTACCGTTGCGAAAACTTCAAAGAAACCTTCTACCCAAAGGTGGACCACCCACCATCTCCAGTATTCAGCAATAGCCAGATGCGTCTGTCTTCCATACATTAAGCCTGCTCCATAAAACAAGGCAATAGCTACGGCTGAAAGCGTGAATAAGGTCAGTAAATGCCGGTCTCCGTCTTTTCTTTTTAAAGCGGGAAGCAATGCTCTTACCATTAAGACAAGCCAAAGAATAAGCCCAACAAGCAGTAAAATCTGCCAGACCCTTCCAAGTTCTACATATTCATATCCCTGGTGTCCCCAAAGGAAATTATCTACCAGACCCAGTTTTTGCATTACCCCCAGCCATTGTCCGGTTAAAGAGCCCAGTACAACAATCAATAAAGCTCCGAATAACATATTAACACCCAATTTCTGGTATTTGGGTTCAAATCCGGAAACAGCCGGAGCAATATAAAGTCCCGTTGCCAGCCAGGAAGTGGCAATCCAGAATATGGCCAGCTGTACGTGCCAGCTTCTGGAAACCGACTGTGGTAAAAACTGGTCCAATGGGATACCGTAAAAACCGCTTCCTTCCACACCATAATGAGCCGTAATAACTCCTGCGAGCATCTGAACCAGAATCAGTAAAGCGACTACCCAGATGTATTTTAAAGTAGCCTTCATAGAAGGGGTAGGTTTCATATTGCGGAGCGGATCCTCAAGAGGAAGCACCTCACTGATTTCTTCTTCCTTATTTCTGGCATGATAAAATACCAGAAGCCCCACACAGGCCAATAACAGCAGTATACTGAATCCGGACCATAGATGCAGTGAAGGAGGAGGAACATTTCCTACCGATTCATCGTGTGGCCAGTTATTGGTATAGGTGACATCATCTCCCGGACGTTCCGTGATACAGACCCATGAAGTCCATGCAAAGAATGCGTTCATTTGAGCCATTCTTCCCGCATCTTTGACGGTATTCTCCGGAATAGCGTACTGGCCGCGCAGCGTAGCCATGGAAGGATCATTCATAAACAGTTTTGAATAATACCGGGAGAGCTGTTTTTGAACCTCAGCTCTTTCGGGAGAGAAAATAATTTCGTTATTGCTTTCATTGAAAGTATTGGTACGAAGTTCTTTTTTCAGCAATACCTGATATTTAGCCTGCTCATCATCGGGAAGTTCTTTGTAGGTCTTTCCGTCTTTTTTGGCCAGTTCATCAAGAAGGAGAAGAGATTCTCTGTGAACATAATCAGCAGTCCAGTCCGGAGCAATATAAGCACCATGTCCCCAGATGCTTCCTACCGTTTGTCCGCCAATAGACTGCCATACATTCTGTCCGTCTTTAATATCCTGTCCTGTAGCGATCACCGTTCCGTCCGTACTGACTACTTTATCAGGAATCGGAGGAACCTTTCTGTAAA
Organism: Chryseobacterium rhizosphaerae; assembly: GCF_003385455.1. Taxonomy (GTDB): domain Bacteria; phylum Bacteroidota; class Bacteroidia; order Flavobacteriales; family Weeksellaceae; genus Chryseobacterium; species Chryseobacterium rhizosphaerae. The sequence goes on along the minus strand of NZ_QNUF01000014.1, from coordinate 51,414 downwards.
TTTCTGTTCCATAAAATATAAGAACGGCAAATGAAGCAATCATCACTACAGCAAGCCATCGCCAAAGTTTTTTAGGTGTCATTCCGTGTGTTTTTTTAAGATTCAACAGTACATTCTTTTTCCAGTTGGATGGCTTTCGGGAAGAGGATATTATTTTCCAGGTGGATATGCTTGTGCAGGTCATTTTCAAAATCCTGAAGCATGGCAAAAGCTACTTTGTAAGTATTGCAGGCATCAGCCGGGGGAAGATATTCATGGGTTATCTCCGCAATTCTTCTGAAACGGTCTCCTTCTACACTGTGCTCATGCTGCATCATGCTGACCGGATTTTCCACTGTTCCAAAAGCCGGATGCTGAAGGGACCCTCCCGATATTTTGGCTTTCATCATATTTCTTACAAAAGGAAACAGGATAAACTCCTCTTTTTTCATATGAGCTGCCAGGTCATGGGCAGATTCATTGAATAGCGTATTGATTTCAAATAATTCCGGATGTCTGCCCCCGTGAACTTTGCATAATTTATCCAGAAAAGCCTGTAAAACCGGTGTTTTTTCCTCTACATAACGGTGATGTGTCTTTTCAATATAATCTGCCAGAAGATCGAGAGGCCAGCTGCCAAAATCAATGGAGCCGCCTTCATTTGCCGGTAAAGATTCCAGTTCGGCATAAACCTTTTCCGGATCAAGTTTTTTAGGAGTACAGGCTTCCTCTATTGTTCTTCCGCCTTTACAGCAGAAATCTATTCCATGTCTTTTAAAAACAGCAGCTGTTCTGAAGTCTTCAGCCACCATATTTCCTATTAAGTCTGTTTTTGTATTCATAATATAATACTTTTTTGTCTTTTATTATTTTAAATTTTTTTACTGTTTTTTTAGGGAAAGGATATATTTCACCATTTGTTTAGCATCATCTTTATTGAGGCCTTCATGAGGGGTCATCGGGATATCACCCCAATTTCCTTTTCCGCCCTCAATGATTTTTTGTGCCAATTGATCCATATCTGCGTCTGTATACTTTGCCGCTACATCCTGATAGGAAGGTCCTATTAATTTGGCATCTATTTTATGGCAGGCAAGGCAATCTGCTCCTTCTATCAGTTTCAGGCCCGGATCGCCGGAAGTATTACTAGAAACAGGAGGAGCCGGAGTTTCAGCTGGCTGTGGAGCGGGTTGTTCAGTATAAGGAACGGGTTGTGGAATCGGGGTGGTATCCTTGCTGGAACAGGAAAAACAAAATAAAGATAAGCTGAATATAATGGCGGTATGTAAGAATTGTGTTTTCATAATATTGATTTAAATTTTCTGAGCGAGAATAGATACAGCACAAAGGCAGTCTTCATATTTTTTAAATGTTTTTCTCATTCGTAGTACTCTGGATCGTATATCAGGTTGGATCATGAGATTACCTACAATTTTCAGAAATCCCCGGAACCCTTCATCACTGATGATTCTTTGGGGTTCTAAAAGATGCATAGGAGCCGTTTCTATTTTTTTAATGGTAAAACCTTCCTTTTCCAGGAGATGGGTCCATTCTGAAACAGTTAATGGACGGGCATTTACTTTAATGGCCGAAGCCAGGTCTTTCTGAATATGCAGTTTTATACCATCATCTAAAGTATCTGGTGCCAGTGCCAGTTCATGGATTGCGTAATATCCTTTAGGCTTTAAAATTCGGGAAGCCTCCTTTATAATTTCAGATTTTCTGTGGTCAGCATGCATACTCAATAGTGCTTCTCCATAGACTTTGTCAGCGGACTGCTCCGGTAATGAAGTGTGGGCGGCATTCCCAGATTGAAATTTTGCAGAAGTTTGCCTGAATTCCTTATTCAAATGATCTGTTACTCGTTGTTCAGCATCAATTCCTGTATAAGATTTAGGATTGTTTTTTAAGGTGAGACGTGCTGTATAACCAAGTCCCGGAGCCAACTCCACGACATCATCATCAGGAGTAATATGTAACATGCTCAGCATTTTTTCCGTAAGCATCAGGCCTCCCGGGCGAAGAACTTTTTTACCAATCCTGGCCAGCAGCCAGTGACCGGACATTTTTTCAATATTTTCAGTATTCATTGGGTTGAGTTTTAAATTGTAAAATAATAGCCAATACTAACGTTAGTGCTTTGGCACTTTCCGCATAGATGAAATAGTCATGAAGTGGAGTAGCCGGTAATGATAGTCCCGAAGAAATACGATCTACCCGCGCATCGAGTACGGGAAGCATCCAAAATTGTTCTAAAAGGAGTATGAACATTAAAACCGTGAGAACCATACAGTCAGTTTTTGTATAGTTTTTACGGCTGATATACATGATTATCAGAATTAAAGCAAGGAATAGACCTTGTATTTTTGTGGAGAGGCCAAACATCAGTTTCCCCAATCCCAATGCTGTTGAAAGTGTTATTCCTTCTACCTGAAATTTCATCGGGGTTTCCAAAAAACTAATGGTCATAAACATTCCCGCCATTACACAAAACAGTATCAGTACAACAGGATTTTTAAGATATAATTTCATTTTTTATTATTTAATATATTAAGACCTTTTTATCTTTTATTTAATTAAATTTTTTTTAGGTCTTAAGATAGGTCAGTTTTAAATCTAAATTATCGACAAATGCCTGTATTTTAGAACTCTCCAGCATGATACGAAGATTGGTTCTGATACTCTTAAACTGATCATGAAGAGGGCAGGGATGTGTTTCAGAACACTGTTCAAGACCTAATCCACAGCCTGAAAACAGCTTGTCACCATCAATTTCTCTCACAATATCCGCAATGGTATTATTCAAATTCTGCTGATCCATATAAAAACCTCCGTTTGGGCCTTTCGCCGACTGAACAAATCCTTTTCTACTTAAATCCTGTAGAATTTTGGCTATAAAATGTTCAGGCGAACTAATGCTTTTAGCTATGTCTTTGATTCCAACCCGGCTGCCGTTTTTAGACTGCTGGGCGATATAGATCAAAGCTCTTAATGCGTATTCGCAGGTTTTGGAAAACATTTCTTCTGAATTTTATAGGACAAAGATATAAACTTATTTTTAATAGAAGATAAAAAACTCTTTTATTTTTTTAAAGTTTGATAAAGATCATAGGAATTGAGAATAATTGACCACCCCGTCAAAATTTTTTGAATTTTCGCCATCTTTCCGGTGCATGTGTTTAGTATTTGATTCTTGATGTATGAAAAGGATGGACAGCTTCTTTAAACTGCAGGATTACGGAAGGCTTTGCTGCTTTTTCTGAGATCAGAAGGTCGGGATTGGGTAAACTCATGGAAAGTATCACTGAAGGCACTAATAGAGCTATAGCCAACATCATCGGCAATTTCGTTGATCGGCTTATCAGTATTTAAAAGCAGTTCAATCGCTTTGATGATTCTTAATGTTTTCAGATACTGAAGAAAGGAAATATCCATATCCGATTTAAAGAGACGGGACATGGAACGCTCACTCAATCCAAATCTTGTACTCACATTGGTCAGGGTATGTTTTTCTCCGATATTCCATTCAAGGTAAGAAACAATTTTCATCATTTGCTTATTATGAGTGGCAGGAAGAATAATGGGTAATGGCTGTTGATGGGTTTTTGGCAGGATTTTTTTTAATGCTACCAAAAATTCAAAATTCTCATCTTTTGCCGAAACGTGTTTTTCATCCCATATTTCCGTGTATTTGATCATTTGAATCAAAAGTTCTGATGCGGGATAAATTCCCAGTCTGCTGTAAAAAGGGTCCGCGATATCATCATGAGCGTAAAAATAAAGGGAACGCAGGACTGTAGCACTATGTCCGATTTCCAGGATATGTTCCATTCCCTGAGGAATCCAGAAGAAATGCCTGGCGGGCACTACATACGTACGGTTATCTATCGTAATGTAGGCAATACCGCCTTCCACATAGCTTAGCTGCCCTTTGGTATGCTTGTGAAACGGAATCAGTTTTTCTGATTTTTCGTGCATAATAAAGACACTTTTGTCATGTCGATCGATATCCGGAAGCGCTGCAATTAATCCCATCAGAAATTGAAAATAGTATGAAAATGCAAATATAATCATTTGGCCGGAATCATGTAAAACTTGACTATTTTAGATAAAAATATTTTCCGGATTGCTGATAAATTTGCAGTGCAATAATTCAAAAATTCAGATGAAAATTTATCTTACCGGACTGCTGATACTGGGAACTTCCTATATGCTATCGGCTCAGGCAGGCAGTCCCCGAAATGACACCATTCGGCTTTCCTTAAAAGACGCATGGCAGAAAGCTGAAGAGCACAGCCGTCATATCAGAATCAATACCATAGATGCAGACATTGCCGAAGCTGAAGTAAAAGATGCCAAAAGAGAACGGCTTCCGGAAATTGAAGTTAAAGGTTCTGCCGAGAAAGCTTCCAATATTCCCATTTATGAAAACGGAATTTTTTCCAAACCTACCCAACATGAAGTAATCCACACCCTTTACAGAGCGGGAGCTGATTTTTACCTGAATATTTATCAGGGAAATAAGCTTAATCTTAAGATCAAAGAGAATCAAACCCTTCAAAAAATTAAAGATATTCAAAAAGAGCAGGCGGTTTCCGATATTCATTACAAAACAGCTGCCCTTTATCTTGACCTTCAGAAAACATTCATTTTCAGAAATCTTATCCAACAGGATATTGCCGATCAGAAAGTTCAGCTGAAAGAAATTCAGGCTTTATATAAAAACGGAGTGGTTCTTAAAAGTGATGTTCTCCGGATAGAGCTTGAACTTTCCAAACGGAAAATGGCTTTGGTCACCATTGAAAATGATATTCTCATAGCCACACAGAAGCTGAATATTATTTTAGGAATTCCTGATGAACAGGTGGTGATGCCTGACGCTCCGTTTAATGAATGGAATGAAAGCAGCACCTATGGAGAGTATGTAAAACAGGCTATGGATCATTCTTTTGACTATCATGTTTCCGAACAGCAAACGGAATTAAGTAAAATTAAACTTAAGCAGGTTAAAGCCAATGTAAGCCCTAAAGTTGGCCTGTATGGTGAATTTTATTATGCCAACCCACAGATTTTCCTTTATCCATATAATCCCGACTGGTATTCGCTGGGAGTGGTAGGGGTAAAAGCTTCATTTTCCATCTCTTCACTGTATCATAATACCCATAAAGTAAAAGCAGCTGCCCTGGAGTTTGAAAAAGAGGAAGAAGCTCATAAGAATACGGAAGATAAAATCAGACAGCAGGTAAAAGAAGCTTACTTACGATATGAGGAAGCTCTTGAGCAGATTAAGGTAGCTGAAATAAATGTGGTTCAGGCGAAAGAAAATGCCCGCATTATCAAAAACACCTATTTCAATCAGGCCTCTCTGGTTACAGATCTGCTGGATGCAGACATACAGCTTCTTCAGACCAAATTTGAGCTGGAAGCAGCCAGAATCATGGCTCAAAACAATTATTATTTACTGCAAAATATTACAGGTACCTTATAATACAATGAAAAAAAAATATACCCCAACCGACAGACTGATTACAAAAATTACAGGATGGATTTCAGTTTTTATCGTCGCCGGACTTGCTGTCTGGGGCGGTTTTACCCTTATCAATTACTATCAATATGAGCAGACCAATGATGCTCAGGTTCAGGAATATGTAAATCCTATTATTTCAAGAGCCGGAGGATTCATCGTGGCGGTCAAGTTTGAAGAAAATCAGGAAGTGAAAAAAGGAGATACCCTTCTGGTGATAGACAGCCGTGAATATATTCTTCAGCAGGAACAGACCCAGGCGGCTCTTCAGAAAGCCCGTGCACAGCTGAAAGTTCTCACGAGCAATACCACTACTACAGAAAAGGAAGCTGCTTCAGCACAGGCTCAGGTGAGTGCCAATGAAGCAAAAGTCTGGAAACAGAAGCTTGATTATAACAGATATGAGAAACTCTACAACGAGGAATCTGCAACTAAACAACGCCTTGAAGATGTGAAAGCTACCCTGGAGGTGAATGAAAGCAATTATAAATCTTCCCAGGATGCATATGCTGCTTCTGTGTCGAAGATCAATGATATTCAGGCTGAAAAAACGGTTGTACAGGCCGAAATTGCAAGACTGCAGGCATTACTGGACCGTCATAAACTGGATGTAAGCTATACGGTAGTCACCGCGGCTTATGACGGAAGAATGGGAAGACGAACCGTTGAGGTAGGACAGATGATTGATGCGGGAGAGACCCTGGCTTTTATTGTAAATAATGAAACGGATAAATGGGTAGTGGCTAATTATAAAGAAACCCAGATCAAGGATATGCATATCGGAGATCACGTGAAAATTGTCGCTGATTCTTATCCTGATCAGGAATTTCAGGGGACGATTATTTCACTTTCACCTGCTACAGGATCAAGCTTTTCATTATTGCCACCTGATAACTCAACCGGGAATTATGTGAAAATTGTGCAGCGTATTCCGGTTCGTATCAGAATTGAGGGTAAAAGAAAAGATATTGATATTCTGAAATTAGGAATGAACGTCAATGTATATGCGGGTAAAAAGCATTCCAATGGCTAGAAAAATTCCTTACTTTAAAAGATGGGTGCCGGAATGGCTTGTCAAGATCATTCTCTTTGCCATGACCCTCCCGGGTATCATTATATTTTTTCTGCCCCTGTCTAATGTGAATGCAGCAGCAGGATATTATGGGTGTGAACCTGCTGATATTCAGTTTTCAGTAGCTTTGTTTTATGCCGGATATGTAGGGTTTTACTGCCTGGAGAGGCGTTTTTTTAGCTTTCTTGCGGCCAAAGAATACTTTCTTTTATTTACGACTTTACAGATTATGGCCTGTCTGGTCTGTTATGGTACGAATGAAGTGTATATCCTGTTTCCGGTACGTTTTATCCAGGGAATGCTGTTTGCAGGAAATGTGAATCTTTCCCTCACCTTAATTTTTACACGGTTAAGCAGCGAAAGAGGAAGAGAGATCAGCTTTTCCGTATTCTTTGGTATTCTGATCTGTGCTTTGCCTTTTAATAACCTGATTACGGCAGATCTTATAGACTCATATAATTTTAATATTATTTATAAAACAGCCATTTTTTCATATGTGCCAGGTCTTTTCTTTCTGACTCTTGCAATGACAAACTACAGAACGGGTGCCAGGTTTCATCTTTATAAACTGGACTGGCAAAGTTTTGCTGTTTACAGTACCATGCTGGTACTGATCGGCTATATCATGATTTTTGGACAGGAGTATTACTGGCTTGAGGATCCCAGAATTCTGGGAAGTGTGATTGGAATTGGTATTTTAATCGTTGTGTCAGTCATTCGCCAGCGCGCTATTAAAAGACCTTATATCGATCTGCGTGTTTTCAGATATCAAAACTTTAAAATGGGATTACTGATTCTTTTTGTAATGTATATCTGTCGCTTTGCTTCGGGAATTACCAATAATTATTTTATTACAGAGCTACACTTTGATCCTTTTTATCTCTCCTATATCAATGTTTTTAATCTTGCCGGGCTTATTGCCGGGGTGATCATTGCCTGCTGTATGGTATTACAGAAGAAGAGGATACGGAATATCTGGATTCCCGGATTTTTAATGCTTCTTGTTTTTTATGGGATGATGTATTATTCTTTTGATGTACAGGCAGATGAATTCAATTATTTTATTCCGTTGTTTCTTCAGGGGTTGGGTGTAGGGCTGATCATGGTGCCCACGATTATTTTTATCATATCATCAGTTCCCATTGCTATAGGGCCTTCTGCTGCAGCTATGGCCCTGGCGATACGGTATCTGGGCTTCTGTATCAGCATAGCTTTGATTAATTATTTTGAACTTTTTGAAAAAAGCCGCCACTATAATGCCTTTCAGGATCATCTGACTGCGGTAGATCCTGCTGTAAAGGATTTTCTTCATAAGCAGACCGCTAAACTTAGTGCGAAAGGAATGCTTGAAGATCATGCTGCCAAAGCCGCCCATAAGCTGATGATCGGAAAGATTAATGCCCAGGACCATGTACGTTTTGCCATGGATTATTATGAAATGATGTGCTGGCTCCTTTCTGCGGCGCTTTTATTGATTATCCTTTTTCCGTATCTGAACCGTACGGCACTTTATTTAAAATCACGCAGGTTATCCCCTGCATAAATGCAGGTCACCCCTTCATACGATTATTATGAAAATAGGTAAGAAACCTCTCTTTCCCTACCTGAAATTTTTGAAGAAATTAAAAATGCCTTTCAAAGAGTTTCAGGACTTTTTGATAGGGGAATGTGTTGATGTAGTTAGTGAAAGACTGTCTTTGGGGCAGTCTTTTTTATTGTCTGTAAAGATCATAAAAGTATAAATACTGGCCGAAACTGTATGTTTTTTGTCATTGCGGACGGAAGGCTTTCTGTGTACATTTGCATCATACAGAACGAGATATGAAGAATGTCAGAAAAGATTCAGGAAAGAAGAATATAGTACTTTTGGTACTGCCGGAGGTTCAGTTACTGGATATTGCAGGTCCCTGTGATGTGTTTACATCGGCTAACCGTTTTCTGGGTGATGATGAATCAGGATACCGTGTTTTTATGGTATCCGGAACTTCAGAAAAGGTAATATATTCCAGCTCCGGAATGCCTTTGACCTGTAGTCATACAATATATGATATTGACTTTCATGTGGATACTTTTTTGGTAGCTGGGACAAGCCTTGCCATAGTGGATGACATTAATCCCGACCTCTATCATTTTCTTCAGAACATAAGCACAAAAGTGAGGCGGTTGGGATCCGTTTGTATCGGGGCATTTATACTGGCCAAAGCAGGACTGTTAAAAGGAAAGCAGGTAACCACACACTGGAAATATGCCAATGCCTTACAACAGGCTTATCCTGAACTGGAGGTTAATATCAATCCGTTTTTCATCCGGGACAAGCCTATATATACTTCCGGAGGCGTATCTTCGGGAATAGACCTTGCCCTGGCACTGCTGGAAGAAGATTTTGGAAAAGCTGTAGCCTCGGAAGTTGCCCGTCATCTTGTGTTACATCTTCGGAGACCCGGCGTACAGTTACAATTTGGAAATGCACTCCCGGACTATGATATGATGACTGCATTGACGAAAGATGTACGTGATCTCCTGAAAGATAAACTGGGACAATCTATTAGTATTGAATATATAGCAGATACCATGCATATGAGCATCCGTAATTTTTCCAGGGTATTCTTAAAAGAATCAGGGATGAGTCCCGGTAAATTCCTTGAAAAAATGAGACTGGATCAGGCCAGAAATATGCTGGAATATACGGAGATGAGCATTGATATGATTGCTGATAAATGTGGTCTCGGAAGTTCAGTAAGCCTTCGCAGGGTATTTTTAAAACATCTTTCCCTTTCTCCCGCTCAATACCGCAAGGCATTTAAGGGAATGGAATAACACTTTTTAATTTTTTTGGATATGCTATTGAACGGCTGATGATAATCAGCAGGGAATAGTCTTGTCCTTATTTACCATATTAATCCTAATACTATCGTATGAAACATGTACAACACATTAAAACCATGAACGTTGCATTTTTAGTGTATAATCAGGTAGAAGTTCTTGATTTGAACGGTCCACTGGATGTTTTCGTCAAGGCGAATGTAATACTGCCGGGCAGTTATCATTGCTATACCGTTGGAAAAACCAGAGACGCCGTATATGCAGAGGCTAATACAATGGCTATTGTTCCTACTTATGACCTACAGACCTGTCCTAAACCGGATATGATTGTCATTCCCGGAACAAATCCTGATCAGGTAATGCAATATCTGAAGGATGATGATTTTCAAAATACAGTTCTCAATTGGGTGAAAGACCATTGCAATAATGGAACTGTTATTTTCACGGTCTGTACAGGAAGTATGCTGCTTTCGGAAACAGGTATCCTTGATCATTATGATATTACAACACACAGTATGTTGCTGGACGCACTGGAACAGCATAATACAGAAAGTAATGTTAAAAGAGGAGTGAGGTTTGTCGATCAGGAACAACTAATCACGACGGCAGGTATTACGGCCGGAATAGATGCAGCCCTCTACCTGATAGGAAAACATCATGGGCAGGAAGCCGTAGATACTATTGTACAGCTTTTTGAATACCAGCAGGGGAGTAGTATAGCTTAATTTCATTTTTCTTGCAGATCAAGTAAGTTATGCAAGATTTATCACCATCATCTGCGTAATCTGCTTAATCAGCGAGAGGATTAGAATAGTTTTTTTCTCGCAGATCCCACGGATTATGCAGATTTTTTAAAACTTACTTACTTATGAGATTAATGGGAGAGGTAAGAAATACACAGTTTCTTGCAGATTAAGAAAGGAATGGATATTTATCCCATCATCTGCGTAATCAGCTCAATCAGCGAGAGGATTAAAAATAGAACTTCTTTGTAAAAACACCAAAGGTGGATTCTTAAAAAAACAACGATAAACAGGAGAATAGTACCCACAGCTTTGGTATGATGTTTATCGAAAAAGCTGTGATCACTATTTTTATAAAAATAATAAATACTGTAAATTATTTATAGACAGATGTTTGTATATGTTGTCAGAAAAAATACGCTAAAAACACTCAAAAAAAGTTGGAGTTAAAAAGTATTTTTCTATCTTTGCAGTCCCTTAAACAAAGGGATTTACTTGAAAATGGAAACATGAAAAAGTAGATGACCGACTCGGTAGCTCAGCTGGTAGAGCAATACACTTTTAATGTATGGGTCCTGGGTTCGAATCCCAGCCGGGTCACTTGGACGGATGAAGCGTTTTACAACTGCTTTATCCGTTTTTTTGTTTTGTAAAGTGATGTCAATTAGTGATTTATATTCGGATCAGAACTGAATTTTAAAATTGTAAATGGCAGAGAAAATAGCCGAAATAGGTAGCTATGGGTATTGAGGTTATTTCAGAATGAAGACTGGTTATTCAAAACAGCAGTAATTTTATTACTTTTTACATGGAAATTTTCTGGGTATTAGTGTATTTTTAGCCTATATTGGCTTATAAATTGATATTATAAACTTTATTGAATTCTTGATGACTAATGACTAAATCGATTCTAATTGTATTTTTCTTTCTAAGTGGTTTTTTCTTTTTACATGCACAGGAAAAAAAAGATTCGCTCTATTACAAAATAGAAGAATTTTCTGATCAAAGAAAAGTCACCAAATTTATTCATCGTTTTATATTCCGTAGGGAGGCAGATTCTACTTCTGTTAAAACCAGGACTGAAAAACTGTCGCAGGAAGCTTATAATAAAAAATACATCAGAAATATCCGGATAGAAACAATTGACCCTTTCGGATACGGTTCTAAAGACAGTAAAGTAAAATCCAAATGGTATGATTGGATCACCAATCATCTTCATTCTAATACAAAAAATTCCACCGTTAATAATTATTTGCTTTTTGAGGAAGGGGAAGAATATAATGCTCAGAAACTCTACGAATCTGAACGTTTGCTGAGAACGATGCCTTTTATAAACAGGGTTAATATCAGTGTTTCTGACAGTACTTCCGGTAAGGATTCTATTGATGTTGTTGTGAAAGTCCTTGATTCCTGGAGTCTGAAACCCAGAGTCAGCTATTCAGGAAGTAAAATTGGGTTGGGAGTGACGGAAGAAAATGTATTTGGGTTAGGGCATGAATTGAATTTCCTGTATAGAAATGATTCCAAAGAAAAGCAGGATTATCTTTTCGGGAGCTATACAGCTTATAATCTTTTTGGTTCTTATATCAATGCTCAGGTACTGGGGGAACGGGATTTTTTTAGAAATGAAAGAATCAACTTCAATGTCAGAAGAGACTTTTTCTCCCCTTTGACAAAATGGGCCGGTGGTTTTAGTTTCGAATATTTTATGCGGAATGTTTTACTGCCAACAGAAACGGAGACTAGTTTTCCGGAAGTTCAGATCAAAGTATACAGTCAGGATTTATGGGGCGGTTATCAGATTCCTGTTTCATCTGATCCAAACGAGAAGGTTTCCGGTAATATTGCCGTGATAGGGAGGTTTCAGAATTATCAGTATAAAGACAGTCCCGGAATCGACCAGTATAAATATTTTAGCTCTTACAACAGTTTTCTGATGTCTGTAGGATATATTCACAGAAGTTTTTCGGTTCAGAAGAATATTTTTCAATATGATTTACCGGAGGATATCGCATATGGTAATTCGGTGAATTTCACGGCAGGAGCTTTGTCTAGAAGTAATGATGTGAAGCCTTATATAGGGATTTCTGCGTCTTATGGTACCTTTGCAAGGCTGGGATATTTCAATGTGAAAGCTCAGTTTGGGAGATTTTTTAATGAAGACGATCCCAATCGTGAATCTTTCCGACTGGATGGAACGTATTTTACGAATCTCATGGATTGGAAATTTGCCAAAGCAAGACATTTCTTTTCTCCCACTTTAGCCTTAGGAAACCCACAGCATAATTATTCTTATAAAGACAGAATCAATCTTTCTGCTGCTGATGAATTTCCTGTTTACAATTCGGATTATATTGGAACCAAAAAATTGGTTTTAAGATATCAGCTTCAACTCTTTATCAATAAAACCTGGAAGAATTTCCATTTCAGTCCCTATCTAACGGCGGCAGTCGGATGGCTGGGGATGCCCAATGATAAACTGCTGAAAACAAATGCAAACACCAAGATAGGAATTGGCGTGTTAATCAATAATCCTTTTCTGGTTTTCAACAGGATTCAAATTTCTTTCATGTATTATCCCCGTGTTCCTTTCGATAATAATTCTGTTTTTGATTTTAACAGCAATAGAAATAATCTTTTGCCAATGAACAGTTTTGCAACAGATATCCCTCATTTTGTTAATTTTTCCAACTAAGCTGTTTTGAGTTTTTAAATTCCAAATCGCTTGATTTAGAATCAGTTTCAAAAGGGAAGGAGAAGAAAGGCTTATGTGCATCCATTATAGCCCGTGAAAAAAATGATTTTTTTTAAATAAAATAGCGGAGATAAAGAAAAAGTTTCTATCTTTGCAGTCCCTTAAACAAAGGGATTTACTTGAAAATGGAAACATAAAAAGTAGATGACCGACTCGGTAGCTCAGCTGGTAGAGCAATACACTTTTAATGTATGGGTCCTGGGTTCGAATCCCAGCCGGGTCACTTAAGGAGATAACTATTATAGGTTATCTCCTTTTTTGCATTGATAAGAGATTGCTATTCAGGCTGTTGTTTTTCAAATGTCAATAGTTTGATTTTAAAACTTAAACCAATTAATTTCTAAGTGAAATAAAACTTAAAACTACTCTAACGTGTATCTGAAAGTGTCTTTCTGAAGTTCGAACTCCTGTTAAGGTTTTTGTGTTTTCTTTTCTCGTAATTTCTTGTGATTTTTTGAAATAAGATATAGGAAATCTAATATAATAACTGCTTCCCTCTCATTTGCCTGAATGCCATTCTTTGATAATATAATAATTGCTTGCCCAACGGAAGTTTTTTTATCAATAAAATTCATTTTTAATAATTTTTTGGTTACTTTTTAACACTAATACTTTTGATAAGGTTTCATTCAAGCTTAAGGAAAGATATCCTGTTTGAAAGTTAATATTAAGGGGCGGGATTAGGGTTATAAGATGTTTTTTATCAGCTATATCAAAGTCTGAAAATCCCTGAAAAATGTCAGTAAAAATTTTTTTTCCCAGCAACTTGGTTTGTCTTTCAATGTTTCTTAATTTAGTATTGATATCCTGTAACTCTTTTTGCAAGCATTTAGAATTAACTCGATTTTCTGCTTTTAACTTATTATAATCATCGAGTTTAAATATTTCGACAACAAATAGCTTTCTAGCCTTGGAAAGAATTGATTCTTCTTCTTTTATTTTTCTTTCAATTAAACTTCGTTCAGATAAATATTGTGTCTTTTGTTTTTTTATATCTTGATCATCTAAAACATAACTAAATAATTCAATTACCTTATTTGAGAGGACCAATTGTTGAAGTTTGTTCTGGTAGCAGGTATTGAGAAGAATTGCATTGATCCTAGTTTTACGTGATCCTTGGCAGTGATAATATGGATATTTTTTTGTCTTGCCTCGAGAAAAACTTCCACTAAGCTTTCGGCCACAAATAGGGCATACTAGGAAACCCCTTAGAAAAAACAATGCTTTTAGTTCATCCGTTTTTGCAGTAACTTTCCTTTTTGTAGTAATGATGTTTTGGACCTTATGAAATAATGTTTCTTGAATCAATGGTTCATGTGTTCCCTTTATAGTTTGTTGTTCTTCAAAATTAAATCTGATTATTACATGGCCACAATAGACTGGGTTTCGTATAAGTCTGAAAAAATGGGATCTAGAACATAATAATCCTTTGTTATTGGCTATTTTTCGGATTTCTTCCAGCTTTTGGGTATTCTTAGCAATTTGATGGAATATCCATTTTACAAGGCCTGCTTCTGGTTCCTTTGGAGCTATAATTTTTTTGCCGTCCAATAATGTCAGGTTGATGTAACCTATTGGAGCTTTATTTGGATACCTACCCATTTGTTTCGCCCGACGAATACCATTCGCTATATTCTGAGCCCTTCTGCTGTTTTCTGCTTCAGGCACTGATAGGTAGACAGCAAGCATAACAGTACTTTCTGGTACAGAAAAATCTATTGGTTGATCTATAGCCATTGCTGTTGTTCTATATTTTCTGAGCATACCTATCATCTCATAAGCATATTCAACATTCCGACTAAATCGATCCCATTTAATAAATAGAATATTCTTATCTTCTATTGATGATTTATTCTTAATTTGTAAGAATAGTTTTTTCCATTCTGGCCGATTGAAGTCCTTTGCTGAAAAGTCTTCGCAATAAATTCCTTTAACCTCAATATTGTTATATTCACAATACTTCAACAATCTTTCTTCCTGCTCAGGAAGAGAATAGCCTTTTCTCTTCTGTTCGTCAGTACTTACTCTGACATATAAATACGCTGATTTCATAAATATAGGGTTTATGAAACATTAACGTTTAAATAGTATTGATTTATTTGAAATTAAATGTTCACATCTCTGTAGGAAGAAATGAGTAACTTAGGTTGAATAGTGTAGGACTATTTCCTATGCTCTATTTTTATACCTTGTTAAAACAAATAAAACGACGACTAACGTTATGGCAAACAATATAAAACGCCCCATGTTCACCGCCCAGATATTGGAGGCACTATGCAAAACAATTGCAGATACAAGTAATGGCTTAACCGGATCAGAGATAGGGTACTTACTGGCAAATGTTCAGATTAAAGATATTGATCCTGCAAATACAAAATGGAAAAGATTGTTTAACGCTTTCGTAGAATGTCAAAACAAAGAGCTGTGTTCAAACTCCATTCTTAGATTTATACAACAAGCAATGGATCCTGTCAGGTATGTTAAGAATGAGGAATTATTTCATGATCGCAGATTGGAAATAAATAAACGATTGGCCTTTATAGGTGTGGAACTAAAAGATAACGGGAAATTTATAGTGGTGGATGAAGCAACAACAATTTCTGAAGCTGTGCAAAGAGCCAACCGCTTAAAGCATAAATTGGAAAACCGTAGTACTCATGTTGAAATATTCAACTATTGCAAATCAGAATTACTGGTTGAAAATTATTTTCATGCAGTCTTTGAAGCCACCAAAAGTGTAGCAGATAGGTTGAGAAAAATGACAGGTTTGCACACCGATGGTAGTGCTTTGGCTGATACTGTATTTTCAACAAGCAGTCCATTGGTTCGCATAAACAATATGTTGACGCCTACAGATAGGAGCGAGCATCTTGGCCTTTGTTACCTAATCAAAGGTATTTTTGGGATGATAAGAAATTCGACGGCTCATGAACCTAAGATCACTTTTGTAATAACAGAAGAAGAAGCGTTGGATACTTTAACGACAATCTCCCTTATACATAAGAAATTGGACAAAGCCATATAAAAAAAAGAGCGTTTATTCAAATGGGTAAACGCTCTTTGTAAATTCTTTAAAGACCTGTTTCTGAAGTAAGAAAACGGGAATTATTAAAAGTTGAGCTGAATGGATTGTATTTTATTGGGCGCTATGTATTCTGTTAAGTTAAGTTTTATAGTAATGTCCCTTTCTTCTCTGTCATTACAATGCCAGATTCTTGAAGTACCTTAAAAATAATTTTGATTGCTTCTTTAGTTTGTGACTGCATTCCGTAACGCCCTTCTCTTTGATTACTAAAGGTAAACACAACTCTTTCCATAGCCCGTGAAAGCGCAACAAAAAAGGTGCATTTATCCTCGTCGGGTTGACGCTGGAAAGTCCAAAAAGCGCCATCTTCAAGACCAATAAAGATAACGGTATGATACTCCAAGCCCTTACTTTTGTGGATTGTCATCACCGGGATCGTATCTTTTCCTACAAGCATGTCCAAAGAAGAAGTAATATCGTTTGAAGAAACAAAATTTTTAATTAGTTCATCTTGAACATTGTCTATTGAAGTAGTTAGTTCACGAAGATTACGATAATTTGGATAATACGCCATTATCCGGTCAACATTGGCAAATGCAATGATTTCAGAAACAAGTGCTTTAATGCTATCTTCATTCAATGTGATTTCAGCATACTTTTTCCTCGCCTCTTTTATAAATTTCATTAAATCATTTTCAAGTCGCAACAATTGTTCATCTTCTATTTCTATACGAAGATTACTTATAAAGTCGAAGATATATTTTTTTGCTTCAAAATCCTTTCTATTAAAAATTAGATAAAATGCATTAATGATATACAGACAAACATCTTGGGTTAGAATATCCTGGAACTTACCTTCATCCCGAGCATTTATTCCGTTAGCATTGAAGTATTCAATCAGTTTGCCGGCATAGTCTTCCAATCTTTGTTTAATAAGGATGCAGATATCTCTTGGATCCACACCATCAACTTTAATCCAATGGGATATTTCTTGAAAAAGAACCTCCATTTCTTCAGCAGGATTTTCAAATTCCCAAACAAAACATTCTCCCTGATCAGGATGCCATTTGGAAGAGGGTGTCGCAAAATCGGTCTTTTCAAGTAAATGTTCCGTGAGATGATTTAATAGGTGAACTAACCGGGGGGCGCAACGAAAATTCATGGTAAGTGGAACACGAATGGCTTTGGTATTCCGAATAAAATCATCAAATACCGTTTTTTTCGCCCCTGCCCATATCATAATTCGTTGTTTGTCGTCACCAACGGCGGTAAAAAAACTATCACTTTCCAGAAAACAGGTTTTAAAGAGATCATATTGTATATCGGTCGTATCCTGAAACTCATCAAGGAAAACATATTTATAGGTCTGCTGCAAGTACTTTTTAATCTTAGGATTGGCAAGAATAATTAGCTCTGCCAGTCTCATGATCATTGGAAATGACAAGGGTGCAAGGTTTGATTTTAATATTCTTTGCCATACTCTGTTCCTGATATTTTCTGCATAACTACTTTCATTTTGCGGTAACCGGGCAGCATGCAATGCCAATATATCCTTCTTGTTGGCCGTATTGGTGTAGTCAGGATCTTCCGTGTTGTAATAGTCTAGAATAGTAGGATCTTTTACAGCGATTTCATATTCATTTTCAATTTTATATTCATCGGGTAGCGCTTGTTTGAACCTGTCCAAAATCTGCTTGGCAAATGAATCAAATGTCAACGAATCAAATCTTTTAGAAAGCTCGTCTCCGCATCTCTCACGAACTCTTTCTTTTAAATTATAGGCTGCATCTTTTTTAAAACTTATGGCCAAAATTTTATATGGAAACGGGCAAGTATTTGTCTGTAAAAGATAGCAGGCTTTTTGGGCCAACAATTCCGTTTTCCCCGCACCCGGTCCGGCAACAACTAAATGGTTATTGGAGGTTTTGGCAATATCAAGGGCATCCGGTTCAAGTTGCATACCGTCCGCAGGTTCCCATAATTCCGGTTTTATTCGCTTCATCTTCTTAATGTGTTTGTAGAATGGAAGATATACGCTCAAAAATTTTAGTAAACACCGGAGGCAAGTTTTCTCTAATTTCCTCATCACTCATTGATGACAATACTTGAATATGTGTGGCTGGCTTTCCTCTGCCTAAAAAATGGTAGTTGTACCAGATCATTAGTTCTTTTTCTTCGTCCGAATAGGTTTCGCCTGTTGCATCTTCTGATTTAAGAGTAGCTTGCACTGCTTTGTTCATCTTTTTTTCAAATTCTTTTGGTTTCTTAGTTTTGTCTGGAATCTGAGGGCCACCTCCTTTTGGAATGACGGCTTTGTAAAATTCGGGGTAATGAGTAAGCATTAGAAAGTCCAGATCGAGTGGAGCAGAATAGAAAACATCATATTCTTTTAACCGTCCAAGCCATCCTTGTAATGTTTTAGAAGTCTTTACTAAATCTCTGGTGTGCATTTCTTCAAGTCGCTGAGTTGATAATATGTTGTCTCCTTTTAGCTTTAATAACTCATTCCTTTTAACTCCAATTCCCAAAAGCTGCTGCAAAGCATATTTTACTCGTCCCCAACCAGCTCCTTCACGTTCTGTGTCCAGATCAAGAAGCGTTATGTATGGGATATGCAACGCATTTAATAGCTTCCAGATGTGGTTCACAAAACGGTGTCCCAACGGCGCAAAAGTGATGATATTATCATCAAAGTCTACATCCATCACATCCATCAACCTGTTAAATATCACTTCTTCGCTGTCGCCTTCTCCAATAACAACCAATCTGGCAAAGTAAATTTCAGGATAATTACGAACAGCTTCTTTTACATATTTGTAAGCTTCATCTGTCTTTTCAGGAAGTTTTATTTGATTCACGTCTGTTTCATAATCTTCTGTAATTCTGAAGTGAAGAATTTGCTCGGGTTCAAGCCTTTTTATTATTGCAGGCGTATGGGAAGATAGCAATACCTGTGAATTTTCCTTTTCTGAAATCGATTGAAGAATTTTAATGACCCTTCCCAATAACTGCGGAGCAATGTGATTTTCCGGTTCTTCGATGGCCAAGATTGTAAGTAGGGGCCTTGTTATGCCAATGGTTTCTCCATCTTCTTCTTCAGATATCTTTTCTTCTACATCCAAAAGGGAACATACCAATGTTAAATAGAATAAGGAACGATAGCCTTCGCCCAATTCGTCAATGCCAAAAGGCTTATGAGTGCCTGTCGGGCTGAAGGATATTTCCAGTTTTTTGAGAATGGTGTCAAGCTCACTTCCTCCGAAACTTAGCGCTGTTTCACTATAACGTTCGTCTTTGTGGAATTTTTGCCAAAAGGAAGTAATGGAAGTTTGAATAGTATTGAACACTGATAATCCCTTAAACGCTTCGTTAATCTCACTTATTTTTGTGTCAAACTCTTCTTTGAACTCTTCATTCCACTTAATTTTTTTCAATAGCCGGTGCAGGATACTACCAGAGGCGTATTTTAGTTGCTCTCCCGGCTTTCTGATTGCAGGAACATAATGTATTTGAATAAGACTTCTTAGATGGCTTGGGAAAATTTTCTTTGTGTCAGCATCTTCCGCCTCATCCTCTGCTGCTTTGATGAAATAGGTTTTTACTTCTATTTCACCTTGAGGTATTAAATCTGATTTTCGCCAGCTTGCTTCCAACCTTATTCGCAAATAGGGGGCTTCGTCTTCTCCGCCCACGACCATATCTTGGAAAAAATGAGGAACCGAGTCGTCGTCATCCGTTGGAAAATCTATCCTTACTTCAATGGAAAGCTCTCTTTCTGCAATATCCTCGGGGTTTTCATCTTTTCCAATATGAAAGTCCGAACGGATGATTTCCCGTTCCATGAGCGATGCGCCGAAAAGCTTCCTTAGTGTTTCCAATGCAGAGGTCTTTCCTGAGCTATTTAAGCCAATAAAGCCAGCCAGCTTATCTTGTAAGGAGATTGTTGTTTCTTTCGGGCCAAACGATTTATAGCCTTTTATTTTAATTGTTGATATTCTCATAATGATATTTCGAGTTATTAGATTTTTTTCACATTACCCTTATCTATGATATTTTTCACATTGATAGAAATCTTTTTCGTCATTATACTCTTCATGATTTTATTTAAACTAATTTATAAAAGTTAATGCTATCAAGATTATGGTTTCCCGTAATTGACCTGAATAGGTATTGGTTAAAGCTACAACCTATAAACATTCATGGTTAGTTTTATTAATTTCTGCAAAATATATTTTCTACGTTTATAAAGCATTACACATATCCTTATAGAAGTCACATTGTCCCCATAAATTTTTATTGCCAATGACATAGATGCGTTTCTTTGCCCGGGTGAGTGCTACATTGAGCATATTGGGTTTTTCGGAAGCCCAGTTTCTGGCGCCCGGAGATTTTGGATCACTACCCAAAACAAGAAATACAATATCGGCTTCCTTCCCTTGAAACTTATGAATGGTTCCACAAGATATTTTCGGGTCATTATGAAATTCCCATTCACAAAAATCAGCCACCAAAGAAAAGGGAGAAATAATAAAGATTTCACCCTGATACTTACTTTCTTTTAGTTCTTGTATTTTTATTTTCAGCAATTCAATCTCGCCTTTGAGTGTGTGCTTATTGATCAGATTTGTACCCTCCACATGAAACCACGTAGAGTTTCCAATAAATTTATTTTTGGTGTCATCTTTGGTGTCTTTTACCATTTGCCCGTCGTAGGCTATTTTGTTGGCAATGTCAAACATCGGATTATCGCATCTTCGGTGGGTACGAAGCGGAAAGCCTGTCCATATCTGTTCATCCGAATTTGCAAGAGGCATATAAGTTCCGTTTACCGAGATTCGATCAGCTAATTGCTGCACAGAAGTTTGTACCGGTGACCATATTTTATCTACCTTCTCCTGCTGCATGAGTTTATAAACCAAATTTTTCGGAATGGTTACCACCGGTTCAACTTGTAAAGGATCTCCGACAATTACGCATCGCTTAGATCTGTTAATAATGCCTGCTGCTGATTGTGGAGTAGCTTGTCCGGCCTCATCAATCAGCAACCATCCGATTTGATCTTTTTCTTTATTCGGGAATAAACGACTGACAGAAGCGAGTGTGGTGGATACTACGGGCACGCATAAAAAGAAAGTACTCCATAAATTGTTAACAATATCCTCCCGGACACTTGTATATCCGGAAAGCATTTCAAAAAAAAGACTAAGGTTATTGCGTACATATTTGGCATTTGCCATAATAGCGTGCTGATGAAGTTCTATACTTAACAGAAATATTTCACTTCTCAATTGGGCAATCTGAGCAGAGTGGTAAGGCATTCTTTTATGTATCTCATTCATAGGCAGAGAAACAAAATCAGTGTCCACTAAATTTTCATCAGCAATGCCGTAAAAAGTATGAAGCTCTTCCTGCCTATCAAGATAAAGACTTATAGAGCCTTTTAATGCATCTAATTGCTTTGAAATTTGTTGCAGTTTGGTTTGTATTGATAGTAGTTCCGTATCACACTCTTGCTGCTCTTTACGCAAGGCCCCGCATTGTAATTGTAGGCGATCAAATTGATCGAGGTATTGTTCAACCTTCGTCTTCCATTGTTGATATGAAGACGTTTTAAACAATTTCTGGAAAAAAAACCATGCAGGTTTAGTGGTTTGTAATAGTTGAAGGTTGGTTTGCAAACTTTGGATAGAGGATGCCCGCTCCGTTATTTGTTGTCCAAGCTCACTACTTTTTTCTGCTACCACTTCTTTGTGAGAATCTAATGAGATTACTTCCTGTTCCAGACTGGCCTTTTCCTCTACATCTTTTTGATATTGTGCTAAGCCATTATGGAATGCTGTTGCTTTTTGCTGAAACACATTAAAACTTTTCAAAAGAGCAGTTAGCTTTTCTTTGGTCGTCTCAAAATTTGCACGATGTATCTCACTTTGATCATTTTCTTTATTGCGATATACGTTGTAAAGTAAATCATGGAAACCCATAAAGTTTTTATCTGCATCAGATTTCCAAAAAGTATCTCTAAAATTTTTTCTATTCTCTGCATTTCCCAATGCAGCACTTAAGGTTCCCCAATTGGATGTTTTTGTTAGATACCGGGCTTGTTCCGTAAAATAGGCTGCATGAGGAAAAGCCTTACCGTCTATCTTCTCAAGAGAAGGTAGCTCTTTGGTAATATTTTCTACTGCTGCATTATTATTGCTGGCAACAACAATACCGTATTGATTAATTAGTTTCTTGTTAAGGAGAAAATAACCAGCAAACCCCTCGTCCTTTTCTATTTTCTCATACTTCTTATGAAAAATATTATCGCATCCTAATTTCATCATTTGCATAGCTCTTTTAACAATCACTTCGGCTACAACGTCAAGCAGCAAGGTTGTTTTTCCCGTTCCAGGAGGGCCATTGATGCCTCGTATTCCGCCATCTTCTTCTAAAGCAGAAAACAAATTATTTACTGCGGCAGCTTGTGCTGTATAAAGACTATACGATGGTGAAGATGGCCATTTTCCGGCAGGCATATTTTTAGGGTTAATGCAGTCAAAGAAATGTTTGCGATTAGCTAAAACATCTTTTCTTTGGTTTTCATTATTTTTAAGATTCAGGTATTCCTGTAATGATCTATTGTAGTTCTTAGAATCTAAAGAACATAGATGATTAAGATCATCTAAATAAAAGCTGTTCAGAAAATTGACCTCCAGCTTGTTATTCTTATGAACCTCTTTTGCTATTAAGAATGTTTTTATAGGCTCTGTACTCCATGCCTGTATTTGTTTTTGCAAGTAATCCAATTCATGATGCAATAGTTCCCATGTTACAACCTTTCCCTTTCTTACTGGTTTTTCATCACTTTCAGTTTTATTTTCAGGAATAGGGGGAATATTGTAACGAAGTTCAAAATCTTCTTGTACAGTGTTGAGTAATGATGAAACCTCTTCGCAATTTTTGTTTTGCTCCAACACCTGCATTCCGGCAATATAGGATGCGAGAACATAGCTTCTTTCATCAGGCCTGCCTTCGTCATCCAGAAGGATAGCGGCAAGACAAGTATCTCCGGTTACTGATCGCTCCCAATCTGGTTGGGCATCTTTTACCTCTAACAAGGCATCAATCTTTTCTACCACTTTTTTCTTATCTAATTTTCCAAAAAGTAAAGTGTATTGCCAAACGTAGTTTTTCCTTGCAGGTCGTTCTCCCTGTAACCAGGGCAAAGGGCTATTTTCTATAAGTGGATAACTGTCTTTATTAAATTGAGGAAGATCGAAAACCTCTACATTTCTCCAAAAATTAAGTACATGTTGCTCTGATGTGCTCATCATTCATTAGTTTGTACCACTATATTACGAAAAATATAAAAACTTTTTGATTTATAGATTATCAATGTAGAAAGACAAAATTGTTTTTCAAAATAATTTGCCCTTGTCTAAATTGACATACACATTGGAGTGAAAAACTTTAAGTGGATATTTAAGACTTGTACGAGATGTCATTAATTATATATCAATTTCAGATAATTTAGTCAAATCCTCTATAAAAGTGTTCGAGAACTGTATCTTTGCGGTCACTTGAACGGATGAAGCATTTTTTACAATGTTTTGTCCGTTTTTTTTGCTTTGTAATGGCTTGTTAATAAGTGGATGTGTTTAAAATGCATGTTTTTCAACGACCTTTTTTGTTACAATATCACCATTCCTACAAAGGAGAGAGACCTGGAAGCATATTTAATGTATCCAAAAACAGAAACAAGACATTGGAAGATTTCCAACATCCTGTTTCCAGTACAAAGTCCCTAAATAAAAAATTAAATATAACAGAGAGCAAGATTATTGATCTCTTTATAATCCCTTAGATTTATCCATGGCATATGCTACAAGGTTATGAAGGAATTTCTCCTGTGCACTATCTATAACCACATCTGAATCTGTGTTTGCCACAAATGGTCCCTTGAAATATCCGTAATTTACAAAGATAACCCTACCTTCATATTCCCCTCCTAATGTAAAAACCGTAGCATAATCAGAATATGTTTTATTGACGGCAAATACAGTGCTCCCTGCAGGAAGATCATTTGCTCTATATCCCATTTGGTTAGCTAAGCCAGTACCCAATTCATCTCCTTCAGTAACGGAACCAAAATTTTGTACTGAACCGGGGAAATTCTCCTTTACTTTTCCATGTGACTCTGCGAACTGGGTAAATAACCTCAAGGAGCCATTACTTAGTGACCCATTCAACCCAAATTTATTCAGTAGATAACTTTTGTAAAGATAAAATTTACTTGCCGACGGCCCGTTATCTAAGGCAATAATAGCAACTCCTCCTGCTTTTACAAAGTCTCTGATCAATTCAAAATCTTTTTCAATCTGCGATTCTTGAGTAACATAGGAATTAACTCCCCAATGGGCAACCTCAAGAATATCAAAAGAAGATCTCATCTTTTTCCCAGTTGCAAAATCCCTTACCTGAGTGTAACTATTTCCATTAAGTGCTGCTTGTTGTAAAGTAAATATATCATATGGATATGAAGTACCTTCCAGCGTGGCATAAAAAATTCCTTCTATCTTTTTTATCCCCGCAGGGCCATAATTAGATTCTTTACGCATTTGATTGGTGAATTTGCGTGCACCATAGTCATTGCCCTGACCTGTAAGCAAAATACTGTTTGCTCCATAAGATCCTATCCTTGCATAACCAGATGCTCCTCCGCCAGTATCCGGTTTCTTTACTACATTTACAATAACCGGGCAGGTTTGCCCTCCTACTGAAATAACAAATACAGCTGTTCCCTCTCCGGAAGCAATTCCTGATACTACGAAAGTCAGTGTCCCATTCCCGTTTTCAAAGGTTCCTGGGGCCAATGTTGCTGTTAGTCCTGTCACTCCAGATGAGCTTACACTCACTGCAGGGTATGACTTGCCATTTCCTCCGGTGTATGGGATCTTAAAAGTTCCGTATGAATATACATTAGCGGCAAATGTTCCGTTTATGGTGGCATTATTGCAATCCAGCGTCTGAATTACGCCTAAAGGAGCCGTTTCAGCATTTCCGATACAGTCACTCCAGTCTGCGGTCTGTTTCAGTCTTACACAGTCCTTTGTACTGTCATAAAAGATTGTTCCCGGAGCCACAGCATTATTGGGGACTGCATTTTTAATATTATTTGCAGCAGCATTGGTTGGAAGTACCAGTCCCATATCATAGCTGTATTTATCTCCGTCTTTCTTGTTAATGTCTAAAGCGCCCCGCGGCACAGGCGAACCTATGCCTACCTGGCCGTACGTCATTGAAACGCTCAATAAAACTCCTGCAATCAGGAATACTTTTTTATTCATTTTTTTCATTTTCTTATGTTTGTTTTATATCGAAATATTCTTTTTGTCTTTTCTGATGGTAAGGATTTTATCTTCAGCGTTAAAGGTTTTGCCAGGATTCAAAGCAGCAATATTGGGTTTAGCAATCACCGGTACACTGACCACACAGTTTTTCCCTCCTATCATGATCACAAATAGGGCATCTCCTGCGGAAGCTGGAATTCCCGATACCACAAAAGTAAGTTCACCAGTTCCTGTCTGAAAATACCCTGGTGCCAGTGTTGCCTTTAATCCTGTCACTGCTATTGATTCTACATTTAGTGTCGGATATGATTTACCGTTTCCTCCGGTATACTTGATTGTAAAAGTACCATACGAATGTACTTCCGCAGCAAATGTTCCGCTTATGATAAGTTGTGGATCATTACAAACCAGCGATACCACACTACCGGAAGGGACAGTTTCAATAGCAGCCAGGCAATCACTCCAGTCCGGAATCTGTCTTAATCTTATACAGTCTTTGGTACTGTCATAAAAAATCGTTCCGGGAGCCACTGAAGTGTTGGGAACTGCATTTTTAATCTTGGCAGCTGCGTCATTGGTAGGCAGTACCAATCCCATATCATAGCTATACTTGTCTCCGTCTTTCTTGTTAATATCAAGAGCTCCTCTTGGTGTTGGAGAACCCATACCAATTTGGCCATACACAGAAATGTTCAATAAAATTCCTGTTGCCACGAGCAGATTCTTACTTGTTTTTTTCATCATTATGCTAATATTATTCTGTTTAACTGGTCTATTTTCAACCTATTTATTATTACAGAATAAAAGCAGGCTATCATGGAGGAGGGTCTCACGGGTATACTTTTTCATCATCTGTGTGTCTTTTCACCATCTGCATTTTTTATATACCGTCAACAGCCTGCTTTAAATCTGTATAAATACATTGAGATGTACTTGCTGTATTTTTTGAATTGGAGGATTTAGAGAAGCAACAATTTTTAATCATTGCTGTTCGATCTAAAAAAATAAATGTTATCCTGAAATATTGAGGTGGCAAAATTAAAACTTGATATAAAAACACAAATAAAAAATGTAAAAATCAGCTCTGATATTTTGTAAAATCACGTTTACGATTTGGTTATTTTGTTGATTTTTAGTAATTTATTATGTCTGGTGAATTGTAATAAAAATTTAAATTTATTTTCCAAAAAAAATATTCATTTGAAATAAATCAAAAAATATTCTTCATTTTTTTCTAAAAAAACTCTTGATAGGGTTTATCGTGTTCTGTATTTGCCTGCATGATCTAATATCAAAAACTCCTTGGTTGATATTTGCAAATACCGAGTAGGTAGGTATAGAATATTTTTGAAATATCTTTTGTATACTATGTTACCGGACAAGGTAGATTTACTTTTAAAAAGAATGGGTTGGTAAGCTAATTTTTTGAGGTTTATTTTTGAACCACATAATTCCAGGATCTGCAATTCTGTTATTTATTCTTAACTTAAAACTTAGTATACTTTTGGAGAGTTATTTCTTTTTTTATCTTGCGGAATACATGTTTACTATACCTTATAAATCAGATCTCTCTAAGCTGAAGAAGTTGTTTTTTTAGTCGACATTGCTATTATAAGGTATTTTAAGAATTATATTTAATATATCTAAAGAATAGGCTTTAGTATTTGAAAATGTGAGTGTTGCTAAATTGTAAAATTCGATTTTACAAAATGTCAGCATTGATTTTTATGTTTTATTGCGATTCTATTTATGATGCAAAATAATTTTGCACTGTTATAAAAAAATAACGATTTCCCAAATTTAACTTTCAAGTTTTTTGCAAATCAGCGGGTTGTGAGTGATGATTAAAGTGCATTTGATGAACACCTACACAGGTTGATGAAAAATGTCATAAGCAGCCGGCGATTGAGGAGGGTTTTCCTCCTCAAGATTTGTAAAATGAAAAAATCAACTAAAGCATAATAATAACATAAAAGTGGAGGATTTTAAAAATATACATTTAGGAGCCTGTATTAAGCGCATGGTAAAGGAGCGCATGATCGGTAGTAATAGGATGATGAAATTCATGAAGCTTACAGAGGCAGAGATAGAAAAGATGTATCAGTGCAGATCACTGGATACAGAAGTTGTGTTGCGTTGGAGTAAGTTATTGCAATATGATTTTTTCAGGTTGTATTCTCAGCATATGATATTATATGCTCCTATGCCTGCTCTGAAAATGAATGTAGAATCCACAAGTGTGCTGCCACAGTTTAGAAAGAATATTTATACCCCGGAGATTATCGAATTTATTCTGGAACTTATTGACACCGAAAAGAAAACAAAACAGCAGGTCATCAATGAGTACAAAATTCCTAAAACTACATTATATAAGTGGATCTCCAAATACAGACAGAGGAATTAACAAGACAGTCAAAGTTTTTTCTTTAAAGCTATAAGACCCTATTTGAAGGGTATTGAAATCAAACTTCAGTAAAGTTTGCATGATAAGATAGACAGGGATTAGCTTCAGTGTTGACATGATGTCTATATGGTGCAAATTGATGGTCTGAATGCTACTATGGAAGCAGGATAATTTAACCTTTTTCAGATAGGAGTAGAGCTATCGGCTACTTCTGAATCACCATTTGCCATTTAGGGTGGCGAGATATTTATCGGCAATAGGCTGGTCGCTGTATGAAGTGATCAGGGTAATAGATTCCAGGGAAGGTAAATAACTAGCCGGGGATTACGCATCAATCTATACCTCAGAAAGTGCGGATGTGGACAACGATTCTATTAATGTAGAATACGGAAAGGTTTTCACAACTATCTTCATGTTGGAAACCAAAATTCTTCAACAGTAATGACCAATTATTTCACCTTGAAATCAAACTTAAAAATGGATATCATGGAAGATGTGAAATAGGAAGGATCGTCCTTTTTTCTCCGTGGCGGAATCTCACGACGATACATGAAATAACCGGAAATTTTATAGGAATGAACATAAATAAAGAAACCAGAAAATATCATCTGCTTGGCAAAAATAAATATAAAGTATATGAAACTATGAATGGTTATCCCGACAAGGAATATGGAAATAGGTGGTATTATATATTGGAAGTATCATGGTTTATCAGAAAAACAATATTGATTATTGATTTTGAAGATGATACAGTACAGTATATAGGGGTGAGGGTATTGTATGTAAATCCTCTGAGGGGAATAAAAAACAGCTTATGAAGAAAAATAAAAATGATGTCGTAGATATTGCTATCCACGGTCTTACAAAGACCGATATAAAGCAGCTATTAGGTTCTGAATTCAACTTCTTTCAGTCCGACTTCTGGAGATATGAACTCAAAGCAGAATGGTGGGAAACCTCCAGGGAGCTGTATCTTATTTTTGAAGGCGAAATTATTAAGAAAGCCTATTTTAGAATAACGTATTTCGGTGGGCTTTTCAGGTCGGAAAAAAAAACACTAAAATCTATCAGGATAAACTCTCTTTTGCATAGCTCAGATGGGAATATTCAAAACTATTTTTAGTATTGAAAATAAGAATGAAGAATCTTGAACTTTTTAAAAAAAGAAAACATAAACAAGAAAGAAATGCCGGATTATAAAAAGATTTATACAGATATGATCGAAATGAAATATCCTGAAAAAAAAGAATTCTGTAGGGAGATCCTGGAAAGTGATAAGCTTTTGGCTCTTGATATAATTGCATTGAACAAAATTATTTTTGGAAAGAGTATACAGGAAAAAAAGCATCGGTCTTATGATAAGACCTCTATACTCAAAATGTTGGATCACCAGGAGCAGAATAATATGACCAATGTCGCCATGTCAAGGAGTATTGGAATCAGCCGCAATAGTATTGCTAAATGGAAAAAAATGTATCTCAAGAATATAGATCGTAAAGATGATAAAAGGATTATATAACTCCTGATTATAAAGAATGTGATGAATACAAAATTGAGAAAATATTCCTGGTTATTGGCATATTTTTATGAATGTCTGGTTATGCACAGGTTGCCATTGGAAAAACTGAGGTAAATGCTATTATTAAAGCTACTTCCGGTTAATCCCATGAACAGAACTGTTGACCTGGATTCAGAAAATTTTAATGGATTCAATTTTCAAAAATATAACAAGAATAAATATAAAGTGATAAGTCGTTTTTTTATATTAAGTAACTGATAATTATTGCTTTGTGTTTTAGTTGCAAACTAATGATGCATAGGGTATATACCTTTGTTTTTGTACTGTAAAGATTGGAAGAGATAATATTGAACATTTATTACAGATAATTGAAATCCATTTTTTATTTTCATCATGTATAATTTCATATTTTTGTACTGAATGGGGTATGATTTAGATTATTTTGTCTGTATTTAATTTGTTATGGAACTGCTAAAAACTATATACATTTCTCTACCCATGGTATCCTCACTTACATTTGGGATGCTGTTTGCCATTGCATTCCGGCAGGGACTTACCAAAACAGAACGTAAAGCCAGGAAATTACTGTGTATCTATTTTATCCTGATGAGCTTTGTCTGGCTGTATTTACAGATTTATACTTTTTATGATCATACCCTGAAGTATTTTGCTCCTCTGATGGGCTTTATGCTCCAGATTAATCAGGTGGTTTTTTATCATTTTATGCGGATCTTGAGTCCTGTCGAAAAAAATGGACCAAAGCATATAGAGTTTCATTATATTATACCGTTGATGCTTTTGTTGGCTTCAGGAGTCTTCATGATATCTTATATTTTTACTGAACAGCTGTCAGACAATGCTATTGCTACTTTGTTTCTGCCTTATGTTTATCTTTCGAGTTTATTTTTCTCATTATATTACTCTATAATAATAGCCAGAAGAATCATCCTGTATAAAAAGAGAATAATACAGGAATATGGAGAAGAGAAATGGAAGCCAATGCGTTGGATAGAGCTTGTTGTATGGCTGCGGGTAATATTTGCCGTTTTATTTGGGATTAAGCTTCAGGTGTATCATGTGTATGGATTCATGGCAGTACTGGTTCCTGTACAACATATTATTATTGTATATTATATGCTGATGAAGAGCTACACCATATTGCCTTTTGGTGAGAAAAATGCTCTATTGGTAGGTGGAGGTGAGATCATAACAGTATACAACGAGCAGCTGCATGAAGATCCCAACATTCAGGAAGAGCTAAAAAAAGAAGTTCAGCTTTTGAGCAGGTCTGAATTTGAAGACTATTATAAAACGTATAAACCCTATTTGAATCTATCTTTTAAAATTATTGATTTGGTAGAGTATTTTAAGATCAATAGAACGTATTTATCAGGATTTATCAATCAGGTATACGGCGTTAATTTTTCGCAATATAACAATCTATGGAGGCTGAAAGAAGTGGAATATCTTCAAAGTCTTCCTGAGCATAAGGGCAAAAATCAAGAAGAATTAGCTCTATTGGCAGGATTCAATAACCCAAGATCTTATTGGCGGGCAAAAAAAATGGCAGAACAGACAAAAACTAATTAAATGGATATAGAACGATTTTTTTTAATTCTGTCTTTTTCGATTTCAATATTTTCAGCGTTGCTTTGCATGGTGTTGCTTTTGATGAAAATAGCGACAAAAAACCTGGATAAGTTTGTGAAAAGAATGATTCTATTGCTTATTACTAGTTTTACAGTAGAAGTAGTCTATTTGCTGACCATATTTTTTTATAATTTCAACACTCAGGTATTTATACAGCTAAAGGCTCTTAATTTCTTTGCAATGCTTGTACTTCCGGTACTTTTTTATCATTTTGTTTTTAAGCTTACCCGGTTGAGGACCTCTGAGGATTTTAAACTGTCTCATTATGTTTTGCCCTTTTTATTGGCTTTGCTGTATGGTGTTTTGTTTTCAATGGCTCCGGAGGAATTAAAGACAGATACAAGTGATAAATTACCTAACTGGATAAAAGGACAGGAAGTATATATCATTTTTAATTATAGTCGATTTTACATAAGACTTGTTGTCTTGGTTATTTATGTTTATCTGTCTGTTAAAAGGCTTATCCATTACAGGAATGAAATTATACAGTATTCATCTGACACTATAGTGTCTTCATTAACATGGCTTTATCAAATTTTTGGTATGGCTCTTTTGATCTTTCCTTTTCCAATATTATATTATTTTACTTCTAATGATATATACATAAGGTTCATAGGTCTTTTAGTTCCTAATCTGTCGGTCCTTATGTTTAATGTGGTACTCTGTTATAATATTTTTCAGCAAAATTTTGTACTTCTTACAGAAGATATAATAGTAGACAAGTTTTCAGATCTGGAGAAAAATGGAAATGATTACCTTAGCCACAAAGAGGTTCATGCGTATATGATGACTAAAAAACCCTATCTGGATCCCTATTTGAAAATTACAGACCTGGTACCTGTTTTTGCAACGAACCGTACCTATCTGTCTTCATTTATCAATACCACCTACGGGCTTAACTTCAGCATGTATATCAACAAATTCAGGCTTGAGGAATTCTACTATCTTAAAGGGTTACCTGAAAATAAAGATATGGATATAGATGAATTGGTATATCTTTCCGGTTTTCGAAGTTTTCAGAGCTTAAAGAGGAGTGAAAAAATACTGTCATCTTTACCGGAATTTGCAATAAAAGAATCATAAACAGAAAGTTTTACAAAAATAATCTCCATCGTATATCTGTTTTTTTTGATTCTTTTTATTGATTCAATGTGTTTGTTTTCAGTCGTTTATCATATTGTAAATACCCTTTTGTTAATCTGTCAGATAGGATTTGTATGTTTTTTTTAAACATTACAAATTTGCCCCTGTAATTTTGCCCCTCTAAAAAATAAGTTCATAATACTATTTTTATCAAGGTCTTAAAGTGGAAATTAGAGATAACCTCTACTTTAAAATACATCTGGGTTTTAGATCGTAACAAACAAAGTTATTTAATTTTAATTGCCCAACTTGGAATTAGTATTGTTGCTGAAAATAATTAAATTATGATGAAAGATAGAAGTGTAATACATGTAGTGGTACAGAAATTAACAATAATAATCCTTTCCATCTTTAGCGCAGTAGAGTTGTATGGGCAAGTCGGGATCAATACACCCGAGCCCCATGCTTCGGCGGCCTTGGATGTAACAGCCAAAAACAAAGGTTTTCTTCCTCCAAGAATTACTTTAACGGGAGTTCAGGATACCCTCACCATTGCAAATCCGGCAGTAGGGCTCCTGATATATAACACTGTGACATCAGGTACCGGGGTAAATGCTGTTATTCCGGGATATCATTATTGGAATGGAAGTCGTTGGGCTTTACTGGGAGCCTCCACTAATACCTGGGGGACGCTCGGAAACAGCGGTACCAGTCCGGAAACAAATTTTATAGGAACGAATGACAATCAGGATCTTATATTGAAGCGTGGTGGGGTAATAGCCGGCAGATTGAGTGGAGTGGGGATCTATAATACTTCTTTTGGGGTAGGCTCTTATAAAGGGAATGTAGGGTTAATAGGACGATGGAATACAGCCATCGGGTATGAAAGTCTCAAAGGGGAGGATGGAAATATGAAGGCCCATGATAATACGGCGGTAGGAAGTTTTAGTTTAACATCTAATACCGTTGGTGAAGCAAATACAGCGGTCGGATTTGAGGCATTAAAATGGAATACAAGTGGAAAATGGAATATTGGGGTAGGATATCGAAGTCTGGGAGGAAATAAAACCGGAAGCCATAATATTGCTATTGGTACTGATGTAATGGCTAATAATCCAAAGGGGCTTGAAAATACAGCTCTGGGATTTTTGTCTTTAGCCAATCAAACTTCGGGAAATCAGAACGTCGCATTGGGGGCGTATTCAGGTATAGGATGGTTTACGGGAGACAATAATGTCATAGTTGGTAATAAAGCTGGTCTGAATCAGGTTTCCGGATCAAATAATATTGTTTTGGGATCGAATACTGAATTAAAGGATATATCAGGAAGCAATCAACTCAATATAGGGAACAGCGTTTACGGAACCAACATAAATGCCGGCGTGAATACCTATGCCAATATAGGAATTAATGCTGCTGCACCAGGCAATAGCTTAGAAGTTAAAAGTGCTGAGCCCAACACATCAGGGGTGCGGTTGACAAATCTTAAAGGGGCAACTCAATTGGGAACTAATGCTCAGGGAGATATTATTGACATTCAGACTTCTGTTAAAACAATAGCTGCCGATTATTCTATTGCAGAATCAGATGAAATTATTCTGGTAGATACCTCTTCTGTAGAGGTTACCCTTACTTTACCAAGTTCATCTCAAAAAGGCAGGAAAATAGTGATTAAAAAAATGGATAATTCGCCAAATAAGATATTGATTCAATCTGCAAGTCAGATAGATAAACAAACTAATATATCTGTCAGCCTGCCGTTTTCAGCGGTGACCTTGCTGGATGACGGAAGCAGCTACTGGATTATTGGAACATAAATACTATTCAATTGAGCTTCTAGTCAATATATGGTAGCTTTTCAGGATGGGAGAAAATTAAGGTATAAATTCAGTAAAACGTCATGTGTTGTTTTTCGCATGGCGTTTTTGTGAGCAATAATTTAATTAACAATTACTTAGAAATAAAGGAGTCGTCAATGGATGACTGTAAATCTGCAAACTTCTTCTGTGGCGTGAAATTTATCGAATAAAAGTGTGAAAAAAAGTTGGAGTTAAAAAGTATTTTTCTATCTTTGCAGTCCCTTAAACAAAGGGATTTACTTAAAAATGGAAACATCAAAAAGTAGATGACCGACTCGGTAGCTCAGCTGGTAGAGCAATACACTTTTAATGTATGGGTCCTGGGTTCGAATCCCAGCCGGGTCACTTAATAGGACAAATCTAAACAATCTAGATTTGTCCTATTTTTTTGCTCTTAAGTTTATTGGTACGCTGATAGACAGGTTCGGTTGCTGAATTTATTCTTAGACTTCGATGTAGTATTCCATCAAAAACCAAAAATTCAGGGAAGCTTTTTACATTCAATTTGAAATTTGTGGAAATGGGTAGTGATGGAGAATCAATTATTTACTCTATAGTTTTAATAAAAATGGTATAAAAGTTATTTGACTGATTTTTTAATCTTTAGATTACTGTTTACTTTTTCGTTGAAAAGAAAAATATATAATAATTGCACTAATAGCCATTAAAATGGATGCTAGAAAAAATGGCGCTCCTGAAAATTCAAATGGCGCTTTATCATGGGTGAAATAATAGAATAAGTTGGTCATGATCGGAGGGCCTATAATAGAAGTAGCACTCACTAAACTTGCTAATGCCCCCTGAAGTTCGCCCTGCTCATTTGAAGGGACATTTTTACTGATTATTGATTGTAATGCCGGTCCACAGATTCCTCCTAAAGAATATGGGATAAGGAAAACAAACATCATCCACCCTTGATTGGTAAATGCAAACAGCATTAAACCCAAGGCATAGAATAGCAACCCAAGATATACACTTTTCTGTTCTCCTAATTTTAGGATTGTCCATCTTATTAGAACTCCTTGTACTAATCCTATCAATAACCCAAGAAACCCAAGTGATAAGCCTACCATTCGTTCTGTCCAATTAAATTTATACATGGTAAAGAAATGCCAGTTGCTCTGTACAGCATGGAGAGCCACATAGACGAAAATTAAAGCAACGACAAGGGTTGATATTTTTGATTGTTTTCTCAAAAAATTAAATGTTCCTATAGGATTTGCACGTTTCCAGCTAAATGATCGACGTTTATCTTTTTCTAAACTTTCTGGTAGTACAAACAACCCGTAAAGAAAATTAACCATGCATAATATAGCCGCAACATAAAAGGGAACTCTTGCTCCATAATGTCCAAGTAACCCCCCGATTACTGGGCCTATAATAAACCCTAATCCAAAAGCTGCACCTATTAAGCCGAAATTTTTGGCTCTATCTTCATCGGTGGATATGTCTGCTATATATGCACTGGCAGTTGAAAGGCTAGCCCCAGTAAGCCCTGCAATGATTCTTCCAAAAAACAACCAACCCATGGAAGGGGCAATTGCTAATAGCACATAGTCAATAGCAAATCCAAAAAGAGAAATTAAAATAATTGGACGTCTTCCATATTGATCACTGAGGTTGCCCACTATAGGTGCAAATATAAATTGCGTAATAGCATAAGTGAAGCCGAGCCAACCTCCATATTTTGCAGCTTCACTAAGGTCACTATGGATAAGCTCTCCAATGAGTTTAGGAACCACGGGAAGTATAATTCCCCAACCTGTAATATCAATCAACAACGTGATAAATATAAATCCAATAGCTGCTTTTCTACCTGTTTTTTTCATGCTGTAAAATTATACAGAGATAAAAAGAAGGTATTAACAATTTAATGGTGTTTACATACAATTTGAAAGCTAATAATGTTCAGTGATCTGTAAATAGTGTTCGTACATAAACGATATACATTATGATTCGTTTCTATATGTTTTTGGTGACATTCCTACTATTCTTTTAAAGTATCTGCAAAAGACACTGGTTTCTTCAAAATAAAGCTCATTGCTAATTTCTTTAATTGATAAATTAGAGGATTTTAATAAGGTTTTAGCATGCAGAATTGTGATATGATCAATCCACTGTAATGCAGATTTTCCAGTTTTCTGTTTCAGGAAAGAGGAAAGATATTGTGGTGTTAAATGTAGTTTTTTAGCATAAAATGCAACGTTTCTTTGTTCGTTAGCATGCTTTGAAATGAGTAGATAAAAATCGTCTATAATCTCATGTGTTCGGTTTTTTACTAAGCTTTTGTTATTCGCTAAATGAGAATATACCTCAGAAATCATACTAATGAGAACCATAACAAGATGCCGTAGCATTTGTGTCTTATGAGGACTCGGTTTTTTATGATAGAAGTTTTGTATAAGGGTCAATAATTCATTTTGAAGCGTTATGTCTTCGGGTTGAAGTCTGATAATTGGTTGCCATCTAATTTGATTATTCATTACAAACTCACGTAGAATGGGAAATTCTGTAATAAAATCTAATGAAAGACCAATTGTGACTATTTGTGCATCTTCACTTAATGACTTTGTGTCGATCATCAATTGTGGTTGTAAAATAGCAATATCACCCGTATTTATTTCATACTCTAAAAAATGGATTTGCGATTTCATGGATCCTTGGACCATGAACCCTAGTAATAGACCATCAAATAGTCGACTATGACTTGTATATTTCTTATTGGGGTCATTTTGCTGATTAAGAATAACTATCCCTTCCGTCTTTTTTAAAGGATCAAGATTGTACAGTTTATAGACATTATCCAAAGTTATAAATAGAGCCATGTGCAAATATCGAAAAAAACACACCGCTGTAGCAAACGTTATGAGGTACTACTTTAAAAATCGTATACAAATACCATGAAAATTAAAAATCATCTATGAATTAATTTACGTCTCGACTGCTTAATTTGTGCTTCCTCCTTCGAGAGGTTTTATAATTACTGACAGAATTAACGGGTCAATTTGAACGGGTTACTATGGGGCAAGCTTTGCAGATCCTATAGTCAAATTATAGTTTTCTTCAATCGGCACTAATTTTCTGGCTGTTTTTTCTATGTCTTTTCCTTCTTTAGTCCATAAAAATGGTACAAATGAATAGACTTGGTTGCCGCTTGCTTTTTTTACGTCGTCTTGCCAATTTTTCCATCTGAAAATCTCATAAAACGTATTGATATCACCAACCAAAGCCCAATAAAGAAATTCAAAATAGTTGGTGTCTAAACATTCCCATTCAAGAGTGTCTTGTGGTAAATAATAAACTTTCCCAATCTCACTTCCAATTCCGCCGGCGTTTAGGGCAAAATATCCACCGATTACATCGTCGGCAATTAAAAAATGTGAGGGTTGGTCACCATAATTTTCAAAAGTTTTTCCTTTATTCCATTCAGCCAAACCCCGGTCTAGTTTTTTACTTCCTGAACCTAAAATTCTAAGCCAGCCGTTGTCAATTAATATACCGCCCGTTTCGTAGATTACAGCACCCATTGACGAACGTGTTGTGACTTGAGTATTCACAAGTTCTTTTTCTGCTCTTTTCTCGTCTTTTGGTAAAATTTCATATTCGTTTTGGGCTTCATTTAACCATTCTGTTACTAATTCCCAACCTGGCTCTTCCAGGTGTATTAAATCTTCAAGTGTCTTCATATTTTGTTCGTTTTTGTTGGTGTAGGTTGGTTCTGTAAAATTATCACTACTTTTTTCGACTTTACGTTTGGGCGAGAACATGAAGCATAAAAGCTAATATCCTTATTAAAGTTCAACTAAAAAACTGTTGTTGAGCGTTGCACTTCAGCTAAACTGACGTGAAAATCTTTTTTTGCTCTAGCTTTTTTACACAAGCTTATTTTTAAATTCGTAAAATAATTCAGGGTTAATAAGTTTAAAATTTTTCTTCAGATCGCTTTGTTCATAGTCTGAAGCAACCACCACAAAATCATCCGTTTTGTTGAGTTCAAATGCAGAAATACTATTTTTTAAATTTTTACAGCATTCTATAATCATTTTTATAGTATTATTTTCTTTATGATGTAAAGAGGTTTCTTGATTGTATAAATTAAACAGATTTTGAGTTTCTTCGTTCAACTCAATTTCGAGGGAATGGGAATAGTCTATTGGATTCCAAATTATCCATTTTGCTTCTTTCCCTTTTTCATTAAGCCATTCTTTACGGTCTGACTCGGTTCCAAATCCAATTGAAGGCGGGAGCATTTCCTCATGATAATAATAAATATAGATACAATAGATTTTTTCCTGAATGTTATAATGTAAAATGTTTTGCTTTAGAATTTCAAGAAGTTTTTCTGATACAAGGTCGGTTAATTTTTTGTAGCTAATTTTCTTGTTCGGCTTATTATACCAATAATGCTCCTTTTCTTTTATAGATTGAAGCAGCCCTGTTTCGTCATAATAGTAATCAAATATCCTATCAGGAACTTCTGTGTTTTGATAGATACGCTGCATTGTCTTAGTTGACAGTTTTCCCTTATTATAAGTGTACATATATTTAATCCAACCGTCTTTAAAAACAGCATAACTAATAGTTAATATTGAATGCTCATACATGAAAAGTTCCACATGGTCTATTTCTTTTTCTATACTATAATCAAATCGGTAGCTTTCTATGCTATCTTTTCCCCTGATATAAAAAATTTCGTAAAATAAATCTTTTAGATCCGTGAATTGTCTTTCAACAATGATTTCATTATGGTCATCAACACCATATTGATACTGATTTTCTTTTTTTACAGGTTCATCTTTATGAAGTCTGCCTTTTGGAAAGCGGTTTTCCTCGAAATAAAAAGGCTCAAGATTAGAAATGCTGTCAGTTGTCCAAAACCATCTGATTACTTTTTGTTCTGTGTTTTTTTTAATCGTTTTATAATTCTTTTGAGCTTTGCTGAATTTTTCTTGAAGTTGTTCTATAGTCTTCATCAGTTTTTAGTTTGTGAAATCTGTTTTGGAAAGTTTACAACTAATGGGTGGGTGCTTATGATTTGCAGGATTTTGAAAACCGAAATGTTCTACTGTCACCAAACGCCATGTAGAAATAATGACTTCTGCATGGTGTTTTTTTTCAGTTATAATGGTTATCTGTTCATTATATAAGTTTCATTCTAAGCAAAAGGTCAATTATATTGATCCTCATGTAAACCCAACCATTATTTTTTTGATTTCTTATTTGAAGTTTGGGGAAGCATAGGAGGTGGTGGAACATGAGAGCTGTTAATTTGCTCAAGTGTCGGAGGAACAATATGTTCAAGAATAACGGTCTTTTTGAAAGGAAACTGGTTTTTTTGACAACTCTTCATGATAGTCAAAGTAATAGGTATCCTTAGTATAATAATAGCTCTGAACAATTAATGAGTCTTTTGTACCAAAATAAGTATCAGAGAGGTTAAGCTTTACAAGTCCTTTATCGTTGGCTTTTACTTTTTTTACAATCATAACACCGGTTTTGTTTTCTTTCATAAAAGTTACTTCAACATGTGGAGCTATTTCATGAGTATCCGTAAGGAAAAGAAGTTCTATACTGTACTGTTTTTGTGCTATAGCTGCTGAAAAACAGAGTGAAAACAGGAAAATCTGTAGTTTTTTCATAATAATCGTTTTAATGATGATACTTCATGACTATATTAGAATCCGTTTCTTTTTCCACTTCTTTAAATCCAATCTTTTTGTATAAATAGTAAGCCCTTTCATTGGTCGGAATTACATCCAGGAAAATATCGATCGGATGAAATAATCTTCTTGCTTCATGAATCACAGCCTCTACCAATTCGTACCCTATGTTTTTACCCTGAAATCCTTCTTTGACATACATCTGGTAGATATTTCCCGAAGAACCGGTATCTTTAACGAAAACACAGATTCCTATAAGCTGAGCATCTGCAAATGCCCCCCAAACAAATCTTTCCGGCGTTTGATTTTCTATATCAAATTCCATTCTTAGCTTTTCCGTATTTTGAGCTTCTTCATAGGTTGCACAAAATGATTCAGGAAACTTTTTCAAGCTTTCCAGCCGGAGCAGTCTATAGATTTTGCTTTCAGCCGGATGCAATTTTCTGTATTCAATAGTCATAGATAAGTTGTAATGCTATAGCATAGCAAAGATGCGAATAGTTTAGGATACAGATAACATCAATTGTTAAGAATTTTTTTTATGTCAATTAAGTTAAGTCGAGTATTTGATTATTTGTCAAGATGTGTGATTGTATATCACTTTACTTGGAAATAATAAAAGGTAGAATAATTTTCATGTTATTTGTATTTTCACTCTTGTTTTTGGTCAAAAATTAAGGGGTGTGGCAGATTTTTTGTTAAGCGAAAAGATGCATTCTTAGTTTATTTGTAGTAGACTGAGGTTGAAAAATGGGAAATAATTCGTTAATAATTATAATGTTTATTAAATTAATACCTGGTATTCCTTTAGTATGATAAATTATGTATATTTATATGGAGGAATTATTAATAATCGAAAGATATAATAATATGTTAATTGGATTCTGTTTTGGTATTATTTCTTATGATGCGTAGGTAGGTATAGGAAAATGAATAATATGATTACAGATGAATGGGTGAAAAAAATTGAAAAAATACTTTTTCAATTAGCGTTAATAAGTTGAATGATCAGAAGTAAAATTAGTTATTAAAAAAATCATGAAAAATATTAAAATCTATACCCTCTGTATAGGTTTATTGCTTGTCTTGGTTTCATGTGGAAAGAATATAAGTGAAAGAGAGAAGGAATCCTTTGATACCGATTTAGTGTTTGCAAATCATACTTACATGTCAACCTGGGGATACGAATCTGCTATGCGTCTGAACATAGAGTATTTGAAAAAAGCAGAAAAGATGAATTATCCGGAAGGTAAGGGTATTTGCTATCATAATATTGCATGTATTAATGTGACCATTGGGGATTATGAAAAAGCCAATTTTTTTTTCAATAAGGCGAGGGAATATATTGACATTTCTAAAAATCCACTTCATAAAGCTTTATTTTATCATAATTATAGTAGGTATTACAAATTTCTTAATTTAACCGATAAGGCAATAGAGTATAGCAATACTGCATTTTATTATATGAATAAA
The DNA here is from genome assembly GCF_003385455.1 of Chryseobacterium rhizosphaerae. Taxonomy (GTDB): domain Bacteria; phylum Bacteroidota; class Bacteroidia; order Flavobacteriales; family Weeksellaceae; genus Chryseobacterium; species Chryseobacterium rhizosphaerae. The sequence goes on along the minus strand of NZ_QNUF01000014.1, from coordinate 10,513 downwards.
GCAAAAAAATCAAAACTTAAAGATAGAATTCTTCCCAGGATGTATTTGAATAGAGGAACTTATTTTATGGAAAAAGGCTGGTTGGGTACATCACTGAAAATTTTCCTTAAAGCCAATGAACTTGAAGATTCAAAGTTAACCAATAGTATGTTGGCAAAATATTATTTGTCTGTACATCAGCCGGATATTGCGGAAACATATCTTGTAAAGGCTAATGAAAAAATGTTGAGTGATAAAACAGATGATGTGGAGTCCTTTTATGTATACTCCACAATGGGCGAGTATTATAATACGTTGAATCGTAATGAAGATGCTGAGAAAGCTTTTAAAAAAGCCCTTTTCATTTTAGAAACACAAGGCGTTTACTCTGTATTCAAAGGACGTTGCTATAAGTCTTTGGCAGAACTATATAAAAAGATGCATGATAAAGACAGAGCTTATTATTATCTGAAAAAATATACCGAGGAAGAGGGAAAATCTGGTTCTGCTCAATTGACAACACTGAATAAAATGATGGATGATTTTATGACAGAAACGAAAAAGGAGTCGGACTGGAATAGAAGTAAATTGCCTTTAGCTATTGCTTTAGCCATTGGTGCGATCACTGCTTCAGGAGTCTATGTTCGAAAGATTATTAATACACTGAGACTGAAAAAGAGAAACTTAAAAAAGGAAACCGATGATTTAAAAAAACATATGCATACCAAGCAGTTTCAGGAAGTTCGAGACCTGGTAAAAAGGAATGATTCTTCTTTTCTGTTAAAATTCAAAGAACTATATCCGGATTTTACAGGTGCCCTTTTAAAGATTAATCCCGATCTCGAAAATTCCGAACTGGCTTTCTGTGCTATGCTGAAACTCCGTCTTTCATCCAAAGAGATTGCTGATTATACTTTTGTGCAGCATAAGTCGGTTCAGCAAAAAAAATACCGGATCAGAAAGAGGCTGAATATTCCGGCAGAAGAAGATACTTATGATTTTTTTGATCATTTACAATAAAAAAGGATGATAATCAATATGTTGTCATATGAATTTGAAAAGAGGTTGTTAGACCTTTTAAAACAAGTAAAGAAGACTAGCACCTATATCTTTTGTATAGGTTTGTTACTGGTCTTGGTTTCATGTGGACATAAGAATATAAGTGAAAAAGAGAAAGAAACCTTTGATAACAATTTACTGAGTAAGAATGATTTTTTGTTGTCATCAGGTGAATATGAAGCTCTTATCCGCCTGAACATAGACTATTTGAAAAAAGCAGGAAAATTGGGTTATAGAGAAGGGAAAGGACTTTGTTATCTCAATATAGCAAGGGTGAATGTTTCTGCCGGAAATTATGAAAGGGCTTTGGTTTTTTTTGAAAAAGCAGAAAAAGCTTTATATAAATCCGGAAATGCATATCATAAAGCGTTGTTTTATGATAGTTATAGTAAATATTATTCTCATTTTAAACTGTATGATAAGGCGATAGAATACAATGACAAGGCACTTCATGATGTAAAGGATGTCAAAAAGTCAGAATTCAATGATAAACTTCTTCCAAGGCTATTGGTGAACAGAGGAGCTTATTTTGCATGGAAAGGGTGGTCGGGAACTTCTTTGAAATGTTTGTTAAAAGCAAATGAATTAGAAAATTCAGCATATACCAACTGTATGGTGGCGCAATATTATTTATTTACGCACCAGCTGGAACCTGCAGGAATATACATTCACAGAGCAGAAGAAAAAATACTGACCGAGAAAATAAATAATGTAGAATCTCTTTGGGTATATTATACGATGGGCTACTATTATAATGAGATCAACAATTATAAAGAGGCAGAAAAAAATCTTAAAAAAGCACTGGGAATTAATGTAAAAATAAGACATACATATTCTTCACATATGGTAGAAGTATATCAATCTTTAGCAGAAATGTATAAAAAAATGCATGAAGAGGACAAAGCCTATTATTATCTGAAAAAATATATGGAAGAACGGGGAAAATCCAGTTCTGCCCAATTAATTGCAATAAATCATACGTTGGATGAATTTATATCGGAAACAAAGAGAGAATCGGACTGGAAGAGAAATAAACTGCCCCTGGCTATTGCATTAGCTATTGCTGTAGTTACTGTTTCGGGAGTCTATGTTCGGAAGGTTATCAATACCCTGAGACTGAAAAAAAGAAGTTTAAAAATGGAAACTGAAGATTTGAAAAGACACGTAAATACCAAGATGTTTCAGGAAGTTATGGAACTGGTGAAAAGAAATGATTCTTCTTTTTTGTTGAAATTCAAAGAACTGTATCCGGATTTTGCAGGTGCCCTTTTAAAGATTAATCCTGGTCTCGAAAATTCTGAACTGGCTTTCTGTGCTATGCTGAAACTCCGTCTTTCATCCAAAGAGATTGCTGATTATACTTTTGTACAGCATAAGTCGGTTCAGCAAAAAAAATACCGGATCAGAAAGAGGCTGGATATTCCGGCAGAAGAAGATATTTATGATTTTTTTGATGGTTTATAATAAAAAATAATAATGATAAGTATAGTATTGTCAAATGAATTTTAGAAAAAGGTTTTATTCAATGTGAAACAAGTGAAGTATAAAGAGTAGAGAATATTATTACCTGTTAAAAAAACAGTTTTTTTACTCATAAATTATATTGGAAAATATTAAAAAATATGATGATCCGTTTTTTTCTTTTTATTGTGCTGATTGTTTTGGTTTCGTGTAATCAGCGTTCCCGTAAACAGGATGAAGAAAACTTTGATATTTCTTTAGGGGAAAAAAATGAGCAGTTCAGCCTATCCGGGGAATATGATTCTCTTGTCAGTCTTAATACAAAATATTACAGACAAGCTAATCAAATGGGCTATGAAGAAGGGAAGGCTTTGACCTATGTCAATCTAGCTAAATTGAATATTTCTCTTGGAAATTTTCAAAAATCGGAAGTGCTTTTTGGTAAAGCAAAAAATGTTCTGGAAAATTCTCAAAATAACCTTCATAAAGCAATATTCTATACTGCGTATGGACGGTTTAATTTTGAACTTAGCAAAACGGATAAGGCTTTTGAGAATTATAATAAAGCATTGAATAATATTTATAAAAGTGAAAATTCTAAATTAAAAGATAAGCTGCTTTTCGATATTTATATTAGACTGGGTGTTTATTTTTCCTTGAAGAAAGAATACCAGAAAGGATTGAAATTTTTTCAAAAGGCTCAAAAGATTGATAATACAGGATACGCAGAATGTGCTATAGGAGATTATGTTTATTACAGGTATCAGGATTCTGCCTACAAATATATAGCAACAGCCTATCATAAGACCAATATTTCCGGAAAAAAAGATGGGATAGCGCTTTATACCAATACGATGATGGGAGAATGGTACTTTGTAGACGGACAATATGATAAAGCAGAGGAAATGCTTTTACAGGCCCTTGAAATTGATAAAAAGACACGGCGTGTATATGCTAATTATACCAAATATATTTACAACGATCTCAGAATGGTATATGAAAAAAAAGGAGACAAAGAAAAAGCTTATTTTTATTTAAATGCTTATACCAATGCAATAGATAAAACCAATATTGCAATATTTACAACCATTAACAAGGATATGGAATCTTTTATTGATGAAACCAAAAAAGATACTAAAAGGCATGATAAAAATGTGCAATGGGTAATCCTATTATCGCTTGTGGGGTTTTCTGTTCTGGGAATATATGCCTGGAGGATTATAGACATACTGAGGAAGAAAAAAGAAGCACTTAAAGTCGAAACAGAAAAATTAAAAGCCAAAGCAGATGATAATAAACAGGACGAAATTCTGGAACTGGCAAGGAAAAATGATCCTGAATTTTTTAACAGGTTTAAAGAAAGCTATCCTGAGTTTATCAATAAGCTTCTCATTATCAATCCTAGTCTTGAAGCTTCCGAGCTTACATTTTGTGCTATGTTAAAATTACATTTTACCTCAAAAGAAATTGCCAGTTATACACTCATCCAACACCGGACTGTTCAGCAGAAAAAATACAGAATCAGAAAAAGACTTAATATCCCTACAGAGACAGATATTTATCATTTTTTTGATAATTTGGTATAAATCCGATATAAAAAACTGCCTGATGATTCCATCAGGCAGTTATTCGAAATGTTTTTTTTCACCATTTAGCTTTTTGGTGATTTGCTTTTTCAAATTTGAATATTTTTCATGAAATTCAAAAATAACCACCTACTACATACGTACTACATTATTATTTTTGTTTAATTTTTTTTTATCATTTATCTGTTTTTGTTGAAATTCTATGCATCATCGATTTTTTTAATTGATTATTAAAATGTGTACTTTCTAAGTGCTCAATGATAACATCTTTATCTCTTTTTCTCATTAATTTTTAGCATTCTGTAATCTTTTTTTCATCAGGAGAATAATCAACTTGATTTGTATGTTGTTGGATTTCAGTACGTTGTATATTGTGTTGTATCTATGTAGTAGATCTATCTAATGCTATTTACTATTTAAAAATATAAATTGACATTGTTTTTTGTTACTTAATTAAAAACCAAATGAAGATAGTTTTTGCCAAAATTATTCTTTACTCACATTAAGAATTATACTTGAAAAATATTAAAAAACATTATGAAAAAAAAATTATTATTGGTTAGTACATTAGTAGCTGGAAGTATAGCTACCTATGGACAGAGATGGGAACCTGCTTCTCAAAAATCATCTCAAATAGATAAAAATATTGAAGTTCAGTACTCGTACCAGCTAAACTTACAATCTCTGAGAAACCTTCTAAAAGATGCTGCAGAAACAGGAAGAAATGCAAAACCTGTTATTATTTCTTTACCAACTGCAGAAGGAAGAATCGAAAAATTTGCGGTCTATAGCAATCCGGTGATGGATAGATCTCTGGTAGACAGATATCAGCTAGGTTCTTATGTAGGAGTTGGAGTGGATGATCCTTCTAAATATTTGAGATTCAGTACGTCTCCAGGTGATATGCAGTCTATGATTATCAAAGACGGGGTATTTCAGTTTATAGAGCCGATAAGTGCTGATAAACAAACTTATGGAGTTTTCTACAAAACAAAAGAGAGGGGAGAACATGGCTTTAAATGCGAAACGGGAGAACATCATCTTAATGACATTAATAAGTTAGTAGAGAATGGTAAAAAAATGCTTTCGGGAGTAGGAATTGCCAGCAGACCAACTAACACAAAATACAGAGATTTCAGAATGGCATTGTCCGCTACAGGAGAATACAGCCAATATCAACTAACAGCAGCAGGAACTCCCAGCAATGCTCCCGATGATATAAAAAAAGGAATTGTTCTGGCCGCTATGAATAATACAATGACAAGAATAAATGGTGTTTTCGAACGTGATTTTGGAGCTCATTTTACGGTTCAGAATCTCCCACAAATCATCTATCTTGATGCTGCTACAGATCCTTATACAAATGATTTAAATACTCAATTACAGCAAACACTTACTTCTGAGGTAGGAAATGCCAATTATGATATTGGGCACGTTTTTCATCAAAATGCAGAAAGAAGTGGAAATGCCGGAGGAATTGGGATTGTCTGTACAGATCCGGATCCCGCTAATAATATGGATATTAAAAAAGGATCAGCTTTTACCAGAGGACCTGTACCTGTAGGTGAAATTTTTGACTTTACCGCTGCCCATGAAATGGGACATCAACTGGGAGCTAACCATACGTTTTCCAACACATCTGTCACAGATGCTAATGAGGGAGCTAATGTAGAGCCTGGAGGAGGAACAACTATTATGGGATATGCAGGCATTACATATGATAATGTTCAGGCTAATTCGGATGGATATTTTCATTATAAATCAATTGATCAGGTGTTAACTAATTTAGAAAATAAACTTAATTGTGGAGTCTCTCAAAATATCAATAATAATACGGCTCCGGTGATCAATCCATTGGCAGCTTATAGTATTCCTAAAGGTACCGCTTATTATCTTGAAGCTTCAGCTACCGATGCTGAAAATGATCCTATAAATTATACATGGGAGCAGAATGACAGTACAGATGAATTTTCCACCATTTCAGGAGACAGCGGTTGGGGATATAATTCAAAAGGAGCCCTCACAAGATCGCTTCCCGGATCACCGAATGGAAGAAGATATTTTCCTAAACTAGAGACAGTAATGAATGGAGGATTAACTAACAAGCAAGAATGGGAAACTGTATCTTATATTCCTCGTGTTTTGAATTATGCAGTAACTGTAAGAGATCAAAATCCACAACGTCCAATGGTTTCCAGCTCAACAACCTCAGTAACGGTAGGAAATGATGGACCTTTCAAATTCAATGGACTTACAACATCTTCAGTACTGTATAATGATGCCGTAAACACAATATATTGGGATGTTGCGAATACAAATACAGCTCCTTATAATGTAGCAGCTGTAAAAATAGATTACACCACTGATAACGGAATTACATGGGCAGATCTTGTGACTGCAACTCCCAATACAGGAAATTATAATGTGCAAATGCCGGGTAGCCTAAGTGGTACCGTTAAACTAAGAATATCGGCTGTAGGTAGTATATTTTATGCAATTTCTCCTGTTATTACTGTAGGAGGTGCCCCTACATCTTCTACATTAGCTCCTACAGGTATCTCTACTTTGGATACTGAGGTTTTCAAAACAACAGCAAGAGTTTCATGGAACAGTATTCCTGGAGCTACTTATTCAATTAATTACAGAAAAGAAGGAACTGTGAATTGGTCTAATGTTGTAAGTGCTGCAAATTCAGTAGTGTTGAATAACTTAGAAGACGAAACGAATTATGAAGTACAGGTGGCTTCTGTAGTCAATTCATCTCTTGGGGTTTTTTCTAATAACTATTCATTTAAAACAAAAGGATTAAAGACAGGTGTTGATTACTGTATATTAAGTTCTGGATCACCTTATTTAGGAGCAATTTTGAAAGTAGTTGTTGCTAATATTAATTATACTGATGTTACGGCAAGATCATATAAAGATTTAAGTGAAGATCCTAATAAGATTATTAATTTGACACAGGGTAGCACCTATACTATTGCACCTAGAATAGGAAACTTATTACAAAGCATGCCTGTAAATATGTCTGCCTGGATTGATTACAATAGAAATGGAGTTTTCGAAGTGTCAGAAAGAATCGCTCAAGTATCCGGAACAGCACCTAAAGGTGATATTGGGATGGGGACTATTAATTTTACAGTTCCATCAGCTACGTATTCAGGAGATAAGTTGACAAGAATGAGGATTGTATGTAAGTATGCCACCAGCTCTTTGGATGATTTGTGCGGTGAAATACCAAGTCAGGCAGGAGGTATTATGGATCTTCCTGTGAGAATTACTGATAATACACTTGCTGTGAGAGAAGTAAAAGATATAAAATCATCAGAGGTATCTATTTACCCTAATCCTGCGGATACATTTGTAGAAGTGAAGAACCTTAGAAGTAAAGCGGATTACAAAATCTACAGTGCAGATGGAAGACTTGTTCAGGAGGGAAAAGTTGAAGGAAAAATCAATGTGGCTTCTCTGGTAAAAGGAATGTATGTAATGACGATAAAAGATGACAAAAACACTTATAATAATAAGTTGATCAAGAAATAAGATGAATAAATCTCCACATTAAGATTTTTGAAAATGGAGAGAAAAAAGATGTATTAACTAAAAGGCTGTCTCTTATTGGAGGCAGCCTTTTGTTTACTATGAAGTTATATGACCATTAAAAAATTTCAGCATACTAACTAACGCTTTTTCAGAATGCATCCGTTCTCCGTTTTCAAGGGATTCCTGGGTGGCAATGCCGGCTCTTTTGCGCATTTTTATTTCATAGGCAGAAATAGCTTCCTGTAAAGTGGAATAAGTATGGTTTGTCAGACATTCACTAAGTTCCAGAGAGTCCAGCATGGCCATATTGGCACCTTCACCTGCAAATGGCGGCATCACATGAGCGGCATCACCCAGCAGAGTTAAGTTGGGCTTTGTTTCCCAGCTTTGGTTCAAAGGCATAGAGTAGATCGGGCGGGGGATAAAAGGAGTCTGAGCATTTTCAAATAATTCATCCCAGATGCTGTTCCATTCAGAATATTCTATTTTAAACCATTTCAAAACCTGCATCTTATCCGAAAAGTCCAGGCCACTGTGTACACTCCAGTTTTCATCTGCTTTAAAGCTGGCATAAAACCCAAGATCACCGTTGCCTTTCTGACCCAGCAGTATATTCTTGGAATTTCCAAAAGCCATTATTTTGCCCCCTTTGATCAGTGCATCAATATGCGGGGCCGCTTCCTTTGAAACATTGCCCTCAAGCATGATGATTCCGGAATAGATAGGTTTCATTTCTGTGAGGTAAGGACGTATTTTAGAATGAGCACCATCTGCTGCAATCACAAGATCGGCATAAGCGGAAGTTCCATTTTTGAAATGAAGGATCCAGCCTCCCTGCCGGGCCTCCATTGATAAAAAATGACTGTCCCAAACTACGGTTTCAGGATGTAATGACTCCAGCAGCATATTTCTCAGCGGACCACGGTCTATTTCCGGACGGAAATGTTCAGCTCCAAAATCTTCCTCAGGTTTTAGTTCGTGGTCGCTGAAAAATATTTCAGCCTGTTCATTCATAATAAGGGTCTTATCTGCACCGGGACGGAATGTCTTTTTGAATTCTTCCAACAGGTCAGCTTTACGTAAAGCTGCCAGTCCGGAATTTTCATGCATATCAAGAGGAGAACCCTGTACCCGTGCATTTTTATTAGGATCTCTTTCATATACTTTTACATTCGCGTTTTTCAATTGTAAAAGTCTTGCCAGGGTAAGTCCTGCAGGACCACCACCGACGATGGCTATTGATGTATTGTCTATCAGCATTGTTAATTTAAATTTTACAATGCAAATTTATTTTCCTTTCAACACTGATAATAGTACAAATCGGTCATTTTTATTTTTAGACAATTCTTTAGGAGCAACTCCGGAGAATTTTTTAACCTCTTTGATAAAGTGATTTTGGTCGGTATAATTGAGTTCAGGGAAGAGCTTTCCCTGTGCAATATGTTCCAATGATGTTCTGAAACGTAAAATAGTAGAATAAGCTTTTAAGGATAGCCCTAATTGTTTTGTAAAATAACGGTTGATCTGACGGCTGCTCCAGCCTATTTTTTCTGAAAGATCCTTTACACTCATTTCACCTTTTGATTCATATATAAGTTTAAAAAGTTGATGTTTTCTTTCATCTGTTTTTTCAGGAATCGATTCTCTTATTTTTTGCGTTGCTTTTTTACAGCAAAGCTCAAAATCCTGTAAATCATTCGCTTGAAACCCCCAGAAATCATTGGAAAGTACTTCCCCCTTATTTAATAAACCGGCAATAGAGGTCTTTAAAATATATTCTACGGCGATAGGCTTAAAACTGACGACAAAAGCTGTCGTTTTTGAAGGGATTTCTCTTTGTTCCGGATAAGTTTCCAACCCCAGAAGTGTAACACAAAAAGGTTCAGATGGCGATTGCATAAAGAACAGGTCCACCCGTCCGTCAGGAATGATAACTACTTCCTTAGCTGTTCCAGAAAGGTTTTGAAACGTCCCCAGATTTTCTACAAAATCTGCAATCGTCTGATCCGGTTCAATGAAATTATAATGGAAGTCATTATCCATGATTGATCTTAATAAGCTTTCAGTACATGAAGATACAAAAAATGGACAACCGTAAGCCATTTGTTGAATTTTTATAATGTACAGATATCGAAAAATAGATGCGGTATTCAATTTTATTGGAGATATAATCCTTGCGCCTTACAACAGAAAGCTTTTACGATCTTAGCGTCTTAGCGTTTCCCAACCTTAATTCCCCAATTTTTCAAACAAAACCCAGGACTAAAAAGATAGCCCGGATAGTAACAAGATTAAAAAAATTAGAATGAATAGCCTACGACAATGAAAAATAGATGCGGTATTCAATTTTATCGGAGATAAAATCTTTGCGCCTTACAACAAAAAGCTTCACCATCTTTTGTTTCTAATCTTCCTTTGTAATTTTTATATTGCCATTATGAAATTAAAAGAATTCCTGGAGAGAAATCCAACGATAAATACGGCACAATTGGCAAGGAAAATGTGGCCGGATAATAAATCGGCACCGTCAAAATTGACAAATAAACTTAATGAAAATATTGCTGGGGACAGTAAACAAAGAATAACAGAAAAAGATTTAGAAAATGCTAAAGCCGTTTTAAAAGAACTGGCTGATGATATTTATAAAACTTTTAAATAACCATAGCCGGTTTATAGAAAATAAAATCCCTCCTGAAGTTGATCAGGAGGGAACCATCAAAAAAGATCAAGTGAGCGCATAGCCTTACTGGCTTAGCACCTATTATCATTCAATTTTTTGTAAATCACTTAAAAGTTGATTCATTCTTTCCTCTCTTTCTTTCCTCTCTTTTCTCTCCTTAGCTTCTCCATTTTTATCACCCCAATAATCAAGATATACCGATTCT
>NZ_QNUF01000013.1 GCF_003385455.1 Chryseobacterium rhizosphaerae | reverse complement strand
CCTACCTGCTATCACTCGATCTGCATACATACTTCTTATTTCTTCTCTTTTATTTAGATACTCATCTTATTTCTTTATCTTTTTTTTTTTTTTCACGTTACCCCCTCCACCCACTCCTACACGCGTACGATCGTCGGCAGCGTCAGATGTGTATAAGTGCCAGATATTATCCCGGGAACTATTGCAATAATAGTCAATCTACACATTATAATGGTAAAAACGAAGAGGTCATAATCCCGGATTTTTCAAAAAAAACACTGACCTTTATCTGTTAAAAATAGAGAAAATACAGGCTATTAAGAATGCTCTTTATGAACAGCGACTTAAAAAAAGCAGACTCCAAAATAAAATGATTGAGAAAATGAATAATCTTCTTTCGATCAATAAATATCATTCTTTTGAAAAGCCCGGTTTTAAACATTAAATTTGCAAAAACAAATTATTTTACTAAAATTATGAACTACCATACCAGAAAATGGGTAAAACCTGAAGATTTAAATCCTAACCATTCTCTTTTTGGAGGAAGACTTTTACAGTGGATTGATGAAGAAGCTGCTTTATATGCAATTATCCAGTTGGAAAACACAAAAGTAGTCACGAAATTTATCTCCGAAATTAATTTTGTAAGCTCTGCAAAACAGGGAGATATCATAGAAATTGGTATAGAAGCAACCCACTTCGGCTCTTCTTCGGTTACTCTTAAATGTGATGTCCGAAACAAGATGACCCATCAAACGATTATTACAGTTGATAAAATTGTAATGGTAAATCTTGATCAGGATGGAAACCCCGTTCCTCACGGTAAAACTCAAATTGAATTTGTAAAAGACAGATTAAACAGCAGTTTATGACAATCTTCATAAAAAACATGGTCTGCAACAGATGTATTTCTGCTGTTGAAGATATCTTCACCAAAGCTGATGTGAAAATAAGCTCCGTTATACTAGGCGAAGTGGAAACAGAAACTGAAATATCAGCTGACAAAATGAAGTCCATTGAAAAAGAGCTGCTCGAAACCGGTTTTGAAAGAATTATGGATTCAGCCCATCAACTGGTTGAAAAAATCAAAAACCTTATCATTGTAAAGGTCAGTGAACTTGACATTGCTGATAATTTTTTGCTTTCCGAATTTTTAAGTTCAAAGCTCCACAAAGACTATAGCGCTCTTTCCAAAACGTTTTCACAAAATGAGAATATTACCCTGGAACAATTCTTTATTCTTCAAAAAATTGAAAAAGTAAAAGAACTCCTTTTATACAATGAATTCAATCTTACCGAAATTGCTGGAAAACTGGGCTATAAAAGCGTCCAGCACCTCTCTACCCAGTTTCGGAACAGTACCGGCTTTACTCCTACTGAATTCAAGAAACTGAAAGACCATCACAGAAAACCTCTGGATAATCTTTAATGTTTGAGCGTGGGAGTGCCAGAGAGTTTAGCGCAAGAAAGAATATAAGCAGTATCGGAATAATTACCTTTCATACTTATAGGGATGAAGTTTTTCCTATTTGTCTTTTTGATAAGAATAGATATCCTCCCATCCTCTTATTCTAATACTCTCTCACTCCAATACTCCCCCGTTCTAAAACCGTCCAACCAAATTTTATAACTATTATCCTTAAATTTATAACAGCATTATTCCTCCTTTTTGGAAATTTGTAATATAAATTTAAGAATCATGGAACAACAGTATAAAATACTCGGAATGACCTGTTCAGGCTGTCAGAAAAAGATTTCCAATCAACTGAACAGCATAGATGGTGTGAAAGCCGATGTAAACCTGGAGAACAATACAGCAACAATCACCTCTGATCACAAAGTTGAACTGTCTGTTTTGAATAATGCTTTGGCCGAAATAGGAAAATACAAACTTGAAGACCCGGATAATCCGGACAAGGCTTTTGTAAAACCTCAGGATCGCGTATCTCCATCTTCAGTATATTATTGCCCGATGGAATGTGAAGGCGAAAAAGTATATTTCAAACAGGGAGAAAGGTGTCCCGTTTGTAAGATGTATTTAGTTCCTATTGAAGAAAAACTGGCAAAAGATCCCCATCACAAGCCAGCCTATTCCTCCACTCACCTTCCGGAAAATTTCAAAACCAGTGTTGGAAAACATTATTGCCCCATGTTCTGTGAAGGCGACAAAGTTTATGATGAAAAAGGTGATTGCCCCGTATGTCATATGCACTTAGAAGAAATCACTGAAGATCTTGTAAAAAATGCAGATACCCACAGTCACAGTCATCATCATTCCCACACTCATGATCACAGCCATCATCATGCAGCTCCTGCAGTAACGGATGAAATGGCAGGGAAATACTATTGTCCCATGTATTGTGAAGGTGATAAAACTTATGATTCTAACGTAGGCTGCCCTGTTTGCGGAATGGATCTGGTAAAATACCCTGAAAAGAAAACAGCAAAATATACCTGTCCTATGCATCCTGAAATCATCCGTGATGAACCGGGAGACTGCCCTATTTGCGGAATGGACCTCGTAAGAATGCCAGACAGCGGAGATGATGAGGAAGATGAAACCTACACTCTCTTAAAAAGAAAATTCATTACTTCATTGGCATTTACCATCCCCGTTTTCATTCTTTCAATGGGTGGAATGTTTATCAATTTTCCTTTTTCCCATCAGGTGCAGGGATTTATTGAACTGGCCTTGACACTTCCGGTTATGTTTTACTCCGGGTGGTTCTTGCTGAAAAGAGGCTGGGTTTCCTTCAAAACATGGAACCTCAATATGTTTAGCCTTATCGCACTGGGAGTTGCAGCTGCATTTATATTCAGTATTACAGCATTAGCTTTTCCGGATATCATTCCACATGAAATCCGTGGGCACAATCATGAAATCCCTTTATATTTCGAAGCAGTCTGTGTCATCTTAACATTGGTTATTTTAGGGCAATTGATGGAAGCCGCAGCTCATAAAAAAACAGGAAATGCCATTAAGGAATTAATGAATCTGTCACCGGATGAAGCTAATCTTATCGTCAATGGTGAGGAGAAAAAAGTTCTGCTTTCCCAGGTAAAAATCGGAGACCTGCTAAAAGTAAAACCCGGTGAAAAAATTCCGGTTGACGGTAAAATTACAGAAGGAAGCTCAATTGTAGATGAAAGTATGATCACGGGAGAGCCTGTTCCTGTGGAAAAGAATATTGATGACAGAGTATCTTCAGGAACCATCAACGGGAATCAGGTATTCATTATGAAAGCTGAAAAAGTAGGTGACGAAACCCTTCTTTCGCAAATTATAAAAATGGTAAATGAAGCCAGCAGAAGTAAAGCACCTATTCAGAAGCTTACAGATAAGGTTTCAAAAGTGTTTGTTCCGGTAGTCATTCTTATTGCGGTCCTTACCTTTTTTCTATGGCAGTTTTTTGGTCCGGAAGGAAAAAGAAGCTTATTTGCTTTCATCAATGCAGTGGCGGTTTTAATTGTAGCCTGTCCGTGTGCTCTTGGGCTTGCAACCCCGATGTCTCTGATGGTAGGAATCGGGAAAGGAGCTAAGAACGGTATCCTGATCAAAAATGCAGAGGCTCTCGAGCAAATGAATAAGGTAAATGTTCTGATCACAGACAAAACAGGAACTTTAACGGAAGGGAAACCCTCTTTGGAATATATTGAGACGGTAAACAGCGAAGACAAAAATCAAATCTTACAGTTAGCATTTTCGCTCAACCAAAATTCTGAACACCCTTTATCCAATGCGGTTATAAAAAGAGCTAAAGAAGAAAATATTGCTGCTGAAAAAGTAGATCAGTTTGAAAACATTTCAGGAAAAGGGGTGAAAGGTAAAATCAATGGGAAGATGGCTTATCTAGGAAACGAAAACCTTGTCACTTCTCATCAGATACAGATTCCGGACAGTTTAAAGCAAAAAGCCATAGAAGTACAGTCAAAAGCACATACGATCTCTTATATTGCACTGGATCAAAAAGTATTGGGCTTCATAAGCTTTACAGACAAAATTAAATTAAGCTCCAAAAAAGCAGTGGAAAGACTGATGAGCGAAGGAATTGATGTGATCATGATGACCGGGGATAATGAGCATACCGCGAAAGCAGTAGCTGATGAACTGGGAATCAAACATTTTAAAGCCAACTGCCTTCCTGAGGATAAACTGAATGAAGTAAAAAAACTACAGCAGCAGGGAAAAATAGTTGCGATGACCGGTGACGGAATTAACGACTCTCCTGCCCTTGCACAATCCAACGTAGGAATTGCCATGGGAACAGGAACAGACGTCGCTATAGAAAGTGCTGAGATTACACTGCTCAAAGGAGATATTCTGGGAGTAGCAAAAGCTAAGCTGCTAAGCGAAAAACTTCTTAAAAACATTAAAGAAAATCTATTCTTTGCATTTATCTATAATGTATTGGGAGTTCCGGTAGCGGCAGGATTATTGTATCCATTCTTTGGAATTCTATTATCCCCCATGATTGCAGCTGCAGCCATGAGCATCAGTTCCTTATCGGTGATCCTGAATTCATTGAGATTAAATTCCGTAGATCTGGATATAAAATAATAAAATGAAAAAAGAGAATCTTTACATTGGATGCTCAGGATTTTATAATAACGACTGGAAAGGGTCGTTATATCCTGAAAATGCTCCAGGTAAAGATTTTCTTTCTTTATATGCCAGGGCTTTTAATGCGGTAGAGATCAACTCTACATTTTATAGGATTCCAACGGCCAAAACTCTTTTAAAATGGTATGATGAAACTCCGGAGCTATTCAGATTCTTTATTAAGATCCCTAAAGCCATCACTCATCAGAAACGCCTTACAGAATCAAAAGAAGATATTATAAGCTTCTGTACTCATATTCAAAACAACCTGAAGGATAAGCTTTCCGGTTTTCTGTACCAATTCCCTCCTTCCTTTAAAAATACCCCGGAAAATCTTACCCTCATTCTTGATAATCTTGATTTTAATTTTTTAAATGTTATTGAATTCCGTCACGAATCATGGTGGCAGAAAGAAATATTTGATTTCTTAAAAAATATCAATACTGTATTTTCAGGAGTAAGCTTCCCCGGAAACCTCCCTGAAGATGTAGTCATTAATCATCCTGAAATAATCTATTACAGACTGCATGGGAAACCTGTTCTCTATAAATCCGAGTACAGCAATGAATTTCTTGACCATCTTGCCGCCAAACTCAAGATGAAGAAACAAACAGCCTTTATATTCTTCAACAATACCTGGGGAACTTCCGCTGTTAAAAACGCAATCTACTTACAAGAGATTTTATAATCCTTTTTAATTTCAACAATATAAACGGTACCAATTTGTTAAAATTAAATAATTCCCCACAATAGGAAGAATTATTTAATTTCAATGAAAATAGAGAAACTCTATTGTTTTCGCATTTATAAATGTTAAAAAACAGATAAAACAAAATCATAAACTTATAATCAACAGATTAATGGAAATATGCTTTAAAATAAAGTTCTTAAAATAACCTTAAAAAGAAAAAACACCTTGAATAATGGCATATAATTTGTTAACTTTTCAGTGTTATTTTTAACGATTTTTAACAATTTAATTTCCATTACCTTTATGAGAAAAATTTTTGCGGGAAAGTCAAAAAACACGACTTTTCTCGGGATGTTTGCATTGATGAGTGCAACTTCGGTTTTATTGAACAGCTGTAACTTCAAGAATGATGTGAATGAAAAGCTCAATTCACAAGAACATCCTACCGCGGAAATAGTCCCCAAAATAGATGATGAAAATATAGATCCTGATAAAAGGATCATCTACCTTACTTTTGATGACGGCCCGAACCAGGGCACAGAAAACCTGTTAAAAATCCTGAATAAAAGAAATGTATGTGCTACAGCTTTTCTTGTGGGTAAACATGCCTATGGAAGCAAAAAGCAAAAGGATGATTTTGAACTTTTAAAGCAGAATCCTCTTGTTGAGCTTGCCAATCACAGCTTCAGCCATGCCCACAACAAATACACAGATTTTTATAAGAATGCGCAGGCAGTGGTACATGATTTTGATATTGCAAAAGACAGCCTTAAACTTCAGGATAAAATTGCCAGAACTCCGGGAAGAAATATCTGGAGACTCAACAATATTAACGTAACTGATATTAAGAGCTCTACTCTTGCAGCAAACGGACTTAAAAATGCAGGCTATAAAGTAATCGGATGGGATCTCGAATGGAGACCTTCGCATAAAATGACTCTAAAAGGGAGCCATGAAGCCATGTTGAAAAAAGTAGACAGCATCTTCATTAACGACCTTGAAAAAACTTCAAGACACCTTGTTTTTCTTACTCATGATCAATACCTTAGAGATACTGACTCTATCAACGAATTAGATCTGTTTATTGAAAAGCTGCAGAAAAGCAACAAATTCGTTTTCAGAAAGATTTCACAATATCCGAAGATTAACGAAGTTTTGAACTAATATTTTTTTTTAAAAAGTATAGCCTAAAATTAATCTATAGGCAGAAACTGTCAAGTAAATTTCGGAAATTTGCATTTATGAGCATTAAAGAAAATTATCAGACAATAAAAGACCAACTTCCGGAAGGTGTACAGCTGGTTGCTGTTTCCAAAACACATCCTGTTTCAGCCATACAGGATGTTTATGATTTGGGGCAAAAAGTATTTGGCGAAAATAAAGTTCAGGAACTGATGGAAAAATCCCCTTTACTTCCTGATGATATTCAATGGCATCTGATTGGGCATTTACAGACCAACAAGGTAAAATATATTGCTCCTTTTATAGACACTATACAAAGTGTAGATTCTGAAAAATTATTATCCGAAATCAATAAAGAGGCCGGAAAGAATAACAGGATCATCAAGGTTTTGCTGCAGGTAAAAATTGCCGCTGAAGACAGCAAGTTCGGACTTGAAATTCATGAAGCTGAAAACCTTTTTAAACAGTATATTGATGGTCAATATTCTCATATCGAAATTACCGGTTTAATGGGAATGGCTACTTTCACCGATGATGAACAACAGGTGAGAAAAGAATTTTTAACCTTAAAAGGCCTTTTTGATGAATTAAATAAACTAAAATCATTGAAAATCTTATCAATGGGTATGAGTGATGATTTCCCGGTAGCTATTGAATGTGGTGCCAATTCAGTAAGAGTAGGATCGGCTATTTTTGGAAGAAGAGATTATTCAAAATAGAATTTTTAGGTACAGTTTTTGCTAATAATTGAAACAAAAAATTTAAATTTGCAACTATGCAAAAAATCCTTATAGTAGAAGACGAAAAAGCAATCTCGGGAGTACTTCACAGTATTCTTTCTGATGAACTTACCGAATATGAATTTGTTATCGCTGAAGACGGCCTTGAAGGCTACAAGCAGGTAGAAAAAGAAGATTTCGCTTTAGTGATTTCTGATATTAAGATGCCTAAGCTTTCAGGAACCGAGCTTTTGAAACAAAGTCTCGCCTTAAAGCCTGAAACTACTTTTATTATGATCTCGGGTCACGCAGATATTGATTCTGCTGTTTCCTGCCTTAAAGAGGGTGCATACGACTTCATTTCCAAACCTATTGACATCAACAGACTGATCACCAGTGTGAAAAACGCTTTGGTAAAGGAAACCCTGAAGAAAGAGAACAAAAATCTTCAGACGGAGAACAAAACATTAAAGAGAAAAGTAAATAAAAAGTACCAGATGATCGGAACCTCTCCTGCTTTGCAGAAGATTCAGGATATGATCGAAAAGGTAGCTGTTTCTGACGCCAGAGTACTGATTACAGGACCTAATGGTGCCGGAAAAGAGTTGGTAGCTCACGCCATTCACAACCAAAGTGAGCGTGCAAGGGGACCGATGATTGAGGTAAACTGTGCTGCTATTCCTTCTGAACTTATTGAATCTGAGCTTTTCGGACACGTAAAAGGATCTTTTACCGGTGCTATTAAGGATAAGCAGGGAAAATTTGAGCAGGCAAACGGAGGTACTATCTTCCTGGATGAGATTGGGGATATGAGCCTTATTGCTCAGGCTAAAGTACTGAGAGCTCTTCAGGAAAGCAAAGTTTCTCCTGTAGGAAGTGATAAGGAAATAAAAGTTGACGTAAGAGTAATTGCGGCAACCAATAAAAATATGCAGAAAGAAATTGAGGAAGGAAAGTTCAGAGAAGATCTTTACCACAGGCTTTCTGTTATAGAAATTTACGTTCCACCATTGGACGAAAGAAAAGAAGATATCAAATTATTAGTTGACCATTTCTCCGGTATGATTGCCGATGAACACGGTACTGCTGTGAAAAAATTTGATGATAAAGCTATTGAAGCGTTAAAAGCGCTTTCATGGACTGGAAATATCAGAGAGTTAAGGAATGTGGTGGAGAGGTTAATTATTCTTGGAGGAAACTCTGTTTCTGAAAGTGACGTTGCAAGTTTTGTAAGGAAATAATTGAATTATTATTTACATTATATAAAAATTTGCAGTATCCATACTGCAAATTTTTTTTTTGACTTATTTTGAATATAAACTATATGAATCTTAAAATATTATGAACTTTTTAAACAAAAAATATACGAAAGAATGCCTGACTTTGGCTCTGCCTGTTATGCTTACTCAGGTAGGGCAAGTTTCAGTAAATTTATTTGACAATATTATTGTCGGAAAACTTTTAGGAGCAGATGCACTGGCCTCTGTTTCATTAGGAAATGCCGTATTTTTCTCAATCTTTGTATTGGCACTTGGGTTTTCATTTGCCATACCTCCGTTGGTATCAGAAGCACATTCAAAGCAGGATCACGCAACCATTAACTCTGTTTTCAGTCATGGGTTTGTGATCAATATGTCCGTAGGAATTATCCTGATGGTGGTTTTACTCCTGGCAATGCCACTACTCTACCATTCCGGGCAACCCGCAAAGATCATCCCTGATACAGTGGATTTTCTAAGTATTATGGTCATCAGTATGATCCCTTTCATGGCTTTTCAGACTCTCCGTGAGGTTTCTGAAGGGCTGTCTTATACTATTGGGGTTACCAAAGCTACTATCATTGCCAATATCATCAATATTGCTTTGAACTATGTATTTATTAAAGGACTTTGGGGTTTTCCTCCAATGGGTGTAAAAGGATCTGCTCTGGCAACACTGATCTCCAGAATCTTTATGGTTGTTTTCCTTTATTTTGTATTGATTAAAGAAGAAAGAACCAAACGTTATATCAAAGATTTCTCTTTAAAAATCCAGGATTTTTCAAAGAAAATGTTCGATAAAATGATAAAATTAGGCTTACCGACTGCTTTACAGATGTTCTTTGAAGTAACGGCTTTCGCTGGGGCAGCTTTCATCTGTGGACTTATTTCCGCTCATGATATTGCTTCACACCAGATTGCCCTTAGTATGGCTTCATTTACCTTCAACTTGTGTGTAGGTTTCAGTGTTGCTTCTACGGTAATGATCGGACGAAAACTTGGTGAACAGAACTTTGTGGAATTAAGAAAAGTGGGAATCAATAATTTGAAGATCGCCTTTATTTTTATGTGCATCTGCGGATTGGTCTTTATTTTAGGAAGAAATATATTGCCTACTTTCTTTACTAAAAAAGAAGAGGTGGAAGTGATTACCCTGGCCTCAAAACTAATGATCATTGCCGCTTTATTCCAACTTTCTGACGGGATACAGGTAACGGCATTGGGAATGCTGAGAGGTTTACAGGACGTTAAAATACCTTCTATTTACACCTTTATAGCCTATTGGGTCATTACCATTCCTCTAGGCTATTTCTTCTGTGTAACGTTAGAAATGGGAGCTTTCGGAATGTGGATTGCTCTGGGATTAGGCTTAACGGTCTCAGCCGTTTTCCTTGTCAAACGATTTTTAAATATGTCTGCAAAAAGAATTAAGCAGAGTACATAAATAAAACGTATGAAAACATCAACGCAGGGCATAAAGCTCTGCGTTTTTTTATTAGATTTTGTTACATTTGCCTCCGCTAATTAATCATCATGAAAAAAATATTATTCCTGCTTACTTTATCCGCAGGATCTTTTTACCAGGGGCAAACCAATAGATTCACCTATGAACTTCAGTACCGGAAAGATGCTTCAGAAGAATACAGAAAAAATATGATGAATCTGGATATCAATCCAAAATCTGTTACATTTTATGATAAAACCTTTGCCGATTATGACTCTATAAACAAACAGGCTCATGAAGCCGTTTCCCGCTACAGTACAAAAACCGACCAGGTCATCGAAAGAAAACCCGATTCTTTCAAAAACAAATGGTACAGAGACTTTTTTGATTATTTTGTTGTAGAAACAAATGATGAAATGAAATGGAAGCTGCTGCAGGAAACCCAGCAATACAACGGCTATACACTTCAGAAAGCTACCACAGATTTTGGAGGCAGAACCTGGAACGCCTGGTTCTCCAATGATGTGAATATCAAGGAAGGTCCTTATAAATTCCGTGGACTTCCGGGGTTGATCTTTATCCTGGAAGATACTGACAAAAATTTTGTGTATAAACTGATCAACAATAAGAAACTTGATACTTATTATGATACCAAAGAATTTGTGGAAACCCATTATGGAAAACCTGCCATTCCTATAACGAACGAAAAATTCAATACATATATTGCAGATATTTACCAAAATCCTACGAGAATGTTTTCAGAAAAAATAAAAAACGGGCAAAAAGCAACTTTTAAAAATGAAAGCGTAGAATCTATCGAAGAACTTAATAAGAAAAAAGAGATGCTTCAGAAAGGCATTAAAGGACGATATATCTATATTGAAAAGGATAAGGAACCGGTATTCAAAAGTAAATAATACTTTATCTAAAGAAGCAATCGAAGCAATCCCATTATAAAACAAAATCAGTTGTTTCTTACTAAAAAAAACAACTGATTTTAATTGATATGCTTTAGGATTGTTTTCTCAAAGATTTTTGACTATTGTCAATATTTATCCAATCTTTTTCCCAAGAATCTTTAAACTTCTTTCAATTCCATCCAGAATGGCTACATTGGGAAGGGTTCCCCAATCTTCAAATCCGAAGTGTCGGAATAGCTTTAAACTGGGTTCGTTATGAAGGAAAATAAGTGCCACGAGATTATGTACTCCAAATTTTGCGGCATTATCAATACAATACTCAAGGATTGTTTTTCCATAGCCTTTTCCTCTGCAGCTTTCATCCAGATAAATGCTTACCTCTACCGTTCCGCTGTACGCAGCTCTTTCATGGAATGAGCTGAAACTTACCCATCCTATGATCTGACCTTCAGCATCTTGAACGATCCACAGCGGTCTTGTTTCAGGGTTATGCTCCTCAAACCACTCTTGCTTACTTTCCACGGAAACTTCTTCTACATCTGCAGTTACCATCCTTGAAGCAATTGTTGAATTGTAAATGGCCACAATTTTATTTAAATGAGCCCTCTCAGCATTTCTGAACTTTAATTTTTCCATTGATCTTGATTCAACTTTTCAATACAAAAATACTAAATTTTAAAAACACCCCTTAATAAACAAAGCTTATTTTCAAATTTCAATACTTAAATAAAACGAACCCCTAAATATTTTAATACAAATCTCAAAACAAACTTATATAACTTGATATTCTTCTATTTCAAATCTTTTAAAATCCTGTTTAAACTTCTTACCGTTATTCCCAGATAAGCCGCCATATCTTCTTTAGAAATTTGAATACCTTGTTTTTCCTGCATTTTTATGAGCTGGGTTAAAGTATGTTCCGTGGTGTAAAGTTGTTGATAAGAAGCTCTGCTGGAAGTATTAATAATCCGTTCTGCGAAGGATTCCAACAGTAGGTTATTCAGACGGAGATCATTTTTAATCAAGGACCTGAAAAAAGGAATACCCACTGCATAAACCTCTACTTCTGATAGGGCTTCAACACTGCATAAACAATTGGTATTTTTGATCACCTCTACTTCCCCGATAATTTCTCCGCTTCCCAAAAATTCAACAATATATTCTTTCCCGTTTTCTTCCATTAAAAAACATTTGACCACTCCTTTTTTAATCAGGATAACCCTGGAGAGCTGCTCACCCTGTACTGTTATTTTTTCTCCTCTGGAAAAAGAGTTCACGGCAATATCTTCCTTATTCTCCTGTTTTGTGTATAGATCTTCGAGATAGTTTAAAAATGTATGATTCGTTCTTAACATGCTGGTCCGGGACAAATGTCCTTGGTTGATTTATTTTTTATGCTGAATTTTGTCGACAGAAAATTACAAAACTAAAATGAATAATCACATAACAACCATTGCCTTTGATGCAGATGATACCCTATGGATCAATGAACCTTATTTTCAGGAAGCAGAAAAAGAATTCTGTGTACTTCTTGAGGACTATCTGCCGCAGCATTCCGTATCGCAGGAATTGTTTAAAACTGAAATGCAAAATCTGCATTTATATGGATATGGGGTAAAGGGATTTATGCTGTGTATGATTGAAACGATAGGCAGAGTTACCAACAACACCGCTTCCCTGCGGCTAGTGAACAAAGCCATTGAACTGGGACAGAACCTTTTGCAAAAACCTATTGAACTTCTGGATGGGGTTACAGAAACCCTCGAAAGCCTGAAAGGAAAATACAGACTGGTTGTTGCCACTAAAGGTGATCTGCTGGATCAGGAGCGAAAATTAAAAAATTCAGGATTACAGGAGTTTTTTCATCATATTGAAATCATGAGTGACAAGAAAGAGAATGATTATAAAAAATTACTGAAGCATCTTGACTGCCAGCCGGAGAACTTTTTAATGCTTGGAAACTCTATAAAATCAGATATTTTACCGGTACTTGAAATTGGAGGATCGGCAGCCCATATTCCTTACCATGTTACCTGGAGCCATGAACAGCATGATGTTAATTTAGAACATCCCAATTTCATGGAATTGGAAAGTATTGACGAAATTCTGAAATACCTCTAGGATAAGGTAATAATTCATTTATTATAATCCTGTTATACATAAAAGGAAGGCTGTTTTTCAACAGCCTTCTTTTTATTATTTCTTCAAACATTTTTCAAGGAACTGATCCTGCTCCCATAAAAGATGTAAGATATTTTCTTTCGCCTGGTATCCATGTGATTCTTTTGGAAGAAGAACCATTTTAACCGGGGCTCCCAGGTTTTTCAGCGCCTGGAAATATCTTTCTGTCTGCAATGTGAAAGTTCCCGGGTTATTGTCTGCATCCCCATGCACCAAAAGAAGTGGTGTTTTCATTTTATCTGCATTCATAAACGGAGACATGGTATTATAGATCTCCGGAATATCCCAGTAATTCCTCTGCTCACTCTGGAATCCGAAAGGTGTCAGTGTTCTGTTATACGCTCCACTTCTGGCAATACCACAGGCAAAGAGATTGGAATGTGTCAAAAGATTTGCTGTCATGAAAGCTCCATAGGAATGTCCTCCAACAGCCACTTTCTTTTTGTCGATATATCCCAACTGATCTACAGCATTGATGGCAGCATCGGCATTGGCTACCAGCTGAGGAATGAAGGTATCATTAGGCTCAGTTTTTCCTTCACCAATAATTGGGAAAGCAGCATCATCCAAAACAGCATATCCTTTTGTTGTCCAGTATACGAAAGAACCGTAATACGGGAACGTAAATTCATTTGGATTCTGGGTATTCTGCCCTGCCGTATTCTTATCTTTATATTCTGTAGGATAAGCCCAAATTAACAGAGGAAGTTTTTCTTTCTTCGCTTTTCTATCGTAATTTGCCGGTAAATAAAGTGTTCCTGTCAGAGTAACACCATCATTTCTTTTATAGGTAATTACTTCTTTATAAACATCTTTAATACTCTCAAAAGGATTGGCAAAATGAGTTACCGTTTCTGTTTTATTAGACTTAATATTCTTTTTAAAATAGTTCGGATACAAACTTGGAGATTCCTGAGTGGTTAGAATCTCTCCTTTTGAAGGATTCAGAATATCAATGATACTCTCTTTCGTATTTTTAAGGTTGGAGGTATACAGTCTCTTTTTCTTCAGTGATTTCACATCCATCTCATCAATAAAAGGATGTTGCCCATCTTTTGTAAATCCGTCCCCAATAAGATAAGCTTTACCTCCTTTCAGGTCAATAACTGATCTTCCGTATTGGTTTTTTACTCTATTAAATTTTCCCGGATCACTGTAGACATCCTGATAATTTCTGTCTTCAATTATTTTGGATTCATTGTTATTAAAATCGACAAGGAAAGATTTTGTATTTCTGGTATCATACCAGCCTTCAGAAACTACGGCATAATGATCATTGGTCCAGTTTACATCTTCATATCTCTGCTTTGTTTTGAAGAATGATTTCGGAGCGGCAGTAAACGGAGCTTCCCACATAAAGATTTCATCTCTGTATTCCGAAGCTTTAGACTGGTCTCCTCCATCAAGTGCTTCAGCAAACACCAGCGTTGAAGGCGCATCGCTTCTCCATGACAGATCTCTTTTTCCGGTTCTTACGGATGAAAAACCTTTCGGCATAATCTCATTCAGGGGAACTTCATTCACCACTTTTACAGCGTTTCCTTTTATATCGTACACCGTTGTTGTTATTGGAAATCTGCTTAAAGGAACAATATAGGAGAATGGTTTCTTAATAATGGTTGCCATTAAATAATTTCCATCAGGAGAAAAGCTTAAGCCGGTATACATATCCTGATCTTTTACTTTTTTAAGACCTCCGTTAAGATCAACACTGTATACTTCAGAAGCGGTAAGAACCTCAAAATTCTTCTCATCCTGCGGATTCTTTAAAAGATCCTGGTATGTTCTGTTCTGAGATACTTTTCCATCAGCAGTAGAAACAATAGGTCCTGTTGGAAGATCCTTGCTGGAATCAATTAAAGCAGGTCTGTTTTGAGGAAGGGTTTTAATTAATAAGCTCTGGGAATCATTATACCATACATAGGGTGATCCCAGGTTAGCATTCAAAACATCTCCTGTAATTTTTTTGGCAGTAGCTGTTTCCATGTCTACAATCCAAAGCTCCACTCCTTTAGCGGTAGTATTGGTAAAAGCCAGTTTTTTTTCATCCGGAGAGAAAGAAGTATATGTAATTTTAGCATCTGCCGGTAAATTCTTTACCTGAACCTCATTCTTATCATTAATCTTCCTGATTTTAAGATTATTCAGGTAATTGGCAGTACTTGCAATATTGGTAACGGGATTAATCCTCAGCCCTCCCAATTTCATCTCCTGCTGGCTAAGATCGCTCAGCGTCTTATAAGTGGGACGATACATAAAAACAACCCAGTCTTTTTTGTTGTTCATCAGAACACCGGGCGGCCTATCATAGTCTGCAAGTTTAAGGATTTCTGCAGAGGGTTTTTGATACGTAATATTTTCCTGTGCATCATAAAAATTGAGAAATGCCAGAAGGCAAATAGTCAGTTTTATCTTCATAAAATCATTTTTCACGAATTTAGTGATTTTTAATAAATTTTTAAACACTCACTCACAAGATCCTTTACAAATCCCACTATATCGATACTGGAAATAAAAAAAGAGCATTAAACAATGCTCTTTTATATCTATTTTTGAAATCAGCTTACCAATCTGAAGCCCGTTTTCTCTTTTCTATCATATGATCTACTGAAAACTTGCCTGCACCAAATGCCATAAGCAGAAGATACACGGAAAGATAAATAAGACTCAGCTCTCTCTTTTCAAAAGGATCTGCGCCATGAATAAAAAAGCCCGCAATAGCCATTGTAAAGATCAGAAATCCCAAAGAGATTCTTGTGAAAAGCCCTAATATCAGTAATATTGAACAAACAAATTCCGCAAATACCGTAAGAATAAGGGAAATCTGAGGCCCTAATCCCATAAAATCAAAAAATTCAATTTTACCGCCTTCCAATAGCATCTGAAGCTTTGGAAACCCATGAGAAAGCATTGCAAAACCTACAAAAACTCTCACTGCAAATAAAATAATATCTTTAAGTATTGAGCTGGAATTTGAATCAGTATAGTTCATTTACTAAAAAATTTAGACTAAGGTAATAAAAATCTTTTAATACAACGGGATTACAGCGTTTTTTAGTCTATCTGTAACCAAAGTTTTTTAAATCTCTGTCGTTCTTTCGCCAATCTTTTTTCACTTTTACGAATAAATTCAAGTGAATTTTCTTGGAAAAGAATTTTTCAAGATCCAATCGTGCTTCAGTCCCTACTTTCTTGATTGCCTCACCTTTATGCCCAATAATAATTCCTTTTTGGGTATCTCTTTCTACATAAATAATAGAATCTATAAAAATAATTCCTTCTTTTTCTTTAAACTGTTCTGTAACCACTTCTACAGAGTAAGGAATTTCTTTATCATAATTCAAAAGAATTTTCTCACGAATAGCCTCATTCACGAAAAACCTTTCCGGCTTGTCCGTATACTGATCTTTATCATAATAAGGCGGGTTTTCGGGTAGTAAAGATTTTAATTTAGGCAAGATAACCTCTGTATTGAAAGCATTCAGTGCAGAAATTGGAAGAATCTCCGCTTTCGGAATTTTATTGTGCCAGTCTTCTACTAATTTTTCAAGTCCTTCCTGTGTAGTCTGATCAACTTTATTCAGTAAAAGAAGGACAGGAACAGGAATTTTATTCAGTTTATCTATTAAAAACTCTGATGGCTCTGCTTTATCAGTAACATCTACAATAAATAAGAACACATCAGCATCCTGCAAAGAATCCTTTACAAAATCCATCATTTTTTCCTGAAGACCATATTTTGGATCCAATACTCCCGGAGTATCAGAAAATACGATCTGCAGATCATCTTCATTATAAATCCCAAAAATTCTGTGACGCGTTGTCTGCGCTTTCTGCGTTACAATCGCTAACTTCTCTCCCATCAACTGGTTAAGAAGAGTCGATTTTCCGGCATTGGGCTTTCCAACTATATTTACAAATCCTGCTTTGTGCATAAAAATATTATTACGAACTGCAAAGTTAGTAAAAACAAAATTGGTCTTAGAGTGAATCTCCATATTTAAAAAGAAAAAAGAGACTTATTTGGCTTTATGCAGCATTACAAAAAAGAATTTTTAAGGGGAACCTGATAAGAAAAATGACATTCCTCTGCTTATTGAGGCATCCGATTAATCATTAGATCAGCCAATGGACTATCATCCCAAGGATATAATACATCAAGAATTTTATCAACTTTTATTCTTCTTTATATTTCAAAAAAATTATAGGATTATTTTGCATTACATTACTTAAAACCGATACTTTTGAATATTAGAATTCATATGTATGAATATAGACCAGATTCTTGATCAGATTTACCTCCTTCCTGAAACCTCAAAAAAAAGTTTAAAAGAACATATTACCGAAGTTTCTCATCCTAAAGGTTTTTGCTTGATGGAAGCCAATAAAGTAATCCCTTACCTTTATTTTATCCGCAAAGGTATTGCCCGTGCTTATGCCAGTACTTCAGAAAATGACATTACATTTTGGTTTGGCAGTGAAGGTCAGTGTATCCTTTCCATGAAAAGTTATGTAGAGGATAAGCCTGGTTACGAGAGTATTGAACTTCTTGAAGACTGCGAATTGTACCAGCTGGAAACCGAAAGTTTAAGAAAACTGTTCAATGAGGATATCCACATTGCCAACTGGGGAAGAAAATTGGCGGAAGCTGAAATGATCAAATCTGAGGAACTGATTATTTCCAGACAGTTTAAAACATCTTTGGAGCGCTATAAAGATCTTATGTTTTATCAATCTGATTTACTCAAAAGAGTTCAGCTTGGCTATATTGCTTCTTACCTCGGAATTACTCAGGTAAGCCTGAGCCGGATACGGGCAGAGATCAAGTAGCTTAAAGAAGGAGTAAGCTACAAGTCCATCCTTTTCTTATTTCAGGTACTCAACTTTTTCATCATATTCCTCAATCCCGGAAGATTGAAATCAATTATTTAAAAAATCTATATACTTCCTTCTTCCAGTCTCCGACTTCTTTCTGTATAATATCCCCCGATCTCATTTTTTAACAATTGTAAAATTTTGTTTGCTTTAAAATTCTGAAATTTGCAGTAGAAAAATTAACAAAAATGAATTGGATCATATTAGTTATCGCAGGATTATTTGAAGTTGCCTTCGCGTCATGTTTGGGAAAGGCAAAAGAAACATCAGGAACGGAAATGTACCTTTGGTATACCGGATTTCTGATCACGATGACTATAAGCATGCTTTTGCTTATCAAAGCCACTCAGACCTTACCTATTGGAACGGCTTATGCCGTATGGACTGGAATTGGAGCTGTAGGAACAGCTTTAATGGGAATTTTCTTCTTTAAGGACCCTGTAAGCTTCTGGAGAGTATTTTTTATTGTAACGCTTATCGGTTCTGTAGTAGGATTGAAAGCTGTTTCTTCTTCACACTAAGATTCGACCTTAAAAAAGCACATAAACTTCTATCTATATTTAAAAATGGAACCGTCTTCTATATGAAGGCGGTTTCGCTTTTCTCACCCTTATTTTCAGTATTTTCATTTTAGCTTATCCATAAAAAAACCTGCCAAAGATAGGCAGGTCTTATTTATTTTTTGAAAACCAACGGTAAGATTTCGTTCTCTCTTAATCCGTATTTTTTGATTTCTTCCTGGGGAAATTTCTGAGAATAGAAATTCACTTCTGTTTCGAAACCTGCTTTTTGCAAACGATCAAAATAATCCATCCCATACCAGCGGACATGGTCATACTGCCCAAAATGTTTCTGGCGTTCTTTCGGATCTTTAATGGTAAAATCTTCATAGGTTTTTTCCAATGAATTTTTCATCGGAACCTGAAGTATTCCCCATCCTCCGGGTTTCATTACTCTGTACAATTCACTCATTGCTTTGGCATCATCTTCAATATGTTCCAAAACATGATTACAGAAGATAATATCAAAACTTTCATCCTCAAAAGGTAAGTTCAGGATATCCGCCTTTACATCTACAATCGGAGAATATAAATCCGCTGAAATATAATTCAGATTGCTCATTCTCTTAAATTTCCTTAGAAATTCCTGTTCAGGAGCAATATGCAGAACTTTATAGCTTTTAATAAAAAAATCAGTTTCATTCTGAAGGTAAAGCCACATCTGGCGGTGTCTTTCCAGACTCAGTGTTCCCGGAGAAAGAGCATTCTCTCTCTGCTTTCCATACCCGTAAGGCAGAAATTTCCGATATGACCTTCCGTCTATAGGATCAAAGAACTGATCTCCTTTAAAAAACTGATAAATAAGCGGCCTCGCCCAGATGCTCATTTTGATAAGCATAGGACGTGGAATTTTATTCAGTAAAAGTTTCGTTATTTTTTTCATTAAAAATCCAGCTGGAACTGCTTTTCTTCATCGCTTTGAATCCCTAAAGCTTCGTAAATATATTGGAATGTAGAAAGCAACACAGGTTTACCATTGATTACAGCCACATCATGTTCAAAGTGAGCAGAAGGTAAGTTATCTAAAGTAGTTACAGTCCATCCGTCATTATGGAATTTCACTTTTTCAGTTCCAAGGTTGATCATCGGTTCAATAGCAATAGCCAAACCGTCTTTAATCACTTTTCCGCTTCCTTGTCTTCCATAGTTGGGCACCTGTGGGTCTTCATGCATTTTTCTCCCTAAACCATGTCCTACAAGCTCTTTTACCACTCCATATCCTTCTTTTTCACAATGAGTCTGAATAGCATGGGAGATATCTCCGATTCTTTTCCCTCTTACACACTGTTCAATCCCTTTATAAAGAGATTCTTTACTCACCTTCAATAATTTTTTTACTTCCGGTTTTACTTCACCAATTTCAAAGGTATAGGCATGGTCTCCTACAAAACCATTCAGGATTACCCCACAGTCTACAGAAAGCACATCGCCTTCTTGTACGATATCATTGTTGGGAAAACCATGAACTACCTGATCATTCGGAGAAATACACAGTGAGTTCGGGAAACCTCCATATCCTAAAAATGCTGGTTCTGCCCCATGATCCTTAATAAAATCGTGAGCCAGTTTATCTAAATATAAAGTGTTTATTCCCGGTTTAATTTCTTTAGCCAACATTCCCAATGTTTTAGAAACCAATCGGGCACTCTCCTTCATAAGACGCAGTTCGTCTATCGTTTTTAATTGAATCATTGTTGTATAGATGTTAGATTAGATGTTGGAAGTCCGATTACAGCTTTGTAATGGTTGACTTCCCATGATCTATAAACTCTTCTGATAATACGTAGAAACTTTTAGTAATGACGTTATAATCTCGTGTTACTAAGTTCTATTCTACCAGAAAAGTCCTTTTTTCTTTTCTTTTTTTAGTTTTGAATAGGCAAGAACTTCTCTTCCTTCTACACGGAATTCTATTCTTTCCTGAATAATATTGTAGATTTCACCCCATCCAGGAAATCCTCCTAAGTTTCTGTCATCAATAAACCAGTCTGCATCCAGTTTTCTGGATTGATTTGCAGAATCGAAAACTTCTCCTTCAAAGCTTGAATTTACTGCATAAAACTCTACTCCGTTTTTTTTGCAGAATTCTACTGCTTCATCTAATGTTTTTCCGTGTCTGTATGTCCAAAGGATAAGTCTGTATCCCTCTGCCTGAAGTTTTTTTAAGGTTTCAAAAGCGAAAATTTTCGCTTTTCCAATTGCCGGATATGCATCATCTACAATCGTTCCGTCAAAGTCAACGGCAATCTTTTTATTATTTAACATTTTGTTCTTTTTTTAGCTTTGCAAAGATAAGAAATAAAAAAGAGTGCCAAAAAGAAAGGCACTCAATACTTTTATAATTTAAAAAATTCTATAGAATTTAGCTCTTCACCCAGTTAAACTGGAACTGAAGATCCGGTGTAGAAACTCTGTCTGTAATTTTCTGTAGTCTTGCAGGAAGTTTCATTAAATACTCCTGAGCTTTTTCTGCTTTTTCTGTAAGACCTTTTACGTGCTCAATTTTCCACTCATCCAACAGATCTTTCATAATATTGATATAATCATTACCTGTATACACCATACATCTTTGTGCAGCATCTGAAAAATGTCCCCAAAGTTCTCCTGCCTTTTGTCCTGACTGTCTCATCAAGTGAGCCGGCATTACAATTTTCTTACGCATCATATCTTCAAAGGCAAGAATCATTTCTGAAGGGTCAATTTCAAGAATTTTAGCCACGAAATGTTTGTATGCTTTAGCATGTCTTGCTTCATCTGCAGCAATTACACCACACATTTTAGCCAGTTTTCCGTTTCCAGATTGCTTTGCCAAAGTACCAACTCTTCTGTGAGAAATATTAGTTGCTGTTTCCTGGAAACTTGTATAAATGAAGTTTCTGTAGGGATCCATACTTGTTCCTAAGTCGAACCCGTCATTGATCAAATACTGAGTTGTGATCTCCACTTCTCTCATATTCACTCTTCCACACAGGTATAGATACTTATTCAGTAAATCTCCGTGTCTGTTTTCTTCTGCAGTCCAAGCTCTTACCCAATTCGCCCAACCTACTTTTTGTTCCTGGTTTACTCCGTCTACTCCCATCAACCAAGACTCATAAGAAGGAAGAGCCTCTTCCGTAATACAGTCTCCGATTAGAGTTACAAATAAGTCGTAAGGCATTTCACGGGCAAAAGTCTGAATTTCCTCTAAATCATGTTTAAAGTCATCGCTTGATGGATCTGGCAGGTAATCGGAAGGCTGCCAAATTTTTTCAATTGGCGTTAAAAATTTATCAAGAAAAGAACCTACTTCCTTTTCCAATATTCCCATTACTTCTTTCCTAACAAGCTTTTGATACATTTTACTATTCAGTTTTTAATTAACAAAGATATGATTTATTTATTATTTAACGCATAATAAAGTATGCAAGTCATACCTTATCTGATATATATCATAAAAAATGCCACTATATCATTATAACGGCATTTTTTTATGAATATTATTGAATTTTAACTAATCAAAACCTCTCCTGTCATAGCATCCGGTATTTTCACACCCATTACATTAAGGATGGTAGGCGCTACATCACCCAGTTTACCGGGTTTTAAATTCCAGGTATTGTCTTTATCCATGACGATAAAAGGGACAAGGTTGGTAGAATGCTGTGTGTTTGGAGTTCCATCAGGATTGATCATTACATCCGAGTTTCCGTGGTCTGCCAGTATAAAAACAGCATATCCGTTTTCATAAGCAGCTGTTGCCACTTTTTCAATGCACTGATCTACTACCTCAGCAGCTTTTACAGCAGCTTCAAAAACACCTGTATGACCTACCATATCTGTATTGGCAAAATTCAGGCAAACGAAATCCGCAGTTCCATTTTCTAATTCCGGTACAATAGCATTGGTAATATCATAGGCTGACATTTCCGGCTTTAAATCATAGGTAGGAACATCTTTTGGGCTTGGACAAAGTAATCTTCTTTCTTCCTTAAACTCTTCCTCCCGTCCTCCCGAGAAGAAAAAGGTAACGTGAGGATATTTTTCCGTTTCAGCAATTCTGATCTGAGATTTTCCGTTTTTCTCCAGTACCTCTCCCATTGTTTCTGTTAACACATTTTCGTCAAAAACAACCTGAACATTCTGGAATGTTTTATCGTAATTCGTCAACGTAATATAATAAAGGTTGAGTTTACGCATAGAAAAATCCGGAAAATCTTTTTGTGAAAGAACTTCTGTAATTTCTCTTCCTCTGTCTGTACGGAAATTGAAACAGATCACGACATCATTATCTATAATCTTCGCTACCGGTACTACATTTCCTGTAGCTGTAGTATTCACTAAAATAATAGGCTTCAGGAATTCATCCGTTACATTATGATCATAAGAATCTTTAATAGCGGCCAGGGCATCTGTAGTCTCTAATCCTACTCCATCCACAAGAGCATCATAAACTAATTTTACACGCTCCCATCTCTTATCTCTGTCCATTGCAAAATATCTTCCTACTACTGTGGCTAATTTCCCTGTAGTAGCTTCCATATGCTTCTGAAGCTCATCTATAAATCCCAGTCCTGAATGTGGATCACAGTCCCTACCGTCTGTAAAAGCATGAACAAATACATTTTCGTTCAACCCGAATTCTTTGGCAGCAGATAATAATCCTTTTAAATGATTGATATGGGAGTGTACTCCTCCATTGGATACCAATCCTATAAAATGTATTTTTTTATTCTCTCTTTTTGCATATTCAAAAGCATCCTGGATCACTTTTTCCTGTCCCAATGTTCCGTTTTCAACGGCCATATTGAGTTTTACCAGGTTTTGATACACTACTCTTCCGGCGCCCAGATTCATGTGGCCTACTTCAGAGTTTCCCATTTGTCCTGCAGGAAGTCCCACTGCTAAACCACTTGCTTCAAGTGTTGTGTGTGGAAATTTTTGATAACAGCTGTCTATAAATGGTGTATTTGCTTTATCTATGGCAGAAACATTTGGGTTGGTTCCCAATCCCCATCCGTCAAGGATTGCCAGTATTGCTTTTTTCGACATTTTGTATAACTTTTGTACTACAAATTTACCTAATTTCCTATGAATAGAAGAATTTGAAGGCTCGAATTTTATTGATTATTGATCATCAGGATGATATTGCACGTAATCCAACCATGTCAAGGTTTAAAACCTTGACATGGTGTATTAAATAATTCGGAAAATGATCAGATGAATTTCTATCGAATGAAAAAAGATCATTTTTATCATAAAATTTCAGCTTCAATTCCCTTCATAAATCCGTAAATCTTTTTAATTTTGCGGTATGGATTTACGAGATCAATTGAAGAATCTTTTTCCTGATCATGATGAGCAGGATTTTGAAATGCCTGAAGAACAGTTCAAGCAGAAAGAACCTTTGGTATGCAAGTTTGAAAAAAAGGGAAGAAACGGAAAGCCTGTAACAATTGTTGAGGGTTGGGAAGGCAGTGAAGAAGACCTGAAGAAAATTTCAAAGAAAATAAAAACCACCTTAGGAATAGGCGGTTCTGAAAAGGATGGGACAATTATCATTCAGGGTGATAACCGTGATAAAATCATGAGTATCCTTAAAGATATGGGCTATAAAACCAAACGTGTTGGCGGATAGGTTTAGAAATAAACCTGAGCTTCCGGCAATAAGGTTTTTAATTGTTCGATTTTAGATTTCTCTATAGGGTTTCCTATAAGAATCAGTGTTTTAAGATTTTTTAAGTGTTTAATTTCTACAGGAATATCTGTCAGGTTATTATGAGCCAGATTCATGCTGACTATATTTTTTAATCCTTTTACTTTGGATGAAATCTCGGTAATATGATTATCACTTACATTCAGAAATTCCAGATGCTGAGATTTATATAGATTTTCCGGTAATTTTGTAATGGCATTCTGCTGAAGTTCAAGATATTTTATATTCCTGGGAAAAGACAGATTTCCAAGATCATTGATCTGATTATCAGAAAGATTTAAAAATTTCAGATTTTTAATCTGATCCAGACGGTCTCTAATAAAACTGATCTGATTTCCCTGGAGATTGATTTCTTCTAATGTAGGAATTTCCATCAATGCTTCCGGAAAAACATTCAGGTTATTGGCATCAAGATGAATGGCTTTTAAATTTTGAAGTTTGGCTACATTAGGATTAACGCTTGTCAGGCTATTCAAATTGATAGAAAATGTAGTGAGCTTTGTAAGTTGGCCAATTTCATCCGGAATATATTTAATACTGTTTTCATTAACATTCAAAATCTCCAGTTCTTTGAGTTCAAACAGCTCCTGATCCATTTTTTCAAATTTATTACCCATTATATTCAGAAAAAATATTGAATTCAGCCGGGTGATCTGAGGAGGCAGATTAAATAATCCTTTTTCCCTGAAACTCATACTGTAAACTACTTTTTTGCTATTTAAAGCATCTTCAATATTCGTGAAGGTAGGATATTTAACGGGATCGATCTGGGCCTTTGCCAGAACGAGAGAGAAAATGGAAATAAACAGTATCGATTTTTTCATAGATAAAAATGTCCGCCGGCAATACTACCGGCAGACAAAAGTTTAATAATTTATTTCTTTAAAAGTTTTACCGTCTTCTGGAATCCTCCTTCTGCTTCAATATTTAAAATTAAAACACGGGATGCTTCCAGCTGTGATGTGAAGTCAAGGTCCAATACTTTGTTTAACCCGTTAAACTTCTTTGTATAAACAATTTTTCCGTCCATACTGTAAGCGGTCACAGCAATATCTTTCAATCCTTTTTCAGAGTTTATTTTAACAATTCCTGAAGTAGGGTTTGGAGCTACGTTTACTGTAGTTTCTGCAGTTTTATTCTCTATAGTTCCCAAAGATCCTTCTATTCCTAAGTTTTCTTTAAGTGCAATCACAATTGTTGCAGATTTTCCTTTATAGTTGATTGTATTTCCAGTCGCGTCAATATCTGTAGAAATAGTAGAATCCGGATGCTGGATAGAGAAGAATCCAAATTTGTGATCAGGTGTGAATGTAAGCCCTGTAGGTTCTGAACCAGACGGCATAGAAGCAAAGAGTTTTACTTTAGGATTAGCCTGTGTATGGTCAGGAGCAATAACCCAGATATAGTTTTTCCCACCATCCTGAAGAACCCAAAGGTTTCCAAGCTCATCAAAGGTAAGGTTATCATTTCCGTCTCCCCAAGCTTCAGACATTGTTCCCTGAGCTGTATTGAAAGAATATGATGTAGAAGCTCCTCCTACAAATGTTTCCACCTGAGAAGCTGTAGTTCCGTTATCCTGTAAACGGTATACTTTGTCTAATCCTTTTGCTGTAAAGTAAATCTTACCGTCTAATGGGCTGATATCTACATCTTCCACTCCATTGAATTTTGTTCCTCCATATGTTTGGGCAAGATTATTGGTATTGTTCTGGTCAGCCTTAGTTTTGTTTGGGATCTGAACCCATGTTGCTGTAGTGCCCACCGGATCTCCCGATGTACTAAGTCCCTGATCTAATTTCAATACATAAAGGTTTCCTGAAGCCAGGTTGTTCGGAGTATCCATTACATATTTGTATACCATGTGCGTTCCTCCATCTTCTCCGTAATAAGCAACAGTTCCGGCTGTGTTGATCACAACATTTTCATGGTTCATGATTCCCATCTGCCAAAGTTTACCCTTAGTTCCATCCTGATTTTTAGAAATCACCTGAGCTGTGGCAGGATCAATTTCCACAAGCCATCCGTAATCTTTATATCCGTCATTGTTCACATCACTGGAAGTAACAGATTCTTCAGCTGTAACCACTGTTCCCCATGGGGTAATTCCTCCTGAACAGTTTCTGATCGTCTGTACCAGACTAGGATCTGAAAAACTTACAGCTCTGGATTTTGTCAGCTGCCAAAGTTTGGTAGAAGCATTATAGTTGATTTCAGCCATAGTAACACCTCCAGGGTTGGTTTCATGGTTTACTGAAAGATATCCGTTTGTACTGCTTCCGGTTTTTGGAACATAAGCTGTAAAGTCGTTCTGTCCTCCTACGAATCCTCCTCCTTCGGTATAATTATCTCCTTCTTTCAGGATAAGCTGGTACTTATGCGCTGTAGGAATAATAAGCTTGTTGGTTTGTGCTGTAGGAACGATAGATGTAAAACAGCTGATATGGGTTCCGTTACAAGTGGTAGCAGCAGGTATTGTCTTTAAATAAGCATCAATTCTAAGATCAGAACTTCCTGTGCTTCTATTGTGTAACTCTACAGAAATTCTGTTCACTCCATTTACAAATTTCGACTTTGGAATAGAGAAAACATTGTATACACTTTCTGCAGCACCATCAACGATTGTACTTGAAAGTGTATTAAAAGTGATAGCACCAGCAGGCATATTATCTCTTACTACTTCTTCACCATTAAGATATACTACAATCCCGTCATCTCTCATTACCCCCAATTCCATATGATCAGAAAGCGTAGATAAATCAACGGTGAAATCTTTAGCAAAATAAGCCGTGGTAAGCCCTGTAGCACCATTATGTATGGTAGTGGTTACAGGATCACCATATCCTAAAGGACCATTTCCTGTGGCCCATGAAGAAATATCATATGTTTTAGTTTTCCATGCATCCGGCTGAGCCTGATCAAGGTCTTTATAGCTCCAGGACGAGTTTTTATTAAAAACAAAAGTCTGCGCCTGAACAGAGGAACCGGCAAGTAAGGCCAAAGCTCCCAATGTGAGTAATTTTCTCTTCATTTTAATTTGATTTATTAGACGTTGCAAAACTATTTTTTTAAAACTACCCTTCTGTTAATAGGACTTTAAATATAGTTCTGTCAATATTAATTAATCAATAACCCAATGTTAAGGGAGTTAAATTATCATTAAATAATGCAGGATAAGGGGTTATGGGGGTAATCGTTTTGCTAAACCTTATAGGTTTTTGAAACCTATAAGGTTATGGACTATACTAAACACTAACGATCAACATCTTACAACTTTTACCCCGAACTTCAAACTCTTATTCTTTCGCTTTACTCACATCAGTAAGAGCGTTCAGGAAAGCAATAATCTGTTTAATTTCTGTCGGGGTAAGATTCAGTTTATCAGGAGCTAATGTTTGATTTTTCATTTTTAATCCTAAGCCTTCTCCTCCACCTTCGTTATAAAAATCGAGAACTTCTTCCAGCGTATTGAAAGCCCCATTATGGAAATAAGGCTTGGTAAGGGCAATATTTCTTACTGTAACAGTCTTGAATGAATAATCATAAATCCATGATTTCTCTTTTTTCACCGGGCTTTTTCCTCTTCCAAGATCGGAGTCTAATTCTACAGGAAGCTGATTAACAGGTTTTGTTGTGATTCCTAATACTTCAGATTCATTTTCATTGAAAAGCGGTGGTACCAATCCTGAAAAATGAGGGGCAAAATGACAGGTCGCACAATTGGCTTTCCCCATAAATAAATTAAAACCTTTTTTAACATCTTCGGAAACCTCTTTTTCATTTCTCATAAAACGGTCAAAATCACTGTCAAAAGAATATAGCGAAGCCACATAAGAGCTTAAGGCTTTTGAGAAATTTTCTTTATTGATTTTACCGTCTTTAAAAGCATTACGGAATTTCTTTTTGTATTCAGGATCTGTTTTTAATTTGCTGATGATATTTTCATAGCTGGTATTAAATTCTTCTTCATTATAAATGACATGTTCAGCCTGCTGTTCAAGATAAAAAGCCCTAAGGTCATAGAAAAATCTTTTAGCAAAAACAGCATTATAAAGAGAGGGTGAATTTCTTAAGACTGTTTTTCCTTCGATATTGCTTGGAGATTTTGCCTTAAGGTCTGTAAACGCATTGTCCTGAAGATGACAGGTAGCACAGCTCATTTTTCCGTTACCACTAAGGTTCTGATCATAGAAAATGGATTTTCCAAGGTTTCTAAGGGAAGGATTGTCTTCCGAAGATTTTAATAAAGTATAGAAATAAGGATCTAAGAAATCACTGCTAAAGAGGTTTTTGTTACCTACATTCCAGCCTGAGAATTCTTTCAGATCGTCGGGTCTTCCGTCCCATCTCCCCAATTCTTCATATAAAGGCTGTATATATTTTTTGTAAAATTCTATCCTGTCAAAAGTTTCGAAATCTTTATGGGAAGACAGATAGCTGATCCCTTCAGCCAGAATCTGATGGGCTTTCTCTGTATTGTAATTTTTAAAATAGAGATCGTCACTGATATATTTTTTGATTCCCCAAAATGCTGAACGGGCTTCTTCAGAAGTATTCAAAGAACCTGGAGTATCAAATCCCGTCACTCCCAATGTATAAATTCTGATCAGCTCTATACGCAAAGGCAGAGTTTTATTATTTCCTCTGCTTACTCCATTTTTCACGGTACTCAGATAGAAATTTGAGTAGCTATTGTATAAAAAGTCAGTAATGGTTTTGATCTTTACTTTTTCATTCCCAGCATCTTCGGAGAATATAAGTTCATCCAAAACCTGCAGTCCTTCCGGCGGAAGTGTATAAGCCGATGTCCCAGCTGCTTCAATATGGAATAGAGGCGCTGCGTTAAGGTGAGTTTTTGTATATTCAGGGTAATGATAGGCAATATAAAATTCTATTTCTTTGAATGAATTTCTGGTACTGCTCAGAGATTTCTGCAGTTCTTCAAGGGAAATCTTATCTTCTGAAAACCGGTAAACATCTGATTTCAACTGTTCCAGCTTGCCTTTAAAGTCTGTTAAACCTTTATTGATAAATGTATTTTCGTTTTCCTTTCCTTTGTAAACCGGATTAAAAGACATTACTGCAAATCCTATTAAAAGGATCACAACAAGCAATGGGTAAGATCTCATTAATTTTTAACGGCAAAGCTATTCATCAAAT
The DNA here is from genome assembly GCF_003385455.1 of Chryseobacterium rhizosphaerae. GTDB lineage: Bacteria > Bacteroidota > Bacteroidia > Flavobacteriales > Weeksellaceae > Chryseobacterium > Chryseobacterium rhizosphaerae. The sequence continues at coordinate 102,958 of NZ_QNUF01000013.1, read as the reverse complement.
ATTATCTTAACTTTAATAGGAGATTAAAAAATGTTTATATTTTAGATAACGGATTTTTTACTAATTTTAAACCCCGAAATCAAATTCATTATTCTAAGGAAGACGGTTTATTCTAAAAACCAATAAAAAATAATGGTGAGGGTTATTGGGAGAGGATTTTTTAATTTAATTCAACAAATCAAAACTAAAATAATAATATGAAAACAAAGTTATTGTTTGCTTGTATGGCCAGCCTGCTTTCTCTTTCTGCTTTTTCGCAAAAGAAAAAACAACAGGAAATGGCTGTGTATGCAGAGAAGAAAGGTAATGATTATTACCTGGTCCGTCTGGAACAAGGCAAAGATATTCCCAATGTCTATGTTTATTCAAATGGAATCACAAAACCTTATAAAAATTATACTGAACTAAAAGATGTTGTTATGGAGTTTCCCGGAATGATGGAAACCAACAACTCAACTAAGGAGGAACTCGTTTCTGTTCTCAAAAAAGATGATCATTTCTATGAGGTTACCTCACAAAGGAAAGATCCTAAAAATTTTGAGAAAACAATTATTACGGTATACGAAGTAATTCAGGGTCAAAAAAGAATCGTTGAAGAATACGATACGATCTTCGATCTTGCCGGGTCTCCTTATAAAGACGCAATTTTCATTAATTAAAATATAAAAATATACATTATGCTCAATAAACTTGCTGCCTCAGAACTTGTTCTGAATGAAGACGGAAGTGTATACCACTTGAACCTTTTACCTGAAGATATCGCTGATAAAATCATCCTTGTAGGTGATCCCGACAGAGTAGCGAAGGTTTCAAAATATTTTGACACAGTAGAAATCAAAAAAAATAAGAGAGAATTTTATACGCATACAGGAACTCTTCGCGGAGAAAGAATTACAGTAATGTCTACAGGTATCGGAACTGAAAACATCGATATCGTGATGAACGAACTGGATGCTTTGGTTAATATCGATCTTAAAAATAAAGAGTTCAAAACTGAACACAAAGCTCTTGAATTATTCCGTATGGGAACTTGCGGAAGTGTAAACCCGGATGTGCAGGTTGATAATATGCTGGTTACCCAAAATGTAGTGGGACTAGACGGATTAATGCATTTTTACCAGGATTACAACTTTGAAAATGAGTTTTCTAAAAGCTTCATGGAAAAATTCCCTTATGAAAAAATTAAGCCAATGCTTTATTTCTCAGACTGGGCAGAAGAAATGGGAGACTATTATAAAGATGCCAAATATCACGGAAATACAGCTACATTCCCGGGGTTCTATGCTCCACAGGGAAGACAGCTTCGTTTAAAAGCAGTAGATGACAAATTCCTGGAAACTTTAAATGATCTGGGAATCACGAATTTCGAGATGGAAACTTCTGCCATCTATGCGCTTTCAAAATTATTAGGCCATAAAGCCATTACAGTAAATAACGTAATTGCTAACAGAAGACGTGGAGAATTCTCCGCAGATCACCATGCTTCTGAGAAAAACCTGATTGAATGGGTATTGGAAAGAATCATTAAATAGTTAAGATTATAACTATAATACATACAGAAAGCTATTCTCATTGAGGATAGCTTTTTTATTTTTATCAGGTTTTGGCTAAAGCTTTCTTTGGTAAACGGGCAAAGCTTCGTTTCTATTGAATATACTCTTATCCGTTCATCTTCTTCAGGATTTTTTCAAAAGTATTGGTATTCCTGCTTGTAAACCGGTCTTTAAGGCTTTTTTTGCCTAAAATCTTTCCAAAAGTAGAATCTAAGGTATTTCCTTTTGGAACCTGCCAGTAAAATATACTGTTGATAATTTCTGCCTTTTCATCTTCAGTATGGGAAGCTTTTTGAAATTCTTCCATCAAAACATCTTCCACACCTGAAACGCCCACAAAGGCATAAATATGAAGGTTCTCATTCTTTTCAAAAGGGATACCACTCCAGAATAATTCTACTTCCTCCTTTGCTTTAACAAACAGAAAAGCTTCATAAGAAAAATGTCCGGACATAGCTTTTTCCAGAATTTCCTTTAATTCTTCAACAGCCTTATCTGAAGAGAACACAATATTTCCGGAAGCAAGTATGGAACTTACCTCTTCCATTCCGGCATCTTTAAAAACCTGGCATACATCAGCCATTTTCATGTTTGTTCCTTTTACATTGACACCACGGAGAAAAGCACAGTATTTCATAGATTAGATTTTAGAGAGTAGGTTGCAGATACTGGATGGAGGGTTGGAGAGTCGGAGGGTTTTGGAGTTTGAGTACGTCTACCCTTTCAACTTCTTATTCTTTATTCTTTATTCTTTATTCTACCTTAATATATAAATTATAATCAGTTCCGGAAGGCTTCAGTTTATAGATTTTTTCCAGTATTTTATGGTCACTTTTCAGATGATCTTTCACTCTGAACTCTTTCAAAAGTTTATAGTGAGTCTGATAATACACAGCATTAGCATCATTCCCCTCATATAAATTTTTATAAGAGAGAAGATATTTCGGCTTTCTTGTTTTTACGGTATTGATCCAATAATTCACTTTATCCTTTTTGATTTCTTCCTGAATCTGTTTATCTACCAAACCTACTTCATCAATGGTTTTTAAGCCTGAGAAATAAGGGACATAGCCCGCCGGTTCCAATAAGATCCATTGATTTTTATCTTTTTCATATTGATTTAAAAATACACCGATTGTTCTGCGGTAATTCCATTCTCCGTTTCCTGTAGCAATAGCATGAATGGTTTGAAAGACAAGCATGGGAACAATATAAAATATAGTCAATAATGACAGCCACAGGTTTCTTTTCTCTTTCTGCTCTAAAATAAAAATAAGAACAGGTACGAAAAGCAGAAGCTGCGGAACCCAGTAATACCAATCGAATAAACTCTTCTGAGAGATAAAAAGAATCTGTTTTACCCATCCGAAAATAAAGATCATCCACAGGAAATAATTTCTGTTATTTCTCTGTCTGATCAAATAAATAAAACACAGGACTTCAAAAATCAGTACAACAACCGTTACGGGATTAAAATTCCCGGGTACTTTTAGCATTCCCCAGAAATTTCCAAAACTCACAAAGAAATAGCTGATGTGCTGCTGCAATGTAAAACTTTGCTCATATAGTAATTTCTTTGCTGTAATGGTATTATTAACAAGTTCACCAAAGTAGAACCAGTTGAAAGCCACAGTAAATAAAACACCCCAAATTCCCCCAAAAACATAAATCCATCTGATTTTTTTATTCCAGAAAAGGTCAACCAGAAAAACAATTCCCAGGAAGATCACCGTATCTATTCTTGTGAACATGATCAAAACAGGAAGCAGGGCCAATACCCATTTTTTTCCTTTGTAAAAACCATAATACAGTAATGACATCTCCAGAAAAAATAATAATCCATACTCCATTCCAAGGATTGAAATTTTAATGGAAGGTGGAAGAATACCTATTAAAAAGATGAAAATAGCTTTATGCCAGGGATTTTTAAGAACCAAATGAGAAAGAAACAATGTCCCTATTGTAAAAAGCAGGGAATTGAAAATCAAAAGAGGTTCAATAAAGTTTTCTTTTCCAAAAACAAAGTTGAAAATATAGGATACAAAAACATACAGATGAGTGGTAGAAGCTGAGATTTTAGTATCTCCGTTGAAACCGATCACTCCGTAGTCCAGTAAATTCTGGGCAACCCTCCAGGTGATAAATGCATCTTCCTGAATATAGTGCGTTAATAAAAAAAGGAGTTTAAAAAGTACTGTAAAAATTACAGCATAGATGGGGAACCTGCTATTCTTTGTTTCAGACATTCTGTATTTTTAGTTTCACAAATATAATCTTAAAATTCAGGATTCCCAATAATAAAAAAACGGAACCGAAGTTCCGTTTTTAAAATATTTTATTGTGTTACCTTGATAATTGCTGTGGTAATCTGATTTTCTTTTTCTTTCGAATAGGTAGAATCAAAAGGTTCCATGATATCAAATAGGTACTGATAGAATGGAGTGATCTGTTGAACATTTTCAGATTCCTTCATTGCTTTGTCTTTACCCATCTGCTGAAGTTCTTTTACAAAAACATTGAATTTCTTATCAATAGGTTCAATGGATTTTACCAGATAAGCATATGCTTTTTCTTTCTGTCCTATTCTTGTATAAGCATCCGTAACCGCAGAAACTACAAGAGAATATTCCATAGGTTTTGTTCTCATCTGTCTTCTCAGATAGCTCTGATCTGCTTTTGAAAGGCTTAAATAATAATCATATTCTTCAAAAATTCCTTTTTTAAGCACTTCTGCCAACTGAAGGCCTTTCTGCTCCTGCCCTGCAATAATGTATCCTGATACAATTGAACTTAGGGAACGGGGATCATTATATTTTTCTGCAGGAATTTCTTTAGCTGCAAGATCCAGAATTTCCAATGCCTTCGCTTTCTGATTGTTCAATGCAAGTGCTGAAGCAGCTCTGCTTGCTGACATTCTGTAGCTGATAATATTGGATGTAGCCGTCTCATCAAAGTGAGCATTTAAGTTTTTAAAGTTCCCCCATCTGAAGTTTTTCACTACGTTATAAAGAGAATTAGGATCTACTCTTCCCATATCTCCATCCGGAGTCTGAGGGGTGTGAATTGGTATTAGCCTGTAGCTGAATCCGTCAAACTGAAGATATTCGTTAAGGTAGAAAATATTTTCACTGTCATAGATTCCTCCTGAAGAGAAGTTAATCGGACGTTTCCAATCGAAGTTTGCCAATAGATCTAACAGGATCAGGTTGTTCTTATAAAGAGTGTTTCCTTTGTAAGTGATCATAATCTGATTCGCTACATTCGGAAGATCTTCCGGATTGATGATTCCTGCTTTCAATGCATTATCTTTATTGACAGGAAGGATAAATTTGTTAACCGGAAGAATATTATATTTTTCATATTTCTCCTCTCCGAAATACATTTTTAAAAGCTGGTCTTTTTCAGGAGACTTGAACTTAATAAACTCAATAGCCTGCTTCAATGTTAAAGAATCCTGTGTAAGATATTTTCTGAATGACTGGAATTCTGTTTCCGGAGCTCCCTGTTCTTTCAACATAGAGAAAACTCCTTCCCAATCTTCTTTCTTCATCATATAGATCTGGTCATTGACACCGTCTCTGTAATCATCATGTGTTAACTGACTTGGGATCCCCATTGCATTATACGTTCTTCTTTTCACCTGATCTAAGTTCCATGGTGTAGAGGCCAGGGTAAAGTTAACTACTTTCACATCATCTCTGAATCTCTCAGTTTCCTGAATCGCCCAAACCGGGTAAGTATCATTATCCCCATATACAAAAAGGATATCATTCTTAGGCAATGATTTTAATACAGAATAAGCATAGTCATACGCGGTATATCTATCGCTTCTGTCGTGAACATTATAGTTCTGGAAGCCCATCATAAATGGTACTCCCAATAAAACAACTCCTAATGCTATATTAGCTCCGTTAGATTTTATTTTGGATTGTAAGAACCATAGAATAGCTCCAGCTCCCAACCCTATCCAGATAGCAAAAGCATAGAATGAACCTACCATGGCATAATCTCTTTCTCTCGGTTCAAAAGGTTTTACTCCTGTATAGAAAACAATTCCTACACTGGTTAAAATAAATAAAGATAACAAAGCATAGAATCTTCCGAAGTCTCTGTTCAACTGGAAAAAGAATCCAATCAATCCTAAAATCAATGGAAGGAAGAAAAAGGCTACGGTACTTTCATTTTTAAACTTAGCAGGCATTTTATCCTGATTTCCTACTAATGCATTATCTATAAAAGGAATCCCTGAAATCCAGTTTCCTTTTGTGCTTTCCATATTTCCTTCAAGATCATTCTGTCTTCCCACGAAGTTCCACATCAGGTATCTTACAAAGTAATATCCATTCTGGAAAGAAATGAAATAATCCATATTCTGAAGTAATGAAGGCTTTTGAACATTGATCAGGTTATATGGTTTTACTTTCAGATAATCTGCCGCAGTAATTGATTTGTCTTCATATTTTGTTCTCATCTCATCGAAGATCTGCTTAGCCTGTGGGTTATCAGCAACATCTTCATTTCCGTAATTGAATGTAAAATCAGGAGCTCCGTACATAGCAATATAATTGGCCATTACATCTTTATCCTCACTAAACATTCTCGGCATTAAGCTTATCTGAGACTTATTGAATACATAATTGAACCGGTCTCCGGTTTTTCTATAGGTTCCGGTTTTTTCATCTTTTTCGTAGATTTCACCGGTTTTCGTTGTTTTAAAACTTCCGTCTTCATTTTTCTCAATACCGTTAGCATCAAGAAATGCCGTATAGTTTTGTCCGTAGATCGTTGGCCAGTCACCATACTGCTCTCTGTTATAATAATCCAACATACCAATAGCGGTATCAGGATCATTAAGGTTCATCGGCGGATTGGCATTTGCTCTGATGGGAATAACCATCCAGCAAGAAAACCCTATCATCATAAAAACCACAGATAAAGCTACCGTCTGGTATACGTTTTTCTTTGCTCTCCTTGCATATTTAATAATAAAATAGCAGATCGCTACCATTATGATAAATGCAACAATAGTTCCTGAGTGGAAAGGAAGTCCAAGCCCATTTACGAAGAAAATCTCCAGTCTTCCGAACATTGTCATGATCAAAGGGAAAATAATTTTGAAAACAATAATCAAAATTCCCAGGGTAATAAGGTTTGCCCAGATAAAGTTTTTCCAGGTAAACGTATAATTTCTTGCATAATATACAAGGCATACGGCAGGAATCGCCAGCATACACATCATGTGTACCCCAACAGAAAGTCCTAAAATAAAGAAAATAAGGATAATCCATCTCTCACTGTCAGCTGCTTTATACTCATTTTCCCATTTTGTGATCAACCAAACCAGAAGTGCGATAAACATGGAAGCCATTGAATACACCTCTCCTTCCACTGCAGAAAACCAAAAGGTATCTGAGAAAGTAAAGCAAAGTGCTCCTATTGCTCCAGCAAATAAAATAGAGATTTCCTGATGTTTAGTAATCTCTTCAAAGTCTTTGTTTAACAGTCTTCTTACAAAATGTGTAATGGTCCAAAACAAAAATAAAATAGTCAGCGCACTGAACAATGCAGACATCGCATTAATTACGATAGAATAATTTTCGCCTTTTCCTAATGCAAAAATGGCTGCCACGGCACCCACAATCTGGAATAAAGCCGCTCCCGGGGCGTGCGTTACTTCAAGTTTTACTGCAGAAGAAATGTACTCCCCACAATCCCAAAAACTAAAATTGGGTTCTATCGTGGACAAGTACGTAAAAAACGCAATGACGAAAATCACCCATCCTAAAGCGGTGTTCCATTGCCTAAAAGTCCAATTTTTCATAGTATTAAATCAATTATGCGAAAATAAGGCTTTTATATTATTTTATATTGTTTTTAACAAAATTTAAAAATTTGGCGTGGAATTTGCGATCGTACTCCTGCTAAAACTGTAAATAAGAAAATAGGTTTTCTAAAATAGACTCCTAGAATTCAAACAAAAGTTTAGTAATTATTTATTTTTTTGTATTTTTGCAGTCAGATTTTTATTGAAAATAACAAGTAATGAGTAATGTTTACGATAATATTCTTGGCCTGATAGGACATACTCCTATGGTGAAGCTAAATACCGTCACAAAAGATATTCCAGCAACCGTTTATGCCAAGTTAGAATCATATAATCCTGGACATTCCACCAAAGATAGAATTGCACTACATATTATAGAAAATGCAGAGCAGAGAGGTTTATTAAAAGAAGATTCTGTAGTTGTAGAAACTACTTCCGGAAATACCGGATTTTCTATTGCAATGGTATGTATCATAAAAGGATATAAATGTATTCTCGCAGTAAGCGACAAAACGAAGCCTGAAAAAATTGCTTATCTAAAAGCTTTAGGAGCAACGGTATATATATGTCCGGCCAATGTAGCAGCGGATGATCCAAGATCATACTATGAAGTAGCTAAAAGAATCGCTCAGGAAACCCCTAATTCCATTTATATCAATCAGTACTTTAATGAACTGAATATTGATGCCCACTATCAGACTACAGGTCCTGAGATTTGGGAGCAGACAGAAGGTAAGATCACTCACCTTTTTGCATGTACAGGAACAGGTGGTACCCTATCAGGTTCCGCGAAATTTTTGAAAGAGAAAAATCCGGATATTAAAATTATTGGGGTGGATGCTGATGGATCTATATTAAAAAGCTATCATGAGACGGGAGAAATCCATAAGGAAGATGTACATCCTTATCAGATTGAAGGTATGGGAAAAAATTTAATTCCTTCTGCCCTTCTTTTCGATAAAGTAGATGAGTTTGTAAGAGTAAATGATGAGATGGCTGCGTACAGAACCCGCGAAATTGCTTTAAAAGAAGCCATTATGGGTGGTTATACTACAGGAGCTGTAACGCAGGGATTAATTCAATATGCCCAATCTCACAACCTTACTGAAAATGATGTCATTGTTTTAATCTATCCTGACCACGGTTCAAGATATATTACTAAGGTATACAGTGATAAATGGATGGCTGAGCAAGGATTTGTTAATAATTGTGTTCACAATTATGATGAAGTCTTCAAGACAGAGTTTATCAAATAATAATATATAATCACAATATAAATTAAGCCTTTTGCGTGTTCTACAACAAAGGCTTTTTTACTTAAAAATTACGATATAATGTTGGATATTTTTGAAAGAATAAAAGAAAATCCAGGACCTCTTGGACAATTTGCAGATTATGGTGAAGGATATTTTATTTTCCCAAGGTTGGAGGGCCCAATTGGTCCGAGAATGCAGTTTCAGGGTAGAGAAGTAATTTTCTGGAGTGCCAATGACTATTTAGGTCTTTGTAATCATCCTGAAGTGAAAGAAGCGGATGCCAATGCAGCTGCAGAATATGGAATGTTTTATCCAATGGGTGCAAGGGCAATGTCCGGAGAGACAGATCAGCACCTTCAGCTGGAGAGAGAATTAGCAGACTTCGTACAAAAGGAATCAGCATATTTATTAAACTTCGGTTACCAGGGAATGGTGTCTACTATTGATGCTTTGGTCAACAGAAATGACGTTATTGTTTATGATGTAGACTCTCATGCCTGCATCGTGGATGGAGTAAGACTTCATTCGGGTAAAAGATTTACCTACAGACATAACGATATGGAGAGTCTTGAAAAAAACCTTCAGAGAGCTACCAAAGTTGCTGAAGAAACAGGAGGTGGTATTTTGGTAATTACCGAAGGAGTTTTCGGAATGAGAGGACAGCAGGGAAAAATTAAAGAGATCTGTGACCTTAAATCAAAATATAGCTTCAGACTTTTAGTAGATGATGCACACGGATTTGGAACACTGGGTACAACAGGTGCCGGAGCAGGTGAAGAACAAGGCTGTCAGGATCAGATTGATGTATACTTCTCCACTTTTGCCAAATCAATGGCTGGTTTCGGAGCATTCCTTGCGGGGGACAAAGAAATTATCAGATACCTGAAATTCAACCTGAGATCTCAGATCTTTGCCAAGTCTCTGACTATGCCAATGGTTATCGGAGGATTGAAAAGATTGGAGCTTTTAAGATCGAAACCTGAGATCAAAGCTAAACTTTGGGAAAATACCCACAAATTACAGAACGGATTAAGAGAGAGAGGATTCAACATCGGTGATACCAATACTTGTGTAACTCCGGTAATGATGCAGGGAACTCCGGTAGAAGCTACCCTTCTTGTAAAAGATTTAAGAGAGAATTACGGTATCTTTACATCAGTGGTGGTATACCCTGTAATTCCAAAAGGAATGATTCTATTAAGGTTAATTCCTACTGCCTCTCATACGGATGCAGAGATTAATGAAACTCTGACCGCATTTGAAGCTATTCATGATAAATTAGTAAGTGGTTACTATAAAGAGCAGGAACAGCTATTACTGCAGGAACAAGGATTAAGTTTTAAACCGATTTAATCATCAACATAAAAAAAACCACTGAATTACTTCAGTGGTTTTTTATTTAAAAACTATAAAAGCTATAAAAACGAAATGAAACTCAGAGGATATATGTTAGGAACACTGTCAGCTGTTTCCTATGGATTGATTCCTATTTTTATTCTGCCCATCAAACAAGCGCATTTTTCAGTAGATGTAACCTTATTTTACAGGTTCTTCTTTTCTGCTTTACTGGTAGGTGGATATCTCCTTTACTCCAAAGAGAGTTTCAAAATCAATAAGAAAGAAACACTTATATTAACCGTACTAGGAATCTGCTATGCATTGTCTTCAGAATTTTTATTCTTAGGCTATGACTTTCTTACTCCGGGTATTGCCTCTACTGTTTTATTCATTTATCCCGTTATCGTAGCTTTAATTATGTTCTTTTTTTATAAAGAAAAACTCAATAGACTGTCCATAGTATCCTTACTTTTTGCCTTTGCAGGAGTTATTGTTTTATGTTTAAAAGGAAGTGGCCTGGAAATCAATTTTACGGGATTGGGAATTGTGATGCTAAGTTCTCTTTTTTATGCATTATATATGGTTATTGTCAACAAATCAGATCTTAAGGTTTCCGGATTTAAGCTGTCTTTTTATTCCATGCTTTTTACATCCCTGTTTTTTATGACAAAGACAGGTCTGGAGGGACAGTCTTTAACGATAACTTCCCTGTCTCTATTTTTTAATTTTCTCATTTTTGCTTTTCTGACTACTGTTATATCCAGTTTATGCCTGGTATATGCCATTAAATATATAGGATCTACCCCCACAGCAATACTTGGAGCTTTGGAACCTGTAGTTGCCGTAATGGTAAGTGTGTTAATGTTCCATGAAAAGTTCACCCCCAATCTGTTCATAGGCATTACGCTGATTCTTTTAGGGGTTACGCTTAATGTGATTGCAGACAACAGGAAGGCGAAACTTAATCAGTGCACAAGCTAGAAATGGCCGATTGATCTATTAGTAGTTCATAACAAAATTTTTATACTATATTTACCCAACAAATTGATGGGTAAATATAATATGCAAATTATTCCAAAGATCATTTTTTCTCTTATTACAAGAATCTTCTTATGTCTAGTTTTATTGTTCTCAGAACCGGTATCATGGCAATTTAGATTTCTATGTGTGATCATTTTTTGCATTCCCTGGATCAGATTTTTCATAAATGACAGCGACAGGAAAAATATAGATCAGTCTATTTATTACAAGCTTTTATCTCTTACCACACCTATATTATATATTTTTATAGTTTGGAAAATCTTTGAACTGTATCATTTCAGTTTAATGACCCAGTTAGTTTTATTCTCTTTACCGGTAATAGCAGGACTTTTTATAGAATCGAAAGATAAAGATTTGTCAAGCAACACTCAACATATCTTACAGACTATGAGTTTCTATTCTATCCTTTTCTTTTTAGCGGTTAATGCATCTTTTGATTTTTCCAAGCCGTTATCCAAAGGATATTTAATTACCGATAAAGCCATTTATATAGAAGAAAAAATGGATTCGGATGGTTACTCTGAAATTACAAACTATCAGTTTAAGACAATTCCCAAGGAAAAAATGAACCCGGTTCCATTTTGGAAGCAAATATCAGCAGCGGAACATGCAGACATATATCCAAAGGCAGATCGTTACAATCCCTCCAAAGTATTTCTTAACATTCAAAATAAGAAATATGAAATTCTTGCCAGAAAATTTAAAATTATCCGGGATAAAAATAATGATGGATATTTACGCTTATACTATCTCAAAGAATATACAAAGCCTGATGTAATCAATGTAAGCCGCAAAACTTATAATCAATTTGGAAAAGGAGATTATCTCGATATTGAAACTTATTCCGGATTATTTGGTTTGGAATGGACCTACAATCACTGGAAACATAATCATTGATATGAATAAGGTATAAAAAAATACTTTTGAAGTTTTCGTCAAATAATCAGTAAAAATCTTTGCTCTTTTAGATTTAAAACTTATAACTTTGCAAAAATTTTCTGTTGAAAGATCTGCTTCTTATCACCCCACCTTTTACCCAACTCAATACTCCTTATCCCGCAACAGCTTATATCAAAGGATTTTTGAATACCAAAAATATTTCCAGTTATCAGCTTGATCTGGGAATTGATGTTATTTTAGAATTATTTTCAAGAGACGGGCTTCAAAAGGTTTTTGATAAAAAGATTGACCTTCCGACGACTACTGAAAATACACAGAGAATATTTGCTTTAAGAGAAGAATATTTAAAAACCATCGATCAGGTAATTTCTTTTTTACAGGGCAAAAATCCAACGTTAGCCAGACAGATCTGCAGCATGAATTTTCTGCCTGAAGCTTCCCGTTTCAACCAACTGGATGATATGGATTTTGCTTTCGGAAATATGGGTTTACAGGATAAAGCTAAACATTTGGCTACCTTATATCTGGAAGATATCTCAGACTATATTATCGAAAATAATGATGCTGATTTCGGGTTCAGCAGATATGCGGAACGCCTGGGGAAAAGTGCGAATTCTTTTGACGAGCTCTATTCAAAATTAGCAGGCCCACAAACATTTATCGATGATTTTACATTAAAAATTCTTCAGGATAAAATAGAAAATATACAACCTAAACTGATTTGTTTTTCAATACCTTTTCCCGGAAATTTATACTCTGCTTTTAAGTGCGCTCAGTTTATAAAAAAGAACTTTCCTCACATCAAAATCGCCATGGGAGGTGGATTTCCCAATACAGAATTAAGAGAGGTCAAAGACCAGAGAGTTTTTGAATTTTTTGATTTTATCACCTTAGATGATGGTGAACTTCCTATTGAGTTACTATGTCAAAGTGTATTGTATCCCACAGATGAATTGGAATATAAAAGAACTTTTTTACTTGAAAATCAAGAAGTTGTTTATAAAAACAATTCTAAAAGACATGATTATAAGCAGGCTGAAATTGGTACTCCGGATTATACCGATTTAAAATTAGATCAGTATATTTCCGTTATTGAAATCGCCAATCCCATGCACAGTCTATGGAGTGATGGGAGATGGAACAAACTGACAATGGCTCATGGATGCTACTGGGGTAAATGTACTTTCTGTGATATTTCTTTAGATTATATTAAAATCTATGAACCCATCTCTGCCAAAATTTTGGTAGACAGAATGGAAGAGCTCATCAAAACAACCGGCGAAACCGGTTTTCATTTTGTAGATGAAGCAGCTCCTCCAGCTTTAATGCGGGAAGTTGCCCTGGAAATTCTCAGAAGAAATCTTGTTGTAACATGGTGGACCAATATCCGTTTTGAGAAAAGTTTCACCAGTGATTTATGCTATCTCTTAAAATTATCAGGATGTGTTGCCGTTTCAGGTGGACTTGAAGTCGCCAGTGATCGCTTGTTAAAATTAATTGATAAAGGAGTTTCTGTAGAGCAGGTTGCCAAAGTAACGAAAAATTTTACCGAAGCAGGAATCATGGTTCATGCCTATCTGATGTATGGCTACCCTACCCAAACTGTTCAGGAAACAATAGACTCACTGGAGATGATTCGTCAAATGTTTGAAATGGGAATTCTTCAAAGTGGATTCTGGCACCAGTTTGCAATGACTGCCCATTCACCTGTAGGAATCAATCCCGAAGATTTCGGAGTTATTCCGGTAAAACAGGAAATTCTATTCGCAAACAATGACATCGACTTTAAAGATAAAACAGGAATCGATCATAATAGATTCAGCTTCGGATTAAAAAAATCCCTCTTCAATTATATGCATGGAATTAATTTTGAAATTCCCCTTCAGGAATGGTTCGATTTTAAAATTCCAAGAACAACAATTCATCCTGACCATATTCATGACTGTCTTTTAGAAGATGACGCATTTACTTTTAAAGGAAACTCAAAAATTGTATTTTTAACCAAAAATGTAATCGCTGAGAATCGCGTAAAAACAAAAAAGAAATATTCTGGTACGTACACATTAATTACATTCCATTTAAAAACCAATATTGTGAAGATCGAGCTGGAGCAAGATAAAGCAAACTGGTTACTGAATGTATTGGAGCAGAACTCTATAGAAAATCCGAAAAAGATTACAGCTCAACAACTTAAGAATCATTTCGAAGAAAATTTTGAGGATTTTGAACTATTCTGGTTTTCAAAACCTATGCAGCAACTAAAGGAAAATGGAGTGATTTTAAGTTTATAAAATTTTTTAGTTTTTTCTCAGGGATTTTAAAAATTCCACAGATTTTCCAATTGCCAATTAATTTTTGAAATTATTAACGAACGAGCTAAATTCTTATTGGATACAACTTTTGCAGATCAAGCAGTTTTTTATTACATGGTAAAAACGCTTAGTTTGTCATTCCGGAGGATCCAGATTATTTTTTCTTATAATAATATTGAGATTCCTACGGAATGACAAAGACTCTGCTAGGTTTTGGATAAAGTACAATTTTTACTGAAGATAATACGCTCGCAAATTTTGTGGAGCATGCTGATCTTTTTTATTACATGATAAAACGCTTAGTTTGTCATTCCGGAGGAATCCAGATTATTTTTTTATAATAATGACGTTGAGATTCCTACAAAATGACAAAGACTCCGGTAGGTTTTGGAAGAAGTTCAATTTTTACTGAAGCTAATACGCTCGCAAATTTTGCGGAGCATGCTGATCTTTTTTATTACATGGTAAAACGCTTAGTTTGTCATTCCAGAGGAATCCAGATTTTTTTTTATAATGAGGTTGAGATTCCTACGGAATGACAAAGGCTATGGTAGGTTTTGGATAAAGTTCAATTTTTACTGAAGGTAATACGCTCGCAGATTTTTGCGGATCCTGCAGATTTTTTTATTATACGATAAAAACATTTTGTTTGTCATTCCGGAGGAATCCAGATTATTTTTTTATAATAATGACGTTGAGATTCCTACGGAATGACAAAGACTCTGCTAGGTTTTGGAAGAAGTTCAATTTTTATTGAAGATAATACGCTCGCAGATTTTGCGGGGCATGCTGATCTTTTTATTATACGATAAAAACCTATTTCTATTGAATGTTTTCTAATTAGATGTATCTTTTACAACAGGGCCAACAGATACTTTTTCCTGCGTTTTAATAAAATTGGGATCCATAATAGCCATGCGTTCTGCAAGTGCTTTATAGGTTGGGAATTTTAAAATAGAGGCTCTGCCAGACATTTCCCGGTAAATCGTAAAAGATTTACCGCCAGCACTTTTCAATTGCTTTGTAGTTGTAATATACCGTCCGATATATTTACTTTTGGCATCGTAGATTTCGATATCTATAAAAGTTTTATCCATGATGGTATCATCCGACCCGAAACTTACTGGCAAATTAGTAAAATACCCTACCGGAACACCATTACTTAGGATCTCGCCTACTTTATTGACCTCAATATTCAGCTTATCAATCTTTTTTCTGATGGCATAAGCTTCTTTTGTCTTACTGTCCAGCTTTCTTTTCGGCATGTTCGAAAACAGCTCATCGAGATTCTTTACATTGATCCCTTTGTTATCAATTATTTTAAGACCATTCACGGAAGTATAAACGGCAGATTTTTCTTCCCCGGAAAATGCCGATGGTGAAATATAATCCAGTTCTATTACTTTATCCCTGTTATATACTCTATTAATTTCTATATAGCTGTCTCTCACAGAATCAACAATACTTTTATCTATAAATTTTATAGTGTATAATGGTGTCTCCTTTAAATCCATAAAAGTATAATTACTGGATTTATTGGAGAGTTTTGCTACCGGGATTCCGTCTAAGTTGATAATTCCTCTTTTGGTCTTAATATTCTGGGCATTGAGGAAAACTCCCAGAAGTGTAAAGAATATAATAATACTTTTCTTCATAGAACCAGCCTTTTACATAAAATAAAAAAAGTGTAACACAAAGTTACACTTTCTTGAAAATATATTTAGCTTTTCATTTAATTATTCACAAAGGATAATTCCTTTATTATGATTAAATTCTACAACACCGCTTTTGATAGAATAAGAAAAAACAGAGTCTTTCTCATTTTCTTTAGCAAAGTTTTTAGCAAAAGCATCATCAATTGAATTAGCAAAAAGCTTTACTTTACCACCGACTAAAGAAGAAACAATTCCTGCGTGGTTTTGCATGATGTGAAATTCACCATTTTTTCCAGGCAACAATACTGAGTTTACTTCTCCTTCAAAAACTACGTATTCTGGTGTTAAAATTTTTATATTCATTTTAATTTAGATTTGAAGATTTCAGATTTCAGATTTCAGACAACCTTAAAGTCTCATGTCTAGTATCTGATATCTTTATGTCTAATTTATTAAGCGTTTTCAGCTAACATTTTTTGTCCTGCTTCGATAGCTTCTTCGATTGTTCCTTTCAAGTTGAAAGCAGCTTCTGGTAAGTGATCTAATTCACCATCCATAATCATGTTGAAACCTTTGATAGTATCTTTGATATCTACCAATGATCCAGGAATACCTGTAAACTGTTCTGCTACGTGGAAAGGCTGAGATAAGAATCTCTGAACTTTTCTTGCACGGTATACTACAGATTTATCTTCTTCAGAAAGTTCTTCCATACCAAGGATTGCAATGATATCTTGAAGCGCTTTATATCTTTGAAGAATTTCTTTTACTCTTTGAGCACAGTCATAATGTTCGTGACCGATAACTTCCGGAGCAAGGATTCTTGAAGTAGAAGCTAGAGGATCTACCGCTGGGTAAATACCTAATGAAGCAATCTTTCTGTCAAGTACCGTTGTTGCATCTAAGTGAGCAAACGTTGTTGCAGGAGCCGGGTCAGTTAAGTCATCCGCAGGTACGTATACCGCCTGTACTGAAGTAATTGAACCATTTTTAGTTGAAGTAATTCTTTCCTGCATCGCTCCCATCTCAGAAGCAAGAGTTGGTTGGTAACCTACCGCTGATGGCATACGACCAAGAAGTGCAGATACCTCAGAACCAGCCTGTGTAAAACGGAAGATGTTGTCTACGAAGAAAAGTACATCTCTACCTTGTCCGCTTTCACCACCATCTCTATAATACTCAGCCAATGTAAGACCAGAAAGTGCTACTCTAGCTCTTGCACCTGGCGGCTCGTTCATTTGTCCGAAAACGAATGCTGCTTTAGAATCTTTCATAGCTTCTAAGTCTACTTTAGAAAGATCCCAACCTCCGTTTTCCATAGAGTGCATGAAATCATCACCATACTTGATAATTCCTGATTCCAACATCTCTCTTAAAAGGTCATTTCCTTCTCTCGTTCTTTCACCTACTCCGGCAAAAACTGAAAGACCTCCGTGTCCTTTTGCAATATTGTTAATCAACTCCTGGATCAATACTGTTTTACCTACACCGGCACCACCGAACAAACCAATTTTACCTCCTTTTGCGTAAGGCTCAACTAAGTCGATTACTTTAATACCTGTAAATAAAACTTCTGCAGAAGTTGAAAGTTGATCAAATTTTGGAGCTTCTCTGTGAATTGGAAGTCCTCCCTCTTTAGAAATATTCTGAAGTCCGTCGATAGCATCACCAACAACGTTGAATAGTCTTCCGTTTACAGCCTCTCCGATTGGCATAGTAATAGGATTTCCGTATCCAATTACTTCTTGACCTCTCTTAAGACCATCAGTAGCGTCCATTGCGATACATCTTACTGTATCTTCGCCAATATGTTGTTCTACCTCTAAAACTACTTTTTCACCGTTTTCTTTTGTAATTTCTAACGCGTCATAGATGCTAGGAACAGATTCCACATCTGTGAAGACAACGTCGATTACCGGACCAATAATTTGAGAAATTTTACCTTTAATTTGGTTTGCCATTGCTAAATTTTTTCTTGGTGCAAATATAGTGATTCTTCATAAACCTACAATTGGTAAAAAAAAGATTTTTATCATGCTTTTTTCAGTCATGTAGCAATATAACATTTTAGTAATGTAACAATATTTATCATTGAAATTATTGATACACTGTTATATTGATAGATTGGCACATTATTTCTATATTTGCAGTCAAAATTTTTCCGTTTTGAAAGTTTTCAAAAATTTTACAGATTATTCTTCTCAAAAGCCTTTAGCATTGTCTTTAGGTATGTTTGACGGGGTACATCTTGGGCATAAAAGCATCATTGATGAATTGATAACAATAGGTACAGAAAACAATCTGGAAACAGCAATTCTTACTTTTTGGCCACATCCCAGGTTTATTTTTAATCCTAATGAAGATCTAAAGCTTCTGAATACATTAGAAGAAAAGAAGCAGCTTATTGAAAAATATGGTATTGCTCATTTATTCCTGAAAGAATTTGATGAAGAGTTCAGAAATTTAACCGGCGAAGAATTTGTGCGTCAGATTTTAATTGACAAACTCAATGTTAAGTACCTGATTATAGGTTATGACCATTCTTTCGGAAAAAATAAAAGCGGAAATTTTGAATTGCTTCAAAAATTATCCAAAGAACTGGATTTTGAGGTTGAACAAATGGAAGCAATCAATATTCACGAAAATAATATCAGTTCAACGAAAGTACGTAATGCTCTTTTAACAGGACATATTAAAGAAGCCAATGAAATGCTGGGGTACTCCTACTCTGTTTCCGGAACTGTAGTTCACGGAAAAAAGATCGGAAGAACCATTGGTTATCCCACAGCCAATATCGACACAGAATCAATCAAGCTATTACCTAAAAAAGGAGCTTATATTGTTGAAGTTGAAGTAAAAGGAAATCAATATAAAGGGATGTTGAGCGTTGGAACCAACCCAACGGTAAACGGAGAAAAGTTAACTGTTGAAGTGTATATCCTTGATTTTGACGGAGATATTTATGATGAGAAAATTACAGTCAGGTTCAGAGACTTCCTTCATGATGAAATAAAATTTGAAGGGCTGGAAAAACTGATTGAAAGACTGGATGAGGATAAAAGATTAACCGAAGAATTTAATTTTTAAAATAAAAACTGTTTCATACAATGTGCATGAAACAGTTTAATAGATTTTATTTTAGTATTTTTAAATAGACCTTTTGTGGTTCACCGTTCAATTTCACATTGGGGAATTCTTTATCATGGTCTATATAGATATCTCTTTTTTCACCCGCTTTACCGTTTCCGTCAGAATCCCATTCTATTGAGACATAATATTTCATACCTTCTGCAGCTTTGGGGTCAATACGGCTTGCAGCATCTTTAGGTATAGGCAGGTCAATAGTAAAAGGAACCGATGTTTGCTCATACTCCTTTTCTGTAATTAATGTAGCGGGAGCATCAGCTAGAAGCGGATCATGGGCATATAAACTCACCTTCAATTTTGGGTTTTTGATGGTAAAATGATCTGTACCCGTAAATTCTAATTTTAAGTTTTCCTGATTCTCAGACGGATTTGATTTTTCAGATTTTGCCTCAGTATTCTCAGAAAGAGGTTTCTTATCACTCTTATTACAACTGAATAGTGTAACGGATAATACTCCTGCAGCCATTAGTAATGTAAGATTTTTTTTCATTTAAATTTTATTTTGTGAATATGATTTTCAAGTATTTACTGGGAAGCAGACAACAAAATGCATGCCTTAAAAAGAATATTGGACACCTTATTCTCCGTCTTATAAAGACTCATTAATTGCATTCTGAGCCTTCTTGGTTAAAGATTTAAATACCAATTCATAGGAATGATCTATTAACTTTAAGATGAGTTCTCTTTTTAAGCCATCTAGTGAAACGGAATTCCAATGGGTTTTATTCATATGATAAGCTCCTGTAATCTGAGGATATTGCTCACGAAGCTCTGCACTCCACTCAGGATCTGTTTTCACATTAATGGCTAATGGCTGTCTTTCAAGTCCCATAAGCAGAAACATTTTAGTGTCCACTTTCATCACAAGAGTTTCGTTATCAAAGGGAAAACTTTCCGTAACTGCTTTTTTGGCAAGACAATAGTCTAAAATTTCGTTGGCATCCATGTTTTTCGTTTATAGGTAGCAATATAATAAAAATGATGATGTTCTGAGATGTTATTTAATAACATAAAAAATGTATAAACTTTAAATCAAATTTAGTAAATTTAAGAAAGGAAAA
Organism: Chryseobacterium rhizosphaerae; assembly: GCF_003385455.1. GTDB lineage: Bacteria > Bacteroidota > Bacteroidia > Flavobacteriales > Weeksellaceae > Chryseobacterium > Chryseobacterium rhizosphaerae. Next base: position 82,871 of record NZ_QNUF01000013.1, on the reverse strand, counting down.
TACCATCACCTCAAAATAGATTGTTATGAAAGCTCTAGTAATCGGTGCTACAGGCGCTACAGGAAAAGATTTAGTCAATCAGTTACTCAATGACAAGGATTTTGAGGAAGTGGATATTTTTGTAAGAAAACCTGTTGATATTGAAAATGAAAGGCTTAAAGTTCATGTTGTCAATTTTGAAAAACCTGAGGAATGGAAAGAAATGGTGAAAGGAGATGTTGCATTTTCCTGTCTGGGAACTACTTTAAAGGATGCAGGAAGCAAGGAAGCCCAGAAAAAGGTAGATTTTGATTATCAGTATGAATTTGCCAAGGCAGCCAAAGAAAATAATGTAGAGGATTATATTTTGGTTTCTGCTTATGGAGCTAGTCCTAAGTCTAAAATCTTCTATTCCAAAATGAAAGGAGAGCTCGAAGAAGCTGTAAGGCAATTACATTTCAATAAAATCACCATTTTTAAACCCGGAATGCTTGAAAGAAAAAACTCTGGAAGAGCAGGAGAAGTCTTGGGCAGCAGAATTATAAAGTTCGCTAATAAACTTGGATTATTGGAAAGCCAAAAGCCCTTGCCTACGGATATTCTGGCAAAGGCAATGATTAATTCTTCAAAGATTAAAAGTAATGGGTACTCCAGTATAAAACTGGGTAATATTTTTTGTTTCGCAGAGAAAACTAATGAATAGCGATTATTAATTGAGGAGCCTTACGCATTATTTTGTCGTTTTACTCTTCATCTTTTGCCCCAATTTTTCATATTCAATGTCGTTAGGTTCCCAAAGCTCTATTTTATTTCCTTCAGGATCCATGATATGAACAAACTTACCGTATTCATAGGTCTCCATTTTATCAACGATTGTTACATTTTCTTTTTGAAGTTCTTCCACGAGTTTTTCAAGATTTTCTACCCTGTAATTAATCATAAAGTCTTTTTCCGAAGGTTGAAAATATTTAGTTTTTTCATTGAAAGGACTCCATTGACTAAATCCTTTTTTAGAGTTATCAGCTCCCTGATACCACTCAAAAACAGTTCCATATTCATTGGTTTCAAAACCCAAATGCTCTTTGTACCAGTCTCTCATTTTTTTAGGATCTTTGGATTTAAAAAAGATTCCGCCGATACCGGTCACTCTTTTCATATGATCAGATGTATTTTCTGTACCTGCTTTAAATGCAAATCCTAACATAAAGGAAGCCAGGATAGAAATGGTAAAGATTATTTTTTTCATGGAGGTATAAATTTATTTTAAAATAAAAAAAGTGGATGTTAACTCAACATCCACTTTGTAAAAATATACTTTTTTATCTTTATTTCAGATACTTTGTAATAGCATCATCTGTAGGTTTTGTAGTACTTACAAAAGTATCTACCAACTTTCCATTTTCATCAATTAAGAATTTTGTGAAGTTCCAGAGAATACTTGTATTTTTCACTCCATTTAATTCTTTTTCTGTCAAATATTTAAAGATAGGCGCTGTATCATCTCCTTTTACAGAAACTTTTGCTGCCAATGGAAAAGTTACTCCATAATTTTTCTGGCAGAAAGCACCGATTTCCGTATTGGTTCCCGGTTCCTGACCTCCAAAATTATTGGCAGGAAAACCTACGATTACCAATTTATCTTTGTACTGCTCATATACTTTTTCCAGATCCGCATACTGTGGGGTAAAACCACATTCTGAAGCTGTATTGACAATAAGGATTTTCTTCCCTTTGAAATCTGCAAAATTAATTTCTTTGCCATCCAGACTTTCTACTTTGAAGTCATATATTGTTTTTCCCATAAGTTCTTTGGTTTTAGCTTGAGAAAGTTCGCTTTTTTGATTCGTGCAGCTTTGCAGAAATGCTATAAAAGAAAGCATTAGTAAAAAAATATTTTTCATTTTTTATAGATTTTTTTGCAGCTAAACTGCGTTAATTTAAAACTTAAAAATATTAGCAGGAAAAACTTTGTTGATATCAATTTTATTGAGCAACATCACATAATCGCCATCTTTTTTAGAACTTGAAGATTCTATTCTGAATGGCATTGTAAGATTTCCTACTTTTTTATAATCTGAATATACCATCGTTTCATCTTTCTTAACTTCTTTTAGAAGCATATAAGTTTTTGCATCAAAATAATACATATTCTTATTGACATTCTTTGTAAGCTCAACTTTATGACAGTAGATCTCTCCTACTTTTTCTTTTCCCAGGTATTTAGCATCAAAACCTTTGCTTTCCCAATCAATGAAATCATTATCAAAACTTTCAGAAACATATTCAGGATATTCCTGAAGTTTGTTGGTCGCATAGTTCATTGCATACCCTTTATTCCCATCAAACCCTTCTATTGCCGTATCTTTTCCGTTGATGGTAATCACTGTTTTGGTGAGATTTGGGCGCTGTTGATAAATCTTTATAGCATATTCATCTTTAATTCCCAAAACTACTTTTCCCTGAAGCAACACTGAGTTTAAAAGTTTCCAATTGGTTAATCCTCCGGACAATTCAATGTTTTTATCTATAATTTCTTTTGCGGTCTGCGCAAAAGTAAAATGCGAGAATATCAGGGCAAATACAAAAAGTAATTTCTTCATTAATTTTATTTATAAATTCAAATATAAGGGGATTTGACCGAAAAAGCAAGAAGCCCAATAAAGCAGAGAAAGTGAATCAACTCATTGGAAATTCACTAATCCGCTGGTTTTCTTTATTCATTTTTCAAATGACTCGATTCTCAAATTTTAAATTAATTTTCTCGCTTTTTCCAAATCTTCAGGAGTATCAATGCCTACTCCAATGAAGTTGGTTTCTATCATTTTAATCTTCATTCCGTATTCAAGATAACGGATACATTCAATTTTTTCTGATATTTCAAGAGGTTTCATCTCCAGTTTTGAAAACTGCAGCAGCGCTTCTTTCCGGAATGCATATACTCCGATATGTTTAAAATAATCTATGTGATAAGAAATTTCTCTGTGAAAAGGAATTACAGATCGGCTGAAATACAAAGCAAAACCTTTATTATCTGTAATTACCTTTACATTATTGGGATTTTCAATTTCCTCTTTTTCCCGTAATTTTATTTTTAAAGATGCTAATGAGATTTCATGCTGATCATCATTTTTAAAGACCTCGATCAATTGCTGTAAAGGTTCCAGTTTTAGGAAAGGTTCATCACCCTGGACATTGATTACAATATCGCAATCAATAGCCTGTACTGCTTCTGCAATACGGTCGCTTCCCGTCTCATGCTGTCCTGTCATTACAGCTTTTCCTCCATTTTTTACAATTTCATCAAGGATAATTTGAGAATCTGTTGCTACAAATACCTCATCAAACAGACCTGTCTCCACAACATTCTGATAAGTTGTGGTAATAACGGTTTTTTCTCCTAAATTCTGCATTAATTTTCCCGGAAAGCGGCTTGCTTCATATCGGGCAGGAATGACAGCGATTATTTTCATTAAGTAAACAATTAAGTATTATTAAGAAGTTAACATCTCCCTTCTCAAGGAGGAAGAATAATAGTTTATATTCTGATCAAAAGTAATAAAAAACTTTCTTATGGCACTGTTTTTATGCAATAACTCAGCTTTATTAAATCAAAAAGAAACTTTCACTCCTACCATATTATATTCCCATTGGCGGGATGCAAGAAAATCGAGTTTATATCTTGTATTTTTAGCATGAGGATCCGAAACCGTAAATCTGCTTCTTGAAATTGTTTTTCCGATGAAATAGCCCATCAATAAGGCTAAAGGATAATCTGAGGCCCAGTGAACCTTACTCTGCATCATTTGAAAACATAACGCTCCTGCTAATGTATATCCTACAGGCTTTATCCATTTTGCATCGGGATAATTGTCTGCAATAACCGTTAACCCGGCCATAAATGTCGTTAAATGCCCGGATGGCATAGCATCATAGTTTGAGGTATATTTTCCAAATGCTGAGAAGCTTGGAAATGGATTCCAGGCACCTCCTTTATTGCCATTGGCTTCCGCTATAAATGGGCTCTCTCTTCCGGTAACTCTTTTGATTGTTTGGGTAAAGACTCCTGAGAGGATTAAACTTTCCATTAACCCGCTTGCCGTAGCCTGGGCCCGGTAATCATTTTTGATTACACCATAGACTCCAAAACCAATCCCTGCCAATACTACCGTAGACCCATTTCCTATCAGGTATAAGGTAGATCCAATATCTTTAGGAATTTTGAAAACACCCCCTACTTTGCTGTAGGTATTATCTTCGCTCATCCCCCATTTCTCGGCAATTTCTCTCGAATTATCCGTTAATTTCTGATCCACAGGTATCAGAATCAGGGTTGCTGCAAGTGCACCCCCTAAGTAATAGACATGATCTTTTGCGACAAAGTCTTTATTGGTATTGATAAAGTTTCGGGGTAATTTGGTTACAAAATCCAGCAGTTTAGGTTTTGGATAGGTTCTGACAGAACCGTCTTTTAAAGTATACGTTTGAACTTTTGCCCGTTCTTCAGGTAATTCCTGAATTTTTAAAGTATCAACCTCTTGTGAGCACACCCATATTGACGCCGGTAGCAACAGAAATCTCAGTTTTTTCATCCTTGTTATTTTCAAGCCTATTTTATTCTTATAAAGCCCCCCAAAGGTAATCCCAAGTCCGTTTTAAGCAAAATGTTTACTTAATTTTTAATATTTATTTAATTTTTTTCTATAAAATAAATAATCGATATTAATTCATGTATTTAATCAAATAAATAATTCCATACATCCATGAGACGTACAGAAAAGAGTAGAAAAAACCGAATCCAAAACTTTTTAATATATCCCCTTTACATTTCCCTGAGTTCTTAAATACCTGACGTAAAGCACGAAAGAAAATCCAATATAACATGGCCGTAAAAAAAAGCAATGCAGACCAAAAGAAGAGTCCAACAAAATAGGAAAGAAACACAAGGACAATGGAAAATACAATCCATAAGACAATAGAAAGTATAGCTCCTCCTATTCCATCACCTACAGAAGGCGGATCAAATTCAAAACCGTCAAATGTCGGAGTCTTATCAGAAAATCGTTTTAATCTTTCTTTGTTTAAGATACTTCCAACATTGTCTTTTAATTTCAACCCATAATACAGCCCTAAGCTGATAAACAGGAAAAATGATCCTGCCAAAATTGAAGTTGAGAGTATAGAGTTTTGAAACAAAGAACGGTGAGAACTTTTTCCCGAAAACCAAACACATGCAATTACCAGACTGATAATAGTCAGTGTTGAATAAAACAAGATCTTGCTTTCAAGAAAAGTTTTTCTGGGAAGTTTCATAGTAACTGTGTTGGTAAAAAAACTTCAACTCTGCGCAGTGTGACATTGCTAATACTTAATACTAATTTTAACTATGCTACACTGACAGAGTCGAAGGAATTATTTTTTGGGTTATGAGTTATGAATTTTTACTTTTTGTTGTCAATATAATACTTCGTATTATTTTTAAAATTTCTGAAGCCTGGTTGTTAAATCTTCAAATTCTTCTTCAGAAATATACTCTGTAGTAAATAAGAGCTCCAGCCAATATATTGTTTTATCACATTCCTTTTGAGAAATTGAGAGTTTATGAATAAAATCCCTTTTACTCTGACGATTCAAAGCTTCTCTAATATTTGCTCCAACAAAAGTTTCTGAGTGCAATATTTGTTTGGAAAGAACAAATTCTTTTTTATCAGCAACAAACTTTTTATAAATTGTAATAATATTTACTGCCAGCTCAAAACTCTTTTCCCCAACAATACTTTCACTTATAACTTATAACTTATAACTTATTTTAAAGCATTCAATGCATTTTCCAGTTTTGGAAGCATCACTTTAATTTCATCAATGGCAAGCCCTCCTACAGAAGCACGGAACCAAGGTTCAGATTTTTCTTCTCCAAATGCTGAGAATGGCACCAAAGCAACCCCGGCATCATTGATTAGGTAGAATACAAGATCAGAAGAGTTTTCAATAACTTCTCCATCCGGTTTTGTTTTTCCGATATAATCTAATTTAATGGTAAGATAAAGTGCTCCCATCGGCTCAATACTGTCTACAGCCAGTCCTTTTCCTTTTAAATCCTGGATTCCCCCATGAAGAACTTTTAAACTGTTTTCAAGCTTTCCTTTGAAATCTTCCACGAAAACATTTACATTTTCCGGGTTTTCATAGAATTTAGCAGTCGCTTCCTGTTCTGGTTTTGGTGCCCAGGCTCCCACGTGTGTAAGAAGTGCTTTCATTTTATCAATAATATGAGCTGGTCCGAATCCCCATCCCACACGTACTCCTGTTGCAGCAAGGCATTTAGAGATACCATCGATATAGATTGTATATTCTTTCAATTCCGGGAAAAGAGAAACCGGATCTACATGCTCAGCTCCAAAAGTAAGGTTAGAATAGATTTGGTCATACATCAGGTATAACGGTTTTTCATCTGCTCCTCTCTTCTTGTTTTCAGCAATCACCAATTCACAGATCTCTGAAAGCTGCTCTCTTGTAAACATTGTTCCGGTAGGATTCAATGGCGAGCAAAGTGCCAGTAAAACGGCCCCATCCAAATGAGGTTTTAAATCCTCTGCAGTAGGAAGGAAGTTGGTTTCAGGTTTTGTTTTTACCTCCACAGCATTGGCAGAAGTAAGATACGCATAATGGTTGTTGTTCCATGAAGGAGTTGGATAAACGATTTTATCACCTTCGTCCACAATGGTTTTGTAAACGGCATAGATCAAAGGTCTTGAGCCTGCGGTGATCAAAATATCGTTGGGCGCATAATCCAGATTCCATCTGGTTTTCAAATCTTTGGAAACTTCTTTTCTTAAAGATAAAAGTCCGTTTGCAGGTGGATAATTCGTCAGATTATTCTGATAGGCTTTCTGAATTTCTTCCTTCAGCAATGCTGGAATAGGATAGATATTAGAATTCAGGTCACCAATAGTAAGATTGGCAATTTCTGCTCCTTTTGCTTTTAGATCATTTACTTCGTTACCAATTTTTACAATTTCAGAACCGATCAGGTTCGCTGCTAATTTTGAAACTTTCACTTTTATTCTTATTTAAAATTTACTAATATTATCTTCTTAAATTGAGCTTCTCACCTATCTGATCCTCAGGGGTATGAGCATCATAAGCGGCTATTAGTTCTTTAGTTTTTTTTGCGGTCCTGGAGTTAGGATATTTTTTGATAATTCTGTTGTATTCTTCCATTTTGTCATCAAAAATTTTTCCTTCTTCACTGTCATAAATCAAATCACTATCCATTCCCAGAAGATAATCTGATAAATAACTATAATAATTATCTGTTATTGATTTAATTAATTGACTTTTAGGATATTTATTCATTAAATTTTCCCAAACGATCAACCGGTCTCCCAATTCTTCCCAGGTTATCATCAGACCTCCGTTTATAGCGTAATTTTCCTTGTTATCTTTCGCCATCTGCGAAATATAAGCACTATAATCAGGGGTTACTTTATTCTTAAAAACAGACTCATAATATCCTGGCAATGAATGAATTTCGGTAAACCCTTCTCCCATTTCACGGAACTCAAGACCTGCTTTATTCAGTTCGGCAGCCATTTTCTTTATATTATCCGGCAGATTATAGGTATCCGGTCCTGTATGATAATCAACATACTTATCGAGTATCTCAGTTTGAGAATCATTAAAACAATCCGTGTATTTGTCTCTGATTTTCACATAATCTTCATACACTTTATTGTTCTGCTCCGGACTGTTTCCTGCAATCTCTTTGTCTACTTTAGTACGATACCATTGTAAAGCTGTAATATAATCCTCAGTCTTATTTTCTGAAGAACATGCTGTATCAATCGGTTTATACTGATCTTCGGGGGCTTCGTTTTTGCAATCGAATCGTTTACCGGCTTTATGTCAGAAACTGCAGTCTCTTTCTTACAGGAAACTACAGCTGCCGACACCAAGCAAACTGCTATAATTTTTCTTATCATTGCTGTCAATGGGATATTAATCCAGTTTTAAATCTGTTTTAACGGCTCCAATTTTAGCTTCTAATGATGTTAATTTGTCTCTGAAATCTGCTTCTGAAGTAACAGAATCTTTTACTGAAACATAAAACTTGATCTTCGGTTCTGTACCTGAAGGTCTTACGCATACTTTTGTTCCATCCTGGGTGTAATAGATCAATACGTTAGACTTTGGAATATCATTCATCACCGTTTTCTCATTCTTTGAAACGTTAAAACTGGTCTGCTCTTTAAAGTCTTTAACTTCTTCCACTAATGAACCTGCCAATTCTTTTGGAGGATTTTCACGGAAGTTTTTCATCATATTCTGAATCTCTTCAGCTCCTTCTTTTCCTTTTCTTACGATGTTTACCAACCCTTCATAGTACATTCCAAGATCCTGATAAATCTCAATCATGTATTGATACATTGTTTTTCCATTCGCTTTGCACCATGCAGCAATTTCACAGGCTACAAGGATACTTCCACAAGAATCTTTATCACGTACGAAATCTCCTGTCATGAATCCGAAACTTTCTTCACCACCACACACAAATTTCTGTGTTCCTTCTGCTTCACGGATCATTTTTCCGATCCATTTGAATCCTGTAAGACCTACTTTGCATTCTACACCGAATTTCTGAGCGATATCAAAGAAGATATCCGAAGTTACAATGGTAGACCCGATGAATTCTTTCCCGGTAATTCTTCCCTGTTTTCTCCATTCATTTAAGATATAGTAAGTAAGGATTGTATTGGTTTGGTTTCCATTCAGCAGCTGCATTTCACCGTCAAGGTTTCTCACGGCAATTCCAAGTCTGTCACCATCCGGGTCTGTTCCGATCACAATATCAGCATTGGTAATTCTCGCCAGATCCATTGCCATTTCCAAAGCAGCCGGTTCTTCAGGGTTTGGAGAATCTACGGTTGGGAAATTAGGGCTTGGAATCATCTGCTCTTTAACAAGATCTATTTTTTTAAATCCTGCTTTTTCCAAAGCTTTTGGAACGGTGGTATATGTTGTTCCGTGGATAGAAGTGAAAACAATATTTAAATTTTCTTTTCCTACGTTCTGATACGTAGAGTTTTCAATACATGCATCGATATAAACATCATCCTGCTCCTCACCGATCCACTCGATCAGATCATCATTTCCATTGAATTTAATTTCGTCAAACTTCACAGAATATACTTCATTGATAATAGCTTCATCATGTGGCGGAACAATCTGCGCTCCGTCATTCCAGTATACTTTATACCCATTATATTCTGGTGGGTTATGAGATGCTGTCAGCACAATTCCCCCATTACAGTTTTTATCACGAACAGTGAAAGATAATTCCGGAGTAGGTCTGTGATCTTTGAAAAGCAGGACTTTAATTCCATTGGCAGTCAAAACATCAGCAACCAATTTTCCGAATTCTTTTGAATTGTGACGAACATCATAAGCAATTGCCACTTTAATTTCCTCTCCTTTGAACTGCTTCAGCATATAGTTGGCAAGCCCTTGAGTAGCCTGTCCCAGTGTATATTTATTTAAGCGGTTGGTTCCTACGCCCATAATGCCACGCATCCCTCCTGTTCCAAATTCCAGCTCTCTGTAAAAAGAGTCTTCAAGATCAGGCGAATTGCTATCAATCAGTGATTGTACTGCATCTCTTGTTTCTTTATCGAATGTATCATTTAACCAAAGTTGCGCTTTTTCTAATGTTGTCATATTTATGTCTAATTTTTTTAAGCTAGAAGAGGGAAGCTGGAGGCAGGAAGTTATATTGTGCCTGGCTTCAAAATTCCGGCTTTGTTTTTATTTTTTAAATTTTTATTTTTAAACTTGGGAAGCAAGCTTCTAATCTGGATAGCAAAAGTATGAAAAACTAGCACGACTCCCTTCTTCCAGCTTCCAGCTCTATTCTATTATTTTATCTGATTCCTAAAAGCAATTATCTGGTTCATCAAATTATAGCTCTCCTGATATAATTTATTAAATTCTTCCTCTGTAATATATTCTCTATTTTTTGCTTTATATAAACAAGTTACTGTTTCTGCTAAAGATCGAATCGAGTATCCTAAAAATTTTTTAAACTCTAATTTTGATTGCAAAATACTTCCCTCTGAAATATTCAGTGCAATCGAATCGGAAGCTCGTCTTATTTGTGAAGTTAAATTAAACATTTCATCCTTTGGAAATTTTTGAGAAATTTTAAAAATAAACTCTCCAAAATCCATAGATTTCTGCCAAATTATTAACTTTTCAAATTTAAAACTCATATTCCATTTAAAGCTGGAAGAGGGAAGCTGGAGGCAGGAAGTTATATTATGCCTGGCTTCAAAATTCCGGCTTTGTTTTTATTTATTTAATTTTTTATGCTTGGAGGAAAAATTTTCAATATGGAAAACAAGAAGTTTAAAAAACTACCATTACTCCCATCTTCCAGCTTCTGCCCTCCAGCTACAATTACTCTAATTTTTTATTCTCAACTTTCGTTGTTTTATCAATTTTAAAAGCTCGGATCGGATCGTTATAATAGATGAATTTTGCTGTATTCTGCACATGTCCTTTTAAAGAGTCTTTTACATTCACTTCAGCATAATTTCCATTTTTAGAATCAATATTCAGATTGGTAATTTTCCAGTAAGGAGCAATTAAACTTGCTGTATCTGAAATTTTAATCACCGCTTCTTTGGTCAATCCTAAAAAGTTGGCTCTGCTTCTGTTATGCATTTCCACTTCAGCCCTTCTTGTATTGACAGATCCCATAAAAGTAGCATTATTTTTCATGCTAAGTCTGAAATTATCTGTCTTTATTTCACTTGAAATATTCATTTCTACAGAATCAGAAACAGCTACTTTTTCAAGATTGTATTTTGAATAAATGGTCACATTATAAAAATCTACACCTTTTGTACCTCTCTTTTCTTTGATGGTAAGTGTTTTATTGTTTACATCCACATCAAGATTACTGGCTACATTGGGATAGGTTTCTATTTCTACAAAATTTTTCGGGCCTCTGGCATAAAACACCCTGAATTTTCCTTCCAAATCCAGATTGACAAACTCTGAAACCTCCACATCCTTCTTCTCAATATTTCCTTTTGGAGAAACTTTCCCACAGGAAACTACTGCTACCAGCATCAATGTGTACAATACTTTCTTCATATTTATTTTTAAAATATTCTATATATTAATGGTAATGATCAGGCATGATCATTCTTACTGAAATTTCCTGAGGTTATTTTCATACCCAATTCAGGAACTCACAATAATATTATGTAACAAAAATAGGATTAAAATTTTTAAAAAACTTTGTCATTTGACAATAAAATACCTGATAATTTTCAATTTTTTGACTTTTTTGGGGTCCACCTATTCTTCAGCCCTTTTTTGATTCAGTTTTTTATACAACCAGGTTTTAGGATTTTTAGTCATTGAGAATAGAAGCAGGTAATCGTGGTTGATATAAGTAATCTTCATTTGTGCTGTATCTTTTAAGTCATTATATTTCATTTTCAATATATTCTTCTTCTTTTGGTATACCCCGCTATCATCCATTGAAGAAAAAGACCTGTTTTTGTGAAAAGTAAGAACCGCTGTTTCATGTTGAGAAGTCTTTCCTTCTTGAATCAATGGACGTACCTCCTGCTTTTCGCCATCATAAACATCTAAAAATTGCCATGAACCAATGAGTTGTTTAGACGAACAGGAAAACATAAGAAACAGGAGAAAGAAAACGGAAAGAAGTCTGAATTTCAGCATTTGATTATTAATTTCTGCAAAAATAAAAAATACCTCAGAAAATTTCTGAGGTATTTTTTATTTTATTGAGATAGAATATATATTGGACCACCCGTCAAATCTACGATTTGCCATCTCTCCAAAGGAAGGGAATGGTCATATATCAGATGATTGTTTTAAAATAAACATTATAATTACACATCATCAAATATATTATCCTTATATCACATCATCAATATTATAATTCTTATGCTCACGGTTGGTTCTGATGATCATTTCTCCCAAGAACCCTGCCACAAACAGTAAGGTTCCCATGATCATCATTGTTAATGCAATATAGAACCAAGGATTATTGGTAATTAAATGTCCATAAATTCCTCTGGCCACATCAATCAGCTTTGAAACTCCCAGCCACAATGCTGAAAGAAAACCGAAAATGAACATTACCGTTCCTACGGCACCAAAGAAATGCATAGGTCTTCCTCCAAAACGACTTACAAACCAAAGGGTTACTAAGTCCAGGAAACCTCTGATAAATCTTTCTGTTCCAAATTTGGAAGTTCCATAAGGTCTTGCCTGGTGCTTTACTTCTTTTTCTGTAATTCTTCGGAATCCTGCATTGGCAGCCAATACCGGAATATAACGATGCATATCTCCATATACGTCGATGGATTTTACCACTTGTCTTTTGTAGGCTTTCAAACCACAATTGAAATCATGAAGTTCAACTCCGGAAACTTTTCTTGCTGCCGCATTAAACAGTTTTGATGGGATATTTTTTGTCATCACATTATCAAAACGCTTCTTCTTCCAACCGGAAACAATATCATAATTATCATTAATTACCATATTGTAGAGTTCAGGAATTTCTTCGGGAAAGTCCTGTAAATCGGCATCCATGGTGATCACCACATCTCCGTTTGTTCTTTCAAAAGCAGCATGAAGTGCCTGTGATTTTCCGTAATTTCTGGAAAATTTAATTGCGTGGATCTGAGGGTATTGTACTTTTAAATTCTCAATAATACTCCACGATAAATCCGTACTTCCATCATCTACAAACCAGATCTCATAAGATAGATTACCGGTTGTGCAGACCTTATCAATTCTTGAAAAAAGCTCTTCCAGAGAGTCTTCTTCGTTCAGTAACGGAATAACTATAGATAAATTCATTTAATTTTTAATAAAAATTAGGCTTGATTTGTTTCTTCTGGCTGAATTGTCTTTGTTCTGAAAAACGCACCGAAAAACACCGACAAAACTACGTAAAATATAAGAATTGCTGCAAAATATCCTGAAAAATGACTTGCGGTAAGCATATCTTTTCCTTTTACAGCCTCTGGAGTGAAGCTTTGTAACCTCTCTTTGTATTTCTGATCCAGCTCATCAATGTCTTTTTGATGTTTTAAAATCTTTCTTGCAGAAGTATATTCTGTATCCAATTCTGATTTTTGTCTTTGGACATATTGGTAATTCAGCAGCTTTTTAGCATCCGTATCTGCAAAATTTAAGAAAGCATAAATACTGAAAATAGAAAGGATTCCTCCGATAAACATCGGAACAAATGCTCTCTTGAAAGCTTCTCTAAAACCCATTTTATGGTTATTCCAATATGATTTTACAGACCAGAATGCTGTAGCAGCATAGATGACAGGCAACACGAAAGCATTGGCTTTCAGTGATATATCAAAATAATTGATTCCTGAGAAAAATGAATACACTACAAAGAAAATGATCATTGTAGCGATAAAAAGTATAATTCCTAATGTTGATGGACTTTTCGTCATATTTAATTTTTTAAGAAAAAAGTTGAAAAATTATTCTCCTAGATGTCAGCTGTTTAGCTCTACCACTGCATTTTTTCAACAAATTTTCTTTGATAAAGTTTTGAAGTTTATAAATTATTCCTACCTTTGCAACGGCAAGTCCTAAACAACCAGCTCCTGAGAATCCTCCAGGGTGGGAACGCAGCAAAGGTAATCGGTCGTAGCGGTGTGATTTAGGTAGCTTGCCATTTTTTTTTGGTTTAAGTTGAGAGAGGTAATTTGATAATTATCTTTTTTTGTTTTTAATACCTTACACATCATTTTCTAATTTTCAGATTACCCCAATTTTTTAAAATTCGAACTCCTCTCCCAATTTTGGTAAAACAAGTTCTACATTTCTGTCTGCAAAATGCTTTAATGCACTTTCATGATTAATTTCAATTGCAGGGAAAGTATCAAAATGGCAACCGATTACTTTTGGTGTCTTTAATAATTCTGCTGCTGCAAAAGAAGCTTTTCTCGGACACATCGTGTAGTGGCTCCCAATAGGAAGTATGGAAAGATCTATATTCCCGTATAATCTTGGAAACAGCTCCATATCAGCCATTACTCCTGTATCACCAGCCAAATAGATGTTTTTACCCTCAGGAAGTCTGAAGATATACCCTACAGGAACCCCTCCATAGCTCCCATCCGGAAAAGAACTCGTATGGTGAGCCGGAACCATGGAAATTTTAAGATCGTCGATTTTTGCCGATCCTCCTAAGTTGACATCGTCTGTATTTTTCGCTGATTTAAAATAACCACATACTTCAGGAACTCCAATTATGGTAGCTTCCGGATAATATTGCAACACTTCACCCACATCAGCGATATGATCACCATGAGCATGTGTCAACAGAATATAGTCGATTTTTTGAGCAGTAATGTCAAATCCTGACTCCGCTTTTTTGTAATTGTAGAAAGGGTCACTCAAAATTGTTTTGTCCTTATAGGTGAACAAGAAGCAATTTTGCCCTAAGAATTGTATTTTCATTTTCAATTTAATTTTCAATTATTATTCAACACAAATGACTCAAATGATTTTCACAAATAGCACAATATTATGCTAGTGACCTTTGTAAAAATATTCTTGTCATCTGCGTCTTTTTAATTTAAGAACATCCCATTGGTGATTTCAAAAAAAACTCATAAATCAACAGGCATGTTGGTATTATTATTAAAATCTGGAGTACCAATAATGGTTTCATTGGTTGTAATTTTCCAGCTAATACATAAAACCCTAAAACGGCATTAGAAATAATTATCAAGGTAATCAAGGCGGGAATAAAATCAATTTCAAGCATTGACATACCTCCCATTAGCTCTTGAATTAAATAATAAACAAGAGATAAGGCTAAAGCGATAGATATACAAGAAGTTACTTTTAAAACGGTCTTCATATTGTCTATTTTTGAGGAAATTTATCCTCAATCAGCCTCAGGTTGATTCCATGTTCCAGGTAAGCTTTACAGCCATCTAAAACTGTGGTAAAACCACCTGTATTATCATTGATTATTTTTAAAAGATCTTCGCCGGTTTGGCTGAATCCATAGCTTTTAATAACAACAAGGGTTCCTTTTTCCATTACTCTGAATTCATAATCTACATGCGTTGAAGGCTCTCCCCATTCTGTTTTAATCAGTTGGTTAGGAATAATCTGATGAACTTTCACCTCGGATTTTACGCCGTACATTTCCCATTCCCAGATTATGGTTTTACCCTCTTCTAATTTTCCGGTAGATTTTGTAAACCAAAAATTAGTCGTCAATTCAGGATTGATGAATGCTTCAAAAACATCTTCAATCGATTTTCTGATAAGCATTTGCGCTTCAACATAGATTGTAGAACTCATGATAATATATTTTTAGATTTAGTGAAATAAATTAAGCCCTGCTGCCGTAAGGATTGCCATAATGAAAGTCATGATACCCACCTGCTTCAGATACTGATCTAATTCTTTAGGTTCTTTTACCGACATTATACTTCTCCTTAATTTTGCAAGCGGAAACAACAGGATCATTACAATAAATACATAATAGTTCTGAGCCTGTATAAACCCGTTAACTCCTAAAAATATAAGGATCAATACCAAAGGAAGTTGTAAAAGGATCATTTCATAGATCATTGCATTTTTAAACCCGATCCTTAAGGCAAAACTATTTTTTCCTGATAGTTTATCGCTTTCAATATCCCTCATATTGTTAAGGTTTAAAACAGCCATACTCATCATCCCTACTGCCGTTCCCGGCAACAGCATATCCCAGCTGAATGTTTTGGTAAACAGGAAATAGCTTCCGCATACAGAAACCAGCCCAAAAAAGATAAATACGAAGATGTCTCCCAATCCCATATATCCGTAAGGTTTTTTACCTACTGTATATCCAATAGCAGCTAAAATACTTGCGACTCCCAGTCCTATGAAAATATAGAATTCGTTCATATAGTTTGGAATGAAAGCTACATACAGCAAAGCGACTGTAGCAATGAAAGACAGTGCTGCAAAAAGAATGACTGCATTTTTCATCTGCTTGGCCGTAATTTTTCCTGAGGCAACAGCTCTTGATTCAGCTTCATTGATTCTCCTGGCATCTGTTCCTTTTACTCCATCGCCATAATCATTGGCATAATTTGACAAAATCTGATATAAAAGTGTTACCAGAAGTGCCAATGCAAAAATTTTCCAGTCCCAGGTTCCCCCTTCTCTGTAAAGCCTCCATTTTGCAATAAAAGCTCCCATAATAATTCCGCTTAAAGAAAGCGGCAGTGTTCTTAGCCTTGCGGCTTTTATCCAATCAGTCATAATTTGTATAATGTAAAATGTATGATGTACAAAGTAAAAGTCTAATGTGTTGAATCATTAATACATTTTACTTTGTACTTTTTACAGTTTATGATATCCATTGATCTTCTCCGAAGTTCGGTTTTCTTTTTTCAAGGAAGGCATTTCTTCCTTCTTTTGCTTCTTCCGTCATATAGGCAAGACGTGTAGCTTCACCGGCAAAAACCTGCTGCCCCACCATACCATCGTCAGTAAGGTTCATTGCAAATTTCAGCATTCTGATAGAGGTTGGAGATTTCTCTAATATTTCCTGTGCCCATTCATAGGCAGTATCTTCTAATTCCGCATGTGGAACTACTTTATTAACCATTCCCATTTCAAGAGCTTCCTGAGCAGAGTAATTTCTTCCTAAAAAGAAGATTTCACGAGCTTTCTTCTGTCCTACCATTTTAGCAAGGTAAGCAGATCCGTACCCGCCGTCAAAACTTGTTACATCAGCATCTGTCTGCTTAAAAATTGCATGTTCTTCACTTGCTAAAGTTAAGTCACATACTACGTGAAGAGAGTGGCCTCCACCAACAGCCCATCCCGGAACAACCGCGATAACTACTTTCGGCATAAAACGGATCAAACGCTGAACTTCAAGAATATTCAAACGATGCCTCCCGTCTTCTCCCACATATCCCTGGTGTCCTCTTGCTTTTTGGTCTCCACCACTACAAAAAGCCCAGCCTCCATCTTTCGGGCTTGGTCCTTCTCCTGAAAGCAATACCACCCCTATAGAAGGATCTTCATAGACATCATAAAAAGCATCATATAATTCTGAAGTTGTTTTAGGTCTGAAAGCGTTACGTACTTCCGGTCTGTTGAAAGCAATTCTTGCTACTCCATTACATTTTTTATAGGTAATATCTTCGTATTCTTTGACGGTTTTCCACTCAATCATCTTATAAAAATTTTTCTCAAAGATACGGAATTACAGAGAATTTTTGGGGTGAAATTTATCGATCTCTGCTACAAAAAATAAGGACTTTGTGGTCCTAAAAAAATAAAGCCGGAACATTTCTGTTCCGGCTTTATCATTATTTTCTTTACAGCTATTATTTCGCTTTAGCACTAAGCTCAGTTTCTTTAGCTTTCATTTCTTTTACTTTATCTATATTCTTTGTAACAACATAGATTTCTTTTAGTGCAGAAACGGCATCCAGACTTTGAGGTGCTGCTTTGTACCATGCTTCAGCATAAGGTAAAGCTTTAGCAAATCTCTCTTTTCTAGCATCAATCAATTTAGTAGCTTCATCCGGCTTATCTTTTCTCAAAGCATTGATCTCAGTTACAATCTTAGAATCATCCCCAATAGTAGTATACACAAGGTTTTGGTGTGCTTCTGCCATAGTAGGTTTAACCTCTATTGCTTTTTTGAATGATTCAATGGCATCTGCTGTTGTTGCTGGATTCTTAGACTGCATTACCCCAAGGTTATACCAGTTTGTAGCATCAGCAGGGTTTTTAGCCAACTGTTCTTTTAGAGTCCCAATAAACTTTTCAGTATTTCCAGACTGGAAATAAGCAGTACTTTGAGCTTCTTTAAGCTTAGCGTTATTAGGATATTTAGCCAATCCTTTTTCTATAACAACAAGAGCTTCATCTGTTTTCTTTGCACTAAGAAGTAATGAAGTTAAAGTTTCATACAGATCCGGCTCTATACTTTTTGACTGCTCAGTTTTAAAATCTGAATAATCAGTATTTTTTTTCATTAGCTCCCAGGTAGCCTTATCTAAATTAACAACCTGTCCGGATTTCTTATCTTTTGCAGTATAAGTAGTCTCTACTCCAGTAAATCCGGAATTGATAAGATCATTATATATTTTAATTGCAGGATCAGTATTGTTTGCCAGTGCATGACTAAGCCCTGCATAATACATATAGATCTTATTATCCTGACCGTTAGCCTTCAATAAGTCATAAACTTCTACAAACTTAGGGGCAGCAGCTGCATAATTTTTTGCATTATAGGCATCCATAGCAGCTGTATTAGCCGCCTGAAGCTGAGCGTTTACATCTTTTTTCTGTCCAAAAGCAAAAGAAGATGCTACGATAGCCATACCTAAAATAAGTTTCTTCATAATAACTATTTTATATTAATTGTACAATTTATTCTTCAGAATCAGAATTCTCATTTTCCTCTGCTGTATTTTCTTTTTCAGCCTGAGGTGCTCCATCATTTTCCTGGTTATCAGTTACAATTTCTATTCCTTCTTCTCCCTCTTCAATTTCTTCTTCTACATCTTTATCCATTTCTACTTTTGCAATTGCTGCAATTTCGTCATTCTTCTTAAGGTTGATTACTTTTACTCCCTGTGTATTTCTACCCATTACTCTCATTTCATCCATTCCCATTCTGATAGCAACTCCGGATTTATTGATGATCATCAATCCATCTTCATCTGTTACATTCTGAATAGCAATCAGATTTCCTGTTTTCTCGGTAATGTTTAGGGTAATAACTCCTTTTCCTCCTCTGTTTGTAATTCTGTAGTCTTCTACTGCAGTTCTTTTTCCGTATCCTTTTTCAGATACCACAAGTACTGTTTCGTTCTCCACATCATTCACAACAATCATACCAATTGCTTCGTCACCTTCTTCAAGAGCAATTCCTCTCACCCCGATAGATCCTCTACCTACTTCTCTTACTTTTTCTTCAGGGAAACGGATACACTTACCATTTTTGGTAGCAATCATAATCTGGGAAGTACCATTTGTAAGGTAAGCTCCTAATAATTGGTCATTATCTCTGATCTCAATAGCGTTAACCCCATTAACCCTTGGTCTTGAATAAGCTTCAAGTGACGTTTTCTTAATGGTACCGTTTTTAGTTACCATCACTACGCTCATTTGGTTTACATATTCGGAATCTTTCAGGTTGTTGGTTCTGATATACGCTTTGATTTTATCATCCGGTTCAATGTTGATAAGGTTTTGTACCGCTCTTCCTTTTGAAGTTTTAGAACCTTCAGGAATTTCAAATACTCTTAACCAATAACATCTTCCTTTTTCTGTAAAGAACAGCATATATTGGTGGTTGGTAGCAGAAACAATGTACTCCAGGAAGTCTTCATCCCTTGTCGTTGCGGCTCTGTTTCCTACACCTCCTCTACTTTGAATTTTGTATTCTGAAAGTGAAGTTCTCTTAACATATCCTGCGTGCGAAATAGTAAGAACGACAGACTCATTTGGAATAATATCTTCAATAGACATTTCTCCTCCTGAATAATCTATCTCCGTTCTTCTTTCGTCACCATATTTTTCTTTGATCTCAAGTAATTCTTCTTTGATAATTTCGAATCTTCTTGGCTCATTCGCTAAGATATCTTCCAAATTCTGAATCTCTTTCATAATGGCATCATACTCATCACGGATTTTATCAAGCTCCATTCCTGTTAAACGGGCTAATCTAAGATCCAGAATCGCCTGAGCCTGAATTTCTGAAAGCTCAAATGCCTCGATTAGGCCTTCTTTTGCTCCCTGAGGATTGGCACTATGACGGATAATAGAAATTGCTCTGTCCAGAGCATCCTGAGTTCCGATCACTTTCATGAATCCTTCCAAGATATGAGCTCTTTCTTTAGCTTTTTTAAGCTCAAACTGAGTTCTTCTTACAATTACTTCATGTCTGTGCTCTACGAAGTGGTGAATGATATCTTTAAGATTCAGCTGTTCCGGTCTTCCGTGTACCAAAGCAATATTGTTAACACTGAAAGAAGTCTGAAGTGCTGTATATTTGTACAATAAGTTTAGGACAACATTCGGAATAGCGTCATTCTTCAATTCATAAACAACACGAAGTCCGTTTCTGTCTGATTCATCTCTGATCTCATAGATACCAGGGATTTTATCATCTTTAACGAGTTCAGCAGTTCTGGCAATCATTTCCGCCTTGTTCACCTGATAAGGGATCTCAGTTACAATAATTGCATTTCTGTTTCCAATTTCATCAAAGCTTACTTTAGCTCTCAAAACAACTCTACCTCTTCCTGTATGGAAAGCATCTCTTACCCCGTCATATCCATAGATAATTCCACCTGTAGGAAAATCCGGAGCAATGATATGCTGCATCAGCTCATCAATTGTTATTTCTCTGTTATCAATATAGGCACAGATAGCATCTATAGATTCTGATAAGTTATGAGGTGCCATATTGGTGGCCATACCTACTGCAATCCCTGAAGTTCCGTTTACCAAAAGGTTGGGAACTTTAGTTGGCATTACTGTTGGCTCCTGTAAACTGTCATCAAAGTTATTCTGAAAATCAACTGTTTCTTTATCAAGGTCTGAAAGAATCTCATCAGAGATCTTCTTTAATCTTGCCTCAGTATAACGCATTGCTGCTGGTGGGTCACCATCCATTGAACCGAAGTTACCCTGGCCATCCACTTGAGGATAACGCAAGCTCCAGTTCTGAGCCATTCTCACCATTGCATCATATACAGAGGAGTCTCCGTGCGGGTGATATTTACCTAAAACATCCCCAACAATTCTTGCAGATTTTAAATATTTTCTATTAGAAAAAACCCCTAATCCATACATACCGTAAAGTACTCTTCTATGAACGGGTTTCAAACCGTCTCTTACATCCGGTAACGCTCTTGAGACGATAACAGACATCGAATAATCGATATAAGACGATTTCATTTCATCAACGATGTTGATAGGAATCAGTCTTTCTCCTTCTTTTTGCATAAACAAATTTTATTATAATGATAGCCAGACCTTTAGCTGTATGTCTGAAAATTATTTATTTCGAATTTTTATTAACGGGCTAATTTACGAAAAAATTGCCGATTTTTGTGGTAGAATTTATCCAAAAAATCTTAAAAATTCATAAAATATGAGCATATTAAGTATAACTTTCCATTGCACGAAAAATAATCTAGAGGAATGGGAAAATTATATTGATGAAACACTGGTTGTAATGACTGAAAACTTAATGGATGTAAACAAATATATCCTTTCTGAGGTACACAGTGATTATATTGAAGATGGAAAAAATTACAATCTTCTTTTGGTCTTCGATAATGATGAACTCAGAAATGATTTTATTGAAAGTGAATTAAAAAATATTGCTGAACGTGTCGAAACAAAATTCGGACAGGAAGTTATCATCTTCAATACTTTTTTGAATCCTAAGAAATCCAGATTTTAATATCAATAAAATGGACAGAGGCTGTTCACCAGCCTGATATGAATCTATAATATATTTTATAGTCAGAACATAAAAAAAGAGGTTATTATTTTAACCTCTTTTTTTTATTCATTATCTGTGATGGCCATGACCACGACCTTTATGATGACGACCGCGACCTCCATCTTCATAAATATATACTTTTTTTACCTGGCCGGGAGCATAATATCTTGCGCTTCCTCCATACATCTTCTTTGCCTGTCCCGGCGGAAGCCTTCTTCCGTGGTGTTCATGGACCACACAAGACGTTAACATCAGCATGACCGCACCTGCTCCCATGATTTTAAACATACTTTTCATTATTTTCACTTTTTCAAACTTAGTTGCCAAAAGATAACAAGGTTAATGCCAAATTGTTTAAAATTCCAGATTCCGGATATAAAGCGTAAAGTCTATAATGGATAAAACAGTTTTATCAGTGTTGATATTTTGTTAAATTATTTCACTTCTTTTTTCAAACATTATAAGATCTTTCCATTCTCCGTTGAGCTTTCCTATTTTCTTGCGAACTCCCACTATTCTGAAGCCGTTTTTCTGATGGAATTTGATAGACATCTCATTTTCAGGAAAGATATTGGTCTGTAAAGTCCAGAATCCGTGATCCTCGCTATCCAAAATCATCTTTTTAAGCAATACCGACCCCAATCCCTTACCCTGATAATCTTTATCGAAATAAATGCTTACTTCTGCAACTCCTTTATAACATTCTCTTTTACTCACCAGTTTCAAGGCACACCATCCTACGATTTCGTTATTCTCATTTTCCAATACCCAGCGACAGGCGTTGAAGTATTCCATATCCCAGGCTTCTACAGTAGGAACTTCTGTTTCAAAAGTGGCGATACCACTATCAACTCCCTGCCTGAAAATCTCAAGTACCCGAGCCCCATCATTGGGAAGCATTTCTCTTAATTCGTAATTCATTCTATTTAATGGTATTTTCTTTTATTTTTTCTTTTGATTCTCGTATAATGAGTCTGTTTGCTTTTCTCATCTTCAGAAACCACACTGATGTTTCCGTCAACTTCCAGCACAGACAGCTTTACCTTCTCTATTTTATCAATGCCATGTTCTCTGATTGCTTCCTCCAGTTCACTTTCAGTAATCTTCACTCTGTTCAAGGCGATCTGATCTACAATTCCATCTTTGATAAGAACTACCGGATCATCTTCCATAAATGTTTCAAAGGAATGATTGGAAAACATCAGTCTTTTTAAAATGAAGTTAGCCAAAAACAGGACCAATGCAGCAATAAGGCCTCCCTGCAAAGAAGTATCCTGTCCCACCATTGCATTCTGAACAGCATTGGAGATCAGCAGCAACAAAACAATATCTCCTGCATTAAGCTGGGATAATTGGTTTTTTCCAAATAAACGAATGGCAATCACCATGAAAAGGTAAACGCAAAGGGAACGAACTACAACATTAAGAATAGGATCCATCATTTTTTTATCTATTCAAATGTATTGATTTTTTGGTATTGATGAGAAAAGTATTTCTTTGGTTATGGAAGATTGTGTGCATAGCTCCTTCGTTAACAACAAAGAGTATATTTTACAAAATAGGATCATATTATTCTTCCTGCCAATATTCAAAATCTGTTGGCTTTTGAAGAAGAATTCTACCTTCCCATTTCGGAACTACAAAGCCTTTGGGAAGAGTGTATTTTGAAACATCATATTTTCTAGTTTCATTATTAAGCTTGGCTAATCGAAACTCCATAATACGTTCTTTTGAAGTGGAACCTTGTAACCATATTGTTCCAAACGTATAATTTCCAGAAGGATTCAACTTATCCATCACATACACAATATGAACATTTTTATTCTTTTTATAAAATGACTCAAAAGTATTTTGAAAATCAACAGGGAAAACAATCTCTCCTTTATACCATTGCTTATCATCTTCTGAGATCCATTGAACTACTGTATGAACAGGCAGCTTGCCTTCTTTCACACCGTCCGTAATATGATTAGATAACCAATCCTTGTAAGGAATAATAAATTGATTCTCATTTAGAAATATATAACTACCGTCTTTTGAAAAAGCTGTAACCGATTCGTAAAAATCACGATTCTCTTCACTGCTAAATCCTATATCATATTGGTATGTTTTTTCTCCTTTTTCCCAAACTGAATAAGGTACACCATGCAGATAACGATATATGTTAACTTCTGAATTAATAAATTTTTCTGAAGAAAGAATCTCTTTTTCAATCTTTTCTGCCTCTTCACTTTCTTTCCAAACTCCTTTATTTTTGGCTTTAAAGTTTATTATTTCTTTATTATTTCCTTGCCCAGACACCCAAACCGTTACATTCCCTCCAGGAGCAAAACCTGCTATAATCTGAGTATAATTTTCTTTTTCTCCCTTAGAATTCCAGCCATTTCTAAATAAGCTCAACATTTTATCTTGGGGAAGTCTAGATCCACCTTCATATCGATAACCATCTATGGCACAAATCCATTTTACAAAAACACTATCTGGAACAGGTTTAAAAATGTCTCCCCCTGCATAACCGCCACTCGTTAAGCCCCAACCAGGATCTGCTCCAATACTGGCAGAAGCTCCAGCAATACTTTTTCCCTGATAAAAAAATTCAACAAACGGACCACCATTTCCATAAAATTTAGGTGCTGACCATGCTGCATTCCATTCAAATTTATCTTTGGGGTGACAGCCTACTATTTGCAATAGCAGAACCAAGGTTAATGAAAATAATAGTGCGTTTTTTGCTTTTTTCATCATTAAAAAACATTATTCTTCCTGCCAATATTCTAAATCAGTTGGCCTTTGAAGAGGGATTCTGCCTTCCCATTTGGGAACTACAAAACCTTTGGGGAAAGTGTATTTTGATATCTCATATTTTCTAGTTTCATTATTAAGCTTGGCTAATCGAAACTTCATAATACGTTCTTTTGAAGTGGAACCTTGTAACCATATTGTTCCAAACGTATAATTTCCAGAAGGATTCAACTTATCCATTACGTACACAATATGAACATTTTTATTCTTTTGATAAAAGGATTCAAAAGTATTTTGAAAATCAACAGGGAAAACAATCTCTCCTTTATACCATTGTTTATCATCTTCTGAGATCCATTGAACTACTGTATGAACAGGCAGCTTGCCTTCTTTCACACCGTCCATAATATGATTAGATAACCAATCCTTGTAAGGAATAATAAATTGATTCTCATTTAGAAATATATAACTACCGTCTTTTGAAAAAGCTGTAACTGATTCGTAAAAATCACGATTCTCTTCACTGCTAAATCCTATATCATATTGGTACGTTTTTTCTCCTTTTTCCCAAACTGAATAGGGAATACCATGAAGATAAGTGTACTTCAAAATATCTTTTGCTTCATCTCCTGTTGATGTCCAAAGAGTTACTGAATTAGGATCATCTTTATCAGTCTCTCCTACACGTTTAGCCTTAATTCTTGTAATTTCTTCATTTCCAAATGAACCAGAGAGCCATACCGTTACGTTTCCTCCAGGAGCCATACCTGTGATAATTTGATTATAATTTTCTTTCTTCCCTTTAATTTCTTTTCCTCTTTTAAATAGCTCCAGCATTTTTTCTCTTGGAAGTTTTGCCCCAACTTTATATTCAATCAAATCAAGGCCACAGCGCCAGCTAACAGAAATACTATCAGGAACAGGTTTAAATATTTCGCCTCCTGTATAACCGCCACTTGTCATTCCCCAACCAGGATTTATTCCTACATTCGCAGATGTACCTGCTACCCCATTTCCTTGATAAAAATATTCCACAAACGGGCCTCCTGAGATATAATTTTTTGGTGCGGAAATTCCTGCATTCCATTCAAATTTATCCTTAGGTCCACAGCTTATTATTAGCAATAAGTTTAGTAACAATAATACTATACTTTTAATTTTATTTATTTTTATCATACATTCTTATCTAAGGGTACCATTTTTCTCTCTCATAATAGATATTACCATCTTTATCCACTTTAGGAGCGACTGGTTGGTTGACAAAACCAACACTTTCCAAAAGATGATGGTCTCCCGTTTTTACACCTATTGCAGCAAGTCCTCCAAAGTTAGCAGAAAGATGGATATAATGGTTACAAATATGCTGATACATTTCTGAAGATATTGTATAATTTCCAACTCCTTCTTTTTTACTTTCCTCCAGCATCACATCCATATACTGCTTCAATACTTTATATTTATCTGTATCTGGAATTTCATATTCAAATTTTTTCTTTACATCTGGTGATTTATTATAATCATCATAAAAAGGTACTTTATTATCTATTCCTTTTTGCAACATCATATACATGGCCACTAAACTGTATTTATTAGAAATATATCGGGAATCTTCCAGAATATAATGGTCTGATTCTTTGGTTTGAAATATTTGGTAATAGGAACTTTTGGATACTGTTTTTTCTTTATCCGGGAAATCCGGCTCTGCTTTGATCTCCCGTGTTCCCACTCCTGCGCTCGTTATTGTTGTTTCTTTTACATGATCGTACGTATTTCTAAATGCAATCTCTTTTTCTGTAGAGATACGCTGATTGATATAAAACTGTCTTATTTTTTCCTTTTCTTTAAGGGTTTTATCATCTCCTACTTCCACATCAAAATAATCCAAAACGGCAGTGTATTTATCCAGATGGGCATAGCCGCCTCCTATATCCGAATGGGCGCCCAGCATCGATATCGTATAACCTTCTTCTGTGGGAGTTAATGCAAAATTTTTCCGCCATTCATTATGGGCGGTAATATGGAAAATCTTTTTGATTCCCAATCCTGATACTTTCGTTTTAATGTCCTGAAGCGAAGCCTGCCCTAGAAATGCGGCAATACTGTAAGGAACAGTTAAAGGATTTTTAATCAAAACTCCCGCTACTTTATATCCTATATTTTCTTTCACGACCATATCGGAAACCACTGTATCAAATACTCCCAGAAAACGGATTTCTATAGTAAAGGTATCTCCCACCGGTTGATATCCTGCTTTGCGCAGTTTTTTTCCAAAGAGACCACCTGCATGTTCTGAAACATAAGAGATCTTGGGGCGTCCCATTTTAATATCCATTTCATCCCGCATCACCGTATCGTATTTTGCAGACTTTTTGACTTCATTACAAAAATGTCTTGCTGCTGCAGCTCCCCGGCTGAATCCGAAAACGTCAAATACAATCTTATTAATTTTTTTATTTTTAGAAATACCCTTAAACTCATTTTCTATTACAGTTTTAATCCCTTCCTCTACCCTGCCAATCACTCCCCAATCTCCTCTTCCTGCACAGGAACCAGCAATATCATCTTCTTTATCCTGTTTCGTTCCTATGCCTTCTACATATTGTTTTAAAATAGCATATTCCCCATATTCCGGATATTCATCATCTTTGGCTGCTTCTAATTTCTCTTTATAAAGATCAAACAGTTTGGCAACGTTGGAATATGGATTCCAGTAACTATCGCGGTCTGAAATTTTAATCTTTTTTTGTTTTCCGGTTTTGGGATCTTTTATGGTTTCGTAATATTCCTGAGGAACAGTATCATTTTTATAATAGGTTTCCCCAGAGTTGATCTTACTGTAGTAGGTTTTATCAGAATTATACCTGTTATTTCCAGTGCCATCAAAAAACATCCCGATAAAAACATTTACAGAGTCTTTAGGCTGATATGCCGGAGCTTTTTCCACCGCAGAGCCATGATGAATATCTTTATCTGCATTCAGATTATTCAAACCTAATGCATTAATATTGGTATTTCCTTCAGAGTACAGGTTATACCCTTTTTCGGTTACTTTGGTATATTTCCCGTTGACAATTCTTGTTCTGCTCATAGGAAAAATATTAGTGATTATGTCCTTTTTCGCCACTGTTCATATGGATCGAACTTTTCGTATGGCTTGTAAAGTTTTCTTCGGTACTGAAATTCATTTCTTTTCTTGAAATTTCATTACGTTCCTGTTTTACTTCACTGTGAACGTCTCCTTCTATAAATTCAGTAAGCTTTCCTGTGATGAAAACCTGAGAATCTCCTATCACGGAAGAAGTTTTTATCATACCTACACTTTCACTATGATTCATCGTCACCATATCCATTTTATTCATTCCAACGCTGGTAGACATATTTTGCCCCACATTGATATTGAAGTTTCCTCCTGCATTGAAGTTGATATCATTAGGTGCGGATACTGTTATGTTTCCTTTTCCGTCCATAAAATAATTGTTACCACTTGGATCTACAATATTCACACTTCCTTCGGCATCATTCATCAGAATACGGATACCACTTCTGGTCTGAATAGATTTTAAATGGTTATTCACACCACCACCAAGGGCAACTCCGCCATGGAACATTCCGCCCATCACGAAAGGACGGTCCGGATGGTTATGTACAAATCCTACCATTACCTGGTCTCCCACTTCTGGAATGGCTACATATCCTCTGTTTTGGGTAATCTGATCTGTTCCGCCTGCATCCGGGCTCATCACTCTGATAAAATCTGTGGTTTCATTAAGCTGCCACAGAAATTTTACTTGTACACGTCCTTGCCCCAAAGGATCTTCGTTGGAGATCACTACTGCCGGCTGTGTTTCCGCAAAAGGAGTTGTAAATTCAGGTTTGGGAATATACCCAGTATCTGAGGCAATGGCTTCAAAACTTCCTTTATAATGTCCTAAAGTATCTATTTCATGGGTAACTTCTGTCATCATGAGTTTTGTGAAATACCCTGTTTTGTTGGAATCTGGTTTTCTCAGATAAAGATCTGCTGTACAGCCGGGATATAGAAACGGCATCGTGGTATCACCGGATACTACAAACACATCTACCCCTTTACTGCCCCATGCGCCAGTTTGGGAATTCACCACATCCATATCGGTAGCTGCCTTAATAGGAGCCGACTGAAGTGAAGGGGTCTTGAAAATGCTTTCATTATTTGTATAAGCGGTCTTGGCAAGGCTTCCCATATGTTTTAAAGGGGTTTCTCCTGAAGTCAGCATGGTATTTTTACTACTGTTATATCCATAATAAGCAGGATGAGTATGAAGTGCTCTAAGTTCAGTATGAACATTTGAGGCATTACTTCCACTTATCAATTCAAGGGGAGCTGCCGGAGCCGGCATATTTCCGAAATGCAGGACTTCTCCGTCATAGAAAAACTGTTCTCCATAAGCTTCTGCCAATCTGCATAAATAATTATAATGGGTTTCATTGTACTGGGAGCTGTAGACAATTTGCGACGAGGCTTTGGCATTTACCCTAAAGTCATACCAGAAAGGATCTATCCCTTGTTTAATAACCTCATCCGCTATAATTCCTGTATTCACAGGCTGGGACCCCCCAAAACTCTGTGTATGAGGAGCGCCATCCAAAAGAATGGTAGGACTGAATCCTTTTAAAACAATATTTCCCAAACTGTGAGCTTCCTGACTGAAACCTACTTTGGTAATGATTCCTACGAAAACTCTTTCAGGACTGTTTTTGGTTTCGAAATCTTTGTAAGCAATTTTAATGGTAAGGCGTTTTCCTAAAAAAGCATTGGCCTGTTCCAGCTGATGTCCCTGCTTTTCGGATAAAGCATCATGGGCCAATGTTAACTCAAATTCGTGATGGGTTACTGCACTTTGCTTTAATTTAAAATGTTTAAAACTTGAAATGATTTCCCCGTTAATTACTGCGGAAAGTTTGACAATACGGTTGATTCCTGCTGTGTTATTTTCTTTCACTGCCTGAGCATTATCAGGCGCACGGTATCCATCAATAAAGGATACACGTTCTGAAGTCGTGTTTTTTTTCATGTTGTGTTTTTTGTGCTAATCAGGATCTAATTATCACAAATATAGGAAATATTTTAAAATTAAATATTGGTAAGTTTTTTATCAGAAATTGTTCAACGCTTGAATACTTGGTATATCTTTTGAATTTTCAAAAAACAATAATTCTATACTATGATACGACTACTTTTTATATATGTAAGCTTCTGCTTTATTACTTGTAGTAAAACAGCAACTCCATCGACTGAAAAAAAAGAGATCACCGAAAAAGTAAACCAGCTTTACAGCCAATATGGAAAATCCAATGAAGCTGTATATAACCAGCCTATTCCGGATGATTTATTTTCCCCGGACCTAAAAAAGACTTTGCAAAATGCCATAAATGCATCAAAAGCAGATATCGAAAAAGTAAAAAAAAGTGATCATCCAGATGAGAAACCGCTGATATTTGAAGGGGCTATTTTTTCAAGTTTGTATGAAGGCTATACTGCTTACAAGATCCAATCTATGGACATTCACAATGCTTCAGCCCAGGTGCTCGTCCGTTTTGAGTACAATATGACCTCTCCTACAGTATCATGGACAGATACCATACATTTGGTGGAACGTGATGGGAGCTGGAAAATTGATAATATCACCTTTGATTCTATCGGAAATTCTAAAGATCTTAAAACAAGAATGAAAGAGTTTGTACAAAGTACCCGTTAAAAGAAAAACCGCTTTTACAAGCGGTTTTTCTTTTTATGGACATTGAACGATTGGAATCTCACTGCAAAAAACTTTATTTGCCCATTCGCAATACGTACAATATTGTTTTGGCTCTCCTCCGTACACTGATTTCAAATCTAATTTAGTCAGTTTCTTTAAATTTTTCATATCGTTTTAATTTTATGGTTGAGCAAAATTAAACGAATCTTAGTAATTGTTATTACAATTTAATATTCAAAATTTTCATTATTTACATCTTTTTTAGATGAAAACCATAAAAAAGTCTGCCTTGTTTTATTTACAATAGGCTGTGAGTACTATCTGTTATTAATTTCTACGGTTACAGGCATTACATACGTATAGGCAACCATATTGTCACTTATTTTTTTGCGGTCTACTCTATAATCAAGTTCGCTTAGAACAGACTCAATTTCTTTGCTTACACTTTTGCAATCGCCACTGGAATGGACATTCACAATTTTTCCGTTTTTTGCAATATCAAATTTTACTACTGAATTCACTGTTCCTTGTTTATATTCAGGATTGGTAAGATCAAAATTAGCGATCAGCTGAGTCCTGATGTCATTAAAAGTTTCGCTTTTATTCAATTGAATTTCCTGGATTGTATTATGATCTGTCGTTTGTGCCTGAGCAATATTCACTACCGCAGAAAATCCAACAACGAAAAGTAAAGCGGTCAATATTTGAATTTTATTTCTCATAACTATTTGGTTTTAAAGATTATATTTGGATTTATTCTCTATCTCTTACTCAAAGTTATTAAAATAATTCATACTAATTTCACATTGAGTTAACATTGAGTTAACATTGAAATATAAACAATTGATTTACAGTAATATAAAATTTAAAAATAGGTGAAAATTTAATATTGGAAGGTAGATTATAGCATTAAATCCTTATTATTTAGCATTATTTCTTTGATCTTATAATTTTTTTTAGCCTGAAATCCCCATATTTAAATAAAAAAAGAATCTGCTTTTGCAGATTCTTTTGTATGATTAAATTGTTTTTTTATTATTCAAGTTCCCTTTTCAAAAATTTTCCTGTCAGACTTTTCTTAGACTTTACAATTTCTTCAGGAGTTCCCTGGGCTACGATCTGTCCTCCATATTTTCCTCCTTCAGGTCCTACATCGATAATATGGTCTGCCAATTTAATCACATCCATATTATGTTCGATGATGATAAATGAGTTTCCTAATTCCACTAATTTATTAATGGCTTCCATCAGGATTTTCACGTCTTCAAAATGCAGTCCGGTAGTAGGTTCATCCAGGATATAAAGGGTATTTCCAGTTTGTCTTTTTGCCAGTTCCGTTGCTAACTTGATACGCTGTGCTTCTCCTCCGGAAAGGGTTGTTGACTGCTGTCCCAAGGTAATATATCCTAACCCTACATCCTGTAATGTTTTTACTTTTGCAAAAATCTTAGGAATGGGCTGGAAGAAATCTACCGCTTCATCAATGGTCATATCCAGTACATCGGAAATGGATTTTCCTTTGTAGCGGACTTCCAGGGTTTCTCTGTTGAAACGTTTTCCGTTACAGGTTTCACAATGAACATATACATCCGGAAGGAAGTTCATTTCAATTACTTTTAATCCTCCACCCTGGCAGGTTTCACATCTTCCCCCTTTTACATTGAAAGAGAATCTTCCCGGTTTGTACCCCCGGATCTTACTCTCAGGTAATTCTGCAAAAAGATTTCTGATGTCTGTAAACATTCCTGTATAGGTTGCAGGATTGGAACGTGGCGTTCTTCCAATCGGAGTCTGGTCTACATCTACAATTTTATCAATATTATCCAGACCTTCAATTTTTTTATAAGGTAAAGGTTCCTGAACTGCTCTGTAAAAATGTTTATTAAGGATTGGATATAATGTTCCGTTGATCAGTGAAGATTTTCCGCTTCCTGAAATTCCGGTTACCACAACCAGTTTTCCCAGAGGAACATCCAGAGTTACATTTTTAAGATTATTTCCTGTAGCTCCTTTTAACAGTATATTTTTTCCGCTTCCGGCTCTCCTTTCCTCAGGAATGGCGATTTTTCTTTTTCCATTGATATACTGAGCGGTTATGGTATCCGCTTTCAATAAATCTTTAGGTTTCCCCTGCCAAAGAATCTCTCCTCCGAATTTTCCGGCTTTAGGACCAATATCCAGCACCTCATCGGCTTCAAGAATCATATCTTTATCATGCTCAACCACCAGTACAGAGTTTCCAATATCTCTAAGGTTCTTTAATGAGTGAATCAGCCTTTCATTATCTCTTTGGTGAAGACCAATACTTGGCTCGTCCAGAATATACAATACATTAACGAGCTGGGACCCTATCTGTGTTGCCAGACGTATCCTTTGGGATTCTCCTCCGGAAAGGGTTTTCGAACTTCTGCTCAAACTTAGATAATCCAAACCAACATCCAGCAAGAACTGAAGCCTGGTTTCAATTTCCTTTAAAATTTCGTGAGCAATAATTTTATTTTTTTCTGAGAATTTATCTTTTACATCAATTAACCAATCTTTTAAATCAGCTAAGCTTAACCCATTGACCTCAGCAATATTTTTACCATCTATTTTAAAGCTTAAGCTTGAAGGCTGAAGACGGCTTCCATTACATTCAGGACAGGTTTCTTCCGTAGTAAAATGTCTTTCCAGCAAGATCGCCTCATAAGATTCTCTTTCGTCAATAATTTCTTCCATAAACGGAATCAAACCATCAAAGCTGATCTTTATTTTTTTGGTAATTCCTGCATACTTAAGATCTTTATTAAATTCTTTGTGGCAGCCATTGTAGATATAATTCAAAGCTTCTTCCGGAATATCCTGCAAAGGTGTTGTCAATCCCAGTCCGAAGATCTCAAGGATATTTTTAATCTGCGCAAGAATCCATTTATTTGATTTGATATCTTCTAGGGGTAATAATCCACCCTGATTGATTGATAATTTTGGATTGTCTGTAAAATAATCTGTATTGATCTTTTTGATCATCCCCAGTCCTTTACAGTTTGGGCAGCTTCCTTTCGGAGAGTTGAAGGAAAAAGTATTAGGTTCCGGTAATGCTAAGGAATGTCCTGTTTCAGCATCCATTAAATTTTTGGAAAAATATTCAATATCTGTACTTCCCAACTTCTGGATTCCGATGATTCCCTCACCCATTTCCATTGCTGTACGCAATGATTTTTCCATTCGTGTCTCTGACGCACTTTCCCCAATGATCCAACGGTCGATAACAATATCAATATCATGGGTTTTATAACGGTCAAGCTTTAAATCATATTCAATATCCTGTAATTCTCCATCAATTCTAGCCTGTCCATAACCCTTTTTCGCCATCTGTACGAAAAGCTCATGGTAATGTCCTTTTCTGGATCGTACTACGGGTGCCAGCAGCATTATTTTTTCTCCTTTATAGTTTTCCTTGATGGTTTCAAGAATCTGATCTTCTGTATAGCTTACCAGCTTTTGCCCGGTAGACAAAGAGTAAGCATCAGAAACCCTTGCATATAAAAGACGCAGAAAATCATACAACTCTGTAACAGTTCCTACAGTAGAACGCGGGTTTTTATTGGTTGTTTTCTGTTCAATAGCAATGACAGGAGAAAGCCCTTCTATTTTATCTACATCCGGACGCTCCAGCCCACCCAGAAACTGGCGTGCATAGGCAGAGAATGTTTCGATATAACGACGCTGGCCTTCTGCAAAGATGGTATCAAAAGCCAGTGAAGATTTTCCACTTCCGGAAAGCCCGGTAATTACCACCAGCTCGTTTCGCGGAATTTTAACGTTAATATTCTTTAGATTGTGCTCACGTGCTCCGTAAACTTCTATATATTCTGTTGATTTGCTCATAATTCAGAGTGACTTTGCCTGAAAATCACAACGTGCAAAATTACGGAATTTTATGGAAATTTATTAATCGTAAAAGGTATAAAAGTTTAATCTTTATTAAATTGAGTGATACAGAAGTACTCAGGGAAATCTATAAAAGATTTTGTGGATTCTTTCAGAAAAATAAAAAAAGACCAATACAGTTTATATTGATCTTTTTATCGTTTATAGTATGTATTATTATTTTACAAATGAATTGTATGAACTTAATACAGATTCATAAGATGAGTCAATTTGCTGGATATTGCTATCCGGTATTTTACCTGCTGCTTTAGAATCCCTGATTAATTTTCTGTACGAGTCTAAAAAGTTTGAAGCATTTTTATTAAAACTTTCAAACTGAGATTTTTTATAAGCATACTGTGGATCTTTCACATCGAAAACCAATTTTGAATTGGCTTCTACAGCTTTAGCGAATTCATCATACTTTTTCTGTGCATCAGCTTCATTAAATTTTCCGGTATATTGCTTACCAAGCAATTCTACCACAGAATCTAAAGAATTCATCACACTTTTGGAAGATATGATATAGTCTTTCAACGGATGATCTTTAAGAATTACTTCTTCAGCGGCATCTGTTGCAGGCTTAATCTTCATCATAATATTCTCCCCTGATAAATAGAGCGCATTAGCTTCAGTTTCAAGCTCTTTTCTTAAGCTCTCAGCTTTGGCACCTTTATCATCTTTATAATCTTCGGAATTCATATAAGATTTAAACTCCTCAAACTTCTTTTCTATTGTTTCTTTTTTCGTTTTGTAAATATTGAAATCTGATTCAAT
The DNA here is from genome assembly GCF_003385455.1 of Chryseobacterium rhizosphaerae. GTDB lineage: Bacteria > Bacteroidota > Bacteroidia > Flavobacteriales > Weeksellaceae > Chryseobacterium > Chryseobacterium rhizosphaerae. The sequence continues at coordinate 48,173 of NZ_QNUF01000013.1, read as the reverse complement.
AGCGGCTTTATCTTTTTCAAATCCGGAAGGAACACCTTTGATTTTTGAAAAGCTATAATCCATCGAGCTTATTACAATAGGCATTATGAGGACTTCTTCCCCTTTGGATTTCGAGACAGCAGCATCTGCATACTTTAAGATCCCTTCTATATGTTTAGAAGTGCTTTTATAGGAGTCTAAAAAGTTATTATTAAAATCAATAATAGCATTTGCATCCTGTTCTCCACCCAGATTCAAAACAGCATTTCCCAGCTTATCAGCTCCCTTTTTACAGCTTATATTCACTACTGTCAGGGATAAAGCCATGGCCAGTATTATTATCTTTCTCATATTTTTTGGTGTTCGTTTAGTTTTACATATCCTGAAATTCAACATCCTCATTGGTGATTTTCACCAGATATTCAATACCATCTATGGCTTTGGCAATAATTTGATTTCTAAGAATATTAGACATATTTTCCCAATATGCTCTTCCATAGAAGGAATAGTTTTGTGGAACAATCTCCACTTCTACTGTTCTTACAAAACCTTCTTTAGGTCTGTTGCTGACCATCGTTCCCCTTCTTACCCTTACGTCTCTCATTTCATCTTTCAGAACCATCCTGCAGTAATTCTTAACGTCTTCAAGTGAAATGATCTTATCTCTTGTTGTCAATGCATATTTATAAGCCTGGATGCTGTCTGTTCCTTTTTGTTCTTCCGCTCCTCCCAGAGTTTCAGCAAGCAAAACAATAGTCTGAGATTTCAGCTGATTAGACAGCTCTGTTCCGGGACGCATATGGTTAGCTAAAGTACAGTGGGTTACCCAGAAAGAAGCATACGTATGGTCTGTTTTTTCTACAGGCTCCATAATGACATAATTCAGTTCCTGTCTGATATTTCTTTTGGCATTATTCACTTTCTGTACCATAGATTTCATCTTATCAGACATTTCACTCAATACTCCTTTTACATTATCTCTGTTGAGAAGAGAAAAAGCAGCAATCTCATCCCGGGTCAGCTCCAGAACATTGGCAATCATATCTACAGCATTCCTGCTGGTGAAACGTTCCATTCCTCCTTTTCTTACAGTATATAAACCTTTTTTAAGGTCATCTGCCGGTGTAAAAGGAATTTCTGTATATTTTCTTCCGTCTCCGTCCTGAACATCATCTACATATAGGAAATGCTCTCCTTCGTCAGTAACCAGAGGAATATTATTTCCCATGATATCTAAACTGTATTCTGTTTTCTTCCAACCTCTGTTGTAGATGGGAAACGCATTCAGTACAAATGAAAAGTTATCCAGGATTTCAGCTGAAAACTGGGGTGGAAATTCAAAAGTTAGCCATAGAAACTTTTTATTCTCCATATATTTCACAATTTCTTCTTTTCCGTGAAGGAATTCAAGATTTTGCGGAAGTTTTCCGGGCTCTGAAAATAAACTGTTGGAAATTCCTGTAACCTCAATAAATTTATGACGGTAGATACTTTTAATATCTTCAATCACTTTGTTTCGGATAGACTGCTCTCTGAACATCTGTTCGTAACCATCCGGCTGGTTTTCCGTAAGATAACTCAGCCCCTCTCTTACAAACAATGGATTGCCATTACTGGTAACGCTGATATAAGGTAATAATTTATAGACAAAGTCTAAATGCTCAAATGCAGGATTGGAGCAAAAGATGCTTAAATATTTAGGAAAATTTTCGTTCGTATATTTACTGACATCAATCCCTACTGTAATTTTTCTATAGTCTTCGGGTTTTCCCGGAAATCTGGCAATAGGAATTTTATTGAAACGGTCATCTATACTGTAACATGTATTTCCTACAAACATAATTGAAGTATGAACTTTATTAATCCTTACATTTCCTACCGGAGTAAAGGGAATATTCAACTGCTTGTCTGATTCCGACTTTATGGTAGAAGTCATCTGTTTACGGAAGAAAAACTCCGTATGTTCCAGTAAGACTTCGGAAGACTCATAAGGTTGTGTAAAAGCTACAGAATGAGCCGGAATAGGATGTGTATAAATGGATGGCGTAAGAAGTTTTGCCAGTTTTTCTAAAATACGGGCATTAACCGTCTGAATTTCGTTATTAGCCTTAAAGACCTCTGTACTGAATGCATCTATCAGTAGTTTTACAAAAGGATCTAAAGATTGAGGGCTTTTGAGTCCCCATACTTTAGTTGCATTCTGAAGCATTCTGGCTTTTACAGATTCTTTGGAATATATATTCTGATCTAAATTCATAAATTTTTGGTGCTGTTAAAAAAAACATTTAATCAATAGACATAGGGCTTAGAAACAATTCTGTTGAAAAACTGAAACGTTCTCCCGTTGCTTCCATTTTTGCATTGATGGCAATTCTTACTTTCTTTTTGATTTCTGTGTGCTCTTTGGTATCGTAGCTGTGTTCTACAAATTGTATATTGGCATCTACCTGTGGCTGTACAATTCGGGGTTCGTACTCCTGAATCTGTCTTTTAAGACTCTTAACAAAAACATTTTCCCAGATCGCGCTGGTAACTCCGTTATCGAACTCCAGGTTCCAAACGTCATTACCATAATTTTCATCATATCTGTTCTCCCCTTTTTTAGTGGTAATCAGCAACATGATATTGTGGGCAATACTTTCCCCCATATCGCAGGTATCAATGCTTCCGCCTTCAGTCATTAAAGTTGAAGGTACAAAAGGCATTCTGTAATTTGGTGTATCCATAATCAACTTCTTATTTTTACTTCATGGTTAGGTTTACTTAAAAACGAAATACCAAAATACACATTTTCACTAAATAAATGTTTAATAATTTAAAATATTATTCAAAAACAAAGGCCTTCAAATTGAATTGAAAGCCCTGCTGCTATTATATCTTATTATGATATCAGTTTGTTTTTTTCCGGTTGATAAAATAATAGACCGGAAGTCCCAGGACAACCATGATCAACCCCGGCCACGTATATTGCTGTTTATATATTAAAAGCAGAATACAGAATCCCGTTCCAATCACTAAATAAATAATTGGAGTAACTGGATACAGCCATGTTTTATAAGGTCTTTCAAGGGCAGGCTGCTTGATTCTTAAGTAGATCACTCCGAAAACGGTAATCATATAAAATAAAACGATTACAAAAGAGATCATATCCAACAGATTTCCATACTGTCCGCTCAAACAAAGAAGTGAAGCCCAGACTCCCTGCATCCATAAGGCATTTTCAGGAACCTCATTGTTGTTATTTTTTTCTGCTGATTTAAAGAACATTCCATCTTTTGCCATAGTCTGAAAAACTCTTGCCCCGGCTAAGATTAATCCGTTATTACATCCAAATGTAGAAATCATAACCAGCAAAGCAATAATAATTGTTCCGGCGCTTCCAAAAATGTTCTGTGACGCCGCTACTGCTACCCTGTCATTGGTTGCAAAAGCAATTCCTTCTCTGTCCAATGCGTTTAAATACACAAAATTCACGGCAATATAAAGGAGCATTACAGCAGAAGTTCCATAGATCATAGACTTTACTACGTTTCTCTTCGGATTGTCAATTTCTCCGGAAACAAAGGTTACACTTTCCCAGGCTACAGAACTAAACACGGAACCTACCATAGCGGCAGCAATTCCTCCCAGTAAAGTCATCCCGTTAATGGGTTCCCAACCTTCTTTAAGGAAGTTGCCACTAAAGTCTTTTTTTAGATTATTAAATGAGTCCGTACCTAAGCTGAAGTTTTCAGCCATATGCGAAAAATCAACCAGTATAAATCCGGCTGCAATCAATCCCAGTAAAGCAATAATTTTAGAACCTGTAAATATATTCTGAAGCACTTTTCCACTTTGTACGCCTCTTGTATTGATATAGGTAAGCAGGAGAATGACAGCAATCGCTAAAATCTGTATCCAGGTAATTTTAAATTCTCCACTTTGAAAAATAGGTGCAGCATCATTAAGTGACGGAATAAGGTAGGCTGTAAATTTACCAAAAGCCATTGCCACCGCTGCAATAGTTCCGGTTTGTATTACCGTAAATAGCCCCCATCCATAAAGGAATCCCATCTTTTTTCCGAAAATCTCCTTCAGATATGTGTATTGGCCTCCAGCTTTTGGAAACAGGGCGGAAAGCTCTCCATAGCTTATGGCAGCAGCAACAGTCATCACTCCTGTTATAATCCAGACAACAATCAGCCAGTATCCGGATCCCAGATTACGCATCATATCAGCGCTTACAATGAAGATCCCACTTCCAATCATAGAGCCCATTACCAGCATAATGGCGTCCCATAGTTTCAATTTTTTTTGCATAGTCAAGTATAGGCGTCAAATATAAACAAATCTGCCTTTTATTTTAAATTTTATTGCAAATTCGATAACGCACATGTTTTATATCAACTTTTAATTGATTTTTGATTCAATATTAATTAGTACTTTTGGGAAAAATAATAAAATGAAATTCAAGACAATCATATTTGCAGCTGCTATAAGTGCTTCTTCACTGGCTTTTGCACAGGAAGTGGGACCTCCGGCAGGGAACGCTTTAGTAGGTGATACTTATGGAGCAAGCGTAGCATCCGGAGCTGAATCTAAAGCTGTTACTGTAGACCAACTGGGTAAACAGCTTAAAAAAGAAAACAAAAAGCTGGAAAACGTAGCTATCAAAGGTAAAGTAACTGATGTATGTGATAAAAAAGGATGCTGGCTTACTATTCAGACTGAGGATAATTCTAAATTTTTTGTAAAAATGAAAGATTATGCATTCTTTGTACCTACAGCTTTAAAAGGTAAAAACGTTGTATTGGAAGGCAATGCAGAAAGAAAAGTAACTTCTGTAAATGAGCAGAAACATTATGCGGAAGATGCTAAGAAACCACAGTCAGAAATTGACGCCATCACTCAGCCTAAAGAGGAAATCAGATTTGTAGCTAACGGAATAAAAGTCGTTAACTAAGGCTTCTGTATATAAAAACTAAATACGGCAATCAAGAGATTGCCGTATTTTTTAATCTTCTATCGTAAAACTTACTACTGCATCCAGTTTGGGATATTTCGTTTCAGAAATAAATTTCTTTCCTGTACAATCTATTTCCAGCCAACCTTTTCGTTTTTTCACATCTCCTACTTCCATTACAAAAGGGATAAAAGAAATCTCATCTTTTCCATCTTCTTTTATTTCTCTGTACTGAACAGCAATGTCCAGAATGCATTCATGTTCCGTATTTAGTTTTACATTTCTGTAGACTATATCGTAATGGGTTTCTTTATTTTCAGGAATTTCAAGATAAGCCTCCCATCCTGTAGTTTCAGAATTGAGTTCGCTTATTGCTTTCAAAGCATAAAAAAGGGCCACTGTATAATATTTCCTGGTTCCCTGTCTGGTATAATCATCTATGAAATGTCCTCCTTCAAATAAAATAGTCGGCATCCCGGCTTTTATAAAATTGTCTCCGGTTGATGTAGGATAAAACTCATCAGAATATCTTCCAATCTGATTAGGGATTATTTCTTTTAAATGATGATAAATACTTCCAATAACTGCCATACATTTTTTCCTGTTTTCAGTGACGGTACGTTCTACATTTTCAGAAGGTGCCAAAAAAGAGAGTGTAGCAGGATGAATGCCGTCGGTAGTAAAAATAGTTCTCTGCTCATGAAGGTTCAAGGCATAATCGTATTTTTTAGAGGCAGCAGCATTTTTAAGGAACTTAATCTCTTTACTGGCTTCATTGTGAAAATCTCTGTTCAGGTCAATATCCGCAGCATTCAGCCTTGTCCACTTTTCTGACCCGTCAGGATTAAGCATAAAAATAAAATCAAGTGTAATCTTACTGAACAAATCTTCTTTCATCTCAGGAGCCTTATCCAAACTTACCAAAAGATCCAGCATAGCATGAGTGGCATTAGATTCGTTTCCGTGCATTTGCGACCATGCTAAAATATGAATGTCACCGGTTCCGATGCTCAATTGATATATAGGTTTCTCTAAATATGATTTTCCGATCACCTGAATATAATCGACGAGATTCGTCTGTAGGTAAGAAAATAATTTTTCAGGGGAAATATACCGATTAGGAAAATTAGGGTGTTGGGAATAGATCTGTTCAAAATTCATTGTTGGAATAGTTTACAAAAATCAAATTTAACCATTTTAAGGCATAAAAACCAGATTAACATCTGTAAACAACTGTAAAAACAGTAAAAATTTGAAAATTTTCTCATCTTATCGATTTGTTTACATGAGTGAAATAGTTCAATTTAAAGAGATCAAAGTCTATTAACAGATGTAACATTGTTAAACAGTATGAAGAGCCATATTGTCTGTTGATAAAATTGTGGATTGCGAATAATTTAATTCAATATATTTAAATAACTACAATTCAACACTTTACGAAATCTATCTCAATCATGTTTATAAAGATACTTGAAGTGAATAAAAGCTTGTTTTATAGTAAATAGGCATAATTTTATTAAACATATCTAATGTGGATAAGTCCGTATTTTACATTGCTATACATTTGTAAATTAGCGAAATTCCGGGAATTTTATCAGAAATGGAGTCCCATTTTTATTAGTAAAGAGTTTTATCCAATGAAATAAAATTGCTTTGGTGGGCACGGAGATATTTAGCTCTAAAAAGCTTATAAAAGTGGTATTAATCCCCTATTTACATTCTTAATTTACCATTGTACACAATAGAAAACCTTGTTATAAAGCATTACAAGCCAGTATTGGGTCTTATTATATCTTCTTTGTAAGAATATAGCAGATTAATAATGTAAATAGTAAAAAATAGAAAATTATCTCCCAAAATACCCTGGAAAAGTCTTATAATTTACATTTATAATCAAGCTTTATTGGGAAAAAACGGTTCAAAATAGACAATATCATGGAGCTTAATGTACGCTGTAAATAATCAGATTATTATCTAGATACAATTGTAATTAATACGTATCATACTGTTTTACTATTAATTACATGCGGTTTACATTTGTATTCAATAAAATAAGCTCTTAATTTACACTTGTAGTTTGTTTTTGTAAATTATAATATTTACATTTGTAACATAATTAAAAGCTTATTTTTATGAGTTTAAACGAGAGAATTTCACAAGTTATAGAGTATTCTAATTTTACGCCTTCCGAATTTGCTGATGAGATTGATGTACAACGATCATCCATTTCACATATTACCTCAGGCAGAAATAAACCCTCTCTGGAGTTTATCATAAAAATAAAATCACGTTTCCCGGAACTTCTTTGGGACTGGCTGGTTACCGGTGAGGGAGAGATGCTGAAATCTTCACTTCCTGAAATAACAGTACATGAAGAAGAGGCTCATGATGATGAAAAAGAAAAAGGAAGGCCAACACCTCTACCCGATCTTTTCACTATGATGAATACCGATGATGAATTTGGAACTGACGAGATGGAAGCAGAGCTTCCCGGGGAAGGCCCTGCAGAATCGGTTATACCGGCCCAAAGTAAAGCTCAGGAAAAAATATCGGATTCTCAGCGATTAGAAAATTCAGCAGATCAAATTATCAGCCAAGCTATTGGAAATCAAACGAATAAGATAAAACGTATTGTTTTGTTCTATGAAAATGGAAAATTCGAAAGTTTTGAGCCTTAAAAAAAACCTGACCAAAAAAATGGTCAGGCTAAAAAATATTTGAAGAAGAAAACTAAAGCTATTGCTTTATTTTATTTTTAAAAATTTACGAATCCGTATTTTTATATTTTCCTGTTTTTTGATTAATCATACTCTATTCAGAGATGATACCCCGTCCAGCTATAATTAGAAAAATAATGAAACTGATCCCGGAGTAAAACTATCATCAGTAGGGGTAATCAGTGGAAAGTATTTTCATGCATTAGTTTTTTATTATTAACCAAATATAATAATTTAAAATTAAATCAACAATAAAAATAAAATTATTTTACGATATATATAACACAAACAAGAATTAGGTTTAATATCTTTAATTTGGATTGTTTTTTCAAACTTAATAAATTGACATTAAATCTGTTATACTTCTTATACCAGCATCATAAAAAAAGCCCACATTTCTGTGAGCTTTCTATTTGTTTATAACAACTGTTATTTTTTTCTTCTTTCCAGTTCCTTTTTAATAAGTCCCAGTTCTCTCCCTGTTTGCCCAGCCACAGAAGTGTTCTCACGAGCTCTTCTTGTCAGATAGGGAACAACATCCTTTACAGGTCCATATGGAAGGTATTTAGCCACATTATAGCCCTTATCAGACAAATAGAAAGTGATATTATCACTCATTCCGTAAAGCTGTCCAAAATAAACGTGAGGATTGTCGCTGTTCAAAGATTTGGCTTTCATTTTATTCATAATCAGTTCTGAAGAAACTTCGTTATGGGTTCCAAAGAAAGCAGAAACTTTATCCAGGTGATTCATTACAAAATCAATTCCTGCGTTATAGTTTTTATCTGAAGCATCTTTGGTAGGCTGAATCGGATCTGCATATCCTTTTTCTTCTGCTCTGGCTCTTTCTTTCTCCATATAAGCACCACGAACAATCTTGTAGCCTATGAAATAGTTCTTTTCTCTTGCTCTCTGAAGGTTTGCTTCCATGTATTCCAGTCTTCCAGTTCTGTACATCTGGATGGTATTCCAAACGATAGGTTTTTCCTGGTTATACTTCTCCATCATTTCTTCGCAAAGGTGATCTGCTGCGTCCTGCATCCAGGTTTCTTCTGCATCTACCATTACTTTTTTATCATTTTCGTGGCAAAGGCTGCATACCTCATCAAATCTCTTTACCACTCTTTCCCATTCTTCTTTCTGGCTTGTAGTAAGCTCTGCTCCTTTTCCAACGGCTTCATACAAATCAATCCTTCCAAATGCTGTAGGCTTGAAAACAATAAAAGGAATTGCCGGATTTCCTACTGAGAACCTTACAATATCCTTAATCTCTTTACACACCGCATCAAAAGTTTCTTCATCTTCCTTCCCTTCAATAGAGTAATCGAAAATACTTCCAACTCCTCTTTTGAAAAGCTGCTTTACAACTTTCATACTTTCTTCACGGGTTTCTCCTCCACAGAATTGAGCAAACAGAGTGTTTTTTACAATTCCTGTTACGAAAGGAAAATTATTGTGTACTGTAAAATTAAGGACAGATGTTCCAAGGCTGGTAAGTGCAGGCTGTTCAATCATTTTAAACATCCAGTAAGCCTTTCTCAGTTGTGCATCAGATTTATCTGCAAATGCAACTTTAGTATCATTAAAAATGGGCATTCCTATTTATTAAATTTAGTTTTACAAAGGTAATAATAACCTCAGTTTATTTAAAGAATTTTTTTTATAATTTACTCTCAATTCCGTTCAAAAGCATTGCAATAATTCCTACAAAAACCCAAAAACGTAATATATTAATTGTAAAGAAGTTACTTCTCCTTGAAGAATTTAAAAGCAGATAAATACAAATAATCATCACAAATAATCCACCGGCAAAATAATAAGCCATAAAACCGGCCACCCCTGTTTTGGTAATGATTTTCATTGAAACAGCCATTGTGATCAGCAGCAGAGAGATAAGAATGGCTTTTGTATTCTTAGTTTTAAAATAGTTTGGAATCGTGGTATACCCGAATGCTTTATCTACGCTTCTGGTCAATGTATCTTTTACAATATCAATACAAAGAAGGATCAGAAAAAGAAACACAGCCATCAGAATTATTTTTCTGGAAAAAGTTTCATAATATACCATCATTCCAAAGAAAGGGTATAAGGTAAGGCTTACAAAAGTGAGATTGTTGAGTATCAGTATTCTGCTCAGTTTATGGCTGTAGAACCACATAAAAAACTGGTATACCAGAAAAAAGAAGAAAACATTATGGGAAATCATCCAGGCTACTCCCAAAGAAATAACACTTAATACCAGATAAGCATATAAAAAGTATTTCTGCTTAATAAAGCTCTGAATTCTGGTTCTGAAAGGTTTTACAATATGATCTTTCTCCAGATCATAAAACTGGTTGATAATTCCACCGGCTAAAATGGTAAGAACGGTACAGAAAATAATGCCATGAACTTTGAAGTCAAATACAAAATTCCTGAATGTTTCATCCTGATTGAAGAGGAAAAAAGTGGAAACATAGAGGGCAAATGTCAGCAGAGCGGCTACAAAAAAGCGGGCTCCGAGCATAAAGCCCACGAATTGTGAGAATCTATAAAATAAAGATTTAGAGATATAATTTTCAGATTGGAAAGTTTCTTTTTCAGAATTCATTCCAACCTGTTTAAAATCTGTAAATCACCTCTTTTTGGAAACCATCAAGCATTTTTTCTGCTTTTTCATAGTCTTTGGTAAATCCTAAGATATACCCGCCTCCACCACTTCCGCAGAGTTTAAGGTAATAAGCATTGGAATCCAGACCTTTTTTCCAGATATTAAAAATACTTTCAGGAATCATAGGACGGAAATGTTCATAGGCCCAATGAGAAAGTTTCTTTAAATTTCTAAAGAACGGATTCATATCTTTTTTAAGGAAAGCTTCTATACATGCGTTATTGTAACGAATAAACTCTTCTTTCAGTGTTTTACGGAAACCTTCCGTTTTCATTTTTTCAAAGAAAATTTGAATCATGGGTCCGGTTTCTCCTGTTATTCCTGAATCGATAAGGAAAATAGCTCCTTTGCCTTCTTCGCCATTAGGGATTGATACCCGGTCTAAATTCTCTTTATTTTCGATCAGTATAGGTAAATTCATATAGCAGATCAACGGATCCATTCCTGAACTTTTACCATGGAAATAACTTTCCATTTCTCCGAAAACTGCCTTTAATTTTTTAAGATTATCTTTTGAAATGCTCTCAGCATTCAGCTTACTGACTGAATATTTTTCAAAAATAGCAGCTACTAAAGCGCCTGAACTTCCTACTCCATATCCCTGAGGAATATTGGAATCAAAGAAAAGTCCGTTTGATATATCAGTCTTAAAGCTCTTGATATCTAATTTAAAATCGTCGGAAAGATCAAGTACGGTAAGGTAATCAGCATATTTCTGCAGATGTCTGTTTGATTTAAGCTCAAATTCAGAGCTCAGATCTGAAAATTTTAAAGTTCCTTTATAGAAGCTGTAAGGTACTACAAGCCCCTGGGAATCTTCAATCATTCCATATTCTCCAAACAGGATTATTTTTGCATAAAATAGAGGGTTCGTCATGTTGACAATAAATCTTTTTGCAAAGTTAAAATTATTCTGCTGAATATAAGCAAAACTTGGACCGAATTCAGATTTATTTAATGCTGAACCCCTGGTTTTCGGCTTTCCATCATTCTCATAAAGCAAAGATGTTGACATTAATATAACAAAAAGCCTGATCAAATCAGGCTTTTTGTTGTATTTTTAAAATTATTGTTTTATCAGTTTCTTATTTACCGTCTGTTTCTCAGTTTCTATGCTGATTACATAGTTTCCTGTCTGTATGGAAGAGAGATGTACTTCTGCTTTATTTCCTTTTAAAGAAGACGCTGAAGATACTAACCTTCCTGCTTCATCAAAAATTTTATAGGATTTTAAATTTTCTTTTGATGAAATGATGATCATTGTTTTAGCAGGATTCGGATAGATTGAAATGGTATTATCTTTCACCGCTATATCTTCCACTCCTAAGAATTTACACAGGAATCCGGCATTCCATCCATTACCTGTACCCGATTCATTAGAGAAAAACTCAACTGTAATGGCCCCGGTAGGATCTGTAGATACAAATGGCCCCGGAGGTAAAGTCCCTGTAAGGTTATTTCCGTTTGGAAATAGTGGAGAACCTGCTGAAGGTCCATTATACACATACATATAGTCTTTAAAATTTTCCAAATTAAATTCGCTAAAAACCAAGGTCAGTTTGGAGTTGGACAGAGGATAAAAAGTTTTGGTCAGCTTTTCATTATTAGAATATCTTCCTGAAGCACCTCCTGAATCTGTAAATCGTGCCCCTGCACACCAGTCTCCGTCTGTTAAAAATGTTCTGTATTTCTGGTAAGCTGACGAACCTGAGCATTCACTTCCAACGGATAAATTATAATAGGTATTCGGATCCAGGTTGTTTATATTAAAACTATTGGAATTAACAGTTCCTGACTGTACAATAGTTCCGTCCATTTTGGAGAGTCTATATTTCCATGTTGACGAAAATCCATCAATAATAAAGGCACTTGCTGAATTCTGTGTGATGTCGGTAATACTTACATCCAGCACAGTGACTTCACAGGAAGAGGTACAGTTGGTACCCAGACAAGCTTTTGAATTAATTGTATTCCTTATGAACTCAGCGGGCTGTGGTCCAAATCCATTGGCAAAATTGATTCCCACTCCGCCCACCAAGTGGCAGTAGCTCATTATAGTACCTCCTCCAGATCCCGGAATTGGCCCTGCACATGCATTTCCCTGATTTCCACTTTGAGTGCCACAGCCATCAATGGCTGTATTATTACCATTCCAAACGCAGGCATGGGTATGCTGAGATCCTAGTCCATGCCCCATTTCGTGGGTAGTTACGTTGACCGTCCAGGAATACATTGGAAACTGCTGATAATTGATTTGAACCGGTGCGTAACAATATTTCAAATCTGAACATAGAGAATTGATGTAGGCATATCCGGTAGCTGTAGGTGAGGTCACCAGCTGGGCAATATCACCGTTAAAATAAGGTCTGCCATTTCTGAACACTCCTAGATCGGGATCATAATTGCCTGTATAAGGATCCGGTGTGGTCCACACATATATTTCACTTAAGGAGACTTTAATATCATCATTAAAGTAAATGGTTTCTAAACTGTTATGAATAGCGGTCATCCAGTTAATGGTAGCGGTTATATTGGAACCATTACCCTGATAAGGTTTGTAGCCTACTTCATAAAATATTCTTACACAATTATCAGTCATCGTTCTTCTTGTGAGCTGCCCCGGATCAGGTGCTGTTTTTTGAATTTTATTTTCCTTCAATTCATCTGCACCACAGATAAAACTGTTTTGCACGGTCAGCTTAGATTCTGAATAACTTACGAAATCGCTTGAATTCTTCATCTTTCCCAGCACGATATTTCCCAACGCTGGTGTTGAGATAATTCCTACCACATCATTATCAAAGAAGCTGAAAGATACAATAGACTGATCATCTCCTTTTACAATGCCGCGATAATAAATTCCCGGATGGTAAGGTACAAGTTCATCTTTTTTGGTTTTTACTTTAAAATCTGCGGTGAAAATCTGCTTTTTATACAGTTGAACGGTGATTTCTTTGTCTCCGTCAAAAGGAAAAGAGACCTCAAGGAATTCGGGACTTTCGGCAAGTAACCTCATTAGCTTGGGTACATTCAGGTTAAAAACCGTGGCGTCCGGTGCTATTTTCTTTAGATCAACCAGATTATCAAGGTTTTTCACATCAAATAGGCCATACCTTGGAGCACGGTAGTTTAATTTCTCATATTCATGGACTTTTCTGGCTACAGGTTTAATCTCCTGAGCAAAACTGAAAAAATTCCAAAACAACACAGTAAACATTAGAATTTTCTTAATCATTATTAATTTTTTGTTAAAAATATAAATAAATACACACATATCACTGCATATCTATACATAAAGAAGAATAAAAATCATCAATGTATAAAAAAACCACAGTAGAAATAATTTCACTGTGGTTTAGCTATTATTTTATCATAGGAGAACCCATTATGTTATTGCTTTATAAGTTTTTTATTTACCGTTTGCTTTTCGGTCTCAATACTGATTATATAATTTCCTGTTAGTATGGAAGAAAGATTTATTTCTGTTTTATTCCCTTTCAGAGAAGATGCCGAGGTTACTACTCTTCCTACCTCATCAAAAATTTTATAGGATCTTAAATTTTCTTTTGATGAAATGATGATCATTGTTTTGGCAGGGTTTGGATAGATTGAAATGGTATTATCTTTTACATCGATATCTTCCACTCCTAAAAATTTACACAGGAATCCTGCATTCCATCCATTAGCTGTACCAGTAGCATCAGAGAAGAATTCAACCGTAATTGCTCCGGTAGGATCTGTAGACACAAATGGTCCGGGAACAATATAGCCGGTAAGATTATTCCCATTTGGAAATAAAGGCGATCCTGCAGAAGGGCCATTATACACATACATATAGTCTTTAAAGCTTTCCAAATTAAATTCGCTAAAAACCAGGGTCAGTTTAGAATTGGACAGTGGGTAAAAAGTTTTGGTAAGCTTTTCATCATTAGAATACGTTCCTGAAGTACCTCCCGAATCTGTAAACCGTACTCCTGCACACCAGTCTCCATCTGTTAAAAATGTTCTGTGTTTTTGGAAGGCTGAGGACCCGGAACAGTCTGTTCCTATATATAAATTGTAATAGGTATTGGGAGCTAAACTATTTAAATTAAAACTGTTTGAATTAGTGGTTCCTGACTGCACAATGGTCCCATCCATTTTAGAGAGCCTATACTTCCATGATATGGAAGTACCATCTATAATAAAAACGCTCGCTGTGCTTTGCGTTATATCCGTAATACTAAGATCCAATATAGTGGTTTCACATGAAGAAGTACAGTTCGTACCCAGACAGGCTTTTGAATTAATCATATTCCTTATTAACTCGGCTGGTTGCTGCCCAAATCCGTTGGCAAAATTAATTCCAACTCCGGAAACCGAACCGCAATAACTCATAATAGTACCTCCTCCCGGTCCCGGAAGTGGCCCTGGGCAAACACTTCCCTGAGATCCACCTAGGGCTCCACAGCCATCAATAGCTGTATTATTACCATTCCAGGCACAGGCGTGAGTATGAGGAGAGCCTAATCCATGCCCCATCTCATGGGCAATAGTATAGATCGTTATTGAAAACATTGGAAATTGATCATAATTTATGGCAACAGGAGAAAAACCATATTTCAGATCTGAACACAATGAGTTGAGATATGCCATGCCCTGACCTCCAGGAACAGTTATGAGCTCTGCAATATCGCCATTAAAAAAAGGTCTGTTACTTCTGAACATTCCCAGATTGGCATCTGCCCCTCCTGTATATGGATCCGGCGTTGTCCACACATATATTTCGCTTAAAGAGATTTTAATATCATCATTAAAATATAAGGTTTCAACACTGTTATGAATAGCAGTCATCCAGTTAATGGTAGCAGTTGTATTGGATCCATTACCCTGATAAGGTTTGTAGCCTACTTCATAAAATACCCGTACACAATTATCGGTCATGGTTCTTCTTGTGAGTTGCTCAGGGTCAAGTGATGGCCTTTGAATCCTATTTTCCATCAATTCATCTGCCCCACAGATAAAACTGTTTTGTACAGTCAGCTTAGATTCTGAATAACTTACGAAATCGCTTGAATTCTTCATCTTTCCCAGGACGATATTTCCCAACGCTGGTGTCGAAATAATTCCTACCACATCATTATCAAAGAAGCTGAAAGATACAATAGACTGATCATCTCCTTTTACAATGCCACGATAATAAATTCCCGGATGGTAAGGTACAAGTTCATCTTTTTTAGTTTTCACTTTAAATCTGCGGTGAAAATCTGCTTTTTATACAGCTGAACAGTGATTTCTTTGTCTCCGTCAAAAGGAAAAGATACTTCAAGAAATTCGGGGCTTTCAGCCATTAATCTTTTTAATTTTGGCTGATCAAGACCAAAGATGGTAGCATCAGTTGCTATTTTTCTGAGATCAACCATATTATCAAGGTTTTTCACATCAAATAGGCCATACCTTGGCGCACGGTAGTTTAATTTCTCATATTCATGGATTTTTCTGGCTACAGGTTTAATCTCCTGAGCAAAACTGAAAAAATTCCAAAACAACACAATAAACACTAGAATTTTTTTAATCATTATTAATTTTTAAATTAAAAATACAAATAATACCCACATATTAAGGTAAACTCATAAATAAAGATTAATAATGTATAAAAAAACCATAGCAGAAATAATTCTACTATGGTTTATCTATTATTTTATGATCTCTACTTCTATATCATTATGAGAACACTTTTTATTATTGTTTTATCAGTTTCTTGTTTACTGTCTGTTTCTCTGTTTCTATACTGATTACATAGTTTCCTGTCTGTATGGAAGAAAGGTTTACTTCTGTTTTATTCCCTTTCAAAGAAGAGGCTGAAGACACCAACCTTCCCGCTTCATCAAAAATTTTATAGGATTTTAATGTTTCATCGGATGAAATGACAATCATATTTTTTGCAGGGTTAGGATAGATGTTTATTGAGTTATTTTTCGTGTTAACATCTGCCACTCCCAAAACATTACAGGAGAAATTCACATTCCAGCCATTTGCGGTAACTCCTGCATCAGAAACAAATTTTACAGTTATAGCACCGGAAGGATCTGTTGATGTAAACGGACCGGGAACGGTATTTCCTGTCAGATTATTTCCATTAGCAAATACTGGTGAAGCCGTAGAAGGCCCATTATACACATACATAAAATCATAATCTTCTTCAAGGTCAAATGCTGTAAATGTCATGGTCATAGAGGAACCTGAGGCAGGATAAAATGTTTTTACCAGTTCTTCATTGTTTTTATAACTTCCGGCAGAACCTCCCGTATCTGTAAACGGCACTCCTCCACACCAATCTGCATCGGTAAGAACCAGACCTGATTTTTGATAATATGTTTCATTTGCACATGGACCTACAGCGTCAACTTTATAGTATGTTCCCGGCTGTAGATTTGCGATACTGAAAGAGGGAGAGTTTGTATTTCCTGTAGTCACATTAGTTCCATCCAATTTAGAAACTTTATACTTCCATGAGGAAGATATAGCATCCGTAATGAACATATTGGCAGAATTCTGTGTAGTAGAAGTGGGCGCTATAGAAGAAATACTTGGAACACATGATGTTGTACAATTGGTACCAAGGCATGGTTTGGAGTCTATTGTACTTCTAATTAAAGCTGCCGGCTGGGTACCAAAACCATTACTGAAATTAATCCCGATGTTTGACATCAGATGGCAATAGCTCATAATGGTACCTGATGGTGGCAGAACATTACTGGTACATGTAAGTCCTTCGCTGTTTATGATGGAAGGCATTGCTGTGGGTCCACACCAGTCAATGGGAGTATTATTTCCGTTCCACGCACAAGCATGAGTATGCGGAGACCCTAAGCCGTGTCCCATTTCGTGAGTCATCGCCTGAATAGTCCATGAATATACCGGCACATTATTATACGTCTGAGAAATCCCGGAATACGCATGTGCGTAGGTTTTACACAGGGAATTCAGAAAAGCAATACTTGTAGTACTCGGAGTATTAATTAAATGGGCAAGATCACCGTTAAAAGTTTGTCTGGCAGCTGAAAATTTATTTAAATTACTGCTTGGGCTTCCTGTATAAGGATCCTGGGTAGTCCAGATATAGATCTCGCTTAGGGCTGTTTTTATATCGTCATTGGTATATAACGTAGCAATGTTATTATGAATAGCTGTAAGCCAGTTGGTAACGGTTGTTGTATTGGAACCGTTATTCTGATAGGGCTTAAAACAAACTTCATAATAAACCCGAACACAATTCTGAGTTAATGTTGTATTCTTATTTGCATTCGGATCGTATGATATTTTTTGATCATTGTTTTCTTTCAATTCATCAACACCACAGATAAAAGGGTTTGTCCCTGTCAATTTAGAGTCTGAATAGCTTACAAAATCTTCAGAATTTTTAGCTTTTCCAACGACTATATTTCCCAGTTCCGGGGTAGAAGCTACTCCTACAACGTCATTATTAAAAAAACTAAAGGCCACAATGGAATTATTATTTCCTTTTACAATTCCCTGATAATAAACTCCCGGAGTATAATTGACTGTTTTCCCGGTATTGGTAACCACTTTGAAACTGTTGGTGAAAATCTGATTTTTATACATTTCTACGGTAATCTGCCGTCCTCCGGCAAAAGGAAATGTAATTTCAATAAGGTCAGGCTTGTCATTAACGAGTCTCTTCAGCTCGGAAGATTTTAGGGAAATAACACTAATATCTGTTGCAGACTTTCTGTATTCTGCCAGCTTATCCGTGTTGTTATTAACTTCAAACAGGTCATACGTTTTAGACTCTATTTTACCATTATGATATTCCGAAATTTTCTGAGCAACCGGTTTCAATTTCTGGGAAAACCCCAAAACAAAACATTGCATGAAGCAAATCAATAGAACTTTTTTCATGATTTTGATAATTTTATTCACTCAGCAAATAAACAAAAAAAATCAAAACGTAGTGAAAAATTAATGCTAATTTCTAATAATATTTTAAAATATCGTAATCCGTAAATTAAATTATAAAAAAAAGACGTTAAAATTAACGTCTTTTATATTTTTATAAGGTATCTCTCTCTTTTCGCATGGTAACCTTCAGGAAGCGGATCAATACGAGCCCTGCTCCAAAGAATACAGTCATTGATAAAGCTGCGATACGCATATTGTTGAAATGCTCAATAAGAGTGGCAAAGATAAATGTACCGATGATAATCGCAATTTTCTCCAATACATCATAAAAGCTGAAATAAGTGGTATTCTCCATAGAGTCTACCGGAAGCAGTTTCGAGTAAGTAGATCTGGACATGGCCTGAAGACCACCCATTACCAATCCTACTACTGCAGCAACACCGTAGAACTGATATTCCACTGTAGGGTTTTCTTTATTTAGGAAATAGGCCCACAGACAGGCTACAATCCATAATACGATAGCAATGGAAATTACATTTTTATTACCAATTCTTTTGGATAGCCTTGAGAATATTACAGCTCCTATGATGGCTTCAATCTGAATCACCAATAAGGTACCGATCAGTTTATCCTGTGCCAGGTTGATCTCACTTTTCCCAAATAATGTTGCCATCAGGAAAATGGTCTGCATTCCTACACTATAAAAGAAGAAACTTGATAAAAAGAATTTAAGGTTTCTGTCTTTAAAAAGAACTCCACCCACTTTAAACAATTCATGAAAACTTTCTTTGGCAATATCTTTATAAAAGCTCATATTGTCTTTTAATACCTCAAAAAAACCTCCCTGCTCTTCATGCTTTTTAAAGATGTTTTTATAGTTTAACAAGACAAGGTCCTTAGGTAATTTATCTTTCACATCTCCAAATTGGGGAAGATGCTTGAACGTGTACTGAGAGAAACCGAACCACCATGCCCCGGTCAGTAAGAAGCTTATTCTTGTAAATAATAACTGTTGAGCTGCTCCTTTTGCAAAAACCTGGATTAATATTAAACAAATTACTACCAAGACTACAGATCCAAGATAACCATATACATATCCTTTTGCAGAAAGAGCATCCTGTTTATCTTGTGTGGCAATATCAGGCAGAAATGAGTTGTAGAAGACCAAACTTCCCCAGAACCCTATACTGGCGGTTATACTGAAAAGAAGGCCCAGAAATACATTGTGCATTCCTGTAAACATCGCTAATCCCATACATGAGGTAGCTCCCAGATAACAGAAAAACTGCAGGAATGATTTTTTATTTCCAATGGTATCAGCCAATGAGGACAAAAATGGAGAAAGCAATACCACTACAAAAAATGATATCGTTAAAGAATATCCATACACGGCATCCGGTTGATATTCTTCTCCAAAAATTTTGATCATGTGCCTTACCGGAACATCAATCCACTTTTTTGTTTCTGCTACATATTCCTTTTTTTCATACGCAGTGGTAAGAATAGAATAATAGATAGGAAAAATAGTAGAAGTAATAACCAAAGAGTATACAGAATTGGCCCAGTCATATACTGCCCAGGCTTTCATAATCTTTGGATTATTTTTTATGTTTTTAGGCTGTCGATTCTCAGTTTCAGACATTTCAATTAAATATTAGTAGCACAAAAATAGAAAAACCATTAAGAAATGAATAAGTTTTTAAAAAAATTATCCATTCCTTAATGGTAATGTATTACTATACAGAATATTAGATATTCTCAATCACGATTGCAGAAGCACCACCACCACCATTACAGATAGCTGCAGCACCATATTTTGCATTATTCTGCTTCAATACGTTGATCAATGTAACGATAATTCTTGAACCAGAACTTCCCAGTGGGTGTCCCAATGCAACAGCACCGCCATTTACGTTTACTTTAGAAGCATCCAATCCCAAAATTTTATTGTTAGCCAGTCCTACTACAGAGAAAGCTTCATTAAATTCGAAGAAATCAATATCTGAAACTTCCAATCCTGCTTTCTTAAGAGCAATAGGCAATGCTTTTGCTGGAGCTGTTGTAAAGTTTTCAGGTTCGTGTGCTGCATCAGCATAAGAAACGATTTTTGCTAGAGGTGTAAGCCCCAATTCTTCCATTTTCTCTTTAGAAACAAGAATTAAAGCTGAAGCACCGTCATTTAATGTAGAAGCATTAGCAGCCGTTACCGTACCATCTTCTTTCTTGAATACAGTAGGAAGCGTTGAAATTCTGTCGAAATTCACAGCTTTATATTCTTCATCTTCTGCAAAGATGATAGGTTCTCCTTTTCTTTGAGGAATAGAAACCGGTACGATTTCGTCATTAAATTTCCCTTCGCTCCAGGCTTTTGCTGATCTTTTATAAGATTCTACTGCAAAATTATCTTGTTCTTCTCTTGTAATATTATAGTCAGCAGCACATTTTTCTGCGCATACTCCCATATGTACTTTATTGTATACGTCTGTAAGACCGTCTAATACCATACCATCCAGCATTTTGATATCACCCAGTTTTGTAGCTACCCTTGCATTATAGTAATGAGGTACTAAAGACATATTTTCCATACCACCAGCAACAATTACCTCAGCGTCACCTGCTTTAATAGCCTGTGCAGCCATTGTTACAGCTTTCATTCCTGAAGCACAAACTTTATTTACAGTAGTAGAAGGTGTATGTATTGAAAGACCCGCTCCCAAAGCTACCTGACGAGCTGGTGCCTGACCTTCTCCAGCCTGCAGTACATTCCCCATATAGATCTCCTGAACATTATTAGGATCAAGACCAATTTTATCTAATGCTCCTTTTACTGCAGTAGCTCCCAACTTTGTAGCCGGAACTGTTGATAAGCTTCCCATAAAACTCCCCATCGGAGTTCTTACTGCGGAAACAATGAATACTTCTTTCATGTGTATAATTTTATTTTGATTTTGCTTTTGCATATATCAGCTCTATCTGAGAGTTCCCGATACGTGTCTGTATTTGTAAATAGTTGTCCTGAGTCTTCGTAATGATATTGCTGAAGACATCACCAACCTTTATGCGATCATTTTGAGCTGTTTTCTCTATGACTATGGCTTTATAACTACAGTCATTCAAAAAAACAAGCGATGATTTTATATATTCTTTACCATTATTAAAATATTCCGTTTGAACATTGTCTTTAATGGTCATATTCCAAATTCCGGCAGGATAGTCTACGCGAACGAATCTTCCTTCTTTTATACTGGCACATTTGGCCGGGTTATCCGGTTTTTTCAGTTCAAATCTCTGAGCTTTAACCTGTGAAACACCCAGTAATATCATCATTACCGGAAAAATTTTAAAAAATCTCATATCTGTGTTCTATTATTTACTTTTTTACTCCTTCCTCCGGCGATCATCAGTAAGGCTCCCAGAAACTCTACTCCCCAGCCCCATTTCAGTTTTACGACCCCTGCAAAGGTTTCTCTCCATGATTTAAAAGGTAAAAAGCTGAAATAATCTAAAGACTGCATTTTCACTGCGATCAATGTGAATATAAAGAATAGGATCAGCAGAATACCAAAAAACCTTACGATCTTCGTATTGTTATTTACGATTCCAAAGACGGCACATGCTGCAAAAAGCCAGCACGTGATGGCTAAATAGTGGTCAAGTTTCCAATAGTTCCAATTTCCGATAATAGGTACATGTACCAAAGGTAAAAAACTCCCTATAACCACTAATAAAAGTCCTAATAACTGAATGTTTTTCATATTTACTAAAGTGCCAAAATACGAAAAAAAACACATTTCCAAATGATGTATTTCAAAAACAGAACATTCACATAAAAACAATAATTAATAACAAATATTCTTTGCTTAAAATATCTATTTAATAATAAAATGGTATTTTTATTATCAAAAGAGAAAATTAAAATTGTAATTTATCATGCAATTTTCATCCCTGATTAGCAGTTTACGGGAACCAAACTTATTCCCTAAAAGGTCTTTAATAAAAAATTGCACTTTCATGACAAAAGTGCAATTTTTATTTTTTATGATTAATTGAATTAATGTTTTATTGAAGACAGCTCTTCCGGATTGTGCTTATGTCTAAACAGTATAGCAAAAAATATAGCAAGTACTAAGGCATAAATAGCAAAAGAAAGCCATATCTGCTGCCAGTCTTTCACCATAACCACTGAAGAAAGCGTTCCATCAGAATTCACAACTGCATTAAAACTTGTTTTTAAAATCTCCAGGAAAGTAGGATTGTCAGCTGTTGTATCCAAGTACGCAGAAAGATCTGAAGCAGTGGTAAACTTATGGGTAAAGAATCTATCTATAGCCCACCCTGCAATATAACTTCCAAAAACAGCTCCAAATCCATTGGTCATCATCATAAATAACCCCTGAGCAGAAGAACGGATATTCTTATCTGTAGTGGTCTCCACAAAAAGAGATCCTGAGATATTAAAGAAGTCAAAAGCCATTCCGTATACAATACAAGAAAGGATGATTAATGATAATCCATAGCCATCCGGAACACCATAGGCAAAGAATCCAAATCTTAACACCCATGCCAGCATAGACATTAACATTACTTTTTTAATTCCAAATTTCTTCAAGAAGAAAGGTATTGCCAAGATAAACAGGGTTTCTGAAACCTGAGAAATAGACATAATAATAGTAGATCTCTGTACTACAAATGAATCTGCATATTTTGGAAAATGGGCAAATTCACTTAAAAATACATCACCATATGCATTTGTCAGCTGAAGTGCTGCTCCCAAAAGCATTGAAAACAAAAAGAACAAAGCCATTTTATAGTTCCCAAAAAGCTTAAATGCATTAAGCCCTAATTGCTCAGATAAAGGAGCTGTTTTGTCTATTAATTTTTGTGGCGGGCATTTCGGTAAAGTAAGGGCATAGATTCCTAAAACAATTGCTATTGCCCCTCCGATATAAAACTGTCCTTCAGTTGCTTTATTCCCTGTAAGATTTGTAATCCACATAGCCACAATGAAACCAATAGTTCCCCACACACGAATTGGTGGAAAATCTTTTACTACATCCAAATTATTGTTTTTAAGGATGGTGTAGGAAATAGAGTTGGCAAGGGCAATGGTAGGCATATAAAAACACATTGCCACAAGCATCACCGAAAAGAAAGAATTAGGATCAGCAGAATGCGGCAAAATGAAAAGAATAGCCCCGTAAAGGATATGCAAAACTGAGAAAATACGCTCGGCGTTTACCCAACGGTCAGCAATAATCCCAGTAATGGTAGGCATAAATATGGAAGCAATTCCCATTGTTCCGAAGACAGCTCCAAACTGTGTTCCTTCCCAATGTTTTGTGCCAAACCAGAAGTTAGCCATCGTAATCAGCCATGCTCCCCAGACAAAAAACTGGAGAAAACTGAGGATGGTCAGTCGTAATTTTAAATTCATAGTTTATATAAAGTATCTCTTTTAATCAATTTTCTTTTTCCTCCTCTTAATTTCTTCCTGAATTTCAAGAGCAGTATCATAATCTTCTTCTCTAACGGCATCATCCAATAATTTCTGAAGTTCCTCCATAGAAAGGGATGTTAAGTTGTCTTCATTCTGCACAGTTTCTGAAAAGCCCTGCTCTTCTTTTGCTACATCTTCCAGTTCCAGTAAAATTCCGGCTTCGTTTAAGACCTGCTGGGTCGTAAAAATAGGCGCATCAAATCTTACTGCCATTGCAACAGCATCAGAAGTTCTGGCATCAAGGATTAATTCTTCCTCAGTCGTTTTACTTTTAAAATTGATGTTTGAAAAGAAAACACCATCTACAATCTGATAAATAATAACAGAAACCAATTCATAATTGGCAGAAACTATAAATTTTGTGAATAAGTCATGGGTAAGAGGACGTGGCGGATGAATATCTTTTTCCAGTCCTAAAGAGATAGACTGGGCTTCGAAATTTCCTATAACAACAGGTAATTTTATGTGTGTTTCTTCATGCTCCAATAACAATGCGTAAGCCCCCGATTGGGTCTGACTATACGATATTCCGCGAATAATTAGCTGCTTATAATCCATAGCTACAAATATAGATTAATTTTTTATTGTGATTTTACTTTTTCACACAAAAATAAAAGCCCGGAAAGCCGAGCTTTTATTGTATTGTGTATGACGATCAATGGTCAATAGTTAGGGTTACGCTGCAAGTGAATTATTACTATTAACAAGCAGAGCTCCCAGGCTATTTTCCATTCATTTTTATCCTTTTAATGCTTTGATTTTCTCTGTTAGTGCAGGGATAATCTGGAAAGCGTCTCCTACTACTCCATAGTCTGCAGACTTGAAGAAAGGTGCTTCAGCATCACTGTTGATGACAACAATAGTTTTTGAAGAGTTTACTCCAGCCAGATGCTGAATAGCTCCCGAAATCCCTACAGCAATGTAAAGATTAGGTGCAATAGCTTTACCTGTTTGTCCTACGTGCTCTGTGTGAGGTCTCCATCCAATATCAGAAACAGGCTTAGAACATGCTGTAGCAGCTCCTAAAACATTAGCCAGCTCTTCAATCATACCCCAGTTTTCAGGTCCTTTCATACCTCTTCCCGCAGAAACTACAACTTCTGCTTCTTTAAGGTCTAATTTCCCTGAGCTCTGCTCGTGAGAGATCACTTTAGTATCTTCGTTAGCTACTGAAAGGTTTTTCACTTCTTCTGAACCGGATACAGCATTTTCTTTTACTCCGAAAGCGTTCTGAGAAACAGTAACAATAACTCCGTTTCCTTCAGCTTTTGCATGCATAAATCCTTTTCCTGAGAATGCTTTTCTTTTTACCTGGAAAGGTGAAAGACTTTCGGGAGCTTCCAAAGCGTTAGTAAGTAAAGAATAGTTCTTCATTACTGCAAGCATTGGAGCAATTGAAGAAGCGTCAGTAGTATGAGGGAAAACGATAATATTTCCGTCTAATACTTCACTTACAGCCTGAGCATATGCTTTTGCTGAAAAGCTCTTAAGACCTTCGTCTTTGATATTGATTACATTAGATGCTCCATACTTATATAATAAATCTGAAGAATCAGTAGGGTTTACGGTGATTGCTGTCACTGTATCTCCAGCTTTATCAGCAACAGCTTTAGCGTAAGAAACCGCTTCAAAAGCTGCTTTTTTGTAAACTCCGTTTATATTTTCTGCGTATACGAATACTGCCATTTTTAAAATAATTTAAAGATTAAAATAAGGGTTTAGATTAAGGCTAAGGATTGAGTGGGACCCAAACTTTGCCTCTACCTCAATACTAGATTACTTTAGCTTCTTCGTGAAGTAATCTTACCAACTCATCTAAATTGTCCGGAGAAACCATTTTTACAGCAGCTCTTGGAGGAACGCTATCATAAGATACTCCCTGAACTTTCACTTCAGAAGAAGTAGGTTCTACTACCTGTAAAGGTTTTGTTCTTGCAGACATAATTCCTCTCATATTCGGAATGATAAGGTCTTTTTCATCTACTAATCCTTTCTGACCTGCAATAATTGCCGGTAGCTTTACAGAAATAGTTTCTTTTCCTCCTTCAATTTCTCTTATAGCAGTTGCTTCGCTTCCATTCACGTCTAATCCTACTGACGCGTTAACGAAAGGCTGGTTTAGCAATTGAGCAACCATTCCCGGAACTGAACCACCGTTATAGTCGATAGATTCTTTCCCGCAAAGGATAAGGTCATATCCTCCGTTTTGAGCTACAGCAGCGATTTCTTTCGCTGTAGAATAGCTGTCTTTAGGATCAAGGTTTACTCTTACAGCATCATTTGCACCAATCGCCAGAGCTTTTCTGATTACCGGTTCTGTAGCAGCGTCTCCTACGTTAATTACAGTTACAGTAGCTCCTTGAGATTCCTGAAGCTTAACCGCTTTTGTTAACGCAAATTCATCTAAAGGGTTAATTACCCACTGAATTCCGTTTTTGTCGAAAGCAGATTTATCTGCTGTAAAGTTAATCTTCGAAGTAGTATCCGGAACACTACTAATACAAACTAATATTTTCATGTGTACTATTTTATTTTTTCCCTTTTACGCACAAAACCAACAACGGTTTATGCAGAGATTTTGTTTGAATTAATTTTTGCTAATATAAATAAAAAATATATTATGCATGCATAATACTTACTAAATTATTATTCAATACATTAGAAGTATTTACTTTCCTGGTTTTGTTGCTCTAAACTCTATTTTACTTGGTAAAACTCTAGGATTCATCTTTAAAATATCCAATATAAGATTTCCCATATCTTCCGGCTGAATCTTCCAGCTGTCTTTTTCGGATGGGGTATTTCCGTTAAAATGAGTGGCCACTGATCCGGGCATAATGACGGTAGATTTAATATTATATTTTCTTAAATCAATCATTGCTGCCTGAGTAAATCCTACGACTCCAAATTTTGAAGCATTATAACCTGTTCCATTTTCAAAAAAGTTAGCGCCTGCCAAACTTGAAATGGTAATATAATAACCTTCTGTCTTTTTCAGTTCTTCAACAGAAGCTTTTAGGGTATAGAAAACACCGGTAAGGTTGGTTTCTATCATATCATTCCATTCTTCAGCTGTCAGCTCATCTACCGGCTTAAAAATACCTAATCCGGCATTGGCAATAACAAAATCCAGTCTACCGAATTTTTCCAAAGTATATTGTATAGCTTCCTGTTCGCTTTCAAGGCTTCTTACATCAGAAACAATCCCTAACACATTTTCAGAATACTGCTTAAGCTCTTCTTCAGCTTTCAGAACATCATCTCTTTTTCTTCCTGAAAATGCCACCGAGATACCATTTTCCAGCAATATTTTCGCAATCCCAAAGCCTATTCCTTTAGTTCCTCCTGTTATATAAGCTGTTTTATTTTCTGACATAGCATAAAAAATTTAATTCTCTAAAATAACAAAAACGCTCCAATTGGAGCGTTTACTGATACTAAGATTTATCAGGTATTATTTTTTTATAAATTTCTGACTGGTTTTTCCTTCTTTTGTTTCTATACTAAGAATATAATTTCCTGACGGCAAATTCTTTATATCAATCTTATTGCCGTCTAGCTTTACATTGATTACTTTTCCTGATACATCTGAAACAGAAATATTTTTAATATCTGAAGAAGTGAGAATATTTAGAATATCCGAGGCCGGATTCGGGAATAACTTCACTTTTGTAATAAGTTCCTTTTTATCATTTGCTTTATCGGGTTGTATATTCCTTAAATTCAAACGCATATTATCTTTTAAGTTTTGACTTTTTGCCTCAACCTCACCTCCCGAGCATCTGCAATCTTCTATTTCCGCTAAATATTGAGCCCCTTTCTCGATATAAGTATCAGGAAGAAGACTAATACTATTTCCTGCCTTCATCGTGATATTCTGAGTTGAATTCACTTTATAATTGAGCTGTGTAGTAATGGTATTACTTGCATGATAAGTATAAGGTGTATTATGCATCTCGGCAGTAGTTAAATCATATGACGTAACACAAGTACCTGTTCTTTTTGAAAGTGTAGGAAGTAATTGAGGAAAGCTGTTGGAAGCTCCCACATAAATCATAGCACTAGGATAATTCAGGACGTTAAGATTAATTGAACTTTGCCCATAAACATCGGGATTTACTATTTGGCTCAGACTTTGTCCTGCATTATAGTTAACCATATGAAAATAAATATCTCCTTTCGAGTTCCTTTGGATAGTACTGGGATAACCTAGACCACCTGTTCCCCACATTCCGTTATAAATTGGAGTGTATACCACATTGGAATTCGTAGAATTGAGCAGATCTACAGCATAGAAGGTAGTAGTATTCCCAACTCCATAATAACCACTTACGTACAGTATATTAGCATATTGATTGAATTCGGCATTAAAAGCATCTGTTCCTGCAATAGACAAATTGTAATCTGTAGTAATCAATCCTGAAAAATTATCAAAAGAGCGTACCATTCCTTCGTTTTCTTTTGTACCGGGATTGGAATTGTTTATACATATAAAGTGTGAATAATTACATGAACTCTTTATCTCAGGAGAGGCCTTCATAGAAATTCCGTCATAACCGGTTAAAAAACCTGAAGTACCTAAATCATTCACAACCGGCGTTGTACTTAATCCTGAACTGCTTAGGCGATAGGCGTATAATTTCTTCCCATTAGTTACTAAAACCCAATAAGAATTACCATCTCCGTGTGGAACAACTGTTACTGCTCTCGCATCATTAATTTCATTTCCCTGATCATCTAAAACAGGAACTTTTATAAGATTTTGCACGACATCACCCAAGGGCTGCCCGTTTGATCCGATACCTCCCAAAGACATATCAACTACTGAATACCGGATTACCCCATTATTATACATCCATGTTGCTGCAAAAATATAATATAAATTAGGATTCGTAGGATGCTTTACAGTAGCCAGCTGACGCCCACCATGCTCAATAAGCCCATTAGGCATTATCTGATGTTCTCTGTTCCAAACCTCACCCCCATCACTATAAAACAACAAATTTCCACTACTATCACTTACTGTTGCTGATGAATTTAAATTATTCATGGCACTGCCATTTACAAACTGAGGAGCACTCCCTGAAAAATTAATTCCTACCTGATAACCGAAGTACCAGTTATTGTTTTCACCCTGGGCATATGCCAGAAATGAGGCAACCAAGCCCATTGATAAAAAAAGTTTTTTCATAAATAATACTTAGTTGGTTGATCAATTATTTACATGTTTTTTCTCCAGGATTTCAATACGCTTATTCTGTTCATCCATAAACTTTTGCTGCTTCTCCATTTGGTTCTGCTGTTGCAATGTATACAAGGTCAGTTCTTCTACTTTTTTAAGAAGAAGAATATTCATTTCCTTAAGTTCTATACCATTTTTGATAGCTTCTTCCGTAGTAGGCACTTCCGGCAGGTGTCCTTTATCATCAATATAGGCCTGCAATTCTTTTAAAGGCATCAGTTTATAATCTTTGGCAAAAACATAATCAGCCCAGCCGTTATTAGCTGCAATTTCAACTTTTAATTTCTCAGTTTTAATACCATCTTTTACAAACAAACGATAGTCGTCACAGTCTACACAGGTCAAAGTATTGGTTCCCATCCCTATTTTAGAGGTAGAAGAAACAAAGAAAACCTTGCTTTCGGAAGGAACATCATTTATTGGGCTTAAACCGGAGTGAGATGGATATATATAAAGTCCATTAGCGTTAGAACCCGATAGACTTCTAAAATTCTGTATAGTAAAATAAGAATCATGATTCACTCCTATTCCCGGTGTAAAATAACCAAATTTAACAGCTCCATCTACCATTCTTAAATTTCCTTTACCTACAGTAAATTTATCATAAGATTGAGCTGTCCCTACACTTACAGAACCTCCTCTGTAAATAGGATCCGTATTCGTGTTATTACCTGTCCATTGTTGAGAAAATAGAGAATTCGCACCCAATAGCGCGAATAAAATTACTGTTATTTTTTTCATGTTATTAATTTTTTTCTTTAATTATAAAAATATATAGAATAATTTTAATACACAACCCGTGAAAAGAAAAAAATATCTTCATACATTATATAATAAAACAGTGATATACTATGAGTTGATAATTTTCTCTATACATATTATAAAGTTTTTAATTTCAGCGTGCTCACCATCATAAAAGCATGATTAAATTGTATACAAAGGACACTATACTATATAACAAAAACGCTCCAATTGGAGCGTTTATTAAGATTAAGATTTATCAGGTATTATTTTTTTATAAATTTCTCTGTCGTTTTACCCTCTTTCGTTTCAATATTAATGATATAGTTTCCCGCATTCAGGTTTCCAACATTTACTTTATCTCCGTCTAGATCTGCAACTACTTTTCTTCCGCTGATATCATAAACTTCCACTTTATTTACTTTTTCTTTAGATTTAATCGTAAGAACATCGGATACAGGATTAGGATATAGAGAGGTCTCAACCTTAGATATCTTATTTTCAGCAGTGCCCAGTGTTCCTGTTTGTGTAATTTTAATATTGTCTACTATCAAAAGGTTTTGATCATTAGTATTAAAATGTCTAACATAGAGTTTTACACTCTGGCCAGCCAGATTACTAGGAATCGTTGCCGTTTTGGCTATTGCTGTTTTACCTGCTGTTACAGTTCCTTCAATCAAAGGAGTCTCAGTACCTGTAAATGCTGTAGCACTACTTGGCAACACATAAGCTGCGTAATGTTCTGCAAAAAACTGAGAATCAGAAGATCCTACTAGAAAACTCAATGATAAAGTCCCAGTTGCAGGAAGTGTTATTGCTGGTGAAATTAATAAATTATCAGGAGTCAATGCTCCCACAGCTGGTAACCACGATGCTGAACCTGCAACATTCCCAGAAAATCCCCAGCCATCAGTAGTTGCACTTCCTGTATAAAGCCCCCAGTTCCTTGTATCCCCGTCTCTATCAATTACGGTCCATCCAACAGCGGTATCAAACGTTTCTTGAAACACGACTGTCTGTGCATTTAATAAAGTTAAACCTAGAAATGCACTCAATAGTAAAATTTTTCTCATCATAATTTTTTATTTTACAACAAGTTAAGTACACCTATATTCTATTCCAAATTTAAAATAATAGATTTATAAAATAATCAATAAAAAGCCAAAAACCACACCATTCACTTATAAAATTGCATGAAAAAGAATAAATTAGTTAATAAATTCATTAATATTCTTTGTGCAATTTGGTTTAATAAAAGAGTATTTATACTTTTCAGAATTGATTACAACAAAAAAACGCTCCAATTGGAGCGTTTACTGATACTAAGATTTATCAGGTATTATTTTTTTATAAATTTCTCTGTCGTTTTACCGTCTTTGGTTTCAATATTAATGATATAGCTTCCTGCATTCAGGCCTCCAACATTTACTTTATCATTATTGATGTCAACATTAATTTTTCTACCGCTCATATCAAAGATTTCAACCTTATTTATCTTTGCTTCTGCTTTAATGGTTAAGACATCTGAAACCGGGTTAGGATAAACAGATACAGGAGCTTTTGCAGAAACAGAAACATCCGCAGTTCCAAGGGTTGCAGAGTTTCCATACATAACGTTAACATTATCTACGAAAGCCTCATTTGCTACAGTATTTCCTTCATCTGTCGATGAAACAAAATCAAGCTCAGCCGGGACTAAACCGGTAGAAACACTATACCCCGGATTTGTGGCATTTGTGAAATTAAATGTTCCTTCAGGATACGTCCAGGAATATGCACCCGTTGTTTTATTATATGTAAATGACACTGATACCCATGTATTAGCCGCATAGGTTGCAGATCCCAATCCAATACTGTAAAATCTTGCTGTACTTCCCGCTGGGGTTAATCTTCCCATACCACTAATGGTTTTTGTAGAATAATCATAATTTATTCCAACAATTCCAGCACCGGCAGCATCATACATTGCACATTGGATTTTACCAGCACCCGTTGCCGGTCCTGTATAAATATCCAAAGTTCCTTTCAGGATATTATTTCCCGCTGTAGCAGTTGTGGTGATTGATTTAAAGGCAAATCTCACATTTGAGGAATTGTCAAGATCATCATACCCTGCACCACTTTTAATTTTTAAAGAATTACCATGGGCTGCATCCAGTGCTGCTACCTGATAATCACTTCCTACTCCACCATAGATATAAAAGCCTCCCTGCCCTGGTAAACTTCCCGTTGCATCAGTGGCTAAATTCCCTAATGTTAAAGCATTAAAATTCTCATTTAAAACTGTTTGCGCTGAAACTCCAATTGAAAATGCAGCTCCACACGCAACTAGTAAAAATTTCTTCATGATATTATTTATTTTTAATTCGACGCAAAAATAGAATATTTATTCTAAAAAAAACATCAAACACCTAAAAAAAACAAGTAATAATCAACTATTCAGCGTTTTTATATAAAAATACCGCATTAAAAATCATCAATTAAACACATTAAAATAATATTAAAATAACATCATAAAGTTAATTTTTTAAACAAAATATCACTTTTTACTAAATTTTATTTTCATTCTTCATCATGCCTTCAATGGTTATTTTTTTACAAACTTTTCCGTAAAGGTTCTATCTCCTGACTGTATGCTCATAAAATAAAGCCCTGGTAAAAGGTGCTTTACATCTATTGTATTATTCTGTAATCCTATATTCATCTTTTTTCCGGCACCATCATACACCTCTACTTTATCTATTACATCCAGCGTATTTATTTTTATAAAATCTGTTGTTGGATTAGGATATAATGATACTGCATGATAGCCCGTCTTATCATCTTTAACCGTCAGAATGGTCTCGGAATTGATCTTAATCTGATCAATATAAGCTGTTCCTAAAGCATTGTCATGTACAAAACGAAGCTGATCTATATTGAGTGAGCTTACAGCCAATCCTGTATATATCAAAGTGTCATTGAGATAATATCTGATATCTGAGGCTGTTCCTATAACTTTAAACCTATACCAGGTATTTGGAGACCAGGTTTCAGGAGTAGAAACAAGCTCCAAAGAGCCGGAAACCTTGTCTAAAACTTTTATGGCACCTGTCTTATCAAAATCAAGCCTTACGACCAACTGCTCTGCAATACTGTCAACTCCCTGGAATCCAAAAACAGAGCCATCAAGCTGAGAGATATTAATATCAAATGAAACCGAAAAAAGGGTATACAGAAGTGGTGTCGGCAAATTATAAAAACCACCGATGATAGGTTCTGATTGGGTTCCATAAGTATTTTCTTTGACAATTTTCAGGGAAGCATTTCCGTTACTGGCATAATCCTGACTAATAACCTGATTCATAACATAAGCTGGGTTTCCGCCTGTAGGAGTACTTATCCAATTATTTTGCCCGTGGATATTGGCGGCTAAAAAACCTTCGCTGTCTTCAAAGGAAATAGATTGCTGAGCGAAAGAAAATACTGAAAGTAAGACACATGCGATTGAGTAGTATTTTTTCATAGTAAAGTTTAAGTTTCGGAATAAAAATAAAAACTTCAAAGAATTAAAAAAATACCATTCATCAAGCAGAAATCCGATTATTGTCACTAATTTACAACCCCTAAAAAACATAACAGGGCAAGGTGTTTGATACAAAAGCGGTTTACAATTTTACTATAAATCTCCACATAGTAAACCAGAGGAAAAAATGATTGGGTTCCTGTTTAATTGAGCATTGTCTTTCAGATTTGTATGGGGAATTTTCTAAGTGTGAATCCTTTTTTTTAACGAACTTATTTAGATATATAAAAAAATCAAGCGCTCCTGGAAAGAAGCGCTTGAGATATTGATATAATAAGTCTATTATTTTGAATAATTTTCAAAGAACAACGGGATACTTTCAATTCCTTTATAGAAATTAAACAAACCATAATGCTCATTTGGAGAGTGAATAGCGTCAGAATCCAATCCAAAGCCCATTAATACAGACTTAGCTCCCAGAACTTTCTCGAACATCGCTGTGATCGGAATACTTCCCCCACTTCTGTACGGCAGCACTTCTTTACCAAATGCTGTTTCCATAGCCTGTTTAGCTGCTAAAAACTCTTTGGTATCACTTTGTAACACATAAGGCATTCCTCCATGGTGAGGAGTAACTTTAACCTTTACAGTTTCCGGAGCTATTTTTTCAAAATATTTTGTGAATTTTTCGGTAATCTCTTCAGGAGTCTGATAAGGAACCAAACGCATTGAAATTTTAGCAAAAGCTTTTGAAGGAATTACTGTTTTAGCACCTTCTCCTGTATATCCTCCCCAGATTCCATTACAGTCTAATGTAGGACGAATAGAGGCTCTTTCAAGAGTTGTATACCCTTTTTCACCTTCTATACCGCTTAATCCGATTGATTTCTTGAATTCTTCAGGATTGTCTTTCAGCTTGTTCATTTCAGCTCTGTCTGCATCAGATACTACTTCCACATTATCATAGAATCCATCAATTGTAATATGACCGTTTTCATCAATCAGATTAGCAATCATTCTTGAAAGTACATGGATAGGATTGGGAACAGCCCCTCCGTAAAGTCCGGAGTGTAAGTCTCTGTTTGGACCTTCCACTTCTACTTCTACATAGCTTAGCCCTCTTAATCCTGTTGTTACAGTTGGCTGTTCATTGCTATAGATATGGGTATCTGAAATAAGAATACAGTCACACGTCAGTTTTTCCTTATTTTCATTAACGAAATCTCCTAAACTTACAGAACCTACTTCTTCTTCACCTTCTAAAATAAATTTAACGTTACATGGAAGAGTGTTTGTCTTCATCATAGCTTCAAAAGCTTTCAGATGCATAAAGAACTGTCCTTTATCGTCTGCAGCCCCTCTTGCGAAGATAGCTCCATCCGGGTGAAGTTCTGTTTTTTCAATATAAGGTTCGAAAGGTGGTTTTCTCCATAGTTCCAACGGATCTGCCGGCTGCACATCATAATGTCCATACACCAATACTGTTGGTAAATTTTTGTCTATGATTTTTTCACCAAAAACAATAGGGTATCCTTTTGTTTCACATATTTCAACATTGTCAGCCCCTGCATTTTTAAGGTGCGCTGCACATACATCCGCACATTTTAATACATCATTTTTATAAGCCGGATCTGCAGAAATGGAAGGAATTCTCAGTAACTCAAATAATTCATCAACGAAACGTTGTTTGTTTTCGTTAATGTAATTTAATGTCTCTTGCATTGTAAAAATTTATTTTGTTAAAATTAAAAAAAATGCCTCTCAGAGCCAAGTAAAAACACAGGATTTTCCATACGAATTACTTATTCTCCCAACATTCATTTTTTTAATAAAAAATGCCCTGTAGAAACAGGGCACTTGTACGTCTTATACTTATAATTAGTGTTCAGCTTTTGGAGCTTCAGCCGTTTTCGGAGCTTCAGCAGATTTTGCAGCAGCGCTATCTGTTTTTGGAGCTTCAGGTTTTGCAGCAGCTTCTTCCTTGTGCCCTTCAGCAGCAGCCTCATGACCATGAGCTTTTCCACCTTGTGCATCATCAGAATATCTCTCTACTCCTTCTTCAAGTTTTAAAGTACCTTTATTCCCTCCTGCTGATACTTTTTTACAGCTTACAGCTACAGTTGCAATCGCTAAACATATAACTAATTTTCTCATGCTTAAATTTTTGATTGCCCAAAATTAAGAAATCCTGCTTTTTTCGGCAACATTTTTAGACTGATTTTAAAATTATTTTCCCTTTTTTGGATTGTGTAAAAATAAGGTAGTACTCTCCTCCGTCTTTTAAACCATATTTCTTTTTAATTTCATCAGGCTTTAAAGGATGGTTTTTTGAAATAACATTGAACTGCGATTTCTTTTTAATACTTTTAGAATCAATCAGTTCCATCTCTAAAATCCTTCCCGGGAAATTCTCTTTTTTTTCAGATGAAGTATAAATATGGGTATTAGGATGAAGTTTTTTAAGTCCAAATTTTTCTGAGACCAAATTAAAGATTCCTGCTTTTAAAATGGAATTATTGGGGATATAAATAAACTTTTCGGGTTCAGAATATTCTGAACGGGCATTTTCTTCTTCCCGAAACATAAAATTAAAAGGTGATTCTCCACTTTCAAGATTTACACAATAGCATTTGATTTCGTTTACTTTTTCATTTGACAGGAAGATGACAATTTCCTTTACATCATTTTTCAAAGCAACAATATCAATCCTGAAAATATCCGGTACAACAGAAATAAGGTATTTCAGATCAATCAATGGGGAAAGCTTGATAATCACCTGTTTAGAAATAGATAATAACTTTTCCTGAATTTCAAGGATATTGGGAGACAAATCCTCCAAAAGAAAAACTTTATTCTTTTGGTGATCTCTTCTGGCCGGATCTAAATAAATGGTATCAAAATGCTCTTTATTCTCAAGTAAGAAATCCTCCAGTTTTTGATTCACAAAATTTGCTTTCTTCCCTATAACGCTCCAGTTATGTTCCACAACTTCCAGAAGTTCAGTATTTTGTTCCACTAAGGTAATATCATCAAAATTTTTTGACAAATAGTAAGCATCAATTCCAAAACCACTTGTGAGATCAATAAATTTTTCCCCCTTTATAATTTCTGATTTATAAAAAGCTGTTTTTTCGGATGATGACTGCTCTAAATTGAGCTGTGGTGGAAAAATAATCCCTTCTTTTAAGAGAAAAGGAAACTTTTTCTCTGCCACCTGTCTTCCTTTGATCTGCTGTACAATTTCCTGGGCAGAAACTTCAGGAAAAGGAGATTTTTTTAACAGCAATGCATGTAAATCTGTATGCAGATTGGCATTAATATAATGTTGAACTTCTTGATTTAATAGTTTATTTTCCACAAATTTCACAGATGATATCCCATTAATATTTCCGTTTATTTTTCAATTTATTGTATATAGAAAATATAGACTTCGTCCAATCAACACTATATACATTAAAACCTTATACAAAAATTCACAGAATCATTATGTAGTCATCTGTGAAAGTCTGTATAGTTTATGATTAAAAGCAGTTTATTCAAACATTTCTGCCCAACGTACCGCTTTTATTTCTTTTTCGTTGTATAACTCGTCAATGGACTTTTTAACGTCTAATTTGGGATATAAATTAACGCCAATCAGTTTTATTTTTCCTTCTTCCACCCATTGCTGCTCTTTAACAGCATGATCATAGATTTTTTTCTGAACCACACCCTGCTTTAAAAGCTCCAGATAGCCTCCCGCATCTTCTATCTCAACAAAAAGGTCCCAGGCTTTCTCTGCCAGTTGTCTGGTAATATCTTCTATATAATAACTTCCATTGGAAGCATCTTCAAATACATTGATAATACTTTCGTAGGCCAGAACGATTTGTTGTTTAAAAGAAATTTCTTCTGAATTTTCAGTGCTTTTTTCTACAAGGTAATTATTGGTAAAAACAGCATCAGCACCACCAATCATAGCTGAAGCAAGCTCCAGTGTAGAACGGATCAGGTTATTTTCATTATCAGAAACGGCTTTATTTCTTAAAGAGGTTTCTGCAAAAATATAGGGAACTTCATCTAAGCCATACTCTTTGGAAAGCTGATTGAAAACAATTTTAAACGCTCTCAGTTTGGCCATTTCAAAGAAGTAATTTCCTCCTACAGCCAGTCTGAAAATCAGTTTGTTTACAATCTCAGGACCATAGTTTTCTATAAGTTCTTTAGTTTTAGCAAGGGCAATACCAAGCTGCTGGTAGATGGCTGCTCCGGCATTCTGATGCAATGAGATATCAACACAGATGTTTCTTTTAAAATCTTTTGCCAACAGTTCTTTTGCCAGCTGATCATCAATACCTCCATCTTTTTCGTTAAAAACGTCAATCAGGGAAAAGTACTGATCTTCTTCTTTTGGGCTGATATGGCCGGCCAGTTCTTTATTATTAACGAAAATTGTTTTCTCTTCCAGATTTTCTACATTCCGGTCTAATAAAAATGCAAATACTTCGTCTTCCAGACTTTCATGGTAAGAAGCTACCAGATGGGTACTTTCTTCAACTTTAGGTAAGTTTACCAGAGGTTTCTGAACTTCTGTGTAAAACGGTTTTACCTCTATTCCTTCCAGATTTTCCTTTTCTAAAATAGGGTAAATATCCTCTGTTTTAAGTTGTTTTTTGACTAAGTTTTCCCAGTTTGGAAGTATGTTATTTGACATTAGTTTTATGTATTTGTGATGTGAACTGTCAATGGTCAATTTTACCGTGCATGTGAATTTCAATGTAAAGAATTAACATACTCATTGAATTGACTTCATTATTGACTTATCCTATTCAACTTTTATTATTTCTTGGCGACTTTTGCGCTATCAACAACCAAAATGAAGATCTCTTCATTCGGTTTTTTCATAAAATAATTTTCCCGTGCATATTTTTCCTTTTCCGACTTGTTGTTCATCAGTTTTTTATAGAAAGCATCATTCTTTTCGTATTCTTTTTTATAATACTCCAGCTGATCTTCATATTTACTGATCTCACCATTCAGTTCATTAATGACGAGAAATGAGGTTTTATCAAAGAAAACCATCCATACCAAAAACATACAGATTGTAATGGTATATTTATTCAAGATATACTTCTGGATCAGCTTCAATGTTTCAGATTTCGGCTGAATGTCTTTGATAAGGTTGTTTTCTTCCATTTTTAATGTTTTCTCAACGAGTTTTTAATAACAGTAGTTAAAAAATCAATCGCTACGGAATTCTGTTTCATATTTGGGATAATAAGATCGGCATCATTTTTAGATGGCTCGATGAATTCCTGGTGCATTGGTTTCAGGGTAGTCTGGTAACGGTGTAATACTTCACCAAGGTCTCTTCCTCTTTCCTGGGTATCTCTTCTGATCCTTCTGATCAATCTTTCATCAGAGTCTGCATGAACAAATACCTTCAGATCAAATTCTTTCAACAGTTCTTTGTTGGTAAGAACTAAAATTCCTTCTACTACCAATACGTTCTTAGGTTCTACAGTGACATGATCTCCTGTTCTGGAATGCGTTACAAAGCTATAAATGGGCTGTTCAATAGACTCATTATTTTTTAAAGCTTTAACATGTTTTATCAACAGTTCAAAATCTATAGACTTCGGATGGTCATAATTGAGAGCCTCTCTTTCTGTCAGGGTTAGATTTTGGTTATCATGATAATAATTATCCTGAGAGAGGATATTCATTCCCTCAATATCAAGCTGTTGAAGTATTTTATCAACAACTGTAGTTTTGCCGGATCCCGTACCACCAGCAATTCCTATTACAAGCATTCTTTTTTGTTTCTTTATAGTTGGTACAAATATACTATTTTAGATAAAATGTAGCAATGTAAGAATATTGAGAAATTAAAAGATTAAAGGATTAAAAATTGAAAGATTCTCCGGGAAGCCTGCTATCCTTGTCATGCAAAGCTTATTACTCGGGTTCCATCTCCGGATTTAATAAAAAAAACCGGTAAATTCATTACCGGTTTTTTATTATACTATTTCGCTTGTTAATTCTCTTGAAATTAATTTTTCATGCATAGGCTTCAAAATATCCATTGAGCCTGTTTTTACGGTGCATTTGCCCTTGTAATGAACAAGCATCGTGCATTGCTCTGCCTGCTCCAGGGTATGCTTGCATACTTCAATAAGACTGTCTATCACATAATCAAATGTATGAATATCATCATTATGCAGCACCAGTTTATAGACATCATCCGTATCATCCAAAACGAGAACTTCTTCTTCATATTGACGTTTTGGATTTTCATAGTCTTTTATGCTATTATAAAAATTCATTTGTAAGCTGTTTTTTAAACTTCTCCGATTTTATCTGCCAAATTATCTATAGCATTAGGTTCCTGATATACCAATTCCACAAGCTCTACGCTCTTATTGTTCATTTTCAAAATTTTGAAATGGTAATTCTCAAGGTCAAACTCCTGATTCTCTTCAGGAATCTCTGCCAATGCATTAAGGATAAATCCTGCTAATGAATTATACTCGCTTTCCTCAGAAAGAGGCAGCTTTTTAGGAAGGAATTCATTGATTTCATCCAAAGGCTGTGTAGCCTGCACCCAATAGGTATTATCTGCTATTTTATCAACAATTTTTTCTTCGTCATCTTCCTCATCCTGAATTTCACCTACCAGCTCTTCCAGAATATCTTCAAGCGTAATAATCCCTTCTGTTCCTCCGAATTCATCGATAACAATAGCAAGGTGCTGTTTTTTCTGCTGGAAAATCTTCAATAGATCTGAAACTTTTTTACTTTCCACTACGAAAAATGCATCACGCATCAGATCTCTAAGGTCATCATGATCAAGATCTCCTTTTCTTTTAACAAATTCTCTGATAATTTCCTTGGTATAGAAAATTCCGATCACATTATCAATGGAATCTACATATACAGGGATACGAGAATAACCGCTATCCATGATCTTATTGATCATTTCATTAATATCTTCTTCAAAATCAATTGAGGTAATATTCTGTCTTGGAACCATGATCTGCTTGGCAGAATGATCTGTAAAATCAAATGCATTTTTAATGATCTCATAGTTTTCTTCTTCAATCTCTCCACTATCTGCACTTTGTTTTACCAAAAGCTGAAGTTCTTCTGTAGAGTGAATTTCCTGTTCTGAAGCAGGGTGAATTTTAACGAGTCTTAGGAATGTATTTGACATTAAGTTCATCAACCAGATAAACGGTTTAAAAACCGTATAGAAAACCCTCAATGGAACTGCTGTTGCCATTGTTGTAGCTTCTGATTTTCTGATTGCAATTGATTTTGGTATAAGCTCACCGAAAACAATATGCATAATGGTAATTAATACAAAACTGGTCACCACTGAAATTGTGGTAATTGTTGTTTGGGTCAAATCTACATTTAAAGAGTGGAAGATACTTTCAACCACATGATGTAGCGCGCTTTCCCCTACCCATCCTAAAGCCAGGGATGCCAATGTAATACCTAATTGTGTAGCAGAAAGATATTCATCCAGATGCTTGATGATATGCTCTGCCTGCTTTGCCATAGAATTACCTTCTGCGGCTTTTATTTGGATTTGTGAGTAACGAACTTTAACAATTGAAAATTCTGCGGCTACGAAAAAGCCATTTAGTAATACAAGAAATAAGGCCAGCAAAAGCCTGACTATGTCCGAGTCCATCTAGAAGTTGTATAAATTTAATTGACTACAAAGATATACAAAATATAAATAACAAAAAAAAGCATCGATAAGATCGATGCTTAATATTATGTTAAAATAATTCTTTATGAATTTTTCAAAGCTTCTGCTCCTGAAACGATCTCTAGGATTTCGTTTGTAATTGCAGCCTGTCTTGCTTTGTTGTAGAAGATCTTAAGATCATTTCTCAAAGCTTCGGCATTATCTGTAGCTTTGTGCATTGCTGTCATTCTCGCTCCGTGTTCTGAGGCTACTGAATCCAAGATAGCTTTAAAAATCTGAGTTTTAATAGACTTTGGAATCAAATTATCAAGAATTTCAGCTCTGTTAGGTTCAAAGATATAATCTGTTTCTACCTCTCCTTCTGTACTTTCAGGCATTGAGATAGGAAGAACCTTTTCTGTAGTCACTTCCTGAGTAGCGGCATTAACGAATTTGTTGTAAATAACATAAACTTCGTCAAATTTCCCTTCTCTGAAACTGCTCATTACTCCTTCAGTAACATTAGCAACCACATCAAAGTTCAGATTATCATAAACAGAACTTGCATTAGTATATACTGAACGGTTTCTTCTTACAGCATCGTATGCTTTTTTACCTACAGGAAGAACTTCAATCTCATACTGAGAATTGTTCTGAAACTGAAGGTTAAGCTCCTTAACAATAGAAGAATTAAAAGCTCCCGCAAGACCTCTGTTTGAAGTAACAGCGATGAAAAGTATTCTTTTAACCTCTCTTTTCTGAGCATATACAGAAACCTGGTCAGGATCAGAGCTAGAATTTACATTCTGGATAAGTTCCTGTAATTTTTCAGAATATGGTCTTAACATAACGATTGCATCCTGAGCTTTTTTAAGTTTCGCTGCGGAAACCATTTTCATAGCACGGGTAATTTGCATCGTAGATGAAATTGACGTAATTCTGCCTCGTATTTCTTTTAAGTTTGCCATTAATTTGAGTTAGTTGTTGGTTGTCAGTTGTCGGTTGATAATTTTAGAAAATTCTGTAAACTATCAACCAACAACCATCAACTAATTTTAGTTATATTTAGAAGCTAAATCGTTAGCTGCCTGCTTAAGAACGTTTGTAATATCGTTATCGATTTTTCCAGCCTTAATTGCAGCCATTGTATCAGGGTGCTTAGATCTTAGGAATTCGATATATTCAATTTGGAATTCTTTTACTTTTCTAATAGGAACGTTTCTTAATAAGTTCTCAGTTCCTGCATAGATCATAGCAACTTGGCTATCTACAGGAAGTGGAGAATTTACCGGCTGCTTAAGGATCTCAACGTTTCTTTCTCCTTTAGAGATAACTGCTAAAGTAGAAGCATCAAGGTCAGAACCGAATTTAGCAAACGCTTCTAATTCTTTATATTGAGCCTGGTCTAACTTCAATGTACCAGAAACTTTTTTCATTGATTTGATCTGAGCATTACCTCCTACTCTCGATACAGAGATACCTACGTTGATCGCAGGACGAACCCCAGAGTTGAATAGATCAGACTCCAAGAAGATCTGTCCGTCAGTAATAGAGATTACGTTGGTAGGGATATATGCAGAAACGTCACCAGCTTGAGTTTCAATGATTGGAAGGGCAGTTAATGAACCTCCTCCTTTCACGATTGGTCTAAGAGATTCTGGCAAGTCGTTCATTTGCTTAGCGATGTTGTCATCAGCAATTACTTTTGCCGCTCTTTCCAATAGTCTTGAGTGAAGATAGAAAACGTCTCCAGGGTAAGCTTCACGGCCCGGTGGTCTTCTTAAAAGTAGAGAAAGCTCACGGTAAGCAACAGCTTGTTTAGATAAATCATCATAAACGATCAATGCCGGTCTACCTGTGTCTCTGAAGAATTCACCGATAGCAGCACCTGCCATTGCAGAATATACCTGCATAGGAACTGGATCTGATGCGTTAGCAGCAACTACCACAGTATAAGCTAAAGCTCCTTTATCAGCAAGAGTTTTAACAATTTGTGCTACTGTAGATGCTTTCTGTCCGATAGCAACATATATACAATATACTGGATTACCAGCTTCAAAAAATTCTTTTTGGTTGATGATCGTATCGATTGCAACAGTAGTTTTACCTGTCTGTCTGTCACCAATAATAAGCTCTCTTTGTCCTCTTCCTACAGGGATCATAGAGTCGATAGCCACAATACCAGACTGTAAAGGTTCAGTTACCGGCTGTCTGAAGATAACTCCAGGAGCTTTTCTTTCTAATGGCATTTCGTATAACTCTCCAGAAATAGGACCTTTACCATCGATAGGGTTACCAAGAGTATCTACTACTCTACCTAACATTCCTTCTCCTACTTTGATAGAAGAGATTCTGTTTGTTCTTCTTACTGTATCACCTTCTTTTACTAATTTACTTTCACCTAGTAAAGCAACACCTACGTTGTCTTCTTCAAGGTTAAGTACAATACCTTCTACATCACTAGAAAATTTCACCAACTCTCCGTATTGTACGTTTTCTAACCCGTATACACGAGCAATACCATCACCGATGGTTAAAACTGTACCTACTTCCTCAACATTTGATTGAGTATCGAAGTTGGCCAATTGCTGTTTTAAGATCGCAGATACTTCTGCCGGATTTATTTCTGCCATTGTATGGTTGTTTTTCTTAATTTAATTGAAAATCTTTTTTAACTTGGTTCAGTTTAGTCTTTACAGACGCATCTACCTGCTGGTCACCTACTCTTAGAATATATCCCCCAAGAATTTCAGGTTTTACATGTAAGTTGATATCAAAATTTGAATCTGCTTTTACCAGGTTGGTAGATCTTAAAATCTGATCAAGGTTCTCTTTAGAAAGCTGTGTCGCTGTAGTAAGAGTGATTCTCTGTACTCCGTTGATATCTTCTACTTTATTGATGAACTCCTGAGCGATATTTTTCAGTTGATTCTCACGTCCGTGCTTGATCACTAGTCTGATCAGGTTCAGTGAAGAAACTGAAAAATCTTTAAAAATCTGGTCTGCTACCTCTATTTTCTTTTTTGCATCAATGTAAGGAGTAAGGAAGAATTTGTTTAAATCCTGAGATTCAATCATAATCTTCACTACATCTTTCATTTCAGAAAATACAGTAGCCGTTTGGCCTGATTCATTTGTAAAATCAAGCAAACCTTGTGCGTATCTTTTAGCTACTTTAGATGTAAGCATTATTAGTTAAGGTTAGATTTGTTTAAATAATTTTGAACTAATTCGTTTTGAGCTTCGCTGTTGTCTAATTTTTGTTTCAAGATAGACTCGGCAATGTTTACAGATAAAGTACCAATTTGAGTTTTGATATCTGCCATAGCTGCATTTTTCTCAGCGTTGATAGTCTGCTTAGCAGCTTCGATTAATTTATCTCCTTCAGATTTTGCAGCATCTTTAGCTTCTCCCACGATTCTGTCCTTAATTTCTCTAGCTTCTTTAAGGATAGCATCTCTTTCGATCTTAGCTTCACGAATGATTCTTTCGTTGTCTTCTTTTAAGGTCTCCATTTCTTTTCTAGCTAATTTAGCTTGATTAAGAGCGTCAAC
Organism: Chryseobacterium rhizosphaerae; assembly: GCF_003385455.1. Classification (GTDB taxonomy): domain Bacteria; phylum Bacteroidota; class Bacteroidia; order Flavobacteriales; family Weeksellaceae; genus Chryseobacterium; species Chryseobacterium rhizosphaerae. The sequence continues at coordinate 3,766 of NZ_QNUF01000013.1, read as the reverse complement.
AATAGAAGTTTCTCTGTCATTGATAGACTTTAAAATAGGCTTCCAAGCGAATTTACCTAACAGAAATAATAATGCTAGAAAAATAACAGACTGGATAATAAATAATCCTGATGAAAACTGATGAATTAATTCCATTATATAAATGTATAAATAATTATTACTTTTTTAAAGAACCATTACCTGTAACCAACCGTTACAGATAATGGTTTGATTTTAATTAGTTTACTGCGAATAGAGCAGCAAACGCAACACCTTCTACAAGGGCAGCTGCGATAAGCATAGCTGTTTGGATTTTTCCAGATTGCTCAGGTTGTCTAGCGATAGCTTCAAGAGCAGCAGCTCCGATTTTACCAAGACCGATACCTACACCTAGTACTACGATACCAGCACCTACAATTTTAGGGATTTCCATAATATATAATTTTAAAAAATTTGTTTAACTATAATTTTAATTTTCAATTAGTGAGCTGCGTGGTGTTCGTGCTCATGCTCGTGCTCCTGTACAGCCATTCCGATAAATAAAGCGGATAACATCGTAAAGATATAAGCTTGTAGGAATGCCACTAATACTTCTAGTAAATAGATCACTAATGTTAAGAATGGGAATGCAACACCTGCTGCAAAATTCTTAAACACATAGATCAGCCCGATCAAACTCATTACTACAATGTGACCTGCAGTCATGTTTGCAAAAAGTCGGATCATCAATGCAAATGGTTTAGTAATAGTTCCTAACAATTCAATAGGAAGCATAATTAATTTCATTGGCACCGGTACTCCTGGCATCCAGAAGATATGTTTCCAGTAATCTTTATTTGCAGAGAATGTTGTGATCAGATAAGTAAGGATAGCCAGGAAGAATGTCATGGTAATATTACCTGTAACATTGATTCCAAAAGGCATCAATCCTAGAACGTTAAGGAAAAGAATAAAAAAGAATACAGTTAATAAGTATCCCATAAATCTTTTATACTTGTGTCCGATATTTGGAATAGCCACTTCGTCTCTTACAAAGATGATTAAAGGCTCTAAAAATCTTGCTGCTCCGGTAGGAACTACAGATTTCTTATAAGACTTAGCCATTCCTGCAAATACTACCAGCATACAGATTGATACTAATAAAAGGATAAGTACACTCTTCGTAATAGAAAGATCCAAAGGTCTTTCGTTAGTAGGGAAACCATCTTCACCAAGTGTTAAAGTTCCCGCTGCATCCGTTTTGAAAATTTTCTCGTGGTGCAGTTTATAATAAGAACCGTCTACCTCAGTAGTTTCACCATGCATGAAACCTTCTTTACTGTTGCTCATAAAAGCGTGGATTCCGTTGTCATAGAAAATAACCGGAAGAGGAAAACCAATGTGGTGACCATCTTTATCAACCATCAATGTAAAATCATGTGCATCTAATAAGTGATGATCGATGAACTCTTTGTTTTCTTTACTTGCTTTGTCTTTTTCTGAAAGCTCTTGGGTAGGAGCTGCCCCAGCAGCAACCTCACCGTGCTGTGCAGACACTAAGTTTAATACAAAAATACTGTAGAATAAAACTGCGAATTTCTTAAACATTGATAGGTTTTTTTCGTTGTGCAAAAATATGATATTTTTTCTATTTTCAATAAATAATTTTACTGTTTTTTATCATGATTAATTAGCTTGATCGCATAGTACGTAAGCAGCGTTGTCAGGACAAAATATGGGATTATAAAATGAAATTTATAGCCTGGGATGACTTCAAAGTTCAGTTTTTTTCTGATTAAGTACATCAAACCGAATTTTAAAAGGATCAATCCGATCACCGATAATCCTAAAAACTCCGGCGCTACTCTGTTAATTAAAATAAGAAGTGTTACCATCATCATAAACATAACACTCAGGAAAAGGTAAAATTTTACGATAATAATTTCGTCCAGATGAAAAACAAATTTCCAAAGAGAAAAATGAATTAGAAATGTCAGAAAGAACAGGACGACAATTAAAATATTAGGATTAGATTTCATTTTATAATTTACTTTCACCTTGTCTTACTATATCAAGTTTTTTTTTAGCTGATCACAAAAATAGACTTTTTCTATCGTATTATAATACGATTTGATATATATCATTTTTTCTCTATATATAATATTACGTGTATAGACTCTTTAGATATGCTAAAAATTCCTTATTTTTGCAAACCTATAATTTACAATACATATGTTTAATAGTTTACAGGATAAATTAGACAAGGCATTACATAATATTTCCGGACGTGGAAAAATTACCGAAATCAATGTAGCGGAGACCGTAAAGGAAATCCGTAGAGCATTGGTAGATGCTGACGTTAACTATAAAGTAGCAAAAGATCTTACTAAGAGAGTTCAGGATAAGGCATTAGGAGAAAATGTACTGACTTCTCTTACTCCGGGACAGTTGATGACCAAAATTGTTCATGATGAATTGGTAGATCTTATGGGAGGTTCTCAGGAAGGAATTAATCTTTCAGGAAAACCTACTGTAATTCTTATTGCCGGTCTTCAGGGATCTGGTAAGACTACATTCTCAGGAAAGCTTGCTAATTATTTACAGACAAAAAGAAATAAAAAACCTTTATTGGTAGCTTGTGACGTTTACCGTCCTGCTGCTATTGATCAGCTGAAAGTATTAGGAGGGCAGATTAATGTTCCTGTTTATACTGAAGAAGGTTCTACTAATCCGTCTACGATCGCTGAAAATGCAATCAATTTTGCAAAAGCCAATAACCACGATGTGGTTATTGTGGATACTGCAGGTCGTTTAGCGATTGATGAGCAGATGATGAACGAGATCAAGTCTGTACATTATTTCATCAAGCCACAGGAAACACTTTTCGTAGTAGACTCTATGACAGGTCAGGATGCTGTAAATACAGCAAAAGCATTCAACGAAGCTTTAAATTTTGACGGAGTGGTGCTTACCAAATTAGATGGTGATACAAGAGGGGGTGCTGCATTAACGATCCGTTCTGTAGTAGAGAAGCCAATCAAATTTATTTCTACAGGAGAAAAAATGGAAGCTTTAGATCTTTTCTACCCTGAAAGGATGGCAGACAGAATTCTGGGAATGGGAGACGTTGTTTCCTTAGTAGAAAGAGCTCAGGAGCAGTTTGACGAAGAGGAAGCTAAGAAACTTCACAAAAAAATTGCTAAAAATGAGTTTGGTTTCGATGACTTCCTTAAGCAAATCAACCAGATCAAGAAGATGGGTAACATGAAGGATTTGATGGGAATGATTCCTGGAGTTGGGAAAGCAATCAAAGATGTAGAAATCAGCGATGATGCATTCAAGCATATTGAGGCTATCATCTACTCTATGACTCCTGACGAAAGAAGAAGACCTTCTATCATTAATACACAAAGAAAGAGCAGAATTGCTAAAGGTGCAGGAAGAAAGATAGAAGATGTGAATCAACTGATGAAACAATTCGATCAGATGGGTAAAATGATGAAGATGATGCAAGGGCCTCAAGGAAAGCAAATGATGCAGATGATGAGCAAAATGCCTAATATGCCTGGAATGGGTGGCATGCTTGGAAAATAATTCAAATAACAATATGCATAAAAAACCTCTCAGAAGAAATTCTGAGAGGTTTTTATTTTATTTAGTGTCTAGTCCTGAAATATCGATACACAAAAAAAGCATCGTTATGGAAGAGCATTTAGAAACCCAGTACGTCAAGCGTACACAGCGAGATTACAATTTGAGTTTAAAGCTTCAAATTGTAAAAGAAATTGAAGCGGGAAAATCAGGAATT
>NZ_QNUF01000012.1 GCF_003385455.1 Chryseobacterium rhizosphaerae | reverse complement strand
ACCTTAACAACACAATCTGTTTTAAATTCTAAACTATATTTTGATTGTCCCATAAAAAATGCCCCTAAAAAGTGTCTAACTTTTTGGGGGCAGTCTAAACTAGAGGTGTTTTTTTTATATCATATTATAACCAGCCTTTTTTTCCATACACATAAGTATCATCAAACTGTTTATCACTCATAAACAAGTATAGGATACCTTCTATAAACGGGATAATAGAAGCAGCTCCTAAGGTAACAATATTCAGGACGAGCTGAATAACACCTTCTTTGGTATAACCCAGGTAAAATTTATTGAGAGCCAGCCACCCTACCAGAATACCTAATATGGCCGCTGGAAGTTTCTTTTCCGAACGATAGGGAATATTGTTCTGCTGATTTTGTGTATTTTCTGTTTTTGTATAGCCGTAATTTTCCATTTCCTAATGTTTTTAAATGATTGATTTTTTTCAATATAAGTAGTTTGAAGTTATAAAAAGTTACAGTGCTATGAAAGTAAATAAGTTTATATTGCTATAAAGGGAGTTTATATTTTTGATATATTTGCCCTATGATTTTACGAGGAGAAAACTTAATCAAAGAATACGGTCCTAAAAAAGTTGTAAAAGGCGTTTCTGTACAGGTTCAACAGGGAGAAATTGTTGGTTTGCTGGGTCCGAACGGAGCAGGAAAAACCACTTCGTTTTATATGATTGTAGGGTTGGTTAAGCCTACTTCAGGAAAGATTTTTCTTGATAAACAGGAGATCACCACTGATGCGATGTATCGCAGAGCTCAGAAAGGAATCGGATATCTGGCTCAGGAAGCTTCCGTTTTCAGAAAACTTTCCGTGGAAGAAAACATTATGGGAGTACTGCAGCTGACCAAACTTTCAAAACGTGAACAGCAAATCAAATGTGATGAGCTGATCGAAGAATTTTCTTTACAACACGTTCGTAAAAACAGAGGGGACCTTCTTTCCGGAGGAGAAAGACGTAGAACGGAAATTGCCCGTTGTCTTGCTACCAGCCCGAATTTCATTCTTTTGGATGAGCCTTTCGCCGGGGTTGACCCGATTGCGGTAGAAGATATTCAGAAAATTGTAAGAAGCTTAGTTGATAAAAATATCGGAATTTTAATTACCGACCACAACGTACAGCAAACGCTGGCTATTACCAACAAAACTTATATCATGTTTGAAGGTAAAATTCTTAAGGAAGGACTTCCTGAAGATCTTGCCAATGATCCACAGGTAAGAGAAGCATACCTTGGAGAAAACTTCGTTTATCAGAGTATTTTAGACAAACCGAAAAAGAAAAAATATGCCTACAATATCTGGGCAGGAAATTTTGATTCAAAAAACCATTTCCAGGGATTTGTAGATGAAAACTTTAAACAGTTTGATGACCTTAGACTGATGTATGGTTTTGAAGATATCAGCTTTGCTTCATTGGCCAATTCTGAGATTGAGCATATCTTTAATGAAGTGGTGGATAAAAATGCAAACAACTCATTTGTTTTCCAGAAAAAAGAAATCAACAGCCAATATTCCTTAGAACAGGCAGAAGCAGCATCTAAAGAGGCGAGTCAATCAGAACTTCACTATCTGACGACGTATATGTATGAAGGATAAAATCGGGGATTTTGTTGAAAATATAAAAATTGGAAGCAAAGACTTTCCGGATCATGAATATGGGATTCTAACAGATTAAAAAAAACATGAATTTTCAAAGATAATCCGCTGGGATATTCCTGATCAAAAAGATTTTGGGGATTGGTGCGGAGTGTGGGAGAATTTTGTTGAAACTGTCTGAAAAATAGCTGATAACAGTGATCAGTTTAAATATAGTAATGATTAATATTGAGGAAAATAATATTCGTAAAGTCTATGAAGTGTCTTATTTTCATATTTCCTCTTATCTTTTCAATAAAAACAAATGCCCAAACCATAGTTTCTATTAAGAAGCCCGTGGTGAATCCTGTTTTATCCGTTTACGATGCACCCAATCTGGAAGCTAATGTTTATCTTATTAATAAAGATTATATTGTCTTTCAGGGAAACGAAGGGATAAGACACGTAACGAGCGCAGATACGAAATCCTTTTCTGTACATAAAGTTTATGACGAAATGGCCAGAAATAAAGATGGAATTTTTGTAGAAGGAAATTTTGTAAAAACAGATACATTAGGTTTTAAATATATAGGGACAACTGATAATGGCCATCTCTGGAAGACCAAAACTAAGATTTATAAAAACCTTACCGAGCTTACTGACCTTACCGCTTCAGAGTTTATTTCGCTGAAAGATTCAAAAGGAAATTATTCCAGTTACCAATACTATCAATACAAGGATCAGGTCTATTACTATGATAAACTGGTCAAAGATATAGATGTCAATACTATTGTTTTTCTTGACTGGGAATTGTGTTATGACAAAAATGGATTTTATGACAGGGGTGAAAAAGTATTTTTTGAAGGAACTCCTGTAACTTATCTTACTCCGTATTTACAGAAAGCAAAAAATCACGTCCTTAATAGGGAAAATATTCTTTCCGGAAGTGATGCTGATTCCTTTATTAAACTGCATGGAGATTATGCCAAAGATAAAAACCTGGCCTATCATGGTTCTTCTATTGTAAGGGGTGCAGATGCTGCTTCGTTTGTTTCTGTAAATGAACATTTTGCTAAAGATAAAAATCATGTTTACAGTGACAGCAATGCAGTGCCTGATGCAGATCCTAATACATTTGTTTTACTGGATAAATTCTATTTTAGAGATAAGAATCATGTTTATTATCAGGATCAAATATTACCCATTGATATAGCAGATGCCGGAAAATTGAAAATATGGAACACAGATTATGTCTATACATTTATCATGGATGGTAAAAAAGTCTTTTTAGCAGAAACTTTATTAGACAAACCAAAATTTGATGCCCCAAGCTTTGGAGTTATCGCTGATCAGGCACTGTGTTATGATAAAAACGGGATATACATTAGTTCCTATGATGCTAAGACCAATGAGGTTTTATATAAAAAGATTCCTTTCAATTATTCAGGTGCAGTAGACCGTAAAGATATCATCGAAATTCCGGGATATATTTTTTATAAAGATCAGGCATATTCAGATCATAATAATGCCAGTGTTTTTAATTATGTAACTCAGGAACATATTGATATTCTGAAAAACAAGAATAAAGATCTGATAAAAATTAATGGTTCCGTTCAGTTCAGAACCAATTACGATTTTCTATTGGGAAAAGTGGGTAATAATGTCTACTGGAATGATAAAAAAACTTCTGCAGATGCAGAAACATTTGAAAATATTAAAGATACCTATTATAAAGATAAAAACAACGTGTATTTTTATTCTTATAATACAGGATTAACTACTCTCAAAGGAATAGATCCAGGTTCTGTAAGGGTATTTAATACCTTCCTTGCGGATAAAGATTATATTTATACAAAAACCCACAGAATCATTAAGAGCAAAAATATAGAACTTCTTGCTGCATATGAGGGCTCATGGCCGATGTGTGCAGTAGGAAATCCTGTTTCATCTACTTATTACGTATTTAAAAATGCTGAAGGCTATTGGCTGGCATTGATTTCCGATAAAAGTGTTGAAATCAATGAAATACCTGCATCTGATCCCAATCTTAAACAACTTTTAGAAATCAGATAAATCTTAGAATAACAAAGAATTATTTGCTGTAAATCATAATAAAACGTACCTTTTCTCTTGAAACGGTACGTTTTTCAGTTTAAATAATTCCTATGGCAAAACCTTTTAACAGAACAGTTACTTTATTCGGGATCTATAAACAGCTGGTTCCATTTATCAGGCCTTACCGTCCCATGATTTATGGCACATTATTTCTTACTTTTTTGGGAGCTCTGGCAGCACAGGTGAACCCAATCGTACTGAAATATACAGTGGATGAGGTGACCAAGCTTACCCATCTTCCACATCCCATGACAGAAGGTATCCATATCCTGATCATTATCTCCATTATTTTGTTGGGAAAGGAATTGTTGAATATTTTTATCAATTTCGGACAGAAGTTTTACGGGGAAAAGATCAGAATTAATGTAAGTTCTGTTCTCGCCCAGTCAGCTATAGATAAAATTTTGACCTATAAAGTTGCTTATTTTAATGATGAAAACCATGATTCCGGAAAATTACAGATCAGAATCGACCGCGGTATTGAAAGTTTAACAAAGCTGGTCCAGAATTTTTTCATAGATATTTTACCGCTTTTTTCCAATGCGATTATCGCTTTGATTATAATGTACATGCAGAATGTCTATGTGGGAATGGTTTCTACGATCATTGTTCCCATTTATTTTTATATAAGCTCCCTACAGGCGAAAAAGCTGGGTGGAGTGCGTCGCCAGCTCAGAAACCAGAGAGAAAAGAAAACTTCAGGACTTTTGAATCTGATTAATTCCATTATGGTGATCAAAAGTTTTGTCCGTGAAAAATTTGAAGGTAAAAAGCAGTATGATCTGCAGATGCAGCTCATGGAAAGCCAGATGTTTACCAGAAAGATCAACTTTATTTATGATGGGCTGAAAACCTTTATTGAACAGTTCGGAGTCGTTCTTATTATTCTTTTAACGGTTTATCTTGTGCTGGATCAGCAGATGACTATCGGGGCTATTATGCTTCATATTATGCTTTTTAATAATGTTTCAGCACCTATCCGTCAACTGCACAGGATTTATGATGATATGAATGACGCCATGATCTATGCCGAAGGATATTTTGATATTCTTAATGCAGATCATGAAGCTGAACCTAACGGAACTTTTGTAGAAAAACAGATCAAGGGCGTTTTTGAATTGAAAAATGTTGATTTTACCTATCCCAATGGGACAAAAGCTTTGCATAATGTATCCATGAAAATTGAGAATGGAAAAACAACCGCTTTGGTTGGGTTAAGTGGGGCAGGGAAATCTACGGTGATTAATCTTTTGTGTAAATTTTACCTCCCGGATTCCGGGGAAATCCTGTTGGATGATATCAACCTTAATGAATTTGATAATACTTTTCTGAGAAGTGATCTCGGATTAGTTCTTCAGAAAAATCATATCTTCCAGGGAAGTATTGAAGACAATATCCGCTATGGAGATATGAATGCTGATCTTAAAGAAATTCAGGAAGCTGCAAAAAAGGCTTACCTGCATGAGCAGATTATGGATCTCCCTGACCAGTATAATCATGATGCCACTCAGCTTTCAGGAGGACAGCAGCAGAGAATTGCTATTGCCCGATTATTTCTTAAAAATCCACCTATCATTTTTCTGGATGAGCCTACAGCAAGTTTGGATGCAATAGCCACAGAGCAGATCAAGAATTCCTTAGATGCCATAAAAGAAGGCAGAACGGTGATTATTATTTCGCATTCTTTATCCCAGATTTTAGATTCAGATACCATTTATGTGATGAAAAAGGGCAGGGTGGTCGAAAACGGGACTCATGATGAACTTTATAGTAAAGATGGTACCTATCGTGAGATTTTTGATGCTTCAGCACGGAGTTTAAACCTGGATAAACTGGTGAATACTTATAAAGAAAACTAAATAAAAAAACTCAGCCGGATAGCTGAGTTTTTTTATTCAATACCCATTTTTCAATGGGCTTTTTCAGGAACCTGATAAGTGCCCACCTCTGCACCAAAAGCAATATTGATTCTATTGTAACTGTTGATAGCGATGACGGCCATTGTTAAATCCACTATTTCCGTTTCAGAAAAATAATGACTTACTTGTGAATATACGTCATCAGGAACTTCTTTACCCTGTAAAGCTGTTAAAGACTCAGCCCAGAGTAGTCCTGCTTTCTCTTTTTCTGTATAAAATGAACATTCTCTCCAGGCACTTACCAGAAATATTCTCTGTTCGGTTTCACCCTTTGCTCTTAATTCTTTGGAATGCATATCCAGGCAAAAAGCACATCCGTTCATTTGAGATACCCTGAAATAAAGGAGTTCTAAAAACGTATTGTCTAATGATGAGTTTTGTACCTGAAATCCCATGTTGTGAAGTGCATTTATCGCTTTGTTTCCCATTGCAAATGCGTTGATTCTTTGTGACATACTATTTGTTTTTTGATTAATGATGTGACAAATGTAGAACGGAAATTTTCGGAATTTTTTTACAAATGATAAATAACGTAATAAAAAAAGAGGATAGGGACGTGATCAGAATAAAGGCAGACAGAAAACAATAGATTTTCAAATATTGTTATCTATTTCTGCGCTCTGATCCTGCTTAAAGAAACCTGGGTAATGCCAATATAATCTGCCATATCTCCAAGACTGATGCGCTGAATAAGATCAGGTCTCTGTCTGAGAAAATTGTGATACCGCTTTTTGCCGTCGTCCTCTAGCATTTCACTGATTCTTCCCATCATATTCACCGGAGCTTTGGAATATAATTTACTGAACAGTGTTTCAGCACTGTGGTATTTTTTACACAGTTTCTCAATGATGTCCTTATGTATGCGGAGAACCTCAGTCTGTTCTACAGCTACAATCATATACTTTGAAGGCTGGCTGGTGAGAAAGCCGCTTAATTCTGCAAAAAAAGCATTCTCTGCAAAAAAGGTCATGATAAAATCTTTGTCACCATTGTCAAAAAATAATTTGACAAGCCCTTTTTCTATAAAATAAAAATACCTGCAGGTTTCATCCGCTTTTAACAGAAAATCCCCTTTTCTATATGTTTTGGATTCTAAACCGGAAACAAGTCCGTTCATCACTTCCTCTTCTGGTTTTAAGATCTTCTCAATGGTCTGGATAAACTGGGTATGGGGCATAAGAATAGTCTGTTTGAAAAAAATAAAATTAGTAAAAAAGCTCTTATATTTTATGGGATACCTCAAAAAAGAATTTTAGCTTTGTTGAAGCAATATGAACGACCATTATCTTAAAAAATTAGATCGGGTAACCGCTATTCTCACCCAGCTTCAGTCTAAACCTATTGTCAGGGCACAGGATCTGGCGGTGAAATTTGATGTCAGCATCAGAACAATTTACCGTGATGTAAAGACGCTGGAAAATGCAGGTATTCCTATTATAGGAGAGGCCGGAAACGGATATTCCCTGATGGACGGTTACAAGCTTCCGCCTGTGATGTTTACCAAAGAAGAGGTGCTGAGCTTTATTACTGCAGAGAAACTCATGCAGAAATTTTCTCATCAGAGCTTAGGAAACCACTATCAGAAAGCAATGGAGAAAGTACGTTCCGTACTGAGGCATTCGGATAAGAGCTTGATTCAGAATATTGAAAAACAGATTGATGTTTTTAATTTTCATGCCCACCCGGAAGATTCTCTTAAAAATGTTATTCCTATTATTTTAGAAAGTATTGCAGAGAAAACTCAGCTCGTTATAGAGTATAAAACGGTGGATTCTACGGTGAGTAAAAGAACAATTGAAACTGTTGGAGTCTTCTTTGAATTCAATTTCTGGTATATCATGGCATTCTGTACCTTGAGAAAAGATTTCAGGCAGTTTAGGGTAGATAGGATTTTGCAGATTTCCAAAACAGAAACTCCTTTTTTACAGGAGTACGGACAGGTGAATGATTACCGTAAAAGATCGAATGTAAATAAATCTATTGCAAAACTATTAGTAGATAAAAAAATAATGTCCCATCTGGTCAATTCAAAAAAATATTATGGACTGATTAATGAAGTGGAAACTGACAACGGTGTGGAGCTGACTTTTGAAACAGAATGGATCAATGATGGCTTCCCCCGATGGTTAATTACTTTTGCCGATTACGCTACTGTTTTAGAACCTGAAAGTCTTCGGATAAGGCTCAATGAATTGCTGATAAAAATGATGGAAAGACATCAATAAACCTCAACATGACTGCTGAGGTTTAATATAGGCAAAAAGATGAAATGGTTATAAAATGAAATTGAGAATGTTATTAAAAATAAAATAGCCTTCCTGGTGTATTAAAATCTCTCCCAGAAGAAAGGTGGTTCAATTCCCAAAGCTCTCAGGTAAACGTATCCCTGGCCACGGTGGTGAATTTCATTGTCCACAAAATAAAGAACATTCTCATATACCGGGAATTCATACTGTCCGAATAAATTGAAAGTTTCCTGGAAACGCTCTTCTGAAATCTGACCGAAATAGTGATTGATTACTTCTGTTTCTTCATCCCATTTCTTTAAGATATCTTCTTTAGTTTTTGGAATAAAGCCCTCCTCATTATAAGCTTCCGTATTTTTTTCAACAATTCCTTTTAAAGCAACTCCGCCAATACTGATCAGCTCTACTGCCAGTTTTGCGAAAGGTCTCATACCCCCTATTGAAAATTCAAATAATTCTTTTTCAGGAAAGGCTTCAATAACTCTTCTTGTAAGATTTCTATGCCCTTGCCAGTGCTTTAATAATTGTTCAGTTGTCATAAATTGTTTTGTGGCTGTTGTTGTAGTTGTCATAATTGTATGGTTTTTGTTTGTTATTGTTGAAACAAAGGTAAGACCGGGTTATGACAACAGTTTGTCAGTAGGATTTTTTGATCCTGAAAAATATTTTATTCCTTTGTTAAAATATCTTGACCTACTTTTCCGTTAAAGGAAAAGTATAGTAATAAAAAAAGAAATTGATCATTAGAATTATGAAGAAGTATATTTTGCCAGTTATTACTGTTCTTTCATTAGTTTCATGTAATAAAATTGAAGAAAAAATAGACCAGACCGTCCAAAAAACAACGGAAACGGTACAGCAAAAAGCCCAGCAGGCAGTAGAGGAAACAGTCAAAAAAACAGTCAGCGAATCTATCAACTCATTCACAAACTCTCAGGATGTTAAGTTCAGTGAAGTTTTTCCGAATGCCGGAGCCGGTATAGTTTCAGAAGAAAAAGGAAAGAAGTTCAAATTTCCCAATGGTACTGAAGGCTATATTTTTAAATATAAAGCAGATATCGCTGCCTTATTACCTCTTTTGGAAGGGCAGCCTACAAGGGATGAAAGTAAGTCAGATAAAACATCCCGCAAAATTGATGGACAAAGCCTTATTGATAAAATAAGTTTTATTTCGAAATTTCTTCCTGAAAATACCTTTGATACAGGTTTTTTAGAAGATATTAAGAATGACAAAAGTATAGAATATTATAAGTTAAAAAGATTCCCAAACAGTAGTACTATTATCTACAACCCAAAAAATCAGACCATAATACAATATGTAGAGGTAAATAAATAATTTGGATTGGCCGGCTTTTGCCGGCCATTTTTATGGTCATTGAGAGCCATAGCTGATGCCATTTTAATCTATTTAAATTGATTATCAAAAAAAAGAATAAAATTATGTTTATTTGCAATTTTAGTTAATTATTTTTTATATGGAATAGGAAATTGTTACTGTATTTCTTTTTTAGATTATTAATAAGCAATTTTATACTTTTTAAATTATTTCTTGTTTTTGCAAATCAGTAATATTTTATTGATTATTGAATATAATTCTTATTATTTATTTTATTTTTATGTTTAGTATTTAATTTTTTTATAAATTTATTTAATTATTAATACTTGACATGAAAAAGAAAATCTTTAAAAAGAAAATCTATGCATTAGTTTTAAGCGGAGCCGGTACTATGGCATATGCTCAGGAAACTGTAAAAGAAAACAATATAGATGAAGTTGTGGTTACTACGGGGAGAACTAAGCCCAGAACCATAATTACCTCTGCAATTCCTATCGATAATATTTCAGCTGTGCAGCTAAAATCTACAGGGCAGGTTACCTTTGATAAAGCTTTGACGTATGCTGTACCCTCTTTTAATTCATCACAGCAAACCGTTTCTGATGCAACAGCTCATTTTGATCCTGCAGATTTAAGAGGATTAGGACCTTCCAGAACATTAGTTTTGGTGAATGGGAAAAGAAAAAATCAAAGTGCTTTAATTTATGTAAATGATACACCGGGAAAAGGTGAGGTAGGTACGGATCTGAAAAGTATTCCATCTGCCGCTTTACAGAATGTAGAGGTATTGAGAGATGGAGCATCTGCACAATATGGTTCTGATGCTATTGCAGGAGTAATTAATATTATTCTTAAGAACAGCGTTGGAAAAAGTACAGTCAATCTTTTTTCAGGTATTACTTCAGAGGGAGACGGCTTTAATATCGGAGCAGATTTTAATACAGGAATCCGAGTTGCAAAAAATGGAAGTTTGAACCTTACATTGGGGTATTCTTCCCAAAATAAAACTAACCGTGCAGGATCTACTACAAAAGATGAACTTTTTGGGGTAGAGAATGCCTGGACGCAAGCCAATCCGGGATTAGGAATGACTATAGGACAGCCAGAGACAAAAGTTGCCAATATGTTTGTAAATTTTGAATTGCCAACAGGTGAAACGGGTAAATTCTATGCTTTTGGAGGAACAACTTACAGGAATGGGACAAGCTATGGTTTGTATAGAACGCCCTATTGGGTAACTTCAGATTTTGGTTTATTAACTCCAAAAGGACAGCCTTATAATGGATTTCAACCAGAATTTAAAACAGATGTTTATGATTATAACTTAACCTCCGGGTGGAAAGGCATGTTTGGAAAATGGAGTTTTGATGGGAGTGCAACCTTTGGCTCTAATGCAGTAGATTATGTTGTAGGAAATACCATTAATACATCTTTGGGTGCCAATTCACCAACCCGTTTTAAAGCAGGTGGTCATCAGTTTAGTAATATTATAGGAAACATAGATATCAACCGAAATTTTGGTACGTTTGTTTTAGGAGCTGGTGTTGAAGTACGCAATGAAAACTATCAGGCAAAGGCAGGAGAGGAAGCATCCTATATAGGAACTGGTGCAGAATCATTTCCAGGGTTGCAGCCTCAGAATGAAGTCAATAAAAATCGTCAGAATATTGGCGCTTATGTGAATGCTGAATGGGATATTACAAGAAACTTATTACTTGGAGGAACTGTGAGGTATGAAAACTTTAGTGATTTTGGAAATAACGTTTCCTGGAAAGGAAATGCAAGGTATAAGCTGTTAGATGATAAATTAGTTTTCCGTGGGTCTGTTTCTACAGGATTCCGTGCGCCTTCATTACACCAAATTTATTATTCTAATGTTCAAACCAAAATTACAGGGAATACTGTAGCTAATCAGGGTACTTTTAATAATGACTCTCAAATTGTAAGATCAGATCTTGGGGTACCGAAATTAAATGCTGAAAAAGCCTTTAACATTACTGGAGGATTTGCCGTGAAACCTTTTAAAAACCTTACTGTTACAGCAGATTATTATAGAATAAAAATTAAAGACAGAGTACTTTTCTCAGGAGATATTGGTTACAAAACGGGGGCTCCTGGTAATCCGGATACAACAAACCCTGTGGAAGTAATATTAGACAATAATAAAATAACCTCCTTGAAGTTTTTCACCAATGCTGTAAATACAGTTACTCAGGGAGTAGATTTTGTAGCTAATTACTATACTTCCGCCATTGGTAAAGGAAGATTGGGAATTATTGCTGCTTTCAATTATAACGAAACTAAAATAGTAGATAATATTGCTGTTCCACCTATTTTGGCTGAAAATGGGTACTCAGAAAACTTTTTTGATAGAAAAGAACAATCCAGAATTATCTCTGCAAGGCCAAAAACAAAAACTATTCTTAGTCTTTCGTATGACATTTCAAAGTTTAATTTTAACCTTAATAATACTTATTTTGGTTCTGTTACATGGCAGCATGCTACTGATCCTGCCAAAGATCAGACATTTTCAGGTAAGGTAGTTACAGACATAGTTTTAACATATAAAATCACTCAGGATCTTAAAATTTCCGGAGTCGTAAATAATTTATTTAATATTTATCCGGACGTAATAGATAGCAAAGGAGATATAGTAACAGATCTTGGAGGAAGGTTCAAATATCCTTGGGAGGTTAATCAGTTTGGATTTAACGGAACAACTTTTCAGCTCAATGTTAATTATACTTTTTAATCTATAAATAAAGGAATTGGAATTTGCTTTGTCTTGCTTAGCAAAGGACAAGCAATCTCAAAACATATAAAACCACGTATGCAAATATTAACTGACATTAGCTCCTAATGTCAGTTAATTATTTTTTCAGATAGAATAGGGATTTATTACTACGTTTTACTTTTCAAATTGTACAAAAAAAAGTATTTTAGTAGTATGAAAATTTATACCAAAACAGGAGATAAAGGCCAGACGGCACTTTATGGCGGAACAAGAGTTTCCAAAGCCAGTGCAAGGGTAGACAGTTATGGAAATATAGACGAATTGAATTCATTTATCGGAATTTCAAAAAGTCATATTGAAGATGAAGAAGTATTAAGACAACTGAAAAAAATACAGTTTGATTTGTTTACAGTAGGCTCAGAAGCCGCTACACCAGTAGATAAACTCATGTTGGCTAATGGAAAATCCCGCCTTCCCATCATTATTTCAGAAACAGAAATAGAAGAACTGGAACAATGGATGGATGCTTTCGATGAAAAACTGGAACCGCTTCAGTATTTTATCCTTCCCGATGGTGGAAAATCAGCTACTTTTTTGCATGCTGCAAGAACCATCTGCAGAAGAGCAGAACGGTCATTGGTATTTTTGAATGAATCGGAAGAAGTACGTCCTGAATTAATTAAGTATTTAAACAGACTATCCGATTACCTTTTTGTATTGGCAAGGTATGTTTCAAAACTGAACAACGAACCGGAAGAATACTGGAACCCGAATGAGAGATAAAGTATTGCTTTTCATCAACGGAGATGCTCCGAAATCTTTACCCAATCCTGAAAATTATGGTTTAATTGCCTGCACAGACGGGGCTTTTCACTATCTTAAAAGAATGGGCTTCCCTCTGGACAAGCTGGATTTTATTTCCGGTGATTTTGATTCGCATTCCGGATCAGATGAAGATATGTATCAGGAGAAATTTATACTTACACTGGATCAGGATAAAACAGATTTTCATAAGGCTTTGGAAATCATTATAGAAAAAGGTTTCTCTGATATAGATGTTTTTGGGGGAAGCGGAGGAGAACAGGATCATTTTCTTGGAAACCTTAGCGTTGCCTATACATTTAAGGACCGTATGAGCCTCAGGTTCTATGATGAGTTTTCAGAATATTATTTTATTCCTAAAAATGTTACACTGAAAGGGGTGAAGAATAAGATGATTTCTCTGTATCCTTTTCCGTCAGCGGATAATATAACAACTAAAGGGCTGAACTGGCCTTTAACAAAGGGGAATTTAAGCATTACTACAAGAATAGGAACCCGGAATTTTGCCGTTGAAGAGGAAGTTTCAGTGGAATATGAATCAGGGGATCTGCTTATTTTTGTAGGGATTAATGAAATAGAATATCCCTCAATATATTAAAAATAATCTTTTACCGATAACTGATAACTATTAATGGAAACGGGCTTTGGCCCGTTTAACTGTAAATGACCATTCCAAAACTTTGGAATTTTAAGTTAAAAAAAAATTGTAACTTTTGTGGTGAAACAAAAGAAGTATTGAATAAGTTTATCAAAATATCACTGGTCAGTCTTTCATTATGCTGTATTTTCTCCTGTAAAACACAGCATAATGAGGCACCGGAGTATGGAAAAAATGAAACAGAGAAAGCGATCAGTATCAAAAAGGTGATTAACTTCCGAACGGTAGGAAATATTAAAAACACGGAAGGGCGTACCTTAAAACAAGGCTTTTTTTACAGAAGCGGGCATCTTCATAAGCTTAAAAAAAGCTCTTTTGACGAAATTCAAAATCTGGGAATAAAAGAAATTATTGACCTTAGAAATTCAAAAGAAATTGCCCAGAAACCGGATCATCTTCCATCAGAAATTAAGTACAAGAATTATTCGGCCTTTGAAGATCAGGGTGATCAGCTGGATCAGGCTAAAAAACTGGTGCTAAAAGGAAAAGTAAATGGTGCTGATGCAGATAAAAGGATGATAGATTTCTACCGGGAGTATGGCACAGAAAATCCGGAAACCATAAAGACCATTATTACCGAGATTCTGGAATCCAATGAACCTGTTCTCTACCACTGTACTGCCGGGAAAGACAGAACGGGGATTACTACAGCTCTGATCTTAACGATCTTGAAGTTTGATAAAGAGACTATTTATAATGAGTACCTTTTATCCAATAATTTTAGAAAAGATCTTGTGCAGAAAAGACTGAGGCTGGCCAATAGCCTTCATTTTATGTATCCAAAGATGGATGTGCAGGTTTTAGAAAAGCTGAGCTGGGTCGAAAAAAGGTATCTGGATGCAGCTTTTGGGGAGATCAATAAAAAGTATGGCTCTATGGATGCCTATATTCAGCAGGCCCTGGGAATTTCTGAAAGTAAAAGGAACGAATATATTCAAAAGTTTACGTATTGATTATCAGAGAGAAAAATATTTATGGGGTAAGATCATCTTATTATAGAAAATTATAATAAATTTAACACCCAAAAATCAAACTTTTTTAGCAATTTTGCATTTCTTAATTCACTTGTTTAGAAATGAAAATAAAGTACTCGGAACTTATTGATCAGACATTATATTTTCCTACAGAGGAGTTTAATGTTTCTGAGAACAATTTGTTGTTCCATGATGTCCCATTGATGGACGTTGTAGAACAATTTGGCACTCCGCTAAAGATTAGCTATCTGCCGAGAATTTCTCAAAATATCCAGAAAGCCAAGAGCTGGTTTAAAGAAGCTTTTGAAAAAACCGGATATAAAAAGAATTACACCTACTGTTACTGTACAAAATCCAGTCATTTTAATTTTGTATTGGAAGAAGCTCTTAAAAATGAAATTTCTATAGAAACTTCTTCTGCTTATGACATGGATATTGTAAAAGCTCTTTATGAAAAAGAGAAAGTAGATAAAAATATTGAAGTGATCTGTAATGGATTCAAAACCGATGATTATCTGACGAAGATTTCAGATATGATCAATAATGGTTTTGAAAATATTACTCCGATTCTGGATAACTACCGGGAGTTGGATAAACTTACGGAAAGTATAGATTCTACTTTTAATATAGGGATCAGAATAGCTTCGGAAGAAGAACCGAAGTTTGAATTTTATACTTCGAGATTAGGAATCGGATATAAAGATATCATTCCTTACTACAGTCAGAAAATCGCTGAACACCCGAATGCAAGATTGAAAATGCTTCACTTCTTCATTAATACGGGGATTAAAGATACTTCATACTACTGGAACGAATTGTATAAATGTCTTCGTGTATATGCACGTTTGAAGAAGATTGCTCCTGAAGTGGATTCCCTGAATATCGGAGGTGGTTTTCCTATTAAAACTTCTTTGAATTTTGATTATGATTACCAGTATATGGTAGAGGAAATTGTTTCTCAAATCAAAAAATTCTGTGAAGAAGAAGGAGTAGAAGAACCTAATATTTATACTGAATTCGGAAGCTTTACAGTTGGAGAAAGTGGAGCGAATCTTTATAAAATTATTTCCCAGAAACGTCAGAACGACAGAGAAAAGTGGAATATGATTGACTCTTCTTTCATGACTACACTTCCTGATACCTGGGCAATTTCAAGACACTTTATTATGCTTCCGCTTAACCGTTGGGAAGATTCTTACGAAAGAGTATTCTTAGGAGGGCTGACGTGTGATTCAGATGATTATTACAACTCTGAACAGCATACCAATGCGATTTATCTGCCGGTTTTCAGTGATATAAAACCTTTATACATTGGATTCTTCCATACCGGAGCTTATCAGGAGACTATCGGAGGTTACGGTGGAGTACACCACTGCCTTATGCCTCAGCCGAGACACGTCCTGATTCAGAAAGATGAGAACGGTGAGCTGCAGTATGAAATTTTCCGTGAAAAACAGGAACCTGAAGATGTATTGAAACTTCTTGGTTATAAATAGTTTTAGGATCAATAGGCTTTAGCCAAAACTTATACAAAACAAAAGCTCTCAAATTTTTGAGAGCTTTTTATTTTAAAAATATTTTGAAATTTTATCCAGTTCCAATTCTTCATAATCTGAAACTACAGTATCTGCTAATGTATAATCCTGATTTTTTGAATGTGGACTTCTGTAAGCAGCACAGAAGATTTTAGCCCGATGTGCCGCCAGTATTCCGTTGGTAGAATCTTCAATCACCATACAGTTTTCTACCGGTTCACCTGCCATTTCTCCGGCCAATAGAAAAACTTCAGGATGAGGTTTTGATTCTTTTAAATCTGCACCACTGATTTTTCCGCTGAAGTATTTTTCAAGTCCGAATTTATCAAAAACCATATTGATAGTCGTCATGGTTGCAGAAGAAGCCAATATCAGCTTTATACCGTTTTCATGATAATGCTCAATCAGTTTTCTTACTCCCGGAATTAAATCAAATTCATCATCGTTATAGAAATAATCCTTAAAATGAGATCTTTTGATCGCTGAAATAGCTTCATGCGTCTGGTTAAGATGATATTTCTGAATTAATGCTTCACAAACTCTTTTGGTAGAAGCTCCGGTAAAAGAAGTATATAAATCTTCGGAGACCAGAATTTCCAATTCATCAAAGGTTTTGAAATAAGCTTTTCTATGCAATGGTTCTGTATCTACAATAACTCCATCCATATCGAAAAGAACAGCTTTTAAAGACATATTCTAAGTTTTTCACAAAAATAGGAATTTGAGTTGAAAGAGGAAAGCTGAATAAGGCTGGAAGTCTGAAGAGGGAAGCTGGAAGTTATTGTAGCGTAAGTTTTACTGTAACTTTGATAAATGAATTGAAAAAAATTAATAAAATGGAATTCAATTTATTTTCTTGACCTTTATGACTTCCCACTTCCAGCCTCCAGCTTCCTGGCAAATATTTATGGCTCAGATTAACGGATAATTATCATTTACAAACTCTCCCAGCTCTTACTCTCCAACTCGTAAACTCTTCGTATCTTTGCCATCAATTACAACATTAAAATTTTTAAATAAAGCATGAGAACATACGCAGGAATTCCCGAAGAAAACGCAACGTTAGAGAATTCGAAAGTAATGTTGGTAACGGTTCCTTATGATGGAACTTCAACATGGGGAAAAGGAGCTGATAAAGGCCCTGAATTATTCTTAGACGCTTCTGAAAATATGGAGCTTTATGATATTGAAACAGGTACTGAACCTTACCTTGAAGGAGTATATTTGGCTGGAGAAGTTTCTGAGAATTCTAGTCCTGAAGCTATGACTGAAGCGGTTTACCAAAAAACAAAAGAGCTTTTGCAAAATGAAGGAAAAGTATTTACCCTTTTCGGTGGAGAACACTCTGTGTCTATCGGATCTATCCGTGCAGTAGGGGAGAAATATGAAAATTTAACTGTTCTTCAGTTGGATGCTCATACAGATTTACGTCCTGAATTCCATGGATCAACATCTAACCATGCTTGTGCTGTTTTTGAAGCTAACCAGAAACATAACCTAGTTCAGGTGGGAATCCGTTCTATGGATGCTGAGGAAGCTGAATACCTGCCTGAAGGAAGAGTATTCTTTGCTCATGAAATTGCCAACAATGAAAACTGGATCAATGATGTATTGGAAAAAGTATCAGGAAATGTGTATATCACTATTGACTTAGACGCTTTTGACCCTTCAATCGCGCCGTCAACAGGAACTCCTGAACCAGGTGGATTACAGTGGTATCCAACATTGGAATTATTAAGAAAAGTATTTGAAAAATGTAACGTAGTGGCCTTTGATATTGTAGAATTAATGGATTCTCCAATGGCCAAACCAACAGCTTTCTTGGCAGCTAAGTTATATTACAAGATGCTTGCTTATAACAATATTTATAACAACAACTAAATTCCGCAAGAATCGGATTTTTTCTGCCGTATATTCTTAGGAAATTTGTGAGGTAAAACAGAATAAAAATGTCCACACAAAATCAAATAGATTATAACAGAATTGCCAAAGCGATAGAATATATCCAGAGCAATTTCAGGCTTCAGCCAAGTTTGGAGGAAGTGGCAGAGAATATTCACTTGAGTCCGGCTCATTTTCAGAAGATCTTTACAGATTGGGCAGGAACAAGTCCGAAGAAATTTTTGCAGTTCATCAGTCTTGAACATGCTAAAAATTTATTGAAGGAAGAAAAGGCAAGTTTATTTGACACCGCATATGAAACAGGGCTTTCCAGTACCAGCAGACTTCATGATCTGTTTGTAAAAATAGAGGGAATGTCTCCTGCAGAGTATAAGAACGGAGGAAAAAGTCTTGTCATTAATTATAGCTTTTCAGAAAGCCCATTTGGAAATATAGGGGTTGCTTCCACAGAAAAGGGAATCTGCTATATGGCTTTTGAAAACGATAAAGAATCAGCATTAGGGAATTTGAAACATAAATTTCCTAATGCTTCTTTTTTTGAAAAGCAAGATGCACTTCAGAAGAATGCATTGTCCATATTCGATAAAGACTGGACAAAACTCAATACCATCAAACTTCACTTAAAAGGAACTGATTTTCAGCTTAAAGTTTGGGAAAGTTTATTGACTATTCCGATGGGGAAGCTATCTACGTATGGTACTTTGGCAGAAAAAATAGGAAACCCAAAAGCTTCCAGGGCGGTAGGAACTGCCATAGGAAGTAATCCGGTAGCATTTCTTATTCCTTGTCATCGTGTTATTCAGTCTACCGGACACCTTGGTGGGTACCGATGGGGCAGTGAGAGAAAACAGATGATTGTGGGCTGGGAAAGCTCACAGCTTTACTCTTAAGCGTTAACTTATTTACAAAAACATTACGTAATTTGTATTAACAAAAACAGAAATTAATGCTCAGCCTGTTCGACGAAACACCAGATTATCCTTTAAGCCTTCTTCCGTATGACGGAACGGTTCATTATTATGGAAAGGTCTTTTCAAAAGAAGAGTCTGATGTGTATTATGATTATCTGTTCAATCAGATTCCCTGGGAACACGATGAAGCGATGATCTTCGGCAAACTGATTCTCACCAAACGAAAAGTGGCCTGGTTTGGGGAAAAAGCTTTTGAATATACCTATTCAAAGAGAACAAAATATGCAAAATACTGGACCCCTGAGCTGCTGGAATTAAAAAAGAAGTGTGAAGAAGTGACAGGTGAAACGTACAATTCATGCCTGCTTAATTTATACCATGACGGAAGTGAGGGAATGGCTTATCACAGTGATGGGGAAACCGACCTTAAGAAGCATGGTGCTATTGCTTCTCTTACTTTTGGAGCGGAGAGAAAGTTTTTATTTAAACATAAAACAACAAAAGAAAAAGTAGAAATCTTCCTTGAACAGGGAAGTCTGCTGGTTATGAAAGGAACAACTCAGGATCACTGGCTTCACAGGCTTCCCCCAAGTACAAAAGTAAAAACCCCCAGGGTGAATCTTACCTTCAGAACCATTGAAAATTAAATGAAATCACACCTATTGATCAGATGCGTAATATCAGTTCAATCTGCAGGTGATAAAAAATAAAAGCTGTTCATCAGAACAGCTTTTTCTCTTTATTTTAAAATCTCAGCTTCAATAGAGCTGTCATCATAAATTTTGATTAATGCCTTAGTATAATCTTCTTTAGTAGCAAAATTAGGATTATCCAGGAACTTCTGTGGATTAACAGCAAAAAGAGGAAACCAGGTACTGCTGATCTGGATCTGGATTTTATGTCCTTTTTTGAAAGTGTGAACAACATCCTGAAGTCTGAAGTTGACCGCTGTTTTCTGATTCGGAACTAAAGCTTCTCCTTTTTCTCTTGTATTTCTGAATCTTGCCGGCATAATTTCACTTCTTACCATCTGATGATAGTTTCCATAGATTACCCCGTCTTTCTTCTCTGCAGGTTTGAAATCTTCAGGATATACATCAATCAGTTTTACGGCAAAATCAGCATCTGTGGAAGTAGAGGCAATACTAAGCTTAGCCATAATTTCCCCGGCAAAAGTAATATCATCTGTCAGTACATCAGTGGTGAACGTCAATACATCAGGTCTTCCTTCTGCAAATCTCTGATCTTCCGACATATAATTTTTAGGCGTAAAGCCATTAAAATCTTTTAAGTGATCGGAACTTAAAACCGGGTTTTCAGGATCACTGTAATATTCTGAATATCCTGAGCCGGAAGTTTTCTTTAAGGTTTTGTCTGATAAATAGAAATTAACTTTCTGTGCATTTTTAGGCGGATAGGAAGCAAATTCTTTCCATTCCTTGGCTCCGGTATCATACATTAAAGCTTCAGGAAGTCCTGCATCTTGTTTTGTATTTCCTTTCAGGTAGTGATTGAAGAATTTAGTCTCAATATTTTTCTGATAATACGTTGCAATGCTGTCTCCGAAATAAGTTTCACTGTGGAAATGTTTTCCCTGTTCCTGAGACCAACCCCCATGAGAGAAAGGTCCCATTACAATAGTGTTTTTCGCTTTTGGACTTGTTTTTTCAATTGTTTTGTAAATATTCAAAGGACCGGAAAGGTCTTCTGCATCAAACCATCCTCCTACGGTCATCACGGCATGATTGATATTTTTCAGGTGAGGAAGAAGGTTTCTCTTCTGCCAGAATTCATCATAGTTGGTATGGTTCATAATTTCTGTCATGAAGAAATTATTTTTGTAATATTTTTCATAAGCATCTTTTAGGGTACCAAGGTCTCTGTAGAACTTGAGGCCATCTTCAGAAGTTTGCTTAATGAATGAATCCATATACCAGGCTTGTTTTTCAGGTTGTGTTTTCTGAACCCCAAAAACAGGGAATGTTCTGAAATAGCCTAGCATAAATCTTCCGTTATGAAGGAAATCGTCGTTCCAGAAATCCGATATTGGAGCCTGAGGAGAAGAGGCAACCAAAGCAGGATGCTGTGCTAATGTACCTACAGCAGTATAAAACCCCGGATAAGAAGTTCCAAACTGTCCCGCTTTACCATTATTATCTTTAACGTTTTTCAAAAGCCATTCTATTGTATCATACGTATCGGTACTTTCATCCACATCTTTTTTTGTTTTACGTTCTACCTGAGGAGTCATATTGGTAAAAGTACCTTCACTCATATATCTTCCGCGGACATCCTGATAGACGAAGATATATTTATCTTTCATCAGATAAGTATTAGGGCCTACCTTTGTTTTATATTCATTTTCTCCATAAGGAGCAATGCTGTAGCAGGTTCTCTGCATCAGAAAAGGATATTTGTTTTTAGCTGAAATATCTTTCGGAATGTATACTGCTGTGAAAAGCTTCACCCCGTCACGCATAGGAATATAAAATTCTTTCTTGGTGAAATTATCTTTAACGAAATTGTCTTTCTGCTCTGTTTTTTGAGCTTTTCCAAGAAGGAAAAAAAGAATACATAAAACTGAAATATGGAGTTTCATAAAAAAAATTTACGGCTAATTTAAAAATAAAAATACGTTTATTACTAAATCTTATTTAAAAGGTTTTTATCATAAACATTTACGTGAATAAGCATGAGAGGATATTTTTAAACCACCTTGTCAAATTTTCAATTGGGCACCCCTCCAGAGGAAGGGAATCTCAGGTCTTCAATTGTAATATTATTCAAGATTACAATTCTGTATGTTCATAAAAATAGCCGGAAAGAACCGGCCATGATCAAAATGATATATAAAAATATAGTCTTGCTTTATTTCCTTTTTTTACCGGCAAATTTATTAAGTTTCATACTCAGCGAAAACATAATGTACCGTTTCAGGATCAGATCTTCACGATCTTCAAAATAAGAATCTGTGATGGTTCTCCTTACACTTTGATTCTGATTTAAGACATCATAAATTTTCACTTTTGCTGTCAGCTGTTTTTTGAAAAAAGAATAGCCCAAGCTGGTATTCCAGAAATAAAAATCCTTTTTGAATCCGGGAGCGATATTGGAGTTGGTATTGTATTCAAAATCATTTCCGAAAACCAGCCTGCTCTGGAAAAGATAGTTGGTAAGTTCTAGTTTTAATGACTGATTGGTGGTATTGACTCTGTCGATATTGTAATTGGAGTATTTTGATATATTATATCCAATTCTGTATGAGGGTTTAATGCTAAACTTTTCCTTGATCTCAAAGCTGAGGTTAAGTCCAGGATTAAAACTGTATGAGTTGCTTTTGAAAGCCTGTCCGTTGATAAAACCATTATTGTAATTGTAATTCAAACTGAACCTTGGGGTGATGGTAAGTTTCTTGTCCTGCCACTTAAAAATCTTGGTTAAACCTGTACCCACCGTAAGATTTTTATTTCCACTTATATTATCATAAGTGACAATCTGTTTTCCGGCATCATCATATTTAGTATAATTAATAACATCATTATTTCTGTAGATAAAGCCTACGTTGATATAATAGTTGAAATTTTTGATAATATTAAATCTGTTAAAAGAAACATTGCTGTTTGTCATCCAGGTGTTCTTTAAATCGGGATTTCCTGTATAGGTAACCAGCGGGTCTGATTCATCCTTATAAGGAGTCAGCTGTCCTGCCCCGGGAATATTGAAGCTGGAAGAATTGGATACGGTAAGTCTGGTACGCTCAGAAAAAACATACTGAAAACTCATAGTATATCTGGGAAGGACAAAGTTTTTCTGAAGATCATACTGCTGTCCTTTGAAAACAGAACTTACCGTCATTTCCGAAATGTCAAGATTGGCAACGCTCCAGAGATTAAACTTCTTTTTGAAAAGAGAAAAAGAAAGTTCAGGTGATAGCTGGTTGATGGTTTGGTTCATACTGTTGGAAAGAACAGTATTGTATTTGGAATATTGTCCTGTAACAGGATCAAAATCATTGAAATCTCTGGAATTCCGGGATACTTTTGAACTGTATTCCAGCTGAAGGCTTACAATTGCTGAATCTGAGATAGGTTCTGTATATCCCGCACTGAAGCTATAATTATTATTTTGGGTCTTATTCTTCTGTAGCTGGTCACGGTTATCTGTGGTTGTGCCGGTTTGGTTATAAAATGTATTTTGTGACTGGTTGATATTATTATCGTTGGACTCAGAAATACTGGTGTTGATGGTAGCAGAAATTGACCTTCCTTTTTTCTTTAAGTTTTTCGAAAAATAAATATTCGGACTAAAGGTATTGCTTTCTCCATTGGTACTGCTGGAGGATGTACTTTCATTAAGCCGTTTATCATCTCTTAACGTTGAAGACTGTGATCTGTTGAAACTGAAGTTTTCCGATTTTGAAAAAGATGGAGATATATAAATATTGGTTAGAGAATCCAGTTTTATTCGGGCTGAGCTGTCAAAATTATACTGTCTGGTTTCATTGTCACCATTGCTTTCAGAGTCGGTTTTGAGTGTATAGCCGGGAAGAAGGGTAGTTCTTGAAACTTTAGACCGGGTTTCCAGGGTAGAATTGGAGTATTTTACACTGAGGTTATCAAGATCTGCGTCTCTTCCCAATTTGTCATTGTAGTTAAGACCAATAGTGGTAGATCTTTGGATTCCATTGCCTCCGGTTTGGGTTCCGGCACCTCTGATGCGTCCCATATTATCAAAAACATCATCAGCAGAAACACTTTTAGAATTGATATTGTTGGAAGAAGCCAAAATGCTGATTTTAGTGTCTCCTTTAAAATAACTTAGAAGCCCGCTACCTTCATATCGTTTATCAGAACCATAGCCCAGGGTAAGTCTTGAAAGAAATCCTTTATTCTTCTTTTCATCAATATTAAAGTTGATCGTGGTATTCTGAGATTTGGGAGGCTTTCCGCTAAGTTCTTCTTCTTTTGTTTTTGTTGTCGTAAACTGAATATTTTTAATAATATCTGCCGGAAGATTTTGTAAAGCCATTTTACCATCTTTATCAAAAAATGGTTTGCCATTGACCATAACCTGATCTACATCTTTTCCATTCACTGTAATTTTATCATCATTACCGACTTCCACTCCGGGGATCTGTTTTAAAAGCTCCAGAATTTTGCTGTCGGGGCGTACTTTGATTGCTGATGCATTAAATTCTACGGTGTCATTTTTTATTTTTACAGGAGAGACCGTAATTTTGACCTCATCAATATTGATTACGGCTTTTTTCTCAAGCTGAATATCACCCAACGATAAAGACTGGTCAATTTTTTCAAATCGCTTAGAATAAGATAGGTTTTCAGCATCAATTCTCAGAATAGATGGTTCTTTGAGCTCATCCATTTTTAGTGAAAATTTTCCCTCCTTATTGGTAGCAGTATAATTGACAATAGATGAATCTTTTGTCTTCAGCAGATATACTGTTAGATTTTCTACAGGTTTCTTTCTCAGATCCGATACTTTTCCGTCAATATGCAGTTTTTGGGCATGTACAATCACAATATTGCATACAAAGAGCAATAGCAGTAAGACTTTCTTCATTTAGTTTTTCAAAGACGTAAAAATAGAAAAACATCCCAATATAGGGATGTTTCTCAGTATATTTCTGAAATTAATTTTTGTAAAATTAATTAAGCTCTCAAATATCTTGAATAAGCATATCCTTCCTGACCGTCAGCAGTTTTCACTTTCCACCAGTCATCAGAAGTCTGCTCAATTAAAGTTACTGAAGAACCTTTTGCCGCTTTTCCTACAACAGCAGCTTCCGTAGAAGGCTCTTGTCTGATATTCAGGTTAGAATCTTCTGTTGCGATCGTTAAAGAAGCACCTGCAGCAAGACCTGCTACTTGTACATCAATATTGATATCTGAAGAAGAATATGTAGAATCAATAGCACCTAAAGCATTCCATACTGCATCTTTTGCAGCAGTGTTTGAAGCATTTCCGGAAACATAAAGAATTCCGTCCTGCTCCTGAACCTGAAGGTTTGAAATTCCTGCAGACTGAGCTGCTGAAACTACACTTGAATATTTATCTTGTAATTCGCTCATCTTAAATTATTTTACAGTTAGGTTATTGTTATATTTTCCAATTTTCAGAGCATCTACAGATTCTTTGATCTTTCTAGCCTGTAAACCTGAAACATTTCCTGTAAGGGTAAGTTGTCCGTTTACAACTTCTACTTTTACAGTTGGGAAATCTTTT
Organism: Chryseobacterium rhizosphaerae; assembly: GCF_003385455.1. Classification (GTDB taxonomy): domain Bacteria; phylum Bacteroidota; class Bacteroidia; order Flavobacteriales; family Weeksellaceae; genus Chryseobacterium; species Chryseobacterium rhizosphaerae. The sequence continues at coordinate 109,642 of NZ_QNUF01000012.1, read as the reverse complement.
ACAGCATCCTGAACTTTTTTCTGAACAGCAGGATCTACAGCAGAAGTTGTTTCAACAGGTGCCGCTGCAGGCGCAGGTGCTGCTATAGTAGACATATCCATTACGTCTTTTACTCCACTGATCGCTTTTAATTGTGTGATCATTGCATCCTTAGACTGCTGATCTGCAAAAGTTCCGCTTAAGTGAGCTACGCCTTCTTTTACTTCAACAGAAGCATTGGGATTAGAAGTTACTACAGTTGTAGCCTGAGTCTGAAGATCGGCATCAGATACTTTCTTTTTACAAGAAACTGCTCCGAAAGATACAGCTACAGCTAATGCAGCCATTGCGATAGTTTTTTTCATATTGTATATTTATTAATGTTGTTATACAATCAAATGTAATAATAAAATTTGTACCAAAAGAATAAAAAATCAATAAATGTTTCTTAAATTTTTTACAATATTTTATAAACCAGGGATTTAATTTTTAAGTGTTATACATCTTTTCTAAGGTCTTTCCGATCTTTTTTGTTTAGGATTATTAAACAAAATGTTCAATAAAGAATTTCCACTTCATTGGAGAAAACATGTAAACAGCCCTCTTGTTTGTTACAGAATGTTTTACTGTTCAACTATTGTAAGTGAATTATAGGCCCCACTTCCTGAAGTATCAAACTGGCTGACTGTTCCATCAAATGCTACTGTAATCCAGATAAAAGGTCTTAATTTGTCTCCTTTATTTAAATACACACTTACTGTACAAGCTGAGCCTACAGGTACTGCATTAGGACTTCCTCCTGTATCAGAAGCATATCCATTATTTGTTTTTACTCTTTGGGTAATAGTACCCGCTGAGTTTCTAACTTCCCAAATTGCCTCTGTTTGATTATTGGCTCCAGTATTCACCTGGCTGGATTGTAATGCGAACGTAAAAGTTGCAAAGTATACACCGTCACGTGGTGCTATGAATTCACCAGTAGCCGGGTTAAAATTTGCAGTCGGAACACCCGAATCAGAGTCTAATTTCTCAGCCCAGTTAGTTAAGTATGAAGATCTTCTTTGAACCACCCCGGATTTAGTTCCTATTTCCGAAGGTACTGCACTTTCAAATACGTATGTATCCTGAGTAATCTTACTTGCCATTACGATGATACGAGGTTTTCCTTTTGGGAAAAAACTAACCCAGGAAGAACCGTCGGAAAATTCTAAATAGCCTTTTACCCCAATAGCAGGACTTGCAACATATCGTAAGGTACCTGCACCTGCTTCGGCAGCTGTTTTCGTAGTATTCCCGATAGCCACAGACCCATTGGTGCCGCCACGCAGATCCATAGCTACCTTCGGATTAGCTACCAGCACACCCATTCTTCCGGAAGGGTCAACCACAATATTACCCGCATTTGTTTTAATTTCTACAGGATTTGTCGGATTGGGTACTCCAATTCCTATTTGAGCATTTATATAGCTTACTTTAAGTGATACAATAAGTAAAGTACTAATACATCTTTTTATTTTATTTTTTGATACCATCATTAAGTGTTTTTATAATTCGCTAATGCTTAAATTATTTAATTTGCTGTCATTTAGTGTGTTTCGCGCGCTGCCAATATTATGCCTTACGCTAAACTTTATAGTATCATCTTTCTTGAGATTGAAAATAGCATTACAATTTCCACTTATATAATTGCTTACTGCACCAGCCTGAAAAGCGGGATAAGAATTTATTGTTTTAAATACCGGAATATTATTAGAGCTTTGGCTGCTTTCTATGGCCGTTTCTATAAATGTATTTTTAGGGATATTTCCATTAGATAATGTGATGCTGAAAGAAACCAAATAAAAACCATCGCGTGGAGCTTTGAAAATTCCGCTGGAAGGATCGAAATCCCCACCGGTGCCAGCACCTAAATCAACTGTTTCTGCCCAACCGGTAATGACCGTTGATGCAGCACTCGGAATGCTTTGGGCAGAGCTTTTATTAGCGTTTACAAGGGCCTTGGTAGGGGGAGTAAGTGGTAATGCTATCCATTGTTCACCATCAGAATACTCTAAAAATCCACTGGAATTGTAACGTATGGCACCTCCACCTGCTGTAGTAGGACTTTGGGTATTACTGCCCAAACCAATAATTCTTTCGTTACTTGAAGATCGAAGATCAACTTTAGTAACCGGATTTAAAAGGCCAACACCTAACTGACCGGTTGATGTAACAACGATGTCGTTAGATATTTTTGTTGCATCGGGTGTGGAACCATCATCTTTTCCTGCGTCAATGTGTAAAGGCTGTGCAGGATTCGGGATGAAAAACCCTACCTGTGCAGTAGTTTTTATGATAGAAAAAACTAAAATACAAGTGAATAATTTAATTATATTGATTTTCATACTCTATATCTTAATGTTCTATTACGGTTAAATTATTAAACCCATCATCAGGATTTGCGGGATTCAGAGGGTCGGTGGTAACCCGAAGTGGAATAGCACTTGAGGCAAGGTTCTGATATAATCTGACACTTACTCTGGTACCTGCATCCAATGTGAGTGTAACAGTACTTGAGCCTCCAGCCTGTGTGGAGCGTGTAGCATTGGCATCATCAGATGAACCCGTCATAGATTGGCCAAAAGTTTTGTAGACACTGGCCAGAACCGTGCTTGTAGCAGGATTATAGAACTGTGATTCCACTCTGGAGCCATCAGTAATAACAGTACCGTTAAAATTAAATGTTAGTAAAAAAGTATAGGTTCCATTACGGGGAGCTGTAAATTCACCCGAACTGGGGTTAAAGCTATTGCTCATGTCACGTACCTCATTCCAATTAATAATAGTTGTTGCCGAAGCTGTAGGTATTGACTGGCTTACAATTTTCCGAACTACGACCACGGCCTTTTGAGGGGCAACATAAGCTTTATGCCATACTGTACCATCAGACACTTCAATTTTGGCTCCTACCGGCGTATTATTTACATCATAGCGTACAGCACCTGCTCCTGCTGCATTGGCCAACATACTCGTAGTACCGATACCCAGAGAATTTTCATTTGCTGTTGATCTCATATCTAATTGGACCTGAGGGGTAAGAACTCCCGCTCCAATAAAGCCTGTTACTTTATCGATCACAATATCATTAGAAAGTTGTGCTGGAGTTGGCGTTCCTGAAGTTGGATTATCCTTGGCACCGTCTACGTGAAACATTCCTTGTGGATTCCCTGTTCCTATACCAATTTGTGCATTAAATATATTGATAAAAAAACATAAGGGAAGTATCAATATTTTGTATTTTTCTTTTTTCATATTCTCATGTAGAATTTCAAGCAATTAATTAAATGTAGTAAGCGTTAATCATTACCTGTTAATCAGCTTATTTTTAAAATTTCATAAACTGGTTTCAAAAATCAAAAAATGTACATTAAATCTCATGGATAGTATTTTGATTTTTAATGATGCAGTACCTTTAAATTGTTGCGTTTGAGGGAATAAGCAAAATTTAAAGTTTAAAAATTAATTGTACTGCATGCTCTTAAAAACAGATATAAGTTTCATCATAATAAATTTAATTTCTTATAAATTAATGTGTTTTTAGAATCTTATTAATGTAAACGTTAGGTTCTAATCGTTTTATAATATATTTTATGCAAAACTGATAATTTTATGCAATCAATCAAAAAATAACGAATCGATATATTTCGAGACGTTTATAGATTTTAGTATTGCAATTAAGGGCGTTTTAATTGGTTGATGATTAGTTGAATAGATTGTAAACCATCTATTGTTTTTTTTATTTTCAAAATACCCGACGGGTTATTAAAATTCTACTCTAAAATTAATCCGTTTTGAAGAAAATCTTATGCCAACTGAAAAACCATTATATTTGCGCAAATTGAACTATATATGAAAGGACAGAATAAACTTTTTATAGCAATTATCATTGCACTTATCCTGGGAGTAGGAATTGGAGGAATAGTACATGTAAAATATCCGGAAAGTGCGGAACCTTTTTCCAAGAATATAAAATTATTGGGAACTGTTTTCATCAGATTGGTACAGATGATCATTGCCCCATTGGTATTTACCACTTTGGTTGTTGGAATAGCCAAAATGAGTGATATCAAAATGATCGGAAGGGTAGGGACAAAAGCCATGCTTTGGTTTATTTCTGCTTCTCTGGTTTCCCTTTTTATAGGCTTGATGCTGGTAAACTGGCTGGAACCGGGACATGTAACAAAGCTACCAATCCAGGATGTTGCTTCTGCTGAAGACCTTCTTAAAAGCAGCAAAAGTTTTTCTTTGGAAGATTTTGTGAAGCATATGATTCCTAAAAGTTTATTTGAGGCTTTTGCAACTAATGAAGTATTACAGATTGTAGTATTCGCTATTATGTTTGGAGTGGCTTTGGCAAATTTGGGAGAAGAATATGCTCAGCCGGTCGTTAAACTTTTCGATATTATTGCCCACGCTATCCTTAAAATGGTAGGATATATTATGTGGTTTGCTCCTCTGGGAGTATTAGGAGCTATTGCAGCAGTAGTGGCTACCAATGGGTTTGAAATATTTAAAGTCTATGCCATTTATTTAAGAGACTTCTTCTTCGCATTAGGAGTTCTGTGGCTTGTTCTTTTACTGGTCGGATATCTGATCTTAGGAAACCGTCTTTTTGATTTATTGAAAAGAATTAAAGAGCCTTTATTGATCGCATTCTCCACAACAAGTTCGGAAGCTGTATTCCCAAAATTGGTGGAAGAGCTTGAGAAATTCGGATGTAACAGCAGAGTAGTATCTTTTATTCTGCCTTTAGGATATTCTTTCAACCTGGATGGAAGTATGATGTATATGACATTTGCCTCTATCTTCATTGCCCAGATCTACGGTATCGAAATGACACTGGGGCAGCAGATCACGATGCTTCTGGTATTAATGCTTACTTCGAAGGGTATTGCCGGAGTTCCAAGAGCTTCACTGGTGATTATTGTGGCTACCTGCTCGATGTTTGGTATTCCTCCGGAAGGAATTGCTTTAATTCTGCCAATTGACCACTTCTGTGATATGGGAAGAAGTATGACAAACGTATTAGGAAATACACTGGCTACTTCTGCAGTTTCTAAGTGGGAAGGACAGTTAACCGAGCCCTTAGATAAAATTTAAAGATTTATCAATGAGTTTAAAAAACTTAGAAATATATAAAAGCCATATTCTTGAATATGGCTTTACTGTTATAAACACTATTTTTTCTCCTGAAGAAATTGATAAAATAAGTCGTGTTCTTGAAAATATAGATACTTCAAAAGAAAATTTCAGGAAATCTGAAGACCTGTTTGCTATTAGACAGTTTTTAAAAGAACTTCCAGAAATAAAAGACCTCATCTTTAATGAAAATATTCAAAGAGTGGTTAAAGAAATTTTTGGAGAAAAATATTTTGTGGTAAAAAGTATTTATTTTGATAAGCCAGAAACCTCTAACTGGTATGTAGCCTATCATCAGGATCTCACTATTTCTGTAGATAAAAAATTGGATGTACCCGATTTCGGCCCCTGGACCACAAAACAAAACCAGTTTGCCGTTCAGCCTCCGCTACCTATACTGGAGAATATTTATACCATCAGAATTCATCTGGATGATACGGATGAAAATAATGGAGCCTTAAAAGTGGTTCCAAAATCCCACTCCAAAGGAATTTACAGACCTGAAACTATCGATTGGAAGGTGGAAACTGAAGAAATATGCAATGTGGAAAAAGGGGGAATCATGATTATGAAACCTCTTACCCTTCATGGTTCCAACAGGACCACCAACGGTAAAAAGAGAAGGGTGATCCATATAGAATTTTCTGACATGGAACTTCCGGGGGGCCTGCAATGGTCTGAAAGAATGTATTGAGATAAAAAACAAACCCCTCTTCAAATTCTGAAGAGGGGTTTGTTTTAGCTTTAATCAGAGTATAGTATTTCGCTGTCAGGATCTTCAATACTTTCCTGATCGTAACAGAAAAACAATAGAAATTCTTTTTCTCGTTTTATTTTGCAGAGATTTCATCAATAAAGATATAAGCATCTCCACCGGCGCCCTGATGCCATTCCGGAAGCTTCCCGAAATAATAAGCTTTTACTTTGAGATATCTGGCTTCGGTAGGAAGTATTTCCGTTGTAAAGTCTTGTATCTGAACCTTTTCGTCTTTAGGATCGATCGTATTATCTATTGTTTTCAAAAGAATAAAGTCTTTACCATTCATAGAAACATAATATTCCACTTTTTTGGGCATCAGGATCCAGGCTTTACTGTCCTGAAGATAGGTGGAAGATAGTTTTGTGATCTGCTGAGGAGATTGGAAATCAATAATTGCTTCGAAATTCTGCCCCTGATATCCATGCCATTCCCCTTTTCGCCAGTTGATATCTCCTCTGATTCCGTCAATTAATGCCAGTTTTCCATTAGCTGTATACTGAGGCGTGGCTTTTGAAAGAATATGGATATCCCAATAATTCGGTCTTCTGTTAAAATTGGCTACTGTCGCAGAGCTTTTCTCACCATTTTTTTCGGCATATGCGAGAACCTGAGTCGTTTTTGTGATAGAGAAAGGTCCTTTGTAAGGAATGAATGTTTTTCTTTTATTGGCATCACTTTCATCCATAGTCATATAATACACTTTATCACCGGGGTGTAATGGAGTAATCTCAACCTTTGTAGAAAAGTCAAAAATCCGGTCAGCTGAAATTATAGGGGAAGCTGTGATCTGATCATACTTAAAATCTTTAAATGATTTTACATTTTCAAATCCCAGTTTTTTAAGTTCTGCCTTACCTGTATTTTTGGTAATGGTTTTCGTAGTTCCGTCTTCAAGATGAATTTTAACCTCATCAAAATAAGGAGTAGTTGTTGCCCATTCAGGTAATCCCGGGGTTACAGAATAAATTCCCATCGAGCTTAGCACATACCAGGCACTCATCTGTCCGTAGTCTTCATTTCCAATAAGTCCGTCCGGTGTATTTTTATAAAAATTATCAAGGATATATTTAATTTTAGCATCTGTTTTTTCAGGTTTATCTACAAAATTGTAGAGATAAGCAATATGATGACTCGGTTCATTTCCCTGCGCATACTGCCCCATTAACCCTGTAATATCTACCTGTTCTCTGCCTGTTGTCTTATCCGGAGCAGCGAAGATGGCATCAATGAATTTTTCAAATTTCTCTTTTCCGCCATGAGCTGCAATAAGACCGGGAATATCCTGTTGTACGGAATACGAATAATGCCATGAATTTCCTTCTGTATAATTATTGTTTACCTCTCTCGGATCGAAAGGTTCATACCATTTTCCATTCTTTCTGGGTTGCATAAATCCGTTCGTAGGATTATAGAGGTTTTTCCAGTTTTGAGAACGTTTCATGAAATACTGATAATCTTCTTTCTTACCTAAAATTTTAGCCATTTGAGCAATACACCAGTCATCATAGGCATATTCTACTGTTTTGGAAACACTCTCAGACTCATCATCTATGCTGATGTAATTATTATGCTTGTAGGCATTTAACCCAAAAATATCCAGCATGGCAGAATTCTTTGACGCCTGAAAAGCTTTTTCATAATCAAATCCCTGAATTCCTTTAGCCATAGCATCGGCAATTACAGAAACAGCATGATAACCGATCATGCATTCTGTTTCATTGGAAGCCAGCTCCCATACAGGAAGTTTTCCTCCCTGCTCATATTGTTTGATAAAGGTGTTGACAAAATCGGCGGTTCTTTTTCTGTCAATTAAAGTCATCAGAGGATGTGCTCCCCTGAAGGTATCCCAAAGCGAAAACACGGTATAATAATCGAAGTCTTTGGCTGTATAAAGCTTATTATCACGGCCTCTGTATTTTCCATCAGTATCCATATTGATATTAGGCTGTGTAAAAACATGGTACAATGCCGTATAAAAAACAGAGAGTTTGTTTTTATCCTCAGATTTTACCTCTATTTTTGAAAGCTCTTTATCCCAATCTGTTTCAGCCTGTTTTCTTACTGTTTCAAAATCCTTCGTCTGTCCTTCTGCCAGCATATTTTTTTCTGCCCCTTCATAGCCTGTAGGGGAAATGGAAACTTTTATATTGATTTTTTCTCCCTTTTTAACCTCTGCAGAAAATGCCAAAGCCAGTTTTGTTCCGGTATAAAGGTTGGCCTCCTGTTTTCCGTTAACTTCCTTCTTAGAGATTTTCATAGGTTTAGAAAATTCAATTCTGGAGTAGATATACTGATTGGTTGCCCAGGCTTCACTTCTTCTGAAAACTTCAATGGTTTTATCATCAATGATTTTTACTTCACCTTCCAGCAATTTGTCTCTATGGTTGAGGTCCAGAATAATATTAGCATTTCCGGCATTATTGAAAGTATACTCGTGATAGCCAACTCTTTTGGTAGTGGTAAGGCGAACGTTGATGTTGTTTTTATCTAATTTTACAGTATAAAATCCGGCAGTAGCTTTTTCGTTTTTATGTGAAAATTTTGAAGAATAGTCTTTACTATTCAGAGTTGGATTGCCCATCGTAGGCATAAGCATAATATCTCCGTAATCAGAAACCCCGGTTCCATTCAGGTGAGTATGGGAAAACCCATAGATCACCGAATCCGAATAATGATATCCGCTGCATCCGTCCCAGCTTCCGTCTATTCTGGTATCCGGAGAAAGCTGTACCATTCCGAAAGGAACTATAGCGCCCGGAAAAGTGTGACCATGACCTCCTGTCCCTATGAACGGATTGACATATTGTGAATAGTTCTGAGCAGAAATAATCTGGGTAACAAATAAAGAAAACGTGATGAGCCCTTTTTTCATATTCTAATTTTATAATAGCGAATATATTGAAAAACAGCAAAACAGATGTAATAAAAGAATGGTATAGCTTGTCCTATAAAAAACGATCATAATTCATGAAGAGAATATTTTTGTCAGGAATACTCCTACTTCCGGCAATTGCTTTTTCACAAAGTATAACGGGAAAAATCACGCAAACCGGACATGAGGTTTCCTACGTTGAAGTAATAGCTGTAAAAGGTGAGAAGAAACAAACTGTTATTTCGGATGAAAAAGGAAATTATTCACTGAAACTTTTGGAGAAAGGAAATTACCATATACAACTTATACAGGAAGGAGTGGAAGTATTCAATAAGGATATTACGGTAAGTGGAGATCTGAAACAGGATTTTTTTATTGAAAAAAAGAAAGAACAGCAGATCGAAGGAGTTAGTCTTACCGCCAGAAAAAAACTGATTGAGAGAAAGGCAGACCGATTGGTTTTCAATGTTGCTAACTCCATTGCCTCACAGGGAATGGATGGGGCAGATGCTCTTGCAACGACACCATTGGTTAAAATAGATGATAATACAGGAGTTTCCATTGTTGGGAAAAATGGGGTAGCGGTAATGGTAAACGACAGGATACTGAACTTTTCACCCACCGAGCTTGTAACCTACCTTAAGAGTCTGCGATCTGAAAATATCGAAAAAATAGAAGTCATTACCTCACCGCCTGCCAAATACGAAGCACAGGGAAATAGCGGACTGATCAATATTGTGTTGAAGAAGAATCAGAATCTGGGATGGAGCGGAAGTTTTACGACAAGTCTTTAGCAGCAAACGTATACAGGAACATCCAATAGTGCAACCGTCAATTATCAGAACGAAAAGCTCCGTTCTTCATTGAAATTAAGACAGAATAAATATGACAAACATTCATATGAAAATTACTGGATAGAAGGTGCAGATGGTCTTAAAAGTAACGACAACAGAAAAGATTTCGGTGACGGGTTGGGCGCTAATATAAGTGTTGACTATCAGTTGAGTAATAAGTCTAATATAGGCTTTATCTATGATTATGGATTCGGCCACTCCAATATGAATATCACAAATACGTCGAACTATTTTCAGAATGACAACTATACAAATACACTACTTACGTATGCAGAACACAGAGCAACAGGGAAGCAGCATACGGCAAGTGCCTATTATGATCTGAAATTCGGAAAACAGGATCATAAGCTGAGCATTACAGGAAATTATTTTTCCAATGTTCCTGAAACGACCATTGATTTTACAACAACGGAGAACCTGGGAGACCGCTTTGTGGTAAAATCTCCTTCAACGGTAGATTATAAAATCTATTCCGGGCAGGCCGATCTTACTTTACCTTATCAATTTGCAAAAACCGAAACAGGCGTGAAATTCACTAATTTTGATAATAATTCCAATATATCCTATCAGAATCTGATCAATGGAAATTATGTGACAGATCCATTAAAAAGCAATCAGTTTGAATATAATGAGAAAAACTATGCCGCCTATATCAGCTTTGAAAAATCTTTCAATGAAAAATGGTCGGCAAAAGCTGGGCTTCGCTATGAATACGCTGTTGTTAACGGAAATTCTTTAACCTCAGGACAGCAGACAGAGAATTCTTATGGGAAATTTTTTCCAACGGCTTATGTTACCTATAAAAGTAATGAAAATCATACCTTCAATCTTAATTATTCCAAAAGGATCAACAGGCCTGGATTCCGGGCGATCAATCCATACCGCTGGTACATCAATATCAATTCTTACTTTACGGGGAATCCGTTTCTGAAACCTTCTATCAATCACAATTTTGAACTGTCCTATGTCTACAAAGGAAAACTGTCAGCTTCTGCTTATTTTCAGAGAACTTTGGATGCATTTGGTCAGCTGGCGAACCTGAAAAATGAAAACAGGATCAGTACTTTTGAAAACTATTACAATCAGAACAGTATGGGAGTTTCCCTTAACTATTCAGATACTTTTTTCAAAATGTGGGAAGCGAATTATTCAGCCAATTATGCTTATATGAATACGGATGTTTTTGCAACCGATGCCGCTTCCAGAAAAGGAAACAGCTATGATTTCGATGTTCAGAATACTCTGGGACTTACTAAGGGCAAAACAATTCAGCTGATTCTCAATTATTGGTTCCGTTTACCTTCAAATTCAGGAAACGTGTATATGGATTTTGCCGGAGTTTTTACGTCAGGGCTTAAGTTGAACTTTATGGAAAGGAACCTTCAGGTGAATGTAATGGTTTCCGATATTTTTAAGCAGGGAAAAAGTATTGGTAAAATTTATTATACGACAGGAACCCATTCTTACAATAATTATTACGATGCCAGAAGATTAACAGTATCGGCCACTTATACTTTTGGAAATAAAAAGGTAAAAGGAGCCAGCCGTCATGTGAATTTTGATGAGAAGAACAGAGCGAATTAGGAAAGGAAGTTAGAAAAAGGCCATTATTATTGGACTTTTAAATTGCTGAAAACTATAAGTTATTAGGATACTCCTTTTCATTCAAATCTATAGGGTTTCGCAAAAATAGCTTTCAAAAAATCCGGAGTAATATCTATACTTCTCCCTCAAAGAAATCTTGAAGATACAGCTCCTGATCATTCTCTCTTCTTTCTGTTCCCAGGTATTTTTTCCATGCCCGGGATTCATAATATACAATTCCCATTTCCCAGACACAATAAGTGGGGAGATGGGTTTTATTTCTGTCCCATATTTCAAATGTTCCCGAACCATCATAGTATACACTTTCCCATAATTCATTTTCACTTCGCCATGTGCAGACCAAAAGAAGATAGTTTTCTCCACACCGGTGCATGATAACAAAGCCAAGATCATCGATCTCCTGAAAATTTTCACCGGCGTTTTCTATTGCAAGTTGGGCATTTTTGATGTCTTGGGAAGAAATTTCGGAAAGATTTCCGGCAAGGTCATACCATTTGAACCTGGTCTTTCCAACGTTGAAAATTCCTTTGGGAGAAGCGTATTTGGATGGGTAAGCAGTATTTTCCATACATTATTTTGTGTGACGGATAAAAAGTCAGAATGAAAAAATAGAATAAACAACATTTTTAATCATCTGATTTATCACCTGATATTATAGATTTTATTGATTCTAAATTACCGAAAAAATCCGTAAATTTGTAAACAATTTATATTTATATGTTGACGAAAGAAAAGGTTCAAAATTTCCTTAAAGAAATAGAAGTAGACGATTTAGTGAATAATTTTCAGATTATGGGTGAAGATGTTTATATTGACATGACCGCTCATTCGCCTGCAATGCATGAAAAGAAAAAGCTGGAGGCTGCAATGAAGCAGGCTTTTGCCAGTGAGTTTGGAGAAAATGTTCATTTAAAACTTAAAATCGTTTCTCCGGAGCCTAGTGAAATTCAGCAAAGTCAGATCAAAGGAAAACAGATTCCCGGGATTCAAAATATTATCGCTATTGCTTCCGGAAAAGGAGGAGTAGGAAAGTCTACTGTTTCTGCAAATATGGCAGTAACATTGGCTAAAATGGGCTTTAAAGTTGGGTTATTGGATGCCGATATTTACGGACCATCAGTACCTACCATGTTCGATACAGAAGGAGCAAAACCCATTTCTGTAGATGTTGGTGGTAAAAGCATGATGAAACCTATTGAAAATTATGGGGTGAAAATGCTTTCTATAGGATATTTCTCAGGAGCTAATCAGGCTGTGGTATGGAGAGGTCCAATGGCTTCAAAAGCATTGAATCAAATGATCAGAGATGCAGCGTGGGGAGAATTGGATTTCTTATTAATAGATCTTCCTCCGGGAACAGGTGATATTCACTTATCAATTATCCAGGAAGTTCCTGTTACAGGTGCTGTAATTGTAAGTACACCTCAGCATGTGGCATTGGCAGATGTAAGAAAAGGTATTGCAATGTTCCAGATGGAAAGTATTAATATTCCTGTTCTTGGATTAATCGAAAATATGGCGTATTTTACACCGGATGAACTTCCTGAGAATAAATATTATATCTTTGGAAACCAGGGAGCACAGTATCTTGCTGAAGATCTTGGAATTCCGGTGCTTGGAGAAATCCCTTTGATCCAAAGTATCAGAGAAGCTGGAGATGTAGGAAGACCTGCAGCTCTTCAGGAAGGTTCTAAAATTGAAGAAATCTATACAGAAACAGCAAGAAAGATGGTTGAAAGCTTAGTAGAAAGAAATAAGAATATTCCTCCTACTGAAGCTGTAAAGATCTCAACAATGGCAGGGTGCTCACCAAAAGCAAAATAATAATAACTTTCAATCAAATTTGAAAAAACCGAATTGAACTGAAAAAATATGGAAACAAATATAACGCACGAAGATACAGTAACAAGAGTAATGGAAGCTCTGGAAAGCATCAGACCGTTTCTGAATAAGGACGGAGGTGATATTGAGCTTATTGATGTGAAAGATAACCAGGTTTTTGTGAAACTTTTAGGTAACTGTTCCGGATGTTCATTGAACTTTTCAACCCTTAAATTAGGTGTTGAAAATACCATTAAACAACATGCCCCGGAAATTGAAAAAGTAATCAACGTAGAGTAAAAACTACATCGGAGATATTTTTAAGACAGATCTTTTTTTAAGGTCTGTCTTTTTTATTTTCTTTTTTATTTATCATTAGCTACCAATAAACCTCACCGGTTTCTAAAATCTGTGAGGTTTGGGTCTGGTAAAGATATTATACCGGGATGTAGGTATGCCCTACAGGAATAAAAAAACCTGGCAATTATCCATTGCCAGGCCATTAAAACAATAGTAGAAAAATATAAACTATGAATGCTGAGTTAAAAACTTTTTATAGTTTTCCTCATTTTCAAAATAAGCCACCTCACCGTCATCACTTATCATCACAATATAGGCATTGGCCTTATTTACTGTTTTGCCGGTATACGGATCTACAGCTTCTCTTACGGTTTTGTCCTTGGGAATACGTTCTACACACATCTCACAACAGCCGTAATATATTTTTCCGTTGTGGGGAACTTCTATTTGCTTTTTACCCATATAGGCATTGTTTACCATACAGACGGTTTCATTAGGAACTTTGTCCCCTTTTGCATATTTTCCTGAGGCTACAGGCTGCATTTTTTGTATTGTGGAAGCTTCCTGACTGTTCTTTTTAGGTTTTTCGTTGCTGCATGCAGACCAGGTAACAGCACAGAAAATAATGATGAGTGGGTTTCTGATAATTGTTGTCATTATTGATATTATTTAATTATACTTCCTTCTAAAATTTCTTCATTTCCTTTCTTAATAATTTGATCACCTTCAGACAGATCACCGAACACTTCGATGGTGTCATTTAGAATTCTTCCTTTTTTTACAGGGATAAACTGAGCTTTCCCAGCCTCTTTTCTGATGATATAAATTCCCATATTGCTTTCTACCAGAGCTGACCTTGGGATGAAGAATGTAGCTTCATTATTTTGTAAAGGGATCCTTGATTCTGCAATCATAAAAGGTTTCAGCTCTCTGGAATGATTAATGAAATCAGCTTCTATTTTCTCAGAACGAAGCTTCATATCTAAAGAGCCTGATTTTCTTGATATCCTGGCTTTAAAACTTTTTTCCGGAAGAGCATTGATTCTGAATGAAATGGTATCTCCCAGATTCAAGTAAGGAACATTAGCTTCGGGAACGGATAAACTGAGACGTAATTTCGAGGTATTCTGTATCACCATCAGTGGAGCTCCTCCCATAGGGCCAACATAGGCTCCCACGTCTACATTTCTTTCTGTAATGACTCCGCTGAAAGGAGCACGGATAACCAGATATTGGTTGATATCCTGAATTTCACGGTATGCCGACCTCGCTGCATTAAGCTGAGCTTCATCAGAAAGTTTGCGCGCAGTGATCTGATCCAGGGCATCTTTGGCAATTGCTCCTTTGGTTTCATTGGCCCTGTACGTTCTGTCATAATTGGATTTTGTGGCAGTATATATGGCCTCCTGGGCCTGCCATTTAGCTTTTGCATTGGCTGCCTGAGACTGTATTTCCGGTGCTTCCAGAATCATAAGGATTTGTCCTGCATTTACATAAGAACCGATGTCCACATTAATTTTCTTGACATAGCTCTGTATTTTGGCAAATAAAGCAGTTTCCTGATCCGGAACAAGCTCACCGGGAAGTGTAAGATCAACTTTTGGATTGCTTTTTTTTATCTCCACAGTTTCCATGGCAGGCATCATCATAGATTTTGTTTCCTGCTTTGGCTCAGTTTCCGTTTTATCTTTGCAGGAAGCCGGAATAACGATAAGACTTAAAGTAATGGCGGTATATAAAATGTTTTTCATTGGATATAAAAATTATGGATTGGGATTAGAATAATGGATACTTTCTTTGTCTTCAGGATCTAGCGAAGGAGAAATAATGCTGGTATTTTTTTGCATCCATCCGAAAACAAGAGGAAGGATAACCAGAACAGAGAACGTAGAAAAAATAAGTCCTCCGATGACAGCCCGACCTAGTGGTGATACCTGATCACCACCTTCTCCAAAGCCGATAGCCATAGGAAGCATTCCGGCAACCATAGCTAGTGTGGTCATAATGATAGGACGGATACGCAATCTGGCAGCTTCAATACCTGCTTCTAAAGCATTTCCTGTTGATTTCCTGATTGTTTCAGCATTACTGATTAATAAAACAGCATTGGCAATGGATACTCCTACAGACATAATGAGTCCCATATATGACTGCAGATTTAAAGTAGAGCCTGTAAGTTTCAGTAATGCCAATGAACCGACAATTACAAATGGAACGGTTGTCAGAATTACCAGAGAGACTCGGAAAGACTGGAAGGTAGCAGCAAGCATCAGAAAAATAACTGCAGCAGCAATAAGCAATCCCGAAGAAAGGCTATCCAATGTTTCATGCAATACCGGAGACATTCCCGCCACTTCAATATTAACTCCTTTTGGAAGCTCACCAAGAGATTCAATTGCTTTTTTCACATCTTTGGAAGCCTGCTCCAGATCTGTTTTGTGGATATTGGCTGTCACGGTAGTGTAGCCCATCGTTCCCAAATTGTAGCTTTCACCTAATTCTTTTGTGGGGGTAATGGTGGCTACATCTCCGAGAACAGGTCTGTCAGAATTTTTTGACAGTGGAAGGCTGGCCAGCTCTTCTTTGCTGTTCAGAATATTCTGGGGAGTCTGAACCTGTACATCATAGGCAATCCCCATCATTCCTCCTACCCAGAAGTTTTTATTGGTATAGCGCGTGGAAGCTGTAGCTGTTACCAGTGATTTTGCAATATCCTGGGCATCCAGTCCTAATTGAGCAGCTCTCGTTCTGTCTATATTAATCTGTAAAGCAGGGTAATTCATCGATTGAGGAATTTGCTGATCACGCATGTAGTCTATATCTTTCAGTTTTGCTAAAAGTTTTTCGGCATACATACGGTTCATTTTTTTCATCATTCCGGAAATCCGTATCTCTACAGGATTATTGGTTCCCTGGCTCAGAATTTTTTCTGTCAGTTCTATAGGCTCAAAAGAGAGCTGAAGATCCGGCATTTTTTCCTTGTAATATTTTCGTAGCTCATCTTTGAACTCGTCTGAATTTCCGTTGAATTCTTTTAGGGCAACCTGCATCAATGCTTCATGTGGGCCGGCATTATACAGATAGATAGGGCTCACTGCAAATGTAGAAGGATGCTGCCCGATAAATACGGAAGAAATAGCAATATTGTCTTTTCCTACTTTATTTTTCAGATGTTCCAGAAATTTTTTCACTTTGATTTCAGTCACTTCAATACGGGTTCCTTCAGCCGCTTTTATACGAACCTGAAACTGGCGTGAGTTGGCTGTCGGAAGCACATCTTTTCCTGTACCCTGATAAAGTCCGATTCCGATACACAAAATAACCGCAAGACTTAGACTTACTATGATCCTTCTTCGTTTCATCAGTGAAGATAAAAATCCGGCAAAACGGTCCCGGAAACGGGTAAACCAATTGGGTTTATGATTCTCACAGACTTGTGGATCGTGTTTCATCATCCAATTGGCCATTACCGGAACAAAAGTTTGGGATAAGATGAAAGAAACAATCATTGAAAAACCAATAGCCATCGCCAGTGGCATAAATAATGATCCCGGAATACCACTCATCATAAAGGCCGGAGCAAAAACGGCAAGAATACAAAGCATGATTAAAAGCTTCGGAAAGGCAATCTCCTGACAAGCATCCCATATTGCCCGTGCCCGGGTTTTACCCATTGCAAAATGCTCATGGATATTTTCAATGGTCACTGTACTTTCATCAACCAGGATTCCGATGGCTAAAGCAAGGCCTGATAAAGACATGATATTAATAGACTGTCCGAATAATTTCAGAAATAATACTCCCGAAATAATGGATATCGGAATAGTCAGAACAACAATTAGCGCAGCACGGCGGTCATTTAAAAATAACATCACCATAAGCCCGGTTAGTAAAGCTCCTAAAATACCTTCTATAACTAAACTTTTTAAAGCATTTGAAATATAAACGGACTGATCAAATTCATAGGAAATATTGACATCATCGGGCATATTCCGTTGTATTTTAGGCAGGGATTTTTTCAGCGTATTGACCACTTCCAGGGTAGAAGCATTACTGGCTTTGGCGATATTAATATAAACCGATCTTTTCCCATCTATCAAAGCATATCCTGTTGCGATATCCGCCCCGTCTTTTACGGTAGCTACATCCCGGATATACACATTATCTGCTGTCCCCTTGAAAAGAGGAATACCTCCAAGTTCTTCAACCTTTTTTACAGTATTGTTGGTGGGGGTAAGATAATTGGTTTCTCCAATATACACATTTCCCGAAGGTGAAGTGATATTATTTCGGCTTATGGCTTCCACTACCTGTTCCGGAGACATATGGTGCGCCCGGAGTTTAACGGGATCTACATTAACCTCTATGGTACGCGGACTTCCTCCGAATGGCGGAGCAGTAGTAAGCCCGGGAATAGCAATTAAAAAAGGACGTGCATTGAAATTGGCAATATCCTGAAGTTCATTATTGGTTTTTGTACTGCTTCGGAAAACCAGCTGTCCTACAGGTTGTGAAGAGGAGTCGAACCGGATAATAAACGGTGGTGGAGCTCCGGGAGGTAAAAATACCTGAGAACGGGTGGAAAGAGCATTAATCTGTGCAATGGCTTCCCCCATATTTGTTCCTTCATAAAAATTGACTTTCATTAAGGTGAGCCCCTGGGTGTTTTTAGATTCAATACTCTTGATTCCGTTGGTAAATAAGAGCATATTCACATACATTTTTGTGAAGTATCCTTCCATCTGCTGTGGGGTATATCCATTAAAAGAATGGGCTACATATACAACAGGAAGATTCATTTCCGGGAGGATATCCACTTTAACGTCTTTAGCGGCTTTTATTCCAAAAAACAGCAGACCCAATACCAATACCATTACAGATATCGGTCTGCGTAATGCAAACTTTATAAGATTCATGTTTAAATTTTTGGTTAGTGGGTAATTGCTTTTGTAATGATCGAGATGTCACCTTTTGAAGCCGCAATAAGGATTACTGCCTGCCAGGAATTATTTTGTGCAATTTCATAATTGATCTCAGCACGGTTCAAAAGATAGAGAGCCTGGGTGAAGTCTACAATGGTTGTCAAGCCATTTTCGTATAAAGCTTTTTGTTGTTGAAAAGCGTCTGTGGCAGCCTGCATCTGTATTCGGGACTCTTTTACTTTTATAAGCGCATTTTTATACTTTGATTCAGAAAGGCTCTGCTGGTTAGATAACTCCTGTTGTAGTTGTTGATAATCAAAATCCAATGCTTTTGTGATCAGTTTCTGTTCATGGACTTTGAAGCTGGTTCTGTAGAAGTCCGTAAGGTTCCAGCTGAGGTTTAAGCCAACAATGTAATTCATTCTGTCTACTCCGATTCCTTTTAGGTAAGATGATGAAAAAGCAGCATTATCCTGAACATAATTCCATCCAAAACCTGATCCACGACCCTGAAATACTCCAAAAAGTGAGAGTGATGGAAGTTTCAATGTGTGTAAATGGTCTTCCTGTTTCCTGCTTTTATTCATTTTCTGAGCAAGAAAAAGAATGCTTGGATGTATTTCAGAAGATGATGCGGTTTCCTGAGTCAGAGATGGGGTATTGCTACTGAAATAATGATCCAGCTGATAATCTGTAAAGTCTTCCACCAGCAAATCAGCTAGTTTTTTGTTGTAGTCCAGTACATGATCATTAGCATTGATCGTTGCTGTCTGGGCACTGGACATTTCCGCTTTGGCAAGTGAGGCATCTACTTCTGGAATTAATCCGCTTTCTGCTCTTGCTTTCGCAATGGTATAAATGACTTCTGAACGGGTATGATTTTCGTGCTGAACCTTTTCAAGACGTTGGCTGACAAGAAGATTGAAATAAGCGGCGGCTGTTTTGATCTGGTGTTGGAAAATTTCCTGGTGCAAATCTGCTTGATGAACTTCTGTATCGGCGATTTCTATATTTTCTTTGGAGGTAAGCTTTCCAAACGTGTAGATATTCCAGTTGACATTAGCAAGATATAAGCTTCCAAATGCAGCATTCCAGTTCTGTTCTGCCAGCGGTATTGAGGTAGCGGCTGTGCCAAGTCCACCCTGGTTGTACATAGGTCCGTTTTGTGCGTTAATAGTCCCAAAACTCTGTTGAGCCATTAACGTAACTTCCGGAAGGTAGTAGGTTTTTTGAAGCTGAAGCCTTTCCTGAGAGGCCTGTATATTGATTTCCTTTTTTTTGATGGACTGGTAATTTTTTTCGGCCCTAAGTAATACGTCTTCTAAGCTCGTTAATTGAGCAAAGGACATGGCAGGGCAGCCCAGCCATAAGATGAGTGCTCTGAATGATAAATTCATATGGTATATTTAGAATTAAAATTGAAAAATAGTTGTCCCTATTGGGATCATAGTATGATTCAACAGTATTCTAAATTCTGTAAACGCAATGAAGGATGAAAAGGGAAGGGTAGTTGAGATGGTATTTTGAAGGATCAAAATAAGAAGTATGATTCTCAGGGTCAGCAGCAGGTGCACTGTCAAATACTGTCCCTAAGTTATAATAAGGAATGGATGCTGATAAAAATTTAACCGGAGAGTTTTTGTAAGAATGTGGCAGGTTGTCTTCTTTACAGATTTTTTTAACTTCCAGCTTACAGCATCCACTATGATTTTTTTGTTTATTGGCACTGCATTTCGGGCAATCCAGATCAGAAAGCTTTTTCAGTCCTACATGGATTTCACTTGAATTTCCTTTGCATACATGTTTGCTGGTAGTAAACCCTGAAGATACCACCATATAAAGAAAGAGAAATAATATGTGAAAGACGCTTTTCATTTCGCGTGATAAAATTAGCCTGATTAGCGTTGATGATATTATAGAATTATGGAAGAAGTTTATACTTTACGGGAAATAGGTCTCATTTCTATGGATAATCATTGTTTTCAACCATTAAAAAAGACCCAAAGATATCTCTGAGCCTTAATTAATTGTTTAGTTATGGTGATACCGTTCGATTATTTATTGTTTCACAACCTTATTTCCCACTCCTGTAAGAGAGGCATTAGGCTTTCCTGATTTTGTTCCGGAAGTTCTGTAGTATACTGTATTGTTGCCACCTTCTATGGCAACGTTATCCACTTTATCAATGTATATTTTGTTACCGGTTCCTGAAACAGAAACCTTTCTTGCGCTTCCTTTAACTGTTACTGTATTATCACCACCAGAAACCTCTACATTTCCACCATTAAGGGTATAATTAAGGGTATGTCCAACGCCATCTACCTGTATTGTTTTACCATTAGACTGTTCCACCCCTTTCGTGGATTCTGTTTTTCTGGATTGAGAAAATGCAGTACCTGTTCCTAGTAACAGGATAGCTAAAATACCTGCTGTTTTAATACTTTTCATATTGAATTTGGTTTTTGTTAGAGGTAAATATAAGTACAAAATAATTTTCTGATTGTTAATCAAAAGTTAAATGATTGCTTTTTTTGGATGTAAAGAGAATCTGTCTCAAAAGTCAAGGGAAGATTCCTAGGCGACATCCTTTGATATCCTTGTTAAGATTTTAAACCTCTCTTCTTTAAGTTAAAATTATAAACAAAAAAGCCTCTAAAAATAGAGGCTTCGATCAAATCTGTAGATTACTTAATAATAATTCTTTTAAGATGTCCTTCTGAAGTTTTCATAAGGTAGACTCCTGTAGAAAGACCGGAAGTATTGATGGTTAAAGCGTTCTTTTCTTTTCCAATCAGTTTTCCTGACATATCATACAGCTCATAATCCTGTTTTCTGTTAAAATAAAGGGTATTTCCTTTGTTTACAGGATTAGGGAATACATTGAATGTTGCAGTTTCAGGTTGTATTTCGCCCGTTCCCAGGGTTGGAGCCTGGGCTACCTCATAGATCGATAAGGTACCACTGATCTCATTGGCTACAATGACGTACCCTTTGTGGGATGTCGTATTTTCAGGAGCGATATAAATAATACCTTCAGGTCCGTTATCACCACCATAGGCAGAAGTAGAACGGGAATGTTTATAATCTGTAAAAGTAGGATTGTTAGGATCTGTAATATTGTAAACCATTACTCCTCCTGTTCTTTCCAAGGTAATGAAAGCGAAGGTTTGTCCGTTGATTGTCCCTAAGGCAACTCCTTCCGGCTCCGGACCTTTTGCACGGCTTCTGTTTTTAATGGCATTGGATTCATTATCCACATTGAAAAGCATTGGATAATAGGTTGCAATGTATCTTTCAAACTGGTCTCCACTGTCATAGACTCTTTGTTTTGTATCTGCATTGAAAATGGAGAATGAGCGTGCTCCTAATGCTGCTATTTCCTCAAAATCTGTATCTCCATCTGCATTCCCTGTAGCCGATGAAACTCTGAATCTCCCTAAATTATGAGAAGCTTTTAGTATGGCTGACTGAGGAAAAGCAGTTGGATCTAAAGTGTAATTATTAGCACCTACAGTGGTTCTTTCGCTGTATCCGGAAAGGTCTTTCTCATCCCCTTCATTGGCTGTTACAATATAATGGGTATTTCCTACTTTATAGTTTTGTACAGCATCAGGAGTGTAATAAGCTTTTACAGGCCAGTTGGCAATTAATACCTCTCCATTGTTATCAGAGGCATCAAAGCCATTCCCCGGTAGGCTCATGTCCTTTTTACCTAATCCCCAAATCCCTGTAATGGATTTGGTGGTAAGGTCAACTTCTGCAATAGCATTGTTTTCCTGAAGTGTTACCCAGGCCTTTTGGCTGTCTGCACTTACGGTGACATATTCAGGTTCTAAATCCTGAGAAAGGGTATTATTGGTTCTTACTTTTCTTAATCCGGTTGCTGTTAAGGCTGAAACCTGAGAATCAAAACTGTTAAAATTAAGAGTAGCTACATGAGTTTGGGTAAGGTTACCGATTCCTCCTGATATATCAATGATGCTGACAGTACCTTCAGGGTCTATCGTATAAGCATCGTTTGGCTCTCCTTCATTGGCTGTAATCACTTTTGTACCGTCAGGAGTGAAGGTAATCATATCCGGTAAAGCTCCTACGGTAACCTGTTTCAGAAAGTTTCCGTTAATATCAAAAAATACTACAGAACCGTTCTGTTGAGGATTGGTGTTTGGAGATGCTGCCGCTATGATTCCGTTTTTCACAGCGATACTTGTAATTCCGCCGTAAGGAGCCATATTGACTGTTTTGATAACCGATGGAATGTTAGGATTACTGAAATCAATAATATCAAATACATCGGTAATGGAGCTGATTGTAAATAAACGCTGTGTGGAAGGATCGTGAACTACAATTTCTGTGGAACTGTTATTATTTCCTGAAGGATCAAAACTTCCGATATAATTCAGCTGGATCTGATTGGATGGAACAGGGGCCGGTTTATCATTGTCTATAATATAAACTGTTGCAGAATTATCTCCCGAAATGGTTGCTCCGGTTGGGTTTTCGAGACTTACCACAAAATATTCTGCCTGCTGCTCTTCCGTTGCATCATCAATAATAGGAATATTGACAGTATAACTTGTTGTGGAAGGCGTAATAGTAATGGTCTGGTTAGCTAAACTAAAATCATTACTGTCTGCTGTACTGAATGGAGCAGGTTTAACCACTACATTAACTGTTGCCGTTGAGGGATTGGCTACGTTAATTTTGAAGGCCAGGGTTCCTATATTTTCATTGACTTTAATGAAATTCTTATCTAATGAAATTGTAGTTCCTGCTGTTGTAAATGTACTGGATGTCACTGCTGTGACTCCATTATCGCTGAAATCTTCAATTGTATTGGGTTTAAGAGCTACATAATAAGTCTGCCCCGGCACTAAGCCGGAAGTTGGGATGACGGTAATGATGTTGTTGCTGAAAGCTGTAGTAAAGGGAACTTGTGTACCAGTAGAGTTTCCCAGACGAAACTCTACCAGATTTTGTGCATTAGAATCGTTAATCGCGGAATTGTCTGCCCATCTTACATTTTCATTAAAAGAAATAGTAGGGTTGACAGTTGTTGAAGCATTATTTGTGTTGTTTATAGGAAAATAAGTGACGGTGGGGGGAGTAGTGTCAGCACTTCCTGCTGAAGTCGCATCTACCGTAAAATTATCAAAGCGATTGTTTCCACCTGTTCCTCCTCCTGTTGCAGAAAATTCAACTTTTAATTTAAAATTCGGGTTATTGGAAGCTCCTGCTACAGCCGAAAAGTCAAAGGTAATGAGTTGTGGGTTGATATCCTGAGGATTTACAGTCTGGTAGGGGATAAAGGTGGTTCCATCAGTAGAATAAGACCATGCCTGTGTTCCTGCTCCCTGACCTGATCTTCTTGTCGTGAATTTTATATTCACATTATTATAGCCTGTTGTAGGAAGGTTGAATTGTAATGCACCCCCAATAGGATTATTAAATCTTAAATGGGTTCCGGATGGATCTCCATTTCGGGCATTCAGATTAGCCGGATCGAAGTTTTGTCCTGTACCATTCGCAAAATCTATTATACTGCTGCCACCTGCTAAAACATTCAGTGAGCCATTAGTAAGTGTAGAAGTAGGTGTCGTGATGGAAGCTGTGGAAGCATTATTGTTAAAATTCCAGTAATGAATAAGGGTTTGCCCGAAAAGTCCGCTCTGAAAAAAGAATGCGGCAATGACAGATCCTTTTAATAGGTAGTTGTTGATCATTTTTTA
The DNA here is from genome assembly GCF_003385455.1 of Chryseobacterium rhizosphaerae. GTDB lineage: Bacteria > Bacteroidota > Bacteroidia > Flavobacteriales > Weeksellaceae > Chryseobacterium > Chryseobacterium rhizosphaerae. The sequence continues at coordinate 85,622 of NZ_QNUF01000012.1, read as the reverse complement.
CTTTTATTAGATAAATGCAAAAATGAACTTTATGTTTGTTAACTATTTTAATGGAATTTTAAGAAATGTTTAAAAAACAGGTTTATACCATACCCAATATGCAATAGAGGATAGCCGATTATAGAATTTACTTACTGACAGACTTACCGGAAAAATTGAGAATAGATCCGGATTTGTTTCCTTCCAGAGGGTGTTGCTGCATGTAAAAAAATCCTGAAACTGCAGTCAGGAGCAAGAGTACAAAAATAACCAGAACAATTCTTTTTAACATGTCTCTCATATCGCTAAATTTTTAATATCTCTAATCTCTAAAGTGGAAGTTGGGTATCCTTTTTGTACAGCATTGATCATAGCTTTCCCCACTTCGTGTAAAGATAATGATTTTGACGGTAAAAAAATAGGAAAAAACCAAATAAAAGGTTTGAAAAACCATTTTACATTCAATTGACCTTCAACGGGTTTCATAAATCCGGGACGAAAATTATAAGCGCTTTTGAAATTCATCTTTTTTAAAGCGTTTTCTGTTTTCCCCTTCACTCTTGCCCACATTAGCTTTCCACTTTCCGTGCTATCAGTCTGAGCTCCTGAAACATAGGTGAAGACCATTTCTGGATTCTGATTCAGAACAGCTTTTGCCAAATGCAGAGTGGTATCGTAAGTAATTTTAGTATAGTCTTCCTCATTCATCCCGACACTGCTGATCCCGGCACAGAAAAAACAGGCATCATAGCCTTTCAGGTTTTCATCATCGATATGTATTGACAAAAAGTCAGAAACAAGATATTCCTTTAGTTTTGAATGCTTTTTTCCGGAAGGTTTTCTGCTTATGCTTAGTATTTCAGAAACATTCGGGTTTTCCAGGCATTCCAGTAAAACACCTTCACCTACCATTCCGGTAGCTCCTGTAAGAATTATTTTGATTGGGTTCATTGTTTTGCTATTGATAGTTGTATGACGGATGAGGGATCGGGTTTACTTTAAAGTTAGGGATTTTTTTTTGTTTAAAGAATAAAGAATAAAGAATAAAGAATAAAGAATAAAGAATAAAGAATAAAGATATTAAAATTCAATAGGAGCGGACTTTAGTCCGCTTTCATAGATAAATACAATTCATTGGGCTTTAGCCCAAACTTAAATTTTAGATGATGAATGAGAATTTCATAGCCCTGATTGCAGCGACATCCTTTTTCCGGAATGGCTTTTAAAAGTGGCTGTAGAAAAAGATACAGCGGAAAGCAGGAATAGCTTCAAAAAAAGAAAAACCGGACCAATACGGCCCGGTTTTCAAATATAATATTGTAAAAATTATTCTTTATGGTGTAGCTGACTGTAAATATTCTGGATCAATCCATCTGCCACAGAGATCTTAGGAACGAAAATCCTGTTGATATCCGACCATGACATTACATTGTTGAAAATGCGTAAGGCAGGAACTAAAACATCTGCTCGGTCTTCTCTCAGGCTATAGTTTGTCATCCTTTCTTCTACTGAAAGTTCATTAAATTCCTTATATACCTTTTTAAGATGAGATAAAGACATTGGTTTGCCTTCTTTTGTTTTGCTCATGGAGAAAATCTTGTTGATATTTCCTCCAGAACCTATAGCAACAATAGGTTTTTTACTGACAATATTTTTTTTGATCTCTTCTTTCATCTCTTTCCAGTTGTCTGCCGTGACAAGGTCATTAAGCAGACGGATGGTTCCGATATTAAAGGATCTTTCGTAGAGCATTTTACCGTTTTCGTAGAAGGTAAGTTCTGTAGAACCTCCACCTACATCGATGTATAAATAAGCAAAATCTTTGTCGAGACCTTCAGCTACGTGGTTTTCATAGATCAGGGTAGCCTCTTCATCTCCGGAGATAATTTCTATATTGATTCCGGATGTCTCCTGCACCTGTCTGATGATTTCATCACCGTTTGCCGCATCACGCATGGCACTTGTAGCACAAGCCCTGTAATGGTCTACTTTATAGATCTTCATGAGGTCGCTAAAGATCTTCATGGAATCGATGACCATTTTTTCTCTTTCGCTGCCTATTTTTCCAATGGTGAACACATCCATTCCCAGCCTCAGAGGGATTCTTAAGAGGTTGAGTTTAATGAATTCAGGTTTTCTATTATTTATTTTTACTTCATTAATAAGAAGTCTGGCTGCGTTACTTCCTATGTCTATCGCTGCGATCTTCATTTTTTGTTGGTTTTAGCTTTTAAATATTTATAGGTTTCTATTTGAGAGCGACATTCTTTCTTGTCATTTCTTACATATTCGTTGCTCAGTTTCTTATCTAAAATCCGGGCTTTTACATTGTCTCTGAGCTGAATGTCGAGAATATCTTTAATTTCTTTTTTTAGATTTTTATCTGTAATTCTTGCTGCTGCCTCAATTCTGTAATCGAGGTTTCGGGTCATCCAGTCTGCAGAAGAGATGTAGATGTCCTCAGAGCCTTTATTGTAAAAATACATTACCCTGGCATGTTCCAGATATTCATCAACGATACTTATCGCTTTTATTTTTTCTTTAAAGTCTTTTTGATTGACGGCGCAGTAGATTCCTCTTACAATAAGCTTTGTCATTACTCCTGCTTTTGCGGCCTCATAAAGTTTTTCAATTAAAGATCTGTCACTTAGAGAATTGGCTTTAACAATAATTTCGGTTTTTCTTCCGGCTTTAGCCTCTTCAATTTCTTTATCAATATGGTGAATGATTTTTTCACGCATAAATTGTGGACAAACCAATAGGTTTTTGCAGGTTTTCAATACCGGAAGATAATCATCTTTTGGTTTTTTCAGGACATTGAAGACTTTATTGATGTCTGCCATAATGCCACGGTCAGCTGTCAGTAACAGATGATCTCCATAGATTCTGGCTGTTTTTTCGTTGAAATTTCCGGTGCTTACAAATCCATACTGAATGGTTTTGTTATGGGCTCTTTTTTTGATCACACAAAGTTTGGCATGCACTTTTTTGTTGGGAAGTCCCACCAGTACTGTAATTCCTTCGGGTTCCAGCATGTCTTTCCATTTCAGATTGGATTCTTCATCAAATCTTGCCTGAAGCTCCAGCATGACGGTTACTTCTTTGCCATTTCTTGCGGCATAGATCAACGCATTGATGATCTTTGAGCTGCTTGCCATACGGTAGGCTGTGATCTGTATAGATTTTACATCCGGGTCCATAGCTGCTTCACGAAGAAGATCGATGACCGGATTATATTTATGGTAAGGAAAAGTAAGCAGTATATCTTCTTTTAAAATGACGTCTGTTACCCTTTCACCGTGTTCAAAAGCCTGATGGGTGAAAGAAGTTCTTTCCTCGGGTCTTGCATAGGTCTCAAAAACATCGGGAAAGTCCATGAAATGTTTGAAGTTATGGATTTTTCCTCCCGGAATAATACTGTCTTTTTTAGTAAGGTTAAGCTTTCTGATCAGGAGCTCCAGGAGTGCCTTATCCATATCTTTATCAAATACAAAACGGGTAGGTTTTCCTTTTCTCCTGTTTTTGAGTCCTTTTTCTATTTTTTCTGCGAAGTTGGTACGGATGTCATTATCAAGATCCAGTTCAGCATCTTTTGTTACTTTAAAAGCATTGGCTGCAAATTCGTCATACCCGAAATAAGAGAAAATATGGGGTAAGTTGAAGGTGATGACATCTTCCAGCAGCATTACATTTTTCTCTTCCGGATCTTCAGTAGGAAGCAGTACAAATCTTCCGACAAATCGTGAAGGAATCTCAATAATGGCATAGTTGCTGGAATACTGCCAGTCTTTTTTTCTCATCGCAACACCCAGATAAAGACTTTTATCTCTTAGATAGGGCATGGGAGTATTCTCATGAAGCAGGATAGGGATCACATTAGATTCCACCACTTCATCAAAATAATTTCTGACAAATTCCTTTTGTTTGGCAGTCAGATTTTTAGAATTCTTAATGAAAACTTTATGGTCAGCCATTTCTGCCTGGATTTTTTTCCAGGTTTTATCAAAATTCAGCTGGTGTCTCATCACAATGTCGTTAATGTGCTGAAGAATTTTGGAAGGAGGCTGATAGAAAGATTCAGCAATCACTTTTTCCTTAAAATCCATGGCACGCTTTAATCCGGCAACACGTACTCTGAAAAATTCATCCAGATTATTGGAAAAAATGCCGAGGAAACGTATTCTTAAATGAAGAGGGACTTTCTCGTCCATAGCCTCCTGTAAAACTCTTTCATTGAAGGCAAGCCATGTAATATCTCGCGGATTAAAGTGTAATGACATTCTTAAATGTATATAATTTATCAAAAATAATAATTCGTAAAGTTTCTGACTCTATTTATAAGGTTAAACTTTGATTAATTTTTAAGGAAGAGTGAATTATTGCTCCTGGGTTGATAGTAATTATCCGGAGATCATTGTGAATCAGTGTGTTTTTTATATTTTTATTTTTATTTTCTAATAACTAAATACCATGAAAAAAACAATTGTACTGAGTGTATTACTTTCTGTGGGGGTAATGAAGGCCCAGCATAAACAGAGATACGGTCTTTTTGCAGGAGTCAATATCAGCAGTCTTTCAGGCTCTGATGCGGACGGTTTCTCTTCCAGAACAGGATTTCATGCCGGTGGTTTTATCTGGAATTATCTGTCTGATAAAATTTCTATCGATGTAGAACTGGCCTATTCACAGATGGGATCAGATTTTAATGCCAATATTCCTTATAAGTTCAATGATATGAACCCTTCCTCATTTTCATTAAGTGGGAAATTAAAAGCAGATTATCTGAGACTGCCCGTATTGTTCAGCTATCATCCTATAAATGACCTTTCTGTTTCTTTAGGACCGGAAATTGGGATTTTAATCAACAAGGAACTTGAATATAACCAGAGCATCAATGGGACAACGAAACAAAAACCGGATAATATGCAGCAATTTGATGCCGGAATAAAAGTAAAAGCACAGTATATTTTTGCAAAACATTATCTGGCCTCAGTGGGATATTACTTTGGAATGACAAAAATTTATAAAAGCACTGCAGTATATGCTTCCAATTCTTTGAATTTTCAGGATGCCCCTAAAATATATAATTCCAATCTTGGAATATCTGTAGGCTATGTTTTTTAAATTTTCCCGCACGAATGCTGGCTATTGTCTGCTGATTATCTGAAAAAATTTCCATATTAATCTATAGAAAACCTCGATGTAACGGGGTTTTTATTTTTATTGTGTCATTTTGTCACAAATCTTTGAATGGTACAGATATTGAGAAATTGAGAGTGTAAATTAAACTTAAAAATTAGAAAAAATAAAATATTATGAGTAAAATAATTGGAATTGACTTAGGAACAACCAACTCTTGTGTTGCTGTTATGGAGGGTAAAGACCCTGTTGTTATCCCAAATGCAGAAGGTAAAAGAACAACACCTTCTATTGTAGCATTTACAGAAGATGGTGAAAGAAAAGTAGGTGATCCTGCAAAAAGACAGGCTGTAACGAATCCAAAGAAAACTGTATACTCTATCAAAAGATTTATCGGAACTCACTTTAAAGAAGATGCTAAAGAAATCTCAAGAGTACCATATGAAGTAGTAAGCGGACCAAACGATACGGTAAAAGTAAAAATTGACGATAGAGAATATACTCCACAGGAAATTTCTGCAATGACTCTTCAGAAAATGAAGAAAACTGCTGAGGACTACCTTGGACAAGAAGTAACAAGAGCGGTAATTACTGTTCCTGCATACTTCAATGACGCGCAAAGACAGGCTACTAAAGAAGCTGGTGAAATTGCAGGTCTTAAAGTAGAAAGAATTATCAACGAACCTACAGCTGCAGCGTTAGCGTACGGTCTTGATAAAAACCATAAAGATCAAAAAATCGCAGTATATGACCTTGGTGGTGGTACTTTCGATATCTCTATCCTTGATTTGGGAGATGGTGTATTTGAAGTATTATCTACAAACGGAGATACTCACTTAGGAGGTGATGACTTTGATGATGTGATCATCAACTGGATGGCTGATGAGTTCAAAGCTGAAGAAGGTGTAGATTTAAAAACAGATGCTATTGCTCTTCAAAGATTGAAAGAAGCTGCTGAAAAAGCAAAAGTTGAATTATCTTCTTCTGCTCAGACTGAAATCAACTTACCATATATTACAGCTACAGCTACAGGTCCTAAACACTTAGTGAAATCTTTAACTAAAGCTAAATTTGAGCAATTATCTGCTGATTTGGTAAGAAGATCTATGGAACCGGTTGCTAAAGCATTAAAAGATGCAGGTTTATCAACTTCTGATATTGACGAAGTAATCTTGGTAGGAGGTTCTACAAGAATCCCGATTATCCAGGAAGAAGTAGAAAAATTCTTCGGTAAAAAACCTTCTAAAGGTGTTAACCCGGATGAGGTTGTAGCAATTGGTGCAGCTATCCAGGGAGGTGTATTGACAGGAGACGTAAAAGACGTATTACTTCTTGACGTTACTCCACTTTCTTTAGGTATCGAAACTATGGGTTCTGTATTCACTAAATTAATTGAAGCGAATACGACAATCCCAACTAAAAAATCTGAGGTATTCTCTACAGCTTCTGACAATCAGCCAGCTGTAAGCATCAGAGTAGGACAGGGAGAAAGATCTATGTTCAACGACAACAAAGAAATCGGTAGATTTGATCTTACAGATATTCCACCAGCACCAAGAGGAGTTCCTCAAATTGAAGTAACTTTCGATATTGATGCAAACGGTATCTTAAGTGTATCTGCTAAAGATAAAGGTACAGGTAAAGAGCAAACAATCAAAATTCAGGCTTCTTCAGGTCTTTCTGATGAGGAAATTGAAAGAATGAAAAAAGAAGCTCAGGAGAACTCTGCAGCGGATGCTAAGAAAAAAGAAGAAGTTGAAATTTTCAACAAAGCTGACGGATTGATCTTCCAGACTGAAAAGCAGTTGAAAGAATTCGGTGAAAAGCTTTCTGCTGACAAAAAAGCAGCTATTGAAGCAGCTCACACAGAATTGAAAACAGCTTTCGAAGCTAAAAATGTTGATGATGTAAAAGCTAAAACTGAAGCTTTAGATGCAGCATGGATGGCCGCTTCTGAAGAATTGTATGCAGCAGGTCAACAACCGGGTGCTGATGCAGGAGCAGGAGCTCAAAACCCTGGAGGTAGCAATGCAGGAGGTGAAGATGTACAGGATGCAGACTTCGAAGAAGTAAAATAATCGATGTAGTAAGAAATACGAACATCTATTTATAAATTAAACCCGCCGTAAACAACGTTTACGGCGGGTTTTGTATTTAGCAGAGAGTAGTTCCTGCTAATAATTCTTATAGCTTTATAGCAGGAGATTCAAGTATTTTAACGCTTGTATTGGCTATTACTGTTGCAGTTCCTAGCTCATCTATAGGTTTTGATTGATCTCTTCTTAAAATCTGAGTAATATCTCCTTGTAATACATCATATTTCCAGTCTTTTGCACATAGAAGGGTAGGACCTTTTATACTTATTGGAGCCTTGTAATTCACTTTTGAACCTTGTATTTTTGTAAGGACTGTGATCATTTTTTTGCTATTAGCGGGTATTTTCGTTTTATAAGTACTGGTTAAGGTTGTTTCTTGGTTATCCTCTTTTCCGTAGCCACCTTCTCCAGCAACGGTTATTTCAGTATTGACCTTTCCTTCAAAAATAGTTGGTATGCCTACCACAAAAGTAGCTCCCACTTTAATGGAGGCTGAAGCTTTTAAGTACCAATTTGTTTTATATCCTGATTTATAAGAATAGGCTACGGTAATTTCACTGTCTTCATTACTGGAATTAACGACTTCTGTTGTATATGATGTGTCAGGTATGGTTATTTCTGTTGGCGCCACATCAACTTGTGGAGTTTCTAAAACTACAACAGTATTGGCTTTATACCATTGTTTTTCTTTTTTCGGAGTAGTATTTATTGCTACTGTTGGGGTGAAAACAACACCATATAGGTTCATATCTCCAATAGGACCTCTGGATAGTTTGAGTGCTTTTGCTAGTTCATTTCCATCATCACTACTTTCAGAATCCCATCCTAATTGAAATAGATGCTCGGCTGTAAAAGGAACTTTAGTTTCTAATTGTCCTTCATATTTTGCCAATGCATTTTTATTAAAGCTTTCTTTAAGATTGGGTTTCAGATCAATTTCTTTCACGATGGTCCAACCTTTTGCTAATAATTCCTTCTCTGTTTTATTTCCAATATTGTTAGAGGTGGCAGATTTTTCATTCTCTAACAGACCTGTACTGTCTGCTCGTGAACAGGAAACAATAGATAATACTGTGATCCCTAGATAAAGAGATCTTAAATAATTTTTTTTCATACTATTTTAGCTCTAAGGTAGCAACCCATTTAAATTGTGTTTTTAACTGGAATAATGATTGTGTTTACATTCGTATCATTATGCATAGGGGATGCACAAATGTACATAATAATTCTCTATAAAGAGATAAATAATAATATATAATTTACGTATTTTCAATGTGTTACGAGTGTTTTTGAATTTGTTTTAAAATAAACTTAATTAAGTTGTGTTAAGTGTAAAAATTATTGTTTTTCTTGCTTTCTTACTTAAAATAAAAAATAGAGGAAAATATTACTTCCCATTTTTCAGTGTTATTATAGTTGAAATGAGGAGAAAAAGATAATAAGCCCACTGTAAAAATGATATTTCGCAGCGGGCTATTAAAGAAAAATAAATTAATAATTGTGTTATAAAATTTCAACTTCTTCAGGAACAATAAAGAGAATCGTGCAGCCATTTTCAGAGGTCACAGAATGCTTAAAAGTAGGCGGAGTATATAGATAATCTCCTTTTTCCAAATGGGCATCTGCTATATGGGCACTTCCTTCTAAGATGAAAAGCTCTTCTCCGGCAGGGTGATTGTGATAAGGGTAACTTGCTCCGGGTTCAAATTTTAAAAGAATAGTGGTAGAGCGGTTTTCCTCCGGATCAAATTTTAGCGATTTTACGAAAATACCTTCGTAATGAATTCCTTTTTCAATGAGAGGTTGCCATTCTTTCTGTTCTGTTTTTACGATATAATCGTGAATGTTTGTGTTCATAATATTACATTTTAAATTGTTATTGAGGTAGAAATTGTTCTAAGGTCCATTTGTAATGAGAGAAAGTGCTCAGCAGGAATGCCCCGGCACTGAAAACAAAAACCGAATAATCCAGAGGTTCTTTAAGTCCAAAGGAAATACTCATGGCAACAGCAAATAATAGGGTGAGTATAGATGCACAAAAGGCAACTTTCTTGATACGGTATCCTACAAGAAGTAAGATCCCGATCAATACTTCGGCAACCGTGGATAATATTGCAATGCCCGGCGCAAGAGACTGAGGTAAAAAAGAATTGGTTTCTGCGGTATAGTGTACAAAGTTTTTCCAGCCGGAAGATTGAGATCCCCAAAGGTTTAATCTGCTTGCTGTCGCCGATAAAAATCCTGCAGCTAGTGCTATTCTTAATGAGAAGACGGCTATGTTCTGTTGAGTTTTCATACTTATTTTAAGTCTTAATTATAAGTACAAAGTTCAGGGAAAGAGACCTTCTAAAGAATAGAGAATTCCGGGAAAAGCATATAATATTTTAGTTTTTCACTGCTTTCTGATAGTCTTTTGGAGAGTGAGAAGTATGCTTTTTAAAGAAATTGGAAAAATAAAAAGGATCATTAAACCCAAGCTGGTAAGCAATTTCCTTTACACTCAACTTTTCATAAAGTAAAAGTCTTTTCGCTTCGGAAATAACAAGGCTGTAGATGACATTCTGTGCCGTTTTATGGGTATGCAGTTTTGAAACCTCATTCAGTTTAGCTTCAGTAGTCCCCAATAGATCGGCAAAACGAGATACCGGATAATTGTCAGCAAAATGATTCCGTACACTTTCAAGGAATTTTAAAAACAAAGCGTCGGGTTTCCAGATTTCATCTCCGTTGGCAATTTTACTGCGGTTGATTTCCACCAACAATAATTCAATTAAAGAGTGGGTGGAGATCAGATATTGATAGGGTTTTTCTTCAATTTCTTTTTCAATCCGGCTGAGAGTTTCTGTAAAAAAAGATGGATGCTGAATGCTGATCATTTCATTCATTCCAAAATGACAAAAAAGACCGTTGTGGAAAATAAGTTCAATATCACGGTCACTCTTACTGAAAAAATCCAGAGTAAATTCCAGGGCAGTCAGCTCTCCTTCTGCTATCATGAGCTGGTGGAACTGTCCGGAAGTAATCGTGATGGTATGTCCGGCTTTCAGGATGAAGATGTTTTCATCAATCAGAATTTCTGCACTTCCGCTTTGGCACCAGAAGAGTGTATATTTTATAACCCGTCTTGGCTCAGGATGTCCCGCCTGATGTGAATATTTTTTTATTTCAATCATAATAGGAATATATCGATAACTTCTGATTTTCAGTTTTTGGTTTAGCTCAGACTAAATTACAAAATTGCTCATGTAAAGATCATATACATCCATTATTTTTTAAACTTTTTCATGAAATAGCTAAGTTGCTTTTATGGCTGTTGAAACTTCAGTTGGAGCTGTAAAAGATGTTGTAGCACTTCTTTTTTACGTATTTAATTATTTGATATTCAGTATGTTTTGTGTTTTTGATGAAAATCGCAATAATGAAATCAATTATTTGTGTTTAATTTATATATTTGTTTTTATTTAGAATAAATAAAAAATATTAATATAAAAAAAAGAAATGTCATACAATCCCTGTGAAATAAGGAATTCATGAACAAGTGGATTATTTGTTATCAAAAAAATAAACTAACGATATTTTAAAATTACTACAAAAATGGCTGCCGGGCACACTTAAAAAGTGTAATTCCCTATGTGAAATGCAGCTTACGCTTTAAAAACTAAAAAAATTATGGAACAACAAAGCAAAAGGATCCTGGCACTGGATTTAATAAAAGGAATGAGTGTTATAGGAATGGTGATTATACATACCTTACTCATATTTGCGAATGTAAAATCACAATCAGAGTCGGTTATTGGAAGTTTTATTGTGTTTTTGGGAAGAGGAACTTCCATCTTTCTGATCTGTATGGGAATAACGTTTATGACGTCGAGCCATCAAAGCCTTAAGAGTGCATTAAAGCGCGGAGTTTTACTCGTATTTGCAGGCCTTTTTATGAATTTCATGAAGTTTATGATCCCTGTGATTTTTAATTTTGCTCCGGATAATTTTATCCAAAAATATGGCTGGAACGCTCCCATAGAACAACAATATGTGTATCTGGTGCTGTTGGGTGATATTTTGCAGTTAGCGGGGATGTCCTTATTATTCGTAGGCTTTATCAGAGAATATGTCAAAAATAAATATGTAATTCTTGCGATAGGATTATTGGTAGCGCTTGTATCCCGGGAAGTAAGTGGAATCAATATGGATTATCCTGTTATTAATTATGTTTTAGATCTTCTTTTTAATAATGATTACCCTGCCTATGTTTATTTTCCTGTTTTCCCATGGATGTCTTTTATTATTATCGGGATGTTTTTCGGTAAATGGTTTCTGGAAATTAATCATAACAGCAGGCAGCTGTTTAGAAATATGCTATATGTAGGACTGTTGTTTATAGCCATTGGGGCTCCTTTGGTTTTCTTATACGGTAAATACCACTACAATGGTTTTTATCACATGGGACCCGGAGGTGTTATTTATTTTGCAGGATGGACATTAGTTTTTCTGTGGCTTATTTTTAGGATCACCTTACATACGAAAGAAAATAATGCGATCAGAATTTTAAAATACTGCAGTAAAAATCTAACATCAATGTATATGATACAATGGATATTAATTTCCTGGGGTAAAGGTATCTTTGGGTATAGACAACATGGAATTGGGTATGTGCTTGTACTGATCCTGTTTTATATTGTCCTCACATTTGCCGTTCAGATTTCATTAGATATACTAAGAAAGAAGAAAACATTAGTTCTCTTTAGAAGAGCATCAATGGATGAAACCGCTCTGAAATAATACTGAAGGCTTATTGGGTTTCAGAAAAAAGGGATACCACACCGGATATTAATATTTTACAAGAAATACAATAATGTGATTACCATATTTCTTGTAAAATACTTACATTCGTGTAGATAAAAAACAAAAGTATTAATGAAATATTCTAAAATTATTGTGGTGGCAGCCTTACTGTTCTTTCAGTTAGGTCTGGCACAGGAGAAGGCAGGTATCGTATTAGACAAAGCGCTTAAAGAAGCTAAAGTAAGCCATAAAAATGTATTGCTGGTGTTTCATGCTTCATGGTGCAAGTGGTGTAAAGTTATGGAGAAAAATATGAACCTTCCGGAAACCAAACCTATTTTTGAAAAGAATTTTGTTACTGCGTATGTAGATGTTCAGGAAAGAGGAGAAAAGAAAGCACTGGAAAATCCGGGCGGACAGGAGCTGATGAATAAATACAAAGGAGAGAATGCCGGACTTCCTTTCTGGCTGATCTTAAATCCTAAAGGAGAAGTGCTTGCTGATTCTTTTGATGACAAGAAACAAAATCTGGGGTCACCCTCTACCCCTGAGGAAGTTGCCATTTTTAGTGCAAAACTGAAGAAAAGCTCAAAACTGAGTAAAGAAGAACTTCAGATCATTGAGAATGTTTTTACTAAAAAAGATAATTAGAAAAATCCCAGGTTAGACGCCTGGGATTTTTTATGTTCCTTCCCTAATTTCCATAAAATATAACTCCCCGAACAACAAAAGTTGTCCGGGGAGTCTTTTCAAATTAAACTATTTTATTTACCAAAGTAGATCTGATCCTGTTTTTGCTGTTCAGTATAGATGATCTGGAAACTTACGGGCATATAACGGTAAAGAAGCTTCCAATGCTGGATTTTAGCATGCTTTTTAAAGCTCTCAAAAGACCTGATGAAGATATTTTCGATCATCGTTCTTACATAAGAATTTCCATTCCTGTAAAGCCCGTCCATGAGTTTGATGTGATGAGCTATAATGCTGATCTTCGATTCCTGCAAAAGACCCTTCAGGTAATTAACGGTAGCCTGCATGATTCCTGCAAAATTATCCTGAACAGATAACTGTGTGATTTCCCTGCGAAGGGGCGGATAGAAAAATTTTAAGTATTCAACAGCTATTTTTTGATTAATAGTTTGCATTTGTACTTTCATCATAATTTAGAATTTTTCAAACACTTAGTATTGCAGCGAAATGTATACCAAAATTTATAAACATGCTGCAAAAATGAAAACACTTACAATCACAGCAATGTGAGTGAGTAATATCTCGGAATTGTGTCTGTTAGTCGTAGTTTTCCAGGTTTTCCAATCTGAAATTTTTCTTATTTTATTTTTCATAATCTATTGATTGTGAGTTATTTTTATTTTTGTTTAATTTAAACACTTTGTAATGAAACGGGTCAAAAATGTAATAAACTTATATCCCGTGACTGTAAATTTGTCTTGAATAGATCTTTTGTAGGTCTATGGAAATATGACTAAAGATCATTTTTTTATATTCTTCACTGCAGAATGCTGTAAAATTGTCCAGAGAATAGATAAAAGTATGCTCAATAGCATTTTTTAGGACTGTATCTCCATCGCTGTACATTTTGTCCATCTTCTGTAAACTCCTCAGCAACAGATTTCTGTCATTCTGGCGGATCATATTTTTAATACGTTCGGTGAAAGCCCGGACTATAGCATAAGGATTTTGATTTTTCTCCTCTTTCAGCTCACGTTCAAAGTCGGGAACGAGTTCTGTGATTTCCTGTGCAGCCTGTAAATAGTTCATATTATTATGATTTTAATGATTTTGTTCCAATATTTTGATGATAGCACCAAAAATAAAAACGGTTAAAAAAGCAAAGAAAAGCAGGTGATAGGGTTTCAGCCATTTGGGAGTTTTTGGTCCTCTGCTTTTTAATCTTCTCAACTTGTCTATTCTGTTTAATGTTTTTAAGTCCATTTTTGTATGTTTTGAAACTAATGATGCCAAGACTGTTCCTTTGGAGTTTGATTGTGTTTATTTAATTGTAATACAGTTTGTTATATTATTTTTATTGAGCTTTTAGAATTGAAAAAGCATGTCAAAATGATAAGGATTTTATCAAAATGAAATAAATTTTCTAAAGTGAAATTTTATTTTTGATGAATTCAAAAATTAGAATTGTTTCTTCCATCAATGTTTGTTCAATTCCCAAGTACTGAATCACAGAAACCTTGATAAATTCTATAATTACTTGTTTCAGAAGGATTTTGCAATTTGTCATAAAAAGTTTTCTGGAAAAGTATTTTTTGACTAAAATTTTAGAAAGGACACAAATTCAATAATTCAATTTATTGATAATCAGTGTTTTAATTTTTATTTTGTAAATTTGAATGAAATGGTTAAATGAGTATTTATTTGGTTTTCAGTCTGTTATTGTTTTGGTTAACCATTTTTTTGACCCATTTTTGTGACAATTTTACACAGGTGTATCTATATGATGGAAAGAATAGAATGAATATCTTTGCAGTCCAAATATTCAGAAGATGTTTTCAAAAATTATAGTACACAGAGTCGGAAATAAAATCAATGGAGATTCCTTAACGCTTTCCCAGGAGGAATTGAAGCTGGAGGAAGGAATGGCAGAATTGCTTGAAGATTACTTTTTAGGATCATTCAAATCAGAAGAAACTTTTCATTTTTACAGTGATACCTATCTGGTAAACAATCCGGTTTACAGTGCGGTTTCTGAAATTTTTGAAGATAAGGCCAAATTTATATGGGAATCTGAAAATATTGCAAAACACCTTTTCGAAGCAGCGGAAAACCCTAGAGTTCAAAGTGGAGAGCTGTTTATTGTACTTTTTGAAGATGAAAGTGACCGTCCGGACAGAGTGGATAAGATAGGGATCTTTAAAACCGAAAAAAGAGAATCTTTCCTGAAAATTAATCCTACAGAAGAAACATTTGATATTGAAAAAGATCAGGGAATCGGCTTATCCAAAATTGATAAGGCAGCTTTAATCTATAATAATGATAAAAATACAGGCTATGTACTTTCGGTAGTTGACAACAACAAAAACGGAGATATGTATTACTGGTTTGAAGATTTCCTGAAAGTAAAGCAGCGCGATGATGAATATTTCCATACTCAGGAAGCGTTGATGGTTTATAAAGATTATATCACCAAGCAACTTCCACAGGAATTTGAAGTTTCTAAAGCCGATCAGGCAGATTTCCTTAATAAATCTATTAATTTCTTCAAGGAGAAAGAAGAGTTTAAGCTGGATGAGTTTGCCAGTGAAGTATTGGGAGACGAACACGTCATTGAAAGTTTTGTGAATTTTAAAACAGATTATGAGCAGGATATGCAGGTGAATATTGCTGAGGAATTCCCCATCAGTGAAGCCGCTGTAAAGAAAACTCAGAGACATTTCAAAAGCATCATTAAACTTGATAAAAATTTCCATATCTATATCCACGGGGACAGACAGAAAATTGAAACAGGAGAGGACGATAAAGGAAAATACTACAGACTTTATTTTGAAAAAGAAGTATAATAGAAATCAATTCATTAAATAATATCATAACTTTATTGCTGATTACAAAATAGCAGTTATGAAATTTATGATCGTTTTCTTGGGTGCTTTCCTCTTTTTCTTCTGCGTACCTTTTCCGATTTTCATTTATATGGTGACGGAGGAAGTCGCAACAGGACCGAGAAATTCATTAGCGTTGAGCTATGGATATCTCGGTCTTTCTTTATTACTATGGGGATATATTCTCGTATTCTTCATTAATACTCTTTTCATTAAAACTTTTAAGCAGAGGAACACCATTCATTCCATTCTGAGAAATGGTATTCCCAGAGAGGCTAAGGTAATGCGTTACCAGCTTTTAAAATACTTTCCGAAAACCAATATGAATGCTATTCAGATTGTTCTTTCATTTCCCAACCTTAGGAATACCATGATTGAACATGAGATGATGTTTCATGATTCCAAGCCACAGGAAAAAAGGTTTGATGTAGGAAATCATGTGAAGGTATTTTTGAATCCTAATGTTTCACAGGAACCTTACTTCATTTTAAGTGATCAAAAGGTTAGTTTCAATGCATCGGGAATGGTTTTAAGAATAGTATTTATCATATTGTTAATCGCTTATATTATCGGTCTGTACTCTTATTTCTATAGGCGGGAATCCTTTGATTTTGGGTGGCAGTTTCTCACTTTTATGCATCCTATTATTTTCAGTGGAGTGATGACCCTTATTTATGTATTGGTTTTTCAGCTGATTATAGGGAAGTTTTTTAAGAACAAAAAAGAAGAACGTATCCTCTTTGTGGGAAGAAGTGCCGAAGCACAGATTATCAGTGTGAATCAGACGGGGCTGACAGTTAATGACCAGCCGCAGATTATGTTTCAGGTCAGTTTTAAGGATTTTAGGGGAAAAGAACATATTGCGGTCTATAAAAAGGTGATCAGACTTCTGGACCTTTCCTCAATTCCCAAACAAGGTGCTGTTGAGATTTTATATGATGAGAATGATCCGGGTACAATTACGATTCCCAGAGTTTAAATAAAGGAATACTACAGCATATTGAACCTGGAAAACCCATGTTCAATCTAAAGATAAAAAAGAGCGGATTTGTAATGGACAAATCCGCTCTTTTTATGATGATTTTTTTGTTCACTTATTTTTTCTGAAAAAACAGCGACCTGTTGTATTCAAAATTCATTCTGGCGATATTGAGTACAGAAATTCCCTGTGGACATTCTACTTCACAGGCTTCCGTATTGGAGCAATGTCCGAATAATTCGCTGTCCATCTGGGCTACCATATCCAATACCCGTTTGCTTCTTTCCTCTTTTCCCTGAGGAAGCAGAGCCATATGGGTAATTTTTGCTGAGGTAAATAAAGCGGCACTTCCATTTTTACAGGTTGCCACACAAGCGCCACACCCGATACAGGCTGCAGAGTCAAAAGATTCTTCAGCAGTCTGATGGGTAACCGGAATGGCCGTGGCATCAGGAGCCTGACCGGTATTCACAGATACGAAACCTCCTGAAGAAATAATTCTGTCGAAAGCGGAACGGTCTACTTTTAAATCCTTCTTCACTGGAAAAGCGCCTGCCCGGAAAGGCTCTATCAAGATTGTTTCCCCATCTTTAAAAGATCGCAGGTGAAGCTGGCAAGTAGTCGTATTTTTTAAAGGACCATGAGCGATACCATTAATCATCATTCCGCACTGTCCGCAGATCCCTTCACGGCAGTCGTGGTCGAATTCTACGGGTTCATCTCCTTCGGTGATCAGTTTTTCATTTAACGTATCAAGCATTTCTAAGAAAGACATGTGAGAATTTAATCCTTTCAGGTCATAATTAACCAGTTTTCCTTCACTTTGTCTGTCTTTCTGTCTCCATATCTTAAGGTGTAAATCCATAATTTTTTGTTTTTTATTTGTAGCTTCTTACCGTTGGCTGTATTTCTTCGAATATCAGGGGCTCTTTGATCAGTTCAGGTTCTTTGTTTTCGCCTGCCCAAGCCCATGCAGAGATAAACTGATATTCTGAATCGTTTCTCAATGCTTCACCATCCGGTGTTTGAAATTCTTCCCGGAAATGAGCACCACAGGATTCATTACGGGTTAATGCATCATAACACATAAGCTCGCCAATCTCAAAATAATCAGCAACACGGCCTGCTTTTTCAAGTTCGGAATTCATTTGATCTCCCTGTCCGGAAACTTTTACTTCTTTATAGAATTCCTGTTTCAGTTTTCTGATCTCCTCGATGGCATATTTCAGACCTTCCTCATTTCTTGCCAGTCCGCAATAGTCATATAATAATTTTCCTAATGTTTTATGGAAATGATCTACGGTTTTGGTTCCTTTGATATTGATCAGGTCCCGGATCTGGTTCTTAACTGCATTTTCGGCCTGTTCAAACTCGGGTGTATCCGGGGATATTTTTCCGGTATGAATCTCATCTGCCAGGTAATTGGCAATGGTATAAGGAGCAATAAAGTATCCATCTACAGAAGCCTGTAAAAGGGAGTTTGCTCCTAAACGATTGGCGCCATGATCTGCAAAATTGGCTTCTCCCAATGCAAAAAGTCCCGGAACGGTAGTCATCAGCTCATAGTCTACCCAAAGACCTCCCATTGAAAAGTGAGCAGACGGAGAAATCATCATCGGTTCTTTATATGCGTCGTATCCTGTTATTTTAAGATACATATCGAATAAATTTCCGTATTTCTCTTTAATCTTATCTTTTCCCTGTTCCTTAATAGCCTTTGAAAAATCAAGATAAACAGCATTCTTTAACGGTCCTATCCCATATCCTGCATCGATTCTTTCTTTTGCAGCACGGGAGGAAATATCTCTTGGCGCCAAATTTCCAAATGCGGGGTATCTTCTTTCCAGATAATAATCCCTTTCGTTTTCAGGAATATCGTTAGGCTGTCTGTTTTCATCCAGTTTAGCAGGGACCCAGATTCTCCCGTCGTTACGCAGAGACTCGGACATCAGGGTTAATTTAGACTGGTAATCTCCGGATTGTGGAAGGGAAGTAGGGTGCACCTGAATCCAGCTTGGAGAAGCCATTAATGCTCCTTTTTTATGAGCTCTCCAGATGGCAGAGCCATTGCATCCCATAGCCAATGTAGAAAGGTAGTAGATCTTTCCGTAACCTCCTGTTGCCAGTACTACAGCATGGGCCGCATGTCTTTCAATTGCTCCGGTATCTAAATTCCTTACGATGATTCCTCTTGCTTTGCCGTCAATAGTCACCAAATCTAGCATTTCATGTCTTGAAAAAAGTTCTACAGAACCTTTTCCAACCTGTCTCATTAAAGCCTGGTAGGCTCCTAAAAGCAACTGCTGTCCGGTTTGCCCTCTGGCGTAGAATGTCCGGCTCACCTGAACACCACCAAATGAACGGTTGTTGAGATAGCCTCCATACTCACGTCCAAAAGGAACGCCTTGTGCCACGGCCTGATCGATGAGGTTTAAAGAACATTCAGCCATACGGTAAACATTGGCTTCACGGGCCCTGAAGTCTCCTCCTTTCAGGGTGTCTACAAACATTCTGTAAACACTGTCACCGTCATTTTTATAATTTTTGGCGGCATTTACCCCTCCCTGTGCAGCTACGGAGTGAGCTCTTCTCGGACTGTCCTGAAAACAGAATGACTTGACATTATATCCCATTTCACCCAAAGATGCAGCAATAGAACTTCCTGCCAATCCTGTTCCCACCACAATCACGTCCAGTTTTTTACGGTTGGCAGGGTTTACAAGTCTGGCTTTCTTTTTATAGTAATCCCATTTTTGTTCTAATGGGCCTTGTGGTATTTTTGAATCTAAAATCATAACGGTTTTTTTAATGATAAGTAAAGAATACATAAACCGGCATCAGGGCAAAACCTAAGCTGATAATGATCGAATAAGCAATTCCAATGGTCTTGAACCACTTTACAAATTTAGGGTGATACAATCCCAGAGTTCTTACCGCACTGTGTATTCCATGAATCAGGTGATAGCAGAGTGCAATCATAGATGCTACATAAATGAGCACATACCACCACTCTTTAAAAACTGTAACCACCAGAATATACAGGTCTTTATTTCCATTCTCGTCCAAAGGTGGATTTCCGAATTTGTAGACATACCAGAAGTTTTGAAAATGAATCACCAGGAAGATTAAAATCAATGTTCCCAGGATTCCCATATTCCGGGAAGCCCATTGGCTGGCTCTTCCACGTCTGTCATTCCGGTAGTCTCCTCCTGATTTTCTATTCTTTAGAGTGATCACCAATCCGTCTACGGCATGCAGAATAATACTGGCATATAAAACGTAAGACACTATTTTGATAATGATATTTCCGGATAAAAAATGGGAATAGGCATTAAACTGAAGATGCGCCTGCTCCTGAGGAAGGAACAGCTGGAGATTTCCAAGAAAATGAATCAGCAGAAAGAACCCCAGAAACAGTCCCGTAAGACACATCAGCATTTTTCTTAGCAATGTTGATAACATAAATTTGATTTTATAATTAATAATATCCTAAAACTTTCATCCATAATCCTCCTACAACCATGTAGATAATTAATAATACAATCCCTATTTCGAGACCTCTGAGCCACCAGACTTTCAGGTCTACATATCCGCTTCCGAAGAATACCGGAGCAGGGCCGTGTCCGTAATGGGTAAGTACACCATAGATTGAACCTAAGAAACCAAGCATCATGGCAAGTAACATGGGTGGAATTCCCAAAGAAACACCTACTCCCAGTAATGCAGCATACATCGCTGCAACGTGAGCTGTAGCACTGGCAAAAATATAGTGACTGAAAAAATATACAACGATAATGACAGGAAAGGCTACCTGCCAGCTGAGACCTCCGATTTTCATTTTGATAAGGTCACTGAACCATCCGATAAAGCCTAATTCATTCAAAGAACTTGCCATCATTACCAGCACAGCAAACCAGACAATAGTATCCCAGGCTCCTTTTTCCCCTTTTACATCTTCCCATGTCAGAACTGAGGTCAATAACAAGAGAGTTAATCCAATAAATGCTGTTGTAGTAGCATCAATAGATAAGGTTCCCCCAAATATCCAAAGCGCTAAAAGGATGAAGAACGCCAGCAGCATCAGCCATTCGTTTCGGGAGATAGGTCCCATTTCTTTTAGTTTCTGAGCAGCCATTTTCGGGGCATCTCCTGTTTTTTTCAATTCCGGCGGATATAATTTGTATAAAACCAAAGGAACGACAAAGAATGCTACGGCACCAGGCAAGAAACCGGCTGCTGCCCAGGACATCCAGGTAATATCAATGCCCAGGTTGGCTGCAAATTTCTGACACATCGGATTACTGGCCGTACCTGTCAGAAACATGGAAGAAGCGATGAGGTTCATATAGTAGCTGTTCAGCGTTAAAAAAGAACCTAATTTTCTATGGGTTTCGGGTTTTTCAGGAACGGAATCGAAGCTTATGGCCATAGATTTCATAATAGGGTAGATAATTCCGCCACCTCTTGCCGTATTACTCGGAATAGCCGGTGCCAGACAAACATCTGCAAGGCCCAGCCCATATGCTAATCCCAATGAGCTTTTTCCGAAAACCCTGATGAATAAAAAGGCAATACGGTTTCCAAGGCCTGTTTTGATAAATCCTCTGGCTATAAAGAATGAAATCCCAATCAGCCAGATCACTTTATCTCCAAAACCTGAAAGGGCTTTGGTGATTGATTTTCCGGCATCTCCCGGAGCCACCACCTGTGTAAGGGCCGTAAATGCGATAGCCATCATACACATTGTGCCCATGGGAGCGGCTTTAAGGATAATTCCTAAAATGGTTGCAGCAAAGATGGCGAACAGGTGCCATGCATCCTGAGTAACACCTTCGGGTACAGGAATGAACCATATAATCAATGCCACGATAAATGTAATCGCTACATTTTTGATATTAATTTCTTTCATGATAATAACTATTTAAAGATTTAGAATCTACTCTGTACCTGAACAATGAATAGATTGTTGTTGTATTGTGAGGTGTTTGCCACCTGATATTTGTAACGGTCAAACTGTACTCCCAGCTGGATTCTTGCTCCATAATTTTTCAGAAACTCCAGTCCAACCATTGGGGTGATCGTCTGTCTTGGGTTGGAAGCCAATCTGAAGTTGGTATCCAGATATTCATAGCGGCATGAGAGTTCAAAAGCGCTGAGGTTTTTATGGTTAATCTCATATCTTAGATTAGGAAGAAAGTAAACCCCGCGAACCAGGTACTGATCCGGGTTTTCAGGTCTTACTTCAGGGGCTATAGAATTGTATAAAACGTGATTGGTAGCTTGCTTGGCTTCCAGTTGCATATCAAGGCTCCATCTTGGATCAAATTGTACCAAAGAGCTCAGGTCAACTCCTAAAGCATATACTTTTTTACTGAATACTTCACCAATACCTCCATTAATGCCTACGTTGAAATTGTATTTTTTAGACAGTCCAAAGACCAGGCGGGTAGAATACTGCTTTCCGTTGTCATTGTCATTGACCTGGTTTTTTCCGTTTCCATTCACTACGGACACGGCATACTGGAAGGGGACTTCTCCAAGCTGAAGCTGCCCGGTTGCAGACATTCCGATCTGGAAACTCGTCCAGCCCAGCTTTCCAAATTCAGAATACTGATTAGACCAGTCCAAAGATTTAATAATATCGATAGGGTAGGTTTCCTCGATCCCGAACCAAGGTCTGAACTGTCCGACTGTAATCGCTAATTTAGGATTAAAAGTATACTTCAGATAAGCGTTTTCAAGGACCCTGCTTTTAGGATCATTTTTAAAATCTGCAAGGTTGGCCAAAACAACAACTTCAGTACGTTTACTGATCTGCGCCCGGACCTGAACTCTCATGTATTTGAGCATGAAATTATTGCTGGTTCCGGAACCATCTGCATGATGAAGTCCGTTTACATCCACATCTTTGCTCATGCCTACCAGATAACGCGCCTGGAAAAGGCCTTTGATCTGAAGCTGCGGGTATTTTACATTATCTTCTTCCGGTTGTGGTTTGGTCTGTAAAGAATCCTGTATCTGCGCATGAGCTGAAAACCAGCAGGCAAGCATGCAGAGCAACAGGCTTCTCTTTTTGAGTGAAAAAAAGGCCATATCTTTTTGTTTGTTTTTTGTTTAAACCCACCTGTTAACTCTTCGAATTGCCACATCTCCCAAGGAAGAGAATGGTCACCTATCAAGTAATTGTCTTATGGACAAACCTCTGATATAAAGAAAGGGGGTGTATTTCTTATGTGTTGAGGTGAGCACTTAAATGACTTAAGTGTTTTATTATTTTATGGTTTTTGGGTAGTTTTTATTCTAATCCCAGAAATTTGAATGGTATTGATTCCTTGAAATCCGTATTGGATTTCCCATTATAGGTATGAAAGCTGCCCAGGTCCAGTTTCATTACTTTTCCTTTTGGGCTGAGGTCAAAATCTTTAAGATCTACCCAAAAAGTATTAGGGGTGAAAACGGTTTCAAAATAGTAAACCAGATTCTTTTGATCCGAAACAGAGCGCCATCTTGTGGAAGAGATATTAGGTTCCGTTGCTGAGGTAATTCCATAAGGTACAGAACAGTTTCTGATAACACTGAAAACGCTGGCCACTGCTGTACGTGTATCAGCACTTCTTGGGATCGCATTGATATAATAAGCGGCTCTTACAAATCTGTCTGCAGCGCGGTTGGTACCCGGAAGCATAACGTTACCGGGAATCCCTTTCCAGTAATTATTAAGGGCCAGCTGCTCCTCAAAGATCGGAGAGTTGGTCATCACCGTATAGGAAAGGTCATGGTGAATCACCAGTTTTCCATTGATATACTCAAATACCGCGTTGTCTCCTGAAGCATCAGAAATGGAAAGGTGTATGGTGGTGAATTTTTCGGTTCCGGGAATATAATCGCTTACAATAACGAAAGGCTCCTTTTTTGAAAATTCTACCGCTTCTTTTACAGTGGCAAAATTATCGAGATAATATTGTGCCCATAAAGAAATGGCAAGTCCCTTTTTACTTCCTTTAGGATCGAATTTTGGGTACTGGGATTCGCCAAGCCATAGCATATTGGCAACCAGTCCTTTTTCATTCATTCCGTCTGCTGAGGCAATATCCCAGCTGGAGCTGATGATACTTCCGTATTTTGAAGTCCATTTTACAGATTTAGGCCCTGTTTGTCCGGTATGTTCTATTCCTTTTGGAAAAACCCACAGATTGGCTGGGATTTCATCACGCCAGTCCATAGAACGGGCTGTCAGAATAGTGTTTTGTGGACCTTTGTAGACTACACGGGTACATGCTTCAGACGGATTCCATAATCCTATTGAAAGGACAAGAGAAAATAAAATTAATGGGAACTTTTTCATAATAGTATTATTTGAATTTAAATTTTATATTGAATTTATTGTGAATAATTCAATGAATTTTTCATCATATTCAATATTTGGTGATATGAATTTAGTTAAAATTGTTTAAATGTCACAATTATTTTAACTGATAATGTGTAATTCATGTTATGAATCATGAAGTATGGATGGTTAACATTATTATTAGATTTTTTTTTGTATATTTTAGAGATATCTTATTAAAACAGGGGTAAAATAAAGAATGTTTCAAAGTGATTTGTAGTGAGTTGAGAAGCATGACAGATGGAGATTATAGCCTGAAACAAAGGAAAATAGATACCACACAGCTCCCGCTGTAGAAAAAAAGACCTATCTTTGATAGATTGACTGACAGACATATTATGAATTTTGTAGAGTGCCATGAGGAACCCATCCATATTCCAGGCTATATACAGAGTTTTGGCTATTTGATTGGCATTGATGCGGAATCCCATTCCATTACTTTTTTCAGCAGGAATATTTTGGATATATTGAATATTGAGAGTTCAGATGAACTTTTCAACAGAAAACTCACGGACTTTCCTGAAAGTTTTCAAAGCATTATTGATTCAGATATTTATACTTCGCTGGATAAATTTACCAGAAGGGAGAATGAAACATATTTCGATAAGATTTTTATTGATGATAAAGAATATCACTTTTCTGTTTTTAAAAGCGGAGGGTATATCTTTTTAGAATTTGAAGAAGTCCTGATCAATCCCAATAAGCGGATATCCAACAAATATGACAATTTTTATACTATAGATAACCAGCAGGAGCTTTGGAATCATCTGTTGGAAACACTTTCCAAGGTTGTGAATTATGACCGGATGATGGTGTATAAATTTATGATGGATGGTTCGGGAAAAGTGATCGCAGAAAAAAAAGGGGATACTATGGAAAGCTTTCTGGGACTTCATTACCCGGAATCTGATATACCCAAGCAGGCAAGGGAGCTTTATCTTAAAAAACGAAAAAGAATATTCAGCAATGTTGATGCTGAAACGGTTCCTCTTTTAAGTAAAGCAGAGAAATATATTGATCTCAGTTTTGCGGCTTCAAGGGGAATGTCTCCTATTCATGGGCAGTATCTTAAAAATTCGGGAGTATCTTCCAGTTTCAGTATTTCCATTATCATTGATGATCACCTTTGGGGGCTGGTTACCTGTCAGAATATTGAGGCCAAGCATATTGACCTTGAAGACAGGGTACAGGCCGGTATTTTTACGGCTCTGGCCGCGAATGCCTATTCATCTTTTAAATCTAAAAATGAACTGAATTACCGCCTGGAACTGAATGAGAAATTATCCCATCTTAAAACGGATTTTTTAAAACATAATAATCTACTGGATTCGCTGTCCGAAAATAAAACGGAAATAAAGGATTTGCCGGAAGCTGACGGTCTTGTGGTTATTTCGGATGAAAATATAGTGACAGACGGAGTTACTCCGGATTATGAGACGATCAATACCATTGTAGAATGGGCTTTTGAAAACTGCGAAAACACGATTTATATAAGCCGAAGTTTTCTGAAAGATTATGGTGAGAAATTAGGTTTGTCTGAAAATGAGGCAGGCGTGATTATCTATTTTATTGACAGGGACAAAAAAGAAATGCTGATCTGGTTCCGGAAAGAATTTGATGAGCACATTAACTGGGCAGGAAACCCTGCAAAGAACATCGGGGTATTTTCTCAAAATGGGGAAGAAAAACAGATTGTTTCTCCGAGAACTTCTTTTCAGATTTTTACAGAAAACATAAAAGGTCATTCTAAAAGATGGAATTCCCGAAATATAAGTTCTGTTCATGCAATCCGCGACCTGATCCTGGAAAGTTCCCACAAAAATTATATTGCGATCAAAAGACTGAATGATGAGCTTAAAAAAGTAAACGAAGAACTGGACAGTTTTTCTTATACTATCTCCCATGATTTAGGAACTCCTCTGACCGTGATGAAGCTTAATGCACAGATGCTTTTGGGAAATTTAGCTGACGATTCTGAAAAAAGTAAAGGGAAGATCCATACGATCATTGAGGAAATTGATACTATGGCGGAGATGATGCATGATGTATTGCAGCTCAGCCGTGCCAAACACAGTGAGATCCAGCTTGAAACCCTGAAAACCGGACATACCATTCATAAGATTTCTGAAAATGCTAAGATGACGTATGGAAGTTCGAAAAGTGAAATCATCATTAAAGACTGCCCTGATGTAATGGGGGATAAAACCATGCTTCATCAGGTATTTTTAAATATTATCAACAATGCTGTAAAATACTCTTCCCATAAAGATCAGCCAAAAGTGGAGATTGAAGGGGTAGAGGATGGTTCTGCTATTGTGTACCGAATTTCAGATAACGGCATCGGAATTCCTGAGGAGGAGAAGCATAAAATGTTTAAAATTTTCAACAGGATGGAAAATGCGAAGAAATTCAAAGGAAATGGAATAGGGTTGTCTATTGTTCATCGGATTATGAAAAGAATTGGTGGGAATGTAGATTTTGAGAGCAATAAAGAAGGGACTTCTTTCATTTTAACGTTTAAAAAGCCTTAAATTTGAGAAACTTTTAAAACGTTATTATGGTATCAGAATATTTAAAACAGAATACAGCCAATTATCACGATGCAGCAGAAAAGCTTTTTAATTCTGAAAAAATTTTTAATAAAACTTTCACTTTAGAAGATTATAAAAAAATCATTCATACCAATTATCTGATGCTTCTTCACAGCGAGGATAAAATATTCACCAGTCTTTCTGAGAAATATTCGGAAAAACTTCAACTCAACGAGAGAAAGAAACTCTCTCTTATTGAAAAAGACCTGAAAAGCCTTTCCCTGAACAGTCAGGAAGTTTCCCATGATCTGGAATTTAATAATGAACATGAAGCGTTGGGAGCAATGTATGTAATTGAAGGTTCTACATTGGGAGGAAACGTAATCGCCAAGCAGCTTTCTAAAACAGAAGGTTTTGATGAGGTTACCTTCAATTTTTTCGGGTGTTATCAGGAAAATACAGGACCTATGTGGAAGAATTTTAAGGAGGTGCTGGATACTGAAGTTCGTGAAGAAAACTACAATGAAGTCCTATCCGGCGCGAAAAAATTATACTCGTTTTTACTGAACGTCAATTAATTTCTTTTAATACCTAATAAAATTCCTGAAAAATTGCCCACTTTTTCAGGAATTGTTAAATTTGGGGAGTTTCAATTTTAAACTTAACTTAAAAAATAAATAATTTAAAAAGTATACAATATGAAAGTAACTGTAGTAGGTGCAGGCGCTGTAGGAGCAAGCTGTGCAGAATACATCGCAATGAAGAACTTCTGTTCAGAAGTAGTTTTAGTAGATATTAAAGAAGGATTTGCTGAAGGTAAAGCAATGGATTTGATGCAGACAGCGTCGCTGAACGGATTCGATACAAAAATTACCGGAACAACAGGAGATTACAGCAAAACTGCAGGTTCTCATGTAGCAGTGATTACTTCAGGTATTCCTAGAAAACCTGGAATGACAAGAGAAGAGTTGATTGGTATCAACGCAGGAATCGTAAAAGATGTTACTGAAAATTTAGTAAAACATTCTCCGGAAGTAATCATCATCGTAGTTTCTAACCCAATGGATACGATGGCTTATTTAGTGCATAAAACTTCAGGTCTTCCTAAGCACAAAATCATCGGAATGGGTGGTGCTTTGGATTCTGCAAGATTCAAATACAGATTGGCTGAAGCATTAGAAAGCCCTATTTCTGATGTGGACGGAATGGTAATCGCTGCTCACAGTGATACAGGTATGCTTCCATTATTGAGCAAAGCGACAAGAAACGGGGTTCCTGTAACTGAATTCTTAGACGAAGAAAAACAAAAATATGTAATTGAAGAAACTAAAGTAGGAGGAGCTACGCTTACTAAACTATTAGGAACTTCAGCTTGGTATGCACCAGGTGCAGCGGTTTCTGTAATGGTTCAGGCTATTGCATGTGACCAAAAGAAAATGATCCCTTGTTCTTTAATGCTTGAAGGTGAGTACGGTCAAAACGATATCTGCTTAGGAGTTCCTGCTATCATTGGAGCAAACGGAGTAGAGAAAATCGTAAACGTTACTTTAACTGCTGAAGAGCAATTGAAATTCGCTGAAGCTGCAAATGCAGTAAGAGAAGTGAATGGAGATTTGAAATTCTAATCATTACCCGGCTTTAAGCTGGTTTGAAAATATAAACAGACTGTTCCGAGAAGAACAGTCTGTTTTTTTTTTGTTTAATTTACTAATTTGTTTTTTCTAGCTTGTTGAATCAAGTTATTTTTTAGAATAGTGTCATTCCTAAATATGTATTCTATAGAATCACCTTTCTTTTTAGATATAGAATCACCTATTTTATATGGGTATTCTAATAATTCAACTGAACCATTAGAGTATCTTACAAATAAAAAGTTATGTTCATTTTTATCTCTATAAATATTAGTGACTTTTGCGTACATTTCATAATCAATTAGATTGTTTTTGGCAATTTTTTCATGAAAAAAAGCTAAATAAAGAACAACGAAAAATATAGCAAGAAAAAAATATTTTATGTAATTTTTAATAAGTTTCATAATTTATACATCATTAGGATAGGTAATTCCTGTAATTACTTCCCATTGTACTTATAATTTTATCCGTACTTGGTCCAAAGAAAGCTGCAATATATTATTTACTTTTTCAAGTATCTATTTGAATAAACACCATTTCTTATAAGTTTACCCCATATCAATTGATTGTACTAAAATTCCAGACATTTAATTTTAGTTTTGAAAGCAAGAGTGGCCTCTTTGATTTCGTCACCATTTATACTTTCTTAGATTTATCCAAAGGTAAAAATATCCTGAAGGATGGCAAAATGTATCTTATCTATGGTGATTCACAAAGTTCCATACATTATTGATAAACTGAATGTTCTTTTCATAATACAGCAGGTGTCCGCCATCAATGGAAGCTACTTTCTGATTGGGAAACTGAAAGGTTTGATAATGCTTTGTTCCTACGGCTTTATCTTTTTTTCCTGTAATAATTAATACCGGGACTCTGATGTCTTTTGTAAGCAGGGTGTAATCCGTATAATATTCAGGGTATTCTTTGGGCTTTGTAATCACAGCCATCCCGAAATCGATGATCCTTGGATGAAGAGAGTCTATTTTATCCATTTGTTTAATGGTTTCAATATCATCGGTAAGAAATTTATACCCGATACGCTTTTTTCTCATTAAGCTGCTGACTTTTGCAATTTCTGACTGAAGGCTGTCTTTAGAAATGTCTTTGGCAGGAATGTGGAGGAGTTCATTTCCATATTGAATCTGTTCTTTTAGTGATTCATCATTGAGAAAATGTAACGTGACATTGGCTAGGATAAGTCCTTTTGTATATTGAGGATATTTTTTAGCATAATTCACCGCAATAATCCCTCCAAAAGAATGTGCCAGTAAGAAAACCCTGTTCAGTTTCATATGTTGTCTCAGCTCTTCAATATCCTGGATCATTTTGTCAAGGTGATAGTTTTCTGCCTGAGCTGATCCCCCGGAGCCGCGCTGATCCATATAGATCATTTTCATGTTTTTTTCAAGGTTATTTCCTCCCATCAGTTCAAATGAGGGATATCCCTGTCCGGGTCCTCCCGGAACATAGATGCAGGCTTCTCCTTTTCCGGAGACTTTATATTTTATTTTGATATGGTCGGAGGTTTCAAAAAAGCCTTCAGAACTGTTGCCTTGGGCAGAAACAGAAATGATAGATAAGAAGAAACAGAGGAGTAGCGAGATGGTTTTCATATACTAATAACAGTTGAGAGAACCTGTTTATTACTTTTTTTTATGAATTATTTTTCTTAAAAAAGGCTCAACGGTGAAAGTTGAGCCTTTTTCTAATTATTGATGATATAATTACAGAACGGCTAAATATTTAAGATAGGGTTCCAGAATATCTTTGTTGATCAATGGGGGATATGGCATATCACTGTCCTTTATAAAATCGAGAGTATTTTCTGCATCATAATAGTAGGTGTTTTTATATACCTCTTTTAAAGTTGCTTTTCCATATACTTTATCTGTGAACATTCCCAACAGGGGGTATAGTGGATCTTCCTCATTATTTTTCCATGTATCCAGCCATTCATTATAGGGAAGGGGTTTCATATCAAATCCGAAGTATTGATTGATCCTGTCAAAAAAATCTGTGATAGAAACATCTCTTTCGGCTAGAGGAGTCAGATGGAATTTCTTGCCCAAAGCATTTTTCTGTCGGGATATATGAACAATTGATTTGGCCATATAATCTACCGGAACCAATTGAGATTTGAAGCCTAAAATAGTAGGGTAAGCCTTATTGGCGATACAGCTTTTTACCAATGCTCCCCACCATTGATAGACGGCTGTAGAGCCTGTCTGTGAATTACTCAATGCGTATCCCAGTCGGAAAACAATCACCGGAACTCCTTTTTCCTCTGCCTTTTGCATAATCTGTTCCATTACCCATTTACTCTGTACATACCCCAAATCTCGGCTTACCGCCTGCAAATCCTGATGGATATCATCATTTTCATACACCCATTTTTTATGGGTAAACTGATGGCCAAAGCTAAAGACTGCGCTTGTAGAAAATAATGAAACCGGTTTTACTTTTTCAGCTGCTGCAAATTTAATGACTTCCTGAAGTCCCAGAATATTAGCTTTTCTGATAATGGAATAAGGTTCAATAAAATTCACAGAACTCCCTGAATGATAAATGCAGTCTATTGTTTTTGCTAAATAATTAAATTGTTCCTCTCCCAGACCCAGTAAAGGGTTGTTTAAATCTCCGGTTACCACTTTTATCCTCCCTGTTGTCAGCCAATGGGTAGGAAGTAAGAACTGTTCAAATGCCTGGTGTAAACGTTTTAATGCAATCTGTTCATTTTCTCCCCGAATAAGGCAATAGACGGTGGCTTCAGTTTGCTTCATCAGTTCATCAATAATATGCACTCCCACAAAACCATTGGCTCCTGTCAGCAGTACATTTTGAGGAGAGTTCATTACTGAAGCGTCTATATCACCATCGGTTACAGAGATTTCAGGGACAAGCTGGGCATCTTCTAAGAGCTGCTTGATCATACTTTCATTTTGAGCATCATCCTGATGAGAAATATTCTGCCTGGTCCTGTTTTCTATAATATTTGCTTGTGATTCAATTGTTTTGTGAATAAACAGATCCTGTAGTGATATTCTGTCGCGATAAGAATTGGGTAACCTGTTATAGAGTTTAGCCAGGAGCAAAGAATGGCCCCCCAGTTCAAAAAAATTATCAGTAACCTCAATGAATGGGTATTGTAAAATTTCTGTCCAGATTCCGAATATTGTTTTTTCATAATTGTTTCTGAACTCTTTTTTCTCGTCTACAGAAACGAATGCTTTTTTATAATTGTCCAATAAAGCCTTCTTGTCAATTTTTCCATTCGAATTTATAGGGAGTTTTTCCATGATCACAAAGTCATGGGGAATCATATAAACAGGTAGGGTCTGTTTAAGCTGCTCACGGAAGTTTTTAATCAGCAGATTTTTATTTTTATCATCAAGGGGCATTCCGGGATATTCTAAAAATCCGATTAATTTTTTATCATAATCGCTTTCAGGTTTTACTTTTACCACTGCTTTTCCTACACCTTTCAGTTTTGAAATATTTTCTTCTATTTCCTGAAGCTCAATACGGTATCCCCTGATTTTAACTTGATCATCTATTCTGCCTGCATATTCTATTTCTCCGTTAGGGACCCATTTGCCAAGGTCACCTGTTTTATATATTTTTTCTCCTTTTTTTAATGGATGGTCTATAAATTTGGAATCAGTGAGTTCCTGATGTCCAAAATATCCTCTGCTTAGATTTATACCACCCACACAAATTTCACCGGTTTCATGGATCGGTAGAATTTGATCATTTTCCATAATATAAATATCAGTGTTGGCAATAGGGCCTCCGATGGTCATAAGGTCCTCTTCTGATTTTATAATTTTTGACGTTACCCAGATCGTGGTTTCTGTGGGTCCATAAACATTACATATGGTGTGTTTTCCTTTTAATAATGTTTTGCCTAATGCAGGGGATAAATACTCTCCGCCACAAATGATCATCATGGGTTCTATTTTCTCCCAATTTACGGTGTCTGCCAGCATAGACCAGGTACTCGGTGTGGTCTGAGCTACCGTGATTTTATATTTTAAAAGTAATTCGACTATAGCTTCGGGATTCAGCTGATCTTCCTGTGAAGCGACAACCAGTGTGTTTCCGGTCATGAGTATTGAAAATATTTCCAGAACAGAAATGTCAAAAGCGTAGGTGCTTACGGCAAGCATATGTCCTGCAGATCCGGGAATTACCTTTTCTATGAAATAACTTAATGCATTAACCACATTGATATGTTCCACGGCTACTCCTTTGGGCCCTCCAGTAGAACCGGAGGTAAACATAACGTACATCAGATGATGGGGTTTCAATGTTCTTTCAGGTTTTTCTGAAGACATTGTTTCCCAGTATACATTTTCCCAGCATAAAGATTTTTCAGCCACTTCCTTTGCCGTCTTTTCAAAAGCATTTTCAGTTAGTAACAATGATATTTTACTTTCACTGCTTATATTTTTCAATCTGTCCTCAGGGTATAAAGGAGGCATTGGAACATAGGCCGCTCCTGTTTTCATAATAGCTAAAAGTGAAATAATAAGCTTTTCACTACGGTCAATCATAAGGCCTATACGGTCATCTGGTTGTATGGAAACGATCCTCATCATATGGTTGGCTAGCTGATTGGCCATTTCGTCCATTTCGCGGTAAGTAAGTTCTTTGTTCTGGTAAATGATGGCGGTTTTATCCGGAACCATTTTTACCTGTTCTTCTATCAAATCTATAATAGTTTTGTGTAGAGGATAAGTGTCATTCGAGGTGTGATTGAATTCAAGGATCTGTTTTAGTTGTTCATCCTGAATAAGTTGTCCTTTGATCATTTTTGGATCAGGTAATGCATTTAAGTTCATGGTTTGTGATATGGGTTTTTAAAAATATTGATAAAAGATATGCTGTACTCTTAAAAAGTAAGAGCAGAATCAGTATGTTTTAATTAATGAAATGATAGAAAAATGTTGAGTCAATCAGTTATTTTATTTATTGACTCTATTAATTTTAAACGTCTGAGATAAAATGATGGGTACTGAATTTAAATTCAGAAAATATTTTCAGATTTTCATCTCTTATGGGATTGTGTATCATCTTTTTTTGTGGTTTTCATGGTTAGTGACAGGAAATAGTAACAAAAAAATGAGTGTTTCTGTAAGAATAAAATAGAATTTTTTTCGCTGGAAAATTAATGAAGGATAAAGTGAAATTCGCGATCACTTAAAGGGAATATTCACATTTTTATTCTTAGAAAGAACGGGGTACAATCTTGATTATTTAATGATATGTAAATATATTGATAAAAATTGTAATATTTCTATTAATATTGATTTATTTTTTAACATATTTATTTTATGGTTTAAGAATAAATAATTATTGTTTAAGTAGGAGGTTACTGCTGAAAAATTATGAGATTTAGAATCTGGAATTACTTTTCGTAAAATTAGAGCTGGTTTTTATTGTCATGACTTAAACAATCATGTAGTATTAAATTGTCGGTTATATAAGATTTAAGCAAGCTCAGCAATTTTTTTAAACAACCCGGGATAATGGATGACCAATCCATCTTCATCCACTAAGATGTCAGCTTTAAAGTCGGTCTCAATATTTTCGTACAGATATCCTGTAGGACTTGTTTGGGTATACTGTTGCTTGGCTGGTTTAATATGATTGTTTAAAATATCAATATAAATAACTTCGATCTTCTGCGGATGGTTTTCAGTTAGAATCAAATTATTTATTGGCAATGTATTGGTAAAAGGGGTTAAAGAGATATCGATATATTTAAACCCTTTCAAATCAGGATGTATAAGGTCATTGATCTCCCAATGATCCTGTTGTTTTTTTCCTGTTATCTTAGTCTTTATGGTATTGACTTCAGATTCAATTAAAAATTCCAGCATTGTCCAATCTTTATTAAGGATGAGTTGATAATCTACAGTATACATTTTATCCTGGTAACAGCCGACGATTTTTGATGTTACGGTGTAGTTTTTATCATCCTCCTGTATATTGAAATATTCGAGAGACTGATAAATTATTCCTTGCCATATTAATGTTTTCATTTTACTTTGGTGTATTGTATGATTTGTTTTAGAATACATTGAACGAAATAGTGATTAATGGGAGATTCTTCGTTTCCTGATCCTGCTTAATGTTTCCCTTGCTACGCCTAAGAAAGATGCCAGTTGGGTAAGTGATATCCGCTGTAGCATTTCTGGGTATCTGTTTTCAAGATATTCCAACCTTTCCTGAGCAGAATAGAGTTTGAAAAGATTGGAAAACTCTTCCTGTTTTGTAGCAAACTGACGGATACAATGACGTCCCAGGCTTTCAATTTCATGAGATTCTTTAGCAATTGTGAACAGTTTTTCTTTATTGAAAATAACTGTATGTACTTCTTCACATGCAGCCATATTGAACTCAGATGGTTGTCCACTGCCAAAGCTGCTGATATTGGTAGCTATTTCATTTTCAAAGAAAAATCCGGTGTTCTTTGTCACTCCATTTATCTCATAATATGTTTTAGAAAATCCTTTATCAATAAAGAACAGAGAATGGCAAACCTCTCCTTCCCGCAGCATAAGTTCATTTTTTTTAAAACTTTTTTCAGAAAGGGCAGGCTGGAGCAAAGACCAGCTTTCATCAGAAAAAGGAGTGAGAGAACGGAGATAGCTTAATAGGTTTTCCATGCTTAGTTTTTTGCTCTTAAAATTATTAAAAGATTAATATGATTTCCTTCCTATTATTCCAGATCCAGCGTCATAAAAAGGGCAATCTCGTCGGAATTATTATACAATCTTGTGTTCATACCGGTAATATTGAAGCCCATTCTTCTGTAAAATTGTATCGCAGGATAATTAGTATTCTGGGTTTCAAGTTCAATAACCCGGCAGTTTAATCTTCTGGCTTCTTTAATGGCATTTTTGATCAGCTGTATCCCTGCGCCCTGTCTCCGGTGTTTCTCATGGATCAGGATGTTTTCGATATAAAAGCTGTTGTTCCAGGTTCTTTGCTCACCAATAATCCAGCCTACCAGCTCATGATTCATATACGCTCCGAAAGAATTTCCTTTTTCAATAACTGTATTAAGGGTTTCAAGCTCATCAAGTTCTGTTTCCCATAATTTGGTATAGGAAAAAGCTTTTTCTTTTACCGTAAATTCAAAAACACCGGCATATTCTATGGAAGAGACAGAATATATGGTATCCGTAGTATAGCCATTGTGCCCCCAATTTGTGGAGGGATTGTTGGTAAGCTTTTCCAGTTTTTTTATTTCCATAAAATGATTTTAATAGGAAGTTTATGACATTTCGGTACAGATCTCTACCAGATAATTATCCAGATCTTTAATGTAAGCTGTTTTTTGTCCCCAGGGTTTTACTGTAATATTCTCATATAGAATGGCACCATTTTTAACGGCTTTTTCTACCAATGTTTCCACATTATCTGTAATAAAACCCAGTTCTATCCCGAAAGGTTTAGTTTCCGATTTCGAGGGCAAAAAACCTTCTTTTAAATTGGAACTGGCCAGACTGATCGATGCAAAAGAAATAGTAGTTTCTCCGGTTATCAGCTCACCATAGTCCTTTTCTGGAGTGATGAATTTTATTTCTGTATCAAAAGTATTTTTGTAGAAATTCATTGATTTTTCTACCTCTTCTACATACAGGATGACATATTTAAATTTGATCATAGTATAGGTTTAATAATTGTTGGATAAAATTATTTTTTCTTAATAATATAGTCTTCATCTACCATCAGTTCGATATGAGGCCCATTCAGCGGATAATATTTCATACCTCCAAAATGACCGAAGCGAAACGGGTATTTTTGGCTAAGTTCCCTTATTTTCGTTCCAAAGGAATTAACATCAACATCTATACTCTGGTCTTTATACTGTCTGCCATTGGTAAAGAAGAGCATCAGATTACACTGATCATTAAAGTCGAAATCATGGTAATAAAATACGCTGAGGTTTTCTTCGCGGCATATTGCAGCTAAATCATTAATACAATCTTTTTTGTATACCAGAGGAAGGTTACAGTCAATTCTTATTGAAAAATTTTCAGCGTTATTCTGCCTGAAATCAGAACCTGTCATCTGAATAAACCGATGTTCTATAGTCCTGAATATTTCTCTTTCCGGATCATAGTTTTTGGTATACTGAGCTTCAAAAGGAATATGTCCATCCAAAAGTACTGCATTTTGATCTGTCAGCAGCTCTTCCATTTCAGCAGCTAACTGAAAGTAATAATCAAAAAGCTGATCGTCTCCGATGGTAATCATCACCTGATTACCATTGATTTTTAGCTGTAAATAGGTTTGAGGGAATTTTGCTTTCAAAATTTCCAGTCTGTTGAGGAAATTTTTAATATCATCCACCTGAACTTTTGTCTCCAGTTCGGCAAGACTATCGGTATGACCACCATATCCCTGCATGAAGCTGAAAAATTTGAAATGATATAAATTTTCAGGAAATTTAAAATACCAGTATACTCCTAAAATCATGGATGAATTGATTGGTGAATTGAATATTGATCAAAATTAAATAAAATTTCACACTCCAAAACATTCAAAACCCTTAAATTTGTGGTCAATAAAAATTTACTTGGATGCTTAGGAAAATTTCAATTGCGGCAGCTGCTGTTTTGTCCGTAGTTACAATCAATGCGCAGAAGAACAAAAATACTCAACTGGAAAGACCGAAATTAGTGGTAGGTTTGGTAGTAGACCAAATGCGTTGGGATTATTTATACCGTTTTTATGGTAAATATGGAAATGACGGTTTCAAAAGGTTGCTGAATACAGGATATTCTTTAAATAATGTACATATTCCTTATGTTCCTACGATTACCGCTTTGGGGCATACATGTATCTATACCGGGTCTGTACCTGCCATCCACGGAATTGCAGGAAACGACTGGACAGATAAGGAAACAGGTAAAGGAGTGTACTGTACGGCAGATGACAGCGTTCAGCCGGTAGGAACTACCAATATTAAAACAGGAAGCCACTCTCCAAAAAATCTATGGTCTACCACAGTAACCGACGAGCTGAGGCTGGCAACGAATTTCCAGGGTAAGGTAATAGGAGTTTCTCTGAAAGACCGTGCTTCTATTCTTCCGGCAGGACATACGCCGAACGGAGCTTTCTGGTTTGACGACAGTACCGGGAACTTTATTACAAGTACATGGTATATGAAGGAGCTTCCACAATGGATCCAATCATTCAATGCTCAGAATTTACCTGAAAAATTGGTGGCTAACGGTTGGAATACCTTACTTCCAATCAATCAGTATACAGAAAGTTCACCCGACAATTCTTCATGGGAAGGTCTATTGGGAAGTGCCAAAACACCTACATTCCCATATACCAATCTGGCGAAAGATTATCAGACAAAGAAAGATAATATCCGTTATACTCCTTTTGGAAATACATTGACATTAAAACTGGCTGAAGCTTCTGTAGAAGGAGAACAGTTGGGTGGAGACAATATTACAGACTTCTTAGCTATCAATTTGGCTTCTACAGATTATGCCGGTCATAAATATGGACCGAATTCTATTGAGGTTGAAGATGTTTATATCAGACTGGATCAGGATTTGGCTCAGTTTTTCAGCTACCTGGATTCAAAAGTAGGAAAAGGGCAGTATACTGTTTTTCTTTCAGCTGACCACGGAGGAGCTCATTCTGTAGGATTCCTTAAAGAGCATAAAATTACTACAGGCTTTTTTGGAGAAGGAATGGAAAAAAATCTTAATCAGAAACTGAAAGAAAAATTTGGGGCTGATAATTTAATCAATGCTATAGACAATTATCAGGTGTATTTTGATAGAAAAGTATTGACAGATGCTAAACTTGAACTGGATGATGTGAGAAACTTTGCGGTAAAAGAGCTTGAAAAAGACCCTACGGTTTTATATGCTGTTTCTGTAGACAGAGTTCAGGAAGCCAGCATTCCGGAGCCTATCAAACAAAGAATCATCAATGGGATCAACAGACAGAGAAGTGGAGATATTCAGTTAATCTCTCATGACTCTATGCTTCCTCCTTATTCTAAAACAGGAACTACACACAGTGTTTGGAACTCTTATGATTCCCATATTCCATTGATTTTTATGGGTTGGGGAGTTCAACATGGGGAAAGCAATAAAGAATACCATATGACAGATATTGCACCTACGGTTTCTTCTTTATTGAAGATCCAGTTCCCAAGTGGAAATGTTGGAAATCCAATTACAGAAGTGATGGGTAAATAATCAAACAACATCAGTATATATAAATGGCTGCCTTCAACTATTGGAGGCAGCTTTTATTTTTATAGTATTTATAAAGGTCAGGTTTTATAAAAGTTTTTTATGTTTGAATTTTTCTACACCTTATTCATACGCCTTCATTTTTCATCCGGTATTTCACTTTTTGTCTAATACATTTAAAAAGCTATCTTTGCAAAAATTATGGTTTCCAATATATTGGAATGAAAAGGGAATCGGGTGGAACTCCCGGACTGTCCCCGCAACTGTAAATCGCAACAAAAGTTTCTGTAAAAAACCACTGTGTAAAAACGGGAAGGTACAGAAGGCGAAAGTCAGGAGACCTGCCAGAATAATAATCAAAATATATATTGCTTTCGGAGGAAGAGTAAATTAGTATGGATATAAAAAGATCTTTAGTACTGCTTTTTTCGTCTTATGGCTGCTTTCTTTTTGGACAAGAGAAGGCCTTAGATACTATTTATATATTCGACAGCCAGATGAACAAAGTAAAGCTCTTCCATCATGTAACGAATATTACCAATGAAGATGCTGAAAAAAACTCAACTAACCTTTCCGAATTACTGAGATTTCAATCTTCAGTCTATATCAAAGAAAATGGACGAGGTGCTGTTTCTTCACCTTCTTTCAGGGGAACTACCGCCCAGCAGACTGCTTTTGTATGGAATGGAATTAATATTAACTCCAGTTTTTTAGGACAAGGGGATGTCAATAATATAGCCTTGTTTGGATATGACCAGATCGGAATTAAACCTGGTGGAGGTAGTGTCATTTACGGCAGTGGTGCCATCGGGGGGAGTATTCATTTGAATAACAGCCTTGATTTTAATAAAGGGTTTCATGCTGCTCTGTTTTCAGAATTTGCATCTTTTAATACTTATAATAATGTTGTTAAAGGTTCTTACAGTAATGATAAGTTCAGCTTTAAAGTTTCTGGAAGCCATTCAATAAGCCAGAATGATTATGAAGTAGAAGAAGCGGGCGGAAAGAGGTATACGAATGACAACGGAAAATACTATAATACCAATTTCAATATAGCAGCAGCTTATAAAATTGCTCCCCATCATCAGATCTCATGGATATCGGAGACTTTTAACGGAAAGCAACATTATCCTGTTCGTTTTGGTGATCTGGAAACCAAAACAAAGTACCA
Source organism: Chryseobacterium rhizosphaerae (assembly GCF_003385455.1). Taxonomy (GTDB): domain Bacteria; phylum Bacteroidota; class Bacteroidia; order Flavobacteriales; family Weeksellaceae; genus Chryseobacterium; species Chryseobacterium rhizosphaerae. The sequence continues at coordinate 46,117 of NZ_QNUF01000012.1, read as the reverse complement.
TACCCAGAATTTCAGAAACCTGATGGCTTGGGATTGGAATACTACGCGTTTCAGTAATTCATTTAAAGCAGCCTATACCGAGGAAAATTTTCAGTATTTTGGAGATATTACAGGACCAGAAACCAGTGGAGGTGCCGGAAAGAATTATATTTTAAAAAATGATTTCAATTACTTCCTCAATTCAAAATGGAATATCAATATTATCGGGGAATTTCAAGTGAATAAAGGTAAGGGCGAAGGAAGTTCAAAAATAGGTGATATCAGTAGAAATGCTGGATCTATTGCCGGATTACTTCGTTATTTTCCTACCAAAGACTTAAGGTTTGGAGCCGGAATCAAGAAAGATTTTGTGGAAGACTTCAGCTCGCCGGTCTTATTTTCTTTTTCAGGAAAATGGAATGCCAACAAATGGTATGATGTAGGGCTAAGTATTTCAAGAAACTTCAGGGCTCCTTCATTTAATGATCTTTACTGGACTCCAGGAGGAAATCTGGATTTAAAACCGGAAACTTCTTATCAGTTTGAATGGAGAAACCAGTTTAAATTAGGAGACTTTAAATTATCTGTAGCTCCTTACTATATGAATATCCGTGATATGATCCGGTGGCTTCCAACAGCTTCAGGATATTACGGAGCGACCAATACCAATAGAGTAGAGTCTTATGGAGTAGAGTCGCAACTGGAATTTGAGAAAAAGTTTGGAAAGCATATGTTGAAATCAAACCTTGGATATTCTTATACAAAATCCAAAGACCTTGATGTTCAGAAACAGCTGATGTATGTGCCTTTCCATAAATTTACAGGAGGTATAGACTACCAATATGATTTTGTGAAGGTATATGTACAGGGAATGTTTAATGGGCTTACCTATACAGATTCCAATGAAAAAAGAAGTGATGCTTTAGATCCTTATTTTGTGATGAATGCCGGTGCCGGAGCTACATTTCTTACAAATTATACCCTCGGTTTTAAAGTAAATAATATTTTAAATGAAACCTATTATACGATGCTTTCCTATCCGTTACCCGGACGAAATTACAGTATAAGCCTTACTATCAATTTTTAAAATAAATTAATTATATGAATATCAGAAAAATTTTACCTCTTGCGTTTGCTTCCATGTTACTTTTCAATGTTTCATGTAGCAGCGATAGCGACATTGTAGAGCAGCCAGTTACTTACGAAGCCGGAGTGCTTATTTCCAATGAAGGCGGATTTACAACCACTACAGCTGAAGTTTCTTTCGTGAGCAGCAATCTTGCTAATCTGTATGACAAAATTTATGCTTCTAATAACAATGGTGAACCTCTGGGGAAAGTTCTTCAGAGTATAGGTTTTCAGGGAGACCGTGCTTATTTAGTGTCTAATGTTCCCAATAAAATTGATATCGTAAACAGATATACTTTCAAAAAACAAGCTACTGTAACCGCTAATCTTGATGGAGCAAGATATATCGCTTTCTCAGGAAACCAATATTATGTAACCAACAACAACTTTACAACTAATAAAAGAAAGCTGAATGTTTACAATACAGGAGATAATTCTTATGTAAAGAGTATTGATTTTACAAATGCTGCTGAAAAAGTGGTGGAAGCTGAAGGAAAAATTGTTGTACAGACTGATGGTACAGGATATGACGCGAGTTGGAATCCAATTGCAACAGGATATACTATCTCTGTGATAAATCCGTCTACAAATACAGTGAGCCAAACAGTAACTCTTCCTGCCAACGGGATTATTAAAGATCTTATTTCTTATAAAGGAACTGCTTATGCATTGGCGTCCGGGGATACTAATTCTTATATTTATAAGATCAATACTGCAGATGGAACGTTTACAACAACAACTCTTCCTATCCCTAAAGTTCAGAAGCTTAGAGGGGAGGATAATAAATTCTATTTTATTACAGATACCAACAAAATATACGGAATGACTATTGGTGCTGCTGCTGTACCAACAACTCCTATTATGACTGCTACAGGTAATGTATATGGATTTGATGTAATTGATGGCAGAATCTTTGCCTCAGACGCAAGTTTTTCAGCAGACAGTAAAGTGAATGTTTACAGTGCAAGCAATGGAACTCTATTGAGAAGCTTCACAGCAGGAATCGGAACAAACGGTTTCTATAAAAACTAACATACAAGGCCCTGGCCTGTATACATAAATTTTTATTTTTTCATCATTTGTGTTTTTTTTCGGTCGGTCTCATAGAGCCGGCCGATTTTGATTCACATATTAAAATAAAAACCCCGGGCTGGAAATCTTTCCAGCCCGGGGTTTTATGATTTAAACTTATATTTTTAATCCTAATTTTTCTGCTTCAGCAATCACAAATTTTGTTGCCTCGTCTTTTTCATTAGGAATTTCTCCTTCAAGAATAGCTTCCTTTACCTTCTCTTTTAAGATACCGATTTCACGGCCTGGTTTAAGCTGGAACATTTCCATGATCTCTTCTCCGGTAATAGGAGGCTGAAAATTCCTTACCTGATCCTTTTCCTCTACTTCTTTGATTTTGACAGCCACATATTCGAAATTCTTTTTAAACTTATCCTGCTTTTTAGAATTTTTTGTAGTGATATCGGCCTTACAAAGGGTAAAAAGATCTTCAAGGTTTTCACCGGCATCAAATAACAGTCTTCTTAATGCCGAATCAGATGCATCATCCGTGATCAAGGCAATAGGTCTGGAGGAAAGCTTTACCATTTTCTGAACATACTTCATATCGCTTCCTAAAGGTAATTTAAGTCTTTGAAAAAGAGCTTTTACCATTTTTGAACCTAAGAATTCATGTCCATGAAATGTCCATCCTGTTCCTTCAACAAATTTTTTAGTAGGAGCTTTTCCCACATCGTGAAGAAGTGCTGACCAACGCAACCAAAGATTATCTGTATTCACAGAAATATTGTCTACAACTTCTAGGGTATGGTAAAAGTTATCTTTGTGAGTCTGCCCTTCCACTTCTTCCACTCCCTTAAGCTCTATAAGCTCAGGAATAATAAGTTTTAAAAGGCCTGTTTGTTCCATTAAACTTAATCCTACAGAAGGTTTTTCAGACAGCATGATTTTGTTAAATTCCACCATGATTCTTTCCATGGAAACAATTTCAATTCTTTTGGCTTCCTGTTTGATAGCCTCCAGAGAATTTTCTTCAATGGTAAAGTGTAATGTAGAAGCAAACCTTACTGCTCTCATCATCCTTAACGGGTCATCAGAATAAGTTTGTGCAGGCTCTAGCGGAGTTCTTAAAATTCCTTTTTCCAGATCCTCAATTCCATGAAAAGGATCAATCAGTTCGCCGAAATTATCTTTATTTAAAGAAATGGCCATGGCGTTGATGGTAAAATCCCTTCTTTTCTGATCATCCTCCAATGTTCCACCTTCTACTTCAGGCTTGCGGCTGTTTTCAGTATAACTTTCCTTTCTCGCTCCTACAAATTCAAGATCAAGGTCCTTGTATTTGATCATAGCCGTTCCATATGTTTTAAACACAGAAACTTTTAGTTTAGGATCAATATCCTGAGCTACAGTCTGAGCAAGCTCAATACCATTTTGTTCGGTCACAAAATCTATATCTGTAGAAGCTTTTCTTTTCATTAAAAGATCCCGGACATAGCCCCCAACAATGTATACGGACTGATTATTCTTTTCCGCAGCCTCAGAAATTATTTTGAAAAGTTTTAAATTTTTATTTTGGTTAAGATTAATTTTCATCGTTAGTAAATAGCGTCAAGTTGTACTCATATCACCCATTAATCATAATGAGCATACATTTTATTAATTTTTCCTTCTTCATTAAAAAACATGACTTCAACAGCCTGTTTGTCCATAATAGATTTGTAGAATAATGCAACAGAATCAACTCCTGCAGTAGATTGTATCAGCTCGAAGTGAAGATTAGGAAACTTTTCCAGCGCCTTTCTCCAGTAATCACGAACGGCTTCTTTTCCCTGCAGTGAACTTTCCTTTCCTCCTGCAGCCATCGAAATCATTGGAGTGGTGATTTCAATATCATCAGAATAGTGGGATAGAATAGCTTCTAAATCATGAGAATTCCAGACATGTATCCACTCCCGGGCAAAATCTTTATGGTTTATCATATATTGTAATGAGTTGGAATTTTGCAAAGATAGAACTAAAAAAAGAAATCCTGCCGATATGAACAGACAAGACTCTAAAATAAACAGATCAATATATTTTATTCACGAAGAACTTTGATTCGGTTGTCACTCCATATTTTGATCACCGAAGATCCTGAATATTTTGACACTTTATCTCTATCTTCTTCCACAGCATAATCTACAAGACTGATCATCTCATTTGAAATATCTGAAAACTTCAACGGACTTTTCTCACCACTGAAATTAGCTGAGGTAGAAACCAACGGTTTATTCAATTTTGTAATTAATTTTTTACAAAAGTCATTTTTTACCAATCTGATACCAATACTGCCATCTTCGGCAAGTAATTCTTTGGGCAATCCGCGGGGATTTTCATAAACAATGGTAACCGGCTTTTCACTAAGATCAATAATTTCCCATGCCATTTCCGGAACATCCACCAGATCCTGAAGTCTTTTTTCAGACTCCACTAAAATAATCATGGATTTATTTTTTTCACGCTTCTTAATGTCAAAAATTTTATTGACAGCCTCTATATTGGTAGCATCACAACCAATTCCCCAAATAGTATCTGTAGGATAAAGAATTGTTCCGCCGGATTTTAATACTTCGATAATATGTTCCATAATGGTATTGAATTCAAAACAGTCTATAAAGGTAGAGAATCTGGGAATTTCAGACAAAAAATTGAGGAATAAATGATATTGTATTTTAATTTTTTTTAGGCTTTGGCTAAAGCCAATGGAAGATTTTTTCATAGGAAAACGGGCTAAAGCCCGTTCCTATTGATGATGGAGATGTTTTATATTAATAATTTATGATTCAAGGGTGAAATAGACATTTTCAAAATGGTTATGCATTATGTATTGAATTCAATAGAAATGGGCTTTAGCCCATTTTAACAAAGGATATATGCATTTGGCTTTAGCCAAAACTTATTCCTTAAAATTATATTTTTCAATAAACTCTTTGTATTCCTCAATAAAACTCTTTTTCTGATGATGTCTTTCTTGATTTTTAATATAATTCCTTACCTGATCTACCATTGATTCAGAAATGGAAACTGCAAAATATTCATCCTGCCATGAAAATTTATCTTTTGTAAGCTTGTTTTTATTGATCCAATGAGAAGATTCACCTTTTATTAATTGGGTTATTTTCTCAATATTTTGATCCGAACCCAACGAAATAAGACAATGACAATGGTCAGAATATCCATTAACCACATCTAGAAAGATTCCTTTTTCTGTAGTATATTCTTTAATATGTTTCCATACTTTTATTCTTATGTCAAAGGTATTAAGGAAGGGGGCTCTATTTTTTGTAGAGAAAACAAGATGAATAAAAATTTTGATAAATGACATTTGTGTTGTTTTAACCAAAAATAATGTTTTTTCAGGTTTCGGCTAAAGCCAATGGAAGATTTTTTCATAGGAAAACGGGCTAAAGCCCGTTCCTATTGATGATGGAGATGTTTTGTATTAATGATTTATGATTCAAGGGTGAAATAGACATTTTCAAAATGGTTAGACATTATGTATTGAATTCAATAGAAATGGGCTTTAGCCCATTTAACAAAAAAATATACATGATATGGTTTTAGCCAAAACTATACGGGTAGAGAATCAGGGAATATCAGACAAAAAATTGAGGAGTAAATGATATGGTATTTTAATTTTTTTAGGTTTCGGCTAAAGCCAATGGAAGATTTTTTCATAGGAAAACGGGCTAAAGCCCGTTCCTATTGATGATGGATGTGTTTTATATTAACGATTTATGATTCCAGAATGAAATAGACATTTTCAAAATGGCTAGATATTATGTATTGAATTCAATAGAAATGGGCTTTAGCCCATTTAACAAAAAAATATACATGATATGGTTTTAGCCAAAACTATACGGGTAGAGAATCGGGGAATATCAGACAAAAAATTGAGGAGTAAATGATATGGTATTTTAATTTTTTTAGGTTTCGGCTAAAGCCAATGGAAGATTTTTTCATAGGAAAACGGGCTAAAGCCCGTTCCTATTGATGATGGATGTGTTTTATATTAACGATTTATGATTCCAGAATGAAATAGACATTTTCAAAATGGCTAGATATTATGTATTGAATTCAATAGAAATGGGCTTTAGCCCATTTAACAAAAAAATATACATGATATGGTTTTAGCCAAAACTATACGGGTAGAGAATCGGGGAATATCAGACAAAAAATTGAGGAGTAAATGATATGGTATTTTAATTTTTTTAGGCTTTGGCTAAAGCCAATGGAAGATTTTTTCATAGGAAAACGGGCTAAAGCCCGTTCCTATTGATGATGGAGATGTTTTGTATTAATGATTTATGATTCCAGAATGAAATAGACATTTTCAAAATGGTTATGCATTATGTATTGAATTCAATAGAAATGGGCTTTAGCCCATTTAACAGGAAAATAAACATGCATCCGGCTTTAGCCAAAACTTATTATATGAACTCATCTGATTTAAAAACAAATTTTCCCAAGTTAGAATAATGGAGTCGTTCTATTGGATTTATATTTAATGCATAAATAAATGGAACCAAAGGTTACCAATAAAATAGAAGCTACCCATAAAAAATAACCAATTTCAAGGCTGTATATTCTTCCCATTCTTCCATTTTCAGCGGCTAAAACTTCTTTCCAAAAAAAGAATGAAACAGAGATTACTGAAGCAATCAATCCAGTTACAAAGGAGATTAGATAAGAATTTTTATAACTAAATATGATAGATATGAAAAACCAAATATTTGCTGTCCAGATAAAGAATTCTAATATCCCACCACCTAGACAACTGATTGGACCTACAAGGAATAATATATATGACTTATAATCTTCAATCTTTCCTAAGTCTTCAATTTTAAAAGCCGTGAAACAAAGAGAAAGAGAAAAGGTTAATAAACTTATAATCAGAATCCACTTTTTTACATCCATCCCAACTTAGATAAATATCTTTCCTCAATAATATTCAGATGATGATAGTTGTGTCCAACGATCAATTTTCCAATGGTTTCTACTGAAATTTCGTTGCCATTAGCGATTCCTGTGTTTTGTAAAGCAGAGGGATTAAGACTTTCTAATAAGATCTGAGAAGATTTTCTTACCAGTTTATATTCTTCGATCAGAGACTCTGGTGTTCTTTCATCTGCGAAAGAGTTATTGGCATATTCATTTTCATCAAATCCCGGAAGATTGTTTTTGTCACCTCTTGCAAAGGCTAATATTCTGTATTGAAAAACTCTTTCGGTATCTGATAAATGCAACAGAAGTTCTTTCAGTGTCCATTTGCCTTCGGCATAAGCAAACCTGGATTGTTCTTCTGTAAGGTTGGAATAAATTCCTACTGTTTTCTCTTCTGATATTTTTAATTCTGCCAACCAGTTTCCTGTTGGCACCTGATCTAAATATCTTTGAATATATTTTTGAAAATCTGTCATGTTTTTATTTTTTTTAAGTTAGATAGGTTTTGCAATTTTATAAGACTGTACAGTATACAAATAATCATGAATTGCTCCACTCATAGAAATTGACGGAATCATACAATTCAAAACCACAGGCAGGGTATAATTGATTTCCGATATCATTACTTTTACCTGTTTCCAGTAATATACCACAGGCTTTTGATGATCTGCATAGTTCTTTAGATGCTTCGATCAGTGCTTTAGAATACCCTTTTCCTCTGTGATTTTCATTGACGTATAAGTCATTAAGCAGCCAGTAACGCTGCATTCTTGTAGATGAAAATAGGGGATATAATTGTACAAAACCTGTCAGTTCACTGTTCTCCTCTGCAACAAAAATTTCAGAGTCTTTATTTTCAAGTCTTTCCTGAAGAAATTTTTCTGCTGAAGGAATATCTGATTCTTTATGATAAAAAATCCGATACTGGTCAAATAATGCAGCTAATTGAGGGAGGTCATTAGCGACCGCTTTTCTTATATTTTTCATAAATATTTGGTGATAATGTAAATAAAAAGGAGTGTTTTATATGATAAATACTCCTTTTTACTATTGTATGTTAAGAAAAAGCTTTCTCTAAATCTGCAATAAGATCTTCTGCATCTTCAATACCAACACTTAAACGAACCAAGTCATCTGTAATTCCTAATTCAGCACGTTTTTCTGCCGGGATAGAAGCGTGAGTCATTAAAGCCGGGTGATTGGCTAAAGATTCTACACCACCTAAAGATTCAGCTAAGGTAAATACTCTTACTTTTTCCAGAAACTTGATGGCATCCTCTTTTTTTCCGGATTTGAAAGTGAATGATACCATTCCTCCAGATTCTTTCATCTGAGATTTTGCAAGCTCATACTGTGGGTGAGATTCTAATCCAGGATAGATTACTTTATCTACAGCAGGATGTGTTTCAAGATATTTTGCTACGGCAAGACCGTTGTCAGAATGTCTCTGCATTCTTAATGCTAAAGTTTTAATCCCTCTCAATACAAGATAAGAATCATGAGGTCCTAAAATACCACCGCTTGCAAACTGAATAAAGTGAAGTTTTTCTCCCAATTCAGCATCCTTAGCGATCAGTGCACCTGCAATCACGTCAGAATGTCCTCCTAAATATTTCGTAGCAGAATGCATCACAATATCAGCTCCTAAATCAATTGGTCTCTGGATGTAAGGTGTAGCAAAAGTATTGTCTACAGCTACTAGAATATCTTTTCCTTTAGTAATTTCTACTACAGCTTTGATATCTACCAACTTCATCAATGGGTTCGTTGGTGTTTCTACCCAGATTAATTTTGTTTTATCTGTAATTACGTCAGCAATTTTAGAAACATCATCAAAATTCACGAAAGTAAACTTCAGTTGATATTTTTCAAAAAGCCTTGTAAACATTCTGTAAGTTCCACCGTAAAGATCATCTACAGCAATAACTTCATCGCCTGGGTTTAATAATTTTAAAACACAGTCGATAGCAGCAAGACCTGACCCGAAAGCTAAACCTCTTGCTCCATTCTCAATGCTTGCCAAAGAGTCTTCCAATGCCTGTCTTGTAGGATTGGCAGCTCTTGAATATTCATATCCGGAATGTACTCCCGGGCTTTTCTGTGCAAATGTAGACGTTAAAAATACAGGTACATTTACAGAACCTGTTGCAGATTCATGATGCTGCCCTCCGTGAATTACTTTTGTATTAAAATTCATATTTATATAATTTGATACTTTAAAAATGGGGTAATTTGAAGATGAGATAATGGTTTTTGATTGTATTATGATCTCATCCTATTTTCAAATTATCAAAGAACCCTATTTTCAAATTGTTTTTATTTTATTGCTGACTTTACTGCAAATTCTTCTGCAATTTCTTCCATCCACTGCGCTACATCCTCCTCTCCGGTAGCTCTCTGGTATGTACTTCCTAAAGATACTAAGATCTGGTGGATAAACATCTTCATTTGATCTACAGGCATTTCTTTAGTCCAGAGGTCTATTCTCAAAGCTTCCATTGCTTTATCATCCCATACAGAGATCATGGTTGCTTTAGTTTCTTCCTTTTCAACTCCGCCATCCTGTGCATTCCATGTTATACTTTCAGGGATGTGGTTTTCATCCAGCTCTACATCTATCGTAATCTGAGTCTTTCTCATTTTTCTATTTTTCTAAATTCTAAATTTTCTATTATTTAAGTTTCGGTTTATAACCGGACTGATTAAAGATTGTTGTCGCGTCCATTTTAAGGAAAGCAGTCAGTTTTGTTTCAGGTTTTTCTTTAAGATAAGCTTTACAAATCTGCCATCCTGTAAAAATTCCAATTTGTGGTGAAGATTCATTATCAATCTCTGTATAAAATTTGGAGAAGGGTCCCGGAGCAATAAAACGTTCTCCTAACCTTGGATCATCCCCAAAAAGCAGATTGCTTTCCACAAAATAATTCCAGATATTCGCTTCATTTACCTTAGCCCATTCATATTGTTTCTGGGTGTAATTCATTTTAAGGTAATCAGGAAAATCCGGTAAGAAAGCATCCTGAAGAGTCATTACCTTTCCGTTCAGAATCACCTGGTCAATAAATTTCTGGTGATCCGGAGATTCTGTAACAATATTTTCAGCAAATAACTGTGAAACCTTAGGAACAATATTCTGAGGATTCATCGATTTCTGGAAATACAGTTCCAATCCTTTGTAATGAGGATTGCCATCACCCATAAAACCTGTAATATCTATAAACAGCAGATTCCCTTTTTCATCATAAAAAATAGGATCCTGTACCATCTGTAATGCAGATGAAAAAAGATATACTTTAGGACTTTTGAACTGTGGAAAATAATATTTGATATGTGAAAATAAATCCTGCAGTTCCTTCTGAAGTTTTACTCCATCAATTTTTCCAATCGCTTCTTTATAGATTTTTATTTCTTCAGTATCGGCTCTTCTTTTCTGAAAGTCAGCATCAGAAACACTTCCCTGAAACCAGGGAAACTTAGCTTTAAACTGATCTAACGGAATTCCCGGATTGTAAAATTCTTTTGAAATATCCGTCACTTCAACTTTTTCAGCGGTATTGGTTATTTCTACCTTCCACTGATTTTCCGGTTCTTTTTTACAGGAATCTAAGCCCAAAACTAAAACAGAAGAAAGCGCAATAAATCTAAAAATCTTCATTATTTTTACATGAAATTAAGTTTACAAAAATAAGGATTAAAAAGACAATTAATGATGAAAATTAAAATATTTACAGCACTATGTCTTATTTTGGGATTTTCTTTTTTCTACGGTCAAAAGCTTGAGTTTAAAGATAAAAACTTTGAAAAAGCAGTCCTTGAGAATTTTGATCTGAATAAGAATGGAATATTGGAAAAGACCGAAATAAGTATGATCACAAACTTATTTTTAGTTCAGAAAGGAATAACATCAGCAGAGGATTTACGTTTTTTTGAGCATGTAAAAATGGTTATTCTGGATGATAATATTATTTCCAATATAGCGATAAGCAATATGGATAATCTGGAACTGTTCTCATGCACAGGATGTAAGGTTTCCTCATTCAGGGCTGAAAACCTGAAAAGTATGACCTCGTTATATCTTGACAATAATCTTTTGGAAACAATTTCATTAAAGGCTGCGCCAAAAATTAATCAATTAACATTATCTTTAAATCAACTAAAAACTATCGATTTGACTTCATTTAAAAAATTAAGAAAGTTGAATCTTGAGCATAATAAACTCCAAAAACTGGATATTTCAGAAAATACTGATCTTCAGACAGTGAACGTTGGCGGAAATAAAATGAAAGATGCAGATATAAGGAAGGGAATGAAAACCAATATTACTATTTTTGGAACCGAAGAATAAACTAATGATATGAGAATAGAGACGGATCGACTGATTTTAAGACAGCTTGAGGATAATGACTGTGAACGGATGTTTCTTATGGATTCTGATCCTGAGGTGATGAAATATCTTGGAACACCGGTAGCAAGCATCCAGGAATCAAAAGAGATGATAAAAATGATTCAGAAGCAGTATGAGGAAAATGGAGTGGGAAGGCTTGCTGTTATAGAAAAAGAAAGTGGACTGATGATAGGGTGGAGTGGACTGAAATTATTAACCCAACCCATCAATAACCATGTCAATACATTGGATCTTGGATATCGTTTCATCCCTGAATTCTGGGGAAAAGGCTATGCCATGGAAACAGCGATAGCTGTTCTTCATTATGGTTTTAATGAATTGAATGCAGATGCTATATACGCTTACGCAGATTCCGGAAATACAGGATCCAATTATATTTTAGGAAAATTGGGATTTGAACGAACCGGAGAGTTTGAGGATTCTGGAGTACTCTGCTGCTGGTATGAACTGAAACGTGAAAAATATCTTTAATATAAATATGACAATACGCAAGGAGGAAGAAAAAGACCATAAAAAAGTATTTCAGCTTATAGAAGAAGCTTTTAGGAATATGGAACATAGCGACCATCAGGAACATTTTCTTGTTGAAAAATTAAGAAAATCGGATGCTTTTATCCCTGAACTGTCTTTGGTAGCAGAAGATGAGCAGGGTGAAATTACCGGTCATATTCTCTTCACAAAAATCAAAATAGATAATGGCCCAGAATCTTATGAATCATTAGCATTAGCTCCTGTTTCAGTAAAACCTGAGTTTCAGAATAAAGGAGTGGGTGGCAAACTTATTCTTCAAGGACACGCGATAGCCAGGGAACTTGGCTATTCTTCAATTATACTTATCGGACATGAGAATTATTATCCAAGATTTGGTTACGAAAAAACCAGTAATTTTGGGATCTCTTTTCCATTTGATATTCCGGAAGAAAACGGAATGGCTATTGAGTTGACAGAGAATGGATTAAAAAATAAAAAAGGGGTGGTGAAATACCCTAAAGAATTTGGAATAGACTAAAAAATATAAACAATGCAGACACAAAAAGTGATAGATCATATTGTAAGCTGGTTAAAAGATTATGCAACAAAAGCTAAAGTAAACGGGTATGTATTAGGTGTTTCCGGAGGTGTAGATTCCGGAGTGGTTTCGACTCTGGCGGCAATGACCGGTCTGAAAACATTATTGATCGAGATGCCTATCCGTCAGAAAGCTGATCAGGTAGATAGAGCAAGGGAACATATGAATGATTTGAAGTCAAGATTCCCGAATGTAGAAGTGATGTCTGTGGATCTTACGCCTGCATTTGAAGAACTTTATAAAACTTTTGATGTAAAAGATGATTTATATTCCAATGAAAAATTGGCTTTTGCCAATACAAGATCCCGTTTAAGAATGCTTACCCTTTACTATTATGGGCAGCTTAACGGACTTTTAGTATGCGGAACCGGAAATAAAGTTGAAGATTTTGGAATCGGATTTTATACAAAATACGGAGATGGCGGTGTAGATGTTTCTCCCATTGCAGACCTTTATAAAACAGAAGTTTATACCCTTGCAAAAGGATTAAACCTTATTAAAAGTATTCAGGAAGCGATTCCTACAGATGGACTTTGGGATGTAGACCGTACAGACGAACAGCAGATTGGAGCTACATATCCGGAACTGGAAAAAATTCAGAAAGAATATGGATCCAAAACGGCAGAAGATTATGAAGGAAGAGATAAAGAAGTCTTTTTAATCTTCGACAGAATGCATAAAGCAGCCAAACATAAAATGGATCCCATTCCCATCTGTGATATTCCGGAAGAGTGGAGAAGCTAGTAAAATTGTTGTATTATTAATAGAGTATTACCATGAACAGTAAAATAAGATCAGTTTTTTTTATATGCCTGGGACTTCTTTTTGGAATGTCTGTCATGTATATTTACAATAATTTTATTGCAGATAAAAAAGACCAGGCCGCTACAAAAAAAGAAACTGTAAGCTACGGAAGTACATCTGCTCAAGATGGGTACACTAACGGAACATCATCTGCCCAGATTTCCATTGATAAGTTAACAGAAGAAAAAACTGTTATTACCTATGTGAAACAAAACCATAGGCTGCCTGATTACTATCTTACAAAAAATGAGGCCCGAAAACTGGGATGGAATCCTTCAAAAGGAAATCTTTGTGAAGTGCTTCCCGGGAAGGCTATTGGAGGAGATAAATTCGGAAACAGGGAAGGACGGTTGCCGGGTGGCGGAAAATACTTTGAAGCCGATGTTAATTATCAATGCGGAGGTAGAAATGCAGACCGAATCATATACACGGAAAATGGCGACGTCTACCTTACTAAGAATCATTATAAGAGTTTTGACAAACAGTAAATAGTCATTGCTTTATCACTTACGTTCCTCGCCATGACAATGGGTATATTGTATTTTAAATTATTGTATTAATTTTGAAAAATAATAATCTCTTTTATCTGCTATTGGCTTTGTTCCTGATTATCTCATGTTCGGAAAAACAGAAGATGAAGATCAAGGAAAGGCATAAACCCGCGATTACCATTCTTATACAGCCATTTAAAGATGTTAAACCTGAAAGTTTGGAAACCGTGGCAGAAGGAATTAGGGAGGTTTATCCGAATGTCAAAGTGCTTGATGCTATAGATTTTCCGGAAAATACTTATTATAAAGAGAGAAACCGGTACAGGGCTGATTCAATTATCAAGTTCTTGAGTAAAAGGACAAAAGAAGGTTTTGTAACGATAGGATTAACCTCGAAAGATATTAGTGCTACCAGAGGGGAAATCAAAGACTTTGGAATCATGGGATTGGGATATACTCCCGGAAAGGCCTGTGTAGCATCAAAATTTAGGTTAAGTAAAGAAAATTCTGATGAACAGTTTTTTAAAATAGCCATTCATGAGCTTGGCCATACGCAGGGGCTTCCACATTGCCCGGAAAAAATGTGCTTTATGAGAAATGCAGAAGGTAAAAACCCTACCAATGAGGAAACCGGGTTCTGCAAGAAATGTAAAAGTTTTTTAATCAAAAAAAATTGGAAATTCAGTTCAATATGAAGACAGTATATATAGATTTTACAGACATAGGCGATTATGAAGATTTTTACGCCCAATTAAAGGAAAAAATTCAGCTTCCTGAATACTTTGGGGATAATCTTGATGCGCTTTATGATACCATTACAGGAGACCTGGAAATGCCACTCCACATTGAATTCGTAAATATGACAGTAGATCAGCTTGAAATTTTCGAAGATCTGCTTACCAGTTTAGAAGATGCTGAAGAAGAAGTTGAAGACTTTAGTTTCAGTTATTATCTGGAGCAATATGAAGATGAAGACGATGAGGATGTAGAATCAGAAGAAGAAAAATAAACGAAAAATAGAAAGAGGTTGTTTCATAAATAGAAACAGCCTCTTTTTTTGATCTGTGGTTTTATTTACCATGTGATGCAAAATTGATTGAAAAATAAAAACCTGCAGAAAACTCTGCAGGTTTTTATAAGTCTATTTGTCTTGTTACAGATTCACTCTTTCTTACAAGAACGTTGAATCAAAATAAAAAGGAAGAAGATCTTTTACGGCGTGTACTTTTACAACCTCATCATTCATGCTTGAAAAATAGAGATCAATGTCTTCACTTTGTTTTGTTTCATATTCTATTAAACTCTGACGGCATGCTCCGCAAGGAGGAATTGGCGGATTGCTTTCATGAAATTCTTTAGGACCTCCTACGACGAAGATCTTTTTTATTTTCACATCCGGAAAATTAGCAGCTACCCAAAAAAGAGTGGTTCTTTCAGCACAAAGTCCAGATGGAAATGCAGCATTCTCCTGATTATTGCCGGAATAGATTTCTCCATTTTCCAATAATACGGAACACCCTACCAAAAATTGGGAATAAGGTGCGTAAGCGTTTTCACGAGCCGCTTTGGCTCTTGCTAATAATGTATTTTCTATATCACTCAGCTCACTGCTATTTTTAAAATATTCGTAACTGATCTGTATGTCTTTTTTCATATATTGTAGACTAAAAAAGGGGGGTAAAATTACTTCTTTTTAATGAAGTGGGCAATATTTATTCTTCTGGAGTTAAGTTGAATTTTTTTAAAAAGATAAAATGTTATATACACCAATACAATTCAGAAATGTAGAGCTAAAAAACCGATGGGTAATGTCACCTATGTGTATGTATTCATGTGAAAACGGAATGGCCAATGATTTTCATTTTGTACATTATGGAAGCAGAGCACAGGGAGGTACAGGACTGATTGTGATAGAGGCTACAGGAGTAGAACCCCGGGGAAGGATTACCAATCATTGTATGGGAATCTGGAATGATGAGCAGGCGGAAAAACTACAGAGAATAGTAGAGTTTGTACATACCCACTCAGATTCCAAAATAGGAATCCAGCTGGCACATGCTGGTAGAAAGGGCTCTACCTGGAACAATCATCAGATCTCTATTGAAGAAGGCTGGGAAACGATTGCTCCTAGTCCTATTCCTTATCATCCTTCAGAAAGAATTCCACATGTGCTGACTACTGATGAGGTAAAAGGGCTTGTGCTCAACTTTAAAGAGGCAGCAAGAAGAGCTGTAAAAGCAGGTTTTGATATTATTGAACTTCATGGGGCACACGGATATCTTATCCATCAGTTTCTTTCGCCTCTTTCCAATATAAGAACCGATGAATATGGCGGAAGTTTTGAAAACAGAATCCGTTTTCTGTTGGAGATTGTAGAATCCGTAAATGAAGAACTGAATGCAGAAACGGCACTTTTTGTAAGGATTTCCGGAACAGAATATGCTGAAAACGGATGGGATATTGAAAGCAGTGTGGCTTTAGCTAAAGTTTTAAAAGACTATTCCGTTGATCTGGTAGATGTATCGAGCGGAGGAAATATTCATGGAGCTAAAATTTCAGTTTTTGATGGCTATCAGGTTCCATTTTCTTCACAGATAAGAAATGAGGCCGCTGTTAAGACAGGTGCTGTAGGTTTGATTACTGAAGTTGAACAGGCTGAAGAAATCCTTCAGAATGGAAATGCCGATCTTATATTTGTAGCACGGGAAATCTTGAGAAATCCATACATAGCGGTTCAGGGGTCATTTGAGATGAAAGAAGAATGCTTTTTTCCTCATCAATATACCAGGGCGAAAATCTCATCATAAATACGTATAATATAGTTTAATACTGCAGAAATGGATGTTGAAGATTTCATGCTGACCTGTCCCAGTAAAAAATTTCTGGGAGTAGAATGCCTTGGGTGTGGTGCTCAAAGAGCTATTGTGCTGGTATTTGAAGGAAAGTTTTCAGAGGCTTTTCATATGTATCCTGCCGTATATACTTTATTATTGTTTTTCTTTACCCTTGGCTGGAGTTTCATCGACAAGAAAAGAAAATATGGTGTTGCTTTAGGGATTATGGTGGTAATCAATCTTTTAATTATGATTGCTGCTTATATGTATAAACATAATATTTTTGAAACCGTTTAACGTTTTGTAATTAATTGTTAATCATTCTTATAATGGTCTACAGAAGACTGAAAAATCCAATATGAAAACTTTCCTGTTGTTTGTTTTGTTTCCGGTGATTCTATTTTCACAAACGAGTACCATGATGAAGAATCTGGATGATACTCAAAAGAAAATTCTTTTGAACCTGGTAAAAGAAGATGCGAAAGTTTCCATTTTCTCTATACAGCATCAGCAATATCTTGATTCCATTCTTATTATTTTGCCTAAAGAAGCCTTTTTCTGGCAACAAAAAGCAATGCCGCTGTTCAAACAAAAAAAATATGAATTGGGTATGGTATATCTGAATAAAGCCGTTGAATTAGATAAAACCAATCACTACAAAGAATACAGGGCATTTATAAAATGTGTATTTCAAAAAAATTATACGGAAGCCCTGAATGAATTTAAAGCTCTTTCAGAAGAAAATGAGAATGGTGTTATTATGGATCATCCCTATACGTTTTGGATGGCTTTATGTTACCTGCAGTTAAATCAATTTGATGTATCCAAAAGATATATGGAAAAGGCTGTTGCTTTCGGAAAGAAATACAATGAGGTGAATCCTTATGAAATGTTTTATCTGGGAGTTATAGAATATGAAAAAGGTAATTATCAGGAAGCCATAAAAAATCTGGATATATCCTTGAAGTATTATAAAGATTTTGCTGATGCTAAGTATTACAAAGCTTTGTCATTAGCCAGAACTGACAAAAAAGAAGAGGCCGGCAAATTACTTCTGGAGTCAAAAGAGAATTTTGAAATAGGAAAATCTTTCAATGAAGGAAATTCTTTATACGAGACATTTCCCTATCAGGTTTCCAGGCTTAGCTACGTCAGTTTGGAGGCATTGTAAAAGAAGAACAGCAAATCATCAATAAAAACATATGAAATTATTGAATGAAATATAAGCTTAAAATCACAGAGTTAGAGAGCAAATCCTCTTGAATTAGAATTCAAAATCCGGCAAAAAGTCGTAGAACTACTACAATTTATGAAACTGTTGCTTAAAAACTTTTTAGATTAGAACATGAACTCTATCTTTGTTATATAAATCCTATATACGGGAACAATCATTAAGGATAAAATTTAAGAAATGGCAGGAAATTCAAGAGGAATCTTAAAATTCAATGGAGGTGAAGGTCAAAAGTTATTAAAGCTTAATTACAGCGTATCAAGAGCTACAGATGTTTCAGGACGTGTAGCATCTGATCCGACAAACGCCCTTATTAAAGTAACGATTGAAGCAACAGAAAAATCTGATGTTTTGGAAAGCTTACTCAACAGCAAATACAAGCCTACAAACGGAGAAATTAATTTCAATAAATCTCATGAAGAGGGAACATTGATCTCTTTAAAATGGGAGAACGGATATGTGATCCAGCACGAAGTAGATTTTGATGCTTTAGACAGCAACAATATGCTGATCAGCTTTGTAGTTAGTGCAGAAAGTATTACGTACGGAAATTCATCTTATGACGGACTTTGGCCTATGAGCTAGATCCTCAGTGTTGAGATATAAAAAGGCTGTCCTCTTAAGACGGTCTTTTTTTACCTATTATAAAACCTGATTTCAGGGATTATTATTTACTAAGTCCCGTTTTATAAAAAAATTAAAAACCTTAACAAATCACTACAAAATATGTCAAACACATCTGGAAGAAGTGCAGGATCTTTTCGTCCGACACAAAATGCAGACGGTGTATCTGAAAATCACCATACTGGAATTAACCGCCTGGTAAAGCTTTCTTTGGTTATAGAAGGAAAGATGATCAAATACTATAAACACTTTAAACTTAAGCAAAGTACAAGACGCCACCATGAGTTTACCCTTACTCTGGCACATGATGCGCTGGGAGACAGGCAAACCCATTCACTGGAAGAGGCTAATAAGTTTCTGGGTAAGCGTCTTACGGCAGTACTCTCTTATAAAGACATAGACAACAGTCCGGAAAGAACTTTTGTGGGAGTTATTACGGGAGTAGGATTCAGCCAGGAGAAAATGAGTCTGGGAAATGTCGTGCTTACGGGTTGTAGCCCAACCATTCTGCTTGATGGGGCACCACATATTCAGAGTTTTGGAGGTACTCAGCCTGTTAATATGGGAATTATTGCTGATGAAGTGATTAAACAGGGGATTGACAAAGGTCGTTTTGATATCAGGGTGGATGCCAATAATTTTTCACAGATTATCTACAGCAGCCAATATGACGAAACCCATTACAATTATCTGGCGAGGATGGCAGAAGCCTATGGAGAGCAATTCTATTACGATGGGGAAGTGCTTCATTTCGGAAAACTGCCTCCACAAAACAAACCTATTGTATTGACTTATGGAAGCAGTGCCAATGATATAAAGGTTGACCTGAAAGCTGTTCATACCCGACCGCAATTCTATGGCTACAACAGTAATAAAGATGAAAAGCTGACTTCAGGATCCACCCCGATTAAGCATGTGGGGGATCTGGCTAAAACAGCATACAGCCATAACGATTCTATCTATAAAACTCCTGCATTACAAATAGCTCCTGTAAAAGCAGCTACGCATCTCGATGTTGAATATTCACAGAAAAGCGCTTCAGGAAGTGAAGCGGTAAATGTTTTTTCTATCTCAGGAAATACAACGGTTCCTTTTCTGCATCCCGGATGTGTAGTAGATATGCAGATGCGTAAACCGGATTCTAATGAAACCTCTTATTTCACTAGAATTATGATTACAGAAGCAGAACATGAAATTGATACTATAGGTCATTATCAGGGAAGCTTTGTAGGAATAGCTTCAGATACGGGATTTCTTCCCAAACCGGAATACACGGTTCCAAAAGCAGAGCCACAGACCGCAACGGTAATCTCCAATACCGATCCTGAAGGACAAGGAAGAATACAGGTGAGATTCGACTGGCAGACCAATGACACTACCCACTTTATCCGAATGATGAGCCCTGATGCCGGAGGAACGGATCAGATTTCTCAAAACAGAGGATATGTAGCCATTCCTGAAGTAGGAGACCAGGTGATGGTTAATTTTGTTCACAGTCATCCGGACAGACCTTTCGTAATGGGAGGAATGTTCCATGGAGGGGTAGCGTTAGGAGGAGGTGTCAATAACCATTTGAAATCAATACAAACCCGAAGTGGGATCAGAATCTTAATGAATGATCAGGAAGGAAGTGTAACGATCCTTGATCCAAGTGGCAATAGCTATTTTATGGATGGTAAAGGAAATATCAGCATGAAAGCTCCGAAAAATTTCACGTTAAATGCCGGTGAGAATATCAATATCAGTGCAGGAAAGGAAATCTCTGTGAGTGCAGGGGCAAGTATTACCAGTACTGCCAATGAAGATATTATTTCTACTGCCGGAAAAGATATGAAACTAACGGCATCAGGGGATATCACAGAATCTTCGGATACCAGAACAGAAATGGTGGAAAAAGAATTTAAAAGACAGTCTGAAACGTCTAATGAAATAGCTGGTGAAATTTCTATGTTTAGCGAACTTGAGAATATGACCATGCAGAGCGGAAAAATTGTAGAATTCAACAGTGCTGAAAAATCAAAATTATTCTGATATGGCCATTATAAAGACAGCAACCAATATAAAAATAACGGTCAAAGATTCTTATCATCTGAACGTGGGGAAAAAAGTTGAAAAAATAGCAAAGAAGATCAACGTTGAAGCACAAAGAGATAACCTTGTGTTAGCAAGTAATAAGAAAATCATGTCTCATGGGAATAAATAAATGTAGGTTTTTTCTTGATATGGTTTCTTATCAAAGAATTTGCAGTTAAAGTTAATAAAGACAATCAAACTATTTCTGTCAATCAATTTTTAGCGAAAAACTATGCATAATAATCAATTTGGAAATTATACACCGCCAGCACCCCCAAAAGGGCAGATAGACATTAGAATCGGTGTTTTTTTTGACGGTACACAGAATAACAGAAGAAATTCACAAGCTGCAGGAAACGAACCTGGATATAAACCTACTGCTGAAGAGAAAGCAGCTTACAAAAAACATTCAAATAAATCTGATGATAGCTATACTAATGATTTATCTAACGTAGCCAGAAAAGAATACTGGTATAATGAAGATAAAAGCAAGTATATCAGTAAAGTATATATCGAAGGGATTGCAACAGAAGATTTACAGGGAGATGTGGATAAAAAGACAAATCATAAAGGTGTGGCTTACGGTGCAGGAAGCACAGGGGTAATAGCGAAGGTTCAAAAAGGCTGTCAAAGAGTAGCTGAGAAAATTAATGAGCTTAAAGGCAGGTTTGAAATAAATACCATTATACTAGATGTTTTTGGTTTTAGCCGAGGTGCTGCAGCGGCAAGGAATTTCGTATATGAAGTGACGCAAACGAAACCAAGGAATGGGCTGTTAGGGTTTATTTTAGATAACGATAAAATAGAATATGGATCCCTTCAAATTAGATTTCTTGGGGTATATGATACCGTATCCTCCTATGATCCTAAAGCGAGTGAAATTACAGTACACCCCGATTTTAACAATGATGTAGGAGAGCTGAATTTAAACACATTAAAAGCAAAGAAAATTATTCATTTATGTGCTTCAGATGAGCATAGAGAAAATTTTATGCTGACAAGAGTAAGGCTAGCGCCAGGAGGTAAAGATTTTTTTCTACCGGGTGTTCACTCTGATGTTGGTGGATGTTACACTCATAATATGCCTGAAAGTAAACAGATCATGGATTTTGATAATACTGTGGGAGATGGTTTGAGTGATGCAGACTATGATAGGGCCTTAAATATTGATTTAAATAATCTTATTGAGCAAGGTTGGTTTAAGCGCAGTGAAGTGGTAGCTCCCAATTCATGGCATGAAACATACATTAATAGAGAAAAAATAAGTAACAGGTATAGTTTTATTCCTCTGCATATAATGAGTGAACAGGTCAATGAAAACTACTCTAATACGATTGATATAACCAATTTAAATAAGTCATATCGTATTCCTAACGGGACTGAAGATAAATATTATCCGCTGGATTTAACTAAGGTTAAAAAACGGCTCGATGAATATGTCAGCGGGTCGGCTCCTGAGATGACTTATTATACGAATACAGAAATTGAAGCACTACGAAAGCAACTAGCAGCTAAAAAAATAACCGCAGAGAAATTTAATCGAATTGTACAGGATCACAATTTACTAATATATTTAAGAAACAGATACTTACACTGGAACTCAAAATTTGGAGATATTGGGTATAATCCTCATTTCACCTTTGACAAAAAAACATTACAAATAAAAAGATTTCGAGAAATGGCTTTTAACTCATGAAAATACCTGTAAAACATATACTCTTCAGACTTATTATATTGCTTATCCCTTATTTAGGGTTTTATTTTATGTTTGCAGAAAGCGGTTTCAACGGACAAACCTATGATTTAGATGAACTCCCTTTGTATTTGTTTTTTGCTTTGTTTGGTTATGTTTTTGTAGAGATATTTTATTGGAAATATAAAAAATATAAAAATAAACTTATAGCGAATATATGTTTGATCGTATTTTTCACATTGCTTTATTTTATACTACCTCACCGAAGATATTTTAATTAAAATCTCAAAAAGAAATGCATTTTAAAACGAATATAATTTATTGTTTACTTTTCATCAGTACCTTAATCTCATGCCAAAATAAAATGGAAAAATACAAATGGCTTCCCACGGAAAGTTCACCCCTTCTATATCCTATGAATATTTATAAAGGTCATCTTTTTCTTGAAGATGGCAGCAGTGTATATATTCCCTGTTCGGGTAGTTCTCATACAGGTTGGGGCTATAGCGGATCTATGCATACTCAGGGAAGTGATTTAAAAGCAGTCCCGGTTAAACTTGAGGTAACCTGGGCATCATTTTTAGAAAATAAATTTTATACCGGAAGCTGGGACTTGCCTGTAGATAAAATAAAAGAACTTTTTAAAGAAGGAACCGTTAATTGGAGAACCAATGAAAAAGAAGGCTATTCCTCTGTTGTCGTAGGACTGGCCCCTGGAGGAGTGGTAGTAGTCTGGATGTATGGTAATGATCAGCAGGTAGAAATAGGACGATACCAGGCAAAAGAAACTTCTGTAGCTATGAAAGACTATGTTCCCGGAAATCCTACCATAACGCAGGAAGAATATTTTGATATGAGTAAATCTGTTCCTGAGGCATATGAAAATATGAAGAAAAATGGAATTCAGTTTGGGATTTGGGATACCTACCGTAAAAAATATAACTGGAGAACCAGCATAGAAATTCCTAATCATACTTTCAAAAATGTGACATTGGAAATGTATAACGGAGAGGAGGAAACATTGTTTAATGAGACCATTGACAAAAATCCTTTTAAGGAAAGAGCGATCCCACGTCTGTTATCTTATTTATTTGAAGACAAAAATGGTAAGCAAACAGTTTTTGAAGTAAGATACTTCGATGAAGAAGAGATATTTTCATTATTTAAAAAAGTAGATGAAAACAAACCTATAGAGATTGTCCTTCGTATGAATGATGATCTGACCAATAGAAGACTGATCTTAAAACAAGGAAATAATGAGTTTCCTATACAGAAAATTGATCATGACAATATGTGGGAACTTAAAAAATATAAGTCAAAATAGTGTAAAACCAGGATTACATGAGGATCTGCATAATATGGAGAAGGATGTAATCGTAAGCGTTGTAAAGTAAATATTGAAATTATGGGCATAGCTCTGCTGGCAACAACATCTCAGAAAAAGATAGTATGCCGGTAGAAAAATAAAGTGGGAAGATGATTTTATGCAGAAATTTAATAAACATATCGTTCAACAAGAAGAAACTTTAAAAAGCATTGCCGCTTTTTATGACCTTGATGCGGATGCTTTAAAGCTATTTCACAATAATCTTTGTCAGGTAAAAGATATGATCCTCATAGAACTGACCGGGCAAAAAGAGCTTTTTATTCCAAGAACGGCAGTAGCAGACAAAAATAAGCTGGTGAAGTTCGGGAGAGGAAACAGCCTGATTTTTCAACCGGGTAATTCATTTTTTAAATATGGGGTGATTATTAATCTGGAAAGAGGAGATCATAAAAATGAGCTGAAATACGAAACCTCAGTACGCTGGCTGAAAAGTGAAAATGACCTGCATTTTTTTGAAATTGACCGAACCTCTAATCTGTTTCTGAATGAAGAAGAAGTAAATGAGATTGCTGATACACTGGCCTATAAAACATCAAAAGTTTTATATCCTTTACAGGTAAGTGTAGATCAATATGGAAAATTCAGTGCAGTTGAAAACCTTTTCGTTTTCAGTGAGCGGTGGCCGGATGTTAAAAATGAAGTCTATAAAGAATTTGAAGGAGAAATAGTGGATGAATATTGCAGAAAGATTGAAGCGATACTGGATGAGCCGGATGCAATCAGCCTGTATCTTAAAAATGATTACTTCATCAGAACACTATTCTTCGGAGTCTATCAGCGTTTTGGACAGAATTATCAAATTGAGGGAACAGAAAGTTTTCCTGTCGTAAATAATCCCATAGAGCCCCGGTATAAAATAAAACTGGAGATCGACCCGCTGAAAGATGAATACGATCTTGTGAATATTGGAGGAGAAGGAAAATTGCATGATGAAAGAGATGTATATGACTTTATCAACGAATCACCTTTTTCATTAATTATTGATGATAACCCAACAATCAATCACCAGGGAGATTTCAGGATAAAATATTATCTCAACGGAAAACTCCAGCTTCCCGAATCCATGTATATGGAGTGCAGTATTATGCTGAAGGAAGAAAAAAAAATATCAGTAGTAGTATCCGCCCTGACGGAACAGTAAAAAACAAAATAAAATGAAAATAAAATTAAATCATAAACTTCTTACACTGCTTTTTATGGCCTGGTTTGGCCTGTGCTTTGGGCAGAAAGTAGAATTTACCGTACCTAAAAGTATTGAAACATTACAGAATTCTATATTTTATTTCAGTAATGGCTTTACAAAAGATGAAGCCAAAGCGGCGGCGGCATCTGATGACAATTTTTCAACGACTGTTGATCTTTATAATTTAAAATACGATAAAGACTACAAGAACCCTTATCTGAAACTGGCATTGAAAAACGGAGCAAAACCTAAGCAGTTTATTCAGCAGGCAGTATGGAATGTAACCATGAAAAAAGTGTCCGGGAAAAGTACAAAAGTCAGTGTTTTCCTTGAAGCTGTTACTCCCGACCGTTGGTCAAAAAAAGATATTGACGTAAAACAGACCCAGTCTACAGGAAAAGTAGAACAGGAAATCAAAGAATTTCTTTTAAATTATAATGAACCAAAGGTTTCTGAAGCTTTAGAAGCAGCGGCAGACGCAGCTGACGTAGCCGCTACAGAAGCTATGGCCACAGCTCAGGTTGCTGATTTTGAAGCCAGAAATTCAATAGAAAAGGTAACATCAAAAAAATTACAAACCTTATTCGGTAAAAAGCAGTTTGTTTCTCTGCCCGCAACATCCGGAACCTTTACGAAGCTTTTACAGATCCAACCCAGCGAACTTGAATGTGGAGATTGTAAAAACGGGAAATACTCCAGTTGGGATTTTGATGATTTTAATATGATCTACACTCAGATGACGACTGGATTAGAATATTATGCCCTGCAGTATTATGGCAGTCAAAAAGTTTCAGGACTACCGTATGGCCTGGTATTCAATGAAAGTTCACCCACAGAATGTAAAACAAAATTTGCAAGGTATAATGCCCAGCTTTACCAGACAACGGTGGATACCGATGAAAACTCATCAAAGGCACTTACAGTAGTTACTTTTAAGATCAACACCAGTTTTGTTCGTCTTGAATTTGGAAATGAATATCTAACCAGACTTGTTATCTCAAATAAAGAATTCTAACCATGGCTGAAAAACATATTGTAGTACAGGGCGCGATGTGCAAATGTCAGTTTGGACAGGCCCCGGATAAACTTAAGGTGCTTACGCACCAAAAAGAATATGCAAACGATAAAAGTGCATCCAAAAAACTGATCGTTACCACAAAGGAAATAGGAGGTGCCACTTTTGAAAAAAATACATTCGGAAACTGTACAAAAAACGGGGGACCACCACCGCCATGCAAAATAATGGTTACCGAATGGCAGAAGTTTTATGATAAAGTACAGCTTAGCAATGGTGGATTTATCATCCTTGAAGACAGTAAAGCGGTCTGTGCTGTGGCAGGAACTCCTTGTATTGAGATTATAGACCATGGGCAGAGAGCCGAAGCCGGCCAGCAGAATTTTAAGAATGCTGATAAAGATGTACAGCAGCAGATCAATCCTTTGGTGAATGCTGAAGAAATGTATAAAAAAGAACCTGTTTATGACACATCAGGTGATAATTCAAAGAATACGGGATGGCAAAAGGAATAAAGAAAATAAATATAGCTACGACTCAGGACAATACAAAAGTGGTAGTCACCCAGGGCGACTTTATAGGAGTTGAACCCGGAAAACCTATTTGGTTTAAAGTTTCAGAATGGTTTCCCGGTACCCCTGAAGCAGACAAAAAAAAGGAAGTGATCTGGATACGGCAAGACAGTGCACGGCAAAAAGTGATTAACCAGCTTAGAAGACCTGCGGGCTATGTATACTGCTATACATTCAGTAAAAAAGAATGTGGAGTTCTCTCTTATTATATAGAAGCAAGTCTGGGTGGAAAACCGGATAAAGTAAATAAAGTAGGAAAATATATCTTTGGACATTGCCCTCCGAGGATTGTAGACTCCAGATGGAGTACTCAGGAAGGGGGAAAAGATGTCAGACAGACATATTATTTCAGCTATGGACATATTATTCACCTTTACCTGGGAACAGAAGGGCTGAATGGAAGAAAAGATCTTATCGTTGAAATCTACAGAAGAATCAGAACAGGAGGAGGAGCAAAAGATGATCCTATGATGAGAAGATGGACAGATGTGGAGGTCAATAATGGGGAGATTAATGTGAAGGTTCAGAATACATCACAATGGAAAGGAACCATCAAGAATATAAAAAATATAGAAGAGCTGTATGTAAAGGTTAAAGATCCCAAGACCGGAAAATATATTGTAGATGATAATAATGATGACATCCACGCAAGGTTTTTAAGGATGCAAAATAACTTGGTGGCTGAAGCACCCCAGCCGCCTCAGAATGTTGTTCCTACCAAAATCTATGCACCGGATAAAAACCTGGCAAGGTATGAACCCTGCAAATTTGAAACAATACAGATCAGCGACATTGTTTTTGAAAAAGATAAAGAAGTTAAAAAGCCAATCATGCTTTTTAATAATGGGGTTGGCGTTAAAAATATAGCAGAAAGAGAAACCATACATGCGACTATTTTTTATGAGTTCAATTCTGCAATCATTGAAGGTGACGGAGAAAAGAAACTGAATAATATTCTTCGTTTTTTACTGGAACACCAACATTCTACAATAACCGTAGATGGATATGCCTGTGTGATTGGTAAGATGCAGTACAACCAAAGCCTTTCTCAGAAAAGATCAGATATTGTAAAGAAATTTTTTACGGACGGAGGACTGGACAGCAAAAGAATAAAATCCCTGGGAAAAGGGGAAGTCCATGCTACAGATGATAAAAACGGTAAGGACAACATCAAATATAAAGACGAAAAAGAATATAAAAATAACCGAAGAGTAGATATTTATTTTGATTATTATCCGCATGATGCGAATACCATTATTTATCATACCATTGCACCTTCTTCATCCACCAAAAGGAATATAACGATAGATGTTTCAGCATTTGATACGAAAGCCTGTTTCAGGAATAATGATCTTCATACCAAAGAAATAAGATTACTGGATGTAGGTCAGGCTATTGATGCCGGAGATAAGGAGAAAAAATTTGCACCACCCACATTCGATTATCCGATATATTCAGATTTATCCAGAGCAAATGCTCTTCCGCTGCAGTATATCTGGCCGGAAGCAACCACTCCGAATAAAATACAGATGTATGCCCACAGCTGTAGATTTTATAGCAATAAAAAACGTACAACAGTTTTAATAAAAGCCTATCCTGATATCAAATGGGATTTCCATTTTTTCCTGAATCTGAGTAATGATCTAAGCGTTAAATGGCAAAATCTTTCTGCTGCAAAGCATAAAGAGATGCAGAGCAAAGCCGGAAAAATAGGAGCAGAAAAAAGATGGAAACAAACCGAAATAGATTTTGGGGTAACAATGGAAGCCAACTGGGACCGAACAGCCGCTGATAAATATAACGGTCATGCTGATGCCACCTTAAAATTTGAGGATAAAATAAAGTGGATGTATAAAGTGTTTAGCTCACTGAAAGAATTTTCAAAAGGAGTGACAGACCAGACCAAAGGTAAAATCAGGAAAAATAGTTTTACCAGTAAAATGCCGTTAACAATAGAAATGAAACCACCCAATTTCTGTCTGGGAGCAGAATGGATGTTGGAAAGAGGGAAGAAAAATAAAAAATCCCTTTCCACTATTGGTACAGATCTGGAGTTTTATTTCAAAGCTTCCCCGATTGTAGGTATTGAAATGACTATAGACCTCCTTGATATGCTGATTCAGGCCGGAGTAGGAGTGGTAAGCGGAGGAACCGCCAATGTGGCCGCAAAACTGATTCTTGATGAGGTGAGAGCCTGGCTGGCTGATGAAGATCATCCGATATCTCTGAATATGTATATTGACCTGAAGCTCTTTGGAAATCTTTCCGGAGAGTCAAAAATTCATTTTAATACCAATTCAGACGAAAGTAAAGGAAATGGAAAACTGGAAACTCAGATTGGTATTGAATTGGATGCCGGTATTGAGGTAAAAGCAAAATTTGTAATCATTGTGGCTGAAGCCTATGCTGAAGGTAAGATAAAAGCAACGGGTAAAGCAACCGCTACTTTTGGACATAATCTTATCTATGACCAGAAGAGCAGCACCCAGAAAACTTTATACTACAAACCGGATGTAAAGTTTGATGGTCTGGTAGCCACCGTAGTCGTGAAAGCAAGTGTTGGTTTATATATTAAAAAAGGAATTTTAAAAGGAGACCGGAAAATGGATCTGGCGGATTTTGATAAAACATACGAAATCCTTCCGGAATTCGATGTTATAGAAAAGCTGGAGAAATATACCGGATTCTCTCCAACGATACCGTTCATTCAGCAGGGATAATATGAGAAAAATAATAGTAACAGGTGTGCTTATGCTGTTTAATTTCTGCAGCTCACAGTCAAAAACAGATCTGACAGCTTTACAATTGGGAGCTGCCAATGAAATAGTGATCAAAAATACCACTAAGCAAGTTGACCTTGAACAGACCACTGGATTTCCCTATTACAATACCTACAAAGTAGACCAATATCAATATGGAGATATCAGTTTTGTGCAGGATTACCCTAAAGAAAGAAAGTACATAAAAAGTGAGGTCGGATTTTTAGTAGAAAACCAGAAGCAGAATGCACTGTCAGGATATTATATAACGACCAAAAATTTTAAGGAAAGTGACGCATTGTCAGCTGCATTGAAGAAAAAATATGGTGAGCCTAAAATAATTATTGAAGCTACCGACAGATGGCCATATTCGGGGTATTACTGGCAGGGTACTAAAGATGGTTTTGATATTATGCTGGAGCAGGTGAAAAAAAAAATTAGTGTTGATCAGAAAGAAATAAAAGGTTTTGAAACCAACCTGTATTTTATAAAAACAGGATCACATTACGGAAATATGAAAGACAGAGAGACTGTATTGCAGAGCTTTATAACCAGACATGAACAATAATATGAAAAATTTAAAATACGCATTAATACCAATACTCTGTATGGGATTTACATCATGTAACCAACAGGACAAGAAAAGCAGTGAAGCCCAAATTGAAGCCCGGAATGATACTCAAACGGGACCTTTCAATCTTGCTGCTCTGACGATGGGACAAAATATCAATGATATTTTAAAATCGGGAGGAATGACCTCTAAAGATACCGTACAAACCGATGAGGTAACTCTGATTGGAAATGAGAGATTAGCTTTTTCTTCAGAAGCATTATTACATTTTAATGGGATCAGTTTAGACGGTAAAAACAATAAAAACATCAATAAAGTGCTTTTACACTTTGGAAAAGTAGATCAGGAAATTGGACCTCTCGCTAATGAAAAGGATGACGAGCTGGGAATGTACCAGCTGGATATTTATACCGAACCTGAAAAAAAAGCTCTTTTTGAAAACTTAAACAAAACCCTTCAGAAACCTGTTTTTACCACAGTACATGAAAGTTTTGAATCAGACGTCAAAGACAATGAGATCATACAGACTCAAAATAAATTCAGACAGGAAGTGGCCATATGGAAAAATAAAGGAATGATCTATTATTACTGTGAAACCAAAATAGATAATAAACCTGATGAATACAGATGTAACTTATTTGTGTTTAAAAATAAAGAGTGGAAAGATCTGCTGAAAGGATCAGGATATCAGGATCTCGATAAAATTTCTCTTAATTGATCCGAACAGATAATATTTCAATTTCAATAAAATAAAACCAGTAAAAAAATAGTATATATTTCCCATGCAGCAGCCTTATTATGTAATTGACTTCAGTGCATCAGCATGTATGTTTGAGATCAGGATTAATGATTATCCGGTTATCCATATGAATGCTACCAATCAGGTATCTACCATGATCCCTGTTAACTATGCCATACTGGAAAAAGGAAAACAGACGATAACAGCCTCTATTTTACCGGTGGCAGGGCAAACCGAAATTGATAAACAGGCTGAGCTGAAATTCAATATCAAGCTTTTTGATGTTACCAATAATTTTGTGTTTGATAAACAGTTTGGAGACTATCAGTCTAAACCCGTAGAAGATAAAAAATTACCTGTGATCAGGTATGAAAGTTCGTTTGATGCCGATGTTCCTTATAAGCTTACTGCATGGCAGGACGGAATGAACCTTAAGGATGTTAAAGACTGCCGGGAAAAACTGGATCTGGCCTATAATAAAATCATCAGGCTGATTCAGAATGCCAAATATGATGAGTATAAGAAACTCATTTTAAGAAGAGAAGGAAATATGGCTCAGTCGATGTATCTGTCTCCACAGGAATCCGAAGGAAGATTCAAAGAATTACTTAATGAGTTTATGGGAGGCATGAAAATTCAGCCGATACCTGCTGATGCCATGATGATCCTGTATGCAGACAACAGAACAGCTGTCTTAAAAAGGCCAAATGGTGATGCCGCATTATATTTAATAGATCCTAAAACACAGGAAGAGCTGATGCTCGATATTACCTTCTATATTCCGCAGGGAAAAAATGAATTTGAGATCATATAATCTTGGAAATAAAATGTATTTTTGAAGGCCATCCCCATTCTTAATGAATGTTTTAATGGGCTTTCAATATCCAAATCATCTATGAAGAGCGAAAAGAAAACGTCATATACGGGATACATTGTTCTGGGAATAATAGGATTTTGTTTTCTCTATTTTATTCTGTGGACTATTTTTAAAGAGAAAATGCCGTTACATAAGTATCTGTATGAAATATCCAGTAATTATGATGCTTATGCAGAAAAAGCATTGTTTATTTTTCCTGTAGTATTTTTTGTTTTCATTTTTCTTACCTTAATGAAACCTACTTCTGCTAAACGTTTTTTAAGGTTGCAGGCATCTCTTCCAACCTCGAAAATAAAATCCTTAGCTAAAGGACTTGTAGAAGTGGAAGGAACATTGGTCATGAAAAACCCTTTACTTTCTCCGGTAGACAATGAAACCTGTATCGGGTATTATTATACCATTGAAGATATTGATAAAGATTCAGACGGTAAAGAATCTTACAGAACGATACATAGAGAAACCCAGTGTAATCCTTTTCAGATAAAAGATGAAACGGGAATTATAGAGGTAGAACCCGAAGGAATTGAATTGATCCTTCTCGGAGAAACAAATATTAGCAGCAATAATAGTAAAAGACACAAAGAAACCCTTCTGAAAGACGGTCAAAAAATGTTGTTGGTAGGCTATGCCGATGCTAAAAACGGACAGCCATTTATCAGAAAAGACGACCATTATAAAGTGCTGGGAATCACCTCTGCATCAGGAATCACGGTATGGAATAAATATCAGCCGTTGTTGAGGTCTTTTCTGTTTACCTGTTCTGTTATCCTTTTAATAATCATATTTATATTTACACAATAATGAACCAAACTGTTGCAATTATATTACTGATCCTGCTGGGTGTTGCCGTTATAAGCTTCTTCATCAATTTGTATAATAAGCTGGTGATGCTCAAATTCAATGTAGAAAAAGCCTACGGTAATATTGATGTGGTTTTGAAACAAAGAGCAGATGAAATTCCTAATCTGGTGAACGTAGCCAAACACTTTATGAGCTATGAAGAAAAGCTGCTTACACGCCTTACAGAACTGAGAACCTTTTATAACAGTACTACAGATGCTGATAAAAAGACCGAACTGGCCAATGAAACTTCAAAGGCTTTATCTTCATTCTTTGCCGTTTCTGAAAACTACCCGGAGCTTGCTTCCAATAACAACTTTTTGGAACTGCAGAAAAGAATTTCTGAACTTGAAAACAAAATAGCAGACAGAAGAGAATTTTTTAACGACAGCATTAACCTTTACAATATAGGAATTCATGAATTCCCCAATGTAATACTGGCAAAAATGCTGGGCTATAAAGACAAAACTTTACTGGAAGTAACAAACGCCGAAAAACAATATGACGGAGTTCAGTTTTAATACCTTTTTCGGACTCGAAAAACAAATGGCAGAATATCCTGAAGTCGCGATATTTGGAGCCCTGTTTTTACCTTTGCTTTTATTTATCCCTGTAGCTGTAATAGGCTGGATATTCAGAAAGCTGAAATTCAATATGTATATTATTCATGTATTGCTGTATACGCTGATGTTTACCTTTGTTATAGGAGCTCTTGCCGTATTTATACTCTTCTTTATCACGGATAGAAACGGTGTGAAATTAGCGTATTGCTGGCTCACTGTATTGATAGGGATGTTCTTTTTCAGTATGATGAATACCAATACCATTACCAAAATGTTTACCGATTGGTCAAAGATTATTAAAGAGAAGGATGCCAAGTAATTGAGGAAAGATAAGGAATAAAGAGTGCAATTCACGGCTGCTTGGTCAGATCAGCCTGCGGCTATTTCTTAGGTTTAAACATTTTAAAAATAAGCCTTTGAGTCAAAATTAATACCGCATTCTGGAGTAAGAAAATCTCTGTATTGGCAAACAGGCATAAAATAAAGGCTGGTCTCTGAAAATAGAGACCAGCCTTACTTATTGTTATCAATTCAAGATTATTTTACCAAAAACTGCATCGTTGTATTATCCAGTTTTAAAATATAAATTCCCTGACCAAGATTTTGGGTCTTAATAGAATTTCCATTTTTAAAAGGCTGATTAACCGTTTGCATCACTTTCCCCTGTACATTATAAATCTCTGCTTTTTTGATATGCTGTACATCTCCATTTACAAAGATTTCCTGATTAGTGATTGGGTTAGGAGAGATTTTAAAATTTTGAACTTTCGTTTCTAAAGCTGCAGTTTGAGCTTTTCTGGCAGTTCCACCAGGATAACATGTCCATTTAAGATCGTCAATAGCAATTCTGTTACTTGCAGAACCATTAACCAGACTTACAGTTACATTACCAGAAACATCAATATTGTTAATCGTAGTCGTCGTTGCCGTTGCACTGTAAGGAATACTTCCTACTGTGGTTCCGTTTACTTTTACATCAAGATTTCCATTACTTCCGGAAAACTTCAGCTGGGTAGTTACTGTTAAAGAACCAATACCATTGCCTGAATTACCTGATGTTAAAGAACCGCTTCTTATGGTAATAGCTTTATTGTTGACTGTTTGGTCTGTTCTGGCATCAGTAGCTGTCCAGGAGATCCCACCGTTGCTCCATGTTCTTGTAGAATAAGAGGCACTGGAGGCAGGGATGGTTTCAAAAGTTTCATTGACACAGTCTGTAGATGGATTGGTTGATCCTGCATTGGTTGTTCCTGAAACAGTAGAGCTGTTCGCGGAAGAATTTCCAGCGGCATCTTTAGCAACCACATAGAAAGTATAGGTAGTAGAAGGGGTGAGACCTGAAATAGTAGCTGTAGTAGAATTTACAGTAGTATTCAGGCTTCCGTTCATATAAACAGCGTAAGAAGAAACACCTACGTTATCAGAAGAAGCATTCCATCCAAGAGAAATGCTGTTAGATGTTTTTCCGCTAACCGCTAACCCTGTAGCCGTTGTTGGAGCCTGTGTATCATTGCTTGGCTGTTGAGATCCCCAGATAAGATTCACATAGCTTGGATTATCAATAAACGGGTTTCTATTACCCTGGTAAGTATAGGATGCATTATTTCTGTTGATTTCAGCCTGAGAAACGGGATCCTGGTTGTTCCAGGCTAAAAGAACATTAAGTTCCCATGTCTGTAAGCCCGGAAATGTAGAACTTCCCAGCATATTTCCTGAAGAAAAAGAAGAAAGCTTACTCTGATAACGGGTTACAAAATAAAAGATCATACGTGCCACATCACCTTTAAACTCATCGATCGGTTCGAAAACAGTTCCTGAATATCCTGAAGAAGTAGAATTTCCAAGCTTAGATCCGTTTTTAGATGTAAAAGTAGCACTTCCCACCTGTCCGAAAGGATAATTACTTCTCATACCGTTTACCTTTCCGTCAGTAGCTCTGATGAAATGAATATCAGAAACCATAGGGGAAGATTGATTAAATAAACTTTGAGGAACAATATGCTCTCTGTTATAGCAATTTCCTTCCGTAGAATAAGTACCACACTGATTGGTGCCCGGTGTATAGTTATAAGGATCTGCTCCTACAGGCTTTTCTGAGTAAATATCAAGGATAGACCCATCATTTTCATAATTCTTATCAATATCAGTGGTTTTATACCCGGTCCACAATCCGTTGTAACCTTTAT
This sequence comes from Chryseobacterium rhizosphaerae, assembly GCF_003385455.1. Lineage (GTDB taxonomy): Bacteria > Bacteroidota > Bacteroidia > Flavobacteriales > Weeksellaceae > Chryseobacterium > Chryseobacterium rhizosphaerae. The sequence goes on along the minus strand of NZ_QNUF01000012.1, from coordinate 11,097 downwards.
CCTGATGTCCATTGGTAATAATGGTGCTTAATTCCGTTTTCAAAGCAGCACCGCTCAGTCCGTTGGCAGAATTGTAATATCCTGCAGGAGCCTGAGCATTGGCAAGGCCTGCAAAAACAGAAAATAAAATGATTTTTTTCATACTAATATTATTTCCAGCAAGAATACTACATTTTTATGAATAAAAAATTACATAATTATTAATTTTCAATAAGCAATATTGTGCTTTGCATAATAAGCGATTAAGTAGTATTGTTCATTAAAATAGGATAGAGGTGCAAGGAGAATTTTTTAGCAAATCGGTATGTAAAAATAGGATAAGTGCTGAAAGTCTGCATCATAATTCAACAGGATCAGACTTCAGTTTTGTTTGTTAATTAAAATCATCCTGTATCAGAGTTATTCTAAACCTGTTCTTATAGCCATCATAAAAAATGCCGGCACAAATGTACCGGCATCTATAATAAGTGCTTTAATTTATTTCCTTTGTGGCGGATAATTTTTCATGATCTCAGCAAGAATTTCCGGAATTTGTCTCTGTTTGGATTTTGGTGAATCCACAGAAATCCCACTTCCGATACCTTGCCAAACTAATTTGTTTGTTTTTGAATCGATAAGATCTACGATCAATGCTCCTTCATTATAATTGCTGGTCCATGTTCTGCTCATTCCTACGCCCCATCCGAACGGGCCTCCCCAGCCCCACATTCCGTAAGGTGATGAAGAATTGATATCCGTTACTTTTTTATGATTGGCTTTTACGTTGACGATCAGATCAGGATTCTCTCCGGACTGAAGTCCTTTGCTTTGAAGCTGTCTTGATAATTCATTCAAAACCCTGTCTTTATCAATATCATTCAATTTCAAATCATCAATTCTTATTTTATAGGTTTTATAAGAATTGAAATTGGCTGTTTCAGCATAATCAGAACGTACCTGAAAAGGGCTACATGAAGTAAGACCTAATGTAGCAGAAGCCAACAAGATAAAAATATATTTTTTCATTTTATTTATTTTTTTTATCGTTTTTAATGAATGTATCTGTCTTTTTATCATACCCGTAAGGACAGTGTCTGCAGCCGCTTTTACAGCAATGTCCTCTTTTCAGATGAAATTTTTCTGTAAAAACCTTGTATCCCTGTTCGTTGTAGTAAAAGTCCTCACCTTCTTTGATGTCAAAATGGGCCATAAGTTAAACGTTAGTCAAAAAACTTTTTATATTTGTTGTTATGATAATTGTATGCCAAAAGCCTTTAAAAAAATTAAAAATTAACGGCATTGCTCTCTTTCCCTTTATCTTCATTAGGAAACCCGAAGATAAGGAAAATAAAGTACTTATCAATCACGAAAAGATCCATTTAAGACAGCAGCTGGAGATGCTTATTATTTTCTTTTATATTTTCTATGTCATCGAATATTATTATTGGCTTTTCAAATTAAAAGATGGATATCTGGCCTATAAAAGGATTTCATTTGAAAGAGAAGCTTACGCAAGAGAAAAAGATTTGAATTATCTCAAAACAAGAAAACTGTGGGGGTTTTGGAAATATATAAAATGATAAAGCTCTGTTTTTTATTTTTCCATTCATTGTCAAAATCCTGTTGAGTTTTCTGAGGCTCAAAATATTTGTCGTGATTTCTCCTGATATCATAGAGAATAGCATTACCTAATAAGTTCTTTTGTAAGAATCAGGTATTACTGAATTACAATATAATCTGATTATCTACCAGAGCTTATTCCATTTAATAGAAGTGGGCTTTAGCCCGCTTACGAATAAACATTTATCCCTTGGCTTTAGCCAAAACCTACTCATTGAAATATTTTTGGTGATTGGTCGTAAAATGTGGCTGAGATCCCTACGGGATGACAAAGATTGTGGATAGCTGCTATTTACATGGTCATATTTGAGTTATTATTTCAAAAAACAGATTCTATAGAGTTTGTCATTTTGTAAGAATCAGGTATTACTGAATTACAATATAATCTGATTATCTACCAGAGCTTATTCCATTTAATAGAAGTGGGCTTTAGCCCGCTTACGAATAAACATTTATCCCTTGGCTTTAGCCAAAACCTACTCATTGAAATATTTTTGATGATTGGTCGTAAAATATGGCTGAGATCCCTATGGGATGACAAAGATTGTGGATATCTGCTACTTACATGGTCATATTTGAGTTATTATTTCAAAAAACAGATTCTATAGAGTTTGTCATTTTGTAAGAATCTGGTATTACTAAATTACAATATAATCTGATTATGTACCAGAGCTTATTCCATTTAATAGAAGTGGGCTTTAGCCCGCTTACGAAGAAACATTCAACCATTGGCTTTAGCCAAAACCTAGTAAATACATTCTTCCACGAAAATACCTCATCAGAATTTCGACAGCTGTTGAAACCTATAAGGAAATAAATCTTTTGTTATTTTTGCAATCAATAAACCTTGAGTAGTTCAAAAATAAACATGTTATTACAACTTCCCACAGAACCTGTTCCCATTCAGGAAATTTTCACTGATAAAAAGGTGAGCCTTTTTATCAAAAGAGAAGACCTTATCCATCCTCAAGTTTCAGGAAATAAATACTGGAAACTTTTCTATAATATCAATAAGTATCTGGAAAAAAATCCTGAAAACCCTTATGTTATTACCTTTGGAGGAGCCTTCTCGAATCATATTTCTGCAGTTTCTGCTGCCGGGAACATGGCGGGTATTCCAACATTGGGAATTATAAGAGGGGAAGAGCTGCAGAATAAATGGCGGGATAACCCTACTTTGGTTTTTGCCAAAAGAAATGGGATGAACCTGAAATTTGTCACCCGTGAGGAGTACCGTCATAAAGAAAAACTCACTGAATTCCTGCAACAGGAGTTCCCTGATGCGTTGATCGTTCCGGAAGGAGGTACCAATGAAGAGGCCGTGGAGGGGATAAAAATGATGCTCAATGAGCAAACAAAAGATTTTGACTATCTTTGCACCGCAGTGGGAACAGGAGGGACCATTGCCGGAATCTCAAGATTTTGTGAAGAAAATCAGAACGTTATAGGATTTAAGGTCGTTGACGATACTTCACTGGAGAAAAAAATAGGAGAATTAACTTTGAAACATAATTTTAATCTAATAGATTCAAGTTTTGGAGGTTATGGTAAAATAAATGATGAAAACATTCGTTTTATCAATGATTTTAAAGAGAAATATAATATTCCTTTAGAACCGATTTATACAGGAAAGATGATGCAGAGGGTTTTTGAATTGATGGAGCAAGACTACTTTCCTGAAAACAGCAGGATATTGTGCTTTCATACAGGAGGATTACAGGGGATTGAGGGAGCAAATCTGCTTTTAGAAAAACAGAATAGAAATTTAATTATATAAGTAAAATTGAAAAACATGAAAAGACTTTTCTTATTAATAAGCCTTTTAGTTTTATCAAAATTTTCTGCCCAAAGTTGGGCAACTGAAGATCAGTATATCCAAAAATTCGCTAAATATGCGGTAGAGGAGATGGAAAAATATAAAATTCCGGCTTCTATTACCCTTGCTCAGGGACTGCTGGAAACAGGAGGAGGGCAAAGCAGACTGGCGCTGGAGGGTAAAAACCACTTTGGAATAAAATGCAAGGAAGACTGGACAGGTAAAACAATGAAACATACAGATGATGCACCTAATGAATGCTTCCGTGTGTATGAAGATCCAAGACAGTCTTATGAAGACCATTCCATATTTTTATCTACAAGGAAATACTACGCCAATCTTTTTAATCTGGATATGAAGGATTATAGAGCCTGGGCTTATGGTCTTAAAAAAGCGGGATATGCCACCAATCCACGTTATGCTTCCATCCTGATTACTAAAATTGAAAAATACAGATTATACGAATACGACAATACCAGTTCTAATGAAGTATTGTATGCCGTTCTAAAAATGTATCCGGATCTTAAGGATGACAGAGCTTTCATGGCACAGCTTGAACCTTCAAAAATGGGTAAAAAAGCTAAAGATCCTGTTACTGTAGAAGTTCCTTACAAGCAAACCTCTTATGCACAGCAGCAGAAAAGAGTGGAGAGAATCAAAACAAAAGCGGAGATTCTTAATTCTATTCTAATCAAAAGCCATCCAAATGATGGTCTGAAGTATATTGTTATTCCTGAAGATACTAACGTACAGTTTATTGCCAATAAATTTAAAGTGAGCGAAAGCAGACTGATGAAATGGAATGAGCTGGAAAACGATGTATTAAAGAAAAACGATATTGTTTTCCTTGAGTCTAAAAATTCTTCGGGAAATACGGCAACTTACAAGGCTGCATCAGGGGAAGATATGCATGATATCGCCCAGAAATTCGGAATCAAATTACATAAATTATATGCTAAAAACAGAATGGATGAAGGACAGCAGCCATCTGCAGGACAGTTAATTTATTTAATAGATAAAAAACCAAGAAATTAATTTTTGTTGATAAAGGATCATTAGCGGTTACTTATTAACTGTTGATCAATTCTTGTCAACCCGTAACTAATATATGAAGTATCAAAGAAGTTCGGCTTTATTTGATGAAGCCTACAAATACATTCCGGGAGGAGTAAACTCTCCGGTTCGCGCATTCAAATCAGTGGGAGGAGTTCCTGTTTTCATGAAATCGGCAAAAGGAGCTTACCTTACCGATGCAGATGATAATACGTATATCGATTACATCAATTCATGGGGCCCTGCCATCTTAGGACATACCCATCCTGAAGTTTTGGAAGAACTGAAAATTCAGGCTGAGAAAGGTTTTTCTTTCGGTGCTCCTACAGAACTGGAAACAGAAATTGCAAAATTCATCATTGAAAATGTACCTAATATTGACCAGATCAGAATGGTTTCTTCAGGAACTGAGGCATGTATGAGTGCCATCAGACTGGCAAGAGGGTATACAGGAAGAGATAAAATTGTAAAATTTGAAGGTTGCTACCACGGACATTCAGATTCATTCCTGATTAAAGCAGGAAGTGGAGCTGCTACCTTCGGAAATCCCAATTCTCCGGGAGTAACAGCAGGAACAGCTAAAGATACTTTATTAGCCCGTTATAATGATTTTGAACAGGTTGAAGATCTGTTCCGTCATAATCAGGGTGAAATTGCAGCAGTGATCATCGAGCCTGTTGCAGGAAATATGGGTTGTGTTTTACCCGAAAATAATTTTCTTCAAAATTTAAGAAGAATCTGTGACGAAAATGGGGCTTTACTTATTTTTGATGAAGTAATGACCGGTTTCAGATTGGCTTTTGGTGGAGCTCAGGAGCTTTTCAATGTGAAAGCTGACCTGGTAACCTATGGAAAGGTAATCGGTGGAGGTCTGCCGGTAGGTGCTTTTGCCGGAAGAAATGAAATTATGGATCATCTGGCTCCAAAAGGAGGCGTATATCAGGCTGGAACGTTAAGTGGAAATCCACTGGCTATGAGAGCAGGATTAAAAACCCTTCAGCTTATTAAAAATGATTCGGAATTCTTCAACAGACTGAATAAAACAACAGAAACTTTAGATTTTGAAATCGGAAAAATTTTAAATGAAAAAGGAATTGCCCATAAGATCAACAGAAAAGGGTCTATGATGTCTGTATTCTTCCATATCAACAGAGTTTCAAATTTTGATGAAGCTCAGGAAGCCAATCATTCGTTATTTAATAACTTCTTCCATCAGATGCTGCAAAATGGAGTGTATCTTCCACCAAGCGGATATGAAACTTATTTCATCAGCGATGCGATCAAGGAGAAAGAAATTGATATGACGCTGGAAGCAGTAAGGAAATTTGAATATTCTAATAAATAATAAAAAAGACCGGATTTTAATCTGGTCTTTTTTTTTGGGTAACAGGACTCAATCTATCAATCTTTTAAAGGGGAATCTCTACTTCTAGAGTTAAAGAGCCTGTTTAAATTTTATTCAGGAATTCTTATATATTTTGTTGACAAGACTCAATAGGTCAGTTTGAAATTATTTTTTTGATCAAAAAGATGAACGCAAAGTTGATGAATAATTCCGCTTTATTGTAAGCGGGCAAAGTGATGCGACTTCGTCGCTGATGAAGACATATGCTTATCCATGCGCTTCGACGAGTCAACGAAGTTGATTCTATCCTTTGCTCCCTTAAAATATGGATAATGTTTGTGTTAGAAAAACATATCATCAGTACATTAGAAATTTAAACAGACTTAAAGTCATCGTTTGTTTTTTACCTGTTTTTAGATCATACCCTATAAAAACAAATTTTCAAAGCATAAATCATACAGATTTTGTAATAAACCATACACTTTGTTCCTGATCATTCTTTTTAATTTTGTCATAAATAGATTGGAAATGATGACTTCAGACAATAATATATCCCGTAAGGATTTTATCAGGAATTCTGCATGGGCAATGGCCGGATTAACTTTACTCCCTAATATCATGACAGCATCACCTTTTTTGGATGAGAAAAATATATTGGCGAAAGGAAAATTAAGCCTTAAAAATGTCCGTTTGGAAACCGGGTTTGAATATCAGGAAGGAGAAGTTGCATCCACCAAGACGGATCTGTTTTATATAGAAGTTGAGCATGGAAAGATCACAAAAATTGCTCCCAACCAACCTCATGCTAAAGCAGTAGACGGAAAAGGATTACTTATGCTTCCCGCATTTAAAGACATGCATATTCATCTCGATAAAACATTTTATGGAGATCAATGGCAGGCCGTGAGAAAAAGAACCGGCGGTATCAAAGGGATGATAGAACTGGAGCAGAAAATGCTTCCTGAGATGTTGAAAAATTCAACTTTTAAAGCCGAAAAACTGATCGAACTGTTGCAGTCAAAAGGAACCTCATATGCCAGAAGCCATGTGAATATTGAACCTACTTCAAAACTTCAATCATTAAAAAACCTTCAAAAGGCTTTAGAGAATAAGAAGAAAGGTTTTGGAGCAGAGCTGGTTGCTTTTCCTCAGCATGGGGTATTCTATACCGATTCAGCTCCTTATCTGAAAGAGGCTGCGAAGATGGATATTGATTTCATTGGGGGGGTAGATCCATTCAATATTGACGGAAATATTGAAAAAGTAATGGATTTTACCGTTCAGTTGGCATTGGATCATCAAAAGGGAATAGATATTCATTTGCATGAAACCGGAGATTCCGGATTGAAAACCGTAGAATATCTTATTAAAAAAGTGAATGAAAACCCTTCTTTAAAAGGGAAAACTTATATAAGTCACTGTTTCATCCTGGCTAAGCTGGAGAATACACAACAGGAAGAAATAGCCGAAAAATTAGCGGAGGCCCAAATAGGAATTGTTTCTACGATTCCTTTTGGAAGAATGATTATGCCTATTCCAACCTTATATAAGCATAATGTAAAGGTATTGACAGGTAATGACAGTATTGTAGACCACTGGAATACTTTCGGAACAGGAAGTGTGCTGGAGAAAGCCAACCTGATGGCCCAGTTATATGGGTATTCTACAGAATTTTTACTGTCAAGAAGTTTAAAACTGGCGACAGGAAATATCCTTCCATTAGATGATAAAGGAAATCAGCAGTGGCCCAAAACAGGTGACCAGGCAGATTTTGTATTGCTGAAGGCAAGCTGCTCTGCAGAAGCTGTATCTAGGATTTCAAATGTTGAATCATTGGTGCATCAGGGAAATGTAGTCTTTTAAGTTTTCGGCCTAAAAATAAACGATTATGAAAGTTTTAGTATTTCTTTTAACATTCGGAAGTATGAGTGCCTGCGGAGAGAAACCGGTTGATTTCTCAAAAGAAGATACGAGACCTCAGGAAAATATTATAGAAAAGGTGAAAAACAATGATCTCACGGCCGTAAAATCTGCTTTAGAAAATGGAGCGGATGTTAATACTCAGGATAAAAGGGGACGTTCATTATTACTGCTGGCAACAGTAGAAAAGAATATAGAAATGGCAAAGCTGCTTGTTTCGTATAAAGCCGATGTGAACCTCCAGGATCATCAGAAAGACAGTCCGTTTTTATATGCAGGAGCAAGCGGGCAGACAGAATTGGTGATATTATTTCTGGATAACGGAGCCCGTTTTGATTTGTATAACCGATATAATGGTACCGCATTAATTCCGGCATGTGAACGGGGATATGTAGAAACTGTAAAAGTTTTAGTAAAGGCAAAAGGTTTCCCAATCAATCACGTGAACCGCTTAGGATGGACGGCATTAATGGAAGCCGTGATCCTTGGAAATGGTACCCGGAAATATCAGGAAATCGTGCAGATTTTAAAAGATAATGGCGCAGATATCAACATTCCTGACCATTCAGGGAAGACTCCTTTGGAACATGCAGAATCACTAGGTTTTAAAGAAATAGCTGAGATCTTAACATCATAGCATGCCATAGGAGTAGGCGTAGAAGTGCAAAGAGTTAAGCTGTATTGAGTTTTATCCTTTTGTCTTTGCATTACTTAATATCCTGTAATTGATAAATTTAGATATATTTTAGTTTGTGTTTGAACCACAAAGGATTCAGTATTTGTTTCTTTTGTGGTTATTTTAATTTTTCTCTCATAATTTTTATTAATTTTAGGAGAAATTCAGGTAGTGTGGGTTATCATACGGATCATTTTCCCATTTTAGGAATTCAGGAGTTTAGTGAGAATCAGCTTAAGGGCTGCAATCTGCTGTTTAACGAACTTTACGGGGCACGTTCTATTGATGATCCCCATAAACACGATTTTTTTATCATTAATCTTTTTGAAAAGGGAGTTGGTTCTCATACCATTGATTTCGTAGAATATCAGGTGAAAGATTTCCAGATCCATCTTGTTTTTCCGGATCAGGTGCATCAATGGGTGATTGAAAAAGAAACAATAGGGTACCAGCTGATGATCAGCAGGGATTGGTTTGAAAGTTTTCTGCCTTCATTAAGATTTTCCGCATCCTATTACCAGAACCATCCGGTGATCAATCTTTCCCAGGATATTTTTACCACTTTCAGATATGAATTTCAGGCAATCCAGAAAGAACTGAATGGAGATAAGGTTTTTTGGGAACTGATCCAGAAGAGAAGTGAGCTGATAGGCCTGTTGGTAAGTAAGTCTGTGGAAGGTGCTTTCAAAGATTTTGAAGTCTATAATTCAAATCCTATTATTTCAAAATTCTTACATCTGATTGATGAACATTTTAAAACTGAAAGATCCGTTTCTTTCTATGCAGATAAACTTAATATTTCTGCCAATTATCTGAATATTGTCTGCAAAAAAAATCTCAATGCTTCAGCATCATCCCTTATTCAGGACAGAATTTTATTAGAAGCAAAACGTCTTCTGAAAGTTTCTGAAATGTCTGTAAAAGACATTGTATATGATCTTGGTTTTTATGACCATGCCAGCTTTTCGAAATTCTTTAAGGCACAAACCGGGATGACTCCCTCTCAGTTTAAAGAATAATTTGTACAACATATGACATAATTGATACACCGGTTTTGAGGAAGAGCTGATGTAATTTTGTATTGTTAAAATTTTAAATCATGCAATTTCCATATCAATTAGCTGCAAAAGGAAAATACTCACTGAAAAATGTCCGCCTGGAGACAGGTTTTGAATACGAAAATGAAGAGGTAACAGGTACAAAAACAGATCTTTTCAGTATTGACATTGAAGATGGGAAAATAAAAGCAGTAAAAATTAATGAACCGGCTTCAAACGCTATAGATGCTAAAGGATATCTGATGCTTCCTGCTTTCAGAGATATGCACATCCATTTGGATAAAACATTATACGGACTTCCATGGCAGGCACTCTCTCCGAAAAGGAGAACGGTAAAAGATATGATTGCCTATGAACAGGAGATTATTCCTGAACTGTTAAAAACTTCTGTAGAAAGAGCTGAACAGCTCATCAACCTGCAGCAACATTATGGGACTCATTTTGCAAGAACCCATTTTAATATTGATCCTACTTCGGGATTACAATCACTTGAACATCTGGAGCAGGCCCTTGAAAATAAAAAAGACTCTTTCAAAGCTGAGCTGGTGGCTTTCCCACAGCATGGAGTATATTATACCGATACAGCTCCTTTACTGAAAGAAGCGGCACAGCTGAAAAGTGTAGGCTTTATTGGGGGACTTGATCCTTTAAGTATTGATGGAAGTATCGAAAAGGTAATGGACTTTACCGTTCAGTTGGCTTTAGATCATCATAAAGGAATTGATATTCACCTCCATGAGGTAGGAGAATCAGGTATGAAAACCATGAATTACCTGATCGATAAAGCTATTGAAAACCCGGAACTTCAAGGGAAAATATTTGTAAGTCATGCTTTTGCTTTAGCCCATCTTTCTCCAAAAGAAACAGAACAGATTGCTGAAAGGCTGGCTGAAGGGAAAGTGGGAATAGCATCTTCTGTCCCGTTCAAAGGAACTGTAATGCCTATACCTACCTTAAAGAAATATGGGGTGAATGTATTGATAGGAAACGATAATGTACAGGATTACTGGAGTACTTTCGGATCAGGAAATATGCTGCAGAAAGCAAACCTGATCGCTGAACTGTATGGATATGCGACAGAGCTGGCATTATCAAGAGCACTGCAGTTTGCTACCCAGAGTATTCTTCCACTGGATGAAAAAGGAAAACAGCAGTGGCCTAAAGCAGGAGATGAAGCGGCTATTATTCTTACCAATGCATCATGCTCCGCAGAAGCTGTTTCCAGGATGACCACAATAGAAGCCCTGATGAATGACGGGAATCTGTTTTGGAGAAATTAGAAAGAATATATATTTTTTATATACACTTGTTTTTTGTAGATCAGCCATCGGATTTTTCCGGTGGTTGATTGTTTACAGCTTGTCTGAAAGTATATGACTTGTATATCCAGAGCAAAATGAAAGTGAGTCGTCCTAAAATAGGTTGACATAAAATTAAACAATATTTAATTCGGAGATGCATTTGTTTCTTCGGATTTTTTATGGACTGTATCTGGTGTTTGCATATTAAGACTTAGATGTGGTCTTTTCGTATTATAAAGCCAAATACTTTCTTTTATTAATGAACTTAAGTGGTGCATATTTTTTGTTTTACAAAAAAGAAACTCCTGCTTTAATATCCCATTAATTCT